>JBDRPN010000039.1:0-427104 GCA_043826925.1 Pseudomonadota bacterium
GCCAGCGCGATGCGGTCGATGCCGTCCTCGAAGTCGTAGAGCATGTCGGCCGCGGCCAGGCTGGCGCCGCCATCGCCGGCGGCAAAGACGAAGACATCGGCCCCGACGCCACCCACCAGCCGGTCCGCTCCGGTACCCCCCCGCAGGACATCCGCCCCGGCCCCGCCCAGCAGGGTGTCGTTGCCGCCCAGGCCGTCCAGCTGGTTGTGACCCCGATTGCCGCGCAACAGGTTGTCGGATGCATTGCCGGTACCGTCGCTGTTCAAGTCGATGGTGATGGTCTTCCGGGAGAAGAAGCCGCCGCTGCGCAGCGTGACGGAACCGGTGAGGTAGAGGTTCTCGACGTTGTCGGCGAGGACATGACTGGCCTTGGCGCTGACGCTGTCGAATCCGCTGTCGGCCAGTTCGGTGATCTGGTCGAAGCGATGATCGACGAGATACAGATCGTTGCCGCTGCCGCCTTCCATCCGGTCGACGCCGCGACCGCCGTCGAGTCGGTCGTTGCCCTCGCCACCGAGCAGAGTGTCATTGCCCGCGAGACCGAGCAGCGTGTCGGCGTAGGCGGTGCCAAGCAGGTTGTCGTTATTCAACGTACCGGACTGGTGGCCCACCACCTTGGGGGTTGCCAGCGAGTTGACCGATTCCATCGTGCCATTGCCGTCGGTGTAGCTGGCGACGGCCCGGATCTGCTGGCCGACCAAGGCGGAAGTGAGGGTCAGCGTGAGGCCGGTGTCGGCGTTGTTCCAGACGGTGCCGTCCAGGCTGGACTGCCACTGGTAGCTGATGACGCCCAGACCGTCGGCATCGGCCAGGGTATCCGTTGCGGTCAGGATATGGCCCTGCGTCGCCGTGCCGCCAACGCCAACTATTCCGGTGGGCAGCGAGTTGGACCCGACATACACGGAACGGTCGCTGAACCGTACATACTCGATGTCGATCAGGCGGTCGGTGCCGTAGCTGCTGACCACGGTCCAGCCGCCTGCGTCCTTGCTCAGCGTCGCCTGACTGCTGTCCAGGTAAAACTGCGCGACGTCGATTCCCAAGCCGCCATCCAACGTGTCATTGCCGTCGCCGCCGTTCAGGGTGTCGTTGCCGGCGCCGCCCTCAAGGGTGATTGCGACGGGACCCGACCAATTCAGCGAGTTGGCATTTGCATCACCCTTCCAATTGACCAAATTGCCATAAGCATCGTACCGCTGGAAATAGACTCCAGAATCGTACTGGCCATCCAGGTAGTAATTCGACGACCATGTCACCACGTAGCCTCCGTCGGACAAGGCCGTCACGGATGAGCCAGTCTGCATGGAAAACGTGTAGGTATTGACGCGGGTTTCCGCACCCGCCGCCGTGCCGTCGGCGTGGTAGCGCTGAGCATAGATGCCATAACTGCTGCCGTCCTGAAGGTCGGATGTCCACGTCACCACCCAGCCACCGTCGGACAACACCGCGACCGATGGGTCGAACTGGTCAAGTGTCGTGAAAGTATTGACGCGCATTTCCGCGCCAACCGCCCCACCGTCCGCGTCATAGCGCCGGCCGATGACCCCGCTCTGGAAATCGGAAGTCCATGTCACGAACCAACCACCGTCGGCCAGTGCCGCCACGCTGGGCCTGGACTGATTGCCAACCGTGTAGGAATTAATGCGCGTTTCCCCGTCTGCCGGCGTACCGTCAGAGTAGTAACGCTGACTGTAAACGCCAGAGCCCCCATAACTGTCCTGGCTGTAGGACTGCCAGCTCACCAACCATCCCCCGTCGGACAACGCGGCCACGGACGGAGCGCTCTGCCCACCCGTCGTGTAGCTATTGACGCGCGCTTCCGCACCGATCGACGTGCCATCAGCGGCGTACCGCTGAGCATAGATGCCGTTGCCGTCACCGTCCTGGCCGTTGGACTGCCAGACCACTACCCATCCACCGTCGGACAACGCCGTCACGGACGGCGCAGTCTGGTCATTCGTCGTGTAGCCATTGACGCGGGCTTCCCCGCCAGCCGCCGTACCGTCAGCGGCAAAACGCTGAGCATAGATTCCATACCCGCTGTCGTCTTGACCATAGGACTCCCAGGCGACCACCCATCCGCCATCAGCTAGCGCCGCTACCGATGGCGACTCCTGATCCGTCGCAGTAAAGGTATTGACGAGCGCTTCGACACTCAACGCTGTGCCGTCGGCGTGATAACGCTGAGCGTAGATCCCTCCATAACCGCCGTCCTGTCCATCCGACCTCCATGTCGCCACCCAGCCGCCGTCGGACAACGCCGCTACGGACGATGCTCCTTGACTATTTGCGACGTACGTATTGACACGCGTTTCAACTCGAATCTGGATCGTCCTGAACTCGCCGTCTGCAAACTGAATGCTTTCCATCGTGGTCAGCGTGTCGATTCCTTCGTCTCCGTCGATCGGGTCTATGTCGGTGACGGTGATCTGGTTGCTGGCATTCAACCCAAGCTGATAGCCGGCTATCACACCGGAATAGATCGCGTTGTCACTTCCACTTCCGCCATCGAGACTGTCATTGCCTGCCCCGCCCGCCAGCGTGTCACTTCCACTTCCGCCATCGAGAGTGTCATTGCCGGCCCCGCCGGTCAGGGCGTCACTGCCGGCCTCGCCCGTCAGCGTGTCGTTGCCGGCATCCCCGGCAAGGGTGTTGTTCGCCGCATTCCCTGTGATCGCGTTCGCCAGCGTGTTGCCCATCCCCACGGCTGCGCTACCCGTAAGGATCAGGTTCTCAACATTCGCCGTGAGTGTGTAGCTGGCACTGCTTGATACCGTGTCCGTCCCATCTCCCACCGCCTCGACCACGACATCATCTGCGCTGTCGACGTAGATCTGGTCGTCGCCTGCTCCGCCTGTCAACGTATCGGCCCCGCCGCCCCCTATTAGAGTGTCATTGCCGGCGCCGCCATCGAGCTCGTTGTTCCCGCTGTTTCCTGTGAGAACGTTGGGGTCTGCGTTGCCGGTACCATCGATATTTCCTGCTCCGGTCAGAATCAGGTACTCGATGTTGGCCGAGAGCGCAAAGCTCGGAGCACTGCTCCTGACCGAGTCGGAGCCGCCTCCCGCCAGTTCCGTGACGCTGTCGCCAGTGTTGTCAACGATGTAGAGATCATCACCCGCGCCACCGAACATCGAATCCGCGCCGCTGCCGCCGTCAAGGTAGTCCGCCCCGCTGCCGCTCGTCAACGTGTCGCTTCCTGCGCCACCGTCCAATTCAATGGCAACGGGTCCTGACCAGTTCAACACGTTTGCGTTGGCATCCCCCGACCAATTGACCTCATTGCCGTCGGAGTCAAATCGCCGCGAATAGATCCCGTAGCCGCTTCCGTCCTGGCCGTTCGATTGCCACGTCACCACGTAACCACCATCTGGCAGGGCTGCAACCTTGTGCGACTTTTGGTCGTTATAGCTATAGGTATTGACACGCGATTCCAAGCCCACCGTCGACCCACCGGCGTCGAAACGCTGCGCGTAGATGCCGAAGCCGCTACCGTCTTGTTCGTGGGACTCCCAGACCACAACGTAGCCACCATCAGGCAGTGCAGTCACCGAAGGACTATTTTGGCTATTTGTCGTGTAGGTATTTACGATGGTTTGCCCACCTGCTGGCGTGCCATCTGCGTTGTAACGCTGGGCAGCAATACCCCCCCAGCTACCGTCCCCCCAGCCGGAAGTCCACGCTGCCACCCATCCTCCATCGGACAGCGCGGCAACCGAGGGTTCCGAACCACGACCAATCAGAGTTTCCACGCCGGCGGTGGCGCCATCCGCAGCAAAGCGCTGATAGTAGATATGGTCGCCCGCGACAGGGTCATCAGATTTCCAAAAGACTACCCATCCACCGTCGACCAAGGTTGCCACGGAAGAGGAGTACTGATCGAAATCCGTATGAGTATTGACCCTAATTTCGGCACCTAGCGCCGTGCCGTCTACCTGGTATCGCTGCGCATAGACCCCTGCGCCGCTGCCATCCTGATTGCTCGAGGTCCACGTTACGATCCATCCGCCATCCGATAGCGCGACCACGCTCGGGTCGTGTTGATACATGGCAGTATAGGTATTGACCCGAGTTGCGCTTCCCAATACCGTGCCGTCGGCATGGTAGCGTTGGGCGAAAACGTCACCGTAAATATCCGTGTAGCTGGATACCCACGTAACCACCCAACCGCCGTCAGCGAGCGGAGCAACGGAGGGGTAGGCCCCACCACCGCCGGTCCCTGCATCCAAATGCGTTGCGACTCCCACCGCGGTGCCATCGGAGTCGTACCGCTGCAGGAGCATTCCAGAAGTGGAACCGTGCCACGCAATTATCCAACCGCCATCAGTCAGCGTCGCAATGGACGGAGATAACTGGTCGCCTGATGCGGAGGAATTGACCTGGGTTTCTCGCCGAACTCGACCCAGGTCCAGAAAGCTATCGGCAAACTGGGCGCCCTCCACACCGATCAGTGTGTCAAGGCCATCGTTGCCATTGCCTGGATCGATGTCGGTGATGGTGATTTGGCTACTTGCATTCAGACCGAATTGATAGCCGGCCATGCTGCCGGAGTAGGTCGCCGTATCGATCCCGCTCCCGCCATCGAGTGCGTCATTACCCGCTCCGCCATCCAGAGTATTGGCGGCGTTGCTTCCAATCAACGTATCGTCTCCGGTGCCGCCGATCGCGCCTTCGATGCTGACGTTGTACGAGATCCCCAGTCTGCCTTGCGACCCGCTCAATTGCGAGTAATAGCCTTGGCGAAGATCGATCGTTACGGCGCTGCTGGACGACGCGGCGCTCAGCGTGTCAGTACCACCGGCATCCCAGATGGTCTGCACAATCGCGCTTGCGTCAAGTACGTAGATATCGTTTCCCGTATGGAAACTGAGATTGGCGCCATAGATCTGCTGGATCGCCAGAATGTCCAGCGGCATCGGCGTTGCGGCGTTGCCTGAGCTTTGGTTCTGCCCGAAGAGCTGACCCGTGGCATCCGTGTAGCTCATCACCGTGTAGAGGTTCGAATCGAAGTTCGAAATGCCCAGGCTGGCAAAGGTAGGCCTGCCTTCATGCCCGTCGTCCGTGTGCTTGAGCCCGAGCGCGTGCCCGATCTCGTGGAGCATGATCATCCGGCCAACGCCACCCGCGCTCAGATAATCGAACCCGGGGTAATAATTATCCAGCGCGATGTCCCCTTCCGGCTGGCGATTCGTGTCACGAGTTTCGCCAGCCATTACGAGCAAGGCATCCACGAAGGACGGGCTGGGCGGTAAAGTAAATCCGACCAGACCCGGCAAGAGGGACTGCATTTCGTTGCCCGTCAGTGAAATGACGATATCTGCGGGACTTTGGTCATACACCGTGCCGCTGCCACTCTCGACAAAGCTGAGATTGGCGACATTCGACCACGCCACCAAGGCCTGGCGTGCAGCATCCGACAGCGCCGTGGTCCACTCGCCGCCGTTCGGGTTGTCGTTGAGACTGAGGGAATAGGTCAGGACATGGCTGGCATCTTCGAATTGCCAGGCGGAACCCCAGGTAAGGCCGTCGATCAGCGAATTGCCGGTGACGGGAACGACGTTGTCGAGTGGGATTGCCATTGCGATTTTCTTTCCATGCGCAAAATCATGAACCCGCTGATTTCAATATCGGGATTGAAGTTTTGCGGAGCGTCAGGTGCTGCCTGCGTCAATCGCACATTATCCATGAATTGCTCATGGTCTATCACTTCGCATATTCTTGCACCGGTGCCGGGGCCTGGTGGAGCTGAATAGGCGGCTGCAAGACTTGGGATTCGCTATGAGTGGCACGCGCAGCCGGATTCTAAGGTGCCGCTTATCGCGGATTCGCGCCCACAAAAAAAGCGCCCGTCTTGCGAGGGGCGCTTTTTTTCACACTACGGACAAACTCAGGCGTTCTGCTTCAGCTGATCCAGAATGCCAGGGTTCTCCAGCGTCGACACGTCCTGGGTGATCTCCTCGCCCTTGGCCAGGCTGCGCAGCAGGCGGCGCATGATCTTGCCGGAGCGGGTCTTCGGCAGGTTCTCGCCGAAGCGGATGTCCTTGGGCTTGGCGATCGGGCCGATTTCCTTGCCGACCCAGTTGCGCAGTTCGTTGGCGATCTTCTTCGCTTCTTCCGCCGTGGGGCGCGACTGCTTGAGCACGACGAAGGCGCAGATGGCTTCGCCGGTCAGGTCATCGGGACGGCCCACCACGGCGGCTTCCGCCACCAGCGGATTGGAGACCAGCGCCGACTCGATTTCCATGGTACCCATGCGGTGTCCGGAAACGTTCAGCACGTCGTCGATGCGGCCCATGATGGTGAAGTAGCCGGTCTTGGCGTCGCGCATCGCGCCGTCGCCGGCCAGATACAGATTGCTGCCGAAATCCACCGGGAAGTAGGACTTCTTGTAGCGCTCCGGATCGCCATAAATGGTGCGGATCATCGCCGGCCAGGGCTTCTTGACCACCAGGAAACCGCCCTTGCCCCATTCGACGTCATTGCCAGTCTCATCGACGATGGCGGCGGCGATACCGGGGAAAGGCAGGGTGCAGGAACCCGGCACCAGCGGCGTGGCGCCGGGCAGCGGGGTGATCATGTGGCCGCCGGTTTCGGTCTGCCAGAAGGTATCGACGATCGGGCAGCGGCCGCCGCCGACATTGTTGTAGTACCACATCCAGGCTTCCGGATTGATCGGCTCGCCGACCGAACCGAGGATGCGCAGGCTGGTCAGGTCGTAATTCTTCGGATGCGTGGTCGGGGTATTCTCACCGGCCTTGATCAGCGAGCGGATCGCCGTCGGCGCGGTGTAGAAGATGCTGACCTTGTGCTTTTCAATGGTCTTCCAGAAGCGCCCGGCATCCGGATAGGTCGGCACGCCTTCGAACACGATCTCGGTGGCGCCGCAGGCCAGCGGGCCATAGGTGATATAGGTGTGGCCGGTGACCCAGCCGATGTCGGCGGTGCACCAGAAGACGTCGTCGGCCTGGATGTCGAAGGTCCACTTCATGGTCAGGATCGCATGCAGCAGATAGCCGCCGGAGCTGTGCTGGACGCCCTTCGGTTTGCCGGTGGAACCCGAGGTGTAGAGCAGGAACAGCGGATGCTCGGCACCGACCCATTCCGGCTCGCAGGTGTCGGACTGGCCGGCGATGGCGTCGTCCCACCAGATGTCACGGTCGGCCACCATGTTGCAGGGACCGCCGGTGCGCTTGAAAACTATCACGGTCTTGATCGATTCGCAGCCGCCCATGGCGATGCCGTCGTCGACCGCGGGCTTCAGCGGAATGTTCTTGCCGCCGCGACATTGTTCGTCGGCGGTGATCACGGCAACCGCGCCGGCATCCTGGATGCGCTCCTGCACGCTCTTGGCCGAGAAGCCGCCGAACACCACCGAGTGGATCGCGCCGATGCGGGCGCAGGCCTGCATCGCCACCACGCCTTCGATCGACATCGGCATGTAGATCAGGACGCGATCGCCCTTCTTGATGCCGTGCGCCTTCAGCGCATTGGCGAACCTGGCGACGCGGGTCAACAGATCCTTGTAGGTCACCTTGGTGACCTCGCCGCCGTCGGCTTCAAAAATGATCGCGACCTTGTCGCCCAGACCGGCTTCGATGTTGCGATCGAGGCAGTTGTAGGAAACGTTCAGCTTGCCATCGGCAAACCACTCGTAAAAGGGTGCCTTGGATTCGTCCAGCGATTTGGTGAAAGGCTGCTTCCAGGTCACATGCTCACGGGCCAGTCGCGCCCAGTAACCGGCGTAATCCTGCTCGGCCTCCTTGCACAGCGCCTCGTAGGCCGCCATCCCGGAAATAGTGGCCTTCTTGACCACAGCGTCCGCCGGGGGGAATACACGACTTTCCGTGACATTTGATTCGATGCTGGACATTGACACCTCTCCTCTCGCATGTAGCCGGATGGAATCCGGATGAAAAGAATTTCCGCCAAGCTGGCCGGACCTGGGGTCAGGCGGCCATGCTGGTATTCGCTTTTGGAAGACAACGCTGCTGCCGATCGGCTCTGCTGCTTGTCGCAGCCATAGATTTTAAGTGCTTACATATTAAAGCGAAAGAGCCTTACATGCGACTTACGCTGCCCGTCCGGCTTTGCGGTCCGGCTCCTGAGGTAATATTGCTGCCCCGCACCAACCTTGCCCGCCCTTATGAATCAGATCATCAAACCCATGGAGTTTTTCATCTTCTGGAGCCGCTGGCTGCAGGCGCCCCTGTATCTCGGGCTGATCATCGCCCAGGGCGTCTATGTGTATCAGTTCATGCACGAACTGGCACTGCTCGTGACCAAGGCCGGCAGCCTAAGCGAGAACGAGGTGATGCTGATCGTCCTCGGCCTGATCGACGTGGTCATGATCGCCAACCTGCTGATAATGGTCATCATCGGCGGTTACGAAACCTTCGTTTCGCGGCTCGACCTCGAAGGCCATCCCGACCAGCCGGAATGGCTGTCCCACGTCAATGCCGGCGTGCTCAAGGTCAAGCTGGCGGTGGCGCTGATCAGCATTTCCTCGATCCACCTGCTGCGTACCTTCATCAATGCGCCACAGGTCGAAGACCGCGTCATCATCGCCCAGATCGCCATCCACGTTTCCTTCCTGCTCTCGGCGATCGCCATCGCCTATACGGACAAGATCATGATGCAGACCTTGTCCACTGGAAAACACTGAACACAGCCCACGGAGCCGCCATGACCACCATCCGCCAGGACGATTTCGTCCAGTCCATCGCCGACGCCTTCCAGTTCATCAGCTACTACCACCCGCTCGACTACATCACGGCGCTGGGCGAAGCCTACGAGCGAGAGGAGTCGCCGGCGGCCAAGGACGCCATCGCCCAAATACTCACCAACAGCCGCATGTCGGCCGAGGGCCACCGCCCGATCTGCCAGGACACAGGGATCGCACTGGTCTTCCTCAAGGTCGGCATGCAGGTGCAGTGGGATGCCACGCTCTCGGTGCAAGAGATGGTCAATGAAGGCGTGCGCCGCGCCTATGGCAACGCAGACAACCCGCTGCGCGCCTCGGTATTGGCCGACCCGGCCGGCACGCGCAAGAACACCAAGGACAACACCCCGGCCGTGGTGCATTACGAAATCGTTCCCGGCGACCACGTCGAAGTGATCTGCGCGGCCAAGGGAGGCGGCTCGGAGGCCAAGGCCAAGTTCGCCATGCTCAATCCCTCCGACGATCTGGTCGATTGGATACTCAAGACGATACCGACCATGGGCGCCGGCTGGTGCCCGCCCGGCATCCTCGGAGTCGGCATCGGCGGCACGCCGGAAAAGGCCATGCTGCTGGCCAAGGAAGCCATCATGGCGCCGGTGGACATCCATGAACTGAAAGCGCGCGGCACCCGGGGTGACAAACTCACGCGCGCCGAGGAACTGCGGCTCGAACTGCACGAGAAGATCAACGCGCTGGGCATCGGCGCGCAGGGTCTTGGCGGCCTGACCACGGTGCTCGACGTCAAGGTGCTCGACTACCCGACCCATGCCGCCAACCTGCCGGTGGCGCTGATTCCCAACTGCGCGGCGACGCGCCATTGCCACTTCCATCTCGACGGTTCCGGCCCGGCCAAACTGCAGCCGCCCAGCCTCGAAGACTGGCCCCAGGTGACCTGGCAGGCCGATGCCGCCACCGCCACCCGCGTCGACCTCAATAGCCTCTCCAAGGCCCAGGTCGCGGCCTGGAAGCCCGGCCAGAAGCTGTTGCTCAACGGCAAGATGCTGACCGGCCGCGATGCCGCGCACAAGCGCATCGCCGACATGCTGGCCAAGGGCGAGAAGCTGCCGGTCGATTTCACCAACCGCGTCATCTACTACGTCGGCCCTGTGGACCCGGTGCGTGACGAAGTGGTCGGCCCCGCCGGCCCCACCACGGCGACGCGGATGGACAAGTTCACCCGCATGATGCTGGAACAGACCGGCCTGATCTCGATGATCGGCAAATCCGAGCGCGGCCCCGCGGCAATCGAGGCGATCAAGGACAACCAGTCAGCCTACCTGATGGCGGTCGGCGGCGCCGCCTACCTCGTCGCCAAGGCGATCCAGTCGGCGAAAGTGGTCGGCTTCGCCGATCTCGGCATGGAGGCCATCTACGAATTCGACGTGAAAGACATGCCGGTCACCGTCGCCGTCGATTCGCTCGGCAGTTCGGTGCATATAACCGGGCCCAGGGAATGGCAGGCGAAGATCGGCAGGATTCCGGTCACCGTCGGCTGATACTTGCGCACCGGCGTCGTCGCGCCGAATCAGGCTTCAGGACGGCGGTCGATCGAGCGCCTGATCTTTCATCGACAGCGGATCTTCGATGGGCTCCAGATGCGTGGTGACATGCGCGTTGTGCAGTAGGCCGCAGATGTCCGCTTCGATGCGCTCCGCCCAGTCGTGCCCCTGCTGCACCGTCCAGTTTCCCGGCACCAGCACATGCAGGGTGATGAAAGCGCGGCGGCCGGCCTGGCGCGTGCGCAGGGCGTGGAAGTCCAGACCCTGACGGCGGTAGCCGGCCAGTAGCGCCTCGATCTGTTCCAGCGTTTCGCTGGAAAGCGCCGCGTCCATCAGGCCGGCGGCGGAACGGCGCATCAGTTGCCAGCCGGTCCAGACGATGTTCGCGGCAACCAGCAGCGCAATCGCCGGATCGAGCCAGAGCCAGCCACTCAGCCAGACCAGGCCAACACCCGCAATGACCCCTGCGGAGGTCCACACGTCGGTCATCAGGTGATGGGCGTCGGCCTCAAGCGTGATCGAGTGGTGTTCGCGCCCGACTCGCATCAGGACGCGGGCCGTGGCGAAATTGATGGCGGAGGCGGCCATCGACACCGCCAACCCGATACCGACCGCTTCCAGCGGCTGGGGACTCAGCAGGCGCGCAACCGCCGTATAAGCAATGCTGAGGGCCGCCAGCAGGATCAGAAAGCCCTCGAAGGCGCTGGAGAAATACTCCGCCTTGCCGTGGCCATGAGGATGATCCTCATCCGCCGGCAACGCCGCCACCGTCAACATCCAGAGCGCCATGAGCGCCCCGGCAAGGTTCACGAAGGACTCGATCGCATCCGACAACAGCCCGACCGAGCCGGTCAGCTGCCACGCCACGCCTTTCAGCAGTATGGTGGCCAGCGCCGCCGCGATGGACAGCCAGGCGTAGCGTTTCAGGGATTCCGGCAGCATGGGTTGGCTGCGATTCTAGCCTTGGCGCGAATCAGCTGGCATGAAAATAAGGCTGATTTGCTCCCATCACAAGGGCTTCCCCCGGATGAGCGCCGAGCGAATAGGGAATGGTGATGAAAGCCACGCTTGCGACGACGAGCAACACGCCGCCAATGACGGCGACCAGTCTCCTGGCGAAGTTCGGGGATCGGGACATTTGAATGACTCCTTTGGGTTGACGACAACCAGTATGCCCGCTTGCGCTTAAGGGGCGCTTAACCGCGCAGCCGGCCATCGGTGACTATCTTGCGGCGCAGAGCTGCGAACTGCTCGTGGTGGCCTGCAATACCGCGACCGCGAGGACTTCCTGACAATCAGGACATGCGTCGGCCACCACCCGCCGCCGTGTCGCCAGCTCTGACTTTGGAATTTTCATGATCTGACGCATGGCGCTGAGCACGGTGGCCCTGCGGTGAATACTGCGTAATCCCTGCCCGCTGCCGACCGATTGCCGCTACTCGCGAACCGGCAGCGAACCTCGCTCCGCGCTCACACCCCGAACGTCTGGAAATCCAGCGCCGTGATGGCGCAGGCGCTGACGCCCAGCAGCACGGCCAGATACTCCCCGCTGCCGGTGACGATGACCGTGTTGTGCGTGGCGGTGTCGATGCCATTGCCCGGGAGGATGCTCAGCCCGGCAAAGTCGAGCCCGCCCGCCAGCGCGATCCGGTCGATGCCGTCCTCGAAGTCGTAGAGCAGGTCGGCTGCCGCCAGGCTGGCGCCGCCATCGCCGCCGGCAAAGACGAAAACGTCGGCCCCGGTGCCACCCACCAGCCGGTCCGCGCCCGTGCCCCCCTGCAGAACGTCCGCCCCGGCTCCGCCCAGCAAGGTGTCATTGCCGCCCAGGCCGTCCAGGTGGTTGTGGGCCCGGTTGCCGCGCAGCAGGTTGTCGGATGCATTGCCCGTGCCGTCGATGCTCAAGTCGATGGTGGTAGTCTTTCGGGAGAAGAAGCCACCGCTGCGCAGCGTGACGGAACCGGTGAGGTAGAGGTTCTCGACGTTGTCGGTCAGGGTGTGGTTCAGCTTGGCGCTGACGCTGTCGAACCCGCTGTCGGCCAGTTCAATGATCTGGTCGAAGCGATGGTCGATGACATACATATCGTTGCCGCTGCCGCCTTCCATCTGGTCGGCGCCACGGCCGCCATTGAGCACGTCGTTGCCGTCGCCGCCTTCGAGCAGGTCCGGATAGGCCGTTCCCACCAGGATATCGTTGGCGGCGGTGCCGGCCCGGTGCCCGTGCACCGGCAAGCTGTTGGCGCTGGTGACGCTCTCGCCGAAGCCCTGGCCGTCGGTATAGCCCGCCCTTACGCGTACCAGCTTGCCCACCTCGGCCTCGCCCAGGACCAGGCTGCCACCGCTGCCGATGTCGATCCAGTTCACGCCGTCGCTGCTGGCCTGCCAGGTATAGGCGCGCGTGCCCAGTCCGTCGGCGTCGCTCAGCGTATCGCTGACGTCAAGGGTCTGGTCCATCCGCAGCGTGCCGCCAAGGCTGACTTCCCCGCTGGGCGGGTCGTTGGTGGCGAACACCGTAATCGAGAAGTCATCCGCGACGCTGGCATTGCTGCCGTCGGTCGCGGTGACGCGGACGTCGACCGTCCCGACTGCGGCATCGGGCGGAATGCCGCTGAAGCTGCGGGTGCCGGCGTTGAAATCAAGCCAGCTCGGCAGGGCCGTACCATCGGCCCGGGTAGCGCTGTAGCTCAGCGCATCGCCGGCATCGGGGTCGCTGAAGCTGTCGGTCGGGACGGTGTAGCTGAATGGGCTGTCTTCGCTGGCGCTTTGGTTGGCCAGGGCGTTCGCCACAACGGGAGCGCTGTTTGCGGGCAGCGGGACGACCGTGCCCTGGTCGCCAGCAAAGTTCTTCGGCGAGTTGGTTGCCGTGGTACCCCCCGCGCTCAGCGAAAGCGATCCATCCGTCGGCAGGGATGCGTAGGTGATGCTGCTGACGCCGGCAAAGTTGACCGTGCCGCCATTGGTAAACAGGAACTGGTCCGGAACGATGAAATTGGGCGTGACCAGACCCAGGTCGGCAAATCCCTGGGTGGCCACCAGGACCGAACGGTTAGCGGTTGCCGTGCTGGGCAGGTTGCCAGGAAACGTGTAGCTGTGCGTGATGCCGCCCTGGCTGGCCGTGAGGCTTTGGCCGGACCAGAAGGACTCGCTATTGAAACTGCCCACGGTCAGTTCGATGAACTGTATCGAACCGTCGGCATTGGAGTACAACTCGTTGAGTCGGTACAGATGAAAGGCCATGGGACCTCCCCGGACTAAGTTTCGCGGCTGTGAAGGTATACGTTCGGCGGGGCGCGTTTATTCCCCGGCGCGATGGCGCGGCCGACCCGAGCGGACGCAAGGGTGGCTGCGCGAGCAACGGATGCCCATCACAGGCGCCACCCCCACGCTATCCCCAGGGCGCTTTGCTTCATGCGCAAATCGGCTTCGCCCCCGCCAACGCCTCCCGGCGGGAATCCCGGCGGAATCGACGCGCTGCCTGTCACGGTGTTTTCGGCAGCCTGCATGTAGTAGATCGTCAGTTCCGAACTCGCATTGACCTGCCAGGTCGCACCGATCGAAACGTGACGCTCGCTCACCGCCGGCGCGAAAACGTTCAGTAGCGTCTGGCTGGACGGTATCGGCTGGCGCAGCAGTGTCACCCCCGCGCGCAGCACCAGCGTCGGGGTGACCCCGTAGGCAAGGCCGAGCTTGGCTACCGTGGCGTCGCGCCAACCGGAACCCGGTCCGGCCGGCGTGCCGAGTCGGCACGAGACCGCGAGGAAGCAGTCGGCACGGTTGCCCAGCGAACGCGCTCCGGAAAAATCGATGCGCTGGATGTCCGCCACGGCGGTCAGCGCACTCGTCAGCCTGAACGCGGCGCCGAGCACGTAGTGTTGCGGGACGTCGAAATTTCCGCCATCGGCGAGCAGCCCCTTGTAGCGATCGAATTTCTTGATCCGGGTCCGCGGCTGGTAGGCCGCAGCGAGGCTGAGATCGGGAGTCACGCGTCCGAGCCAGCCGACCCGCCAGCCGAGCCCGGATGCATGGTCCTTGCCGCGATTGGTGACGCTGCCGGGAAAGGCGGAAAAGATCGGATCGTCGAAATGCTCCATTCCCGTCACCGCCAGTTGCTGGAGGACAAGCGTGACCGACAGGCCGATCGAGTGCTTGTCGCCCAGTTTCATCGCCAGCGTGGGCGCCACGTTGAGCTGCTTGAAATTCATCCCCGCCGGGCTCGAACCGTTCAGCGCCGTCAGCGGATTGTCGGTGTAGCCGGTCATGCCACCGTTGCCGAACACCGCCACGCCGAGCGACCAATCCTGTCCGAGCATGCGGTTGAATCCGAGTTCCGCCACCGCGAACCTGCGGATGCCGTTGGCGTCGCGACTTCCGGAAAGTCCCATGGTGTTACCGGAGATGGTGGAACCGCGATCGGCATCGAACTGTTCCACACCGATATCCAGCCGGTTGCCGACCCACACCATTCCCGCGGGGTTGGTCGCGGCGACCAGGGCATCCTGCGGATACGCCGCGGCCGCACCGCCCATGCCCTTGGCCTTCAGTCCGTAGCCGTTCTGAAAAAATCCCGCCGTCGCGAGCGCGGCGCATGGCATGGCTGCCAGCGCGGCACACAGCGCGGCACGCGCCGGGGACGCGCATTTCACTGCGCCGCGGCCCGCCACAGCGGCGCGAGATGAGAAACAGACCGCGGCGCCGAGGGTCGGTGCCCGGCGCAACAAGCCCCACATCACCGGCAAGAAACTTGCCAGTGCGCGGGTCCAGCGAGCACAGGCCGACATCGACAAGATGGATCTCCCCGGCGCCCGCATCGCCCGCCAAGGATGGGGACGCGCGCTCTCCGAAAGATGCACCAAAGATTAGCCCTAATCTATTCAGCTTTCAAGTAACTCCGCCCTGCGGTGCATCCGCGTTCCGGCGTCAACGCGCCGCGGCAATTTGCGGCTGGCGCGGTAAACTCGGCCCCATCCCATGCTTCGATAAGCCTGCTTATGATGCCGCCCTGTCGCACAACGACGCCGTGTCGCCAGCGCCAACTTTCGTGCCCATGATCGGCGTCTTTGATTCCGGCCTCGGCGGCCTCTCGGTGCTGGCGGCGCTGGTCGAGGCCTTGCCGCAGGCCGACTTCGCCTATTTCGCCGACACCGCCCACGTTCCTTACGGCAACAAGAGCGAAGCGCAGATCCAGTGCCGCGTGCTGGCCATTGGCAACTATCTTGCGGCGCAAGGCTGCGAGTTGCTCGTGGTGGCCTGCAATACCGCCACCGCCGCCGCGGTGCAGGCCTTGCGCGCCGCCCATCCGGGCCTGCCCGTGGTCGGCATCGAGCCCGGCATCAAACCGGCGGCGCAGGACAGCGTGAGCGGCCGTATCGCCGTGCTGGTGACCGAGGCGACCGCCAAAAGCCAGCGCCTCAAGCACTTGATTCGCGATCATGCCGGCCAGGTCGAGGTCTTTGTCGAGCCCTGCCCCGGCTGGGCCACGCATGTCGAAATGCTGCAGCTCGACGACCCGGCGCTGGCGACGGATATCCGCACCCGCATCGAGCCACTGCTGGAACAGGGGATCGACCGCATCGTGCTGGGCTGCACGCACTACAGCTTTCTGGCGCCGCTGCTGCGCGAGGTCGTCGGCAGCCGCGCACAACTGGTCGATGTCGCGGCGGCGGTGGCGCGTCAGACGCAACGCCTGGCCGGCCGCCTCGCCCAGGGCGGCGGCCGCCTGCATCTGTACGCCTCGGCGCATCCGGAACGCCTGCGCGCCGCCCTGCCGCGCCTGCATTTGGGCCGGCTTGCAAGCCGGATTGCCTAGGATAGCTTGCGCCGCATGCCGCTATTGCAGCGGCCGGCCCGACCTAGTCGGCCGGCTTGGCGTCGAACACCATCACCCGATTGCGGCCCGCCCGCTTCGCCTGATACAGCGCGTCGTCCGCGCAGCGGATCAGCCCGTCCGCCGTGTCCGCATGCTCCGGCGTTGCGGCAATCCCCATCGAGATGGTGGTCTGCAGCCGCAAGTCGCCGAACGACACCACCTGCTCCTGAAACAGCTTCAGCAACTGCGCCGCGCGGTCGCGGGCGATGTCCAGCGGCATCTTCGGCAACACCAGCAGGAACTCCTCGCCGCCGTAGCGGCATACGATGTCCTCGGTACGGGCATTCTCCAGCAGCAGCAGGCTGAAAACCCGCAACACCTCGTCGCCGGCCTGATGACCATGGCTGTCGTTCACGCTCTTGAAATGGTCGATGTCGATCATCAGCATCGACAGCGGCACGGCTTCCCGCTTGCAGCGCGCCAGTTCGCGTTCGAGCGTGCCTTCGAGATAGCGGCGATTGAAGAGACCGGTCAGCGAATCGCGATTGGCCTGGTCGTGGAGTTTTTCCTGCAGGTCGTTGATCTTGCCGATCTGCGCGTGCAGCATCGCATTGGCATTTTCGAGCGTCTGCTTCTGGCTATCCAGCGTGTCCTGGACCTTGTGCAGCTGGTCGACATAGGCGAAGAACTCGACGCCGATCAGCGACAGGTACACAGCCAGCCCGATGATCGATGCCAGCGTCACCAGGCCGCCGGTATCCGTGGACACATGGAATGCGATCACCGCGGTGGACGCCAGCGCGCCGCCGACAAAGGTCGCGGAGCAGGTCAGGACGCCGGAAATCCCGCGCGTTATGGTGTGGTTCAGCAGGTTGGCGACGAACAAAACCACGCTGATCCACAGCGGGAAGCCGAGGCCCGCCGCCCATGCGCCGCACAACACGGAGTCAACCAGCATGTTGTTGAACTCGGTCCAGTCGCGAACCAGGGACTTGCGCGTCAGCCAGTGCAGCGCATGCGGATAGGCCAGGAACTGCAAGACGAACAAGGCCCAGAGCACCGCGCCATGGCCCTGCGAATACAGCAGCAAACCAATCGGCGCGCCGATCAGGACAAAAGCGGCAATGCGCACCCGGTAACCGCTGGCCACTGCCCAGCGATGCGGCCTTGCGTTGACGGACGTGCTCGAATTCAGATTCCGACCCTCTCCAAGATCACAGACACCCGGCGCGTGCTGGCGATTTCTCAGCGTCGTTCGGCGCGAATGACACCTGGCACCTCGCGCAGCAAGGATAACACTCTCTGGAGAATGCCTTTCTCTGATAATTCAACCACAAAGCTCATATGGGCAATGCCTCCCCGGGATTGCGTCCTGACCGCCGTCACATTGATTTTCTCGCGCGACAGCACGTCGGAAATGTCGCGCAGCAGTCCTTGCCTGTCCCCCGCATCCACCACCAGGTCGACCGGATAGACCGCGCCGGACTGTTCGCCCCACTCCGCGCCGATGACGCGCTCCGGATTGCGTGCCGCCATGTTGCGGAAGTTGATGCATTCGACACGATGGATCGAGATGCCCTTGCCGCGCGTGACGAAGCCGACGATCGCATCCGGCGGCATCGGCTTGCAGCAGCTGCCGACCTGGGTCAGCAGCTTGTCCACGCCGACCACCAGGATCCGGCTGTCGCCGGCGCGGCTCTTCTTGGTCTGGATTTCCGGCTCGGGCGGCAATGGCTCGGCGCCGCCGCGCAAGGCCGTGTCGATCGCCCGCATGCCGATCTCGCCGCGCGCCGCGGCAAGGAACAGCGCCTCGGCGCTCTTCAGTCCGAGCTTGACCGCCAGTTCGTCGAGATTGGACTGGGTCTGTCCCTCGCGCTGCAGTTCCCGCGTCACCAGGCTGCGGCCCTGCGCCAGCAGTTCGGCTTCGTCCTGCGCCGCAAACCACTGCTTGACCTTGGACCGCGCGCGCGACGTGGCCAGGTAAGCCTGCGCCGGATTGAGCCAGTCGCGCGACGGCCCGCCGCTCTTGACCGTGACGATTTCCACGCGCTGCCCGTTGGCCAGCGCGGTGTTTAGCGGCACCATGTGGCCGTCGATCTTGGCGCCGCGGCAGCGATGGCCGAGATCGGTGTGCAGCCGATAGGCAAAGTCCAGCGCCGTGGCGCCGCGCGGCAGGTCGATGACCTTGTCCTGGGGCGTCAGCACATAGATCGTGTCGTCCAGCGCCGCGCGCTTGAACTGCTGCACCCACTCCGCCGAATCGGCGATTTCGTCGCGCCACGACAGCAATTGGCGCAGCCAGGAAATCTTGTCCTCGTAGGCGCCGCCGGCCTTCACCGACTTGCCGGATTCCTTGTAGCGCCAGTGGGCGGCGACGCCCAGCTCGGCATGCTCGTGCATCTCGCGGGTGCGGATCTGCACCTCCAGCGAACGGCCGTCCTCGACCTCCACGGCCGTGTGCAGCGAGCGATAGAAATTGCCCTTGGGATGGGAAATGTAGTCGTCGAACTCGCCGTGGATCGGCTGCCACAGGTGATGCACGATGCCCAGCGCCGTATAGCAGTCCTTGACTTCATCGACGATGATGCGCACCGCGCGCACGTCATAGACTTCGGAAAAGTCGATGTCCTTGCCGCGCATCTTGTTCCAGATGCTGTAGATGTGCTTGGGCCGGCCGTAGATCTCGGCGCGCACGCCGGCAGCCGCCAGCTCCGCCTGCAGGCGCGCCACGGCCTGGTCGATGAAGCCTTCGCGCTCGGTGCGCTTTTCATCGAGCATTCGGGCGATGCGCTTGTAGGTCTCCGGCTCCAGGTAGCGGAAGGCCAGGTCTTCGAGTTCCCACTTGACGTGCCAGATGCCGAGCCGGTTGGCCAGCGGCGCGTAGATCAGCTGGCTCTCCCTGGCCATTTCGTCGCGCAGCGGGCCGGGCCGCGCGTTGAGGAAGCGCAGCGTCTGCACCCGGCTCGCCAGCCGCAGCATGACCACACGGATGTCATCGACCATGGCCAGCAGCATCTTGCGCAGGATCTCGGCCTGGGCCTTGACGTCGACCCGCGGTTCGGCCACACCCTCGCCTGCCGCGCCGCCACCCGCCGCCGCACGCGTCAGCGGGCGCAGGCTGCCCAGCCGGTGCAGCCCCGCCACCAGCCCGGCCACCGTGTCGCCAAAGCCAACTTTCAGGCATTCGTCGCAATCCGGCACATGATCGCTGGCGGCAAACAGCAGGGCGGCGATGCGCGCATCGGCATCGAGGTCGAGCGACGCCACGATCAGGGCCATGCCCAGCGCATGCTGGAGGATGGCCTCGCCGGTACCCAGCTCCTGGTCGCCATAAGCGTCACGCGCCAGCGCCAGCGCCTCGGCGGCGCGCGCCGCCGCCTCGACGGGAAGGCCGACGCAGAGGCGCGACAGCGTTTCGGCTTCGCCGCTCGACGGCTGCAGGGAATGCACTACGGAGACCATGGGGCAATTATCCCACGCCGGGCATAATCCCGATTCCATGAAGAAACTGCCGCACCTGTCTCCCTACCTGCTGCTGACCCTGGCCAACCTGTTCTGGGCCGGCAACTGGATAGTCAGCCGCGCCTTTCGCGGCGAGCTGCCGCCGGTCGCCCTGTCCTTCTGGCGCTGGGCGGTGGCCCTGCTGTGCCTGCTGCCGCTGTCCCTGCCCCATGTGCGGCGCGATTGGCCGCAACTGTGCGCCGCCTGGCCCTGGCTGCTGTTCTTCGGCGCGCTGGGCACCGGCGGCTACAACGTGCTGGTCTACGGCGGCCTGCAATACACCACCGCGATCAACGGCACGCTGCTGAATTCCTTCATCCCCATCATGATCGTACTGATCGCCTGGTTGCTGACCGGCAGGCGCCTGCACGGCCGCGAGGCCGCCGGCATCCTGGTGTCCTTCGCCGGCGTGCTCGCCATCGTCGCCCACGGCGAACTGCAGCGCCTGCGGGAACTCACGCTGAACGTCGGCGACCTCTGGATTCTCGCCTCGGTGCTGGCCTGGTCGGCCTATACCCTGCTGCTGTCGCGCCGGCCCCCGGTGCACCCGCTGTCCTTTCTCACCGCGATCAGCGTCACCGGCCTGTTTTTCCTGTTGCCCTTCTATCTCTGGGAAATGGCCCAGGGCCGCCATGTCATAGCCACGCCCGGCGCGATTGCCGGCATCGTCTATACGGGGGTGTTCCCCGCTTTTCTCGGCTACATCCTGTGGAATCGCGGCGTCGCCGAAGTCGGCGCGGCGCGTGCCGGGCTGTTCATGCACCTGGTGCCGGCCTTTGCCATCGTGCTGTCGATGATCTTTCTCGGCGAGACGCCGGCGCCCTATCACGCCGCCGGCATCGGCCTGATCTTCGCCGGCATCTGGCTCAACGCGCGGCGCGGCGGATGATGATACGCAAGCTGCTGGCATGGTGGCGGCAGCGCCGCGCTGAACGGCTCGACATCCGCGAATCGCTGTGGCATGAGGTCGAGGCCGGCCTGCCCTTTCTTCACCGTTTGACACCCGATGAACGCGCCCGGCTGCGCCAGCTGGCGCGCCGCTTCATCGCCGAAAAGCAATGGAGCGGCGCCCAGGGCCTGCGGCTGACGCCGCGCATCCAGCTGACGATCGCGCTGCAGGCCTGCCTGCCGATCCTGCACCTCGGCCTCGACTGGTATGCCGGCTGGGTCGGTATCGTGGTCTATCCCGGCGATTTCCTGATTCCGCGGCGGATGATCGACGAGGACGGCGTGGTGCATGAGTTCGACGATGACGTGATGGGCGAGGCCTGGTACGGCGGCCCGGTGCTGATCTCCTGGTTCGACATTGCCGAGGAAGCCGACGGCATCAATGTGGTGATTCACGAATTCGCCCACAAGCTGGACATGAAGAGCGGCGACGCCGATGGCATGCCGCCGCTGCATGCCGGCATGTCGCGGCAGCGCTGGATCGCGGTCATGAGCCGGGCCTTCGAGGATTTCCGGCGGCGCGTCGATGACGGCGAGGAAACGCCGCTCGATCCCTATGGCGCCGAATGGCCCGCCGAGTTCTTCGCCGTCGCCAGCGAAGCCTTCTTCGAGACGCCGCAGTTGCTGGCCGACGAGTACCCGGAGGTGTATCGGCAGTTCACGCTGTTCTATCGCCAGGACCCTGCCGGCGCCGGACCGGCCCGCCCGTAGGGCCGGCTTCAGCCGGCCGGAGGTGGATGACGCTGTAGGGCCGACTTCAGTCGGCCAGGGGTGGATGGCGGACTGAAGTCCGCCCTACGGTCCGCCCTGCGCAGCGCCGCCGCGGTCAAGGCTGGTGATTCTCCTTGCGCCGGTCGATCCTGACCTCGGTCAGGTGCCGAACCTCGCCATCGTCGTCCTGCTCCTCCAGCCTGACCGGAAAGCCCCATAGCGTCGCAACGTGCTTCAGCACCGCGTCGCGGGACTCTCCCAGATCCCGTCCCTGGTACTTGAAATGCCGCAGCGTGAGGGAACGCTCGCCGCGCAGATCGACGTTCCAGACCTGGATGTCGGGCTCGCGGCTGCCGAGGTTGTACTGCTCGGCGAGGCACTGGCGCAGGGTACGGTAGCCCTGTTCGTCGTGGATCGCCCGCACGCGCAGCGTGGGCTCGCGCGGGTCGTCGAGAATGTTGAACAGCCTGAATTCCCGCATCAGCCGAGGCGACAGGTACTGGGCGACGAAGCTTTCATCCTTGAAATTGCGCATGGCAAAGTCCATCGACTCGCGCCAGTCGCTGCCCGCCAGCTCTGGAAACCACTCGCGATCCTCGGCGGTCGGTTCCTGGCAGATGCGCTGGATATCGCGCCACATGGCAAAACCCAGCGCATAGGGATTGATGCCGCCGAAGCGGCGACTGTTGAACGGCGGCTGGAACACGACATTGGTGTGATGCTGGAGGAATTCCAGCATGAAGCCGTCGGTGAGCTGGCGCTGGTCATAGAGATGGTAAAGCATGGTGTAGTGCCAGAAACAGGCCCAGCCTTCGTTCATCAGCTGGGTTTGCCGCTGCGGGTAGAAATACTGCCCGATCTTGCGCACGATGCGCACGATTTCGCGTTGCCAGGGTTCCAGCAGGGGCGCGTTCTTCTCGATGAAATACAACAGGTTCTCTTCCGGTTCCGCGGGAAAGCGACGCTCGCTCTGGGTGGCTTCCCGCTCCAGGCCCTGGGGCAGAGTGCGCCACAGGTCATTGACCTGCGACTGCAGGTAGCTTTCGCGTTCCTTGCGCCGTTCCTTTTCCTTGTTCAGGGACAGTTTGGGCGGCCGCTTGTAGCGGTCCACGCCGACGCTCATCAAGGCATGACAGGCGTCGAGCAACTGCTCGACCTCCTCTTCGCCGTAGCGTTCCTCGCACTCTGCGATGACGTTGCGCGCGAACACCAGGTAGTCGACGATCGCCTCGGCCGAAGTCCAGGTGCGAAACAGGTAGTTGCCCTTGAAGAAGGAGTTGTGGCCGTAGGCGGCATGGGCGATGACCAGCGCCTGCATCGGCATCGTGTTCTCTTCCATCAGGTACACGATGCAGGGATCGGAGTTGATCACGATCTCGTAGGCCAGCCCCATCTGGCCGCGCCTGTAGCCCTTCTCGGTGCTCAGGAAATGCTTGCCGAAGGACCAGTGGTGATAATACACCGGCATGCCTATCGAGGCATAGGCATCCATCATCTGCTCGGCGGTGATGACTTCGAGCTGGTGGCGATAGACGTCGAGCCCGTATTCCTGGGCGACGCGTCCGATCTCGCGATCGTAGATCTCGATGGACTCGAAGCTCCATTCGGACCCGGTCGGCAGCGGCTGCGGCATTTCGCTCATCGGCGACTCACGCCAGGCTCTTGCGGAACAGTTCGCGGAACACCGGGTAGATGTCCTCGGGACCACCGATCTGCTGCATGGCGAAGCGCTGCGGATGGCTGGCCATGACCCTGGCGTACTCGCGCCAGAGGTTCTGCTGTTCTCCCTCCGAAATCTCGATGTAGGCGTAGTACTGGATCAGCGGCACGATGCTGGATTCGAGCAGTTCCCGGCATTTTGGCGAATCGGCCTCCCAGTTGTCGCCGTCGGAGGCCTGGGCGCAGTAGATGTTCCAGACATTCGAGGCATAGCGCTGGCGCACGATGCGCAGCATCAGTTCGAGCGCGGAGGACACCACGGTGCCGCCGGTCTCACGCGAGCGGAAGAAGTCGTCCTCGTCGACTTCCAGCGCCAGCGTGTGGTGGCGGATGAAAACGATCTCGATGTGCTCGTAGGTGCGGGTCAGGAACAGATAGAGCAGCATGAAGAAGCGCTTGGCGATGCGCTTTTTCTGTTCGTCCATGGAGCCGGAGACGTCCATGACGCAGAACATCACGGCCTGCGTCGAAGGCGCCGGGACGCGGATGCGGCTGTTGTAGCGCAAATCGAAGGTATCGATGAAAGGCAGGGTCTCGATCCGGCGCAGCAGGCGGGCGATCTCGGCACGAATTTCCGCGGCCCGCTTGCCGTCGCCCGCGCCGCATTCCTCCAGTTCGGCCAGCTCGGCGTGCAGGGCGCGCAGCGTCTTGCGGTAGGGCCCGCCGGCGGCCAGACGGCGCCCCGTCGCGCCGCGCAGCGAACGCACCACATTGATGTTGGCCGGAACCCCGGTCGAGGTGTAGCCGGCGCGCACGCGCTTGTATTCGGAGATGCGCGCCAACTGCGTCTTGATCAGGTGCGGCAGGGCCAGGTCGTCGAAGAAAATATCGAGAAACTCCTCGCGCGACAGCGTGAACACGAAGTCGTCGAGACCCTCGCCGTCGAGACTGGCGCCGCTACCGCGCCCGCCCGCACCTTCCTCGGGCCGCTCGATCTCGTCCCCGGTGAGGTAACGGTCGTTGCCCGGCTGCACCACGCTCCAGCGCCCGCCCCGGCCATGATGGAATTGCGGTTCCGAAATATCCTTGGACGGTATGCCGACCTTCTCGCCGTTGTCGATATCGGCGATCTTGCGCCGGACAATCGCGTCCTGCACCGCCTTCCTGATCTGGCCCTTGAAGCGCCGGATGAAGCGGTTGCGATTGACGGCGCTCTTGTTCTTGCTGTCGTTGCGCCGATCGATGATCTGCAGCATGCTGCCTCCCGTTCGCTATCTTTGCGCCACCCAGGGCGCGCCAAACCGGAAACTCAGGAAGATTTGCGCACCCGGAGATACCACTCGGCCAGCAGGCGGACCTGCTTCTCGGTGTAGCCCTTGGCCTTCATCCGATTGACGAAATCCTGGTGCTTGCGCTGGTCGTCGGCGCTGGCCTTGTTGTTGAAGGAGATCACCGGCAGCAGCTCCTCGGTGTTGGAGAACATCTTCTTCTCGATCACGGCGCGCAGCTTCTCGTAGGAAGTCCAGGCCGGATTCATGCCATCGTTCTTGGCCCGGGCGCGCAGCACGAAGTTCACCACCTCGTTGCGGAAGTCCTTCGGGTTGCTGATGCCGGCCGGCTTCTCGATCTTCTCCAGTTCGTCGTTGAGCGCGCTCCTATCGAGAATCTCGCCGGTGTTCGGATCGCGGAATTCCTGGTCCTGAATCCAGAAGTCGGCATAGGTGACGTAGCGGTCGAAGATGTTCTGGCCGTACTCGGAATACGATTCGAGATAGGCCGTCTGGATTTCCTTGCCGATGAATTCCGCATAGCGCGGGGCGAGGAACTCCTTGATGAAGCCGAGGTAGCGCTGCTCGATTTCGGGCGCGAACTGTTCCTGCTCGATCTGCTGCTCCAGCACGTACATCAGGTGCACCGGATTGGCGGCCACCTCGCGATGGTCGAAGTTGAACACCTTGGACAGTATCTTGAAGGCGAAGCGCGTGGACAAGCCGGTCATGCCCTCGTCGACGCCGGCGTAGTCGCGGTACTCCTGGTAGGACTTGGCCTTGGGGTCGGTGTCCTTGAGGTTCTCGCCGTCATAGACGCGCATCTTCGAATAGATCGCCGAGTTTTCCGGCTCCTTGAGGCGCGACAGCACGGCGAACTGCGCCATCATCAAGAGCGTGTCCGGCGCGCAGGGCGCCTTCGCCAGCGAGGAGTTCACCAGCAGCTTCTCGTAGATCTTGACCTCTTCGGAGACGCGCAGGCAGTAGGGCACCTTGACGATATAGATGCGGTCGAGGAAGGCCTCGTTGTTGCGGTTGTTCTTGAACGCCATCCACTCCGCCTCGTTGGAGTGCGCGAGGATCATGCCGTCGAAGGGAATCGCGCCAAAGCCCTCGGTACCCTTGTAGTTGGCTTCCTGGGTCGCCGTCAGCAGCGGATGCAGGACCTTGATCGGCGCCTTGAACATCTCGACGAATTCGAGCAGGCCGCGATTGGCCAGGCACAACCCGCCCGAATAGCTGTAGGCATCGGGATCGTTCTGCGAATACTCTTCGAGCTTGCGGATGTCGATCTTGCCCACCAGCGAGGAGATGTCCTGGTTGTTCTCGTCGCCGGGCTCGGTCTTCGACACGGCGATCTGGCGCAGTACCGAGGGCCGCAGCTTGACCACGCGGAAGCGGGTGATGTCGCCGTTGAATTCGTGCAGGCGCTTGACCGCCCAGGGCGACATGATGGTGTTCAGGTAACGCCGCGGAATGCCAAAGTCCTCTTCGAGGATAGGGCCGTCCTCCTCGGGCTTGAACAGGCCCAGCGGCGACTCATGCACCGGCGAGCCTTTGATCGCATAGAAAGGCTCCTTCTCGATCAGGGATTTCAGCTTCTCGGCGAGCGAGGATTTGCCGCCGCCGACCGGGCCCAGCAGATACAGGATCTGCTTCTTCTCTTCGAGGCCCTGGGCCGCATGGCGGATGTAGGCAACGATGTTCTCGATCACCTCTTCCATGCCGTAGAAATCGCGGAAGGCCGGGTAGATCTTGATGATCTTGTTGGCAAAAATGCGCGACAGCCGCGGATCGAGCCGCGTATCCACCAGTTCGGGTTCGCCGATCGCGGCGAGCATGCGCTCGGCGACGCTGACATAGGCCGCGGGTTCGTTGCGGCACAGATCCAGGTATTCCTGGACCGACATGTCTTCTTCCAGCGCGGATTCGTAGCGGCCCTGATAACGGTCAAAGATCGACATGACACGCCTCCTCTCTGATTATTCGCGGTTCCCTGCTAACTCCATCTCTCTTCTTTGATAGCTCAACGGCCAAAAGATTTCAAAAGTTGACTCTTTTTGTCGACCAAATTTACTATCGGCTCCGTTGTACTCCGCCTGGGAGAAATTCAATTCCCTGAGCAAGCGGCAGATCGTTACCCCAATTAATCGTATTGGTCTGTCGGCGCATATAAGCCTTCCAGGCGTCCGAGCCAGCCTCGCGGCCGCCACCGGTTTCCTTTTCGCCGCCGAAGGCGCCGCCGATCTCGGCGCCCGAGGTACCGAGATTGATGTTGGCGATGCCGCAATCGCTGCCGGATGCGGCGAGGAACTGTTCCGCATGGCGCAGATCGAGCGTGAACAAGGCCGAGGACAAGCCTTGCGGCACGGCATTCTGCATGATCAGCGCCTGCTCGAAGTCCCGGTAGCGCATGACGTAAAGGATGGGGCCGAAGGTTTCGCGTTGCACCACCGGCCAGTCGTTCTCGGCTTCGATCAGCGTCGGCCGCACGAAATAGCCGGGCCGCGACAGGACGCTGCCGCCGCACAGTACGGTACCGCCGCAGGCTTCGGCTTCGGCCACCGCGGCGACAAAATCGATGCGCGCGGCTTCGTCTATCAGCGGTCCCATCAGAGTGCTGGCAGCCAGCGGATCGCCGACGCACACCTCGTTGTAGGCGTCGGCCAGACGGCGGATGATTTCGGCATGGCGCGACTCGTGCACGATCAGGCGGCGCGTCGAGGTGCAGCGCTGGCCGGCGGTGCCCACCGCACCGAAGAGAATGGCACTCAGCGCCAGATCGAGATCGGCGGTTTCATCGACGATCACCGCGTTGTTGCCCGAGCATTCGAGCAGGCTGCGGCCGAAACGCGCCGCCACGGTCTGCGCCACCCGACGCCCGACGGCGGAGGACCCGGTGAACGAGAGCAAGGGCAGGTGCGAGTCGCCGGCCATCCGCTGGCCGAGCTGCGGTCGGTCGGACAGCAGCAGGCCGAAGACATCGGCGGCATCGTGCTGCCGCGCCACGTTGCTGGCCAGGCGATGAATGGCCAGCGCCGTCAATGGCGCCTTTGGACTCGGCTTCCACACCACCGTGTCGCCGCAGACCGCCGCGATCAGCGCGTTCCACGCCCACACCGCGGCGGGGAAATTGAATGCGGTGATCACGCCGACCGGACCCAGCGGCTGCCACTGCTCGAACATCCGGTGCTGCCGGCGCTCCGAATGCATGCTGCGGCCGTACAACTGGCGCGAAAGGCCGACGGCGAAATCGGCGATGTCGATCATCTCCTGCACCTCGCCGTCGCCTTCGGCCTTGATCTTCCCGGTTTCGAGCGAGATCAGGCTGCCCAGCAGATCCTTGTGCCGCCGCAGTTCCTCGCCCAGGGCGCGCACCAGCGCGCCGCGTTGCGGTGCCGGCACCTCGCGCCATTTCACGAAAGCCGCCTCGGCCGCCGTCACGGCCACTTCATAGTTGCCGCTGGCGGCACGGCGAACCCAGGCAATCGGCTTGCCTGTCGCCGGGTTTTCCGAGGCGAATCCGGCCCCGGCCCGGGCCAGCGCGCCTGCGATGCCCAGGCGTTGCAGAATGTCTTTTTCATCGAGCGTAGCCATGGCGTCCCGTCAGGCCGCAAGGGCCCGGTCGGCCGGCATCTGCTGCAGGACGGCAGCGATGCGGTCGATCGCGTCGTCAAGCTGGTCCCTGTCGATGATCAGCGGCGGCGCGATCCGGATCACCGTGCCGTGGGTGTCCTTGGTCAGCACGCCGGCATCGAGCAGGCGCAGGCAGGCGGTGTGCGCGTCGAGAATGGCGGGGTCGAGTTCGATCCCGGCAAATAGCCCGCGTCCGCGCACGGCGCGAATCGCCGGATGGCGCAAGGCGCGCAGCCGCGCCAGCAGATGCTCGCCGAGCAGCGCCGAATGCGCCGACAGATCCAGTTCGACGATCAGGTCGAGAGCGACCAGAGCCACCGTCGCGGCCAGCGCATTGCCGCCGAAGGTGCTGCCATGGTCGCCGGGCGTGAACACGTCCATCAGCTCGCGGTCGGCGAGAAAGGCCGACACCGGCAGCAGGCCGCCGCCCAAGGCCTTGCCCAGGATCACCCCGTCGGGCCGCACATTCTCGTGCCAGGAGGCCAGCAGCTTGCCGGTACGGCCAAGGCCGGTCTGCACCTCGTCGCAGATCAGCAGCACGCCGTGACGCCGGCAAATTTCGGCGCAGCGGCGCAAATAGCCGTCGGGCGGCACGACGATGCCGCCCTCGCCCTGCACCGGTTCCACCAGGAAGACCACGGTATTGGGCCCGATCGCGGCTTCGAGCGCCTCGGCGTCGCCGTAGGCGACCAGCCTGAAGCCCGGCGCAAACGGGCCGAAGCCGTCGCGGTACTGGGCCTCCGAGGACATGCCGATGATCGCGATCGAGCGTCCATGGAAATTGCCCTCGCAGGCGATGATCTCGGCCCGGTCGGCGACAACGCCCTTGTGCCGGTAACCCCATTTGCGCGCCGCCTTGAGCGCGGTTTCCACCGCCTCCAGCCCGGTATTGACCGGCAGCGCGGCCGCATAGCCGAAGACCGCGCACAGGCGCGCCAGCAACAGCGGCAAACGGTCGTTGTAAAACGCCCGCGAGGTGACGGCCAGACGCTGCGCCTGTTCCGTCAGCGCGGCCACCAGTAGCGGATGGCCGTGCCCCAGGCTCACCGCCGAATACGCCGACATCATGTCGATGTAGCATTTGCCCGCCGTATCCCAGACATATATCCCCTCGCCCCGCGCCAGCACCACCGGCAGCGGCGCATAGTTGTGTGCGCCGCTGGCGGCCTCGATCCGGCGGCACTCGTCGCCGTCGGGCGCGCTCAGCGATTCGAGCAGGCGCCCCACCAACCGCGCGGTGCGGCCTGCGACATCGCGTTCCGGGTTGTACTCGGCGATTTCGAGGGCGGCGAGTTCCGGCTTGCGGGCCAGGCTGCGCAGGGCATCGGCCAGGGCGGCGCCATCCAGGCCGCCTGCGCTGGGCGTATTGACCCCGGGCGCATCGCCCGGATCGACCGCGTCGAGATCGATCGAAATGCCGAAGTTGCCACGGCCGACGCAAGCCAGCGCCGCGTCCAGCGCCGGCCGCAGGCCGCGCCGGCGTATCTCCTCCCTATCCACGACGCGTACCCCAAGTTCCTGCAGCAGGCGCATTTCGGAATCCTCGTAACTGCGCGCGCCGAACACGCAGCAGCGCGCCGCGTCCAGCGCCGCCGGCGGGCTTTGCCATGGATTGGGGCCGTGCCCCAGCAGCGCCGCCAGCGGCATGCCGTGCGGATTGCCGCTGGGACTGGTGATTTCGGTATGCGCATCGAGATGGGCGTCGATCCAGAGCATGCCGGGTGGCTTGCCGAGCGCCCGCGCCACCCCCTGCCAGGTGCCGACCGCCAGCGCGTGATCGCCGCTGAGCACGACCGGCAGGGCGCCGCAGTCGACGCAGGCCGCGACGCGCTCGGCGACCTGGCCGCAGATCCGGCGCAATGCCACATCCCGCGGCAGATCCCGCTCGGTCGTCGGCGCGATGAGCCCGTCCCAGGCGCAATCGATGCCGTTCCTGCGCATCCCGCCGCCGGCGTCGGCGAGTTCCAGTGCCGCCGCCGCGCGCATGCTGCCGGCGCAGGTCCGCGGCGGCACCCCGAACCCGCTGACCACGCCGATCAGACGCACCGGGCGTTGCTTAGCGATGACCTTGTCGTTCATGACCATCTCCCAGGATGCTGCCGGCCAATCGTCGCCCGGCGCTGGCATTCGTCGATCGCTGTGTGCGGACGGCGGGTTCTACTAAACTGTGTAGACAGCAATCGCTGCGGGACGTTCGATGCGGGGGCGGCAGCGCCAGCCAAATCGCCCCGGGCGAACGCCTTGCATGTTCATGCCGGTCTACGGGAGTCGCCCATGTCGCGACACGCAATCAGGGAAGCCTGTCGGAGCGCCGAAGCCGCTTGTGTGGCGACGCTGGTGACCGAACTGGAAGGCATGGAGCTCGCCGCGCCGGCAATCAGGGCCCAGGCGCGAACCCTGATCGAGGCGGTGCGCAGCCGGCGGCGCGGCGCCGGCGGCGCAGACCACCTGATGCACGAGTTTTCATTATCGTCACCCGAAGGCATTGCGCTGATGTGCCTGGCCGAGGCCTTGCTGCGCATTCCCGATACGGCCACGGCGGATCGCCTGATCCGCGACAAGCTGAGCCACGGCGACTGGCAAGCGCACCTCGGCGGCCAGCATTCGCTGTTCGTCAATGCCGCCAGTTGGGCCTTGCTGCTCGGCGGCAAGCTGGTCGCCGCGCCCTCGCACGGCGTCCTGGGCCAGGCGCTGGGCGGTCTGCTGAGCCGCGGCGGCGAACCCCTGGTGCGCCGCGGGGTGGCTTATGCGATGGCTCTGCTGGCAAGGCAATTCGTTGCCGGCAAGACCATAGCCGAGGCGCTGGCGCAGGCCGCCGCCAGGGAAGCCGGCGGCTACACCCACTCCTTCGACATGCTCGGCGAGGCGGCCTTGGGCGCCGCCGATGCCGAGCGCTACCGGTGCGCCTATGAAAACGCGATCCACGCCATTGGCACCGCCGCCGGCGGGCGCGGCGCGGTGGCCGGGGCCGGCGTCTCGGTCAAGCTTTCGGCCCTGCACCCGCGCTACCAGCGCAGCCAGAAGTCGCGCGTCATGGCCGAACTCGGGCCGGCGCTGAAATCCCTGATGCTGCCGGCGAAGCGCTACGGCATCGGGCTCAACATCGATGCGGAAGAAGCCGAGCGCCTCGAACTTTCGCTCGACCTGCTCGAATCCCTTGCCGCCGACCCGGATCTGGCCGGCTGGGACGGGCTCGGTTTCGTGGTCCAGGCCTACCAGAAGCGCGCCATCCACGTCGTCGACTGGCTGATCGGGCTGGCGCGGCGACAGCGGCGACGCATCATGCTGCGCCTGGTCAAGGGCGCCTACTGGGACAGCGAAATCCGGCGCGCCCAAGTCGATGGCCTCGCCGACTACCCGGTGTTTACGCGCAAACCGCATACCGATCTGTCCTATCTTGCCTGCGCCGACCGCATGCTGGCGGCGCCGGACGCGATCTATCCCCAGTTCGCCACCCACAATGCGCAGACCGTCGCGGCCGTGATGCAGATGGCGCGCCGGCGCGGCATCGAGGACTACGAATTCCAGTGCCTGTATGGCATGGGCGAGGCGCTCTACGATCATCTGGTCGCTGCCGAAAACGGCGGCAGGCGCTGCCGCATTTATGCCCCGGTCGGCAGCCACGAAACCCTGCTGCCCTACCTGGTGCGCCGGCTGCTGGAAAACGGCTCCAACAGTTCCTTCGTCAATCGCATCGTCGATGAATCGGTATCGATCGACGAACTGCTCGCCGATCCGCTGAGCCGGGTCAGACCGCAGGGCGGCGCGCCGCACCCGGCGATTCCCCTGCCGGCGCGGCTTTTCGGCGCCGGGCGGCTCAACTCGGCCGGGGTCGACCTGGCCGACGAAGCGCGCATTGCCGAACTCGAATCCGGCCTGGCGCAGCTTGCCGCCCGACAGTGGTCGGCGCGGCCGTTGCCGGGCGTGGCCACCTCATCTGTCACCTCATCTGCCACCCCGTCCAGCGGCCTGCCCCTGCCGGTGCTCAATCCGGCCGACCATGAAGAAAGGGTCGGCGAGGTGACCGAGGCCGATGACGCCGCAGTCGAACTAGCACTGGCGACCGCCGCATCCTGCGCCGCGGACTGGGCGCAGACAGCACCGGCCGCGCGCGCGGCGGCGCTGCGGCGCGCCGCCGACCTGTTCGAAGCGCAGCGCATGCAATTGCTGAGCCTGTGCATCCGCGAAGCCGGCAAGACCTGGAGCAACGGCCTGGCCGAAATTCGCGAGGCCGTGGATTTCTGCCGCTACTACGCCGCGCAACTCGACAGCGAGCGCTATCGGCCGGCGCACGCGATGCCGGGGCCGGTGGTCTGCATCAGCCCCTGGAATTTTCCGCTGGCGATATTCGTCGGCCAGGTCAGCGCGGCCCTGGCTGCCGGCAGCCCGGTGATCGCCAAACCGGCGGAACAGACGCCGCTGATCGCCTGTCTTGCCGTGGAACTGCTGCGCCAGGCCGGCATCCCGCCGCAAGCCCTGCAGCTGCTGCCGGGGCGCGGCGAAACCGTGGGCGCCGCGCTGGTCGCCGATCCGCGTGTGCACGGTGTGCTGTTCACCGGCTCCACCGAAGTGGCGCAGCTGATCAACCAGCGCATCGCCGGGCGCGAGGAAGTGCGCCTGATTGCGGAAACCGGCGGCCAGAACGCGATGATCGTCGATTCCTCCGCCCTGCCCGAGCAGGTGGTGCAGGACGTGCTGAGTTCGGCCTTCGACAGCGCCGGCCAGCGCTGCTCGGCCTTGCGCGTGCTGTGCCTGCAGCACGAGATTGCCGACCGCGTGCTGCCGCTGCTGAAGGCCGCGGCGCAGGAACTGCTGATCGGCAATCCGACGCAGCTGGCGACCGACATCGGCCCGGTGATCGACGGCAAGGCCCGCGACGCATTGCTCGACCACGTCGCGCGGATGCGCGAAAAAGGCCGGCCGCTGTGGCAGGCCAGCCTGCCGGCGGCCTGCCGCAGCGGCTGCTTCGTGGCGCCGACGCTGATCGAGATCGATGCGCTGGCCGAGCTGCAGGGCGAGGTCTTCGGCCCGGTGCTGCATGTGCTGCGCTTCGCCGCCGGCGACCTCGAAGGCCTGGTGGCGGCCATCAATGCCACCGGCTACGGCCTGACCCTGGGCGTGCATAGCCGCATCGACGAAACGGTCGAAAAAGTGGTGAAGGCGGCGCGCGTCGGCAACATCTACGTCAATCGCAACATGATCGGCGCCGTGGTCGGCGTGCAACCCTTCGGCGGCGAGGGCCTGTCCGGCACCGGACCGAAGTCCGGCGGGCCGCTGTATCTGCGTGCGCTGGCGGGCCGCGAGCAGGTCGCGCCGGCGGATCTCGGCTGTGCCGCCGCCGAGCCGCCGCCCGCTCTGCTGCAACTGGCGGCATGGGCCGCCACCAACGCACGCATGGCCCTGGCGCAATGCTGTGCGCGTTATGGCGAGCTGTCCCTGTGCAAGCTCGGGCTCGAACTGCCGGGCGCCACCGGCGAGCGCAACATCCTGAGCTTCGCGCCGCGCGGCCGCCTGCTTTGCCTGGCGTGCGACGCAGACGCGCTGCTCGAACAGCTTGCGGCAGTGCTCGCGGTCGACGGCAGCGCCGTGATGGTCGACGGCGCGCCGGCCAGGAGCATCCGCGCCGCGCTGCCCGGGGAACTGGCGATGCGGATCGAATTCCTGCCGCAGGTAGATTGCCTGGGCCTGGCGGGCGTGCTGCTGACCCGCGACCTCGGCACGGCGGTCCGGCGGCCGCGCCTGGCCGATACGCCGGGCCCCTTGATCCCTGTGTTCCAGCCCGGAGCAAGAACCGCGCTGTACCCGCTGTACCGCATGCTGGCCGAGCGCCTGGTCAGCGTCAATACGGCGGCGACGGGCGGCAATGCCGGCTTGATGGCCCTCGACGACGAGGGTATGGACGCGGCGACTTAACGTGCCGTGCCGCGATAGCGCGGCGCGGCGTAGGGATGGGCGTTGCGGAAGGCCTCGAACAGCTTCCAGCGCACCACCGGAATCCGCGACACCAGTTTCAGCGGCACCGAATAGACCTCGCAACTGTCCAGTGCCACCAGGCTGGGTCCCGGTTCCGCCGCTGTCGCCGGTTCGCCGGCGCTCTTGGACACCGCGGCAAACAGGCTGTCCGCGCCCCAGAACTCACCCTTGCCAAGCACCGGCGCCTTTTCGTCATTGCCCTTGGCCAGCCGACCCTTGCCGATCAGGTGCAGTTGATGCGGGTCGCCGATGAAATGCCGGCCGGCGTGCAGGCGGGTGATGGTGCAATTCTTGGCCAGTGAAAACAGCGTGGTGTTGGTCACCGCATCGCTGAACAGGAAGGTGCGCCGCAAACGCTCCTCGACCGTGCGCACCTTGAGCAGCTCGGCGCTGGAAAAGAAACGCTCGACGAAATTGCGGTAGAGGTCCGCCGGCAGGCGCAAGGCCTGGACGAAACCTACCGAGCGATAGGTATCTTCGCTCTGCCGGTTGTGGATCGCGGCCGATTCGGCCAGCAGCGAACCGCTGAACAGGAAGTGGGCACTGTGCGGGTCCTGGGTCAGGATCTCGACCTTGCCGGCCAGCAGCAGATAGATCTCCTGCGGCACCGTGCCCGCCGAGGTGATGATGGTCTCCGGATTGAAGGTGACGATGCGGTTGTTCAGCAGCATGTGCAGGCGCTCGACCGGCACCGTCGGGAAATAGCTCTTGAGAAATTCGCTGGCGTCGCGCAGCAGGAAGTTCTGCTCCCCCGGAATCATCACGTCCAGGGTGCCGAAAGGCGCGCCCGAACCGATGCGTCGCTCCTCCTGCGTCAGGTCGCGCGAGGTATGCGCGAGCAACAGCCGGGGCGTGGCGTCGGTGGCGAAGTCCTCGGCGCAGCCGTGGATCATGCCGCCGCCGATGTCGATCTTCTTCAGGTCCACGGCTTCCAGGTAGGACGCCTTGACCGCCTGCGCGCGTTCGGGGCTCAGACCGGGTGCAGTCGCGTCGGCGCTGACCATGGCGTCGATGACGCGGAACGAGGCGACGTCGGCGAGGTGGGCATAGGTGCGGTAGCCGCCTTCCCAGAGCACGCGGAAATTGAATATCGTGGTCTCCACCGGATGCGGCGAAATGCTCGGCCGCACCTCCAGGCCCATGATGTCGTTCCACTCCCCCTCCACCAGGTCGCAGATGTCGAAGTACCTGGCGAATTCGCTTTCCGGTATCGACAGCAGCGCGCAGAACTTCCGCGTCACCGAAGCCCGCACCAGCGGCGTGGCGAAATACTGCAGCGGCCGGTCGCACTGCAGCAGCGTCGTCAGCCCGGCGAAATGGTCGTCGTGGCAATGCGTGTGGAAAATCCCCGCCACTTCCTTCTTGCCTATGCCCAGCGCGTCGAGGCTGTAGTGGATGTTGGGACCGGCGTCGATCAGGTACACGCGGCCCTGGTGGATCAGCACGCTGCCCATGGCCGGGCGGTTGAAGTCCCAGCCGTCGCCGTCGCCGGCATGCACCACGGCGAAATAGTGGCGGTCGATCGCGACATGGCTCAGCGGATAGGGGCAGGGATAGATCTGATGCGGTTCGAGGTTGAGATCCACCTCGACGAAATCCTCGCCGTGGCGTATGTCGAAGACGTTATGGGCGAGGCGCTTGATGCTGACGCCGTTGCCGATATCGATGCCGGCGGCGGTCAGCGGATGACATTCGACGAAGGCCTCGGGACGCGCGATCTGGCCGAAGGCGAACTTGAGCTTGACGCGCATCAGTTCGTCGGCCGCTGCCTCATCGACGCCCGCCTTCATCATTTCCTCGGCGGAAATCAGACCGTAGTTGCCGCGATGGATGTAGCGCAACTGGGCCGCCAACTGCTCGGGCGTGCCGATCAGCTTGGGCTTCATGCCGGTATTGTTGGGATGGTTCGGAATCAGCATGCCCTGCCGGTAGAGCATCTGCAGGATGGGAAACTCGGCCAGATTGCACAAGTGTCCGTTCTGGATCATCGAATCCGACAGCAGGATCGCATTGGGGCCGTTCTCGAAGGCCACACCGTTGCGTTCGGTGGTCTGGATGATGCCGCGACGCAGCAGATGCTTGACGCTGTCGGCCGGCGAACCGCACAGCAGATAGATGCCGGCGGCAGGTATCTCGACGAAGCAGATCCCGTTGGCAACCACAAGTTTGCGTATCGACATGGCCAATGATCCTTTGCTTCGTTGCTTGTTCGAGATTGCAGTCTAGCGGGCAGACACTGCTTCGGGTGCCCTCCTGACTGCTTGCGAAAATGCCCGGCGACGAATCGCAGCAATCGATATATCAGGTTTCAATTGTATGACGCGATCAAAGATGCCGCCAGAACTTGCGAATCCCCGGCGGGCGCCGCGGACATGTCCCACCGGGGGATACCGTCCGCGGCTATGCGCCGCGGACATAAAAAACGGAGCCCGCAGGCTCCGTTCTCGATTCGGGTGGGGTGGCTGATGGGACTCGAACCCACGACAACTGGAATCACAATCCAGGACTCTACCAACTGAGCTACAGCCACCACCGAAAAACATGCCGCCCGGAACCAGGTCCCGATTGGGCAGGGGGCGAATTATGGGAGAAGGGAGGAAAAGAATCAAGCCTTGGCCTTAAGCCTGACGCGACCGAAAGTTGCCGCTGGCGGCACGGCGATAGCGCGATGCCGGCGGCACAAGCGATCCCGCAGGACGCCCTGCGCCGATCCGCGCATGACAAAGCGGCGGCCACCGCAGGATGCTGGCGGCTTTGCGGCCTGAATCCGCCATCCCGAGCTTGTCAGCGATCTTCATCTCGCGTACCATACTTGCAGAACCTTGTTCCACTCTGCAGCACATCAATCCCTCTCAGGCATACAGCAAAGGACCGAATACCGATGGATCTCAATTTCACTGCCGAGGAGCAGTCGTTCCGGGAGGAGGTACGCAGTTTCCTGCGCGCCAGACTGCCCGCTGAAATCAGCCGCAAGGTGCAGGGCGGCAAACGCCTGGCGAAGGACGACTTCGTGCGCTGGCAGAAACTGCTGCACGCCCAGGGCTGGGGCGCGGCGGGCTGGCCCGCGGCCTTTGGCGGCACCGGCTGGAATGCCGTGCAGCAGCACATTTTCGACGAGGAATGCGCCGATGCCGGGGCGCCGATGCAACTGCCCTTCGGCCTCAAGATGGTGGCGCCGGTGATCATGGCTTTCGGCAATGCGATGCAGCAACAGCGCTTCCTGCCACGCATCATCGACGGCACGGACTGGTGGTGCCAGGGCTATTCCGAGCCGGGTTCGGGCTCGGACCTGGCGTCTCTCAAAATGCGGGCGGTGCGGCAAGGCGAACAGTACGTGGTCAGCGGCCAGAAGACCTGGACCACGCTCGGCCAGTACGCCGACTGGATTTTCTGCCTGGTCCGCACCTCGACCGAAGGACGCCAGCAGGAAGGCATTTCCTTCCTCCTGATCGACATGAAGACGCCTGGCATCACGGTGCGCCCGATCATCATGCTGGACGGCGAACACGAGATCAACGAGGTCTGGTTCGAGGAGGTCAGGGTGCCGGCCGAGAACCTGATCGGCGAAGAGAACAAGGGCTGGACCTATGCCAAGTTCCTGCTCGGCCACGAACGCACCGGCATCGCCGGCGTCGGCCGTTCCAAGCGCGAACTGAAAAAACTCAAGGAGATCGCGGCGAAGGAAACCTCGGCTGGCCGCCCGCTGATCGAGGACCAGCGCTTCCGCGACCGCATCGCCCAGGTCGAACTCGAACTCATGGCGCTGGAAATCACCAACCTGCGCGTAATTTCCGCCGAAGGCGAGAAGAAGCGCGCCCCGGGACCGGAGGCTTCGATCCTCAAGGTCAAGGGCTCCGAAATCCAGCAGATGCTGACCGAACTCAAGATGCAGGCCCTGGGCCATTACGCCCTGCCCTACCTCGACGAGGGACTCGACGCCGACTGGAGCGGCGACGCCGCCATGCCGGCCTATGCCGACCACGCACCGCCGCTGTCCGGACAGTATTTCAACTTCCGCAAGACCACCATCTATGGCGGCTCCAACGAAATCCAGAAAAACATCATTTCTCAGATGATTCTAGGACTCTAAGCATGGACTTCAACTACACCGAAGAACAACTCGCCCTGCAGGACACCCTGCGCCGCTTCATCGCCAAGGATTACGCCTTCGAGCACCGTCGCGCGCTGGCCAAATCCGCCGACGGCTTCGACCGCGCGGCATGGAAAACCTTCGCCGATTTCGGCATCCTCGCCCTGCCGTTCCATGAGGACTTCGGCGGGCTGAACGGCAATGCCGTCGACAGCATGCTGGTCATGGAAATGCTCGGCCGCGGCCTGGCGCTGGAGCCCTATGTCCCAACCGTCGTGCTGTGCGGCGGGCTGATCCGCGACACCGGCAGCGCCGCGCAGAAGGAAGCACTGCTGCCGGCGATTGCCGGTGGCGAACTGATGCTGGCGCTGGCCCACTATGAGCCGGGCGGTCGCTACGCGCTCGACAGGGTCGCCACCACGGCCACAGCGAAGGGCGAGGGTTGGCAGCTCGACGGCGCCAAGGCCGTGGTACTCGGCGCGCCGTCCGCCGACAAGCTGATCGTTTCGGCGCGTGATGGCACGGGCATGTCGCTGTTCCTGGTCGACGCCAAGGCGCCCGGAGTCAGCCTGCGCGCCTATCCGACGCAGGATGGCGCTCGCGCCGCCGACATAAAGTTCACCGGCGTCCAGGTCGGCGCCGACGCCCTGATCGGGCCTACGGGTGGCGCCCTGGCCATCGTCGAGCGTGCCGTCGACTATGCCAATGCCGCGCTCTGCGCCGAAGCCGTCGGCATCATGTCGGCGCTCAACGAGGTCACCCTCGAATACCTCAAGACGCGCAAGCAGTTCGGCGTGCCGATCGGCAAGTTCCAGGCGCTCCAGCACCGCATGGCCGACATGGTGATCGCTACCGAACAGGCCCGCTCCATGGCCACGCTGGCCGCGGTCCGCGTCGATTCGGGCGATGCCACTGAGCGCAGCCGCGCCATCGCCGCCGCCAAGGCCTATGTCACGCAATCGGCGCGCCTGGTCGGCCAGCAGGCGGTGCAGCTGCATGGCGGCATGGGCGTGGTCGACGAACTCAACGTCGGCCACTACTTCAAGCGCCTGACCATGATCGGTTTGAGCTTCGGCGACACCGACTACCATCTGGGCCGCTTCAGCGACACCCTTCTGGCCGCTTGAACATGGCTGGAATCATCAACCGCCGCGATCTGGAATTCCAGCTCTTCGAAGTCCTCGACACCGAAGCCCTGACGTCGCGCCCGCGCTACGCCGAGCACAGCAAGGAAACCTTCCTCGCCGTGCTCGACACGGCCGAGGCCATGGCGACCGAGAAGTTCGCGCCGCACAACCACAAGGCCGACGCCAACGAGCCGACCTTCGACGGCAACAGTGTGACCATGATCCCCGAGGTCAAGGAGGCGCTGAAAGCCTTCTGCGAGGCCGGCTTCATCGCCGCAGCGCACGACTTCGAACGCGGCGGCATGCAGTTGCCGGTGACCATGACCCAGGCGGCGTTCTCGCTGTTCAAGGGCGCCAACGTCGGCACCGCGGCCTATCCATTCCTCACCATCGGCAACGCCAACGTCATCCACCGTTTCGGCAGCGAAGCGCAGAAAGAGAAGTATCTGGCACCGCTGCTCGCCGGCCGCTTCTTCGGCACCATGGCACTGACCGAGCCGCAGGCCGGGTCGAGCCTGTCCGACATCACAACCAGCGCGACGCCGAACCCCGACGGCACGTATTCCCTGCGCGGCAACAAGATTTTCATTTCCGGCGGCGACCACGAGCTGTCGGAAAACATCGTGCATCTGGTGCTGGCCAAGATTCCCGGCGGACCGCCGGGGGTGAAGGGCATCTCGCTGTTCATCGTGCCCAAGTTCCGCGTCAATGACGACGGCTCGCTCGGCCAAAGGAATGACGTCAACCTGGCCGGCCTGATCCACAAGATGGGCTACCGCGGCACCACCTCGACCATGCTTTCCTTCGGCGAGCAAGGGGCTTGCAGCGGCGAACTGGTGGGCGAGGAACACAAGGGCCTCTCCTACATGTTCCACATGATGAACGAGGCGCGCATCGGCGTCGGCATGGGCGCTGTGATGCTCGGCTACCGCGGCTACCTGGCCTCGCTCGACTATGCCCGCGAACGGCCGCAGGGCCGCGCGCCGACCAACAAGAATCCCGCCGAGCCGCAGGTGAAGCTCATCGAACACGCCGACGTACGGCGCATGCTGCTGGCGCAGAAGGCCTATGTCGAAGCCGGCTACGCGCTGTGCCTGTATTGCGCGCGGCTGGTCGATGAACAGAGAGTCGGCGCGGCTCCGCTCTGCGTGCCTGGAATTCCGCTTCGCGGGCAGGCAACGGCGACCGAGGCGTCGCTGCTGCTCGACCTGCTGACGCCGATCGCCAAATCCTGGCCCTCGCAGTGGTGCCTCGAAGCCAACAGCCTGGCGATCCAGATCCACGGCGGCTACGGCTACACCCGCGAATACCCGGTCGAGCAGTTCTACCGCGACAACCGGCTCAATCCGATCCACGAAGGCACCCACGGCATTCAGGCGCTGGACCTGCTCGGGCGCAAGGCGGTGATGAACGGCGGCGCGGCGATGAAGCTGTTTGTCCGCGAAGCGCAACAGACCATCGCCGCAGCGCGCAGCGACGCCACGCTTGCGGCCTATGCCGGCGAACTCGACACGGCACTGGGCGAGATCGCCGTCACGCTGCAGGCGCTTGGTCCCGTGCTAGCCACCAATCCAACGCTGGCGCTGGCCAATGCCGTGCTCTTCCTCGAAGCCTTCGGTCACACCGTGATCGCCTGGATCTGGCTGCGCCAGGCGCTGGCAGCACAGCGCGGCCTGGCCCACGGGATTGCCGCCGATGCGGACTTCTATCGTGGCAAACTGGCGGCCTGTCGCTGGTTCTATCGCTGGGAACTGCCCAAGACCCGCCAATGGCATGAACTGCTGCGCAGCCTCGATGACACCACCCTGAACATGAAGCCCTCGTGCTTCTAAGACAGGAAATCCAAACTTGAACCACAGAGACACAGAGACGGGGAGAAAACCAAATTGAATTTGTCGTTCTCTGTGCCTCTGCGTCTCTGTGGTGAGGTCTCTCCATGAGCCACCCCAACATCCTCGTCGCCGACAGCGACGGCATCGTCACCATCGAGATCAGCCGCCGCGACAAGAAAAACGCCATCACCGGCGACATGTACCGCGCCATGAGCGCGGCGCTCAGCCGCGCCCGCGAACAGCCCCATGTCCGGGCGGTGCTGATCCGCGGCCAGGACGATCTGTTCACCGCCGGCAACGACCTGACCGACTTCCTGCAGCGCAAGGCCAATGACCCCAGCGCGGCGATTCCTTTCCTGCATCTGCTGTCGGCCTTCGAAAAGCCGCTGGTCGCCGCCGTTGCCGGCAATGCGGTGGGCATCGGCACCACGCTGCTGCTGCATTGCGACCTGGTGTATGCGGCCGACAACGCGAAATTCCAGCTGCCCTTCGTCAATCTCGCGCTGTGCCCCGAAGCCGGTTCCAGCCTGCTGCTGCCGCGCGTCGCCGGTCACCAGCGCGCGGCCGAACTGCTGTTGCTGGGCGAACCCTTCGACGCGACCATGGCGCGCGAAGCTGGCTTCGTCAATCGCGTCGTGCCGGCCGCGGCCTTGATGGAAACCGCCATGGCCGCGGCGCGCAAACTCGCCGCCCTGCCGGCACAATCCCTGGCCGTGACCAAGGCGCTGATGAAGCGTCCGCCCGAACGCAGCGCGCGCGAGGCCATGGACGAAGAAGTGGTCTTCTTCTCCGACTTGGTCGCCGCTCCGGCCGCGAAGGAAATCTTCGCCGCCTTCCTCGAAAAACGCCCACCCGACCCCACCAAAATCCACGGACACAAGACATGAGCACCGACATCCCCGATGGCTTCAAGCCGCTCAAGCGCGGCGGCGGCTACCTGACCAGCCTCGGCCCCTGGTATTACCGCATCGACGAAGCGAAAGGCGAGAGAGGCCAGATCGTGCTGGCCATCCGCGTCGAGGATCGCCACACCAACATCCGCCACATCGCCCACGGCGGCTTCCTCGTCACCATGGTGGACACGGCGCTGGGCATCGTCGTCTCCAGCTCGCGCGAACCGGCGCAGCCCATCGTCACCGTGAGCCTCACCACCAACTTCATCACCGCCGCCGAGCCCGGCGACTGGGTCGAGGCCCATGTCGACATCGACCGCATGGGCGGCCGCCTGGCCTATGCCAGTTGCACGCTGCGGACCAATGATCGCACCATCATGACCGGCACCGGCGTGTTCGCCCTGATGAAGCCCGCCACACCGCGCGAACAGCCGGACGGCTGAAGACGACATGCAGAAAATCCACGTACTGCTCAAGAAAGAGGAACTCGACGCGCAGCGCCTCGAAGGCAAGGTGGTGGTGGTGCTCGACATCCTGTTCGCCACCTCGTCCATCGTCACGGCGCTGGCCCACGGCGCCACGGAAGTCATCCCGACCCTCGACGGCCGCGCCGCGCAGGAAGTGGCCAGGGATTTCCCCGCCGGTTCCTACGTCCTCTCCGGCGAACTCAATGCCGACACCCTGCCCGGCTTCGTCCATCCGACGCCGAAGGCGCTGCTGGCCGAGGGCGTCGCCGGCCGTCTGCTGATCTACTGCACCACCAACGGCACCGTGGCGCTGGCCAAGTCGCAGGGCGCCGCCCACGTCTATGCCGCGGCCCTGCTCAACGGCCGCGCCGTGGTCGAACACATCGTCAGGCACCATCCGGACAGCACGATACTGATCGTCTGCTCGGGCTCGGCCGACAACTTCAACCTCGAGGATTTCTACGGCGCCGGCTACCTGGTCTCCTTATTCCGCCGCCGTGCCACCAGCGCCGACTATTCCGATGCCGCCCTCGCCGCCGAACTGCTGCACGACCACTGCGACGGCCTCGACGCGCTGCGCCGCGCCCGCGTCGGGCGCATGATGCTGGCGCGCCGGCTCGATGCCGAAGTCGCCTTCGCCGCGCAGGAAAGCTGCTTCGACGTGGTGCCGCTGCTGCAGGACGGCGCGCTGCGCCCAGTCTGAATCCCTCCGAGATCACACATGAACGCCCCACAGAAAACCTACAAGTACTACTGGGAAGACTTTCCCGTCGGCAAGGTCAGCGAATTCGGCAACATGACGGTCAGTGCCGAAGAGATCATCGACTTCGCCGGCAAGTTCGATCCGCAGCCCTTCCACCTCTCCGAGGAAGGCGGCAAAAACAGCCTGTTCGGTGGCCTCTGCGCCAGCGGCTGGCACACCTGCGCCATGGCCATGCGCATGATGTGCGACGGCTACATCCTCGAATCGGCCAGTCTCGGTTCGCCGGGCCTGGAGAACATCCGCTGGCTCAAGCCGGTGCGCCCCGGCGACACCCTGCACGTGCGTTCGGTGGTGCTCGAAGCGCGGCCGATGGACAGCAAGCCGCATGTCGGCCTGCTGCGCGTGCGCACCGAAGTGCTGAACCAGAACAACGAGGAAGTCATGCAGATGGAAGGCTATGGCATGTACCGCCGACGCAACCCGGGGGCGCCGAAGGAAGAATGAAGGCCGCCGAACTGATCGAGCAGCCATTCGGCACCTATGCCGAACTGATCCGCGCCCATGCACTGGCGCGCCCCGATCACCCGGCGCTGATCCAGGACGAGCGCCAGGTTTCCTTCGCCACGCTCGACGCGATGATGGATCGCGTCGCCGCCACGCTGCAGCGCGACGGCATCCGGCCCACCGAAGCCGTGGCGATCTGCGCTGCCACCTCGCTCGAATATGCGGCGGTATTCCTCGGCGCGCTGCGCGCCGGCGTCGCCGTGGCGCCGCTGGCGCCCTCCTCGACCGCGCAAAGCCTGGTCGACATGGTGGCAAATGCCGAGGCCAGACTGATGTTCGTCGGCGCGACGACCGCGCAGCAACTGGCTACCGTGCGCGGTGACATCGCCGCGCGCTTCATCACGCTCGACGACAGCGCCGACGGCGACGCCTTCTCGCGCTGGCTGGCGGCCGCCGGCAGCGTGCCGAAGAAAGTCGCCATCCGCCCCGACTGGCCCTTCAATATCATCTATTCCTCGGGCACCACCGGCACGCCGAAAGGCATCGTCCAGCCCCACGGCATGCGCTGGTCCCATGTCCAGCGCGCACGCCTGCAGGGTTACGGCCCCGACGCGGTGACCCTGATCGCGACGCAGCTCTACTCCAACACCACGCTGGTCAGCTTCTTCCCCACGGTCACGCTGGGCGGCAGCGTGGTGCTGATGGCGAAGTTCGACGCCGCAAAATATCTGGCGCTGGCGGAAAAACATAAGGCCACCCACACCATGCTGGTGCCGGTGCAATACCAGCGCCTGATGGCCCACACGGATTTCGACCGTCACGACCTCTCCAGCTTCCGCATGAAGCTGTGCACCAGCGCGCCGTTTGCCGCCACCCTGAAGGCCGACATCCTCCGGCGCTGGCCCGGCGGCCTGGTCGAGTATTACGGCATGACCGAAGGCGGCGGCACCTGCATCCTCGCCGCCCACGAATTTCCGGGCAAGCTCGCCACCGTCGGCAAGCCGGCCGAAGGCCACGACATCCGCCTGATCGACGAGGCCGGCGTCGAAGTCACTCCGGGTGAAATCGGAGAAGTCGTGGGCCATTCGCCGGCGATGATGAGCGGCTACCACCGCCAGCCCGAGAAGACCCGCGAGGCCGAGTGGTACGCGCCCGACGGCAAACGCTTCATCCGCACAGGCGACGTCGGCCGCTTCGACGCCGACGGCTTCCTGACACTGATGGACCGCAGGAAGGACATGATTATCTCGGGCGGCTTCAACGTCTATCCGAGCGACCTCGAAGCCGTGCTGATCCAGCATCCGGCGGTGGCCGAGGCGGCCGTGGTCGGCGTCGCCTCGCAGCGCTGGGGCGAAACGCCGGTGGCCTTCGTCGTCACAAGAGTTGGTGCTGGCAACACGGTGAAATGCGCGGCGATGCAACTCCGGGATTGGGCCAACCAGCGCCTGGGCAAGACCCAGCGCCTGGCCGCCGTCGTCATCGTCGAAGCGCTGCCGCGCAGCGCCATCGGCAAGATACTCAAGCGCGAACTGCGCGACACCTTCGTCCCGCCCGCCGACCTCTGAAAGGAAGCGCCATGGAATTCAGCACTCTCGAAGTCTCCCTCGACGCCAATGTGGCCACCATCGCGCTGAACCGGCCGGACAAGGCCAATGCGATGAGCGAGCCGATGTGGTACGAAATCGAACAGGCCATGCAGTGGCTGGATGAAACGCCCGAGGCCCGCGTCGGTGTGCTCACCGGGCGCGGCAAGTACTTCACCTCGGGGATAGACCTGTCACTCTTGATGAGCCTCGGCACCAAGATCGAGGACGAAGACGACGCCCGCAAGCGTGAAAAGCTGCGCCGCCTGATCCTGCGCCTGCAGGACACCCTGACCTCCATCGAACGCTGCCGCAAGCCGGTGCTGGCCGCCGTGAACGGCGCCTGCATCGGCGGCGGCATCGACCTCGTCACGGCCTGCGACATGCGCTACTGCTCGTCCAATGCATGGTTCGCGGTCAAGGAAATCGACGTCGGCATGACCGCCGACGTCGGCACCCTGCAGCGCCTGCCGCGCCTGATCGGCGAAGGCATGGCGCGCGAACTGGCCTACACCGGACGCAAGGTGGACGGCATCGAAGCGCAGAAAATCCACCTGGTCAACCGCTGCTTCGAAACCCCCGAGGCGCTCGAAGCCGGCGTCATGGAAATCGCGCGGACCATCGCCGCCAAGTCGCCGCTGGCCATCCGCGGCTGCAAGGAAATGATCACCTACGGCCGCGACCATAGCGTGGCCGACGGCCTGAACTACATCGCCACCTGGAATGCCGCGATGCTGTTGTCGAAGGACTTGTTCGAAGCCGGCGCGGCTGCCATGCAGAAGCGCGATCCGGTGTTCAAAGACTGATGGAACACTTCTACGCCCCGGTCAACGGCATCCGTCTGCACTGCGTAGCCGAGGGTGCGCCCGACGCGCCGCTGATGCTCTTCGTCCATGGCTTTCCCGAGTTCTGGTATGCGTGGAAAAGCCAGCTCGAAGAATTCGGCACGGACCACCGCGCCGTTGCCTTCGACCTGCGCGGTCACAATCTTTCCGACAAGCCCGAAGGCGTCGCGGCCTACCGTCACAAGCCGCTGCTGGAAGACCTGCGCCAATTGATCGAACACCTGCAGGCCGGCAGGAACGACAAGTCCTGCATCCTGGTCGCCCACGACTGGGGCGGCGCGATCGCCTGGACCTTCGCCGCCGCCTTCCCGCAGTACGTGAAAAAACTGGTCATCATCAACGCGCCGCACACCGTACCCTTCGCCCGCGCGCTGGCCAGCGACCCGGTGCAACAGCAAGCCAGCCACTACATGCTGCTGCTGCGCCACGCCAAGGCCGAGCGCGTGCTGATGGAAAACGATTACGAACGCCTGCTGAAGATGTTCAGCCGCACCGCCGACGGCCACTGCGCACTTACGGACGACGAGATTCCGATCTACCGCGAAGCCTGGTCGCAGCCCGGCGCACTGAGCTGCGCGCTGAATCTTTATCGCGCCTCGCCGCTCTATCCACCGACGCCGGAAGACCCCGGTGCCGCGGCGCTCAGGCTCGATCCGGCGGCGCTCACGGTGCGCGTGCCGACGCTGGTGATCTGGGGCGAGGCCGATACCGCACTGGGCACCGTGTTGCTCGACGGCCTCGAAGAAGTCGTGCCCGACCTGCGCATCCGGCGCATCGCCGAAGGCAGCCACTGGGTCATCCACGAGCAGCCGCGAGAGGTCAGCGCGGCGATCCGCGAGTTTCTTCAGGAAGACGACTGAGCCCCTGCCGACGAGGCCTAACCGTCCGCGGCCCGCGGCGCGCTCAGCCGCTCGACCTGCGCCCTCAGTTCGCGCAGTTCCGCTTCCAACTGGCGGTTCTTCTCGCTCAAGGCCCGCGTGCGTTCCTGCACCTGCATTTCGACTTGGTCATTGGTACGGCGCAGTTCGGCGAGCAGGTGCCGTTCCGATTCGGTCAGGTCGTCGGTAACATCCTGCATCAGTGCCGCCGCCACGCGAGCACCGAGTTCGGGTTCCGTGGCATTGAGCTGGTGCGCCATCGCCCGGTCCACCACCGCGATGTGATGCAACAGCCAATGCACCAAGTATTCGATCAGGGGAACGGTGATGCTGCGCCTTCCGCTTTCGAAGTCCGATGTCAGATCGCGCAGCACGCTGCGGAAATAGGCGTGCTCGCCGCAATGTCGCGTGACGAACTCCTGGGTGCAACCGCCGCCGGCCATCAGGCGTTCCTCGAAACCGAAGTGGTCCCGCACGTAGTCGCTGAGTTCGGCCAGCAACTTGCGCATTTTTTCCGGACTGTATTTCTCGTGCGTGCTCGAATCGAGCGCATTGATCATGCCCACCAGGGCGCGATGCTGCTCGTCGATCTCGTCGATGCCGAGCGCAAAGTCGCTGGTCCACTCGATGATATGCAATTTCAATCTCCTCTTGGCCGACTGGCACTTTGCCCGATGCCGTCGGCTGATTTTATTGTTGGCCCCGTCGCCCGGCCCCCGAACCACGGATGGGCGACTGTCGGCAAGCCTACTACGCCATCGCCGGATGGTCAAAACCACCGGCCACGCAATTTGCCGGGTCCGCGCGCCGCGCGACGCAGCAGCACCCAGGTGTACACGGCCAGGTTGAAGATGACCAGCACAATGCCGAGTGCGTACTGGAAACGCTGGTCCAGCCCGGCAGGATAGATCAGCGGCAGCAGATAGTGCTGGATGAAGCTGCCCGAGTAGCTCCCGTCTCCCGCCGCCACCCGCAGCCGCTGCTCGAGCGGCGTCAGAGGACAGACGCCGTGAGTGAATTCGCTGGTCACGCCCCAGACCAGCGCGGGCAGGTGCAGCCACGCGGCCGCCTTCCAGCGCAGCGACAGCAGGGCGCCGAGGCCGACGAAAAGAATGAAGGCCAGATGGAGGACAACGACGAGGTCTGCCGCGATGCGCGCTGTCACGCGATGGCTGTCTCCGCCCGATCAGTCGGCGACCAGCACGGTCGGCTCGACGCGCACCGGAAAATTCACCGAATTGGCGATGAAGCACTGGCGGTGGGCTTCTTCGTGCAGCGCCGTCGCCCGCGCCGCGTCGGCACCCGCCGCCAACGTCGCCACCGGCCTCAGCACCGCCTCGGTAAAGCGCCCGCCGCCGGCAACCTCGACCATCGTTCCCTGCGCATCGTCGCAGTAGGCCAGCACCACGATCTTCGCCTCGGCGCACAGATGCAGGTACCACAGCATGTGGCAGGACGACAGCGAGGCGACCAGCAGATCCTCGGGATTCCAGCGCGACGCGTCGCCGCGGAAGGCCGCATCGGACGAACCGGGCAGGTCCGGCTTGCCCGGCGCCGAAATCACGTGCTGGCGCGAATAGGCGCGGTAAGCGGCGGTGCCCTCACCCAGGTTGCCGGTCCATTCGGTGCGGGTGGCGTAGCGGTGGTCGTGGGGCATGTGATGGCTCCGGATGCTTGGGGCCGGCATCAGCGCGCGGCATCGGCCTGGTAGCGCTTGATCCAGCCCGCGATGTCGTCGGTCACGGCCGTCTCGATACCGAGGAACTGATGGTAGCCGCTGTGGCAGGGGTTGCCGCCCTCCCTGCCGCCTTCCACCGGCATCAGGTCGACCTTTTTCGCCGCCTTGAATGCGGCGACCAGATCCGGCATGGCGTCCCAGGGCGTAAACCTGCAACCGTCCTGCTTGTGATGCACCACCAGCACCGGCACCTTGATTTCACGCAGCGGCGCCAGGCTGACCAGATGCAATGCTGCAAACGGCGCCTTGGTGACCGACGAGGTCAGCACCAGACCGTCCGGGCCTTTGTCTTTCAGATGGGTCGAGGCCGCCGCAGCCGACAGCGAACCGTTGCTGGTACCGACCGCCCACACCGGGACTTTGGCCTGTTGCCTGAGGAATTCGATCAGCGCCGCATTGTCCTGCGCATGCTCGGTGCCATCGCGGAACTCGTCGAGGCTGCGCCGATCCGAGGGCACGTCCGGGATCACCACGCTGATGCCGTTGCGGACGAAGCGCTGCGCACCGCCGGAAAGGAAGTTCTCGTTGCGCATGGAGCCATTGGGAAAGATGCCGATATTGCCGCCGCCGCCCTGGAACAGCACCGCGCTGGCGACGGGATTTTCCGCCCTGGCATAGACAAAGCGAAGCGTGACGCCGGGTCGCGTGGCGATCTCCTTGACTTCGACCTGGGCCAGGCCCATCGTCGGCAGCAGCGACGCACACAGGAAGGTCAGCACCAGCTTCGGCATGCAAGGCATAGGGTTTCTCCTGCCGGGGAAATGCCCGGAAGATATCACGCCGTCCGGCGCTTGGCGCCGCCTCAGAACTTTGGGAAGCGTATGCGACTGACCATCAGCGAGCCGGACACCGCGAAAACCAAAACCAGCGGATGGAACATGAAGCCGGCGATTTCGACCACGCCAAACCAGAGCGACTCGCGCAACGCACCCTGCAAGGCCGCGACGAACAGCAGCGCGACCAGCAGCAGCGACGTCGGGATGGGCGTGCCCTCGAAGTACTTCACCTTGCCGCCCTCTGACAGCGCCTCGGCCGTAATGTTGTAGCGCGCCAGGCGAGATACGCCGCAGGCAACGAAATAGACCAGCACGATCCGGTCGTACAGGCCCTGCATGCCGCAACCGTAAGCGATCACCGCCGGCGCCACGCCGAAGGAGATCACGTCGGCCAGCGAATCCAGTTCGCGCCCCATGGCGGACGTCTGCTGTCGCCAGCGCGCGATCCGTCCATCGAGAACATCGAAAATAAAAGCCGCCAACACCATGCCGCAGGCGAAGTAGACATGCATGACCTCGCCCGTCTGCAGGTAGGTCATCACCGAGAACAGCGCGCCCATGCCGCAGACCGCATTGCCCAGCGTGAACCAGTCGGCCAGGTGGAACTCGCGGATCATCGAGAAGGGTTTGTTCAGTTTGGGTAGCGTCATCGCGAACAGGATACGCCACCGCAGCGGATGGTGACGGTACCGGCTCCGGGCGGACAGCTAGAGCCCGCCGCACAGCTCATCGGCGGACTGCAATTTGGCGAACAGCCCGTTGAGTGCCGCGAGGAAGGCGGCGTGCACGCCCGCGGCGGGAACCGTCACGCCGCCGAAGGACAAGTCCCTGGTCGCGCAGGCGTCATGGGCCAGCAGGCATTCGAAGCCGAGGTCGGCGGCGGCGCGCACGGTGGAATCGACGCACATCTGGGTCATCATGCCGGCGATCACCAGACGGGTAATGTCCTTGTCGCGCAGATGCTGCAGCAAAGGCGTAGCGCGGAAGCTGTTGGGGAAGTTTTTCTGAATGATGGTTTCGCCCGTCTGCGGCGACACCGATCGATGAATTTCAACGCCGCCGGTCCCCGGCACGAAGAAGCTGGCGCCGGGACGCGTCGAAAAATGCTGGACATGAATCACCGGCAAGCCCTTGCCACGAAAAGCTTCGAGCAGCTTCCCGGCCTGGGCGCCGGCTTCGATGCTGCCCGCCAGTTCCATGGCGCCGCCCGGAAAGTAATCGTTCTGTATGTCGATAATCAGCAATGCCGTACTCATTGGAAACCTCCGCTCGATGTCTGGATTGGTCGGCGCCCGAACGCCGGACCGGGTGTGCTGTCGTCGTCAATCGCAGTGTCCGGGCTCATGGCGCAACACCGTTGACCGCCTGCGCGGGACATCTCTCCGACAATGTATAGAATACCCCCTTCGCATTTTACGTCGAAGCGCCGGCGCGGCCCCGGATCGCCGGCTCCGGTTCTCATGCCCATGAAGCAATTCTTGTTTTTCCTGCTCGCGGCGTATGCGTCGCTGACCTGGTCGGCCTGCCGCCAGCACGAGCTGACCAAGCCGGAGCAGGTGAAGCTGAACGGCGATTCGGTGATGATCGTGGTTCATCAGTCGGCGACTTACGACGCCAGGTTTTCGACCAAGCGCGGCGTCGACGAAGCGGTCAAATTCGCCAAGGGCAAGAAGATTCCGGTCATCTACCTGCAGGACGAGACGCCAGACGAGTATTACTTCATGGCCGACTGCAATCCCGACTACTGGGTATTTTCCGCCGGCGGAGAAATCAGCTTCGACGTCGCTCCCGCGCATCTGTATATCGTCGGCGGCCATCTCGAACTGTGCATGTCGGCCGCCCTGCACGACATCATCCTGCAGTGGTCGCAGCGGCCGCCGCAGAACCGCACGATCACCTACTTGATGGACGCCATCTACTCGAACGGCAAGCTGATCGAGCCCACCGATGCCTACTATCGCGACTTCACCCGGTTCATGGATATCGTCACCTACGGCCGCCCCGGCGGCGAGCACTGGCCCAAGCTGAGCCTGCTCGAAACCATGGGCATCATCATGCGCGAGGACCACGAGTTCGAGTACATCAGGAAGATTCTGCCGCGCTGGGACCGAACCTTTCCAGACAGCTATCGCGTGGAAGTCCAGGTCAATGACTCGGTCAGAAAGGTATTGCACCCGGCATCGGGATGGAAGCCGCCGACGATACTGTTCCACTTCGTCAATTCCGCGCTCAGCCTGTCTTCGCCGCCGCCGGCGCCGAGCTACTGAGCCGGCGCGTAGAGCGGACGTAGGGCGGGCTGTAGGGCGGACTTCAGTCCGCCATTCACCTTGGCCGACTGAAGTCGGCCCTACGGTGTTAGCCGCTGCTGCTCACGGCATTGGCGAAGCAGACTAGCCGCGCAAGCCCAGCGACGCCTCCAACTGCCTGACCAGTATCAGCAAGCGCGGGCGCACTTCGCCGAGCAGGAATTCCTTCGACAGCGTAAACGCCGGACCGCCGCAGTTGATGGCCATCGGCGGCAGTCCGCCGCCGGGACGCAGCGGCACGGCAATCGCATTGACATCGGACTGCCATTCGCCGAAGGAGCTGACGCAGCCGGTCTCGCGGTATTCCTGCAGCGCGCGTTCGATGCCGTCGCGGATCGCCGGCCAGGCCACCTCGTCGAGTTCCTTGACGCGCTCCATGATGTCCTCGCGTTCGCGCTCGGGAATCATCGCCAGGTAGGCGCGGCCCATCGCCGTGGTGGCGATCGGGATGCGCGAACCGACGTCGAGCGAGAGCGTCAGCGCCGCCGTGCTGCGCGCATTGCCGACATAGATCATCGACAGGCGGTCGCGGCTGCCGAGCGACACCATGGCCTTGGAGAAGTCGGCGAGTTCCTGCATCAGCGGCCGCGACAGGTCGCGCACGTCCAGCCGCGCCAGCATCGCGCTGCCCAGCGCCAGCGTCGAGGTGCCCAGCCGGTACTTGCCGGTCTCCTCGACGAAGACCAGGTAACCGAGCTTGGTCAGCGTGTAGGTCAGGCGCGAAACGGTGGACTTGGGCAGTTTGCAGCGCTTGGCGATGTCCAGGTTGCCCAGCATCTTCTCGCCCGAACTGAAGCAGGAAAGCACGGAAAGCCCGCGCGCCAGGGCGGTGACGAAATGGCGGTCCTCCTTGCCGGCCGCCTTGTCCGCGACTGCGGCGGGAACGTCCGCCACCTTGTTCTGTTTGCTCATGTCAATCCTTCAGCGCGCACAGCGCATCTCGGGCGGCCCGGTATTCGCGTCCGAGTCGCGCCACCACTTCATTTACGGGAAGAATCTCGTCGATCGAACCAACGCCCTGACCGACGCCCCAGATGTCGCGCCAGGCCTTGGTGCGATCGGAGCCGAAGCTCATGCTGGTCTTGTCGCGCAGCGGCAGATTGTCGGGATCGAGCCCTTGCGCCGTGATGCTCTGGCGCAGGTAATTGCCATGCACGCCAGTGAAGTAGGGAGTATAGACGACGTCCGCCGCGCTGCTGGCTACGATCATCTGCTTGTAGCCATCGATCGCGTTGGCTTCCGGCGTCGGGATGAAGCGCGTGCCGACGTAGGCCAGGTCGGCGCCCATGGCCTGCGCGGCGAGTATCTGCTCGCCGCGCGCGATAGCCCCGGACAGGGCGATCGGCCCGTCCCAGAAGCGCCGCACCTCCGACACCAGCGCGAAGGGGCTGAGCATGCCGGCGTGCCCCCCGGCGCCGGCCGCGACCAGAATCAGGCCGTCGACGCCGGCTTCCAGCGCCTTTTGCGCATGGCGCACGTTGATCACATCGTGGAACACGATGCCGCCGTAGCCATGCACTTCCCTGACCACGTCGCCCGGCGCACGCAGGCTGGTGATGATCATCGGCACCCGGTGCTTGACGCACAGCGCGACGTCGTGATCGAGGCGGTCGTTGGAGTGATGCACGATCTGGTTCACGGCGAAGGGCGCGATCTTCCTCGCGGGTTCGGCGCGGCGCGCGGCGGCGAGTTCCGCGGTCAGCAGGCTCAGCCATTCGTCGAGGCTCTCCTTCGGCCGCGCGTTGAGCGCCGGGAAGGAACCGACGATGCCTGCCAGGCATTGCGCCAGCACCAGCGGCGGCTGGGAGACGATGAACATCGGCGCGCCGATCACCGGCAGCGCGAGATTGTCTTGCAGGACTTTGGGCAGGGACATGGGTTCTCCTAAACGGACTGGGCACGTTGCGCCCGTCCGGTCATCAGGCCGGCGGGAATCAGGGCGAGGCAATAGACGAAGGCGATCAGGAAGAAACCTTCCTGCATCGGCTGCAAGCCATGCACGGCGTCCAGCTGGCGCTCGCGGCCTTCGAGGAAGAGCGCAATCAGCGTGACGCCCAGCGCGCCGCCGAGCTGGCGAAAGAAATTGATCGAAGCCGAACCGGCCGCCTCGGTGCCGTGGGGCAGCAGGCGCAAGGCGCCGGCATTGAGCCCCGGAATGATCAGGCCGAGGCCGACGCGGCCGATCGCGACCCACAGGGCCAGCAGCCAGAAGCCCGTGGCACGCGAGGAAAATCCCATCAGGATGGCCGCGATTGCGAAGAAGGCCAGTCCCGCCATCGCCACCCGGTTCGGCGGAAAGCGATCCGCCAGCCGTCCCGAGAGCAGCAACACCACGGCCAGCACGGCGCCTCCCGGCAGCAGCATGACACCCGCCTCGTAGGCCGAAAAGCCGGCGCCGATCTGGGCGAAGATCGGCGCCAGATAGGTCGAGCCGTAAATGCCGACGCCATAGGCCGCGGCGACCAGCACCGCCGCGCCGAAACCCGGCTCGCGGAAAATGCGGAAATCCAGCAGCGGATGCAGGGTGTTGCGTTCCCAGACGACGAAGCCATAGGCCAGCGCGACGCCGAGCGCCAGCCCTGCGGCCCCTGCCAACGGCGCCCGGATCAGCGCCGCCAGGCCGCCCAGCACGGCGCACAGTGCGGCCACCACCAGCACCATGCCGATAGCATCGAAGGGCCGCTTGTGGGCTCCGGGCAGCGGACGGCCGGGGACGACGAAACGCGGCGCCAGCGCAATCGCCGCCAGGCACAGCGGCACCGTGACGAGGAACACCGCCCGCCAGCCGAAGTTATCCACCAGCAGGCCGCCGGCCACCGGCCCCACGGCGGGCGACAGCACGATGCCGAGGCCATAGGCACCCATCGCCCGCCCGCGTTCGTGCACCGGGAAGACGTCGATGATCGCCACCATGGCCAGCGGCTGGATCAGGCCGGCGATGCTGCCCTGGCCGATGCGGCACAACGCCAGCAGTTCGAAGCGGTTGGTCAGGGTGGCAAGGATGGAAAACATGACCAGCAGCAGCAGTGCAACGACATAGGTGCGACGCAGGCCGAAACGCTGCATCGCCCAGGTGGCGACCAGCATCGAGGCCGTGGTGGCGGCCAGAAAGCCGGTGGACAGGAGCTGCACCTGGTCGTGGCCGACATGGAAGACGCGAATGATTTCCGGCAGCGCGACATTCACCACGGTGGCTTCCATGATCGCCGAGACCGTGCCGAGCATCACCGTGACCACCACCCACCAGCGATAAGCCGGGCCGTGGCGCGCGAACATCGCCGCGACTTCCCGCTGCCGGGCTTCGGTTTCGGCACTCATGATTCTTTGTGAATAGGGTCAATATTCAGTATCTTGTTCCGGATAGTGGCACAGCATTCAAAGCAGCGTCAAGCTGCAAAGGGGTCCGCGAACGTCCCCCACACCCCGGCCACAGTGCGTAGATAACCAGATTGATGGGAATCATTGACTTTTTTTGCCCACGCGGGAAGAATCCACACCTTCCTACTTATTACAGAACGTCGTTCTGCTTTGCAGAACGTTGTGAAACTTTCTCGATGCATGCCGATCTGACTCTTTTCGAATAATCCGACGCCTGACCATGGACCTCCATTTCAGCCCTGGGGAAGACGCCTTCCGCGCCGAAGTCCGAGCCTTCGTCAGCGAAAAACTGCCCGCGCACATCCGCGACAAGGTGATGAACGGCGTGCATCTGAATCGCGACGACCACATACTCTGGCAGCGCACCCTGCACCAGCGCGGCTGGGGCGGCCCCGGCTGGCCCAGGGAATTCGGCGGCCCCGGCTGGACGCCGACCGAGCAATACATCTTCGAGGAGGAATGCGCCGCCGCCGGTGCGCCGCGCCTGATTTCCTTCGGCCTCAAGATGATCGCGCCGGTGCTGATGGCCTTCGGCACGCCGGCGCAGCAAGCCAGATTCCTGCCGAAGATCATGGCCGGCGAGGAATGGTGGTGCCAGGGTTATTCCGAACCCGGCGCGGGTTCGGACCTCGCCTCGGTCAAGACCCGCGCAGTCAGGGTTAACTCAACTGAGGGCGACCACTACATCGTCAACGGCCAGAAGACCTGGACCACGTTGGGCCAATACGCCGACTGGATCTTCTGCCTGGTGCGCACCGATCCCGAGGCGAAGAAGCAAAGCGGCATTTCCTTCCTGCTGATCGACATGAAGTCGCCCGGCGTCATGGTGCGCCCGATCATCACCCTGGACGGCGCGCACGAAGTCAACGAAGTCTGGCTCGAAGAGGTCAGGGTGCCGGCGGCGAACCTGATCGGCGAGGAGAACAAGGGTTGGACCTACGCCAAATTCCTGCTCGGCCACGAACGCACCAACATCGCCGGCATCGGCATCGCCAAGCGCGAGCTGGCGCGCCTCAAGCGCATCGCCGCAGCCGAAGGCCGCCTGGCCGATGCGATGTTCGCGGCGCGCGTGGCGCAGGTCGAGATCGACCTGATGGCGCTCGAAATCACCAATCTGCGCGTGCTGTCCGCCGAACGCGCGAAGCAGGCGCCGGGCCCGGAAGCATCCATCCTCAAGATCAAGGGCACGGAAATCCAGCAGGCCATCGCCGAACTCATGATGCAGGCCGTCGGTCCCTACGCCCTGCCCTTCGGCCAGCAGGACGTCGGCCCGGACTATGCCGCCAACCTCGGCGCCGGCTACTGCAACCTGCGCAAGCTGTCGATCTTCGGCGGCTCCAACGAAATCCAGAAAAACATCATCTCGCAGATGATCCTGGGGCTGTGAGATGAACTTCGACTTCAACGAAGACCAACGCGCGCTGGCCGACACGGTGCAGCGCTTCGTCGCCAGGGACTACACGTTCGAGAAGCGCCGCGCCATCCGCGATGCCGAACCCGGCTGGAGCCGCGAGGTCTGGCAGGCGCTGGCCGACCTCGGCGTGCTGGCGCTCAACATCGACGAGGATTACGGCGGGCTCGGCTACGGACCGCAGGAAACCGGGCTGGTGATGAGCGCTTTCGGCGCCGGCCTGCTGCTGGAGCCCTATCTGGCCGGCGCGGTGATCGCACCGGCGCTGCTTCGCCGCACCGCCAGCGCCAACTTTCAGGAGCGATGGCTGCCGAACATCGCCACCGGCGAAACCATCGTCGTGCTGGCCCATGCCGATCCGCGCAACGAGCCGGTCACGGAAATCGGCGGCAACCTGTCGGGGCGCAAGGCGGTGGTCGCCCACGGCGGCTGCGCCGACCTGCTGCTGGTGTCGGCGCGCACCGCCGACGGCGGTACGGGACTCTTCGCCGTGACCTCGGGCGCCGAGGGCGTGCAGCTGCGCGACTACCCGACGCTCGACGGCCAGCGCGCCGCGGACATCGTTCTCGACAATGCCCCGGCCACAAGAGTTGACGCTGGCAATGCGGCCGAGGCTACGCAAAATGCCATCAAGGCGGCGCTCGACATCGGCCTCGCCGCGCTCTGCGCCGAGGCGGTCGGCATCATGGACGCGACCATCGCCGCCACCACCGACTACCTCAAGACGCGCCAGCAGTTCGGCCAGCCCATCGGCCGCTTCCAGGCGCTACAGCACCGCATGGCCGACATGCTGCTGCATCTGGAACAGGCGCGCTCGATGAGCTATCTTGCCGCCATGCATTGCACCGAGAAGAATCAATCGGCACGCCAGCGCACGCTCTCGGCCGCCAAGGTGACCATCGGCCAGGCCTGCCGCTTCATCGCGCAAAACGCGGTGCAACTGCACGGCGGCATGGGCATGACTGACGAGCTGATCCTGAGCCACTGGTTCAAGCGCCTGACCGCGATCGAAATGACATTCGGCGATACCGATTTCCATCTGCAACGCTTCGCCACGAACTTGTCGCAGGCGTCGCCCGCCGCATGACGGCAACGCTGGTCTGCGGCGCGGTCGAGCGCAGCGGCGCCGAAATCGACCGGCGTGCGGCAAGACTGGCCGGCGCGCTGGCCCGCCTCGGCGTCGAGGACGGCGGCACCGTCGCCGTGATGCTGAAGAACCATCCGGCCTACGTCGACATCATCCAGGGCTGCCGCATCGCCGGCGCCTATTACTGCCAGATCAACTGGCACTTCAAACGCGACGAGGCCGACTTCATCCTCAGTGACTGCGGCGCGAAAGTCCTGTTCATCCAGCCCGAGCTGCTGGCCGCCATAGCCGGCGCGATCCCGGCCGAGGTGCAGGTGATCGTCGTCGACCCGGACCACGCCGCAGGCGAATACGAATCCTGGCTCGCCGCGCAGGCGCCTTACGCTGGTGCGCCGCGCACGCCGCGCGGCCACATGGCCTACACCTCGGGCACCACCGGCCGGCCCAAGGGCGTGCGCCGCCTGCCGCCGACGCCGGAGCAGCAGGCCCTGGCCGCACAGGTCGTGAAGGAGGCGCTGGGCATCTACCCCGGCGTGCGCAGCCTGGTCTCCGCGCCGCTGTATCACAGCGCACCGAGTTCCTTCGCCCAGCAATCGCTGCTGCAGGGTTCGCTGTTGGTGCTGGAGGAAAAGTTCGACGCCGAGGCCACGCTGGCCCTGATCGCGCGCCACCGCATCGATACCGTCTACCTGGTGCCGACGATGTACGTGCGCCTCTTGCGCCTGCCGGCCGAAGTCCGCTCGCGCTACGACCTGTCCTCGCTCAAGTTCGTCGCCTCGACCGGCTCGCCCTGCGCGCCCGAGCTCAAGCGCGCCATGATCGAATGGCTGGGCCCGGTGATCTACGAGGCCTATGCGTCGAGCGAAACCGGCTATATCACCGTGATGCCCCCGCAGGACGCGGCGCGCAAACCCGGCAGCGCGGGCCGTGCCGTCGGTCGCGCCGAAATACGCATCTTCGATGACAACGGCAACGCCCTGCCCAGCGGCGAAACAGGCACCATCTACGCCCACCAGCCGGCCTATTCCGACTTCAGCTACCACGGCAATGACGCCGCGCGCCGCGCCGTCGAGCGCGAGGGACTGGTCAGCGTGGGCGACATGGGCTACGTGGACGCCGAGGGCTTCCTCTACGTCTGCGACCGTGCCGCGGACATGGTGATCTTGGGCGGCGTCAATATTTATCCGGCCGAGATCGAGCATGTGTTGATCACCCTGCCCGGCATCATCGACTGTGCCGTGGTCGGCATCCCCGACGAGGAGTTCGGAGAAGCCCTGGCGGCGCAGGTGGTGGCCGAAGCCGGCGCGACGCTGGATGCCGAGGCCATCCGCCTGGCACTCAGCGAACGCATCGCCGGCTACAAGGTGCCGCGCCGCATCGACATCGTCGACGCCCTGCCGCGCGACGACAACGGCAAGGTGCAGAAGCGCAGGATTCGCGATGTCTATTGGAGCGGCCGTGAACGCAAGATCTGAAGCCAAGGGCCAGCATCCCTTCGACACCGCCATCGCGCTGACGCACGAGCCGCCCGACCGCTGGCTGGGCCGCACCAGCGAGGACTACTGGAACATGGTCAGCCCCTATGGCGGCGTCACGGCCGGCGCCATGATGCAGGCCATGCTCGACCATCCCGAGCGGCGCGGCACGCCGCTGGCCTTCACGCTGAACTTCCTGGCGCCGATCGCGGCCGGCGAGTTCGCGATCGATACCGAACTGGTGCGCGCCAACCGCAACAGCCAGCACTGGGCCATCCGCCTGTCGCAGGCCGACCGCGTGCTGGCCCAGGCCATCGCCATCTGCGCCCTGCGCCGCGAGACCTGGAGCCTGGTCGAAGCCGCGCCGCCCGAGGTGCCGCCGCCCGAGCAATGCCCGCCGGCCCCGCCGCGCAAGGCCACGGGCTTTCTGCAGCGCTATGAGTTCCGCATCGTGCGCGGCACACCCTTCGCGGTGAACGCAGACAGCCTCTCCCACGTCTGGGTTTCCGACCTGCCGCCGCGCCCGCTCGACTTCGCCTCGCTGACCGCGCTGTGCGATTCCTTCCTGCCGCGCATCTTCCTGCGCCGGCCGGACTTCGTGCCGATCGGCACGGTCTCGATCAACATCTACTTCCATGCCGGCGCGGAAGCCCTGGCCCGCCACGGCGCCGCACCGGTGCTGACGGTGGCCCAGGCCCAGGCCTTCAGCGACGGCCACTTCGACCACCACGGCCACGTCTGGAGCGCCGATGGCACGCTGCTCGCCACCACCCAGCAACTGGTGTGGTACAAGGAATGAACTTGAAGAACACCTTGAACCACAGAGACACAGAGGCACGGAGAAAAACGGGAAGTCGTCATGCCCTGAATTGAATGCTTTTCCTCTGTGTCTCTGTGTCTCTGTGGTGAAGAATTTGGACTGAAAAGGAGCATCGCCATGACCCAGCAAGCCCGAGCCGTCATTTGCCGCGAAGTCGGCAAACCCGTCGTCGTCGAAACCGTCAGCGTCGATGCGCCGCAGCGCGGCGAAGTGATGATCAAGCTGGCTGCCTGCGGCGTCTGCCACAGCGACCTGTCGGCCACCAACGGCACGCTGCCGTTGCCGCCGCCGGTGGTGCTGGGCCACGAAGGCGCCGGCAGCATCGTCGCGCTGGGCGAAGGCGTAACGGGCTTCGCCATCGGCGACCACGTGGTCAGCTCCTTCGTCAGCATGTGCGGCAAATGCCGCTACTGCCAGACCGGCCGCCCGCAGCTGTGCGACCAGGCCGCCAAGGCCGGCTTTACCCTGCCCGACGGCACCACGCGCTTCAAGGATGCCGCCGGCAAGCCGCTCAACATTTTCTCCGGCTGCGGCGTGATGGCCGAATACGCCACGCTGCACGTCGACAACGTGGTCAAGATCGACGCCGCGATGCCGCTCGACAAGGCCGCGCTGATCGGCTGCGGCGTGATGACCGGGGTCGGCGCCGCGGTGAACACGGCGAAAGTCGAACCGGGTTCGGCGACGGCGGTATTCGGCTGCGGCGGCGTCGGCCTCAACGCCATCCAGGGCTGCGCCATCGCCGGCGCGCGCATCATCGTCGCGGTCGACACCTCGGATGCCAAGCTGGAAATGGCGAAGCAGTTCGGCGCCACGCACACGGCGAACCCGAAGAACGAAGAGAACATCGTCAAGGCGCTGAAGAAGCTGACCGAGGGCGGCGCCGACTACGCCTTCGAATGCGTCGGCTTCGGCGAGGTCGCGGCGCAGGCCTACGGCTGCCTGCGCAAGGGCGGCACGGCGGTGGTGGTCGGCGTTGCCGGCCCCAAGGACACGACCACGATCCGCACCGCAACGCTGACCTTCGAAGAGAAGACGCTGAAGGGCAGCTACTTCGGCTCGGCCCGCCCGCAGCAGGACTTTCCGCGCCTGATCGGCCTGTATCGCAGCGGCCGGCTCAAGCTCGACGAACTGATCACCCGCACCTACGGCATCGAGGAAGCGCCGCAGGCTTTCGCCGACCTCGCCGAAGGGCGCAATGCGAGAGGCGTGATATTGTTCTGACCTGAATTTTCATCCACGGAGCGTGCCCTTGAAACACCGCAAACTGCATACCCTGCATCGGCCCGCCAGGCAGCCGAACGGCCTTCCTCCGCTGCTTTTCGTGCATGGCGGCTACATCCACGGCGGCTGCTGGGATGTGAACTTCATGCGGCATTTCAATGAACTTGGCTACAGCTGCCACGCCATCGATCTTTCCGGCCATGGCGCCAGCGAGGGCCGCGAGGATCTGCACAGCTACGACCTCGACCACTATGCCGCCGACGTTGCCCAGGCTGTGGCCGAACTGCCGGCACCGCCGGTACTGATCGGGCATTCGATGGGCGCCGCGGTGGTGCAGCGCTACCTGGAAAAGGGCAAGGCCGCGGCCGTGATCATGATGGCGCCGGTGCCGGCCACCGGGCTTTCGGCCAGCAGCATCCAGCTCACCCGCAAGCATCCGGATTTCCTGCGCGAAGCGGCTTACGCCGTGCGCGGCAAATACACGGCGAACACCATCCGCGTCATGCGCGAAGTGTATTTTTCACCCGACGTGAGCCACGAGGAATTTGTCGCCTTCCAGCCGCTGGTGCAGGACGAGTCGCGCACCGCGATAGCCGAGATGATGGCGCTGGCCTGGCGTCCGCCCGTGCGGCGACCGAAGATCCCGGCGCTGGTCATGGGCGGCGAACTCGACCAGGTGTTCCCCGCCAACCTGCTGCTGTACACGGCCACCGGCTGGAATGCCGAAACCTGCGTCGTGCCGCGCGCCGGACACATGCTGATGATGGAGCCGCAATGGACCGATGCGGCGGCCAAAATCGACAACTGGATGACGCGCCGCCTCGGCCTGAAAGCCGCAGCGGCAGCCTGAATCGAGCGTCGCACAGGGGAGTAAGCCATGTTCAGCAAAGCCACCTTAAGCTTCCTGAACGAACTCGCCGCCAACAACGACCGCGCCTGGTTCGAGGAGAACAAGCCGCGCTATGAAGAACTGGTGCGGGAACCTGCGCTGGAATTCATCGCCGCGATGGCGGCCCCGCTGGCGAAGTTCGCCCCGCACTTCCGCGCCGAACCGCGCAAGATGGGCGGCTCGCTGATGCGCGTGTTCCGCGACACGCGCTTCGCCCGCGACAAGAGCCCCTACAAGACCAACGTCGGCATCCAGTTGCGCCACGAGTTGGGCAAGGACGTCCATGCGCCGGGCTTCTACCTGCACATCGCGACCGACGAATGCTTTTTCGGCGCCGGCTGCTGGCACCCCGAGGCCGACGCGCTGGGACGCATCCGCGACCTGATCGCGGCGCAGCCGAAACGCTGGCTCGCCGCGCGCGACGACAAAAAGTTCGCCGCGCATTGGGCGCTGGCCGGCGACAGCCTGACGCGGCCGCCGCGCGGCTACGCCGCCGACCACCCGGCGATCGAGGACTTGAAGCGCAAGGACTTCATCGGCCTCGCCGCGCTGTCCTTCGGCGACGCCACCGGCCCCGGCCTGGTCAAGCTGGCGACCGAGCGCTTCGCCGCCGCCGCGCCGCTGATGAAATTCCTCTGCGAGGCGCAGGGCGTCCAGTATTGAGCGGGCGCCGCGGAGTTTGCGTAAAGCGGTCGATCGCAAACAACGATTCAAGAGTTGGCGCTGACGAGACGGCGCCGCGCCCATCTACAAGCGCAGGGACGCGATTGACGCCCACCAATACGACCTACCTCATAATGTGCATAACCGTATTGGAGGTCCCATGCAGGAAATCACGTTCGCCGAACTGCGCAAACACACCAAGGATTATTTCGATGCCGTCGAAGGCGGCGATACCGTTCGCGTCTTCCGCAACGGCAAGCCCATCGCCGAAATCGTGCCGATCCGTGCCGGCATTCCATCGTGGAAACGACAGGCAATGCCCCTCACGGTCAAAGGCGTTTGCTTGAGCCGGGAACTGCTGAACGACCGGAATGAGTCGGCGTCATCCGGGTAATGCTGCATGCATCGTCAGCCGTCGTCTGACATCTGAGCATCCGAACCATGAAAACCGCGTCGGCATGATGGCAGGCGCAGTCAATCACAGCCACACCACATGCTCGACATCCTCTACCGCGACGATCGCCTCGTCGCGATCAACAAGCCTGCCGGGCTGCTGGTCCATCGCAGCAACATCGACCGCCACGAAACGCGCTTCGCCGTGCAACTGCTGCGCGACCAGATCGGGCAGCGCGTGCATCCGCTGCACCGGCTCGACAAGGGCACCTCGGGCGTGCTGCTGTTCGCCCTCGATGCCGACTGCGCGCGCGAGGTCGGCGGGCAGTTCCAGCGCGACGAAATAACCAAGCGCTACCTCGCTGTCGTGCGCGGCTGGCCGCCGGAAGCCGGCGTGATCGACCATCCGCTGTCGCGCCAGTTCGACGACTACGGCCGCAAGCTCGGCGCCGACAGCGCCGCCGCCGCAGCGCTGCCGGCGGTGACCGAATACCGCCGCCTGGCAAGGGTCGAACTGCCCGACGCGGTCGACCGCTACCCGACTTCGCGCTACGCGCTGGTGGAACTTTCGCCGCGCTCCGGCCGCCAGCACCAGTTGCGCCGCCATCTCAAGCACATCAGCCACCCCATCATCGGCGATGCCACCTGGGGCAAGGGCATACACAATCGCTTCTTCCAGCAGCGCTTCGGCTGCGGGCGGCTGTTGCTGGCCTGCACCCGGCTCGAACTCAAGCATCCGCAGGACGGCCGCGCGCTCATCATCAGCGCGCCGCTGGAGCAAAGCTTCGCCGCTGTGCTCGGGGCATTGGGCTGGGACGTGATACACGAATAGTCGCAAGAGTTGGCGCTGGCGACACGGCGACCAGCGCCCCGCTGCATACACCAGGCCGCCGCGAATCCGGACTGGCGGCGGCCGCGCCGTCGATGAATCTCAATCGACGACGAAACGGAACTGGTCGCGCCCGTGCCCGCCGAAGAAAATCGTGTCGCCGGGACTCAGCACCACCTCGCTCACCGGCGCGTCGATCTGGGCATTGAGGAAAGTGCCGTTGGTCGACTCCAGGTCGCGCAGCACCACCTTGTGATCGACGATGCCCACCCAGGCGTGGTGGTTGGACGCCCGCGGATCGGTGATGACGATGGTGTTGTCCTTGCTGCGTCCCACCGTGACCCCGGCGACCGTCACGGGAAAACTGTGGTCCTTCTGGCTGCCGCCCACGCACACCAGCCGCGGCACGGCTTCGCTCGGCAGCCGCGCTTCCTCGCGATCCGGCAACTCGCTGTGGGTGCCGACCGGCGTCGAGCGCACATGAACCCGCGTCGCGGTCGGATCGTAAGGCGCCTCCACGGGACGAACGACAGGCTTGTGGGGCGGCGCCGACGCGGCGCGGGACTTCGCCTCCTCCGCCTCCCGCTTCAGGCGCCTCTGCCGGTCACGGATCAGCGTCGCCGCAACACCGATCAGGACAAGGGCAAACAATCCCCAGAAAACATAAAACTTGAGCACCTGCAAACCTCCTGATGAGCGAAAAGACGGGAGCGCGGATCGCGCCGCCGCTTGCCCCACCCGATGACAAGGGCAAGGCGCATTCGACTGGCTATCCGATTCGCATGTTGCCATGTCATTCGGGAATATGGAAGCGCCGGCTATCGGGCAAAACCATTGTGACAGCATGGTTACGTCGAGTTTCCGCTCACCGCTGGCGCTGCCGGCAAGACTTGGCGCTGGCGCTACGGCGATCTGGCGCGCTCAATGCGCGGAAGCAATCGTCGGGTTGGCGTTGTTTGAGCTTGCCGGACAACAGGCCACCGCATCATCGCGGCTTGGCCAATGGCTGCATTGTGGAATTTGTGGCATTCACGCTTGCGGTCACGAGCGGTCAGTCGTTGATTATTTGAAGTCGACGTTCGAGAGACGGCTCCACTCTGGAACCTGACATGCAGCCAATGGTAAGTAACTCGACCACGCCCGTCTGCTGGGCGATACCGGGTCAGGGGTAGGTATTGCGCATAGGTATCCAATAGGAAAGTATGGTTCCAAGTTTCGATGGCAGGTCAATGGCAACTTGATATTCGGCAGAACTGCAATCGCGAAGATCGCTATGTACTCATGCTGATTCGGAATACCATTGCATAACGTTGTTATTACCTTTGGGTCGAAACTCGCTGCAGGGTTACGCAATGAAACCGGACGACTCCGGCATCAATCGCATGTTGCTAAGGTTCACCGACCCTGCGCTTGAGGCTGAATACGGCTACGAACAGGCGCAAAAGTCCAGACGGCCTGCACGGGTGGCGCTGCTCTGTGCTGCCGCATTGACGGTCTTCTTCCTGTGGCCAATAGTGCATTGGGCGGCTTCCCCTGTGCGAGAGCACATGCCAAAAATCGTCGCCCTGACCCTCGCTACGACGACGCTCTGCTATGCCCTGACTTACCTGCCTGCTTTCCTGGTCCGGCATCAAGCGATGATGCTGGCGATGGCCTGGGCGATGTCCATTGGCATCACCTACGGCTCGTCCCACTCACCGACACTCGAATCCTCCGGGTTCTTCATGTTGGCAATTCATCTGTTCAGCATCTATGGAATCTTCAGCTTGAGATTTCCGGCTGCGACGGCAGGGGGGTGGGTAAGCCTGGTCATTTACATTGCGTTCATGCGCGGATTCGGGTACCTGCCGGAGCGTGCGGTCGTCCACCACGTGGGGGCGCTCGTATTGGCCAATCTGTGGGGCATGCTGATCTGCTACCAGATGGACCTGGCAGGCCGTCGTGCTTTTCTGGCGGTGCGTCGCTTGGCCATGGAGCACGAGCGCTCGGATCTGTTGCTGTTGAACATTCTGCCCGCGCCGGTGGCGAAGGAACTGACCGCCACGGGTGCCGCCCGACCGGCTCGTCACGAAGCTGCCAGCATCCTGTTTACCGATTTCAGCGGGTTTACCCAAGCTGCATCATCCATGCCCGCGGAGCGGATGGTCGCCGAACTCAATGACATATTCTCGGCGTTCGACGACATCTGCCGCGACTGTGGCATCGAGAAGATCAAGACCATCGGAGATGCCTACATGGCCGCCGCAGGGCTTCCCTCGCCTGCCGCCGATCACGCCGAGCGATGCATCGAGGCGGGATTGCGCATGGCGTCGTTCATCGAGCGGCGCAACCTGTCATCCGCGTTCAAGTGGGGGCTCCGCGTCGGCATACACAGCGGACCGGTGGTCGCCGGAGTGGTTGGCAAGCACAAGTACGCGTTCGACGTCTGGGGCGACACCGTGAATGTCGCCAGCCGGATGGAGAGCGCCGGCATCCCAGGCAGGGTGAATATCTCCGCCTACACCTTCGACCTGGCAGGCGGCAGGTTCGAATGCGAGTACCGGGGCAAGGTCGATGCCAAGGGCAAGGGCCCGATCGATATGTATCTGGTGATTGCGGCGCACGAAGCGGTTTCTCACGAAAGCCATGCATCCGAGGCATCCATATGACAACCTACCTTGATGTGAAAGAACGCGCCTTGAGCCCCATGGAACAGACCATCTGCGTCGCGGATGAAATTTGTTCCTTGAATTTCGTAATGCACTGCGAGCTTGCAGGTGAGCTTACCGAGGAGTCATTGTGTGCCGCACTCGGCAAGGTTCAGGCCCGTCATCCTCTCCTGCGCATGCGGCTCCAAGAGGGCCGCGGGATCCCATGGTTTCGACTGGGTGCCGGACCTATACCGATGCGCATCATCAATGGTCCCCTACCGTCCGTAGTGACCGAAGCCGAATATGAGTTGCATACGGGGTTTGATAGAGCGCTCGGCCCCATGGTCCGCTGCGTTTGGATACGTCACGACCCAGGGCAATCCACGCTGCTCACCACCTTCCACCACCTGATCGGGGATGGGATTTCCGGCTCGCTTCTGCTCCGCGATCTGATGCAGGCGCTGGGCGGCGCGGATCTTGACGTTCTGCCTTTGGCGGAGTCCATGGACGGCCATGTGCCCTCGTCGGCGAGAGGTCTTCGCGGCTTTGCCGGGCTGATGAAGCTCGCCGGCCGAAGACTGGCCCGAACTCTCCGACATGGTCCATTGCGCTTCCTTCCGGTCGAGCGGCCCGCCAGTTTCGGTGAACGACGGGCCGTGGTACGCCTGCTGCGCTTTGAACCCGACTTCGTGAGCGCCTTGGCAGAGCGAGCCCGCAAGGAAAACACCACACTGCACGGTGCGCTCGGCGCCGCCATCGTCATGGCCAGCTACCCGGAGATCGGGATGTCGCCCGCACACATCGCCTTTTCGTCGGCACTGAACATGCGCGATCGATTTGCGCCTCCGGTTGGAGACGATCTGGGTCTTTACGCGACGCTTGCCTACTCCACGCATCTCGTCGGGGACGAAACAGCCTTCTGGCCGTTGGCTCGTGAATTGAAACAGGGTCTCAACGAAGCAATTGCTATCGGGCAGCCGTTCTATGGCCTTACCGGGATAGCTCCCTGGATCATGTATCGCTATCGGAAGGCCGGCGGCGGCGCAGCCGGACGAGCGACAGCGGCCAAGGTGATTTCCCGCGGAATGATCAATGCGTTTGCCTTGACGAATATCGGTAAGGTATCGATGGCTGCGGATTCTGGACCGCTCAGAGTCGCATCACTGGGCTTTGTCGTATCGCTCTCGGTACTCGGCGCATGCGCTTTCACGGCGTCGACCATCGATGGCATGCTTTGCCTCAACTCGATCGTAATGGAACCGGTCGTATCCCGTGACACCCAGAATCGAGTCGTCGAGCGCGTGCAAAGCATTATTTACTCCGCGGTGCATTGACGGGGTAACTCATCGAAGGCTGCCATTGGTATTCCGTATGTCATGTGGCCCTTCTGGGCATAAGGCGTTTACAGCAGTTTTGTACCGGCTGTTGACTCGCTCTGACTCACGACTTCCAGCGAACAGTCGCCCCAGTAGAAAACCGGCGGTCGTTCAAGCCGCAAGCCATCGACATGAGGATCGGCCGGATCGGCCTGACTTCGATGCTGCCGACACGCGCGGGCGGAATTTTCGCGGCGACCTGGATGGCTTCGTTGAGGTCGCGCGCTTCGATCAGGTAGAAGCCGGCGAGTTGTTCCTTGGTCTCGGCGAAGGGGCCGTCGGTGATGACCAGCTTGCCGTTGCGCACGCGCAAGGTGCTGGCGCTGTGCACCGATTGCAGGGCCTCGGAGGCGAGGCAGTGGCCGCTGTGGCGGACCGCTTCGTCATAGGCGACGCACTCGGCGTCGGGCAGTTCGTCGAGCCGGTTTTCGTCGAGATAGACCAGGCAGAGATATTTCATCGTGTGCTCCCGTGGATGAGACAGGCCTGGACCGCGCCGCCGGGCGTGGCGGCGGCGCGGCGCGGCGCGCGGCTATTTCATGGAATGCATGCCCAGCATGTTGCCGTCCGTGTCGATCGCCAGCGCGATGAAGCCGTGTTCGCCGATGGACATTTTTTCGCGGAACAGCTTGCCGCCGGCGCCAGCGACGCGCGCGGCCTCGACCGCGCAATCCTCGCAGCCAAAGTATACCAGCGTGCTGTTGCCGCCCGAGGGGAAGCCTTCCATTTTCACCAGCGATCCGGCGCAGCCGCCGCTGTCCATCGCCATCGGGAAGGCCCACATTTCCAGTTCTCCGGCGGGCGCATTGAGCTGCTGCAGCGAGGTGGCGAACACGGTTTCATAGAAGCACCGGGCGCGCGCCATGTCCTGCACGTAGATTTCAAACCAGCGGACGGGATTCTCGTTCATCTGCTTCTCCTTTCGATGGTTGGCGCGCAAGCCGCGCCGGAGGGATTCAGACCTTTTCGCCAAGGCCGAGTTCGCGGGCCATCTCGATTGCCGGGCACTGCACGAAGTCGTCCATTTCGAAGAATTCGCGCACTTCGATCTCGCCATCGCGGCCGGGGCCGACGGGGTTGGGGAAGCGTTTGCTCCAGGCCAGGGCTTCTTCCCGCGACTTGACCTGGATGATGGTGTAGCCGGCGATCAGCTCCTTGGTCTCGGCGAAGGGCCCATCGACGACGCTGCGGCTGCCGCCGCTGTAGCGGATGCGCCAGCCTTTGCTGGTGGGCTTGAGGCCCGAGCCGTCGAGCAGGACGCCGGCCTGCGCCATTTCCTGGTGGAATTGAATCATCTCGGTCAACAGGGCTTCCTCGGGCATCACGCCGGCTTCCGAGTCGGCGCTGGCTTTGACGATGATCATGAAGCGCATTGTGTTTCTCCTTGGCTGGGTTGGGGATTGCGGTTCGCTTTGAGCCGCTCCTGCTCACTGGTCGAACGCGCGGCGCCGAAATCGACAGCGTTGTGAAAATTTATTCAGGGCCGGTCCAGTTCGGCCAGGCGGCGTTCGAGAAAGCGCCGCTCGGGTGCCTGCTGCGTCAGCGCCAGGGCGCGCCGGTAGGCGGCGCGGGCCTCGTCCTTCCTGCCCAGGCGGCGGCAGAGGTCGGCCTGGGTGGCGTGGGCGAAGCGGTAGTCGGCCAAGTCGCCGCGCGCCAGCAGGGCCTCGACCAGCGCCAGCCCGGCCGCGGCGCCGTCCTCCATGGCCACGGCCACGGCGCGGTTCAGCTCGAACACTGGCGAGGGTTCGACGCGCAGCAGCAGGTCGTAAAGGCCGACGATTTCTTTCCAGTCGGTGGCGCCGGGGCTGGGGGCCTCGGCCAGCACCGCGGCGATCGCCGCCTGCAGCGTGTAGGGGCCGAAGCGGCGCGTGCGCAGGGCGGCTTCGACCAGCGCGGCGCCCTCGCCGATCAGCTCGCGCTGCCACAGCGAGCGGTCCTGGTCTTCGAGCAGGATCAGCTCGCCGGCGGGCGAGGCGCGTGCGCTGCGCCGCGATTCGTGCAGCAGCATCAGGGCCAGCAGGCCGGCCGCTTCTGGCTCCGGCGCGGGCAGCAGTTCGAGCAGCAGGCGGCCGAGGCGGATCGCCTCGGTCGAGAGATCGTGCCGCGTCAGGTCGGCGCCCTGCGATGCCGAATAGCCTTCGTTGAAGACCAGGTAGATCACCCGCAGCACGCTGTCGAGCCGCTCGGCCAGCTCGTCGGCCGACGGCACCTGGTAGGGAATGCCGGCATCGCGGATCTTGGCCTTGGCGCGCACGATGCGCTGCGCCAGGGTGGGCGCCGGCGTCAGGAAGGCATGGGCGATCTCTTCGGTGGTGAGGCCGCAGACCTCGCGCAGCGTCAGGGCGACCTGCGCATCCGGCCCCAGCGCCGGGTGGCAGCAGGTGAAGATCAGGCGCAGGCGGTCGTCTTCGATGCCATCGCCGGCGTTGTCGGCGGTTTCGTCGGCGGTTGCGTCGGGAATCGCCTCGATCTGCTCGGCCATGTCCTCGATCGAGGCGAAGCGCGCGCCGCGGCGGATGCCGTCGATGGCCTTGAAGCGCCCCGCCGACACCAGCCAGGCGCGCGGATTGGCGGGCAGCCCGTCGCGCGGCCACTGCTCCAGCGCGGCGCGAAAGGCGTCGTGCAGCGCCTCTTCGGCCAGGTCGAAATCGCCCAGCAGGCGGATAAGCGTCGCCAGCACGCGCCGCGATTCGGCGCGGTAGATGGCCTCCAGCGTGGCGCCGATGGCTGTTGCGGCGTCATCCACGGCGGGCCGTCGCGAATCGCCGAAAGACAGATTGTTCATATGTCAATCGTCGCGCCGATCGCCGAAAAGATCAACGCCGACTTTGCCGGACCGCTACCCACCCGCTTACCCGCCCGGTACCGACAGGAACCAAAAAACGCGCGTCATAATGTACATTTCCCGCTGGGCGGTCCTCAAACTGACGAGGCAAGGGCATGAAGGTAATCGGTGAATTCACGGCAGACAGCCGGCGCGAAACCCTGCAGGTGGACGGCCGCCCCTACGTCGCGACCTGGGAGGCATCCGCGGGCTACGTCGAGGTGCCCGGCATCACGGAGTACGCCGTGCGCGTGGACGACGCGGCGGGCAACGACCTGGTGTACATGCGCTGGCTGCTGGTGGACATGGGCGTCACCGGCGGCAAGGACGGCACGCTGGAAGCGCTCGAATCGCACTCGCCGGTGGGGGACGACTGGGCGGCCTGCCTCAGGAGAAACTGCGAGCAATGCCCGCCCTCACTGATGGAGGCGGGCGCCATCGCCTTGCTGGCGCTGATCGCCTCCCCGCCCGAACATCAGGGACACGGGCTCGGTACGCCCCTGGCGCGGGCCTTTGCGCAGACGGTGCTGGCGCGGCGCGGGGTGCGCGCCTTCTGGATCCAGCCCATGCCGCTGGTGGAACATGCCGCGACCGGCGCCTTCAAACCCAAGCACCAAACGGATTCGCCGCTGTTCGACCAGGCCAAGGGCCGGCTCGAACGGCACTATGAGCGCAGCATAGACGCGAAGTGGACCTGCCCGGATTATTTGCGGGTCGATCTGATTCCTCCCGAAACGCCCTGATTCCCCTGCGCGGGCAGGCAGCGGCGACGCAAGTCCCGCATGCGCGTAAGATGTCGCCCTTTTCCGCGATTGCCAAGCCTGGCGAGCGCGGAGCCCCAGCCGAGAATCCCCCATGTCCGATGCCCTGGTCCCCCTGCTTGCCGCCGCGCTCGATGCGCGCGCGGAACTCCTGCCGCGCCTGCACGCCGAGCAGACCGATGCCTACCGCCTGTTCCACGGCAGCGTCGAGGGCCATCCGGGCCTGACCATCGACCGCTATGGCGACCTGCTGCTGGTGCAGTGCTTCCACAGCCCGCTGGCGCCGGAAACCCTGGCCGCCGTGGAGGCCTTCTATACCCCGCTGCTGCCCGGCCTGATCACGGTCTACAACGATCGCAGCCACGCCAATTCGCGCATCGGCAATCCGCTGCCGGCGGAGCAGATCGACGCGGCGATGATGCCGCGCGAAATCCACGAAATGGGCGTCAACTACCGCATCGCCGGCCGTCATGCGGGCCAGGACCCCTGGCTGTTCCTCGACCTGCGCGCGGCGCGGCGGCGCGTGATGCAGGAAGTGCCGGGCAAGTCGCTGCTGAACCTGTTTGCCTATACCTGCGGCGTCGGCATCGCGGCGGCCAGGGCCGGCGCGCGCTTTGTGGTCAATGTCGATTTCGCCGAATCCAGCATTTCGGTCGGCAAGGAAAATGCGCGCCTCAACGACTTGCCGGTGCGCCCGCGCTTCGTCCTGAGCGACGCCTTCGCCGCGATGCGCCAGTACGCAGGACTGGGCCAGGCCGAACGGGTGCGCGGCAAGCGCATGCCGCCCTTCCCGAAGCTCGACGCGCAGACTTTCGACCTGGTCTTCCTCGATCCGCCGCGCTACGCCAAGAGCCCCTTCGGCGTGGTGGACCTGATCAACGACTACGCCTCGGTGTTCAAGCCGGCCCTGCTGTGCACCAGCCCGGGCGGCACGCTGATCTGCACCAACAACGTTGCCGACGTGCAGCGCGATGCCTGGCTCGACCAGCTGCAGCGCAGCGCCGCCAAGGCCGGACGGCCGATCCGCGAAATGGAGTGGATCATGCCGGAAGCCGATTTCCCCAGTTCCGACGGCCAGCCGCCGCTCAAGATCGCCCTGCTGCGCGTGTAGGACGCAACCCGCCGCGCCGCCGCACCGCTGCGGCAAATCGAGTCCGGCGTAGTTTGCCGACGACATGAAGTCCACAGGGCCCGCGATAGCGGTGGCGCGCGCCTCTGCCTAGACTTTGTGGCATGGCAGCGATCGGTAACAACACCTACCTCGTCACGGTATCCGCCGGCAGCGTCGACCGCAGCTTCACGGTGAGCGGGCTGTCCGCCGAAGAAGTGCACCAGTTGCTGTCGCGCGCTGCCGAAGGCAGACCCTACCGGGTAATCGAAATGAGCGTCGATCCGGCGCAGGGCCCGGCACTGAACAACCTGACCGATGCCACGGGCACCCTGGGCGTCGTGTTCATCGTCACGGCCCTGGTGCTGCGCCGCCTGAAACGCTGGCTGCAGCAATAAGTCCCGCCCGAACCCGCACCATCGCGTCGGTCGCCGCGTGATTTGCGCGGCCGTCGCGGCCCGCTACGGGCGCGTGTCGGTCACGGGCCAACAAAATCGGGCAATTTCGCCCAAACTCTGCGATAATGCGCGGTTCTCCGGCCGGTTACAGCATGCCCGGCCCGCCTTTTCCCCGAAATTCCCTGCCCAGCGCAGGCACGCCATGACCACCTCCCCAGATCTTAATGCCGCCGGGTTCGACACCCTCGGGCTCGCAGCGCCTTTGCTTGCCGCCCTCGCCGACGTCGGCTACGAAACCCCCTCGCCGATCCAGGCCGCCTGCATCCCTGTGCTGCTGGCCGGCCACGACCTGCTGGGCGAGGCGCAGACCGGCACCGGCAAGACGGCGGCATTCGCCCTGCCGCTGCTGCAGAAGATCGACCTCAAGCGCGCCGTGCCGCAGGCCCTGATCCTGACGCCGACGCGCGAACTGGCGATCCAGGTCGCGGAGGCCTTGCAGAAATACGCCCACCACATGCCCGGCTTCCACGTGCTGCCGATCTACGGCGGGCAGAGCATGGTGGTGCAGTTGCGCGCCCTGTCGCGCGGCACCCACGTCATCGTCGGCACCCCGGGGCGGGTCATGGACCACCTGGAGCGCAAGAGCCTGGTGCTCAACAACCTGTCGATGCTGGTGCTCGACGAAGCCGACGAAATGCTGCGCATGGGCTTCATCGACGACGTCAAGTGGATCCTCGAACACACCCCGGCCGAGCGCCAGACCGCGCTGTTCTCGGCCACCATGCCCGACGTGATCCGCCGCGTGGCGCGCGAGCACCTGCGCGAACCCCAGGAAATCAAGATCCGCTCGGCCACCTCGACGGTCGTTACCACCAGCCAGTCCTACTGCCAGACCCACAGCGGGCAGAAGCTCGAAGCCCTGACGCGCATCCTGGAAGTCGAAGACGACTTCGATGCCGCCATCGTCTTCGTCCGCACCAAGACCGCCACCGTCGAAATCGCCGACAAGCTGGAGGCGCGCGGCTATTCCGTCGCGGCGCTCAACGGCGACCTGACCCAGGGCCTGCGCGAACAGGTGATCGAACGCCTCAAGGCCGGCACCATCGACATCGTAGTCGCCACCGACGTCGCCGCGCGCGGCCTCGACGTGGCGCGCGTCAGCCACGTCATCAACTACGACGTGCCCTACGACACCGAGGCCTATGTGCACCGCATCGGCCGCACCGGCCGGGCCGGGCGCACCGGCCGCGCCATCCTGTTCCTGGCGCCGCGCGAGATGTACATGCTGAAGCTGATCGAGCGCGCCACCAAGCAGAAGATCACCGCACTGACCATGCCGACGCCGGGCGAAGTGGCCAATCGCCGCGTTGCCCAGTTCACCCAGCAGATCGTGGACATCATCAAGACCGAGAAGCTGGATTTCTTCTTCGACGTGGTGCGCCGCATCGAAGGCGAGAACGACATCGCGGCGCGCGAAATCGCCGCGGCGCTGGCCTGGCTGGCGACGCGCGAGCGTCCGCTGCAAATGCCCGGCGCCAGCGACCACGCGCCGCGCGACACCGCCCCGACGCCGGGCGCCGTGTCGTCAGCGCCAACTTTCGAACGCAAGGAGCGCAAGCCGGCCGAAAGCTATCCGGCCGCCGAACCGCGCCGCGAGCGCCCGGCCGGCCGCAGCGACACGCCGGTCAAGCAGCGCAGCTTCGCCGACGGCGCCACGATGCAGCGCTACCGCATCGAGATCGGCCGCAACCAGGGCGTGCTGCCCAAGGAAATCGTCGGCGCGATCGCCAACGAAGCGGGCATCGCCGGCAAGGACATCGGCCAGATCAACCTGTTCGAAGACTACAGCTCGGTGGAACTGCCGGCCAATCTGTCGGACGACCTGATGGATATCCTGCGCCGCATCCGCGTGCGCCAGTTCGCGCTCAAGACGCGCGTCATGGAGCCCGGCGAGTTCGTCGATACCCGCCCGCCGCGCCGCGCCGCACCTGCCCGCGACGGCAAGAAACCGGACTGGAAGAAACCCGACGGCGCCAAGCCGGAATGGAAGAAGCGCGAACGCTGAGTGCTGCGCCGGCGTCCGGGACGAGGAGCAGTTTTCATGGCCGTCTATAGCCTTGGCGAGCGCCAGCCCAGCCTGGGGCGCGACGCCTGGATCGCCCCCAATGCCACGGTCATCGGCGACGTGCGCCTCGGCGACAACGCCAGCATCTGGTGGAACGCCGTGCTGCGCGGCGACAACGACACCATCACGATAGGCGCCGGCAGCAACATCCAGGACGGCTCCGTGCTGCACGTCGACGCAGGCGTGCCGCTGACCCTCGGCGCCAACGTCACCGTGGGGCATCTGGTGATGCTGCACGGCTGCAGCATCGGCGACGAATCGCTGATCGGCATCAAGTCGGTGATTCTCAACAACGCCCAGATCGGCCGCCATTGCATCATCGGCGCCAACTCGTTGATTCCCGAAGGCAAGGTGATTCCCGAACGCTCGCTGGTGATGGGCTCGCCGGGCAAGGTGGTGCGCGAATTGACAGACGAGGAAGTCGCGCGCCTGCGGCTTGCCGCACAGGGCTACGTCGAAAACGCGCGGCGCTACCGCGACAGCCTGCGCCGAGCGGACTGAAAGCCGTCGAAGCTTGCGCCCTTCCGGCTGGTGGACAACGCCGGCTACGGCCTTAATCCGCCATGCGCCGCACAGCTTCCGCCTGCCCTTCCTCACGCGTTGGCTGCCGATCGGCCTGGTCGACCGTAAACTGCGCAAGACCTTTGGCCTGGAACGACTCAAGCCGTTAGGCTATTTCCGCCATGCCTACCGGACCGCGGCACACAGATCACGGCTTTCTGGTCAACAGGTATATACCGAGGACCATTGCCGCCAAACTGGCGAGAAAGGCAATCGCGTAGGCCCTGCTGGCCCCCGCCCGATTCGATACCTCGGCGACGACTTGCAGGACAGCGGCAATGGCCATCGACGTGCCGGCGACCTTCCTGTTCAGTGACTCGGCCCGATGCTTCCTCGCTGCGGCGGCGGAAGGCGCAGCGGCACTATCCTCGGCACGCGTTGCGCTGCTGTGTTGTGGTTCGGCCTCAGGCCGCACACTGTGGTTGAAGAACGATCGACACGTCTCCAGACCCTTTTCCACCTCCGCGACAAGATCGGAGGGACCCGCCCGATGCGCCAGAGCCAACGCAAGTTCATATTCGGCGGGTGCCTCTTGGAAGCGATTCAGCTTCTGCAACGCGTAGCCCTTGTAGTACCGCGCGTAAGCCGCCAATCGGGTATCGCCGTTGCCCTCCACCAGGATGGCCGCGACATCGTAGTATTCCAGCGCGTCCTCGAACTCGTAGGCGGTAAGTCGCAGCGAGCCCTTGCCCCAGAAACACTTGCCCGCTGTGCCAACGGCCCCGGCAGACGCCGCATCATCCAACCCCTCCTCAAACAAGGACTGCGCTTCATCATATTGCTGGCTCATGCGCAAGAGTTCGGCCTTGTTGTACAAGGCTTCCGCGGCCAGGCCGCGGTCGCCGCATGCCCTGGCCTCGTGCAGTGCCGCGTCGCAATCCGCGACGGCTTCGTCGGTGGCCCCCGTCCATAGGGCCTGCGCCCGTGCCAGGTAAGCCGAGGCGCGCAGGCGCTGGTCATCGAGAGCGCCCGCTTTCCCCACCGCCGCATCGGCGGCAGCCCGACTTTCATCCCTGCGATCCAGCCGGCGCAGGGCATCGGAACGCCCGATGGCCGCCTTCGCCGCAACGCCTTCGTCGCGAGCGACTTCCGCCTGAGCCGCCGCCTCGGCGAAGTGCGCCAAAGCGGCTTCGTAGTCGAAATCGCGAAACGCCTTGCGGCCCGCCGCAAGCGCCGGAAAGTCGGCATCGACAGGAGCACCGTCGATGCACGCGTTCCGAACCGTCCGCGCCAGGCCTGCTTTCGCACGCTGCCTGATACTGGCGATGGTCACCTTGTCCGCCAGGTGGTAGGCCTTGAGAAATTCGACGACGCATGCTGCGGGCTCCAGCCGCTCCAGCAATTCGCCCCGCATTGCCAGCACACTGGCGATGGCGATGGGGTCATCCGTCCGCTGCGCTGCCAGCAACGCCTCGTCGCTGGTCTGCCGCGCCTCGGCACCACGCCCGACCATCCCCAGCACTTCCGCCTTGCCGGACCAGGCCAATGCGGCGAGGATGGGGTTGCCGTCGGCCCGGCAACGCTCATGGGCCTCGACAAAGGCGGCCAAGGCCTCGTCGTGTCGGCCCAGTGCCTTCAGGGCGTGGGCCTTGCGCTCGAGGGCGTTATCGGCGATGACCCGGTCGCCGGCAGTCGAGGCACCAATGATCGCGGACTCAGCCGCGTCGATGCATTGCCGGTAGCGCCCCGCGTCGTCGTGCAGCAGGGCTTGGAAGTAGAACGCGCGACCGGCGGCTAGAGGATTGCCGCCCGCCTTTGCCTCGGCCAGCGCGGAGGCCAGCGTGCGGGCGGCTTCGTCGCTGCGCCCGAGGGCGCGCAACGCCTCGCCGGCAACGACCAGCGACTGGGCCAGACGCGAGCGGTCTCCGGCCAGCCGGGCAAAGTGACCGGCCCGTCCGGCCGTTTCCACCGCCTGAGGGAAGTCATGAACCCGCCTGAAGACGTCGGCCCGCAGTCGCCATGCCTCGGAGGCCAGACTGTGCAGCGCCAGGCTCTCGGCGCCGTCCGCTGCAAGCTCGAACTGCCCGGCGGCGGGAGCGAAATCATGGGCGGCCGCGAATCTCTTGCCCTGCTCGATTTGATCGAGCACGGCGAACTCGCTCGGCGTGCGAAAACTCTTGAAGAGCACACCCAACTCGCCGACGCAGTAACCGCCGTTGCCCTCGACTTCCAGGTTATAGGCACGCGCCTTGAAAAGCGGATCGTCACCGCGGTAAATGTCGTACAGATCCTCGCCACGAAAAGGCGTATCAAAGTTGCTAGAGAACATCCCATAGAAGTGCGGAACGCCTTCGAGCTTGTCCTCGCGCAGATGTTCGTACTTCCATAGATTGCAGCCGGCGCGAAAATCGACGACATGGCCTCGTTCCTCGATGCCATCCGATGAATTCAGCGTGTCCGACGACACCCAACCCAAGCCTTCGACCGGCGTACGTACGACTGGCCACACTTGTTCGACCTGTGCCGGCTCGCCCGAAGCAAGGCGGATGCGCTCATAGTGTTTGAGACGCTTTGTGCTTACCCAGCCCTTACCGTCGATCATGAACGATGGGGTGTCGGTGGCGAATACGTGATACACCATTCGGTAATGCTTGTTCCCCGCCGGAGACTCGTCACCGAACGATATCTTTACAACCCAGATCGCCTTGTCCTCGCGCACGAAGGTGTTTGTCACCGCGCGACAGACCAGTTCGCCCGGAACATCCGTTTGTGCCAGCACCCTGTCGCCGACCCGGATGTCCTCGATGTTCTTCAACCCCTGATTGGTATGCACCGGGGTGCCGGCGATAAGCCCGGCCATTGCCCCTGCGGTTTGCGTCGTCGTTGCTGTGTCCACGTTTCCGTCCCAAGAATTGCATGTGGCCGTCGCCGCACATGCCATCGGCAATGCCGGAGGCGTACTTTACTCGATCCCGCAGGCCGCGATGCCACGCTGACCGCGACGCTGCTCGACCGGCCACTGCACCACGCCCATATCCTGCCTCCCTAGGGCGAGAGCAACCGTCACAAGAAGAAGCGGAACGCCAGCATCCTCGGCCAACCGTTTTCCGATTGACACGAAAGCTGTGTCGGATTTCGATTTCCGTTGGCACTTCGCCACCTCGGACATGGCGGCGATCACCTGGAAGCCGGCGGCGCGCGCCCAATCCGCCAATCGCCTCAGCCTCTTGCCACCTCCCATTACGGGAGGTATACTGCGCCATGCGCGTAATCGCTAAAAGCACTTTGAAGAAGTTCTGGGAACAGCCACGGTACGCAGATGCGAAGGGCCCGTTGGAGAGCTGGTACGACGAAGCAATACAGGCGCGTTGGGCCTCGCCTCAGGACATCAAGGCTCAGTATCGAAACGCGAGCTTCTGCAGCAACCACCGCGTGGTATTCAATATCGCGGGAAACAAGTATCGCCTGGTGGTCGAGATGCAGTATCGGGCGGGGATTGCGTGGGTAAAGTTCATCGGCACACACGCGCGCTACGACCAAATCGATGTGGAGACAGTCAATGAATATTAGGCCAATTCGTAATGACGCGGATTTGCGCGCTGCCTTTGTCCGCCTGGAGGCGATTTTCCAGGCGCCTGAAGGTTCTCCGGAAGCGGACGAGATGGAGGTTCTGGTGGCCCTGGTCGAGGCCTACGAAAACCGGCACTATCCCTTAGGCCCGGCCGATCCGATTGAGGCGATCAAGTTCCGCATGGAGCAGCAGGGGTTGGCGGCGAAGGATATGGAGCCCTACATCGGCTCCAGCGGTCGGGTTTCTGAGGTGTTGAACAGGAAGCGGGCTCTGAGCCTGCGCATGGTGAAGCGCTTGCACGATGGACTCAATATTCCCTACGAAAGCCTCTTGTCACGCGCGACCTGAGCAAGGCGCCGCCCTCTCAGCGCCGGCTACAAACGCGAACCGGCTTGCCCTCGTCGGCAAACCGCAACAGCAGGCGATGAAGATTCATTGCTTTTTCTGCGGCACCTGGACGAAAACCTCGCCTTCCTTGATCATGCCCAATTCATAGCGGGCGCGCTCTTCGATCGCCTCGTAGCCCGCCTTGAGGTCGCGCACCTCGGCATCCAGCCCGGCATTGCGCTGCTCCAGCGCCTGATTGACTTCGCGCTGCGCCTGCAACTGGCGCTCGTAGTCCCAGACGCGGAGCCAACCCCCCTTGCCCAGCCACAATGGATACTGCAGCAGGGCAATGAGGGCGACCAGCACCAGCGTCGGCCACTTCATTGCGAATCGCCGCGGCGGGCCTACTTCCTCAGGTTGTAGAAGGCGTCGAGGCCGGGATAGCCCGCCGTATCGCCGAGATCTTCCTCGATGCGCAGCAACTGGTTGTACTTGGCGATGCGATCCGAGCGACTGAGCGAGCCGGTCTTGATCTGCATCGCGTTGAGGCCCACGGCGATGTCGGCGATGGTCGAGTCCTCGGTTTCGCCGGAACGATGCGAAATCACCGAGGTGTAGCCGGCGCGCTTGGCCATTTCGACGGCGGCGAAAGTTTCGGTCAGCGTGCCGATCTGGTTGATCTTGACCAGGATCGAGTTGGCGATGCCCTGCGCAATGCCTTCCTTGAGGATCTTCGGATTGGTGACGAAGACGTCGTCGCCGACGATCTGCACGCGCTTGCCCAGGCGGTCGGTGAGCAGTTTCCAGCCCGGCCAGTCGCCTTCGGCCATGCCGTCCTCGATGCTGATGATCGGGTAGCGATCGGCCAGCGTCGCCAGATAGTCGGTGAAGGCCTCCGACGTCAGTTCCAGATTCTCCGAGGCCAGCACATAGCGGCCGTCGCGATAGAACTCGGACGCCGCGCAATCCAGGCCCAGCACCACGTCCTGGCCCGGCGTGTAGCCGGCCGATTCGATGGCGCGCAGGATCAGTTCGATGGCTTCGTCATTGCCCGCGACATTCGGCGCGAAGCCGCCTTCGTCGCCGACCGTGGTCGGATAGCCCTTCTTGTCCACCAGCTTCTTCAGGTGATGGAAGACTTCGGCGCCGCAGCGCAGGGCTTCGCGGAAGCTGCCGGCGCCCACCGGCAGGATCATGAATTCCTGGATGTCGAGGTTGTTGTTGGCGTGCGCGCCGCCGTTGATCACGTTCATCATCGGCACCGGCATCTGCATCGGTCCCGAGCCGCCGAAATAGCGGTACAGCGGCAGGCCGGCCTCCTCGGCGGCGGCCTTGGCCACGGCCATCGACACGGCGAGGATGGCATTGGCGCCCAGGCGCGATTTGTTCTCGGTGCCGTCGAGGTCGATCAGCGCCATGTCGATGAAGGCCTGCTCCTCGGCGTCGAGGCCGATGACGGCTTCGGAGATTTCGGTATTGACGTTTTCCACGGCCTGCACCACGCCCTTGCCGAGGTAGCGGCCGGCGTCGCCGTCGCGCAGTTCGATCGCCTCGCGCGATCCGGTGGACGCGCCGGAAGGCACTGCGGCACGGCCCATGACACCCGATTCGAGCAGGACGTCGGCCTCGACGGTGGGATTGCCGCGTGAGTCAAGAATCTCGCGGGCGACGACATCAACGATTGCACTCATGATGATTTCCTCTAGTTTGCTTCAATAGCCTTCGACCAGGAGCATGTCGAAATCCGACACGCCGGCGCGCGCTGTCCGCGCAGCCACATATTCGGGAGAATCGTAGAACGTCCTGGCCGCTTCCATGCTCGGAAACTCGACGACGACCACGCGCTGCGGCTGCCAACTGCCTTCCAGCGTGACATAGGGCGCGCCGCGCACCAGGAAGCGGCCGCCGTAGGCATCGACGGCGATCTGCGACAGACGGCGATATTCCACCATGCGTTCCGGATCGCTGGAACGCGCGTCCACCACGAGGTAGGCAGGCTTGCTCATGTCGTCATTCCTTTCTGTTTGACCAGGGCATCGAGTTCCATCAATTGTTCGAGCAGCGCCGCCATCTGGTCCAGCGGCCAGGCATTGGGGCCGTCCGATAGCGCCTGGGCCGGATCGGGGTGGGTTTCCATGAACAGGCCGGCAACGCCGACCGCGACCGCCGCCCGCGCCAGCACGGGAACGAACTCGCGCTGGCCGCCGCTGCGATCGCCCTGCCCGCCCGGCAACTGCACCGAATGCGTGGCGTCGAACACCACCGGGCAGTCGGTCTCGCGCATGATCGCCAGGCTGCGCATGTCGGACACCAGGTTGTTGTAGCCGAAGGAGACGCCACGCTCGCAGACCATGATGCTGTCGGCACCGTTATTGGCTTCCTTGGCCTTCAGCACCACCTGTTTCATGTCGCCCGGCGCGAGGAACTGGCCCTTCTTGATGTTCACCGGCTTGCCCGAAGCCGCGCAGGCCTGGATGAAGTCGGTCTGCCGGCAGAGAAATGCCGGCGTCTGCAGCACATCGACCACGGCAGCGACGGCGGCGATTTCATGTTCGGCATGCACGTCGGTCAGCACCGGCACGCCGAGCTGCTGCCTGACGTCGGCCAGGATGGCCAGGCCCTGCTCCATGCCCAGACCGCGGAAGGACTTGCCGGAGCTGCGATTGGCCTTGTCGTAGGACGACTTGTAGATGAAGTTCAGGCCCAGCTTGCGGCAGATCTCCCGCAATTGCCCCGCGGTGTCGAAAGCCATCTCGCGCGATTCGATGACGCAGGGACCGGCGATCAGGAACAGCGGATGGTCGAGGCCGACCTCGAAGTCGCACAGCTTCATGGCGCGGCGTTCCATGTTGGGTCGCTGAGCTTCACTTGATGCCCTTGTGCGCCAGCGCCGCCTTGACATAGGCGATGAACAGGGGATGGCCTGTGCGCGGGTTGGAAGTAAATTCGGGGTGGAACTGCACGCCGACGAACCACGGGTGGATTGCGGCCGGCAGTTCCATCATCTCGGGCAGATCCTCGGTCGGCGTGCGTGCCGAAATCACCATGCCGGCGGCTTCGAGCTTCGGCACGTAGGTGTTGTTGACCTCGTAGCGGTGACGATGCCGCTCATTCACCTCGGCGCCGTAGAACTTCGACGCCATCGTGCCGGGCTTGACCGGGCAGCGCTGGGCACCGAGGCGCATCGTGCCGCCGAGATCGGAGCTGGCGTCGCGCTTTTCGACGCGACCCTCGCGATCCTGCCACTCGGTGATCAGCGCGACCACCGGATGCGGCGTGTCGGCATCGAACTCGGTGCTGTTGGCGCCCTCGAAACCGGCGACATGGCGGGCAAACTCGATGGTCGCGAGCTGCATGCCGAGGCAGATGCCGAGGTAAGGCACTTTGTTCTCGCGCGCGTAGCGAATTGCGGCGATCTTGCCCTCGGTGCCGCGCCGGCCGAAGCCGCCTGGAACCAGTACCGCGTCCATCGTCGCCAGTACGCCGGGGCCGTTCTTTTCGATGTCTTCGGAGTCGATGTACTGGATGTTCACCTTGCTGCGGCAATGAATGCCGGCATGCACCAGCGACTCGGTCAGCGACTTGTAGGATTCGGTCAGATCGACGTACTTGCCGACGAAGGCGATGTTCACTTCGTGCTGCGGATGTTCGAGGGCCTCGACCAGCCTCTTCCACACCGACAGGTCGGCGGCGCGCGCCAGGATGCCCAGCTTGTGGCAGACGATCTCGTCGATCATCTGGTCGTGCAGCATGGCCGGAATCTTGTAGATGCTATCGGCATCGAGGGCGGAGATCACCGCCTCCGGCTGGACATTGGTGAACAGCGCGATCTTGCGTTTCTCCTCGGCCGGAATCTCGCGATCGGCGCGGCACAGCAGGATGTCGGGCTGAATACCGATCTCGCGCAGTTCCTTGACCGAATGCTGGGTCGGCTTGGTCTTGAGTTCGCCGGCAGTCGGGATCCAGGGCACCAGGGTCAGGTGGATATAGCAGGCGTTATTGCGGCCTTCCTGGATGCCCATCTGGCGGATGGCTTCGAGGAAGGGCAGCGACTCGATGTCGCCCACCGTACCGCCGACCTCGACGATCGCCACGTCGGCGCCTTCGGCGCCACGCTTGATGAATATCTTGATTTCGTCGGTGATGTGCGGAATGACCTGGACGGTCTTGCCGAGGTATTCGCCGCGGCGCTCCTTCTTGATCACCGACTCGTAGATCTGGCCGGTGGTGAAGTTGTTGCGCTTGCCCATCTTGGCGCTGGTGAAGCGCTCGTAATGGCCGAGGTCGAGGTCGGTCTCGGCGCCGTCCTCGGTGACGAACACTTCGCCATGCTGAAATGGCGACATGGTGCCGGGGTCGACGTTGATGTAGGGGTCGAGTTTGAGGTGGGTAACCTTGATGCCGCGGGATTCAAGGATCGCGCCCAAACTGGCGGCGGCGATGCCCTTGCCCAGACTGGACACGACACCGCCTGTAACGAAAACGTATTTGGCCATGGAAATGCAGGAGCGGGAAATTCCAATGATAGCGGAAATTTCCCGCCCTTTAGAAGCCCCGCGCCGGACGGGCGATTCGGCGCGCCCGGGGTGCACCCCAGGGCGCGCCGGGTATGCTCAGGCAGCGGTCAGGGACGCGACGCCGGCTTGCCGCGCGTCGCGCCGGCTCAGGCGGTCGACCAGCGCAGCCAGATTTCCCAGCGACATGAGATGGGCATAAATCACGGCCAGGCTGCCGTTGGCAAACAGTTCCTGGACCGTATCGCGATCCAGCGCACGCAATTTGGTCTCGTCCACCACGTTGAGGCCGTTGAGGCGGAACTGGCTGCCGTCATTGAGCTGCGCCACGGAATCGGCCTGACGCAACAGACCCAGTTCTTCCAGCCGGCGCCCCAGCGCTTCCGTCGCGGCAGCCGCCTGATGAAACTCGGAAAGAAACTTGATCGCATGTTCCAGTTGCGGGGTGGGCTTGCCGTCGGCAAACAACGCATCGCCTTCGCTATGGTCGAAGCAGGGCGAGGCTTCGTCGATGCAGACCAGCAGCTCGCCCTGCGCCCCTTTTCCGGGGACGAATGGGTAACGCCGCACGAAAGCCGGTATGTAGCGCGCATCCCATTTCCCTGCGGCATCGACGTAGAGGTTTTCGTTTTCGCGCAGGCCCAGCAGCGCCGCCGGCAAGACACCGGCAGCGCTGCGGGCAAAGACGATCGGGTATTCGCGCGCGCAATCGAAGAATTCACCGGCCAGCAGCGGCACGGAATTGGTCCTCGCGGCGTAGGCGTAATTCTTTGCCGGCCGCACCTTGAGCGCTGCGTGCGCCTGGTCGCTGAGCGCCACGACGCGCTCGTAGAAGATCATTTCGGACATCGCTATGGAATCCATTCGCAAAAAACCTAGGCTATCACATCGCGTGACGGCGTACATTTTGCCCGCCAGAAGCCCATGAAGACCGGGGTGCAGCGCGTATAATTCCCCGCTTTCGCCCCGCGCAGGAACAGTCATGGAAGCCGAACGCATCAATGCCGTCGCCAACCGTATCGCCGACCTTGCCGGTCGTGGCGAGCAACTGCGGAGGTATCTTTGACTACGACGGAAAAGCGGAAAAACTCGCTGAACTGAATCAGGTACTCGAAGACCCGAAGCTCTGGGACGACGCCGAGCGCGCCCAGACGCTGGGCCGCGAAAAGAAATCCCTCGAAGCCGTAGTCGGCACGCTTTCCGGCGTCGGTTCGCGACTCACCGAAGCCCGCGACCTGTTCGAACTGGCGCGGGAAGAAGAAGACGACGAAACCATGATGGCCGTCGAAAGCGATCTCGACGAAGCAGAAAAGCTGGTGGCGGATCTCGAATTCCGCCGCATGTTCAACAACCCGGCCGACCCCAACAACTGCTTCATCGACATCCAGGCCGGCGCCGGCGGTACCGAAGCCTGCGACTGGGCCTCGATGCTGCTGCGCCAGTACCTGAAATACTGCGAACGCAAGGGCTTCAAGACAGAACTGCTGGAGCAGACCGACGGCGACGTGGCGGGCATCCGCAGCGCCTCGATCAAGGTCGAGGGCGACTATGCCTACGGCTTCCTGCGCACCGAAACCGGGGTGCACCGGCTGGTGCGCAAATCGCCCTTCGATTCCTCAGGCGGGCGCCACACCAGCTTCGCCAGCCTCTACGTGTATCCCGAGATCGACGACTCGATCGAGGTCGAGATCAACCCCGCCGACCTGCGCACCGACACCTTCCGCGCCTCGGGCGCCGGCGGCCAGCACATCAACAAGACCGACTCGGCGATCCGCATCACCCACGTCCCGACCGGCATCGTCGTGCAGTGCCAGAGCGACCGCTCGCAGCACCGCAACCGCGCCGAGGCGATGGCGATGCTGAAGTCGCGGCTCTACGAACTCGAACTGCGCAAGCGCCAGGCCGAGGCCGACAAGCTCGAAGCCGGCAAGACCGACGTCGGCTGGGGCCACCAGATCCGCAGCTACGTGCTGGACAATTCCCGCATCAAGGATCTGCGCACCAATGTCGAAATCTCCGCGACGCAGAAGGTGCTCGACGGCGATCTCGACCAATTCATCGAAGCCAGCCTGAAGCAGGGCGTCTGATCCCCAATCCATCCCCGCCATTGGACCATCATCATGAGCGACCAGCCACAGCAACCTGCCGACGAGAACCGCCTGATCGCCGAGCGCCGCGAAAAACTCGCGGCCTGGCGCGCTTCCGGCCGCGCTTTCCCCAACGATTTCTCACGCGAGAACCTCGCCGGCAAGCTCGACGAACTCTACAGCGCGAAGACTCGCGAAGAACTCGAAGCGGCGCCGATCGAGGTCAAGGTGGCCGGCCGCATCATGTTGAAGCGCGTCATGGGCAAGGCCAGTTTTGCCAGCATCCAGGACGTTTCCGGCCGTATCCAGATTTTCGTCAGCAACGACGGCACGGGCGAAGAAGTGCACAAGGAGTTCAAGGGCTGGGACCTGGGCGACATCGTCGGCTGCGAAGGCACGCTGTTCAAGACCAAGACCAACGAGCTGACCGTGCAATGCACCAGCATCCGCCTGCTGACCAAATCGCTGCGGCCGCTGCCGGAGAAATTCCACGGCCTGACCGACGTCGAGCAGAAATACCGCAGCCGCGAGTTGGACCTGATCACCAACGAGCAGACGCGCTTCACCTTCGTCGCGCGCAGCCGGATGATCCAGTCGATCCGCAATTACATGATGCACCACGGCTTCCTCGAAGTGGAAACGCCGATGATGCATCCCATCCCCGGCGGCGCCGCGGCCAAACCCTTCACCACCCACCATAATGCGCTGGACATGGAACTGTTTCTGCGCATCGCACCCGAGCTCTACCTGAAGCGACTGGTGGTCGGCGGCTTCGAGAAGGTGTTCGAGGTCAACCGTAATTTCCGCAACGAAGGCCTCAGCCCGCGCCACAACCCCGAGTTCACCATGATGGAGTTCTACGAGGCCTACACCGACTACCGGCGGCTGATGGACTTCACCGAAGGCCTGCTGCGCCACTCGGCGCGCGAGGCGCTGGGCACCGAGGTGTTCGAATACCAGGGACGCACGCTGGACCTGTCGAAGCCCTTTGCCCGGCTGACCATCGTCGGCGCAATTCACCACTACCACCCCGGCTACAGCTTCGAGCAACTGAACGACATCGCCTGGCTGCGGCAGAAGCTCGCCGATCTCAGGGTCGACATGAAGTCGCCGCACATGGCACGCGCCGGCCTGGGCACGCTGCAACTGGCGCTGTTCGAAGAGACCACCGAAGCCGAGTTGTGGGACCCGACCTACATCATCGACTACCCGGCCGAAGTCTCGCCGCTGGCCCGCAGCAACGACGACAACCCGGACATCACCGAACGCTTCGAGCTGTTCATCGTCGGCCGCGAAATTGCCAATGGCTTCTCCGAGCTCAACGACCCCGAGGACCAGGCCACGCGCTTCATGCAGCAGGCCAAGGCCAAGGAAGCCGGCGACGAGGAGGCGATGTACTACGACGCCGACTACATCCGCGCCCTCGAATACGGTCTGCCGCCGACCGGCGGCTGCGGCATCGGCATCGACCGCCTGGTCATGCTGCTGACCAACTCGGCCTCGATCCGCGACGTCATCCTCTTCCCGCAGATGCGGCCGGAATGATGCCGGAGTGATGTCATCTCCGCTGGTTCCCGCCGAGCCGGCGGCAACCGGCGACGGTACGCCGTATTCGGCGCTTTACGATGACGTCTATCACACCGCGCACGGCGCGCTGGCCCAGGCCCGCCACGTCTTCCTCGCCGGCAATGCGCTGCCGGCGCGCTGGATGGAAGCCGAACGCTTCGTCATCCTTGAAACCGGTTTCGGCCTCGGCCTGAATTTTCTCGCCACCTGGCAGGCATGGCGCGAGTCCGGCGCCAGGGGCCGGCTGTGCTTCGTCTCTGTCGAGAAGCACCCTTTCCGCCGCGAAGATCTCGCAGCGCTGCTGGCCCCCCATGTCGAACTCGCCGCCCTCGCCGGCGAATTGTTGCGCCAGTGGCCGCCGCTGACGCCGGGCTTTCATCGCCTGCATTTCGATGCCGGCCGGGTCACGCTGACGCTCCTGCTGGGCGACGCGCAGACACTGCTGCCGCAACTGGCAGCGCATGTCGATGCGGTCTATCTCGACGGCTTCGCGCCGGCGAAGAATCCCGAACTGTGGTCGCCGGCCCTGCTCGCCGCGCTCAGCCGCCAGTGCAGGAGCCACGCAACGCTGGCGACCTGGAGCGTTGCCGGCGAGCTGCGTCGCGCGCTGCAGCAACTCGGCTGGCAGGTGGAACGCCGGCCCGGCTTTGCCGGCAAGCGCGAGATGCTGCGCGGCGTCGCCGGGTCGCCAGCGCCAACTCTTGATCTGCCTTGCGCGCCGGCCGGGCGCCGCGCCATCGTCATCGGCGCAGGGCTCGCCGGCACCGCCATCAGCGAACGGTTGGCAAACCGCGGCTGGCAGATCGAACTCTTCGAGCGCCACGCCGCCCCGGCCCAGGAAGCCTCGGGCAACCCGTCCGGCATACTGCTGCCGCACTTGGCGAAGGACGATGCGCTGGCGGCGCGCCTGTCGCGCGCCTGTTACCTCTACGCGCTGCGGCGCTTTGCCGATCTGGCCGGGCTACGCTGGTCGCCCTGCGGCGTGCTGCAGGTCGCCCGCGACGCGGCCCACGAATCCCTGCAGCGCGCCACGGTGGAGCAGCTCGGACTGCCGTCCGACTTTGCCGCATTTCTCGATCATGCCGCTGCCGCGGCCCTGATCGGCCGACCGTTGGCGCATGGCGGCTGGTGGTTTCCCGGCGGCGGCTGGGTCAGTCCGGGGAGCATCTGCAGCGCCCTGCTGGCTGCCGCTGGCGAGGCGGTCGATGCGCGCTTCGACACCGAGGTCGCCGAGCTGCGCCAGACGGCGGACGGCTGGCAGGCCTTCGATGCCGCCGGCCGCCTGCTGGCCGAAGCAGCTCACGTGGTTCTTGCCAACGCCCATGACGCGAACCGGCTGCTGGCGCAGGCGCTGCCGCTGACCCCGATCCGCGGCCAGGTCAGCTATCTGCCGCAAGGCCTTGCCGATGCGATGCTGCCGCCGCTGCATCACGTCGTCTGCCGCTCCGGCTACATCACGCCGCTGGCAGCCGGCACGGTCTGCTTCGGAGCCAGCTTCGACAGCGGCGACACCGATTTGAGAATTCGCGCCGCGGACCATGCGGGCAACCTGCAACGCCTGGACGAACTCCTGCCCGGCGCCGCCACCGGCATCGATGCTGCGCTGCTGGATGGCCGCGTCGGTCTGCGTGCGGCCACCCCCGATCGGCTTCCGCTGATCGGTAGCCTGCCCGATACGTCGGCAATTATCGGGAATGCGGCGACGCTGGAGAAGCTGCCGCGCCTGAAGGGCTTGCACGCCCTGCTCGGGCTATCCGCCCGCGGCATGGTCTGGGCGCCGCTGGCCGCGGAACTGCTCGCCAGCCAGATCGCCGGCGATCCGCTGCCGGTCGAGCGCGCACTGGCCCGAGCCGTCGATCCGGCGCGCTTTCATCTGCGCGACCTGCGTCGCAGCAAGGCCGGTTTGTAACAGCCGGTCGCCGTGTCGTCAGCGTCAACTCTTGCAGTTGCCGCAGTTAAAACGGCTTGCTGACCACGGGCGGCGGCAGATCGAGCGGCTCGACCTGACTGAGGATGCCGACGGCCGGCGTATCTTCCACGAACGCCGGACCTTGCATCAGACTGGCAATGCGCAGCGTCGACTCGCGCAGCTCTGCAGTCCACTCGGCCTCTTCCTGCAAAGCCGGACGCAGGGCTTGCAGCTGATCGCTGACTTCGCGACCATCCCAGCCGGCTGCCGCCAGGAGGCTCATGGCCATCGCTTCTGCTTCGCGCACCTGCAGCGGGCGATCGTTGGCGCGCAGCACCCGCGAACCGGCAAAGGAAGCGACCGACGCCACCGCGCTGGTCGTCGCCGTCGAACTTGCCGCAGTCGTGGCGGCAGCCGAGGTTGCGGAAAACAGGGATCCGATATTCAGTACCGGCAGAAAAATCTGGGCGGCTACTGCCACCAGTATGCTGGTGGTCACGTTTTCGTCGTGATGCCCGGCGATGATATGGTTCATTTCCCGCGCCAGGACAAAGGCCAGCGCCGCATCGTCGAGCTCAAGGCGGCGTACGCCGCGAAAGATCACCACCGTTCCCGCAGCGCTGGACGCCGCCCCGGCATCGAGCTTGTCGGCGACGATGAATTCGAAGCGTGGGAAGCGCAGTTGCAGATCGGCGTGCTGGCGAAACGCCGTGTCGGCAAGACGACGTCCCAGGGCAAGAATTCGCTGGTCGAAAGCCCGATCCGCGAGGCACTCGGCCGCCACGCATGACGGCGCATCGGCGGCGGTCACCAACTGCAGGTTCATGTCGAATTCCGAATAAACCGCGCTGAAGCCCTGCAAGGCGGCCGGCGCCACCACCTGCGTGCGCCCCCCGGGCGAGGTGGCGCATGCGGTCACGAAAAACTGGACAAGCAGCAGGAGCAGAACGCGGGACATGATTCGCGCCGAAATGAACTGCGGCAACTTTCGCCCTGTCGCGGGCGAATGTCAATCCGCTTCAGTCGCGCTTCAGACCGATAGAACCGCCGCCAGCCGCTGCAACACACGCTCGCGTCCCAACACCTCCAGCACGGCGTCTATCGAGGGCGATTGCGGCATGCCCAGCAGGGCGACGCGCAGGGGAATCGCCAGCTGCGGCATTTTCAATCCGCACTCGGCAGCGGTCTGCTTGACGGCCAGGCCCAGTTCCGCCGCCTGCCAATCGCATGCCGCCAGCCGTTCGCGCAAGGCACCCAGGCCCTTTAGCGCCGCCTCGGTCAGGTGCTGGGCCGCCATCTCGGCGCCAGGCCGCGGCGCAAGGAAATAAGGGTGCAAGGCATCGGCCAGTTCGTTCAGATTGCCGACGCGATCCCGGTACAGCATGGCCACTTGCGCCACATCCGGCCCGCCGGCGACCGCCACGCCCTGGCGCGCCAGGCGGCGCGTGGCCTCGACGGCGAGTCGCTGCGGAGCGGCCAGCTTGAGGTAGTGCGCGTTGAGCCAGTTCAGCTTCTCGGTATTGAACTGTGCGGCCGACGCGGTGATGTGATCCAGATCGAACCACTGCACGAACTGCTCCATGCTGAACACTTCTTCGTCGCCATGCGACCAGCCAAGACGCGCCAGATAGTTCAGCACCGCCTCGGGCAGATAGCCGTCCTCGTCGTACTGCATCACCGACACGGCGCCGTGACGCTTGGAGAGCTTCTGTCCGTCGTCACCGAGAATCATCGACAGGTGAGCGTACTGCGGAACCGGTGCGCCGAGTGCCTGCAGCAGGTTGATCTGGCGCGGCGTGTTGTTCACGTGATCGTCGCCGCGGATGACATGCGTGATGTTCATGTCGCGGTCATCGACGACGACGCAGAAGTTGTAGGTCGGCGTGCCGTCGCCGCGGGCGATGATGAAGTCGTCGAGTTCACTGTTGGCAAACTCGATGCGCCCCTTGACTTGATCGTCCCACGCCACCACGCCGTCGGTTGGATTGCGAAAGCGCACCACCGGCGCCACGCCCGCCGGTGGCGGCGGCAAGATCTTGCCGGCTTCGGGTCGCCAGCGGCCGTCGTAGCGGGGCTTTTCCTTGCGCGCCTCCTGTTCGGCGCGCAAGGCGTCGAGTTCCTCCTTCGACGTATAGCAGTGATAGGCCGTGCCCGCCGCCAGCATTTCGCCGATCACCTGCCGGTAGCGCTCCATGCGCTGCATCTGATAGAACGGCCCCTCGTCATGGCTCAGTCCCAGCCACTGCATGCCGTCGATGATCGCCTGCACTGCCTCCGGCGTCGAACGCGCCACGTCGGTATCCTCGATGCGCAGGATGAAGCTGCCGCCATGGCGGCGGGCATAGGCCCAGGAAAACAGCGCCGTGCGGGCGCCGCCGATGTGCAGGAAGCCGGTGGGACTCGGCGCGAAGCGGGTACGAACCTTCATGGGTATTCGATGATGGGGGAAAGGCCCGAATTCTACGCCACGGCGCCGGCGCGATTGACCGCCGCCCGTCCTTTGTGGTTAAATGCGCGGCTCTTTCGCGGGCGGTTAACTCAGCGGTAGAGTGCCACCTTCACACGGTGGAAGCCACTGGTTCGATCCCAGTACCGCCCACCAGGATTCACGTAATCGAAGGCCGGAAACCTTGACAAGGTTTCCGGCCTTTTGCTTGGCCGCAGCTGCCGAATTGGTGCATTGGCACATTGCTGCGGCGGTTCAAGCCGCCATCGGGGGATCCGCGCGGCTAGCCGCCGCTCCTCGACTTCAGGTGATGGCCGAGGTGGCGATCGGTCTTGGTACTGTGATTGACCGTCCAGTCCATCAACAACAGCTTGATGCGGAAAGCCATGCATACCGGATTTTCCGTCTCGGACCTAATTTCTTCGCTCAGGCGCCGCAGGTTCGTCTGGAAACGCCGGTGCTGCTGCAAGTGCTCTGCAAGAAACGCATAGCGCGATTCCTGCATCAGCGTTTCTTCCAGGGTGAATTGCTCCTGCGCGCCACTTTCGATGAGATCGAGAATCGGCAGGGTATCCTTGGTGCGCCCCTCACGGACCGCGGTTGCGAGGGCATTCATCTGGCTCAGGCGAGTCCGGTGGCGGCTGTCGATCTCGGCCACGCCGGAGCTGCATTCCTCGCTCCAGGTCTGGGTCAGCTCATTTTCCTCGACACCTTCGGCGTGACCGTTGCGCAAGTAATCGTCGCAGCGGTCCAGATAGAGGCGCGCCGGGGCATCTTCCGGCACCTCATCCAGGCATCGCGCCAATCGCGTCCTGGCGCGGGAGATGTCCCCGACGAAATAGAAGGCCAATGCTTCCTCGAAGCGTTTCTGTGTGCGCTTCTTTGCCGCCAGCATCCGCGGCGGGTCCGCGTCGAAGACCTCATACACGGATTGAGCCTCCAGCTTGCCCTTGACTCGACTCCGGGCAAGAAACCGGATGCAGTATCGTGAAGGATCTTCAAGGCTGTGCAAAGTGTGCTCGCTGATCAGCATCGGCACACCGTAAACCTTCGACATTTCCTCCAGTCGCGAAGCGAGGTTGACGGCATCGCTGATGACCGTCCCTTCCATCCGCCCGATGCCGCCAACTGTCCCCAGCATGACGATGCCCGTATTGATGCCGATGCCGATCCGGATCGGCAAGTAGCCTGCGCGCGCACGGCCCTCGTTATAGACCTTGAGTCGTTCGAGCATCGCTAGGGCGCCCTGTATCGCGTCATCCGTGCCTTCGGGGAACAGCGCCATGATCGCGTCGCCGATGTATTTGTCGATCAGTCCGCGAAACGGGACAATCATCGGCTCCATCTGCGACAAGTAGGAATTCAGAAAATCGAAGTTTTCCTGCGGCGTCATCGTTTCCGAGAGGCCGGTAAAATTCCGGATGTCGGCAAACATGATGGTCATCTTGCGTTCGGTCTGCATGCCGAGTCGAACGCCGCGAACATTGTCGATGTCCAGGAAATGCAGAAATTCACGGGGTACGAAACGGCCAAAGGCCTTTTCGGTATCGACCAACTGCTCGCGTATGTTGGCGAGTTCTGCCCGCAAGCGCTTGACTTCTGCCTCCAGAGAGGCGGGTCGCGGGTCAGGGAGCGAGTCCGGGTTCAATCGATTTTGGATTCAATAATGAATGGACAATCCTGGCTGCGGATTCAGCCGGTCATCCAACCAGGTGCAGGCGGTCCGCTGTGTCCGGCTCGGGGAAAAGAGATCCATTTTTCCGGTTCTCCGCCAGCAATACGGAAAACTCATCGGCGCTTACGCCCTGCGAAAACCGATAGCCCTGAAGGATGTCACAGCGACTTCGGCGCAAGAAATTGACCTGGCTCGCAGATTCCACGCCCGATGCCACGATCCTGAGCTTCAGCGCGTGGCCCATGGCGATGATGGTCCGGGTTATTGCGACGGCCTCTGCATCGTTGGGCGTGTCCTGAATAAAGGAGCGGTCGATCTTCAGGTTGTCGATCGGGAATCGGTTGAGATAACTCAAACTGGAATATCCGGTTCCGAAGTTGTCCATCGAAAGTGCGACGCCAAGACTCTTGAGCCGGTGCAGCAGGGCCAGACCGGTCGGCGCGTCGCGCATCAGCGTGCTTTCCGAGATTTCCAGATGCAAGTAACGCGAGTCGAAACCCAGGGTCTTCATCACGGCATCGACTTTCTCGACGGCTTTTTCGTCCGCGACCTGATCGGCACAGAAGTTGACGGCAATGAACAGCTCGCTGTCGAAATCCTTGCGCCACGCGATGTTGTTCGCCAATGCGGTGCGCAGCACCCAGTCGCCGACCCTCACCGCCAGACCGGCCTGCTCCAGCATGGGGACAAAAAATTCGGGGCTGACATAGCCGGCCTCCGGCCTGACCCAGCGCAGCAAGGCTTCTGCGCCGACAATACGCCCGGTCTCTCCCGATACGAGGGGTTGATAGAACACCTTCAGCTCGTCGCGCTCGATTGCCCGATGCAGACGCTCCCTGAGCCTTATCTGATCGGAAAGCTTTTCATTGGTTTGCGGGAAGCGATAGGTGTTGCCTCCCGCCTCCGCGGCCAGATACATCGCTGCATCCGCACTCTTGGTCAGCGCTTCTGCGTCCTCGCCGTCCTTCGGGTAAATGCCGATACCGATGCTGGCAGAAATGTACAACTCCGCGCTATCGACATAAAGCGCCCGGCTCAGTTCCCGCTGGACGCGGTCGGCCACCGTTGCGGCTTCGTCAATTGACGCGATATCGGACAGCACAATCGCGAACTCGTCGCCGCCAAGTCTGGCAACGCAATGGCCGGGGTCGACGGACGCCATCAGTCGCGCGGAAACCTCCTGCAACAGCATGTCCCCGGCGCTATGCCCCACTGTCTTGTTGATCTGATCGAAGCGATCAAGGTCGATCAACATCAAAGCCGTGGAGCGCTTGTTCCTGCGGGCCGCGATGATGGCCTGCTCAAGCCGGTCACTGAACAGGATACGGTTCGGCAATGAAGTCAGGGCATCGTAGTGAGCGAGGAACTGCATCCGCTTCTTGATCGTCTTATGCACAGTGATTTCCGAGAACACCGCCACGAAGTTGACGATTTCGCCAAGGTCATTCTTGACCGCACTGATGTTCATCCACTCGACGATGACCTCGCCATCCTTGCGCCGGTTGCGAATCTCGCCGTGCCACTCCCCGCGATTCATCAGCGAGCGCCACATGTTGCTGTAGAAGGCCTTGTCCTGCTGGCCGGAGTTCAGCACGCTCGGCGTATTGCCGGTAACTTCCTCCGCCGTGTAGCCGGTGATCTCCGAGAACCGTCGGTTGACCATCAAGATCTTGTTGTCACTATCGGTGATCATTACGCCTTCGGCGCTGTTCTCGAACACGTGGGACGCCAATTCGAGCTTGCGTTCCGCGATCTGCCGGGCACGCTCCTGCTCAAGCGAATCGATGGCGTGGGACAGATTGTCGGCGAGGCTTGCAAGCAGACTTTGTTCCTCGACATCGATCAGATCCTCCGCCAGTCCAACGATGCAGATTCCGCCTGCGAGCTTGCCGCCTATCCGCAATGGCAAGTGCGCAAGTCCGTGCGCCTCGAAACCTCGCGGGCTTTCCACCAGCGCGTTGTCGCAATTGGAAAGCGAGGCGAAGAAGCTGCAAGGCCCGGTATCGGCGGCATCCTGCTGCGCGTGCTTGCGGGCGGCGTCCGCACGCAGGGCGGATGTAATCGTCGCAGCCAGTTCGGGGTGTTCGCCGATAACCACCATCGACGGTAACTGATCGTCGCTTGCATACACCCAGGCCAGCGGAAACCCGCCAATCTCGTGGAGAATGCCGACGGTCTCCTGAATCAGGGCCTGGCAATCCTTGGTCCGAAGTATGACTTCGTTGGCCTCGCTGATCACGGCCAAGGTTCTGTTCAAGCGCAGAATATGACGCTCGGCCTGCTTGTGATCGGTGACGTCGAGGATTATGCCGACAATTCCGCCAACTTCGGAATGGCTGGTTGAAAACACCGCCTTGAAAAACACCACGTCCTTCTCCGAGCCGTCGGCGCACTTGACGCGGGCCTCGTAGGTTTGCTTGCCGCGGCTTTCGAGCAGATCCCGGTCGGCTTTGTCATAGACCTCGGCAAGTTCCTGGGGGGCTATTTCATAAACCGTCTTGCCGATCATGGCCTCGCTGGTGGTACCGTAAAAGTCCTCGAAGGCCTTGTTGACCCCGATGTAGCGTCCGTTCGCATCCTTGAAGAAAACCGGCGACGGAATGGCGCCCAGCAATTGCTCGACAAAACTCAGGTTTTCCGTCAGCGCCTCGTCAAGCTGTTTGTGGGCCGTAATGTCTTCGCCGATCTCCAGCACATGCGACACATTTCCTTCGGTATCGAACAGGGCGAGCTTCTTGATTCTCACCCAACGCGCGGAGCCTCCCGGAATCCGGATCAACTGTTCCGGCAACTCGACAAGATTTCCGTCGCGAATCGCCGTCAGGTCGGTTTCGGTATCGCGGTCTGCCTGCTCGTCCTGGAACAGATCCCTGCTCGAAAGACCGAGCAACTGCGCCTTCGACTTGCCAAGGAAATCTTCGACCAGGCGGTTTACGCGCACGACCGTCAAGTCTGAGGCGCGCTTGAGAACGATCATGCTCGGGATATGCTCAAAAATCGAGTCGAGCAAGGCATGCGAGTTCTGCAGCAGCAACTCGGTCTGTTTGCGCCGCTCGACCTCCGACTTCAGCACTTCCTTGTCCAATGCCAATTGCAATGTCCGCACAGCGACCTGTTCGGCCATCTCGGCCGACCGACGCAACAGCAGATAGGTCAGAAGGCCGACGAGCACGCTTGCGGCGAGCAGCAGAAGCAACTCAGGCAACGCGATCGGCGGCGCGTTCCAACTGCCCGGCGGGCTTGCGCGCAGGTGGATTCGGTCGCCTTGAGGCAAACGAATTTCGTGCGTGAACACGGTATCGCGCATGCTGCCACCCGCAGCGATAAGTGGTTTGCCGGCAGAGGTATCACGCTGGAAATAATCGAGGCTAAGGGAATAACCTTGCTGCACCAACTCGTCGAGCCGCAAGGCCTTGGCGAGATCAGCGATTCTGATGGTGGCCGCTACATGACCCCAGGGCTCCGCCTGGCCGCGCCCGCGACGCACCTGCATGGCTTGAGTCACTGTCAGGGATTCGTTGTCGATGGCGACCATCGGATCTCCGCGACTTTCAAGGCTGAGTTGCGGACTTCCTGCCATCGGCGACTGAATGGCCGCAAAATCGGCCCCATGGCCGGCCTCGTTCCGCGTGTAGAAGATGCTGGGCTTGCCCTCGGCAGCGATTTCCAGCCTGCTGATCGTGTCATGCATCTGAAACACAAGCCGCGCAGAAACGTGTGCCCGATCGGGCGCAATGAACACGGACTGTCCGCCAGCCACCAGCGATCCCGGCGCAAGCATTGCCTGCTTGACCAGAGTTTCCAGGACAGACTCCCGCCACCGGAGATCCCGCGCGATGTCCTGCGACCGATCGTCCAATCCTGGGTGATCCCGTGTGTAATAGCTTCCCACCGGGATCATGAACAGAATCCCAGCCAATACCGCAAGGACCTGCGCACCTACCCGCCCGGCCCCGAGTCTACGGAAAGTACTTATCAAGTTTGGCAACGGATTTCCAAATAATGAGAAAACTGAGTCAGAAATAGCTACTAACGAAAGCCGTCGACAATCAATGATGACTCTCGATGAGCCGTTACCATAGCATCCATAGTCAAATCGTCGCTCAGAAAACTTGACCAGGCGGGCTTGGTATTTATACAAGCAAATTCGAGGCCTATCAATATTTGGATTTGTGGGGCCGAAGCGCCATAATCCCGCCTGCCCGGGCCTGTACAACCCATGCGAAGACATGGGTAATTGAATGGAGGAAAAGCTCTTTGCGGAATCGAATACGCTATCGCGTGCTACTGGTGGTCGGCGTCGCCGCCACGCTGGGTCAGGTTGCGACGGCTGCGTTCTATTCCCTGTACCAGGAGCGGACCGTCATGGCGCAAAACGAACTTGCCATGCGCAAGCTTACGCATGGCGTCGTCCAGGGGCTGCAAAGCGTCATGCTCGCCGGTTCCGCCGATATTGCGCAAGTCTATGCCGATCGTCTCAAACTGGTGCCTGAGGTCCTGGAATTTCGCATCATGCGCAGGGACGGCACCGAGGCATTTCGCGACAACAAGACCATTCTGGAGGTAAACCAGCGGCGAGGCGATGACCTTTTCATACCGCGGGAGCAGGAGGACTCGATAAAGGTCATGGATCCTGTCAATGCGGATTTCCAGAAGGTTCTGAGTCAGAAAGCCCCTATTTCGATCTATGCCACGGATGACAAGGGCAACCGCATGCTGACGTTCCTCGCCCCCATCCTCAACGTCGATGTTTGCTACAAATGTCATGGCAGAGCCGAGCCGATACGGGGCGTCATGCGCCTGACCACGAGTCTGGCAGCAGTGGAACGGGATATTCTGACAGCGCGCCAACAATCGCTGCTGGTACTGGTTCTGTCACTCGCCGGGACGCTGCTGCTAACCGGCTATATGTTCGGGCGCACCGTAGTGAGACCTATCGAAAAGGTCACTCGCGCCATGACCCGGATTTCAAACGGCGACCTCGATCATAGGGTGGCAATAACCACTCATGACGAAATCGGACGCATGGCCATGAACTTCAATCGGATGACCGAGGAACTGACGCAGACCTACCAGGGTCTTCGGCTCGAGCAGGACAAATTGACAACCGTCATCGAAAGCGCCAGCGAGGGCATGGTGGTAACCGACGCTGCTGGCGTGGTGGTGATGGCCAATACCGCAGCGACCCGTCTTCTGGGGAAGAGCCTCAGCAAGATCGTCGCCGACGGCTTTCGCAACCTGGTGGACAATCCCGAGCTGATCGACGGCTGCATCGAAAGCGGCAAATCGATTACCGTCGAGTACAACGAGCGCATGCTGCGCATCCATGCCTCGGTCACCCGCGGTGCCGATGGCCGGACTACCGGCTCTCTGGCGATGATCCGCGACATTACGGCAGAGAACCGTCTGGAAAACGATTTGCGGCACCTCGCCACGGTTGACGCACTTACGAGTTTGTTCAATCGTCGCTTCCTCGACGCCACCCTGGACACCGAATTCCATCGGGCCACGCGCTCCCATGATGCGATATCGGTCATCATGTTCGATGTCGATCACTTCAAGAAATTCAATGACACTTACGGCCACGATCAGGGCGACCGGGTGCTGCAAATGGTTGCACGCTGTTTGCGCGAAAGCCTGCGCAGCTTCGACTTTCCCTGCCGCTACGGCGGTGAGGAATTCGTCGCGATACTGCCCGGGCTGAACTCGCTGGCGGCGCAGGTAATCGCCGAGCACCTGCGCAAGACGGTGGAGACAACCGCAGTAGACGGGATTCATGTACAGATCAGCCTCGGTGTTGCCTCCTTCCCCGAACTGCCCGTAGCCAGCGGAGCATCCCTGATCGAGGCGGCCGACGCCGCCCTGTACGAGGCCAAGGAAGGTGGGCGCAACCGGGTGGTCGTCGCGAGGGCGGCGTCATGAAGTTCCGTCGCATCCGGCACCGGCTCCTGGCCGCCCTGGCCGCCGTCCTGCTTCTCGGCTTCGTCGCCATGGCCTATTTCTATAACCAGGCAGCGGAGACCTCGATATACAACGAATACCGGCGGACGCTGCATCGACTCACCGACTCCGTAATCATGAGCGTTGAAACGATCATGAGCGAAAGTCATGCCGAGATCATGCCGGAATTCACCAAGCGTCTGAAGACGCTGCCCGGCGTAATCGATTTTCGCATCGCCAGAATAGACGGTACCGAGGCTTTTCAGGACAACCGGACCATCAATGCCGTGAATGATCGGCTTGGCGAGACGGCGTTCAAACCCCGCGTCAGGGAAAGCCATCCTGCACCGGTCTTCCTTCCCGGTGACGCGGAGATCGCCAGCTTGTTCGAAGGACAGGAGTCCGTCTATCGCATCGAGGCCTCGCCTGCGCAGGGAAGCTTGATGCAATTGTTCGACACCATCCCGGGAGGCAAGAAATGCGAACGTTGCCATGGTGCAGATCAGGAAATTCGCGGCGTGGTCAAGATCACCAGCTCGATGGTGGCACTCGAACGCGACATGATGTCGGCCCGCATGCAGTCTCTGGTTATTCTGATCGTCTCGCTGACGCTCACCATGGCCGCCACCGGCTACATGCTGGGTCGCCTGGTGGCGGAACCGATCGAAGCCGTGACCAAGGCCATGACCAATATTTCGTCTGGAGATTTCGAGTCCGCAGTGATCTCCCGGGGCAAAGGCGAAATCAGCGAAATGGCCGAAAGCTTCAACGCGATGCGGACCTACCTGCGGGACACCCACCTCGGTATGCAACTTGAAAAAGGCAAGCTGAGTACCCTGATTCGGGGTACTCAAGAGGCTGTAGTCGTTACCGATGCCGCAGAAAAGGTGGTTCTGGTAAATGCTGCGGCCTGCGAGCTGCTGGGAAAAAGTGAGGAGCAGATTTGTGCTGAAGGCATAGTTAACCTGGTGGATCGTCCGGACCTGATTCGCGGCATGCTCGACGCAGGCGATGCGCGCCCAGATCCGACGCTGATCGAGTATCGCGGCCGCTGGCTGTTCGGCACCGCTTCCTCGATTCGCGACCAAACAGGAAACTTCATTGGCTCGGCCGCATTGTTCCGCGATGTCACCCAGGAGCAAAACCTGCTTCGCGAGTTGCAACGACTGGCGACAACGGATGCGCTCACAGATGTATACAACCGCAGGCACCTTGATGCCACGCTCAAGACGGAACTTGACCGGGCCAAACAAAGCGGCCTGTCGCTTTCGGTAATCATGCTGGACGTTGATCACTTTAAGAAGTTCAACGACACCTATGGACACGATCAGGGCGATCGTGTGCTCAAGATGACCGGCCATGTGATGAAAGCTGCGCTTCGCGAATATGACGTGCCGTGTCGTTACGGTGGCGAGGAATTTGCCATCGTGCTTCCTGCCACTGGAGCAGCCGGCGCCCTCGCCGTCGCCGAGCGCCTGCGTTGCGACGTCGAGTCGATGCGGGTGGACGATCTTCAGGTCACGATCAGCCTCGGCATCGCCTGCTATCCGGACATTGCGGCCGCCGCACCGGAAGCGCTGATTCTTGCGGCCGATGGTGCGCTATACCGTTCCAAGGATGGCGGACGCAATCGCAGCACGATCGCCACGCCGGCCGCAACCGAAGCTACCTGACCTGCGTAAGATCGAATAGGAGCGGTTCCGAGACGCTCTTGTGCTCGTCGGAACTGCGATTGAAAACGGCGATCTGGCCGGTTATTTTTTGGCCCGGCCTGAATTTCACGTCATCGGAGTTGCCGGTGTCCAATTGGCGGGAGAGTTCCACGGTCCAGAATCCGGCTTTCCACATCCCTTTGGCCTTGACATCGGCAATGCTGCCGTTGGCGCCCGGATTCAGTTTTATGCCACTGAGATGCTGCTCGCTCTTTTCCTTCGGCGCCCGCACCGGTCGATACAGGGAGGTGCCCGCATCCCGTTGCTTCTTGATATAGATCACGCCGTGATCGCGAGTGGCATACTCGGCCGCATCCTCGATCAGCCGGTTGGAAATGCTGTGCAGCTGATCCTCGGCCAGACCGAGCGGATTGGTGCGCGCTGCAGACCATAGCCAGACATCGACCCGGTAGGTCCTGGCGGCCAGCATGCTGCGATCGAAATCGCCATCGAGATGAAAACGCGCAGCGAACATGTCCTCGCGCCGTTTCGACTCGACGTAGCGGTCCGCTTGCCAGTCCCAGCCCTTGTACTCGGTATTTGCCGCATCGTCGGGCCAGCGTGCAGCCAGATACAAGCGCCCGTTGTGCGCCCCGGCCCGCAACTGAACCACGATCGCACCGGTGTTGTTGTTGTCTTCCGGAGCAAGCCCGAGCTTCGCCCGATCATTCCTGTCGACGGCCGGTTTGATCGGCACCTTGATCCATGCGGCACCGCCCCAATCGTCGACGGCTCCGTCGACGATTGGAGCGGAAGCGAGCGGTACGACCCGTATCACCGTCGCTTCCTGCGCCCAGGAGGGGAGGCCCAGGGAAGCAAGAACCCATGCTGTTGCGAGACGGCGCATCATTCGATGGTGATGGAACCTTCCATTCCCTGCTGCCGATGGTCTTCGATAGTGCAATACACCGGATAGCTGCCTTTGGTTACCGGCACGAAATAAAGATCGATCTGTCCGCCGTTCTTCAATATCTCAAACGCCGCAAAATAGGGCGCTTTGATCTCCGCCTGGCTGTTCACCATTGCCTTGCGCCAGGCCACACCGCGAAAGAACTCGGGGGCGGTGTAGTAGTGATCCTTTGCGCCCTTGTTCTTCAGTTCGAGCTTGTATGGCTTGCCAACCTTGAACTTTAGGTCAGTGGGTTCATAGAGATGCTCGGTAATGTTGATAGTCACCGTTTCCATGGCATTCCAGTCGACCTTGCCGACGTAGTCCTGAGCATTACGTATGTAATTGTCCTGGGCACCGGCAGACAGCGGCAATACGAGGGTCAGGGAAGCGATCAAAGCAGCGAGTTTCATGGCAGTGTGTGGTTGTCAGGGAAGCGCACAAGATAACCGCCTCGCGGCAAGACTGCAAGACTGAAAGAGTCAAAATGATGCCTTGGCAGCCGGACTCAAATGGACGGCTTGCGAGAAAGTTGGTGCTGGCGGTACGGTGAATCGAAGGACCGAATTCACCAGAGGGGCTGGGAGCAAGCGGCCCGGCACGGCTGTCAACGCCTAATAGTCACGACTCCGCGCGACCATGATCAACTCCGCTGCGCGAACTCCTCGAACTTGTCCAACGGCAGCGGACGGCTGAACAAATAACCCTGATAGGCATGGCAGCCGTTGAGCGCAAGAAAATCGCGCTGCGCCTCGGTTTCCACTCCTTCGGCGATGACCGACAAACCGAGGTTCTGTCCCAGGGCAATGACCGTTCGCGCGATCGCGGAATCGTTTGACCCGGTGAGCACATCACGCACAAATGACTTGTCGATCTTCAACTGGTCGAGGGGAAGCCGCTTCAAGTAGGACAACGAGGAATAGCCAGTGCCGAAGTCATCCAGGGAGAAGCGGACACCTTCGGCCCTCAGAGCAGTCATTTTGGCGATGGTGTTGTCCACATCGTCCACCAGAACACCTTCGGTAAGTTCCAGTTTCAGCCGTTTCGAATTGGCACCCGTATCCGCCAGCACGGCCATCACCTGTTCCACAAAATCCTTGTGACGAAACTGACGCGGACTGACGTTCACAGCCAGCGTGAGATGGGACATTTCCGGCCGCATCTCCCAGGCGACCAGTTGGCGGCAGGCGGTTTCGAGCACCAAATGACCCAGAGGCAGAATCAGTCCCGTGGTCTCGGCCAGAGCAATGAACTCGGCCGGAAGTACCAGTCCGTGCTGCGGATGCTGCCAGCGCACCAGTGCCTCGACACCGGTCAAACGTCCTTCGCTGTCTACCTGGGCCTGGTAATGCAGCAGGAACTCATGCTGCCGCAAACCCTGGCGCAAGTCCGCTTCCAGCCTTGCGCGGGCAGTGACGACGGCCTGCATGTTCGGATCGAAAAAACGCAGGGTATTGCGACCTGCCGCCTTGGCCTGGTACATGGCAAGGTCCGCCCGCTTGAGGAGTTCCTCTACCGTATCGCGGCAATTGCCGAACAAGGTGATGCCGATGCTCGGCGTGCTCTGATGCTCGGTGCCCGCGAGCCGGTAGGCATGGTTCAGGGAAGCCAGTATTTTCCCGCCCACGATTTCGGCCTGAATTGCCGCTTCCTGAGGGTTCTCGCTAAGGTCTTCGAGCATCACCACAAACTCGTCGCCGCCAAATCTGGCCACCGTGTCACCCTCACGGATGCAGATGACCAGGCGTTCCGCAACCTGCCGCAGCAACAGGTCGCCGATATCATGGCCAAGGGTATCGTTGAGCGTCTTGAAGTCATCCAGGTCGATGAACAGCAGCGCGCCCTCGCGCCCGCTGCGAGTACATGTGGCGAGAGCCTGCTGCAGTCGATCCAACAGCAGGCGCCGGTTCGGCAATTGCGTCAGGGGATCGTAGAACGCCAGATGCTGGATTGCATCTTCAGCTTCCTTGCGCCGGGTTATGTCGGTCAGGGTCCCGACATAGTGGGTCACGTCGCCGCAACTCCCCTTCACCGCCGTGATCGTGAGCCATTCGATATACAGCTCGCCGTTCTTGCGTCGATTCCAGATCTCCCCCCGCCATCCTCCCGAGCGCTGGATATGCTCCCACATCGCCACATAGAACGCCTTGCCGTGCCGGCCGGAGTTGAGCATGCGCGGTGTCTGTCCAACGGCTTCTTCTGCCGTGTAGCCGGTGATATCGCTAAAGGCGCGATTTACCCGCAGTATCCTCGTCGCGGCATCGGTGACGACCATGCCCTCCTGGGAATCGAACGCGGTGGCAGCAATGCGAAGGCTCGCTTCGTCCGTTTTGCGCTCAGTGAGATCGCGTATGGTTCCGCTGAAGAATCGGCCTTCGGCAACCTCCCACTTGGCCAGCGAGAGTTCCATCGGAAACTCGCTGCCATCCTTGCGCAGTCCCGTCAATTCGACTGCCTTGCCGATTATCCGTTCCTCACCGCCGGTTTGCAGCCGACTCATGCCCGCGCGATGTTGCTCGCGATAGCGTTCCGGCATCAGCAGGGTCAGCGGTTGCATGATGACCTCAGACTCGGCGTAGCCGAAAATGACTTCAGCGCGCCGATTCCAGCCCACAATGTTGCCGGAGCTGTTACCCGTGACAATCGCATCGTTGGCCGACTGCGTAATGGCGTGATGACGTGCAGCGTTTTCCTGCAAAGCGACCTCGGTCCACTTGCTGCGCGTAATGTCCACCTTGATGCCGCGCAGCCAGCGCGGCTCGCCGTTCTCTGCGACGACCGTGACGATATCGCGCAGCCAAACCGTACGTCCATCCTTCGCGATCATTCGGTACTCGAAATCATACGGTTCCTGGCGTCGCGCATGGTCGGCGCAATGGGCAGGCACCCAGTCCCTATCCCCGGCATGCAGGTGTTCCACCCAAAAGCCCGGATTGAGCCAATCGCCGACAGCGTAGCCAAGCAGACGCTCCACCTGCCTGCTGATAAAGCTGAACGTCAGCGTGGCCGCATCGGCTTCCCAGACAATTCCGTCGGTCGTATTGACCATGTCCCGGAAGCGCTGCTCGGAGGCCTTGAATGCCTCCTCGGCCTGCTTGCGCATGGTCGTTTCGCGCAGCAGGACCACAAAGCGCGGCGCCTGACTTTCCTCCCCGCCTTTGGCGGAAATCGATAACTCGAACCAGCGCCTGTCCGCAGCATCCCGCAGTTCGAACTCCATGCCGCGCGAGTAGCCTGCCGTGTTCGCCTGCCGTAATGATGAAAGAATATATTCTGCAGCCGTCGCCGGAAAGACATCGGCCACATGCTTGCCGACAAGGTCATCCGCAAATCCCTCCCACAGCCCTGTACGCGGTACATGACAGTCGTAACAGCGGCCATCCAGTCCTAGCTCCAGCAAGACGTCGGGAATCGCATCGAGTGTCGCCTGCAACTGCATCTGGGTCGCCAGAATTTGACTGGTGCGCTCCACAATCTGCCGTTCGAGTCCTTGCTGATGCGCCTTCAGTTGCAGCACCAGCTTGGCGAGAAGCGTCAACAACAGACTGAAGATCAGTCCCAGTGCAAGCTTGAGCGAGAGACCGAGCGGGTCCCCCCATCCCTTGATCGGTGCCAAACTGAACGTCCAGGTCGCATTGGGTACCTCAAGCATGGACTCGACCGGATCGCTCAGCCGCAACTCCGGCGACGATGCCGCAATGGTCTGCCTCAGCCCGGTATCGGGATGGATGCGCCAAAGTTCATAGGCAAACCCTTGCGCGATCAACTTTTCGAGATTGATGCCTTCGAGCACATCCGGAAAGCGGATCAGGACCGTGGTAAATCCCCAGAATGTCGATGTACCTCGTTCGCCGTCAAGATATACGGGCAAGCGCCCGACAACGCCGAGCCCCCCCTGAATCAGATTGAAGGGCCCGGCCAGAGTGAGCTTTCCGGTGTCACGGGCGAGAAAGGCCTCCCTGGTTCGCGCCGGATCCTTCAATAAATCGTGACCAATGGCCTTTTCATTCCCCGCGAGCGGCACGCTATGGCGAACCACTCCACCCGGCGCCAATTGCAGGGCCGTCACCCCGGGATAGAACGGCAGCATCTGGTTCGCTACGGCCTCGAAGTTTTCGATGTTGCCCCTGCCTTGGCGAATCAGCGCGGCGAGGCTATAGGTGGCGGAGAGCGCGTTCTCGATGTTGCGTTGCAGTTCGTGAGCGTGTCCGGCAAGAATGGAGACTCGCGCACGTTCCACCTCAAGGCGATGCGTCTCCGCATACCAGATCAAACCAGCCGCCACCGTGGCAGCCAGAAAGAAAACCAAAGACGTCAAAACCGCATCGCGGACGTGCAAGCGGGGCCGCTGCATCGCCATCATCCAGCCGTTGGCCTGCCCATACCTTGACGCTGATTGCTCGCGCGCAACGTTTGGCAGCAGAAACGGCGGATACGACTATGCATGGAATATCCGGGCTGAGAAAAGGACAGTCAAATCAAGCTTGACTATTATTGTATGGGCTTTCGCCGCCGCGGCAGTGCAAGACTTGTGCTTTTGCAAATTTCAAGCCATGGACGCCTTGCGCACAGCGAGCAGCCGTCTACGCGCAGCGTGCAACGTGCGCAATTTTGCTGAAGCCTGATCTGACGTGCAGCCCGGGACCGCCGCCAAAGTGCCCGTCCCGATGTATGCCAAGCCTGATTATTCAGCGCGGCGACGAATCCGTCGGCCACGCATCCAATCCGCTTGACGGGTCATGGTCACTACAGGGTGAGCCGACTCGAAGCCTTGAGAGGCTGCGGCAGCTAGTACAGCGTCGGTACATTGAAACAAAGGAAAATGAAAAGGGCAGCGACGCCCTTTTCATTTTCAGGTGCGGACTCTTATGGCTTCTTCGCCCAGGCCACGCAGTAACCCTTCGGCGAAACTTCGGTGTCCCCGGGGAATATCTTGCAGCCGCCGGCGTCTGCCGGTGACTTGCCCGGGACAAACTGCACGCAGGTTGAGCAGCTCTTGTCACCTTCCGGTGTGTCCTTGTACTTCATTGCCGAGCGCATTGCATCGTTTTTCGCGGCCAGCGCGACAACGGGAATCATGGCCAAGGCGGCACCGCCCAGCTTAAGCATGTTGCGACGAGACAGATCCATATTTCAACTCTCCAGTAAAGTCCCCCAGTTATTGGGAGCCGACCAAAGCTTAGCAAAAATCATGTCAGGGTCGAAACAAGGATATTGGGCCCGATCTGCGCTTTCAGCCTACACATCGCAGTATTTAGATTTCCAAGTACGGGAATGCTTCCTGTAAATGAGAACCCGAGCCATCGTGATTTTCTTGATCGGTCGCAGCGTATACCGCAACAATGCTACACAACATCATGTTTGTTATAGCTTCCCTGGCGGCCTCGCATACAGTTCAACTAGCGTCGCCCGTTCGCCGTTTAATTTGCAAGATCAGTCATTTTTTTGGTGCTGGAACGCGTTGAGCCACGCTGTGGCAGCGATCGCAAGAGAAAAAAGTTATGAAGGCGACGCGATCATGGCACATGCCGCAATACTCGCCGCGAAAAATCTGGCTCATCGAAACGGGATTGGATCCGGCCTTGGGCAAAAATGGTCGGGGATGGCAGTTGGAACAGTCGAGCCAAAGCGTATGGGACTGATGCGGAAAGAGAACATGGGGCATTTCCTTGGTGTTCTTCATCACGATATCCAAATCGAACACGTCCATTTTTTCAGTCGCGGAGAGTCCTGCGCGCGGTGAAATTGCGCCGGAACGCAGCGCTGCCATCCAGTCCGGGAATCCGATGGCGTCGCGCTTGACGAAGCGCATCGCCTCATCGATACGTTGCAGTCGCAGGTAATCCGGATTCGACTCGTCGTGAATCGGGTTTCGCTCCAAGGCAAGGCGCGCTGGATGTATTTCTTCAATCGAATTCTCGGCGCTGGCGCGTGGCGGATCATCCACGGGCGCCACGTTTGGCGCAGCCTTTAAAAATGCCGAGGTGCCGGCTACCGCCGCTGGTTCGAGAATCCAGCTAGCCGGCCAAATCAAAAGCAGTCCGCACAAAACCGCCAGACGCCTCATGCAAGCACGCAACCGAGAATGGCCCTGCATCGAATTTCAGCAACAATCCGGGCCAGGGCAGACCAACCCAAGTTCAACGATCGAGGCTACTTGCCAGGACGTAAATGTGCCACTCCACCATAACTACCGATCCACAGCGCCCCATCCGGAGACGAAGTCATGGCAAACACGTTATTCGCAAACAAACCATCGGCTGTAGTCAGCGCCTTGGCAAATTTTCCGTTCTGCCACCGTGTAAGCCCATTGTTGGTGCCTACCCAGAGTTGTCCCTTGGGATCGAGATGGAGCGAAAAGACGTGGTTTCCGGGTAATCCCTCGGTCGTAGTGTAGTTGTGCCAGCGCTTTCCGTCGAACCGGGCCAAGCCGCCACCCCAAGTGCCAGCCCACACCACCCCGTTTGCATCAACCTCCAGCGCAACCACATAGTTCGGGTTGTAGGCGACATCGACGTCCAGCAAGCCCATTTCTTCTTTCTGTTTGGCATGATGCACCGACTGCTTGCCGGGGTCGTTCTTGAATGCGATGTCCTTTTTTACGCGGTCATAGGACGCGCCGAGACCCTTGGCGTGATTCCAGTTTTCCCAACGATTGTTGGCGAAGCGTGCCATGCCGCCCTCGGTAGCCAACCAGATGTCTCCATTCTTGCCTTCGGCAAGCCCATAAACCCAGTCATTGGGCAGCCCGCCCTTGGTATTCTCGACCGTGTAGAGATCCCACTTGCTGCGGTTGTCGAGGTCACCGCCGCGAATGCGGTTTGCCCCGGACCAAGTCGCGATCCAAATGTCGCCGTTCTTGGCAGTGATCACGTCATAGACGAAGGCGTCCCCGAGACCTTCCGGGATGTTGTAGGTTTGCCATTTGCCGGTCTTTTCATCCAGCAAGGAAAGGCCGCCACCGTAGGTACCGACAGCAATTCGGCCCTTGACCCGGCCGACGTAGAACATTCCGTTCGACAGCAGGCCATCCTTGGTATCGATGAACTTGAAACTGTCATTCTTCGTGTCGTAACGTACGACGCCACCCGAGGTCCCGACCCAGGCTATGCCGCGATCGAAGTACAGCGACTTGACGTTCTTGCCGCCGACGCGGAAGTGAGTGAACTTCTGTGTCAGGTCGACATTCACCTTGCCCTCACGGCTGGGAGGAACAACCGGTGGATGGGGCACTGCGCCGCTGGTGGCGCCGGCAACCGGTGCGCGCGGCGGCGCGTCGGCGGCAACAGCTATCCCTGCGGCAACTAAAACCAGTGAAGCAAGCAGGACCCGCTGAACCACACCCATATTGAACTCCGAAGATTTGATGGTTTTCACTTTGCCGCTATCCTCACCACACCACGTTTCGTACCGGCCCAAAGATTGGACCCCGGAGTCACGGCAAGTGCGTAAACATGCTCGTCCAATAGCCCATCCTTGACTCCGAAGGTTTTCCAGTTCTTTCCGTCGAATCGCGATACGCCCTTGTCGGTGCCAAACCAATACACGCCACTTTCGTCCTGCACAATCGAATAAACGATATTTCCGGCTAGTCCGTTCTTGGACGACAGACTCGTCCATTTTTTTCCATCCCAGCGGCTGACGCCACCACCCCAGGTACCTGCCCAGATGCTGCCGTCCTGGGCGATGAGGATAGAGAATACATAGTTGGGGTTGTAAGTTCCCATCCCCTGCACTTCGATAGTCAGGTCATGGCGGGAGCGGGTTCCGAGGCCGGTATTCGGACTCGTTGGAAGCGCTTCCGGATTATCGGCACCCAGGCCGTCCTTGTGGGTCCACGATTTCCAGCGCTTTCCATCGAACATCGATACGCCGCCTTCCGTACCGAACCAGACACGTCCATCCTTATCGACCCCCAGTCCGTACACCCACTCGTTGATCAGTTCTTTGACAAAGGTTTTGAATTTTCCGGTTTTGACGTTGAAATGATTGGCGCCGGCCCAGGTGCCTATCCAGAGATTGCCGTCCTTGTCGTTGGCGAAACAATAGATCCAGTAGTCAGCCAGGCCATGCATGGGAAAATAGGTTTTCCACTTGCCATTCTTGTAGCGCGACGCGCCCCCGGCGTTGGTGCCGAACCAAGTGTAGCCCTGCGAGTCGATTCCCATACCGAATACATACTCATTCGCCAAGCCATCATTGCGCGTAAAGGTGCGCAGCGGAGTACTGGATTTCAGGTCGATCTCCATGGCCCCCACGGAAGTTCCGACCCAAAGCGAATTGGCCGCCTTGTCGTGCAACAGGGAACGGACATAGGTACCGCTTCCGGTTTCGAACCGGTCAATTACCTTTTCGGTTCCCTGAGCGAAAACTGCACCCGTGAAAAGGCATATCAATGCCATGAAGAATGCAGTTTTTTTGTGGGCGTTCCAGAACATCATCTGGCGAATTCCTTCAACGTAGCGTTCGTGCATAGTGAATGGCTTCGAGGATTTCCTCATCTTTGAGTATCCCCATGAATGGCGGCATCAGGGTCTTCCCGGTCTTGACCGACTGAACAAGCATCATATCCGGCTGCATCAGGCGTTCCTTGGTGGCGAAACTTGGCGCCTGCTGAATTACCGGGACACCATTCATGCCATGACAGACTGAACAATGCATATTGTATACACGCTGCCCTCGCAACAGATCAAGCGCAAGCGAAATCCTTGGAAACACAGCGGCAGCGACACCCAGCGCAACGGCCAAGTTTAGGGCTCGCGACCTCATTTCCTCTCTCCGCGACGGCGAGTTTTCTTCTCTGTGACGCCCCTGTGCTTGTTGATTTTCAGCTTCAGCTCGTCGGCTTTGGCGATGTTCAGCACCAGGCCGTATCCGCCCGAACGATAGGCCTTCTCCAGCGCCTCCAGTGCAGGCAGGAACTCCATGTCGGCGGCGAGCGTGATCCATTTAAGCGCGTCCTTGCCATTCCGCTGATCTTCGGGGATACCCAGTTCGCCGCGGATATAAGCTTGCGCAAGGACCCAGGTTGCCTGCTGATGCCCGCCCTCGGCCGCGCGAACGATGAGGTTCCGGGCCTCCTTAACGTCTTTCTTGACGCCATCCCCTGAAGCGTACATCGTGGCCAATCCATAGACGCCATCCAGATCGCCTGCGTCGGCTGCCTTTCGGTAGTAAGTCGCCGCCTGGTCATCGACTTCGGCCGCGTCGAGCATCGTCGCCATTACGATCATGGCCTTGACGTGGCCGGCGTCGGCTGCCTTGCGTATCAAGGGCATGGCATTCGTGAAATCATTTCTTTCGTACTGAATCATCCCGGCCGCATAATCCTCGTCCGGTCCGGCGGACGCAGGACCGGAGGCGGCCGCAAACATAAGAAACGCTAGTACGGCAAGCCGCCAATAATTCCTGCACGATTTAAACACGATCATTCAACTCACCTCTTCAACGCCGGATTCGGCCAAACCTGCACACTGCGATCAACACTACAAGGTAACGCCTAGATTCTCAAACTCCTCCAGTTTTCGGTAGAGACTGGACAGTCCTATCTCAAGCTGCTGCGCAGCGACTTTGCGGTCTCCGCCGCACTCCCTCAGCACGCGGAAAATAATATCAGCTTCAGCGCGCCGAACCTGCTCCCGCAAACTTCCGCTCGCTGAAGCCGTCTTCTGTTCGCGCGCCGATTTTGCACTGCGAGCTGACAGGCCGGGCGGCAGGTCGCCGATGGTAATGCGACCCCCGTCCGCCATAATGATGGCGCGGCCGATTACATTTTCCAGTTCACGCACATTGCCTGGCCAGTGGTACTCCAGCAAGAGTTCCTCGGCTGCTGGATCGAGCTCGACGTTGGTTTCGCCCTTGAGCTTCGCAGTCTGCAGGAAAAAATGTATCAAACGCAAAATATCTTCCGCGCGGTTTCGCAGTGGCGGAAGGTCGATATGAAACTGCGAAATCCGGAAAAAAAGATCTTCGCGAAACGTCCCCTCTGCCACCATCGCGGACAGGTCCCGATTGGTTGCCACGACAATTCGTGTATCGACCTTGCGTAGCTGTTCGCCGCCAATCGGGCGAATTTCCTTGTCCTCGATCACATGCAGCATCTTGGTCTGCATGTGCAGGGGAAGCTCGCCAATCTCGTCGAGGAACAGCGTTCCCGTGTCCGCCTGGGCAAACAAGCCCTTGCGCGCCTGGGCGGCGCCCGAGAACGCCCCCTTGGTGTGCCCGAACAGTTCGCTTTCCAGAAGGTTCTCGGGAATCGCGCTGCAATTCACCGGTATGAATGGCGCTTCCACGCGCAAGCTCTGATCGTGGATGAAACGCGCCAGCACTCCTTTGCCGGTTCCGCTTTCGCCGGTGATCAGAACCGTGCTGTCAATCGTTGCAACCCGCGTGGCAAGCCGCTCAACGGCGGCCATGGATGCCGACGTAAACTTGAACCGGTCATTGCCCCGTTCGCCACTGACAAATTTTCGCAGCGCTACATTTTCAGCCTTCAAACCCAGCAATGTCTGCGCTTGACGCAATCTGTACAGAAGTTCCTCGCTATCGACCGGCTTGACCATGTAGTCCATGGCGCCGGCACGCAATGCTTCCACCGCTGTCTGTACTGACGCAAAAGCGGTGACCATTATGAACAGGGTCGGAACGCCGGCACTTTTCATGCTACGCACCAGATCGACGCCGTCGCCATCCTGCATCCTGATATCGCAGATTGCCACATCAATGTCGCCGCGAACCAACTTGGCCGCCGCATCCTTGACGCCGACCGCCATATCTACCGAATACCCGGCGCGACGCACCGTGACTGCAATGATCTGCCTCAGGGCCAACTCGTCGTCGATGATCAGTACATGCATCCAGTTTCTCCTAATGTACTGTTTCAGCCGGAACCGGCAGAATGATCCGCACCGTGGCGCCCTGCCCGTAAACGGATTGCACTTCGATACCCCCACCGTCCTGCTGCACAAGGCTGCGGCACAACGATAGTCCCAATCCGGAACCTCGCCCCGGCGGCTTGGTGGTGAAATGCGTATCGAAGACCCTATCCAGGTTTTCCGAAGCAATTCCCGGGCCATTATCGGAAACAGTAAGGACCACCGAGGCACCATCGAGCCGTGTCGAAACGACGATGGATGGCGAAAACGCCTCCCGTCCCTCCAGGGCATCGGCGGCGTTGATCAATACATTCATCAAAACCTGAACGATATGATCGGAAACCACAAAGAGGGCCGGCAGGTTGTCGGCGAACTCATGTTGCAGGGCTATACCGCGAAAACGCTTGTCGAAACTGATGAAGGTACACGTGCTTTTGACCAGCGTATTCAAGTCAATATAGGTTGGCTCGAGAGGGCGCTGCAATGAAAACTCCCCAATCTGGCGGGTAATAGTCATTACTCGTCGCGCCTGCTCGAGTATCAGGTCTATCTGGTGGTCGGCGCTGCGCGCCGAGTTCATCCCCTGCTTCCGATCCATGACCAGATTTTCGGCAAGGCCGACAATGGCAGCGAGGGGATTGTTGATCTCATGGGCCACAGCCGCTGCCAGCGAACCCACGGCGGCCATCTTCTCGGTGTGAAAGTGCTGTTGCCGGCTCAATTCCAGTTGATTGTCGCGAATCCTTAGTTCCGCCTCCATATCATTGACGGCCGACATCAATACTCCGAGCTCGTCCTTGCGGGTCACTGTGAGCGGCGCCCCCCGATAGCCCCTGACTATTTCGCCAGCCCGCAGCTTGACCAGACCGATATCGCGGGAAAGCCGCCTGAAAAAAAGGCTGCTGACGATCCCCATCAGCGTGACGCCGATAATCATCAGTGCGAACAGTTCGGAGGTCAAGCGCCCAAAGACATCCCGATACCCCCCCATCACCTCTGATTTCTGCTGACGTATCCCGAGCGTCATGCTATCGAGGCGGAGTACCAGTTTATGGAATTCCTCCCGCAGCTCAGCAATCGTGGCGCGCGATGGATCACGTTGCAATTCCGCGTTCAATCGATTCAGGCTGGCAACCGGGTCGCCGAGGCCTCCGGAGGTCGCGTCCATCCTGACAAGTTTCGAAACCACGCCATCGATCTCCAGATTCAGCAACCTCGCAGCGGCGGCCAGGTCTTCCGAAAAGTAGTTTTCATTGATTGTCAGAATCGCATGCGAGACGGCGAAATTCAACGCCAGTTGTTGCTCTTCCTGCGCATGGACGACCTCCAACTGATTCACCGCGTCGAAGAGCAGTTTTCTTTCCCAGCCGATTATCGCCGTCGCCAGGATCAGGTATATGACCAGACCGCCGAGGACCCGGGAACCCTTCTGGGCGAAGCTTGCCCCCCATACGCCGCCTGCCTCGGAATCGGACGGTACTTGCGGATCATTGACAGGGGATAGGCCGCGCTGCGACATCGATCAAAGTATGGGTGCGTGTTCCAGAACCGGCAGGATGGAAGGTACAATTATCGGGAATGTCTGATTTGTCTGCAATGCGTTCTCGACAAGGAAATCCCGATGCCCATTAAATGGGTCGCTTCGCTGGTAGTTCTCTTCGCACTTCTGCCGAACCTTCCAGCGAATGCATCGTCGCTCGACGAAGCACTCAAGGCGCTCGATGCCGGCAACAGTCCCAAGGCGGTGGAGGTTCTGCTCAAGCTTGCCAACGAAGGCAATCCGCTGGCGCAGTTTCGTCTTGGCAGCCTTTATTATCACGGCCAGAGCGTTGTCGAAGACGAAAACATGGCCATCTACTGGTGGAAGAAATCCGCTGCCAGCGGCAATGCTGAAGCCATGTACCAGATCGCGCATGCCTATCTGTTTGGCAGCGGTGTGGCGAAAAGCGTTGCCGATCCGGACCGGGAAGCCGCCATCTGGTATTTCCAGGCGGCCAGCGCCGGCCATGCCGAAGCCGCGTACACCCTGGGGCTGTTGTTTCTCGCCGGCAAGGGCGTCGTCGAAGACCGCAACGAAGCCATGCGCTGGTTTCGTAGCGCGGCAAGCAAAGGTCATGCTGAAGCACGCAAGGCGATGGAGACCGCCGACAAATCAGTCTCTCCTGTCTCTCGCGCCAAGCCGCGTCGCTGATCCTTATCCGGCCGGCGCAGCATTGCACTGCGCGATACTCCGCCCTGCATCACTTCACGACGCCGCCAATAGTCACCACCACGCCGCTGGCACCCACCGTGACCGGCGCGGAAAAGCCCTCGAAATCGCCGGACTTTGCCAGCGCCTCCCCGCTACGGGAGACCCGGGCGCCGATGATCACTGACTTTGCTGACGAAAGGCGCGTATTCGGCGCCATCGACATCGAGTCATCGAGCTTGAAGGCATGGGGCATCGTGGCGGGATTTATCCGCGCCATAGCCAGTGGAATTCGCGATCCATCGACGGCACGGGCAAACACGAACAAGGTGCCATCCGCCGGTATCTTGCCGACCAGTTCCGGTGCCAGCACGATCGTGCCCGAGACCGAAGCGGCAGCCGACGCAGCCGTTGGCGTCACCGCGGCGCCAGCGGTCGGCACCCCGGCGACTCCCATCCGGTTCTCCGCATCCGCGATGCTCTTGCCGATGCTCTGTGCCACGCTGGAATCCGGCGGGACCAAAGTCAGAATGGCGCGCCACTGCTGGATCGCACTGCCAAAATCGCCGCGCTCGAACGCCGCCGAACCGGCCAGCGCCAACGACTTGATGTGGCGCGGATCGATGCTCAGGGCACGGGCAATGATCTTTTCCGGTTCGCCGCTGAGCTTACGGCCCTGCGCCATGGCCATGATATCCGCGTAGTCCGCAAGCATGTTGGCGCTGGGCGGCAGCAAGGTGGTCGCCCGCCCGAAGGCCGCCGCGGATTCCGGGTAGCGACCGAGGACCGCATAGGAGCGACCCAGCATCAGCCAGCCTTCGCCGTCATCCGGATTGCTTTGGAGCCTTTCGGCCAGCTTGGCGGCCATGGCCTGGATCTGCTGTGGCGACAAGGCGTGATTACCCTCTGCATCCGCCGCCTGCTGCGGCTTCATGGCGTCCGGGCTACCGAGCAGGAAGTACAAACCGACGGCCAATGCCGGCAGGGCCAGGCCGAGGGCCACCGCCAGGGTCCGTTTGCGCGCCGACGACGAAGTCGTCGCACGCGAGGCGGCACCGTCTTCGAGCGCGCGGCGTTCAAGCTCCGCCTGCTCCTCGACAAACAGGTCGGCATTCAACAACCCGGCCTTGCGTTGGTCTTCGAGATCGCTCAGCTGGTCGCGCAGCACGGCGATGCTCAACTGGCTGGCGCTGCCCACGCGCTGCTTGCGCTCCTTGAGCAGCAGGGGCAGCAGCAACAGCGCCAGAACTATCGCAGTCAATAGAACGGCAACGATAACGAATGAGGTCATGGGCGGTCACCTTCGCGTTTGCCCAGCAGTTGCACCGCTGCCTGATGCTCGGTCTCGGTGAGTTCCGTCGTAGCCTGCCCGCGGCGTTTGCGTAGTTTCGCCATCAGGAACACCAGGCTCAGGATCAGCAGCAGGAAAGGCCCGCCCCAGAGCAGCCAGGTGGTGCTCTTCACCGGCGGGCGGTAGAGCACGAAATCGCCGTAACGCTGGACCATGAACTCGATAATCTCCTTGTCATTTTTGCCGGCCTTGATCATGTCGCGCATTTCCCGCTTCATGTCGGCGGAGAACGAGGACTGCGAATCCGCGATGCTTTGCCCCATGCAGGTGAGGCAGCGCAGTTCTTCGGCCAGTTTGTTGACCCGTGCCTCGACCACCGGATCGCCGACCGGCTGCGCCATGCCGTCGGCCGCCAGCACAGGCTGAAGTCCCGCAGTCAGCAGCAACGCGATCAACAATCGCCGTAGCGCCAACGCCAACTTCTGCAAGGCGGCAGACAAATTCATGATCTCCTTAACCACGCGCAAGCTCCTCCGCAAGAGGCAGAATCTTCGTCTTCAAGGCCTCCGCCGTGACCGGGCCGATGTGCTTGTAGCGGATCACCCCGTTCTTGTCGACCAGAAAGGTTTCCGGCACGCCATATACGCCGAAATCGATACCCACGCGGCCGTCGGCATCGACCGCGGAGACCATATAGGGATCGCCGCCATACTGGTTGAGCCAGTTGATCGCCGCGGTCCTGTCGTCCTTGTAGTTGAGCCCGACGATGGTGATCTTCTTTTGCCGATCCAGCTCGATCAGCACGGGATGTTCCTGCCGGCAGGAAACGCACCACGAAGCCCAGACGTTGAGCAGCCAGACCTTGCCGCGCAAGTCTTCCGGCCCGATGGTCTTGTCGCTGGCCTGCAACTGCGCCAGACGGAAGGCCGGCACCGGCTTGCCGATCAGCGGCGACGGCACCTCGCGTGGATTCAGGCGCAGGCCGGCGGCAAGAAAGCCCGCAAGAACAATAAAGACTGCCAGGGGAAACAGGAAACGCCGCATCAAAACTCCTTAAACCGTAACCGCGGCGCCGGTGTCCGCAACATCTTCGCGCTGCCGAATCCGGTAGCGGCGGTCCGATGCTGCCAGCAAGCCGCCCAGCGCCATCAGCAGGCAGCCGACCCAGACCCAGCTGACCAGGGGCTTGTGCTGGACGCGCACGATCCACGAAACATTGTCCACCGGCTCGCCGAGAGAAACATACAGGTCGCGAAACACGTTGGTATCGATCGCCGCCTCGGTCATGGGCATTTTCTGCACGAAATACATGCGCTTTTCCGGATGCATGACGGTCACCGGTACACCGCCGCGCGTGACGTTCATCGTCGCGCGCACTGCCATGTAGTTCGGCCCGCGCCGTTCGCCGATTTCCATCAACTGGAACTCGTAGCCTCCCGCCGAGGCCTTTTCTCCCGGCTGCATTTTCACCTCGCTTGCCGTCTCATAGCCCTTGACCATGGTGACGCCGAGGATGAACACGCCGATTCCGATGTGGGCCGTCAGCATGCCCCATTTCGCCAGCGGTACCGACTTCAGTCGCTGCACAAGACTGGAATCGCCGCCGCGCTCGCGCAAATGCTCGACCAGATGGGTGAGGCTCGAAGCCACCGCCCAGAATGCGAGCAGCAGACCGCACATTACTAACGGCGACCAGCGCCCCAGCAGCAGGGGCAGTGCAAGCGCCGCGACGACAGCGAAACCCACAGCCCAGCGCAGACGCGGCCAGAAATCGATGAGACGCGCCTGCTTCCAGCGCGCAAAGGGGCCGAGTCCCATCAGCAGCACCAGGGGCGCCATCAGGGGCGCAAAAACCGCTTCGAAATAGGGTGGCCCGACCGAAACCTTGCCCAGGCCGAGCGCATCGAGAAACAGTGGGTAAAGCGTGCCGAGGAAGACCGCGCCGGCCGCCACGACCAGCAGCACGTTATTGACCAGCAGGAAGGTCTCGCGCGACAGCAGTTCGAACTTGCCGCCGAGGCCGACTGACGGCGCGCGCCACGCATACAGCAGCAGGGAAATGCCGATCACCGCCACCAGGAAGCCGAGGATGAACACGCCGCGTTTCGGATCGGTGGCGAAGGCATGCACCGAGGTCAGCACGCCCGAGCGGACCAGGAAAGTTCCCAGCAACGAGAGCGAGAAGGCCATGATCGCCAGCAGCACGGTCCAGTTCTTGAAGCCGCCGCGTTTCTCGGTCACCGCCAGGGAGTGGATCAGCGCCGTGCCGACCAGCCAGGGCATGAAGGATGCATTTTCGACCGGGTCCCAGAACCACCAGCCGCCCCAGCCCAGTTCGTAATAGGCCCACCAGGAACCGATGGCGATGCCCAGGGTCAGGAACAGCCAGGCCACCGTGGTCCACGGACGCGACCAGCGCGCCCAGGCCGCATCCAGGCGCCCCGAAATCAATGCGGAAATGGCAAAGGCGAAGGCCACCGCAAATCCTACGTAACCGATATACAGCAGCGGCGGATGGATCGCCATGCCGGGGTCCTGGAGCAGCGGATTCAGGTCGCGGCCATCCATGGCCGCCGGCAGCAGGCGTTCAAAAGGATTCGACGTCAGCAGCAGGAACAGCACGAAGCCGACCGTGATCAGCCCCATCACCCCCAGCGCATTGGCTACCGTCTGCAGCGGCAGGCGCTGGGAGAACGCCGCCACCGCCACCGTCCACAGTGACAGGATGAATACCCAGAGCAGCATCGAGCCTTCGTGACCGCCCCAGACCGCCGTGACCTTGTAGAACATGGGCAGCATCGAGTTCGAGTTCTGGGCAACGTAGAGCACCGAAAAATCATTGGTGACAAAGGCGGTGACCAGGCAGGAAAAGGCCGTCAACATCACCAGAAACTGTGCCGCTGCCGCCGGCCGCGCCATGCCCATCAGGCGCACGTCGCCGCGCAGGCTGCCGACGATGGGTACGATCCCCTGTACGAGAGCCACCGCCAGCGCGAGGATCAACGAAAACTGACCAAGTTCAGGGAACATTCAATTACTCCACGTGCAGGTTGGGTTGCGGGGGCAAACCTTATTGGACCGGCGACTTAGACGCAAACGGCGTGCCAGCGACTACTTGGGAACGGACTTGCTGCGCGCATCCCGCGTCAGGCGCTCGCGCCATTCCCATACGGCCGCCTCGCCGCGGCGGCGAAACGGATCGTCGGCCTGTGCCCGGTGCAGCCAGGCTTCCATCGATTCCAGCGCGCCGCGGTAGTCGCCAAGTCCTTCGTAAGCTTCCGCCATGCCGAAGTAGGCATTCAGCTGATTGCGATTGAGCGCGGTGGCGCCGTCAAAAAATTCAAGGGCTTCCTTATAGCGTTTCTGTCCCAGCATGGCAAACCCCATGTTGACGTGGGCTTCCGGCATGGTCGGCGCCAGCTGCAATACGCGGTGGAATGCGGTGGTCGCATGCTCGTACTGCTTGGCGTGCAGCATCACCACGCCCTGCTTGAAGCGCGTGTCGATCTCCTCCTTGCGCTTCTGATCGACATGCGTCTGGAGATCGGGCCGGTCGCTCTGATTGATCCATCGATCGAGAAAGTATCCGCCGCCGACCACCAGGATTACCGTCGCCATCAAGCCGACGATCCGGGCGTCGCGGCTACGCCTTGCCGACAGGGCGGACTCAGCCATGGCGCACCGCCCGCGGAGAAAATGCGGGCCAAAGATGGCGCAGCACCAGCACCAGGAACATCAGGATGCCGATCGTCGCCAGGCTGCCGCCCAGGCCGAGAACCATGCGCGATACGGTCTCGATGCTGAATTCGACGCCGACGTTGCCGGCCATCTTGCGCGGCGCGCCCATCAGGCCGGCGCCGGCCAGCCCGGACATCATCAGAAGAATGCCATAGCCATAGAGGCGCAGTTGCAGATCGATGCGCGATCGGGGCGGCATGGCATAGCCCAGCGCCGGCAGAACGCCATAGGTGAGGCCCATGAAGGCCAGCGTCACCGCCCCGATGGTGCCGTGGTAGTGGGCGGTGACCAGGGTGGTCTGGCCGTCGATCACGGCGCCCAGCACGATGCCGGAGACCAGCAGGAGCATCGACAGGGACAGGCCGGTGGCGGGCACGATCCGCTGGCGCCAATGCAGGATCAGCAGCAGGCTGCCGAGGAACAGCGGCACTTCCCAGCTGGTCCATTGCATCAGGTGCGTGAAGGCCGAGAAATACTCGGTAGTCGCCGCACTCAGCGGCAGCGGCGGCAGCAGCGCCAGCAGCAAGGGTGCCGCGAGCGCCGGCAGCGCGCCCAGCAGCAGCAGGAACTTGAGCGTTCTGCCTGAAGGCAATGCCAGCCTGGGCGCACAAAGCCCCAGCCAGGCCAGTAACATCAGGGTCGTCAGGCAAAACTGCCAGACATGGCCCGCGCCCCAGAACAGGGCTTCAAAAAAGGCGTGCCCGCTCAAGGCGGCGGGCATCGTCGCATAGGCATGGAGCAGTACCGCCAGCGCCGTCAGCACCACGGCCGCCGCCAGAAACAGGCCGAGGCGCAGGACATCGGGCAAGGAGTTGGCGTTGGCGACACGGCGCAGGTCGACGTTCGCCCCCTCCCTGGCCACCGCCAGGGCCACCATCAGCACGGCGATGCCGTAAATCCCCAGCCCGGCAAGAAACCACGGGCTGTCGAGCACGGGAATGTAATTGCTCATGAGCGGACGAATCGCGCCGAGTACCGGGGAAAGCGCCATCAACAGAGCGCCCAGGGCGCCCAGCGCGAGCGCGGTCCATTGCCACGCACCCGGCGCGCGCCGCGCGCCGAGGCTCCACAGCGTGCCGGCAAAGGCCATGAACCAGACCCATTGCGAAAGATCGACATGCAGGGTCAGCGCCACGCGATAGAACTCGGTACCCGGAAACAGGGAACCCAGACCCGGAACCCGCGCCATCACGATCAGGATCGCGAACAGGCTGGATGCCGCCACCGCCGCCGTCGCCAGCAACAGCCAGCCCAGCGCGAGATGCGCCGCGACATCGTTTCGCTCCGGCGCCAGCATGTGCTCCAGCCTCATGAAACTCATACCGCGCCTTTGTGCGGCGATTCCGAAATGAAGGGCACGCCGAAGAAGGTCAGGAAGGCGAAGACGAACACGCCGAGAATCATCCACGAACCCACGGCCGGCGAACTCTTCATGGTCAAACGCCAGTGCAGGGCGAAAGCCAGCATGATCCAGGTGATGAAGGACCAGGTTTCGAGCGGATCCCAGGCCCAGTAGCGGCCCCAGGCATCCTGCGCCCAGATCGCGCCGGAAATCAGCATCAGCGTCTGGAAGATGATGCCCAGCGCCATGAAGCGGTAAGCCAGATCGTCGAGGCGTTCGTCGGCGGGCAGCTTCTCGAAGCGCGAAAGCCCGATACCGGCCCGGCGCAGCAGGATGATACCGGCCATGCCCACCGCCACCAGCACGGTGCCGAGAAAAACCTTGGACAGGCCGACGTGGATATACAACCAAGGCGTGCGGAAGGTTTGCGGGAAATGCCCCTCGTGCGTGCTGGACAGCGTCATCCAGCCGAGCATGACGAAAATTATCGGCATCACCACCGCCGCGGTGCCCCGGATCGGCGGGTAGCGCCAATAGGCCAGCGCGAAGATCAGCCCGAAGCTCCAGACATTGCTCGCCAGGACCTCGAACATGGTGATGAAAGGCCCATGCCCCAGGCGCTCCCAGCGCAAGCCCAAGGAAACGCTGAGCAAGGCGGTACCGAGTACCAGCGTGCCGAGCACAAAACGATGCGGCGCCTTTTTCAGCACCACGCCAAAAATCGCCACCACGCCGGAGAGCACATAGGCCACCACCGCCACCCAGAGAATCTGCAGTTCGCGCTGTTCCATATTCTGGGAATTACCCTGCGGACTGGGCAGGGGCAGCCTCGCCCAAAACCGGGAGACTGTAAGATATTGCGGGTGCCAGGATCATCAAATCAAGGATCGTCAAATATGGGAAAACGTTTATCGGCCGCAACCGTGAGGAAAAGCCTTGCTGGCACCTGCCTACTGACCGCGGTGCTGCTGTTCGGTTCCACGGCCGGCCGCGCGCAGGAAACGACAAGCACAAACCTTACCAGCAATTGTAGCGAATGCCATGGCAGCGACGGCCTCGGCTTCAAGCCCGGCATACCGCATCTCAACGGTCAGTCCGAGTTTCTGCTGACGAACATGATCAACGCCTTCCGGGAAGGCAAGCGATCGACCAAGGTGAAGGACCACCGCGATATACCCGCCGCCGCCGTCGCGCCGCTGGCCACGCACTACGCGCAACAGAAGGCGCAGCGCCCCAAATCGGCGACCAATCCGGAACTCGTCGCCAGCGGCGAAGCGCTCTATCTCAAGCGCTGCGCCGACTGCCACCTGGACAACGGGCGCGACTCGGACAAGGAGGCACCGCTGACCGCCGCCCAGGACCTGAAATACCTGATCGCGCAGACGCTGGCCTTCAGCGTCGGCGAACGGAAGTTTCCCTTCCTGATGGACGATGCCTACCGGGGTTTGAGCGAAGCCGACCTGACCGCGATTGCGCACTTCTTCGCGGCGCAGGATCAGGAAGCCCCGCAGCGGCGTCGGCGTCGGCGCTGAGCGTCGCCGCGGCTATCCGGCCTGCCAGGGCTTGAGCGCGAACTTGCGCCAAAAGTGCCAAGCCAGCGCCAACACCGCCAGGGCGCAAGCCGCGAGCAGCCAGGGCATGGTCCAGTCGTAGAACACGTTGTATCCCATCCAGGTGGTCAAGCCGACATAAACCAGCCGGCCCGCGGGAGTCAGGACCGATTCGCCGGGTTTCAAGGTCGCCACCCGCCACGGAAATTCGACGCTGACATCGTGCCGGTCCGGCAGGCGAAACCCGCTGGCGGCTGCCGGATCGATCAGCTGTTCGGCTATGTTGAGCCTGACCCGAACTTCCTCGGTTCCCAGCCGCCAGGTAGTCGACTGGTCGTCCTTGTTGCCGGGATAACCGGGGAAGTTGACCGAACCCAACTGCACCTCACCCTGCTGCGGCTCCCAGCGGAACAAGGCGGCAAAGCCCTTGTTCGACGATGTATAGAAGCGGTAGCCGCGGATCACCAGCGGTACCTGGTCGCCGATTTCCTCGGTGCGCGGGATTCCCGCCTCGTCGCGCCAACGCACCCGATTCACGGTCGCATCGCGCTGCAGTCCCGGCTTGTACTGAATCGTGAAACCGAGGTTTTCGAAACGTATGGCGTCCCTGGCGCCCGAGTGCCAGGGACCGGCCTCGACGCGCTCCAGGGACAGGTGCTCGCCGCCCGTAACGACTTCGGTGGTCGCCCGCAGATAGGTAAGCCGACCGATGGCGACCAGGACGATGATCGCCAGCAAGGCCAGATGAAACACCAGCAGGGGCAGTTGCCGGCGGAAGGTCCGGTTGCTCAGTACCGCGGCGAGGAGATTGATCGACAGCAGCGACAAGGGCAGTACCAGCGGCAGGGTCGCGTCCGCCTCGCCCTCGTGGTCGTAGATATAGACGACGGCCGCCAGCAACAGCAGCAGGCTGAACAGGGTCAGGCGCAGCGAGGCCAGCAGCGCAAGCAGGCGCGACTTGGGCGGCAGGTTTTCCGCCGCCAGGTCGCCGACCGCCAGCGGGGCTTCGCGCTCAGTCGACAAAGGCTTGCACTCCCTGGGCGGCCTGCGGCGCGGAGGCTTGGCGCCGAGCCATGTAGCGCAGCCGCCCCAGCGCTGCCGCGATGCCTGCCGGGTGGCAGTAATGACGCCAGCAGCGACGCGCATGTGGAAGTACGAAACCGGCGCGCAGGTAATAGCGCCGATAGAAGTCGCGCTGCAGCCCGGGCAGCGCATCGGCCGCAATCGCGGCGGCGGTGTTGAGGCTCGGACCATAGTGATAGGCTCCCCCGGCATCCCGCAGCGGCGCCGGCAAATCCTGCCACCACGGGATATCCGGATAGCTGCGGAAAATCTGCACCTGGACATAGTCCGGCGCCAGTTCCTGCGCCCAGCGCAACGTGGCCTCGACCTCGTCCGCTGTCTGGGTCGGCAAGCCGACCAGAAACAGTCCGACCGACCCGATGCCTTGCCGTTTCAGGCGCGCGAGCCCCTGCTCCGTCTGCAGTTTCCACGCGGCGCCGTGCCGGGCCTTGCCCATCGATTCCAGCAGCCGCGGCGTCACGGTCTCGATGCCGAGCTTCAACAGGCGGGCTCCGGCGGCAGCGGCGGCGGCGACGCGCTCCTCGTCGAGTTCGTCAGGGCGCGCATTGGCGATCCAGGGTGCCGCAATATTGCGCCGGACCAGTTCGTCGCAGATCGCCAGGAAATGCCGTCGGTCGACGAAAAACGTATCGTCCTCGAAGGCGATCGCCTCGGCCCCCGCCGCGAGCTGCGCCGCGACCTCGTCGACCACCTGCGCCGGATCGCGCGTGCGCAATCGGTCGCCCGAACTCTTGCGCACCACGGTCGAGCAATGGCGGCAGCGATGCGGGCAGCCGCTGGCGCTGAGGACATAGGCCCAGCGGCGCAGGGACTTGCCCGGCAGCGGAAAGGGAAAGGCGAAGGCCGTCATTTCCACATCCGAAAATACCGGGCGCGGCAAGCGTTCCGGGGCGGCCGCCGTGAAGTGATGGCCCTGCTCGAACTGCCGCCAGTATCCATGCCGCGAAAATTCATCATCGTCCAGCAGACGCGGCAGCAGGGCCAGAAGTTCCTCTTCGGCATCGCCGGCCAGCGCCAGGTCGAAGGCTTCGCGCCAGCGCAAGGCCGGCGCGCGCATCACGTGCGAGACCTGCTGGCCGATGGCGACGGTCAGCACGCCGGCATGACGCAGACTGAGCGCGCACTCGATGGCTTCCGGCAGGCACCAGGTCTCGGCCTTGATCACCGCGATGCGGGGCCGCGCCGCCAGCGCCCGAGCCACCCAGGCCTGCGGCCCCCCCGGCAGTAGCCAGCCATCGACCAGCGTCACCGCCATCCCGTGTGCGGCCTTGAGCCCGGCTTCGAGAATCTTCAAGTCGAGCGCGGGATGCAAATGGCGCGGGTGCCCGCCGCTGCCCTCGACACGATCCACGCGCAAGAGAACGACGCCGTTCATGGCCGACTCACCGCGGCAAGAATCTCGCCCATGCGCCGCAGTCGCGCTGCATCGATGCCGAGGTGCAGCGGGATCGCCACGGCCTCGGCAAACACCTGCGCGGCGCCGGGACAATCAGTCTGGCCCAGCATCGGCGCGACGTCGTCGAGCACTTCGCCATGGATCGCCAGATCGAGGCCCAGCGCCTGCGCACGCCGGCGCAGCCGCGGCAGGTCGCCGGCATAGCGCGCAACGAAGTTGTAGGCCGCCGGCTCGCCGCAACGCGCTCGCGCCTGCGCAGCGAATTCCGGCGGCAGACTGGCGGCCAGTTCGGCCCACAGCCAGTTCAAATGCCGATTGCGTTGCGCCAGCCCACAGAGCCGCCGCAGCCCGCGGCGCGCCTGAAAGCCGCTGAAGGCGACGTCGGCCGGGCGCACCCGATCATGCAGGCCGCGGTAGAACTGCTCGAAGCCGCCGGCCTTTTGCTCGCGAAACATCATGCGCGCGGCCAGCCCATAGGCCGGACTGCGCACCGCAAACTCCTCCAGACACTTGATCAGCGTCTTGCGCGCGGCGGGCCAGGGACTGTAACGGCGACTGTCGAGATGCACCGCGGCCGCGGCCCGCAGTTCGCTGTTCGCCGTCGCCAGCAGGCCGCCGCCGAAGGCCGCCACCGGCTTGGCCACTTCGAGGCTGAACAGCGCCGCAGCACCGAAGCTTCCCGCCGGTCGGCCGTCGATGCGGGCACCGAAGGCATGGGCGCAATCCTCGATCAGCGGCAAGCCATGCCGCGCCGCCACCGCGGCAATGCCGCGGACGTCGCAGGGTGCGCCGAACACGTGAAGGGCCACCACGGCGCGGGTGCGCGCGGTGATGGCGCGCGCCACGCTCTGCGGCGTGACCGCAAACGTGTCCACGTCGACATCGGCGGCCACCGGACGCAGGCCCCGGCCCTGCAGCCTGACGATCAACTCGCCGAGGGTGTAGGCGGGAACCACCAGTTCGTCGCCGGCGCCGATGCCGAGGCCGTCGAGGATCAGGTCCAGCGCATCGCGTCCGCTGGCCGTGGCGCGCACCCCTAGCCCGCCGAGCATCGCTGAGGCCTGAGTCTCGAATGCACGCACCTGCGCCGCCGCTGCGTCCGGGCTGTCGCCGATGCCGCCCAGCAGGTCGCCGAAGTCGGTCCGGCCGATGTCGATGCGCCGCCGCGGAATCATGCCGAATACATGGCCGTGGATGCTCAAGAGTTGGCGCTGGCGACACGGCGATCCCGCTCGCCTGCGGCGTCCAGCATGGTCCCGACCTCGGCCAGCACGCTCTCGACGCTGATCGCCTGCATGCACAGATTGTTGTCGCAGCTGCTGCGGCGCTGGCTGGCGACGCGGATGCAGGGCGAGCACGGCAGGCCGGCATACAGCGCGCGCGCCTGACCCAGGGGCCGATACAGCAGCGGCGTCTCGGGACCGAACAGGACCAGGCTCGGCGTCTGCGTCAGCGACGCGACATGGGCCGGTCCGGAATCGTTGCTCACCAGCAGACGGGTTTGCGCAAACAAGGCCGGCAGTTCGACGACCGACAGCGCACCGGCCAGGCTGGCGCAGCGCGGCGAAGCCACCGCCGTCGCCATCGCCTGTACCGTCGCGGCTTCGGCCGGCGCCCCGATGATGCCGATGCAAAGCTGCGGATGCCGCTCCAGGAGTCGGCGCGCCAACTCGATGTAGCGCTGCAGGGGCCAGCGTCGCTGCGGCAGCAGATCGCCGGCATTGGGATTGAGCAGCAGCAGGACGCCGGACCCGCCCGGAAAACATTTCGCCAGCACGACGCGCACCCGCTCACCGCCCGCCACAGCGGTCGCTCCGGTCATCGCGGGCAGCCGCGCGCGCCATGCCTGTTCGGCCTGCACCGGCTGCGGCGGCACTTCGTTGGGAAGCAGCGCCGCCGCCAGCGCAAGGCAGTTTTCGCTCATGTGCCGGTCGCTGCGATAAGGCACGGGCAGGCTGTGCAGGCGGCCGCGGTAGGCGCCCGCATGCGTGTAGCCGGCCCGCAGGCGCGCGCCGGCGAGCCAGCCGAGCAGCGCCGAGAATCGCGAGCAGGGCTCGAAGTCGATCGCCGCATCGAAGCGCAGAGTCCAGGTCCAGCGCAGGAAACGCAGAAAGTCAGCGGCGAAAATCCACGGACTCTGCGTGCGCCAGAGGAACACCCGGTCGACGGACGCCAGGCCCGCCACCGCCAGACAGTCGCCATTGCGCGCGAAGCTGACGAACCAGGGCTGCACGCCTCGCGCCTGTAACCAATGCACGGCGGGCGCGGCCAGCACCAGGCTGCCCATTTCGGCGAGCTGGATGCACAGCACGCGGCGCGGCCGCGCGCCGGCGGCCGACGACGCCCGCCGATTGCGCCAGCGCGCGCCCAGCGACAGCAAAAAGCACAGCGGTACGCCGAGCCAGCGGTCCAGCCAGCGCATGGTATCGGTGCTCATCGCCCGGTCTCGCACCTCATATCGCCGCAATCTTCAGTCACCGGCAACCATCGCCGTGGCGCCAGCGCCAACTCTTGAAGCCCATGCCGCGACCGACGAAATGCCGTAGCGCGATGCCCTGAGGTAGCATCCGGCGTCATGGAAAATATCCCGACAATTTCGCGCACGCCCTCTCGACGCTGGATGCTGCTGCTCGGTCTGGCTATTTTCATGGGCTACCTGATTACCGTTGCCGTGATTCATATCGATGGCCGACGAGCCGCCGCAGAGGGCGAAACCCCGCTCCTGACGGATTTCACCTCGCTTTACGCGGCCTCGATGCTGGTGCGCCAACAAGCCGCCGTCGACCTTTACCGCCCGCGGGAAATGTACCAGGCCAGCCTGCTCGCGGCACAGGCCGCCTACGACGGCAAGCTTAGCGAAAAACAAGCCAGGGCAATAGGCTTTCACCCTTGGATGTACCCGCCGACCTTCATTCCGGCGGCGATACCGCTGGCCTACCTGCCCTACCTGTTCGCCTGGTTTGCCTGGCTGGCCGTCACCGCGATTCCCTATTTGCTGGCGCTGCGCACGATCCTCAAGGACCAGAGCTTCTGGCTGATTGCGCTGGCCGCACCGCCGGTGTTCTACAACATCATGTACGGCCAGACCGGCTTTCTGACCGCCGGGCTGATCGGCCTCGGCCTGGTCTGGCTGCAGCCACGCCCCATGCTGGCGGGAATCTGCATCGGCCTGGCCAGCGTCAAGCCGCATTTCGGCCTGTTGATTCCGATTGCATTGATCTGCGGCGCGCACTGGAAAGCATTCTGGACTGCGGCAATTACCGTGATCGCAAGCGCCATCGCGGCAGGTCTGCTGTTCGGTGCCGACTCCTGGTTCGGCTTCATCGGCACGCTGTCGTCCAATTTGCGCGGCTTCGAGCAGGGCGCCTACAACTGGAGCGTCATGCCCTCGGTGCTCGGCGCCTTGCACCAGGCCGGGCTCGATCTGGACTGGGCCTGGCGCGGGCAGATACTGACTGCCGCGGTGGCGCTGGCGGCGGTCGGCTGGGCCTGGTGGTCGCAACCCGGGCGCACTCCTTTGCCCGGACTCGATGCGGCGATTCTATGCTTGGCGACACTGCTGGCCGTGCCCATGGTCTATCTTTACGACCTGATGCTGCTGGTGCCGGCGATCGCATGGCTCTGGGCCGACATGCGCGATCGCGGTTATCGAAAATGGGAAGTGCTGCTGCTTGCAGGCTGCAGTGCCGGCCTCATCGGCTTGCGCGAAATCGGAACGTCAGGCCCGATCTTCGGCGTGCTGTTTTCCTGCTCGCTGCTGATCCTGTCCATATCGCGGCTCCACGCGGCACGACGCAGGGTCGCCGCAGAGTGAACTCAGGGCTTACGGTGGATTAGAGCACATGTTGGTCATCCAGTTTTTGCCGCTGCCCGTAGTATTCGATGTACTGCCCTGGCTGTTGGGCTTGAGCAGGCCGTTCGCCGTCGTCTTGGCCGTGCTCGATGTCCCACAGCTCGTGTCGCTCCATTGCCCTGGCCGTGCAAACGTCCGGATCTTGAGCTTGGCTTCCAGGTAGTAGGGCCCCTGCGTGTAATTGTTGCTGTTGCCGCCGATAGCGATTTCAAAGCTGCTGCCCGCGGCAAAACCCGCCTCCTCGCCGACGTCGTTCAGATTGACCAGCAAGGATTTGTTTTTCCAGCCGTGCGGAACCGCAATGTGACACCAGGTGCATTGCAACGGCGAAGCGCCTCTATCGATATGGTATGCATGCAGATTGCCCTTGCCCCCCCCCTCGAATGCGCTGCTACTGGTAGGGTTGTGACACTTGAGACAGAACGCCGTATTTGCCGCTGTAGAACTCGTAGAACTGTTGGCGTGCCACGGTCCCTTGAGAATGAACGGATTGGCCGATCCATGAGGCCCCCAGGGACTCCCGGTACCCGTTGAAGTTCCGCTTCCCGCCAAGGTGCCGTTAGGAACCACCGAACTTGTCGAGGTTGCATTTGATCCATGACAGTCGGAGCAATACATGGTCTGGCTACCCACGGCATTGCTCCACGGCAGCCGGAAAGCGCTGGTGGCTGTCAGTGAGCGCAATGTCGCGGTGCGCCCGGTAGGCTTCATCACCGGATGCCAGGAGCGGTGGTTGTTGTTGTCATAGCCGGTACCGGCCCCGGCCTCGTCGCCCAGATTGACCGCAACGGTCGAGGTCGATTCGCTGTCGTGGCCGGCCGGCGCATGAAACTCCCGCGCCTGATCGGTGTACTGGGACAGACCGTTGATGCCGATCGAGGTGCCCGCCGTCGGCGGGCTGGCGCCGTAGGCATAGGAGGAATGGCATTTGAGACAGACCTGGTACTCGCGGGTGACGTAGCCCTTGGTGTCCGGATAGGTGGTCACGTCGGTCGTCGACAGGCTGTCGCTGCCGGGGTCGCCACGGCGCGCGGTGTAGTAGCTCTGCGGGATCGCCGTGTTGAACTTGCTGCTGTCGGCGTAGCTGTAGAGCGGCTCGACGCCCCAGGCGCCGCGCAAGACACCCGAAGCCACGTTGCTGTGCGTGTAACCGCTGATGTCCTTGTGAAAATGCGTGCCTTCCTTGTCGTCCTGCTGCACAGCCGGATTGATCCCCGCGGTGAATGCGCCCGTGGTGCTGACCTTGCCGTCGAGGCGATGCAGCCGCACCACGCGATGCGGATTGTGGCAGTCGGTGCATTCCGCATGCCGGTTGGCCAGCAGGGTCTGGCGCTCGACCATGTCCGCGCCGCACTTGGCTATCCCGCCGGGGCAGTCGGTGGTGTTGTTGCCGCCGATGTCATGTATCTCGGACGCGTTGGTGAGCGGCATCTTGTAGGTCGACTGAAAATCGGTGTAGATGTCCGGCACGGAATCGACATTGCCGAGTATCGAGTTGGCCAGCAGCCGATGGCACTGATAGCAGGTCTCTTCGAGCTTGGAAACTCCGCTGGTTGCTCCCTGGCGGGTGAGGCGGCGCGCGCCGCTCACGGTATGGGTGTCGTGGCAATTCAGGCAGGCGACCTTCCACACCGGCATGCCCTGGGGGAATTGCCTGGTGTCAGCCGCCCCGGAGGTATAGGCCTGCGTCGCGATGTTCGAGTTGGCATGCGAGGAATAGGCCCAACTGAAGGAATTGGCCGCAGTCCCGTCGTTGCCCTTTTGATGGCAGGACAGACACACGATGTCATTTGCATCGCTGTAGGATTCGCTGGGCTGTGCCATCTGGAAGCGGTTGCGCCGCAGGAACTTGATGTTGCGCTCCTTGGTGGTATCAGCCGCGTCGGCCGCATCGGTGGTGAGCGTGGTCTCGCGGATGTGCGGATCGTGGCAGGTGGTGCATTGCATCTGGCCGGTGCCGCCGCCGGTGCCCGAGGTTGTCTCCAGCGGCAGTACCGGGCGCGTCGATGTGGACCCGTACAGCCCGGTCCCCGAGGTACTGCTGCCGAGGCCGCTGCCTTGGCCGCCGCCGCGCGTGCCCACCAGGGGATGGGTGCCATTGATCAGCGGCATCGATGCCAGGGGACGCAGTTCGCCGTCCTGACTGGTCAATGCCGTGCTGTAGGTGATTGAAATCGGATGGTCGTTGGCCAGATTCTGACCAAGATTGCGCGTATAGCCCTCGGTGCCCGCCGGCATCGCGGTCGACGTGCTGCCGCCGACTTCGATCGCACTGCCGAATCCCGAGCCTGGCGCGTTGATGACATTACCCAGCGCGATGGTGCCGTCATGACAGGAAAGGCACAGCTTGGAACTGCCCAGAGGCTGACCGCTCCAGCCGGCCTGAATCGACGCCATCCGGGCATCCAGCGATTCGCTGCTGTAGGGCGTATAGGTCGCCGTATACGTTGCCGCCGTGTCGGCGGCACCGCCTATCTTGCGATTCCACAGCGGCGCAACGGCCGAGGCATTGGCGCCGTGCGGCGTATGGCAAAAGACACAGATTTGGGATTCGCTCGATGATTTCGTGTTGCCGGCGGCGCCGCTGGTGGAGAGGTTGTGCTTGGTGTTGCGCACATCCGACTGACGAGCCGCATGGACCGAAGACACCGCCAGAATGCCGCAAGCCGCCAGCAGGATCAGCGGCCGCAGGAGACTATTCACTCTCTGCACCTCCACCGAGAAACTGGAACACCGACACGCGGCTGTTCAGGGTGTCGGCCACATAGACACGGTTGTGCGCATCGGTCCAGACTCCCGCTGGGAGATGAAACTTGCCCGGTTCGCTGCCGACACCGCCGATCGACATCAGGAATTCACCTTTAGGGTTATAAATCAGCAAGTGATCGTAAAAGGACTCGATGACATAAATATTGCCTTCGCTATCCGCGGCCACGCCCTTGGGCCGCACCATGTTGCCCACGAACATACCCAGCTTCCCAACCGTAGCAAGATGCTTGCCGGTCTCGGCCGACAGGGTCTGGATCCGCGCGTTGATCGTGTCCGCAACATAGAGCTTCTGGTGGCCGACCGCGACATAGGTCGGGTAGTTGAATTCTCCCGGCCCGTCGCCGCGCTCTCCCCACACATCAAGAAGCTTACCCTGCAAGTCGAACAGCTTGACCTGATGGTCGGCGGTATCCACCACGTAAATCCACCGCGTCGACGGGTCGTAAGCCACACCCGTCGGACGGGTCAAATGGCCCTTGCCGATGGCTTCCAGCGCGTTGCCCTCTCTGTCCAAACGCGCCACCAGCCCCAGTTCGCTGTCAGTGACGAACACCGTGCCGTCGGGGCCCAGGGCGATCCCGATTGGGCTGATGAAATTGCGCGACCCCTCAGCCTGCTGCCAAAGTTTCAGCGTGCCGTCCATTTCGTTGAAGACGAATACCGAGGGCGTTCCGCGATCCGTGACCAGGACGCGCCCTGCTTCATCGACCACGCCGGATTGCGGCCGGTAGAGTTCCCGGGGCGGCGCTTCGCCCTTGATGAATTCGAGAACCCGCCCGATCGCATCGAACAGGCCGCCGCCTTCGGATTCGGGCTTTGTAAAATTGCGGTCGCCATAGAGATGGCCGAGATAAACATAACGCGGCACCACGCCATCGCTTTCCGGCGGAAACATCAGGTGCGTGGTCTGGATCTTGTCGACATCCAGCGCAAAAACGGCTTTGCTGGGCGCACCGGCGCAACCGGACAAGGCGCCCACCAGAAATATCGTGAGGAGTAGGGACTGCAGATGCATTAGCGCCGGCGCCGTCGTATGCGAAAAACTGCAGCCGTCCGGCTGGCGCCGTCGGCTACATACATCATGCCACCATATACCGAAATCTGCTCCGGGGAGATGAGATTGAGTTGCTGCGGCAGCAGCTTTTCCAATCCGCCTTCGAAAACCCGCGAAATGCTGCGGTCGAACCCGTCAAGCACGTAGATTTCGCCCCCCTCCGCCACGAGGGCTTTGGGCTGACGAATCTGCCCGGGGGCAAGCTTGCGCACCAGACGCCGGTCGCGCCACTCATTCACACATTGACACTGCGCGTCAGTTGTCAGCAGCCTGGCGCCGTCGAGAGCCACCGGCCCCGCGGCATCGAGCTGCAGATGCGCGATCGCCAGGCGCCCCACGGGTTCCACCTGGTCCAGATACCGGGTCAGCGAATCCACGGCGAATACCCGTCCACTCAATGGATCCACATCGAAATCCAGGTAGTGGCTGGCGGGCAAGCGCGGCTGCATTGGAGACTGCAACTGACCCAGCATCGAGTAGCGCTGAATCACGCCCAGAACCCCATCGAGGATATACACCTCGCCGCCGGCGCCCGCGCGCAGCCGGCTGGAAGTATTGATCCGCACTCCCGGCACGGCAGCCATCATGCCACCGGCGTGCTGATAGCGAAACAATCGGCCATGACCGGCATCGGCGATGAAAAGCGCCCCCAGGCTGGCCACCACGGCCACCGGAAACAGGAAGGGGACATGGCGTTCATTGCCGCCTGGCAGGGGCATGCCACTGGGATCGACCTTGTCGGTGAGGCGGCCGCCGGTCACTCCGAACAAGGGCTCGAGCCAGACATCGTTGCCGGCGGCATTGCTGGCAGCAGCAGCCGATCGGGTCGGCGTCCCGCCACAACCAACTATCGCCAGGCCGCAAGCCAGCGCGACGCCGCGGCGCAGCGCCTCGCGGCGGCTACCAGCGTCCAGGGCCGCCGGTTTCATGACCGCCAACAATTCCGGTCGGCAAGCCACGCTTGCCGGAGTGACAGAGATCGCACTGGTCGGGCGGCCAGGCAATCTCGCCGTTGTGACATGCGCCGCAAAAACGTCCCTCGACAATATCCGACATCTTGAAATCATTGCTGCCGACGCGCATCTTGAATCCAAGTTCGGCGTGACACACCTTGCATCGGAAGCGGATGCGGTGAAACCAGTGAGGAAAAATCACCGGCCGCACACCTTCCTTTTCGGCCCGACGATTCAGCACGACGTCTCCATATTCGGCAACGGCCGGCGGCGCTATCGCAAGCAAGCCCGGGACCAGCAACACAAGACACCAAAATTTCAAGCTACCGCTCACTTGGGCGGTACCGCACCGGCAGGAATCGCGATCGGCAGCGAGGGCCGGGGTTTCCCGTCGCCAGGCCTGGCCACGCTGTGACAACGGAAGCATTCCGTCAGGGGAAAGGATACAGCGCCATGGCAAACGCCACACTGTTCGCCCTCGAGAATTTTCAACATCGAGAACTTGGTGGCCCCTGCCTCGGCCTTGAACAGATGATCATGGCAATTCGTGCAATCCAGCCAAAGCGTGTGCTGGCGATGCGGGAAGCGCACGATCGGCATGCCGCCTTTTAGATTCAGCAGAATATCCGATTCGTAAAGCCGAATCTTGGTATCCGGCCGAAGATTGGCGCGGGGGTTGATTTCGCCCTTTTCCAGGGATTGAACCCACCGCACCATGTTCCCGGCGGTGTCCGGTGTCAGCTTGGACAGCGCTACTTCGGGCTCCTGCAGTATCTTTACGGCGGGCCCGCGCGGATCGTGAACACCATCCTTGCGCAGGGAAGCCCATTCGCCTCCCCATGCCACCGCACTTGCTACAACCGCCAAAACGGCGATAAGCCGCCGCTGTGCCGGCTTACCCGGGAATATAGATACCCGCATTGCGAATAGCGCGCACCAACTCCGCGGTAGATTCCTCCAGCAGTTTGACTGCCTCATCATAGGCTTTGCGCGATGCAGCCTCGTCTGCCTTGATGCGCAGTTCCTGGCCCTTCGAAAGATATGCCTTGACCATTTCGCCGCTCGCTTTTTTGTCGTCGACGAGAACTTTGATCAGCATCTGATGCGTATTGTTCCTGTCGATTTCATAATGAAATTCTTCCTCCTTGGTGGCGAAGTTCAGCGAGCGCACCAACGTATCGCCACTGCGCAGGCTGGTCAGACCGGCCTTGGCAACCAGATAGCCGCGATCGATCTCGGCACGTGCTTCCTTGAACTTGCGTTCGTGGGCCAGCACCGCCGCCGCGGCCATCGACTTCTCGATTTGCGCGACGGTTTCGCTCACACCCTTGGCAGATTTCTCGTCAGAAACCCGCTTGTAGGCGCCCAACAAGGCTTGCACGCTTTCCAGACGCAGCAGGTAATCGTTCTCGAGTTTCTTTGCCCTGACTTCTTCCGGCGCCGCAAAGCGCACCGCATCAAAGAAGGTGGAACGTGATTCAGCCAGCAGTGCGGACGCCTTTTCCAGATTGCCCTGATCGAGCGCCGCCTTGGCGGCAACATGCAGTTCGCGCGCACGATCGCGCCGCTGCATTGCCTCAGGCGCTTTGCTGGAATCGATCTGGCGCGCAGCAGACGAGCTTTCCAGCAGCTTGCCTACCGAATCCAGATTGGACGTTAGCTGCAGCTTGTCGATCTTGTTGCCGGCCAGACGCGATGCGGCGCTTTCCGGCGCATTGGCAGGCGGCGGAGTTTGAGCCAGCGCACCCCCGCAGGCAAGCAGGGAAATCAACAGGACAATTGGCTTGTTCATCGCAATACCTCGTTCACTTCGTCGCCGGCGCAGCAGCCTGGGCGGGACGGAATTCCTTCTTCTTCGAATGGCACAGACGGCACTCCGAAACCGGAAAGGCCACCTTGCCGTGACAGACACCACATTTCTCGCCCAGAAGAATTGCCGCCATGCTGATCGCGTTGGCGCCTTTCTGCGGCACGAAGATCGCCGGATGGCAATTCGAGCAGTCAAGCCACTCCGTGTGTTGTTTGTGCGGATACACCACGTCGGGCATCGAGCCTTTTACTTCGCGCACGATGTTGAGATCGATGACGACAGGGGCGGCATTGGCATCCTGCCGATCCCAGCGCGGGTTGATCTTTTTCTCATCGATCGCCTTTACCCAGTTGACGCGATTGCCGGCCAGGCTTTTTGGCAAGGGACCGTATGCCGCCAACGGTGCCATCAAGGCAACGGTACCGTCGTTGGTCGGATCATGGATGCCGTCCTCCGCTGGCGGCGGGTTGCGCTTGCCGATCGGCTTCAGGAGCCGGTTGAAGGAGTTGATATCGGCGGCCGACGCTCCCGAGGTATTTGCCGTCGCATCGATTCGTGGCGCTGGCGCGACCGCCACGGCAACAGGTGCAGCAGCCGTCGCCGCAGGTGCAGCCACCTTGGGAGCAGCCACTACCGGCGCGGCGGCGGGTGCGGGCGCAGCCGCAACGGGCTTCGCCGGACTCGCAGGCGCAGCCTTCTTTACTGACGCCAGCATGAAATCCACGGCTGCCTTGACGTCTCCATCCGACGCGGTCAGGTTGCCGCCCTTGGCCGGCATACCCTTGGCCGTCCCCTTCAGGGCGCTGGCATACAAGCGAGCGGTTCCGCCTGCCAGACGGGGCTGCCAGTCGGCCGCATTGCCAAAGCGAGGTGCACCGGCGATTCCCGCCGCATGGCAAACCGCACACGTCTTGGTGTACAAATCCTTGCCGGCATCGGCGGCGGCCGCCGCTCCAAAAAACACCGACACCAGGACGGGAAGAATTACTCGTTCAATTTTCATGATCGCCCGTCCCTTATTTCTTCTGTAGTGCCGCAGGGGCCAGTTTCTGGATCGTGCTTTCGTGCACTTGCGTCGGGGTACCCGGCTTTGCCGAGTGGCACAGATTACAGTTCTCCACCGACCAGGCAAGTTCGCCGTTGTGACAGGCGCCGCAAAACTGGCCATCGATGATCTTCACCATGTTGATCTCGTTACCGCCCGCCTTGAACTTGAAACCGAGATCTGCGTGGCACACCTTGCAGCGGAACCGGACGCGATGAAACCAGTGGGGAAATATCGCCGGACGCATACCGGCAGCATCGGAGTAATTATTTATTACAACATCCCCGTACTCTGCGCGCACGTCGTCGGTGTCGAATGCGACTATCGCGGCAAATGCGAGCAGGATCGCGAACCAGCGTTGCAAAGGGGGTCTTCCGATCATATTACCTTCCTCTAAAAGCATGTTTTTGCTTAAATGTCCCGATTTGAATTCTACCAGCGGCCATTAAAGATTCCGTCGAAATCACGACTGACCGCGCCGAATATGGAAGCAGATTTCCTGCCAGCTTGATCGATAGTTGTCAGTCTCAGGCTAAAGGCCAGTTTTCCGAGGCGGTAATCAAGCAGATGCTGCATAGACACGCTCTGCTGACTGTTCAGGGCCTCGGCAAGCGAGCCTTCCAGACGCTGGTTCGAGAAACTGTTCACGTACATCAGATTGCCCGTGTAGTTCAACAGGGGGAAAGAAAACAGATTGCGGTGCGTATAACCGATGGTGAAAGTACCCATCGTCGTCGGTGCCGAGTTATCGAAGGTCACGCCGTTGATGGTTTCAACGCTGGAAACACTGGCAATGGAACGGCTCCAGTTCAGCCCTGCATTGGCGGTCAGTCTGGCATGCCGGGTAAACTGGTAGGCGCCACCGCCCGTCAGGTTGGCGCTCTGAAAATGATGGTTGCCGGTCGAGGCGTTCGATATCGAATCGGAAAACGTCACACTCAGATTTCCGCGCAACGCCGCGCTCAGCGTCGAACTCCACGAAGCGGCCGCGGAGTTGCTCATGGTGACGGTCGGGCCCTGTTCGCTGGTGGACCGTGAAAGGCCTTGATTTGCTGAGAAATTGACTGCCTGACTCTCGCCGAATATAAAGTTACGCCCAAGGCTGTGGTTGGCGCTGACGCTGGTGCCGACAAAATTCTGCCCGGCGCTGGATGCCGTCCTCGATGCGCCGCCACCGACGCCCCAGCCATAGTTGAACCCCATCAGCTGCAGGGGATTTCCGGTGTAGGAGACAGCCGCCGATTGCGAGTTGATGAAGGAACGCGGCCCCTCCGATGTACCGAGTATTCCCGCAGACGCCCCCCCGGATGCCGAGAGATTGTTGTTGAAACGGTAGGTACCGGTGACATTGCCGACGATGTTCAATAAGCTGGACTTGGCGCCGTTACTGGTTACCTGCGTGTGAATCAGGTTGCCGCCGCCGGTCAACGTCAGTGGCTGGTCTTCGTAAGGCCTCCAGGTGAAGCTGGTAGTGCCGAGGAGCAGGTTTGCGGCATTTTCGATGGATGCATTTCCTTGGGCGGACGTCGTCTGGTTTCGTGTGTACTCCAGCGCGCTGTTGATGCTCAGATCCTCATGCACCCACCAACCGTGGCTCACCTTGCCGGTCAACCGACGATGGTTTTCCGCGGAGAGATCCGCAGCCGACGAAGTCAGTCCGACGTTGGCGTTGATCGCATGCCGGCCTTCCAGCAGATGATCGAAGTCGAATTCCGCCCCGGTCGAGAAATCCCCGAGCAGCGATGTCGTGGAACTGGTACCAGTTGCGGTGCTAAAGCTGTTGCGGTTAAACGATGCGCCATAGCGCTCACGGCCTTCCTCGGGACGATACTGCTGACGCAACGAAATGTTATTGAAGCGAGTCTCCTGCCCCACGTCGAAGGCCCTGGTTTCTGAACTCCCCTGCGTGAAATTGACACTGAGGGGATAGCGGCTGAGCGGCAGCACATCGGCGCCAAGCGAGTAACTGAGCCCACTGCTGACTCCCTTGACGTTCTGTCCGGCCGTCGACGAGTAGGTCGACTTGCCAAGGTTGTAGTTGAATGATCCATTCCATTGCGCAACATAGGGGGCGACGACAAAACTGCTCGCCTGGAGCGCGATCGTATTTATATCGTTCAGAAAATTTGTACCCTGCCCCTGCGTCGAATTCAAACTCGACACCGTATTTCCTGCCCAACGAATCGGCGCCATGCCCCATCTGGTTTCGCCAATATCGGGAAGGCTGTCGCCTGGAGCGCTCTGCACGCCAGCAGGCACAGCGGATCCCGCGACCGGGCGCCGCGGCGCCGATGCCGGACGTGGATCGAAGGGTATGGGTTGTTCCGGTGCGTCCGGTCCGTCGTCTGTCGCCTTCCCCCGCGGCTGCGGACCCCGGCCAACTCTGGCGGTTCCCTGCCCGCCAGTTGCGGGAGTTTCGACCAAAGCCTTCACGCTGCCCGGCGTGGCGCGCGATAGACCCAGGCTTTTCGACAAGGTCAGGCGAAGGCTTGGCTGGGGCCGCGCGGCGACCGCGACCCGCTTTCGAGGCAAAGTTTTGCTGCGGACGGGCGGTGTTAGCAGCAGGGATAACTGCAGCGGCAACTGACTGCCAGAACTGACTGCAGCCCTCATATCCGCCCCTCGCGGCACCACCAGGGCAGCTTCCTGCCGGCCGCCGCCGAAACTGCTCTGAGACCACGCCGCGCTGGTGCAAAATGCGCCCCCGATCAAGCTCAGCAGCAGACGATCGGAACGGCTGCGATCACAGCCCCGCTTAGATTTCCTCACTGTGCCAAACCGTTGCCATTGCGTGCTGGATGAGCGCTTGGTGCAAGCCCTCCTCAGCCTATTGATTTGGCGTCTTTACTGCCGACGGACGCCCTTCCGCAATGACTACGTCCGCATTCTTGCGCAGCGAGGCGACGAAGTCCTTCCAGACCTGATCCCGCTTCTCGCGCATTGCCAGTTGTTGCGCGCGTTCCTTGACCTGCTCGTAGTCGCGCAGGGCCGCCGGTGTTCGCTCATCGACCCGAAATATTCCTATTCCCTCCAGAACTCGGACAGGCTCACCCACTTCGCCGAGCTTGTAGGTTCCCAATGCCACCTGGACTGCTTCGGGCAGCATTCCCATGTGGACATAGCCCATGTCGCCGCCTTGCGCGGAACTTGGATCAGAGGAAACCATGCGGGCGATATCCGCAAAGTTCGCTCCGCCCCGAATCCTGCGAACTATGGCTTCCGCCTCGGCAATCGCCGCATTCCAGACCGATACCGACGACGAGGGATCAACCCCGAGAAGAATCGCATGAACCCGCAGGCGCTCGGGTTCAGTGAATAACTCGGGCTTAGCCAGATAGAAAGCCCGCACTTCTTCCGGCGCCATGCTGACGGCATCGCGAATCTGCGTTTCGAGTTGAGCAACCCGCACCTGCTCTTCGAGTTCACTGCGCAATTGCGGCAGGACACGCTCCCTGTCTCGCTGCCACTCCGGCGACCGCGCATTCTGCTGCTCGAAGGCGTTTACCCGCCGATCGACTTCCTCTCGATTCGGCTGGATGCCCCGTCGCGTCGATTCCTCGCTCAGCAATATGCTATTGACAATATGATCAGTAACGACTTCCCGCGCCTTCAGCAAGTCCTCGTCGGGGACGCGACCGTGATAATACTTGGTTCTCAGGTAGGCGCCGAACGCGGCGTGAAACTCCCCCTGGGTCACGCGCCGGGAATTCACCCGGGCGAAAAGTCCCTGCTCGATGGCCGGCGCCGGAGCAGACGCACTGGCTGCAGAAACTGCGGCTCCCGGTGCTGCGGTTGCAGTAGAAGCCTGTCCCGTCGCCTGCCCAAGTGTCGGCGAGGAAAGGGCAAACATCATGAGCGCGCCGAATCCGGCAAGCGTTGGACCGGAAAGCCGTTTCATCAATAGTTTCCTCCTGGTAGGCGCGCTTGAATTCCAAGCCGCGAGTAGACAATCTTAAAGCGAATGGGTTTCATGCACCATGCAGCGAAAAAAAAGCCCCACGAAATTTCGCGGGGCCTTGTACTACTCGGTGAAGCCAGGGCGATCTGTCAGCCGGCCATCGCTACTTGCCAATCCGTACTGCTTTGATGGCCGAACTTTCGTCGCCGATTACTTGTTGTGACAGGTGAGGCAGACCGCGCTGGCAGCATTCGACTTTCTCAGGAAGGTGCCATTCGACGTATTGTGCGGGTCATGGCAGCTGCCGCATTCGACGAAATAGTCGCTGTTCCGCGAATACAACTGGATGTCGGCCTTGTCCCGCTTGCTGTTCGAATTGCCGTCGAAGTAGGCAATCGTGTTGGCGGACATGGTTACCGGTTGATTAAAGTCCGCGTCGGCACAGTTGGTCAGAACACCCACGCCACCGGCGAGAGACATGCCGCCGCCGCAATAAGGCACCTGGATCGGGTGATCGTTGGTCAGATCCACCCCTAGGTTGGCAATCGACGTCTGAACGATTTTGCCGTCGGCAGTGGCGCTCCACGTGTAACCCGCGCCGCCGTAAGCCCGAGTGCCTGCCGAAAGGCCGCCGCTACCCGGAATATTGATCAGGACGTCCATCGACTGCGAACCGTCATGACAGGAAAGGCAGGCAAGGGACACGCCTCCGGTCGTCACCGAACCGTCCATGGTCGAGGAATTGGTCTGACTGTATGTCGTCAGCGTGGAGTTGCTCACTGCCTTGTTCCACAGGGGCGCATTGACGTTGCTGTTAGACGCGTGCGGCGTATGACAGAACACACAGATTTCCGGATCTCCGTTGGCACCCGTACCGGAAACCTTGTTACCCGCGCCACCGGTAGATGTGAGGTCATGCTTGGAACCGCTGATCTGCGCTTGAACTCCCATGGACATCGCCGACAGCAACAATGCCCCCCCCAAACCGAGCAGATATCTGCCCAAGAAACCACTCAAACGCTTGTCCATGACCATCCTCCTAAATTTGAGAACCAAGACCATTGATTCAACTCTACGCCCACTATCAAGCACTTTATGTGCCAGCGTTTAGCATCTAGGACGGAAGTACTAACAGGCGGCTTATCGATCGCCAAACTGGCCCATCGCCGTGACAATAATCACACCGATTGACGGCTGCACCAAACCTGCGACGGCTCTAATGCGTGCCCATAACCTGTTTGCTACCGGCCATAACACCAGAATCGAGAAAATATTCCCGAAGACAAGAAACCAAGTGGTGCACTCGGAAATTATGTTTTGGCGGAGCTCACTTGGCTTTCTTTGCGCTTCCAAGGAAGCCATCGGTGGGCTTCATGGCATAGGGCCGGAACACGTCGACGCGGGAGAACCATTGATCGACGAAGTAAACGCGATCATTCTCGTCAACCGTTATTCCTGAAGGCAGCATGTAGCCGGCGGGAACATCCTTTTCCGAGCGGTCACCGACAAACATTAATAATTCTCCATCGGCGTTGAAGACCTGGAAGTTGCCAAAGGCGGAATCGGCGACATACACGTTGCCGATGGAATCGACCGCTATTTCCTTGGGCCGCGCGAAATCGCCGAGTTGCTTCCCGGCCTGACCAAAGCTCTTGATGAACTTGCCGTCCTTATCGAATATCTGTACGCGGAAATTACCACCATCGACAACATATATCCGCCCATCATTGCCAATCGCCACATCGCGCGGCAAGTTAAACTCGCCCGGATTGGACCCGCGCTTGCCGATGTCAAAGAGATGCTGCCCATTTCGTGTGTCGAAAACCCTGACTCGATGCTGATCGGACGACACACCGCCGATGTCGACCACGTAGATGCGACTGCCGTCAGGGCTGACAGTAACGCTGGACAGGCGCTTGAACATCTTTGCTTCGCCAATTCTGCGCAGGAATTTGCCTTCGATATCAAATACCATGATCTGATTCCGGGTCGCGTCGGCGACATATACCGTGCCATTCCGATCCACATCGACGCCAAGCGGCTTTAGCACCGTGTTTTCCACATCGGCATCACCAATCTGGTAATGCCTTTGACCAGGAACATCGAACACGCGAACCATCCGGGCGGCCGAGTCAGTTACCAAGACCTTGCCCCGATACACCGCTACCGCATAGGGCTTCACCAGAGGCTGATTTTCGACGCTTGCCACTCCGGTCAACGCGCGCCTCAGTGCGCCTTCGTCGGTTTCCGGGGTGACATCCGCACTGCCGCGTATGGTCCGCTCAAAAACAAACCTCGGTTCATCCGGCGGTAGTGGAAATACCAGTTCCCTCGCAGCCCGGCCCACCTGACTCATGTCGCGCTTATCGATCGCCACGCAGCCCGAGATCGAACTCAGCGTGGCCAGCATGAGAATCGAGCCGCCGAGCCGAGAAAAGGATGATTTCATTGATTTGCTCCGATGGTTATTCATACGTTTAAATCGCTATCCAACGCATCATGGTCATCTCGCCCTTGCTACTTGTCATGACAGGTCAGGCAAAGCTTGCTGCCATCATTGGCCACTCGCAGAAAAGTTTTTGCCTGGCTATGTGGGTCATGACAACTGCTGCATTCGATATACGGAATGATCGAGCTGCGAACATCAAGCTCGTCGTCCTCCTCGTTTGCACCCTCCCGGCGCCCATAAAGAGGTAAGTCGGCGCGGGTACGACGCGCCGTCACGCCGTCCCTCGAAACCCACCAGACTGCCCTGCCTTCAATCAAGCCTTGACTGGCATCGCGAAAATCGTCCACCGCCGTGAGGTGCTCCGCAGCCTTGAACGGTTGCGCCGAACTGCCTCGAAATGCCTGAGTGGAGCGGCCGGTATGCTTGATTGCACCACGATATGGCACTCCGTAGGGGTGATCTGCCGAGGTGCGCCCCAACTCGAACGCCTGATTGGCGTCATGGCAGGACAGGCACGCAACCGATTGCGAACCAACCGATGGCTTGCCCAGCCCCAGACGGCCAATATCGTCATAGATCGCGAACACATGATCGGGGCCAAGCGACTGTTGCCACAGCGGGTGTCGGGGCCCTGCGCTGCCGGTACTACCGGCTGGAAGCTCTCCGATATCTATTGCCGGGGTGTGGCAGAAGACACATACCGCCCTCTCGTTAACTGTTTTATCCCGTGAGCGGATCAAGTTGTGCGGCGTTGCGCGAATATCCGCCACGGCATCGACCGTCAGCAGCCCGCCCAGAGCAATCAGCGCCCACGACAGGAGCCAATTTGCGCGCAGGGACAGCGACCCGAGCTTCATGCGGCTATGAAACCCGATTGACGGATTTACTAGGTACATATGGACGGCCACGAGAAACAGCATCGGCCCCGCTACGGGCCGAATCGGAGTTAGTCAAGGGCAATGCTCCACCGGCAAACGCCAAGACTAGCTGCTTCATTGAATTCCGGTGTAGCTGCATTTTAGATTCAACTTTCCTTGCCTGCCGTTGATCAATTATCTGCGGGACGCCAGTTCTGCTACTGCCCATGTGCCACACGCGTCCGGCCTTTCAAACTCGCCACCTTTCCCAACATGTAATCGAGGCCCGCCGCGGCCTGCGCATCGGAAATCGAAGCGTTGCCGCCCTTCGGTGGCATTCCGCCCTTGCCACGCAGCACCGAATTCAAAAGATTTTGACGCCCGATGGACAAACGCGGCTCCCAATCCGCCCGATTATCGATACGCGGCGCCATTGCCACGCCATTAACGTGGCACAAGGCACAGTTCTGCAGAAAGACTTCCTGTCCTGTTGCCCTGTCTTTGGCAACCGCGATCCCTTCCATGGGTACAAGCGATACCATCCACACGGCCAGCGGCGCCAGAACCAGCAAAATCCGGAAAACGGCCAAATCCATTTTAATATGCATTGCCCTGAATCTCCGCCAAGGAACACGGATCACCCACGTGAGTAACGCAAGAATCACACCAAAGTATTTTTCAGGCGCGATACCTGCTTTCGCCATTGCCGCATCACATCGATTCGCTCTACCATGCATGCCTTGCGCAGACAATTCCACGGAGCTCCCCAAAGGCCATGACAGCCATCCAATCTCGACTTTTTAGAATATTTGCCATGCCTGCATTTGCCGCTATTGCACTGGCGATGCTTGCTTCCTCGGAAGCGCAGGCAGGCAAGCATGATTCCAAAGGCACCGAATCAAGGCCGGATGCGATTTACCATAATTACTGCTCGGTCTGCCACGGCGACCGAGGTGACGGCCGCAGTCGTGCGCGGAACAGCCTGGTTCCTCCGCCGCGGGACTTCACGAGCGCCGGGGAACTGAGCCGGGAAACCATGATCGTCATCACCGCGCACGGTAAGCCCGGTACCGCGATGGTCGGCTGGAAAACCCAGCTCAGCAGCGCCGAGATAGAGGGGGTCGTCGATTACATCCGCAAGACCTTCATGATCGTGGTACTGGATCCACGGCTGCAGAAAGGTAAGACTATCTACGCGCAAAACTGCATCGCCTGCCATGGAGCGCAGGGACAAGGCAGCAATTTGCCCATCGGCGGCTCGCTACCGGCGCGTGATCTGGCCTCACCCCAGGCTCGCGCGGAACTGAGCCGTGAACGAATGATCTCTTCGGTAACCAGCGGCAGACCTGGAACAGCGATGGCGGGATTCGGCGGTCGACTTTCCGGAGCGGACATTGAAGCCGTGGTTGACTACGTGCGCAGCGCCCTCATGGTTCCTCAAACCGACATATCAGGCACCGATGCCCATGCCGGCCGCGTGGCCGGGTCAAGGGCCCCGCTGCCAAAGGCGTCAAAGCCGTCTGGTACGGACATGAAGCAACCGATGCCGAATGGACTGAAGGGTGATCCGGTTGCCGGCGGCCGTTTCTACATGGCGAACTGCGCAACCTGCCATGGAGTGACTGGCGACGGCAAGGGACCACGCGCTTATTTCATCAACCCGAAACCCCGCAATTTCCTCGAGCCCGGGTTCATCTCGGCATTCAACAGACCAGCGGTTTATGCCGCGACGGCAACCGGTCGCCTTGGAACGGAAATGCCCGCCTGGAGCAAGGTTCTCAGCGAGCAGGAAATTGCCAACGTCTCTGAGTTCGTGTTTCGGCGCTTCATCCTGCCGGGGCAAAAATCCGCCAAGAAGAAGTAGTTGCCGCCTACCTGCATGAGGGCGCTTGCTTTCGCTGCCATTCTGGCTGTGCTGCCATTTCAGGCGAGCGCAACGTCTTCGCGCGACTTGATCACGGAAGGTCGCCTGATCTATAACTTCCGCTGCTATTTTTGCCACGGGTATTCGGGCAATGCCAAAACCGTGGCGGCGAGTTTCCTGGCGCCTCCTCCGGCTGATTTCACGGGCGCCTCCGAAGCAACCCTGCCGGAATCAAAAATTGTCTCCACACTGAAGAATGGCCGCCCCGGGACGGCGATGAAGTCCTTCACTTCGGTGTTGTCCGACGATGAAATTGGAGCAGTGGCACGATTTGTGTTTGACGAGTTCGTTGTCAGGAAAGCCACAAATACCCGCTATCACACCGCGGAAAATGGATGGCCGGATCACGAGCGCTATCGCCCCGCCTTCCCGTTTGCGACGGGTGCGATCTCACTCAACCAAGCTTGGGAGACACTAAGCCCCGAACAAGCGCGTGGCAAACGGCTGTTTCTGGATACCTGTATCACATGCCATGACAGAGGTGCTTCCAGCGATCAGGAAGTGGCTTGGGAAGCCCGACCGCTGTCCTATCCACGCAACAATTTTTCCTACACGGTCCCGCAAAACGTCGATGCCACGACCAGCGCCAGTCCCTACGCTCTGCACGATATTCCGCCCAAGCTCAAGCGCTTGACCCGATCGGAACGAAAAGGGGAGAAGCTGTTTCAATCAAACTGCGCGTTCTGCCATGCCGCCGACGGAACTGGGAAGAACTGGATTGGAAGCTTTCTTGAGCCACATCCTCGCAATCTGCGAGATACCGGCGTCATGAGTCGAATCACCCGACAGCGCTTCGTCGATGTTGTGCGCGAAGGCTTGCCAAATACCTCCATGCCAGCCTGGAAAAGTGTCCTGTCCTCGCCGGACATCGACGCGGTTGCGGATTACGTCAATCGTGCGTTTCATCCCCTGCGGACCGTCACGGCGGATCCGCAGAATGCTTGGCGCTAGGGCTTGACGGCCTTCCCAGTAGATCGGGAACAAAGAAAAACATTCCTGCGCGTCCGCTGTTCTTGACCTTGTACATCGCTGCGTCTGCGTGTTTCAGCAGCGTTTCCCCGTCCTGGGCATCGCGCGGAAACATACTGATGCCGATGCTCGTGGTGATCGCCACTTTCTGCCCCCCGAGTACGATCGGCACCTTCATCGCTTCAAGGATTTTTTGCGCAACCGCGCGCACATCGGTCTCAGCGGCGACCTTCGGCAGCAATAAGGTGAACTCGTCTCCTCCCATGCGGGCAACGGTGTCGGAGACACGCACGCACTGCCGCAACCGACGCGCAACTTCCTTGAGGCAGGCATCACCAGCTTCATGCCCCCTGGTGTCGTTGATCTCCTTGAAGTGGTCGAGGTCGAGAAACATGACGGCGACGGTTCCGGATTTGGAACGCCTTGCCTGAGCCAGCACTTGATCGAGCCGATCGAGGAAAAGCATACGATTCGGCAGTCCGGTCAGGGAATCATGAAAGGCCTGAAAGCTGATCCGCTCCTCGCGCTTCTTTCGTTCCGTAACATCGGAAAAGATCGCCACATAATGCTCGACCTCGCCTTGTCCATTCTTCACCGCACCGATGCTGAGTCGTTCCGCATAGACGGAGCCATTCTTGCGTCGGTTCCATATTTCGCCGCGCCATTCCCCCTTCTCGCGCAGGGCGCGCCAGAACTCACGATAGAAAGCGTCATCCTGCCGCCCTGACTTGAGCACCGCCGGAGTCAATCCAATCACTTCCTCCGCGCTGTAGCCGGTTGTCTCGACGAAAGCCTGATTGACCAGCTGAATCCGTGAGCTGGCATCCGTCACGACAATGCCCTCAAGCGAATTTTCGAACACAATCCGCGACATACGCTGCTCCGAGAGCAGTTCCTTGGCCTTATCCATGACTTGGTTGAAGGCGGCGGTCGCCTGGCCAATCTCATCATTGCCGCTACTGTGCAGATGTACCGTAGCCTCCAGATCGCCTTGGGAAATAAGCGTCAGACCGCGCGTCATCCGACGCAGAGGTTGGGTCACCCAATGCGAGACAAAGTACCAGATGAACAGGGTCAACGGAATGCACAGCAATGCCGCAACGCCAAAAGCGCTGACGGCAAACACTCGGGCAGTCTGATTGGCCCGGGCCAGGGATATCTCCATGCTGACAGCGCCGAGCACGGTTCCCGGCTCCACCTTGTGGCAGTCCATGCAGTTCTTGCCCAGATAGTTCCTCAGGGCAATCGCAGGCAGAATGACCCGCAGTTTCTCGCTTCCATCCGCGCCGACGAATATCTCGTGGTAGGCCTTGCCGGAATCCAGCACAGAGCGCTCGGCGGCGCTGTTGGGCAATTCGCCGGTATGCCCTTCCCCAAACTGGAGCACGACAGGGCGGCCCCGAAACACCTTCAGCGACTCGATGTGGTTGCTGTCCCTGATCTGGTCGAGAAAAATATTCCGCTGGGCGACCTGTCCGGTAATCATCATGCCGGTGAGTCCGGCCATGGTCATTTGATAAACGCTTTCGGCAAAATCCTTCGCCTGATCAACGGCAATCTTCTTTTGCTGCAAAGTACCCCAATAGATCAGCCCGACACCGGAGCAGATCGTTCCGACAAGGATGACAGCTACCAAGCGAACCCATATCTTGAGGTTGTTTGACCAGCCGAACCAGCTCATGTCTTTGTTATGCTCAGCATGCGGATCTCCCAAGCCGGATTCCGACTCCGGTCATTTACCGTGCAAAAAATGTTCCAGGTATCAAAACAGTGCCAATCCAAGTGGAATCCTGGTGATGAGTAGCATGGGTCTTTCGACGTGGGCCGTCGCAGGGATGAGTTCGCTGTGCATTCTTCTATCCGGTTGTGCAGCATCCGGCCCCCCATGGGGACAGGACAACTCCCGCCACCATGGCGGCGCCCCGCCTCCACCCCGCGCCGAAATTACCGTATGGCGTTTGGACGACTTGGTGCGGCTTGATCAACCTATGGTCTTGTTGCGCGACTCTCAAGGGATCAAAGGGGCGATTGAAGGCGGACTCGTAAAGCGCGTTCAAGCAACCAGTGAAAGGATGCTGCAAGCAGCCGGCGAGGGCCCTAAACCCGAATTTGTCTTGCTTGCTTCCGGATCGGTAAACGCATTCGCATTCTTCAATGGAAATCAACCAACGATCGCGTTCACCCTGGGCATGGTCCGCCTGCTCGCTGAGGACGATGATGCCTGGGCCGCCCTGCTGGGGCATGAACTGGCCCATCTTCGGCTCGATCATCATCGGAACATGAGCGCTCGGCGCGAGAAGACAGAAACGGCCAGCTCCTTCGCCGGATTGGTGCTGGCAACAATTGGCTTGCCTTTCGCCAGCCTGGCTGCCGACGCGACAGCGACATTGGCCGACCGCGCCTTCAGCCGCGACGATGAACGCCAGGCAGATAGCACCGGCGTGGCCTACATGCGCCGCGCCGGGTATGCAGCAAATGGCGCAGTCCGCCTGCAACAACTCTTGCTGACGACGCCCAGCAGGAACGCCATCCGATTCCTGAGTACGCATCCCAGTGGCGAGGAAAGAATAGCGAACCTTCGGGAATTGATCCAAGGTGAAAACCGAGACGCTGGAACTGGAAATGATTCTGATCCAGAATGGCATTTGAATTGAGCGAAGGAACATGGAATGGGGTTTGGGCAGAAGCTGACGATACTGGTCCTCGTGACCATGTGCGGCGCCGCCGGCGCAACGAATACAAACGCCAAGCGTATTCGCGATATCGCCGTTGAGCGTTGCAGCACTTGCCACGGTCCGACCGGACAGAGTTCGAATTCCCTATTCCCAAAACTGAGCGGGCAGAACGCCGCCTACCTCGTTCAGCAAATGTTCAATTTCAAAAGCGGGGCACGTCGGAGCACGGTAATGGAGCCGCAGCTGGCCGATCTGTCGGGCGACGATATTGTGCAACTGGCAAGTCATTTCAGCAGCGAGAGATTGAATCCGCGACCGGTGCCCGACAGGGCTCTGGCCGAAGCGGGACGCGATGTGTATTTGCTGGGCAATTCCAATAGTGGCGTTCCCGCATGTGCGGTCTGCCACGGACCTGGCGCAAGAGGAGGCCAAATGCTGCCACGGCTTGCTGGACAACATGCCGAATACCTGGAATTGCAGTTGCGCCGCTTCATCGACCGCTCACGAACCACGGACCAGACCCTGATGCATTCGGTAGCATCGAAATTAACCGAGAACGAGATTCGCTCGGTAAGCTATTTTCTGTCCGGCCTGGATTAGTAGCACGTACGCGCCGCTGTTCTGTTCTCCCGCCGCGGAATGAAAACCCTGCTTGTCGTATACCAGTCGATGACCGGCGGCACCGAGCAGATGGCCCATGCGCTGGCGGCCGGCTCTGCGACCGAGGACAACGTACGGACACGCCTGCTGCATGCGTCCGAGGCTCAGGCGGAGGACGTCCTTGATGCCGATGGCTATGTTTTCGCCACGCCGGAAAACCTCGCCGCGATCTCCGGACTGATGAAGGATTTTTTCGATCGCTGCTACTACCCCGCACTCGATCGGATCAATGGCAGACCCTACGCCGCGCTGATCTGTGCCGGCAGCGATGGACAAAATGCCGCGCGGCAGATCGATCGGATCGCCACCGGATGGCGGCTGCGCAGGGTGGCGGAAAACCTGATCGTGTGCACTCATGCGCAGACGCCGGAAGAAATACTTGCCCTGAAGACGATCAATGAGGCCGACCTGGAGCGTTGCAGGGAACTGGGTACCGCGCTTGCGACCGGCCTGGTCCTGGGCGTGTTCTGACAAAGCCTATCGACCCGAGGCGCACTACAGATTGACGAGGACATAAAGACAAACCCCGGCTCAAGGCCGGGGTTTGTCCGAGCGGGCGCGAAGCGCCTTGCGGAACGGCGTCAGGCCGGCTGGTCCAGTTCGAAAGCCTTGTGCAGCACACGCACGGCCAGTTCGAGATACTTTTCATCGACCACCACCGAAATCTTGATCTCGGACGTCGATATCATTTGAATGTTGATCCCCTCTTCGGCCAGGATGCGGAACATCTTGCTGGCCACGCCGGGATGCGAGCGCATACCGACACCGACGGCCGATACCTTGCATATCTTGTTGTCGCCCTCGACCGCACGCGCACCGACATGCGGCTTGATCTGGTCTTCCAGCATTTTTTTGGCACGGGCAAACTCGCTGCGATTGACCGTAAAGGAAAAATCCGTCGTGCCGTCATGACCGACGTTCTGGATGATCATGTCGACATCGATATTCGCGTCTGCGACCGGGCCGAGAATCTGGTAAGCGATGCCCGGACGGTCAGGCACACCGAGCACGGTGAGCTTGGCCTCGTCACGGTTGAACGCTATACCTGCGATGATCGGTTGTTCCATGTTGATATCTTCCTCTAAAGTGATGAGCGTGCCGCTGGTCTCCTGACCTTCTTCCTCGAAACTGGAAAGCACGCGCAACTTGACTTTGTATTTTCCGGCGAATTCGACCGAGCGTATCTGCAGCACCTTGGAGCCGAGGCTGGCCATTTCCAGCATTTCCTCGAATGTGATGCGATCCAGCTTGCGCGCCTCGGGAACGATGCGCGGGTCGGTGGTGTAGACGCCGTCGACATCGGTGTATATCTGGCATTCGTCCGCCGTCAGCGCAGCTGCCAGCGCCACTGCGGAGGTATCCGAGCCGCCGCGTCCGAGCGTCGTGATGTTGCCGTCGGCGTCTACGCCCTGGAATCCGGCGACCACAATCACCGCATCGTCGTCGAGATCGCGCCGGATGTTTGCGTCGTCGATCTCCAGAATTCGCGCCTTGGTGAACGTGTTGTCGGTCAGCACCTTGACCTGGCCGCCGGTGTAACTCTTGGCCTTGAGGCCGAGATCCCGGATCGCCATTGCCAGCAGGGCGATCGTGACCTGCTCGCCGGTGGAAATCATCACGTCGAGTTCGCGTGCATCGGGCTGCGGGGAAACATCCTTGGCCAGCGCGATCAGCCTGTTGGTCTCGCCGCTCATGGCGGAAACCACCACCACCAGTTGATGCCCCAGCGCTTTCCAGCGTGCGACGCGCTTGGCGACACTGCGAATGCGGTCGGGCGAACCCATTGATGTACCGCCGTATTTCTGAACGATCAAAGCCATTGCCGTGGTTGGTCCGTTGGGAAGTCGCGAATTTTACCCGATAGTTCCTTTACCCAAGCAGGCCAGAGGTCAATAACCATTCCCCTGCCGGAGTTATACCTTCGTACTAATGTCACTACAATTTTCTTGTATGGCAGACGGATTTATCATATAGTTGAATCTCTATTACTTCGGTAATAGCGATTTGGATGCTGCGATTCCAACGTATTTGCCTGATTACAATAAGTTCAAGGAGTAATTCAATGAAAGCCAATGACAAGGTTGATGCCCGCGAAATCCGCCGCAAGCTGGGAATGAACCAGCAGCAGTTCTGGTCCAAATTGGGCGTGACCCAGAGCGGCGGCTCGCGTTACGAGAGTGGACGCAACATGCCGCGTCCGGTTCAACAACTGTTGCGGCTGGTTCACGTCGAGCAGATCGACATCCAGAAGATCCGGCGCGAAGACTATGAAGTCGTCGAGTATCTGCGCTCGTCAAAGTCGGATGTGTTCAAGGAACTGAAAAAGGAAGCCAAGGCGGCAAGCAAGAGCAGGAAGAGCAACTGAGCATTCCGTGCATCAGGGGCTGACGCGCACCGTCAGCCCGGTTTGGCGCACGCGTTCCGCCAGTTCTTCGAGCCACCCCGCTTCGATACGCGCCAGCCGGGGCGCTTCTTTCTGCTGCGAAGGGCGCGCCAGGCTATAGAGATGCACACCGGCCAGCAGTTGCGCCAATGGCGCCAGCAGTGCCAGCCAGGCGTCCACTTCGTGGGCGGCAGGTAATTCGTTGTCGAGGCGAAACAAGCAGGTCTGTACCCAGGTTGGAGCCAGTCTGGCACAGCACACCAACCGTCGCGCCACAAGTTCAGGCCGGGCGCGAGTGCCATTGATGCGCGTAAGCCCGGCAGCGGTTCCGCTGTCGAGCTTGAACCAGACTTCGCCTCCGGCGTTGCCGATGCGCGCAATGCCGGTTTGCACGGCTATGCGATCGAGCAGGCTGCCGTTGGTGATCAGGCGCACGAGTACTTTGTCGGTCAGGCCATGGACGGCCAGCACGCGCTGGACGACTGCCACCGCCTCGGCGAACTCGATGGCGCTGGTCGGTTCCCCATTCCCCGAAAATGCCACATCGACCAGTTGCCGGGCGCCGACCGGAACGCGCGTGACCATGAAGTCGCCGGAATTCGCCCAGGTCAGGAAATCGTGCAGTTCCCGCTCAAGCAGTACCAGATCGATCGGCGGCGGTCCGCCGCGCTGCAAATCCGGAACCTGGCAGTAAATGCAACGCCAGTTGCAGGCATTGTTCGGGTTCAGGTTGATGCCGACCGAAACACCGCCGGCCCGACGTGAAATCACCGGATAGACATAGCGCATGCCGGCGCTGTCGCGGGAATGGTCTTCGGTCTTGAGCAGGATGCGGGACATGGCAGGACGAGGGAATGAAAAGCTGCAGGGATTTCCAAGAGTTGGCGCTGGCGGGACGGCGCTGCCGCACGGCTATAATGCGCGCCAGCCCACCTGCAGCGCAGCTGCGAACACTTTGCCACAAACACGGCCACTCCGATCATGCGTATAACCCGCCGCCTCGAATTCGATGCGGGCCACCGTATCCCGAATCATCAAAGCCAGTGCCGCCACCTGCACGGCCATCGCTACGCCCTGGAGATCACGCTCGCCGGCGGCGTCATTGACGCCGCCGGCCGTCCGGACGATGGCATGGTGATGGATTTTTCCGAGGTCAAGGCGATTGCCAAGCGGCATGTGGTCGATTGCTGGGACCATGCTTTCCTGGTCTGGCGCGGCGATACGGTCGTGGCGAACTTCCTCGCCGGCATGCCGGAGCACAAGACGGTCGTGCTCGACGCCGTCCCGACTGCGGAAAACCTCGCCCGCATCGCCTTCTCGATTCTCGATCCGCTCTATCGCGACAGCTACGGCAACCATCTGCATCTGGAGCGCATCCGGCTCTACGAGACGCCCAACTGTTGGGCGGACGCCAACCGCGACGACCTCGCCTGATCCGTCCCGAGATTTTCGGGATTCCGCTGTTGTTCCGTCAGACGGAACCGATTTCCGCCCTGTTCAATTCCCGATTGTCTCGCGCGTATTCCAATGCTATGGTTGCCGTCGAATCTGGCGCATGACCAGATCAACAGAGAGGAGTACAGCCCATGCATGGCTTGATGATGAATCGACCGCTGATGATTTCAGGGCTCCTGCAGCACGCCGCCCAGAATCACAGCGATACTGAAATCGTGTCCCGCCTGCCGGTTGGCGGAACGCATCGTTACACCTACAGCGATGCCCATCGCCGCTCGCGTCAATTGGCTCGCGTACTGCTGTCGCTCGGCGTCAAGGCCGAGGACCGCATCGGCACCCTGGCGTGGAATACCCATCGGCATTTCGAGATCTACTATGCGGTTTCCGGCATGGCCGCGATCTGCCACACCATCAACCCGCGCCTGTTCCCCGAACAGGTCGCCTATATCGTCAACCATGCCGACGACCGCTTCATTTTCTTCGACGTCAACTTCGCCAATCTGATCGAGGCGCTGGTGCCGCATTGCCCCGGCGTCAAAGGCTGGATCGCGCTGTGCAGCCAGGCTGAAATGCCGACCAATGCGATTCCCCATCTGCTGTGCTACGAAGAGCTGTTGGCGGCGCAAAACGACGACTACGAATGGCCGGAGTTCGACGAGAACACGGCGTCCTCGCTGTGCTACACCTCGGGTACCACGGGCAACCCCAAGGGCGTGCTTTATTCGCACCGCTCTACCGTGCTGCATGCCTATGGCGCCAGCCAGCCCGATGCATTGGGTGCTTCGGCGCGGGACTGCATCCTGCCGGTGGTGCCGATGTTCCACGTCAATGCCTGGGGTCTGCCCTATTCATGCGCGCTGAGCGGCGCCAAGCTGGTGATGCCGGGCCCGCATCTGGACGGCGCCAGCCTGTATTCGATGTTCGAGGAAGAAGGCGTCACCATGTCGGCCGGCGTGCCGACGATCTGGCTCGGGCTGCTGCATTACCTGCAAGCCAACAAACTCAAGCTGTCGACGGTCAAACGACTGGTGATCGGCGGCTCGGCGGCACCGCCGGCTATGATCCGGACTTTCGACGAGCAGTTCGACATCACCGTGCTGCATGCCTGGGGCATGACCGAAATGAGCCCGCTGGGCACGGTCAATACCTACAAGCACAAGCATCTCGCGCTCCCGGCGGAAGAGCGCGACCGCATCCGGCTCAAACAGGGCCGCAGCATATTCGGCGTCGAGTTGAAGATTGTCGATGGCAACGGCAATGCCCTGCCGCATGACGGCAAGGCCTTCGGCGATTTGCTGGTGCGCGGACCCTGGATCACCAGCGGCTATTTCAAGGACGAAGGTGGCGACGCACTGCGCGACGGCTGGTTTCCCACCGGCGATGTGGCGACCATCGACCCCGATGGCTACATGCAGATCACCGACCGCTCGAAGGATGTCATCAAATCAGGCGGAGAATGGATTTCCTCGATCGACCTTGAAAACATTGCCGTCGCCCACCCGGCGGTCACCGAGGCGGCTGTCATCGGCGCCGCCCATCCGAAGTGGGACGAGCGCCCGCTGCTGGTGGTCGTCAAGAAAGCCGGACAGGAAGTCAGTCGCGACGAACTGATCGCTTTCTACGAAGGCAAGGTGGCGAAATGGTGGATACCGGACGATGTGATATTCGTCGACGACCTGCCGCACACGGCCACCGGCAAGCTTTCCAAACTGCAACTGCGCGAGCGTCTGAGCGATTATCGTTTTCCCGGAGCATGAATTGACTACACCGATCACCCTCTGCGGCTTCGCCGTCAGCAACTACTACAACAAGGTCAAACTCTCCCTGCTGGAGAAAGGCGTTCCTTTCACCGAAGCCGTGGTCTTCCCGTCGCAGGGAGAAGAGATGCTGGCCGAGTCGCCGATGGGCAAAGTGCCTTTCATGCGCACGCCCAAGGGAGTGCTCAGCGAATCGCAGGTGCTCACCGAGTTCATCGAGGACAGTTGGCCCGAGCCCGCGCTCTATCCGCATGACATTTACGCGCGCGCGCGCTGCCGCGAACTGATCGAACACATCGAGCTACATCTTGAGTTGCCGGCACGCCGGCTTTATCTTGAAGCCTTTTTCGGCGGCACGGTATCCGAGGAAACCAAGAAGGAAGTCGCGCCGCTGCTCGAAAAAGGTCTCAGGAGTCTGACGCGACTGGCCCGTTTCGCACCTTTCATCGCCGGGGACGGCTTCACCCATGCCGATTGCGCGGCGTGGGTACATCTGCCCCTGGTCAGCCAGGCCACGCGCAAGATCTACGGCCGCGATTTCATCGATGAATTCCTGCCGCAAGCCAAGGCCTACCTGAAACTGATCGGCGAACGGCCTCACGCGCAGAAGGTCAATGACGATCGCAAGGCAGCCATGGAAGCCTACATGTCGCGTCCCAAGAAATGAGCGCCGCAGTCCGCCTTGAGCTTGCCGATGGCGTGTTCCATATTCAAATGGCACGCCCGGAAAAGAAAAATGCGCTCACCGCCGAGATGTATCGGTGCATGGCCGATGCACTGGCCGACGCCGACAGCGATCCGGCAGTGCGCGTGATCCTGATTTCCGGTGCCGGCGGCAATTTCACCGCCGGCAACGATCTGGCGGATTTCCTGGCAACGCCGCCGATGGATGAAAGCGCCCCCGTATATCGCTTCATCGAGGGCTTTTCCAGGCTGGAGAAGCCCTTTGTCGCCGCCGTCGAAGGCGTCGCGATCGGCGTCGGCACCACTATGCTGCTGCACTGCGACCTGGTCTACGCGGGCAGCAGCGCGCGCTTCGCCCTGCCCTTCGCCAACCTTGGCCTGACGCCGGAAGCCGCATCGAGCCTGCTGTTGCCGTTGCGCGCAGGACACGCACGCGCCGCTGAAATGCTGATGCTGGGCGAAGCCTTCTCGGCGCAGACGGCATTGGAGGTCGGCATCGCCAACGCGGTGCTGCCCGACGCACAGGTGCTCGCTCATGCCATGGAGCGCTGCCGAAAATTGACCACTCAACCGGCATCGTCGCTACGACTTACCAAGCAATTGATGAAGCGCGCACCAAGCGCCCTGATCCGGGAAACCATGAACGCCGAGGCCGAGGTCTTCAGGGAACGCCTGGTGTCCCCCGAAGCCAAGGAGGCATTCGCCGCCTTCTTCGATAAGCGCAAGCCGGATTTCTCAAGTTTCAACTGAGCCAAAGAAAGGAAGGCCGCGGTGCTAAAATCCGCGGCCCGACGGATGGGTGGCAGAGCGGTTGAATGCACCGGTCTTGAAAACCGGCGAAGGTGCAAGCCTTCCGTGGGTTCGAATCCCACCCCATCCGCCACCTCCAGCCGGCAGCGCCTTTCGGGGCGTTTTGTATCGCCGTACCGTCAGCGCCAACTCTTGAGCATCTCCGCAGCTTGTCCGGATTTTGTGCACCGGAGCGCTCACTGCCTCACTCCCCTTGCTTGGGCGCCGGTTGATTCCTTGCTTCGACAGACATGGCGTCTTCGACGGATGGCGCCGGCGAACGAACCATTTGCGCCCCTGCCTCGCCATAACTTTTGCTCTCGCTTTCGAGGACTATCGTCCCGTCGCGAACCAGTATCCGGCTGGCACGCACGATGCCTTCACGGTTGAGTTCGCCGCCGGGTAGCGCATGTTTCATCGTCAATCCGGCTGAGGTCATCCCGGCCGCCAGACTTCGTTGCAGGCGCAACCGTGGAGGCTCGCTGGCAAGGTCCGGACTCGGCTTACCCGCCAAACGCGGGTGAGTAGCAGGCCGCGACGTCCCCAAAGTCACCGATGATCGAAGTCTCGTCTGCTTATCGCCCCCGCCGTCGCTGGGCATGATCGATACGTCTGTCGCGGCGACGGGAGCATAAGCGGCGGCCAGATCGCCGGCTTGGGCGAATCCGCTGGACGCCGCCCCCAGCATTGCCCCCAGCAGCGTCATAAACCACCACAGCAAAGCGATGCCGAGTCGCGAGTCCAGCCCCTCAGTCGGTGCCATGTCTCAAGAATTGTTGTTCAACATCCACTCGCGACCGCACTTCCTGCATTGCGCCCGCAGCCAGACGCCGCCACCGTGATCCTCCAATGCCGGATCGCCGCCATCCGGCAGCGGTGCCGGCCCCGAAGACATGACGGCAAACTTGGCGTAGGTGTTGCAGCTGGGGCACGCCGCCTGCCCGCCAAGCCGCTCTGCAACTTCCAGCATCAAACGATAGCGTTTCCAGCTGTACAGGGTTACGGCCAGCCCGCCCAACAGCAAGAGCAGCCCCGGCATGCGCGACGCGACTTTCTCTCCAAGCAGTTCCATTCCGCTGACCAGGACGATGACGCCAAGAAACCAGCTGACCAGCCAGGCATGGCACTCGATCAGCTGGCGCTCGTACCAGCGCTGGAAACCATCCGTTCGTATGCGATCAAGCGACGCCACGACGCCTCCCCTGACTTGTTGTGGTCAGCTTAGACTTCCCAAAGCACCAGCGCAACCGAATTCCGCGGACAACCAATGCCGCGGTATTCGGCAAAGGCCACCAATCTGCGCGCAATTATCCGCGGCTATAATTTTCGGCGCATTGCCACTGGGCAAGTGCCTGGAACTCGGCCATCCGATGGCTGTCCAATGTGCTGGAATCATCTTGAAGGAGGGTTTCAAAGACTATGGAAAACATTCGCAGCTATCCGCAAACCACTACGCTGGACCGCACGCAAGGGCAGCATCGGGTTCTGCGCAATACCTATGCCTTGCTCGCACTGTCGATGGCGCCGACGATTGCCGGAGCCTTGCTCGGTGTGCAGTTGAAGTTCAGCTTCCTGGCCGGCAACCCGTTTATCGCCTTCATGCTGTTCCTCGGCGTGGCCTTCGGCTTCATGTGGGGCATCGAGCGCACCAAGAACAGCGGCATGGGAGTTGCGCTGTTGCTGGGTTTCACCTTCTTTATGGGTTTGATGCTTTCGCGCATCCTGCAAGTCGCGCTCGGATTTTCCAACGGCGGCACGCTGATCGCCATGGCGGCGGGCGGTACCGGCGCGATCTTCGTTTCGCTGGCGAGTGTCGCAGCCACCACCAAACGGGATTTTTCCAATCTCGGCAAGTTCCTGTTTTCCGGAGTGATCCTGTTGCTGGTCGCCATCGTGGCGAACATCTTCTTCCAGATTCCGGCACTGGCGCTGGCAATTTCCGCGGTCGCGGTAGTTCTCTTCTCCGCCTACATCCTCTATGACATCAACCGGATCGTGCAGGGCGGCGAGACCAACTACATCACGGCGACCCTGGCCGTATATCTGGATATCTACAACGTCTTTGTCAGCCTGCTGCATCTGCTGATGGCGTTCACCGGCGACCGCGACTGAAGAAAGTTGGCGCTGACGCCACGGCGAACCAGATATAACAACGGCGACTGCGGTCGCCGTTGTTACATTCAGCGATAGATCATTTCCCGAACAGGGCGATCGATTCCAGATGCGAGGTATGTGGGAACATGTTGGCAATGCCGGCAGCCTGCAAGCGATAGCCTTTTTCGTGCACCAGCACCGCCGCGTCGCGGGCGAGCGTGGCCGGACTGCAGGATACATACACGATGCGGCGCGGGCCACCTTCCGCAGGCAGCGCCTTGACCAGCGCGATCGCGCCTTCGCGCGGCGGATCGATCAGCAGCTTGTCGAAGGTGCCGAGCGCGGCAAAGCTTTCCTCGGTCGCCGCGAACAGGTTGGCAACAGCGAATTCGCAGCGCGACGCGAGGCCGTTGTGGGTCGCGTTTTGCAGGGCCCGGCTGACCAGCGCGGCGCTGCCCTCGACACCGAGCACATTCGCCCCCATGCGCGCGATAGGCAGCGTGAAGTTGCCCAAACCGCAGAACATATCCGCAATCCTCTCCCCGGCCTGCGGCTTCAGCAGAGCCATGGCGCGGCGCACCAGCATGCGGTTCACGCCATGATTGACCTGGGTGAATTCGGTCGGATGGAACAGCAACTCTAGGCCGAAATCCGGCAACTCGTAGGCCAGCAGGCTCTCATCGGCCGGATGGAACAACACCACGGTATCCGGGCCCCCTGCCTGCAAATACCAGATGATCCCGTGCTCGTCGGCAAACTGCCGCAATCGATCCAGATCGTCGGATGTCAATGGCTCCAGATGACGCAATAACAGCACGGTGCGCGATCCGCCCACGGCAACCTCAATCTGCGGCATGCGGTCCGGTTGCGATGTGCCCTCGACCAGGATCTTGAGCGCCGGGATCAATGCGGATACATGCGGCGGCAATACGGGGCAGGAATCCATCAAGGCCACATAGCTGCTGTGCTTTTCGCGAAAACCGATCAGTGCGCCGCCTTTGCTTGCCACGTAGCGCACCGAGAGGCGGGCGCGCAGCCGGTAGCCCCAGCCGGTACCGGAGATCGGCGGCAAGAGTTGTTCGGGCTTGAGGCGGGCGATATGCCAGAGCGCATCTTCCAGCACGCGCTGCTTGGCGGCGGTCTGGCCGGCCAGATGTAGGTGCTGCATCGAGCAGCCGCCGCAGGTGCCGAAGTGCGGACAAGGCGGCACCACCCGTTGGCTCGATGCGTGCAAGACGCGCAGAACATGAGCCTTTTCGTAACTCGGTTTGCGCCGGTAGCTGGCGTATTCGACCGTCTCACCGGGCAGGGCGCCCTCGATGAAAATCACCTTGCCATCAACGTGCGCGACGCCGCGTCCTTCGTGATCCAGGGATTCGATAGCTGCTAGCGGCATGATGAAGTCGGAGCCTGTTCAGCAAAAGGGGGCGATTATAATCGGCGCCTGAATCCCGGTCTTGTCGCTTTGTCCGGCAGAACGATGCCCGCGTCTGCTGCCGCAACCCGCGACAGTCCGGGGCATTCCGGAATCGGCGATCAGGAGATTCGAGCAGCTTCGTCATGGATCCCAACTATCAATTGCTGACCAGCGAAGCCGATTACCGTCAGGCCTGCGATACGGTTCTGAGCAGGGCGGAACGTGAGATCCTGATTTTCGACCGCGATCTTGTCGCTTTGAAGTTCGAAGACACGGCACGTCTTGCGGCGTTGACGGATTTTCTGCGAGGCGGCGGCGTACACGGGATACGCATGGTGCTGCACGATCCTGGTCCTCTGGAGCGCAATTCGCCACGCCTGACGCGACTCATTTTCCGTTTTTCGCATGTGATCGAGGTGCGCCAGAGCCCGGACAATCTTTGCCACCTGGCAGACGCCCACATACTTGCGGACGAAAGCCACGGCGTCCGCAGGTTTCACATCGATCAACCACGTAGCGCCTTGATCCTCGACGACCCCGCCTACCTCAATCCCTGGCGGCAACGCTTCGAGGAACTTTGGGAACTCTCCCATCCCTGCCTGCAGTTCAATACGACCGGCCTTTGAGGGCAAAAATCATTAAGCTGCCGGCCGTGCACTGCACAATGAAATGTGGTTAATGTGATATGATTATTCGTTGACTGAATCGGCAACGCTGCAGTCAATCAATTGGCCAAGTACCTCCATAACGTTAAGGATCTCACTAAAATGAAGCACTCTCTCCTCGTCGCTGCCCTCCTCGCCCTGGCTGTATCCGCCTGTGGCAAAACCGAAGCCCCGAAGCCCGCTGAAACGGCAGCCGCTGCTGCTGCCGCCCCGGCTGCCGCCGCCGCCGCCGCCCCGGCCGCAGCCGCCGCCGCTGCCCCGGCTGCTGCTGCTGACGCAAAGAAGTAAATCTTCACCTGCCTTCGGGCAAGAAAAAGCCAGCCTTCGGGCTGGCTTTTTCTTGCGCAAAATCGTCGCGCGTTCAGTTCACAGATCGCGCCAGGCAAACCCCTGGTCCTGGGTCGCGACTCCGATCCAATCCTGCTCGCATTCCAGCACCGCGGACAACGCCGCCTGCGCAAGTGCCGGGCAATTGTTCTCCGCTGAAAGATGGGCTGCCACCACATGACGCAGCCGGGAGTGCCCAATCCGCGACAACAACGAAGCGGCCGCCACATTGTCGAGATGACCCCAGGGGCCGCCGACCCGGCGCTTCAATGCCCGCGGATAGCGACCCTGCTCCAGCATCCCGGCATCGTGATTGCATTCCAGCACCAGAGCGTCGCAGGCCTCCAGCATGGCGACCATGTGCGGCGTCACATGTCCAGCATCGGTCAACACGCCAAGTCGCCGGGCGCCATCGGCAAGAACAAATTGAACGGGCTCGCGGGCATCGTGCGGAACGGGAAATGGATGCACGCAAATATCGCCGACTGACAGCGACTCGTGGCTGTCGATGATCGTGACGCGCGTATCGGCGCCGGCATCGGCACATCCGGCCAGGGTCCCGTGTGTCAGCAGCACGGCCCAATCAAAACGTCGGGCACAGGCAAAAACCCCGCCGATGTGATCGGAATGCTCATGGGTGACCAGCACCGCATCGACGGCCTCGGCCGTGAGGCCAAGGCGTTCCAGCCGCCGCGACATTTCGCGCGGACCGAATCCGGCGTCGACCAGCAAACGGGTGTTGCCGGCCTCGACCAGCAGGGCGTTGCCCCGGCTGCCGCTGCCGAGCGACGCAAAACGCACCGCGCCTACTTCAACTGTTCGTGCAGCAGGCTCAGAATGCGTCGGGAAGTATCCGATCGATCAACACCCCCTTCACGGGTCAGCACTTGCACGCTGGTGGATTCGCCGGCGGTCTTGAGGTGAATGCGGTATTGGGCCTGGTTCGGCTTGTCACCGGCACTGCCCTTCCAGAACATCAGCTTGGACAGGAAGCCCTTGTCGTCATCCTTTTTCTTGCTGTCCGCGTCGGGGTCCACATAGCGCACGAAGTACAGACCCTGCGAGCGGTCGCGATCCTCGACCGTGAATCCGACGCGATCCAGGGCGAGGCCGACGCGCCGCCACGCCCGATCGAACGCTTCTTCCAGCAGCAATGCGCCTGCTCCATCGGTCGCACGCGAAAGCTTGGCGCGATCCTGTCGCTGCTCTGCAGCCACCATCGTCTTGGCACGGGTTTCGTCAACACCCAGGCGAACCATCAGGCGCCGCAGCATCTCGGCTTCCAGTTCCGGATCCGCTGGACGCGGCTGCCAACGCGTCTCGCTCTTGCCCTCGTTGGTATATATCTCGTACATGCCGCGATGGCTGATGTAGATCTCAACCGTGCCGGGTTCCACGCCCTTCTCCAGACGGGTACGGAACTTGTCCCGTTCCGCCGTCGAATAGAGGCTGTCGAAGACTTTGCCGATAGTGCCTCGAATAATGTCCTGCGGAATCTTGGCACGGTTCTCGGCCCAGTCGGTTTCGATGATCCCGGCTTCGGGCAATTCCACATTCACCAGGAAACCCAGCTCCTGCCAGAACTCCTTGACGCCGGGCCAGAGCTTCTCCGGTGAGCCGCCGACCACCAGCCAGCGCTGGGTACCCGCGCGTTCGATGCGCATCTTGTCCACCTGCGGCAGCAGGTCCTGGGCCGTCGTGGTGCGCGCCTGCCCGGCGCGTTCGCTCGAATACGCCGAGTAAGTGGCGGAACCCTTGCTGGAAGAAACATCCGGCACCGCGTATCGTTCATCGCGGCTTTGCTGCGTCAGGTCAGGTGGAATTTCCAGCGGCGGCAGCTTGCCGGCTGACTTGTACTCGATCTTCTTCGATTCCGGAAGGATGTTGCCGCTGCAGCCGGCAAGCACGCCGACCAGCAACAGCGACACGGACAGCAGCGAGAATGGACGGTTCATTGAATATCAGTTTCCTGGTCAGAGGACGATTCCGGCTTCGCGCATGGCGGCGCGCAGGCGTTCATGGTAGTCCGGTGATAAAGGCGTCATCGGCAAACGGATGCCGCCACCGATCAGTCCCAACTGCTGCACCGCCCACTTCACCGGAATCGGGTTGGCTTCATGAAACAAATTGCGATGCAGACCCAGCAGGCGGAAATTCGATTCGCGCGCCGTCGCCAGATCACCGGCAATTGCCGCCGCGCACATCTGGTGCATCAAACGCGGCGCGACATTCGCCGTGACCGAGATAGAGCCCTTGCCACCCAGCAACATCAGGGCGATGGCGGTGGCGTCGTCGCCGCTATACACGCTGAATCCGGCCGGCGCACGCAGCAACAGATCGCTGCCACGTTCGATATTGGCGGTGGCATCCTTGACGCCGACGATTCCGGGCACCTGCGCCAGGCGCAGGGTCGTGTCGTTCGCCAGATCCGCCACCGTGCGCCCCGGCACGTTGTAGAGAATCATGGGCAGATCGACCGCCTCGGCAATCGCCTTGAAATGCCGGAAAAGCCCTTCCTGCGTCGGCTTGTTGTAGTAGGGGACGACCGAAAGATGTGCGTCGGCGCCGGCCGACTTGGCGAAATGCGCCAGTTCGATCGCCTCCGCGGTGGAATTGGCGCCGGTACCGGCGATCACCGGGATGCGCCCGGCGACGTGCCGCACGGTTGTATCGATCAGCGCGCAATGCTCGTCGTAATTGACCGTCGGCGATTCACCCGTGGTGCCGACGATGACGACAGCGTCGGAACCCTCGCCGATGTGCCAGTCGAGCAGGCGCTGCAGGCCTGGCAGGTCGAGCGAGCCGTCGTCCTGCATCGGCGTGAGTATGGCGGGAATGGAACCCTGTATGGTCTTCATGAACGTATCCGAAACTGCATGCCGCAAGCGGCAGCCAGGTAAGTGCAAAAAAGAATGAATTCTAACTGATGGCCATCCTGCGGCGCAGCCTGCAAAACCAGCTTACAAATCGGCCAGCACCTTGATGTGGGTGGTAACGCTGCGCGCCAGTGCGGAAAGCACGTAGCCGCCCTCCAGCACGGACACGATGCGCCCCTTGGAGAACTCGCCGGCGACCTGCTTGATCTGTTCGGTGACCCAGGCATAGTCGGATTCGACCAGGCCCAGCGAAGCCATGTCATCCTCGTAATGGGCATCGAAGCCCGCCGAGATGAAGATCATTTCCGGCCGGAATTCCCGCAGCCGAGGCAGCCATATGTCGTAGACCACCTGACGGAAGTCCTCGCCGCGGGTTCCCGCTGGCAGCGGAACGTTGCACATGTTGGCTGCCGGATTCTCGGTTCCGCAATACGGGTAGAACGGATGCTGAAAAATCCCCGTCATCAACACCCGCGGGTCGCCGGCAAAGATGTCCTCGGTACCATTGCCGTGATGCACGTCGAAATCGACTATCGCCACGCGCGAAAGCCCCCACGCCTCAAGTGCATGGCGTGCGGCGACGGCGACGTTGTTGAAGAAACAGAAACCCATCGCCTTCGCCCGCTCGGCGTGATGACCGGGCGGACGCACGGCACAGAACGCGTTCTGCACTTGTCCGCGCATCACCAGATCGGTGGCGTAGCAGCCCGCCCCGGCCGAACGCAGGGCCGCCTGAAGGGTGCCCGGCGACATCGCGGTATCGGGATCCAGATGGACGATGCCGTGCGCCGGACTGCTTTCATGCACATGATCTATGTAGGAGCGCGGATGCACGCGCAACAACTGATCCATCTCCGCCAGCGGTGCATCATGAAACTGCAGGTAGACATCAAGGCCGGACGCGATCAGGCGATCGCTGATGGCACCGAGGCGATCCGGGCATTCCGGATGGTGGGCGCCCATGTCGTGCTGCCAGCAGTCGCGATGGGAAATAAAGGCGGTAATTGTCATGACGGGCGTCTTGGCTGATGACTTACAATGAAGCGCAAAAACATATTATCCATCAAAGTCTGCGCAAAACCCCGACACCATGCGACTCCCCGAACTCGAAGCCGTCCTGGCAGATATCAACCGCATCATCCTCGGCAAGGAAAGGCCGATCCGACTGTCCGTCGCCTGCTTGCTGGCGCGCGGGCATCTGCTGATCGAGGATTTGCCGGGGGTAGGCAAGACCACCTTGGCCCATGTGCTGGCACGCGTGCTGGGCCTGGATTTTCAGCGCATCCAGTTCACCAGCGACATGCTGCCGGCAGATATTCTCGGCGTTTCGATCTTCGACCGGGGCAGTGGCGCATTCCATTTTCATCCGGGACCGATCTTCACCCAGGTCGTGCTGGCCGACGAGATCAACCGCGCCACGCCCAAGGCGCAGAGTGCATTGCTGGAAGCCATGGAAGAGCGACAGGTGACGGCGGAGGGAGAAACCCGTGCCCTGCCCCAGCCGTTCTTCGTCATCGCCACGCAGAACCCGACACACCAGATCGGCACCTTCCCGCTGCCCGAATCCCAGCTCGACCGCTTCCTGCTCAAGATCGAACTCGGCTATCCCGACGCCGCCGCGGAACGCGAGTTGCTGGCCGGTGCCGATCGTCATGAAATGGTCGCCAACCTGGGGCCGCGCATAGCGCCACAGCAACTGATCGATCTGCAGAACAAGGTGCGTGCGGTGCATGCCTCCGCCGCCCTGATCGATTACGTGCAGGCGCTGGCCGCACACACCCGTACCACGCCGCGCTGGCAGGCCGGATTGTCGCCGCGCGCCTGCCTCGCGCTGCTGGCGGTGGCTCGCGCCTGGGCCTTGCTCGAAGGCCGCGACCATGTGTTGCCGGAAGACGTGCAGGCCGTGCTGCCCGGAGTCATCTCCCATCGGCTGAGGCCCGCCGACGACGTCGCCCACACCGATTCCAATGCGGTTGCCGCCGCTCTCATCGAAGTCGTGCCGCTGCCCTAAGCGCCTGCGGGAATAATCCCTGATGCTCGCCGCCCTGCGCCACCGGATGCACGAAACATTCGTCCGCTGGGCCTTGCGTGTGCGCCCGCCCGAGCCGGCGCCAATCATCCTCACCCAGCGCCGCGTCTATGTTCTGCCGACGCGGGCCGGACTGGCCTACGCCACTGCGCTGGGGGTCATCCTGCTCGGCGCGATGAACTACAACCTGAGCCTCGGTCACGCGCTAGTGTTTCTCCTGGCCGGACTGGGCGTCGTCACCATACTCCACACCTTTCGCAATCTGGCCCTGCTCGAAATCCGGCCCGGCCGCTGCGAGCCGGTATTCGTCGGCGACGTGGCCCGGTTTGCACTGGTCCTGAAAAGCCAGCGCCCCGATGCACGCACCAGTCTGCGTTTGTTCGTCAACGCCGATGCGCCGCTCGAAGTCGATGTCGGGCCGCATGCGAGCACGCTGGCCACCCTGGGAATCGCCGCCACAAAACGCGGCTGGCTGCCCATGCCGCGCGCCACCATTGAGACCACCTGGCCGCTGGGGCTGGTGCGCGCCTGGAGCTACGCCGTTCCCGATTTCAACTGCCTGGTCTATCCGGCCCCGGCCGCCACCGCGCCCCCGCTGCCCTGGGGCGGCGATGCGGCGCGAGGTTCGACCAGAGACGGCCGCGGCGCGGATGATTTTTCCGGCCTGCGCAAGCACCAGGTGGCCGATGCGCCGCGCCATGTCGCGTGGAAAGCCGTCGCCCGGCAGCAGGATGGGCCGCTGCTGACCAAGCTGTTTTCGGGTTCGAGCGCACAACAGATATGGCTGGACTGGAATACCCTGCCCGATGCGATCGCCAGCGAACAGCGGCTGGCCATCCTCGCCCGCTGGATGCTCGATGCCGATGCCGCCGGTCTGGCCTGGGGCTTGCGGCTGCCCGCGCTGCAGCTGGCGCCGGGCAACGGCCCTGAGCAACTTGCTGCCGGCCTGCGCGCCCTGGCGCTGTACCAGGATGGCAAGGGCTAACCGTCCCGTCAGCGGCCGCCAGGCGTGGTGGCTGCTGGCCACGGCCCTTGCCGCCGGCGCGCCGCTGGCGCCGCAGGTGCCGCTGTGGCTTTCGCTTGCCGCGGCAAGCGCGTTTGCCTGGCGTGCCGCGCTGACCTGGCGCCAGTGGCACTTGCCGCCGCGCTGGCTGCTGATCCTGCTGGTGATGGCGGGTACGGTCGGCGTCTTCCTGCAATATCGCACCATCATGGGTCGCACGCCGGGCATCGCCCTGCTGGTGGTGTTTCTGGCGCTGAAACTGCTTGAACTGCGTGCGGCGCGCGATGCCGTGGCGACCGCACTGCTGTGTTACTTCCTGGTCCTCGGCCAGTTCCTGTTCACCCAGACCATGACCACGGCCTTGCTGGCTGGGCTCACGGTACTGATCACCACCGCCGCCCTGCTGGCCGCCAGCGACGACCGCCCGCAGCCGCAGCAACAGCTGCGGCGTGCCGCATTGATGCTGGCGCAGGCGATGCCTTTCATGCTGCTGCTGTTCGTCTTGTTTCCGCGCGTTCAGGGCCCGCTCTGGGGCCTGCCGCAGGATCGCTTTTCGGCCGTGTCGGGTTTGTCCGACACCATGGCGCCCGGCTCGATCGCCCAGCTCTCGCAGTCGGATGCGATCGCCTTCCGGGTGCGCTTCCAGGGCGAGGTACCGGCGCAATCGCAGCTTTACTGGCGCGGCCCGGTAATGCCTGCGTTCGACGGACGCAGTTGGCGGGTTGCGCAAACCCGGGGCGCCTATCCGGCAGTTCCCTACGCCGGATCGGGAACCCCGGTGGACTATGAAGTAACCCTGGAGCCGCATGGAAAATTCTGGCTGTTTGCGCTGGAGATGCCGGCCACCTTGCCGGCGGACAGCGCCTTGACCATCGACTACCAGCCGATCGCCCGCCAGGCGGTGCGCAATCGCCTGCGCTATGTGCAAAGCGCCTGGCCCGAAGCGATCGCCGGCGAGAAGGAATCTCCCGCCGTTCTGCGTGCGGCGCTCGCGCTGCCGGAGGCCGGCAATCCCCGCACCCGCGCCATCGGTGCCGCTTGGCGCGCCCAGCACGGCGACGATGGTGCGGCCATTCTGGCCGCGGCGGAGAACCTGTTCAACCAGCAACTCCTGATCTACACCCTGAATCCTCCGCTGCTGGGTGCCGACATGGTCGATGAGTTTTTGTTTGATACCAAGCGCGGCTTCTGCGAGCACTTCGCCGCCGCCTTTGTTTTCAGCCTGCGCACCGCGGGCGTCCCGGCCAGAGTGGTGGCCGGCTATCAGGGCGGCGAAATCAATCCGGTGGACGGTTACCTGGAGGTGCGCCAGTACGACGCCCACGCCTGGGCCGAAGCCTGGATCGCGGGACGCGGCTGGGTGCGTATCGACCCGACGGCGATTTCCGCGCCGAGCCGCATCAACAGCAATCTGGCCGCGGCCATTCCCGCCGGCGAAGGCCTGCCCCTCCTGGCCCGCGCCGCCTGGCTCAAGGACTTGCGTCATCGACTGGATGCCGTGACCAACGGTTGGAATCAATGGGTGCTCGGCTACAACCCGCAGCGCCAGCGCGACCTGCTGGCCAGCCTTGGCATGAGCGCACCGGACTGGCGCAGCATGACCGCGGTGCTGTCGGTTCTGTGCGGTGCGGTCATGCTCGGGCTGACCGCCTGGATGCTGCGCAATCGCCTGCGCGTCGACCCTGCGCTGGCGGCATGGCGGCGCTTCACCCACCGCCTGGCCAAGCGCGGCATTGCCTGGCAATCCTGGGAAGGACCGCTGGCCTTTGCCGAACGCGCGGCTGCCCTGACGCCGCTCCATGCGGCGGGAATTCGCGAGATCGCCGCGCTGTATGCAGGCCTGCGCTACGGTCCCGCGCCGCAGGGCAGCGACCTGGAGCGGCTCAAGCGCCGCATCGCCGCATTCAAGCCATGAGGCGTCTGCTTCTCCTCATCGTGCTGGCCGTCTTCAGCGCGCAAGCGCGCGCCGAATCCTATGCGCAGCGCGCCGACGTGCAGGCCTTCGTCGAGCACATGCAGCGGCAACACGGCTTCGATGCCGATGCGCTCGGCGGGCTGTTCCGCCGAATCCAGCCGATCACCGCCGTGATCAAGGCCATCATGCCGCCCAAGGATCCCGGCGTGCGCTCCTGGCAGGCCTACCGCGGGCGCTTTGTCGAGCCGAAACGCATCGCCGCGGGGCGGCGCTTCATGCATCTCCATGGCGTGCAACTGGCCGCCGCCGAAAAGCGCTTCGGCGTGCCGGCCGAGATCATCGCCGCCATCATCGGCATCGAAACTTTCTACGGCAAACAGCCGGGCCGCTTCGAAACCTTTGCCGCGCTGACCACCCTGGCCTTCGACTACCCGCCGCGGGCCGAACTGTTTCGCCGCGAGCTCGAAGAACTGCTGCTGCTGGCGCGCGAGGAAGACCGCAGCCCGATGTCCTACGTCGGTTCCTACGCCGGCGCCCTGGGTCTGCCGCAGTTCCTGCCGTCATCCCGCCGCCGCTTCGCCATCGATTTCGATGATGACGGCCGCATCGATCTGGATGCCAGCCCGGCCGACGCCATCGGCAGCGTCGCCAATTTTCTGGCCGGCCACGGCTGGGAACGCGATACGCCGATCGCCGTCGTCGTCGGTGTCACCGGCGATGGCGTGCAGGCGCTGATCGACGAAGGTATCGCGCCGCAACGCGCACCGCAGCAGATGGCCGCGGCCAACGTGCAACTGACAAGAGTTGGCGCTGACGACACGGCGACGGACGCCGCCGGCGAGGCATTTCCCGACCAACCGGCGGCCCTGATCGACCTGATCACGCCCAGCGCGGCCACCGAGTATCGCCTCGGCTTTCGCAACTTCTATGTGATCACGCGATACAACCGCAGCAGCTACTACGCGGCAGCCGTCATGGACCTGGCGACCGCGCTGCTGGCGTCAAAGTAGCGCATCGGGCGTCAGCCCGTCACGAGCGATGCGTTTCCTCAGCTTGGACAGGGCTTCCATCTGGATCTGCCGCACGCGTTCGCGCGTCAGGCCCAGATCGCCGGCGATGACTTCGAGCGTCGTCGCGTCGTTGCCGGCCAGGCCGTAGCGGCGCTCGACGACCAGGCGCTGACGCTCGGTGAGTTGCGCCACCCAGTCCGCCACCAGCAACTCGGCTTCGTGCTGGGCCAGATGGGCCACCGGATCTTCGGTGGCCTCGTCGGCCATCGAATCGGACATCGACAAGTCGGGATCGATGTCGAGCGGCGAATCGAGCGAGGCCGAGCGCTCGTTGAGCAGCAGCAACTGGCGGATTTCCGCGACCGGACGATCCAGCAGGCGGGCCACGCCTTCCAGCATGGCGCCTGGAGTCTCTTCGTCGGCGCCGCGCTCGCGATCGAGCCGGCGCATGGCGCGCAGGACGATGTTGAGTTCCTTGATCACGTAGATTGGCAGGCGCACGGTGCGCGACTGGTTCATGATGGCGCGTTCGACGTTTTGCCGAATCCACCAGGTGGCGTAGGTCGAGAAACGAAAGCCGCGTTCCGGATCGAACTTTTCCAGCGCATGGATCAGGCCCAGGTTGCCCTCCTCGATCAAGTCGTCGAGCGGCAGGCCGCGGTGCAGGTAGTGACGGGCGATACTGACCACCAGCCGCAGATTGGCCTCGATCATGTGCTGACGCGCCAGGAAGTCGCCGGCGCGCACGGCACGCGCCAACTTGATTTCCTCGGCGGCGGTCAACAGCGGCGTCGCGCCGATCTCGTGCAGGTAGAACTGGGTGATGTCTTCGATGAAGCCGGATTCGTGCGAATCCGCAATCGCCTCGGCGGCCGAGGCGGCGTCGGCGGCGTCGGCGGCGTCGCGTTCCGGCAGCAGGGCGTCGTCGTTCATCAGCCCTCAGCGCGCCGGAAGAAACTTCAGCGGATCGGCCGGTTTGCCCTGGCGGCGAATCTCGAAATGCAGGCGCGGGCTTTCGGTATCGGTGCTGCCCATTTCGGCGATCTTCTGGCCGCGGGCGACGGTTTCCTTTTCCTTGACCAGCAGTTTGCTGTTGTGGGCATACACCGAGAGATAAGTCGCGTTGTGGCGCAATACCACCAGGTTGCCATAGCCGCGCAAGCCCGCGCCGGCATAGGAGACAATGCCGCCAGCCGCCGCCAGCACCGGATCGCCGGCCTTGCCGGCGATATCGACGCCCTTGCTGCTGCCTTCGGCAAACGCAGTGATCAGCTTGCCGTCGGCCGGCCACATCCAATCCACCTCGTCGCCGACGAGCTGCTTCTCGGCTGGTTTGGGTTCCGCCGGACGCGCCTCGGGTGTGGCTTCCGTCGGCGCTTCAACTTTCTCAGCCTGCTGCGCCTTGACCAGTGCCGCATCGGACCATGCCAGCTTGCCGCCCTTGGGCTCACGCTTCAGGCTTGCGCTGTTGCTGCCACTTGTCGCTGCGCCCGCCGCCGGCTTGACCTCGATCGGCGCGCTGGATGTCACCGGCTTGACCACCGCCACCGGCGCGCCGTTGTCCGGCGGCGTGACGCGCAGTTGCTGGCCAATATTGAGCAGATTGGGATTGTCGAGATTGTTCCAGGCCGCCACATCCTTGTGGTCCTGGCCATGATCGAGCGCGATGCTGTAGAGCGTATCGCCCTTCTTGACCGTGTGATAGCGAACACCGGGATCGCTTGCCACCGGTTCGGCCGGCGGCGCCACTGCCGGCTCGACCTGCTGCGTCGCGGCGCCGCGTTCCTCGACCGGCGCCGGCGCATGACTGGCGCAAGCGCCAATGAGCGGCAGCAACAAAATCGAAATCAGACGTGTAGCGATCATTCGACTCCCGGCAACAACGGCACGAAGCGCACCGCGTCAAATCTGGTTTCGACAAAGCCGTTTGCGCTGCGTTCGACCAGGCTGATCACCTGTTCGGCGCTGCCCAGCGGCATGATCAGCCGCCCTCCCGGCGCCAGCTGCGTCAGCAGGACTTGCGGCACAACAGCCGCGGCGGCGGCCAATATGATGGTATCAAAGGGCGCCGCTTCCGGCAGCCCCAGGTTGCCGTCGGCGTGTTTCAGACGAATATGCGACAGCTTGATCTGCTTCAGATTGTCGCGTGCCCGCGCCAACAGCGGCGCGATGCGCTCCACCGCAAACACCTGCTTCGACAGCACGCCCAGAATCGCCGCCTGATAACCGCAGCCGGCGCCGATCTCCAGTGTCTTGCCCAACTGGCGCCCGGCGATCAGCAGTTCGATCATGCGCGCCACTACGTAAGGCTGCGAGATGGTCTGGCCGAATCCCAGCGGCAGCGCCGTGTCGTCGTAGGCACGATTCGCCAAGGCCTGCTCGATGAAAATATGGCGCGGCACCAGCCCCATGGCATGCAGCACGCGCGCATCGCCTATGCCCTGCGCGCGCAGGCGCTCGACCATGCGCGTACGGGTGCGCTGCGAGGTCATGCCGATGCCGGTCAGTGCGGCGGTATTCATCGGTCCGGCGTCAGCCAGTTGCGCACGCTGGCCAGCTGCGCGGCATGGGTGAGATCGATTTGCAGCGGCGTGACCGACACCCAGCCGTGCTCCACGGCGTAGAAATCCGTGCCTTCGCCGGCGTCCGCCGCGGGACCGGCAGCGCCGATCCAGTACAGCGTCTCGCCGCGCGGACTGAGCGATTTCACGGCCGGCTCGGCCTTGTGGCGGCGACCCAGGCGCGTGACCTGGATGCCGCGCAATTCCTCATAGGGCAGGTCCGGCACGTTGACATTGAGCAGCACGGATTCGGCAAACGGCGTCGCGCTGAAGCGCTGCACCAGTTCGCGCGCCACGCGTCCGGCGGTGTCGAAATGCTTGCCCGCGAAGCTGGCCAGGGAGATCGCGATCGACGGCACACCGAGCAGATAGCCCTCGGTCGCCGCGGCCACAGTGCCGGAGTAGATCGTGTCGTCGCCCATGTTGGCGCCGAGATTGATGCCCGACACCACCATGTCCGGCTGGTGATCGAGCACGCCGGTGACCGCCAGATGCACGCAATCCGAGGGTGTGCCGCTGACATACATGTAGCCATTGGCGGCCCGCCGCAAGTGCATCGGACGATCCAGCGTCAATGAATTGCTGGCACCGCTGCGATTGAGTTCCGGCGCCACCACCGTAATCTGGCCGAGATCGCCGAGGCTGGTCGCAAGCTGGGCGAGCCCCGGCGCGAAATAGCCGTCGTCGTTGCTGAGCAGGATGCGCATGAGGGTCAGAGCCGGGGTGATGAAAATTCAGGGGATATTTTAGCTTATCGCGGCATGCGCCCTAAGACCGGAACAGAAAGGGACTATGGCGCCAAGCCGCCTGGCTGCAAAAGCGCGTCGAATGCGCGACCGGCAGGCGGCACGGGGTAGGATTGCCCACCATGCAAATCGTGCTCCACCACACCGCCACCGCCATCCCGGATGAGGACTGGGCCCTGCTCGACCACGGCGATGACCCGTTCGCCAGCCGCGCCTTCCTCGGCACGGCCGAGAAAGTTGGCGCTGGCGCCACGGCGATGGGCTGGCAGGCCCGGCATCTGGCGCTGTACGAGGGCAAGCGGCTGGCGGGTCTGCTGCCGCTTTACCTGCGCACTCATTCCTTCGGCGACTTCTCGCGCGACTGGAACTGGGCATCGGCCTGGCAGCGCGCCGGCCTCGACTACTACCCGAAGCTGGTCAGCGGCATGCCCTACACGCCCTCGCCCGGCCCGCGCCTGCTGGTGCGGCGTGGCCTGGCACGGGACAGCGTGGCGCCGGCGCTGATCGAGGCGGCGCTGGACGCCACGCGCGAACTCGGCGCGTCCTCCTGGCAATGCCTGTTCGTCGAAGAGGAGGATCGCGCCTGGCTGGCCGCGGCCGGCCTCCTGATGCGGCGCGGCGTGCAGTTCCACTGGTTCAATCGGGGCTACCGCGATTTCGACGACTTCCTCGCCGGCTTCACCGCCGACAAGCGCAAGAAACTCAAGCGCGAACGTCGCGCCGTCGCCGAGTCCGGCCTGCGCCTGGAAGCCAGGCATGGCGACGAAATCGATGCCGAACTCTGGCAGGCGATCCACCGCCAGTATCGCGACACCTTTGCCCGCTACGGCAACCACCCGGCCTTCCCGCTGGAATTCTTCATCGAGGCCGGCGCCCTGCTCGCCAGGCGCCTGGTTGTCTTCGTCGCCTTTCACGGGCAGATCCCGGTCGCCTCGGCCATCTGCTACCGCGATGCCGACACGCTGTATGGCCGCCATTGGGGCAGCGAAATCGAATTGCCCGGCCTGCATTTCGAGCTGTGCTACTACCAGGGCATCGACTACTGCATCCGCCACGGCCTGCAAAGCTTCGAGCCCGGCGCGCAGGGCGAGCACAAACTCGCTCGCGGCTTCGAACCGGTCGCCACCTGGTCAGCGTTCTGGATCGCCCATCCCGGCATGCGCCGCGCAGTGGCTGACTTCATCGTCCGCGAAGACTCGGCGATGCAGGACTACGAAGCGGAAACCGCGAACCACCTGCCCTTCAAGCAGGCGGGCTGAACGCGGCCATCGAAAGCCTCAGTGATTACCCGAGGCGACAGCGAACATCCGTTCATTGCGCCGTTTGCGCGCCTCATCGACGGTCAGTCCGACCAGGCTCTCGGGCGGCAAGGGCACGTCCCAGTGCTGCTGGAACAAATCCATGTCCTCGCCGGTATCGAGGTGGGCACGGTAAACCTTCTCCTGCCAGGTCGGGGCGTTGGGCAGGGCAACCAGTTCGACGGATTCGATGCGCATGGAAGTTTCCTCTTGAGGCTTGGGTTTTCCATCATCCTGCGCCCCCGGTCGGTACCCTGTAATCCGGAAATTGAACGGGAATCGCCCCTTGTTTCCGCTTCCCATACGGCCCGAATCGCGATCAAGACGAAAGTTGCCGCTGGCAGCACGGCGCGACTTGGACCCGCTAGTCCTTGCGCCGCGCGGAAACAGGTTTTTCGCGCAGCGGATCGAGCAGGCTCGTCAGTCCGTTGTGGTCAAGCTCATGCATCAACGCCAGCAGGCGACCGATCTCGCCCGGCGGGAAGCCTTCGCGGGCAAACCAGTTCAGGTAGTTTCCGGGCAGATCGGCGATCAGCCGCCCCTTGTGCTTGCCGAAGGGCATGGTTCGGGTGACCAGCAGCTCCAGGAGTTCCGCGCCCGCCATCAGGCCTCAGCCGCCACCGGGAACCAGTATCGGGAACAGGCCGCGCAAGCCCGTAGCCATCATTTCCACCGCCATCGCCGCGAGGATGAAGCCGCCGACGCGCTCCACGACATCCAGCGTCGCCTGGCGAATTCTTCGGTGCGCCCGGGCCGCGACGCGAAAGGTCACCCAGCAGGAGATGCCCACGATGAATATCGGCAGGAACACATGGATCAGGTCGGCATAGTCATGCCAAGCGCTGTTGCCCATGACATAACTGAATGCCGCCGGGCCGGCCAGCAGCGGCACTGCCAGCGGCACGATCGAGGCATTGCCGGCTTCATGGCCATCGATGACCGGCGGCGAACCCTTGAAGCTGGTTTCCTTGCCCAGCACCATGGCGATCGCCAGCAGCAGCACGATGACGCCGCCGCCCACCTGCATCGCGCCCAGCGTGACGCCGAGCAGGCCCAGCAGCGGCATGCCGAGAAAGGTGGCGACCAGCAAGGCGACCGTGACGCTGATCGCGATGGTGCGCGCAAAGCGGGCTTTCCCGGCGGAATCCAGGCCGGCCGCCGCGGCGAGAAAGATCGGGATCATCGAGACCGGCCCCACCAGGGCGAACAGCGCGACGGCTTTTTTCAGCGTGAGGGCGATGACGACGAGCATGGCCGCAAGCTTACCTCAAGGGTTCGGGCAGCCATAGCGATCGCGGCCGCAAATGGAAAAAGGGTTTCCGGCGATTAACCGGAAACCCTTGGTATTACTGGTCGGGGCGGCGGGATTCGAACTCGCGACCCCTTGCACCCCATACGTGGGAAGCGATAAGGCCAATTACTAAAGTTCTTATCAATCAACAAGTTATGATGACGCTCGCTGCTCACCAACTCCAACGATTGATAACAGTTTACAACAGAGTCGCGTAAAAGTCGCGTACCGCCTTGCATGTTATGACTATGCCATGAACCGCCCGCTCTTCCTTGTGGCGACAACATCAGCTCACTCACGGCAGTGATTTATGGCGCCATACCAACGACGGTAAGCCTCCATCCACTCCGCGCCGGTCGGCAAGGGATGGGCATCGGCAGATCAAGAATCCGGATCGACTGTTCGACCGTCAAGGCCGATCCGCACGATACACTTGCCATTGCAAGACTCATTAAACTTGCTATAGTTACACGCAATAAACTTGCTTACGCAAGACCGAATAAACTTGCCGAGGCACTCCATGGCTGCGCCCAATGTAAAACTTGCCGAATCGCTTGAACTCCTGAAGAAGGCTCAGGACAACGGGAGGCACGTCTTTCAAAGCGCCGACCTGCCGCGCGTCCATCGGGAGCGCTTGGTAGCCAGCGGCTTTCTGCGCGACATCGTCAAGGGCTGGTACATGGTCTCCAAGCCGCAGGAGGACGACGGCAACTCTACCGCCTGGTATGCGTCTTTCTTCGAGTTTGTCGCCGCCTACTGCAACATCCGGTTTGGCGCCGACTGGTACTTGTCGCCGGAACTCTCACTACAACTCCATGCCGGCAGCACAGCAATCCCGCGACAGGTGCAAGTTCACGCCAAAGCTGGTCAGAACAACAACCTGGCACTCAAGTTCAATACGGCCCTGTTCGACTACCAGGCCAAGGACTTTGCGCCGACTGGCGATGTCGTCGTTCACAACGGGCTCCGCCTCCTGGCGCCCGCCGCGGCCTTGGTGCGCGCTGCGCCGACGTTCTACGTCCAGCAGCCACTGGACGTGCAGATCGTGCTGGCGCAAATTCGGGATGTTTCCGACCTCCTGGCAAAGCTTCTCGACGGTGGACAATCTGTGGTCGCTGGCCGCATTGCAGGAGCCCTGCGTGCCGTTAATCGGGAAGACGACGCCGACCGGATCGTGAAAACCATGCGCGCGTCCAGCTATGTCGTCAATGAGCAGAATCCCTTCGACAAGCCGCCGGCGATCCTTATGTCCTCCCGAGGTGAATCGCCATGCTCGCTGCGGATCCGTGCCATGTGGGACAACATGCGCGAGCACGTCGTCGCAGCGTTTCCGCCAGCGCCTGGCGTACCGGCAGATATGGCGGCATACCTTCAGGACGTCAATGATCGCCACGTCGAAGATGCCTACCACTCGCTGTCAATCGAGGGCTACAAGGTGAGCGCGGAGCTGATTGCCAAGATCGCGGCCGGAGCTTGGGACCCGGAGGTCAACCCGCAGGATAAGAATGACCGAAACGCCATGGCAGCCAAGGGCTACCATCAAGCCTTCCTACAGGTGCACGCCAGCGTGCAGACCATCCTGCAGCAACAAGCGGATCCCGGCGAGGTCGTACGGCACGATCATCACGACTGGTACCTACAGCTCTTCGAGCCATCTGTACGCGCAGGCATCATCGAGGCCAAGCACCTTGCGGGCTATCGCTCGTGGCCGGTCTATATCCGCAATGCCCGCCATGTGCCGCCGGCGCACGAATCAGTACGCGACGCCATGCCTACGTTCTTCGAACTGCTTACGCGAGAGACGGAACCGGCAGTGCGTGCTGTGCTTGGCCACTTCATCTTCGTCTATGTCCATCCCTACATGGATGGCAACGGACGCATGGCGCGCTTCCTGATGAATGCAATGCTGGCCTCAGGCGGCTACCCTTGGACCGTGATCCATGTCGACGACCGGGCCGAGTATATGGCGGCCCTCGACCAAGCCAGCGCCGATGGCAACATTCAGCCTTTTGCTCATTTCGTCGGCCGGTGCGTGGAGGCCCAGATGACGGCAAGCTTCACGGCGGCCCGATGAACGTGACACCACAGACCTGCCGGCGCAAGACATGGCCTGCGTCTGCTGGGTGCTCTATGCGGTGACGTTCAGCCGCACGACGTTCTATGGCTACTCGCCTCACTTCGCCTGACTGTTTATCAACAGCGGCTGCCGACTACCTGCGTAGTTGCGATTATTCAAACCCGTGAACACGGATAGGCGGGCTTGATGTAGGCATGGAGGAATTTGCCTTTGGAGTCAGACGCCATGAACTGCTGGTAGATCGGTTCTGGAACGTTGTAGTACTGATAAAGACCACCGTTCTTGAACTCGACTTCGAGCGTGCTATTCGTCGGCTCGTAGCCGATGGATAGCATTGTCGATGAATCCACCGATTCTCGTTCCATGTTCTCTATCTCCTCTTGTGAAAGTGGGGTGCGAAGCACGCGCAGTGAGGTCCAGATCGGGTTTTGCGCACGCCAGGACGCCGCAACACGTTCATAGCTCTCAGGAAGGCGCGGCCCCTGCCAGCGCTTCGCAACGGCAGGGTCTTCGCTGTTCGGACGGTGCTTCTCGTCTGGCAAGGTGATCCGGCAACGAATGGGAAGCCGCGCTGCCTCTCCGGTGATGATGGCTTCGCCGACACGTAACACCGGCAAGCTGTCGACAACACCAGCCAGATTGTCCGGCAGCGAGGCCTGAACCTTCGCGCGATCCGATGTATTCGAGAGCCGCAACGCGATGAACGTACCGCATTGAGAGAGGATAGTTTCATCAACTTCGGATGGACGCTGACTGACGATCATCGCCCCAATACCGAACTTGCGCCCTTCTTTCACTACTCTTTGAACCATGGCACGCGCCGGCCCATCAGCTTCTTTTGAAAGATAGCGGTGTGCCTCTTCCATCACCACTAGCAAGGGCCTGGCGATGCCGCCCTCACTCTTCTCCCGGCCCCAGAAGAGTCCTTCATAGATGATCTTGAGAATCGCGCCGATCAGACGGGCGACCACGGTACTGGGAATACCAGATAAATCAAGGATCGTTATGGGCTTGTCGTGCCCCAACCATGCCTGTAGCAGTTCGGGCAAGTCCTTTACGGACTTGCCGTTCTGATCGGGCTCCCAATCGCCTGGATGTAGGAGAAAGTCGTACTGCCGATCCAGCAGGCGAGACCGCATCTGATCCAAAGGACGGCGGATTCCGAGCACACCGATCTGGTTGATGAACGGAGCTGCAGATCCGGCACCATGAGGTTTGTAGCGTGGTGCTTTCAGCGTTTCGGCATCGCCGGCTTCGTCCAGTGCTGGAATTGTTCGCGGCTGATCCGCCCAGGTCTTGATCTCCGGTTCCAGCAGTTCAAACCAGAGCTTCTTCAGACTGAATGGGACGGGGCTGTCGGCTGTCATCGAATTCAGGTCAAGACCAGCAACCGACGTCTCATTCACCAACTTGGTCTTGTAATCAAAGATGCGATCAAGTATCTGTGATAGCGGTTTGTCGTCGAGCTTTCCCATCAGGAAGGTGAGCAGATCGACCGGATCAAGCGCCCAAAACGGGATGTGCAATGGCTGCTCGTCAGCGCTCGGATTGACGCGAAACACCGTCGATACCGACCGCAGTGCGCGGCCGTACTCGCCATGAATGTCCAGCAGCAAAATCCTCGCGCTGGGAAAGCCGGCACCGCCTTCTGCGCTTCCGCCCAAAGCGATCGACCTCAGCAAGCTGGCGACGGTCGTAGATTTGCCTGCGCCCGTCGACCCCAGCACCGCACTATGACGGGTAACAAGCTTGTCGAGGTCGATCCGAACCGGGATACCTTCAGCGCTCGCCAGCCGTCCAATCATCACCTGCCCGCCATCCTGTGTGCCGTAGATGACCGCGAGGTCTTCTTCCGTCACGAGGTGGACTTCATCCTTGACGTTCGGGTACTGGCTGATGCCACGTTCAAATGAGGCGCCAACGATTTCCCCCACCAGTTGGATCGTCATCCATCGGTCACCGCGATCATTCTGTCCTCGCACCGCCTCCGGTGCGGCGTTCTCACCGACTTCAGCGACGATGCCGTACAAATCGTGGTAACCCTGCGGAATACGTACGAAGCTGCCAACTTGACCAATGCGGTAGCTTTTCCCGCCAATGATGGCAATGCCGGACGCCACGCTCGGGGACTGACGTACGCTGATCGCAGCACCAGTCACGGCACCGACATGCCCAAGCAGTGTCGGCTTAGAATTCATGCGGCGCCATCGGCGGGAGCTGCCGTAGGCAACGCAACTGCCGCATCCCCAGGTGCTAGCGTAGCGGGAACTGCGGGATCCGCAATTGAAGCGGCAGGAGGAAAGTGTTGGGCGGCGCGTGACGAAGCAAAGAACCGCGCGAGACGGTCGAATCGACCCAACTGGAATTGCGCCGCACCACTTTTCTCGTCAATGCCCCAGTACGTCGCTCGAATGGCGCCCCAGTCGCGTGTCGGCAAATCGCCCGGCATCCACGGTGCGGCAATGCCATTGACCATGGCCTTGTCTGGCGCATACAGGCTCATGTTGGCGCGGCGTCCGGCAATGTCACAGGCGTGGACCTCCTGGTCGAGCGATTTGAACTGGAATGCGAACACGCTCGCCGATGGATTGGCCGCCAAACACTCGTCGATCCGCGCAGAGATGTGTGCATCTGCGAACGAAAAACCGGTTGCGATCAACAAGGTGTCCGGCGTCATTAAGAATGCCCGCAAACGGTCGAACAGCGCGGCATAGGGTGCTTTCTGCGTCTGGTCGTATTTCAGATGTTCGGGGAACACCAGATGGGTGGCATTGGCCTTACCAGTTCGCACTACTTCGCCACGCGAATTAGCGGCCCAGCCCAGCGAACCATGCAGCTTCCACAAGCGTGTCCAGCGCGCAGGCAGGTCATTGCTCGCAACCGAAGATGGATCAAAGAAAGGCTCACTGGCGCCGCTGAATCCGTCGAAATATGGAACGCGCGCACGCTCCAACGCTTGCTCGAACAACAGGTCATAGTTGGTGGTGAAGATTTCCACCGGGTGTTCGCGTCCTGTGCCGCTGATCCACGTCACGAACTCGGTGTAAGGCGAAGGGCCGCCGTAAAGAGGCTCATTGACGATAGTGCCGATCTGTTCACAGATCGCCTCGCTCAGCTTCTTGTACCCGTCCCCATCAAGGCCATGAACCTTCGTCTTGCCGATGACCCCCGCCAAACTGCGTACGCGCGACAGGATTGTTTCGATGTTCGGGCTTTCAATTTCGGTCCGTACTGCATCCAGGGTCTTGCCGTAATCCGATTTCAGCGCTTCCATCACCATGTCGGTGAGGCCTGCTACCGCCGGGATCAGCGGTTTGTTGCTGCCGGGAGGGCAGATACCTGCCGGCGCTCCAGCACCGACCAAGAGGCCGATCCGCTTGCGCCCCTGGGCAATGATCTGCCGCAGGCTAGCCATGTACTGGTCTGGATTATGGACACTGACGGTCATCGAGCACTCCCCTTTTGTGCTGCCTACGGCGACTTTCGTTTCGACTTTTTATTCTTCATATTCTACGCGCGGTTCGTCTCCGATGATGATCCGCCAATATCGATGATGTCATATTTTGTACCGATTAGCCGGCGGTAGACGACTGATCGACGGTCTGATCGGCATCTCACGCCGCATACGCTTTGCCATACGTGATCAACCCTGTGGCTGGAAGCTGGATTAGACATCAGCTATATCCAGAAGCTGCCGGAACACCAGAGTATTTCTGCCTCGGAGGTTGATGCCCTTGTATCCGACCAAGGGCTACGGGAGGCTTTATTACGGGCTACTGGAGGTCGAATTCGATAACTACTAATTATGAGTTCTGGACGGCATATCTGCGTTGGCATCCACATCGGTCATGACCGCAGTGTTTCGATTGTCGAGGAAGGCACCCTTGTTGCTCATCTGGCGGAAGAGCGTATTGATCGGGTGAAACATTCCCCCTCCGTTGCCTTCCCACGGAGAAGCCTAGACGTTTTGCTGCGTTCGGTCGGCTGCACGTTGCAGGATGTTTCGGCCTTCGGCCTGACCTATGCTTTCGTAAACATGGAGAAGTTAGGAGAGAGCTTGGCGGAGGACTTCCGGGCAGAGTTCGGTCTTCCGAACGCAACAGTCTTCCCCATGGGTCATCATCTAGCGCATGCCTATTCGGCATTCTTCACTAGCCCGTTCGCCGAGGCGACAGTCGTTGTCGCGGATGGGGCGGGCGATTTGGTCGATGAGCAGTTGGAGGCGGAGACGGCCTACCGCGCTTCCCCTACCGGGCTGGCCCAGATTTGGTCGCGACGACAAGACATTCCGTCGAGCTATGCGGAGCGCCGCAACTTCTTCCGACTACCTTACATGCCGGATTTCGATCACCTCAAGCAGATCAGTATCGCGCGAAAGTATGAGCAGTTTACCTATGCCCTGGATTTCGGCTGGGGGCAGAGTGGCAAAACGATGGGGCTTGCAGCATACGGCACACCTCTTTTTTCGCCGCCTGAACATGCCTTTATGCCGCCGTTGTTCTGCTTGTCTATGACCGATATGCTCGCGGAGCTTGAAGTACTCAAGAACCATTCCGGCATGGCTTTTGGCGAGTTCATGCGCGAAAATCGGCATGACATCGCAGCCACCGTACAGTCCGCAGCCGAGCGCATAATGATCTCCATATGCAGGCACCTCTACAAGCTAAGCCCATCGGAAAATCTTTGTTTGGCCGGCGGCCTCTTCCTGAATTGTGTGCTGAATCACAAGCTCATCAACGAGACAGGCTTCAGCAATATCCATATCGTGCCTGCTTGTGGAGACGATGGGCAGTCTATTGGCGCGGCCTATTTCGCCTGTGAACGAATCGGAGGAAGACCTGTCCCCTTCGCTGCTTCGCCATACCAAGGGCCTGCGTATAGTGAACAAGAGGTGTTCGCTGCCATCGAGGCAGCTGGGGTGGGAGAGAAAGCCAAGCGCTTCGCAAACGATGAACTCATCCGCGCGTTGGTCGACCGCCTCAAAGACAACCGCACTGTCGGCCTCTTTCGGGGGCGAAGCGAGATGGGTCCGCGAGCGCTCGGCCATCGCAGCATCCTCGCCAACAGCGGCGCTAGAAGTATGCGCGACCATCTGAATCGGTACGTCAAGCACCGGGAGGATTTTCGCCCATTGGCCCCTATAGTGCGATGGGAAGATCAATTCGACATCTTCGACCTCGCGGCCCCCTCTCCGCACATGCTGATGACGGCCTCCGTCCGACCGGAGTGGCGCGAGAAACTAGCAGCGGTGACCCATGTCGACAATTCCGCGCGCGTCCAAGCGGTTCGCCAGTCAGACGAACCGTTTCTGCATAGTCTGTTAACGGCGGAGGATCGCGCAACCGGCGTGCCGGTTCTTCTCAACACATCGTTCAATCTGCGGGGGGAACCTATTGTTGAAACCCCGGCCGACGCACTCGCTACTTTTCATCGGTCCAATCTCGATTCGGTGGTAATCGAAAACGTACTAATTGACCGCGACTAACGCAGAGCCAGCATGTAGCCGCTCGTCGGCACGCGTAGTGGAGTGGAAAGGACCGACGAACGGCCGATCAACCCGAAATCGCGCACACTCTTGAGCAAGTGCCGATAACGCGCCCCCGACTCCATTCGGCCACCATCATATGTATGCAGCCGGTCGATCAACGTTCTAACCGCCTCGTCGTTCTCATTCTCATAAACGAACCTGATCACGTTGCTGATTACCGCTAGGTTGGGGCTACAGCTGTCGAGACTGCCGAGGAACAAGAGCCCCTGCCGTTCGAGGTAATGCAAGGCGGTCTGCCAATGACCCGCCGCGCGTTCAAGGTTTGCATCCCGCTCGTGCATCTCCACGATCGCAAGCAGATTATGCAACTGCCAGATAAAAAATCCGGTTCCGAAGCGCAAACATGAGTCGATGCCAATACGGGCATAGCGCGCCGCCGCCCGCCTGTTTTCCTCCCGGTCCAGTCCCGACAGGGCATAAGCAGTCGCCAACGCCAATTCGGCCCGGGTAATCGAGAATGAATACGCGTTTTTGGAGGCTTCGGACAACAAATCAGACAGCGCGATAATTTCCTGAGAGAGAATGGATGGATCGTCTGGAGCCGCAATGATTTTGGCGATGCAAAGGTTCAGTTCAGCATGGCACACATGGCGGCAGCTAGCGTACTGGCGGGCCCACGATGTCGCCTCCCCGGTCAGGCGAAGAAACTCGTCAGGATCGTCGAATGCGAACTCCTTGGCGCGCGACGACCGCACCAAGGCAAGCAGTTTCTCGTCGCCGAGTTCAAGTGCCGCCTTGCGCGACAAATCGGAATAATGGATGAACTGCTGTTTATGATTTAGTTGGTGATAAATGTTCTGTAGCCGATCGAACACATCGAACATAAGGCGGTAGTTCTGTGCGACAGGCGGCGACAAGGTGGCCTTGACAGATATTTCAAGCATGATTTTCTGGGCGGCGAGCACATGCCCCATGTTCAGTAAGATATGGGCCTCCAGCTGCCGTATCTCCAATACGAAGGCTTCCTTTTCCTCGGCGGGTAGGGGCAACCGTCCGAGGATGTCATACTGCCGCTGGGCCGTCTTCAGCGCGATAGCCAGAGGTGCGTTGTGGAGCGCGCCATACGTCTCGATCACGCACAGGCGCGCCACGTCGGCCTGGGCCTTGTTGAGGGCGACCGCAGCGTTGATGAGCGGGCGGAAGTACCGAAGATTGGCTGCAGCGATGTTGATGGAACTGATGTTCGCCGAGCTGGTACTTTCCTCCCACAAGGCGTGAAGTTGGCCGAATGCGGCTTCCGGATTCCCTGCGACCATGTGCAAGGAACCGATCTGAAACGGCTGTAGCGTGATCAAAGCCGCATCGGTTTGCAGCAGTCTGAGCGCGCCCTCAGCTCCATCGGCGTGATTCTCAAGCAGGCGGAGGAAAAATACCTGAAGGTTCTCGTGTAGGAAGCGGACCCTGCCGTTACGCACTTCGATGAACTTCTGCCGTTCGGCGGCCATCAGTCCGTCCTCGTCAGCTCCGGCGCGTACGAGTTCGCGCACGATGTTCGCCTCCACCTGCATTCCCAGTGCCGACAGGGCAATCAGTAGTACGCGGGCACGATTGCTCGAAACGGAAACGAGATGATCGCATCGTCTGGCGATGAGGACGCTCAACTCCTCGGGGATTTCGCACTTGCCGCCGATTTCCTCCGCATTTGTGACGCCGACGGTGTTGCGGTTTACGACTCGCGCGATGTCGAGATCAAGAAGGTATTCGATGGCCTGAATAACGCCGAAAGGAGTGTTCTCGCTCAGCAGATGGATGCGATCCACCACCAGGTTGGGCGCCTCTGCCACGGTCAGCTGTATGAAGCGGCGGCAATCCTCATCCGACCAGCGGCCGATGGTGAGATCCATGATGCCAGCCCGGCTCTCGTCAGGAGCCGAGGCAGTGATCGCCGTGTGGTCGAGCAGCGCGAAGTAATGGTCATTAGGGAAAGTGCCATCCGTTCGGCCGGTCCCGATGATCGTCACGTTGCCGCCAGTCTTACGACCGCTGAACTCGCGTAGCCCAGCCAGCAAGCCTTCACTGGCATGATGTAGGTCTTCGAGGCAAATCACGTAATGCTGATAATGGTCAGCCACCCTTTCGAGGGACTGGAAGAACTCGGCGGTTGACGGCTCGGGGGATGGGGTGAGCAAGCCATTGACATGGCTCAGTTCCTTGAGCACCAGCCCAAGGTCCGCCGCCTCTCGGCCAGGCCGCAGTTCAACACGGCTGAGATGGCGGTCGCTTCCGCGAAGGCGATCCGCTAGTTCTTCGAGGATTTTGCTCTTTCCCGTTCCGGCATCGCCTTGAAGGCTGATGAAGGCGACCTGTGTTGCACAGCATACGGCGTTGTGGATCTGGTCCACCAAATTCAGGTGTCCAGCCCCGAACAGCGGAGGGTCGAAGTCGAACTCGAGTTTCCGTCCCCTGATCTCGAGTGTCCGCGACCGCCCGTCGATGCTGAGGCCAAGGCGCAACTCGTCCAAGGCGTCGAGCGATCTCTGCTCGAGCCGGAGTTTGGCTGTGCGGGTCTCGAAGGGCGGAATGAAAAAATTCAGGAATTCGCTCTGTTCACCTCCGCTGTCCGATCGCAGGCTGATGAGCCAATTGATGTCTGATCGCAAGCTGAGCCGGGCATTTTTCGTCTCGGCGGTGTAGTTGTCCAAGGCGACAAAGGCTTCGATGACCTTGCGGTTTCCCCGCTCGCCTTCGGAGTCTGTAGGGCTGGAAAGCAGGCAACGCATGGTATCCCGATCAAAGGCGCTGTAGGACGCGCTGACGGTCGCAGAACCTGCCATCCCATCGGGGAAAAGGAAAACAGAAGACCAACCGTGGAGCGCGATCGCTAAGCGCCGTCTGTCGACAAGGTGGAAGCTGCAGCCATTGTGGCGAAAACGTTCCCTGGCGTTATGGTGAAGCTCCGGGGAAAGGGCTGCGTTGGTCACGAGAAGGAAATATTGCGGCGTGCGCCCCTCAGCGTTGAGCTGTAGCAGGCTCCCACCAAAGTCCCCAGGCGATAGCGTGTGATCATCGGTCTTCTTACACTCGATGTAGAGCGACGCAATTTCCACATCGCGAGGAACGCTAAAGGTCACCCCAAGAACAGAAATGTTGCTCTTGAAATGAACAACAATATCCTTTCCCCGATCACCGGTACGCGGGGTATCCACGACCCAGATGTTTTCCCCATCGGGGCGCAAGCTGTGGCGCACGAACCGCTGAATTTCGGCTTCGAACGCAAGCCCGGTAACGCCTTGGAAGTCCCAAGTGAAACCGTTAGGATCGGCCTCAACGTAAGAGACGCGTTGTCCGTAGTTTCGGTGGGCGGCTGGCATTAATAATTAGTAGTTATCAGTTGAAATAGATTCAGAATCGGCTTTCTATGGCCCGAAGCACCTCAATGCAAAAACTGAAAATTCGTCGCCGTAGTCATCCAGTACCACGGGTCTCGTCATCAGATTCCCGACTTTCCCCACCGCGGAAACCTAGTGAACCTGCACTTCTCACTCACGCGTTGCCCCGTCAACTTATGGAACCAATACCATATCATGGGTTACGATGCAGACGACATTGAAATTGAGATCTTCCATGCCAAGTCTCCGCAAACTGATTGTCATCGACTCCTATGCCGCCTCGCGCATCCGTGAAGTGCGACTGGATGGCCATGTGCATGTGTCCGGCCGGAATGGCCGCGGCAAGACCACTCTGATCCGGCTGATCCCACTCTTCTACGGCGAGCAGCCCTCAAAAATCGTCAAGTCCGCTGGCAGCGTCGTCCGTTCGCTCCGAGAGTTCATGTTCAGCCGCTCGACGTCCTACGTCGCCTTCGAGTACGAGAACCACGATGGCATCAAGCTGTCCATTCTGCATTACGGGTCAGACAATAGCCCGCAGTACCACTTGGCCGATGGTCCCTACGTGAAGGAAATCTTCGTTGATGACGACAACCTCGTCGAAGGCCGCCATCTGAACGCCCGTCTGCGTACCTTGGGCCGCAACCCGAGCAGCGCCCTCGGCGTGCTGCAATACCGCGCCATTATCCAAGGCACCAGCGGACGGCTGACTTTTCCTGAACATCGTCCATTGCTCCGACGCTTTGCGCTGGTCTCCGGACGTTCTCGTCTTGCCGGCATCGAACGCATCAGCTCAGGCATGTTCTCAAAGGACATCACGTTTGTTGCGCTCAAACGCATGGCGGCGTCGGTTGCCTACGATGAAGAAGACAAGCAGATCGTACTCGCGCTGTCGCGCAAGGAACTGGAAGGATTTCTGCCGGATTTCAAGGCATACCAGACGGTTATGGCGCTGGAGCCTACGTTTCATGCCGCGAATTCCGCCTACGTCCAGGCGAACGTCGCCCGCCATCACCAGACGCTCGCGGCCGGCAAACTCAAACGGCTGGTGCTGGCACTCGGGCATCTTCTGGAAACGCTTCGCCAAAAAGAGTTCGACGAAGAAGATGCGCTTGCTACCCTTCAGCGCGAACAGCGCGCAGCGGTCGCCGCATTCGATCTCGACGAGCAAACGATCAACACCGAGATCGATCGGCTCAACCTCGAAATCTCACGCGCGGACAGCGAAGAGAAGGATTGGGCAGACAAGGACGTCCATGCACTGATTGATCTGGTCAGTCGTCGGCAATCCCTGGAAGCTCATGTCGCGGATTTGAAGGACAGACAAGCCAAACTGCTCTCCGCGGCCGATTCGGTCAGCCGCAAATACCAGGCATTGTTTGCCGAAGAAAAATCCCGCCGCAACCAGGCCGAGGCCGATGCACAAACCCGTCTCAACAACCTGGTTGGCGATCTGAATCTGCAAATCGAGGCGCTCGCCGATGAACGTGATGCCGCCGTTGGTGCGCTGGAAGATGCCCAGGCCGTTGGAACCGCCGCCGCCAATGAAGCGTGGCAGGCCGCAGTGACAGCCATCTCGGCCATCGACCAGACGCTGTCGCAATTGGTGCCCGATCCTGAACTTGTTCAGTTCGCCCGCGATGCCAAAACTGCATTCGATACGGCAACGGCCTCGCTGAAACAGGCATTGGCAGACGAAGCGAGCGCCCTTCTCGCCCTGACCCAACAGGACAACCTTCTCGCCCAGCAGACCCATGCCACCGCCGCGCAAGCACAAAAGCATGGCCAAGCCAGCGAGAAGCTCTCTCACCTCCTGCTGCTGGAGACTCCCGACAGCAACACCCTGCTCCACTACCTCAGGACGCATCTGCCCGGCTGGCACGGCAATATTGCCAAAGTCCTGCGCGAGGATCTGCTGCTGAAGACCGATCTTGCTCCCGACAGCCCCGACGACACGGCCGGGGATAGCAGCCTTTATGGCTTGATGCTCGACCTCACCCGCATCGAAGCGGGGCGCGCTTCCAGCGAGCAGTCTCTTGCCGCCGAAATCCTTTGCGCTAAGGCAGTGGAAGCCGACGCCCGAGCAGCCTGGGAAGATGCCGCTCGCCAGGGACGGGCACTCGCCAAATCGGTGGATACGGCACGTGACACTCACCGTAACCGAATCGCCGACCGCAGCCGGTGTGAGAGTGCCGTGGAACAATGCCGACAAGCCCTCGATGCCGCCGACAAACGACGGGAAGAAGAACTCGGCCAGCGTCGCGGCGAATTGACGGCAACACGCGCCGAAGCCGTTTCCATCGAACGCAGCCGCAAGCAGACGATTGAGGAATTGAAACGAACCCAGAAGCAGGCCAGGGACGAAATCAAGTCTGGCTTCGACTCCCGCGCCCAGGCGCTCCGACACCAACAGCAGGATGCGAAAGCACGGCACCGGGAGGAACTGTCCCAACTCAATACCGCCAAGCTCAAGGCGTTCGAGGGCCTGGAGAAACTTCGCCTGTCGGAGCTCGCGCACGCAGGTGTCGACACCGCCGCGTTGCAAGCACTCGAAGATGAACTTACGCGTGCAGAAGAGACCGCCAATCGAGCCAGGACCAGTACCCCTGTCGTCGAGAGTTACCACCGCTGGCTTGAACGCGTTCCGCCGCAGCGACTGGAATTCAAGCGGCAGCGACAGCAAAAAGCCGAGGAAGCCGAGGCGCTCCAGCGGCAAAGACAGGAACAGATGGCCCGCTTCGAAGCCCGAATCGCCAACCAACGAACAGCGTTCGAAGGTGCCAAGCAGCGCGTCACGCTAACTCGGCAGCGTTTGGAGCAAGCCGAAACGGCCCAACAGGCCCGGCTGGTGGGCATTGACGCAGACGTGGCCGGCAATACCGATGAAGTCGCCATACACTGGCAGTTGCCGGAAATTCTGTCGGAACTCGACAACGCCACCGGCCAACTCCGCGATCAGGAACATCGGCTGCACCAGCATTTGGGTTCCCTGGTCCGCTCTTTCCGCAAGCAGGAATTCACCGCGACCAAGATCGGCGAATACGCCACTCATCTCGCCGACGATTACTGGTCGGAAGTGCAGCACACCCTGGATGTTTTCGCCGACTGGTATGGTACTGCCCATGCCCAGCAGCGGGATGTTCTAGCCGGCTCAATCCGCAACGGCTGCGGCATTTTGAGGCGATTCCAGGAAGGCTTGCTGGGATTCCAGAGCAGCATCACCGGACTGTCGAGAGAGCTGCAGGCCAGCCTGGACTCCGGCATGGTGTTCGAGGCGATCCGGCGGCTCTCCCTGCGCTTGTCGGCGCTGGTGGAACGGCGCCCCTACTGGGATGCCCTCGGCCATGTGCTAACCGAGCACGATCGCTGGCAAGAGGTCAACTTCGCAGGCCTTCCCGGCCAAGCATTGCTAGACGCGCTACAGGACTTCGCCCGCCATTTACCGGAAGGCGCGCTCGCCGAGAATCCGGAAACCCTGATGGACTTGGAAATTGAAGTGGATGACGGTACCGACGTCAAACGCGTGCGCAATGAAGCCGACCTGAAGCAGGTGTCGAGCAATGGCCTGAGCTACTTGGTGCTGTGCTTGATTTTCGTCGCCTTCGCCAATCGCGCCCGACGCAACAACGAATCGGCGGACCTCTGGCTCACCTGGGCGCTCGACGAAATCGGCGCCATTGATGAAGGAAATTCCAAGGCCCTCCTGGCCATGCTCAATCGCAACCGCATCCGTTTGGTATCCGCCAGCCCCGAAGCCAAGGAGTCCTTGCAGGCTCTGTTCAACCACCGCTATGAAGTTCTGTCGGATTTCGAAATTCGCCGAATCCTCGGGGAAGACGAGCTGCCGGAACTCGTGGAACAGTCCCCCATAGAGGCCCCGACTCAAACGGACGACGCCCCCGAACGCCCGATGGACATGGGAACTCTGGCACCCTGGCCGTTCCCCGAACAAGCAGAAGCAACAACGGAGAGCATTGATGAGCGCTGACCGCTTCCAGTTGATTGCCGTCCGCCTGTTGCGCGGCAACTTCATCAACCGCGCGGCCGACCCGGAGCTTTTCGACTATCTGGAAGAGCCGGCGAACGTCGACGGCCTCAACGATTTTCTTGGGCGCCTGGGATTGCGTGCCTTACGTACTGGCAACGGAGAAACCTGGTTTGCCGCGCTGCGCCGGCTGGACGAATCGAACCGCAACGCGGCTCGTGAAACCGCCGCACAGGCCAAGCGGGAACTGCGGCATTGGGTCAGCTTCCTCAAGCTGACCATGTCGGCGCTCAATGAACCGGCTCCCGTTGCCGGCGCCTTGCTCCATGCCCATCGTCTCAATCAGGCCATCCACGAGAACCTCAACTTGCAGGAAACCCTGCGCACCCTTGCCCAGCGACTCCGCAGCACCGCCGATGCCTCCCTGCAGAAAATGCTGGAACTGGTCATCAACTGGGCTCTCCGCGAAGACCAGGGGCTGCTGGAAATGATCGACGAGGACAAGGGCATCTATCGTCTGACCGGCAAGGTGGACTGGGTGTTGGACATGATTCTCGCCTTTGACGAGGCGAAGGAACGTGAAGCACCCGCGGCACCTCAAGCATCAGCACAAACCGGGACGCTATTTCCCGTATCAAAGGATGGTGGCTGATGCGTGAACACATCCTCAACGTCATCCAGGCACTCCACCAGAACAAAGAGTTGATTGCCGATGCCTACTGTCAGAGTCAAGGCGTCGCCCCGGAAGAGGATACTCAGACAGCCTTCACCCGGTTACTCAAAGTCAAGGCGCTGACGCCCTACATCGAGGGAAGCTTCAGGTTGGACCGGCGACTGCGGGTTTTCTTCGACCGCGCCGTAAATCGCGTCAAGATCTATGGCAATTCGACGCACTACGCGCATGTGGTCGGCAAGTTGCAAGCCATGACTGAGGCCTACCAGGGAGCGCTCATCGCGGCCGATGTTCAGAGTCAGGAAGAATGCATCGACGAGATCATCGACCTGTGCGACGAGTTCGCCACCGGTATGAAGGAAGACATCGAACACTTCCGCATGGTCGTGGATACCCGCAAGGGATTTTCGGGCGGCGGAATCAAGGACCGACTGTTCCACAACAAGAACTATGTCGAACAAGCCGCCCAGATGGTCGAAGCCGTGGGGCTGCTCGATCAGGCTGATCTGCTAGATGCAGTCCAGGGATATATGGAACTCACAAGCATCCTGCGCCGCCATCTGCACAACCGGGTCGAAGGCAGCGACGACCTGCGACGACGCCTGTTCGAGGTGCAACAGGCGCTAAACGCAGCGTTGTTCGACCTTCAGGCCGCGCATCGCATGGTGGAAGTCCTCCTCAGGCTCGATGACCGCCTGACTCGCCAAGCCGATTTCGCCCCGCCCATATGGGAAGACGACAACTGCCTGCCGGACATGCTGTTTCGCTTCGAGGGGTTTCCGCTGCCGGCCTACCCGGATGCCAATGGCGACGACAGCGAAACCTTGCTGTCGCTATTGGGAGAAATACGCGATGATCGACGTCCTCTCGCGCGAACAACGCCGCCACGCGCCGGCAGTCTCGACGATGCCGGCGAACCGCCTCCCGCTAGCCCCAGCCCCAGCGAATTCCGCCACGCATTGAATCTGCTCCTCACCGATATCGAACGTCTTGGCAAGGCAATCTCTGTCATGACTTGGCTGCGGACTCACCAAAATCGTCGGGCACTTTATCCCTATTCTCCCGTGATCTGGCTGGGGACCCTGTCGGCCGCTATCGACAATGGAATGCCGCCGCCAGCAGGCTGGCGTTACCAACATGAAATCGCCTGTTCCAACCAGCGTTGGGACACCCCCGTACTCACCGATATTTGGCTGGAGCCTTATGCTGTCGATACAGGAAGTCCAGGCGCTGCTGCGCGCCTGCCAAGCTGATACCGGTCGGCGCCCCTACAGTAAGACCGCCCAGAGGCTTGTCGACTCCCTGGGATTCGGGCGCATTGTTGGCAAGCACTGGTTAGTCACGGATGCGGACCGGGGTCGAATCCGAGCCTATCTGCAAAACGTAGAGGATATCGACGCAACCACTTCGCCGGATGCCTGGCTTGGCCGTAATCGAATCGAAGCCACCCAACTGGGACGAAATGAGAAGCTCGCCGGAAGGCGTCCGCGGGAAGGACGAATCGCTTTGCGGGCACCTGCCGGTCTGAGACAGGGAGCGTCATCCGTTCTTCTGCCCGCAAAAGCGTTTCTGGATATTCCGGTCGACGCGGCGGTCGATTTTCGGCATGACGTGATTGTCCTCGTCGAAAACTTCGAGGCGTTCATCCACTTCGAGGATGCCAGAATCGACCTTCCGTTTTCTCAACCGCTCGTCGCATTCCGGGGTGATGGCATCAACACGGCAGATGCCGTTCTTGAGTTCCTAAGAAATAGCCAGGTACCCGTTATCGCATGGCCAGACCTTGATCCAGCGGGCCTGCTCTTCGGCGCAGGCTTACCGCAATTGACCGGTATTCTCGCGCCTGCCGATCCTGATGAATGCCTGTCAAAGCTTGGCCGAGACGATCTCTACTTGAATCAGCTACAGCAGCTTGATGCCTTGCATTTACATGGGAAGAGCTTCGCGTTGGAGCAAGCAATTCGCAACAAGCGAAAAGGAATTGACCAAGAGCGGATGATCGCCGAGAGATTACTGCTTATCCTTTGGACGATATAGTGTCCGGCCACGATTTTCTCTCTACAAGACAAGAGACAGGCTGTAAGCCGCTTCGTTAGCTTGTTGAGCATCGGCCTCTCGTACAAGCCCGGTCGATACGGCACGATTCACCTGCCCACAGCATGCCGGCGACTGCACAGCAGCATGGGCCGGCACATTTCGTCATCATCGATTGATGAATTCGTGAATATCGCTTGAATATCTATTCTTGCATGGAGACTATTTCCCTTTGCCAACGATAGCGAGGGAATCATGGTTTTTTCTGAAACATGCACGAAGTTCTTGAATCATTGTCGCTCCGCAATGAGCCTCTCCGAGCACACGCATAGAGCCTATGGATGCGACCTAAAGGATGCGAAGAAATACTTCGGATCGAGGAAAAGAATCGAAGCCGTCACGAAGGAAGAGTTACGCCAATATATTCGCTATCTTCGGGAACAACGGAAGTTCAAGGAAACCTCGATTAAGCGTCGGGTCGCCTGTTTGAAGCTTCTATTCCGATGGGCGATAAGGGAGTCCATCGTCGCCGTAAACCCATTCGACACACTTAACGAACGTATCAGGCTCCCCAAGCGGCTACCGCGCGCACTTGATCGATGCCATATCGGTCTATTAAGGAAAGCAATCAAACCAACCGTCAGAAGCGACAATTTCGATGCGCTCTGCCGAAAGACTGCAATACAGCTGCTGCTTGACACAGGAATTCGCGTTGGCGAATTGGCAAATGTTCGGATCGAGGATTTATCTCTACCGGATCGTTGCCTGAAGGTTCATGGAAAGGGAAACCGGCAACGACTTGTCTATCTCCTATCTGCGCCGCTCTATCGCTCTCTGGATCGCTACCTCTCCAGGAGAGAGAAAATCGGCGCGCAGAGTCAACGATTGTTTGTGACCGAAGCGGGACTAGATTTAACTCCGCCACGAGTACGGGCATCGCTTCACGAAATCGCTTCCATCGCAGGGATTGACCGGCACCTAACGCCGCACATGCTTCGCCATACGTGTGCAACCCAATGGCTGGAAGCCGGGTTGGATATACGCTATGTCCAGAAACTACTGGGACACCAGAGTATTTCCACCACGGAGATATATACCCATGTCTCCGACCAAGGGTTACGGGAGGCTCTTTTGCGGGCTACTGGAGGTCAAGTGCGATAACTCGGAATTATCACCGCCCCTCGAATGTCGTCCATCATCAAGACAACGTCACGCTTTAGCCTAAGACAGCTCACTAGCAGCTCGGACAAGGAGTTTGCCGCAGCACTGAATATCTACCGGGAGAACATGCCGGCGCCTTTGCGAACCAACAGCAATGAAATTGCGTACTGGCTCGACAATCCCGGCGCATACCAGAAGAACGGATTCCTGGTTCTCGGGTTCTATTGTGGGAAGAAGCTAATCGGTTTTGCTCAGATGGCCTACCTTGCTACTTGCAAGGTACTGGCCATTGATTATCTTGCCATTGATGAAGCGTTTCGGAAGCAACACGCCTTCTTCGCATTCGTCGAATGTGCGAAGTCGTTAATTGAGGACCTTGGGTTTGACGTGCGTTACATCGTTGGCGAAATAGGCAAATTTAACTCGGCGGAGCCGCCAGAAGAGAGTAGGAAGGTAATTCGGCTCCTCAAGATGACAGGCTTCAAAGTCGCCAAAGCCACTTATTATCAGCCTCAGCTTGGGGAAAAGAATGCCGAGAGTGCGATGGACGCAATCCTGATGGTGTACGTATATGGGACCTCTGAAGAAAGTAGCCAGTCGCAGGTTGCGAAAGCCACATATTTACAAATTGTCGAGGGACTTTACTATGAGCACTATCTGCGATGGTATGAACCGCATGTGAGTGACATTCAAAAGTACAAGGCGGATCTCGCGAAGCTTCTTAAGAAGATAGATTCGTCAATCAAGAAGCAGTACGTGGAACTGAACGGCCATCACAGTCTATTTGAAACAGGGAGTGCTAAGACCGTGACGACACCGATCAACATGACGGCTGTCGCCGGCCTTGGCCTTTTCATCGTAATACTCGGGACCGGAATTCTCTCGGCCGTGCAACTCTATTTCGATTTACCGCTCATGGCGTTAGTTACGATCTTTCTCGTTACGCTTCTGGGGCTTGCGGGGGCATCGGCCATAACGCGGGAATCGCCAACCACAATCTTCAAGGAAACAGTTCGACTGCTTAAGTGGGGAATCCGGCAACGGTGACCGCTCGTTCCGATAATCGTTGCCCGGCATCTACGAACTTGCTGGTGATGACTGCTTTCTGGCGCTAGCCAATGTCGCCGCGGACCCAAGAACTATCAAGGCGGTATGTCAACTGCTTCAAGATACCGCCTCCCTTTGAATTACGGTGCGACTAGGCACAATTTCAAAATCCTGCCATTTCAGCTCGCCCTTATCATTAGGCTGCCAGTTTGAAGGCGCCCCAGAAACATCGCCCAGATACGGAGATGCAATTGTCAAGACTTCGCGGAAGTCCATCGACTCTGCTTCCACCACACCTTCATGTGGATGGTTTCGCATCCACTCGATCGCTCCGATAATTCCTGCTGCTACCTGCATAGTCGTCGCGTTGTTATTTGGCGCAATGGTTCTTGCTTCCTGCAGTGTAAGGGATGAGCCATACCAGTAGGCCCCACCTGGGAACACGAATAGGACGCCTAGTTGGTCGAACCCATCGATTAGATCGTCTTTCAAAACAACCTTAGACGACGGATCAACGAGCCCTCGACTCAGCCAGTAATTGATTGACTTGCATGTTATTGACGACGGACGATACGCATAATATACCGTCGGTCTATAGCTCGGGCATCCGTTAGCTGAGAAGGTGGTAAGAAGGCTTGCGATTGAGAGTGCTTCATGATGGGTAATCAGATACGCCCATTGTTCACCGACTGACGGCACCCACGAACGTACTTGGACGTGTGCGCTATGCTGATTCAGGTAGATTCCAGATCGCCCACCAACCAAGTGAAGGGACCCATTGCTTGGCAAGGATACCTCATGAGTACCCCATCCGAGTTCAGCGTACTGCAATGCCTCGGCTAGAAATCCATCAACCGACCATGTGTTATAAAAGCAGCCAGATTCAAAAGGAAGATCGGCTACAACTTGTGCGTCTCGCTCAGCGACCTGAATAACGCGGATATCGAGTTGACATGCTAAGTCGGCCCACGATGTCCAGGACACAATGTTTCGCATAGCAGCCAGGTTGACCAAGCCAGCTTTTGCAAAATGCGTTACCAAGCCCGGATTGGCACCATGAGCAACCACCGCAGTCGGCGCGCCGGGGCGATGCAAGCTAAGTGCTTCCTCCCTTAACGCATAGTTGGTAAGCCCATTGGGATTCTTTGGCGATCCATATTGTTCAGGCCACGGTTCTATACAGGTGTCGAGATACAAGACCCCTCTGGCTTGACACCAGCGAATCAAGTCAAGGGACGAGACATTGACGGATACATTTACTAACCAGTCTCCTTCCTTGAGAAGTGGTGACAGCAATGCATCAAGGTTATTCGGTGTGACGCCAGCATTAATGAACTTCAGTCCGTACTGGACAGCAATTGCCTCTTCTGCTTTGCAAGGGGAAATTACGGTAACGTGCGTAGGTTCAATATCAAAACGATTGAGTAACAGTGGCATCAGTGCTTGTCCAATTGCGCCATACCCGACGAGTAAGATGGACGCCGGAACAGACTGGCAAGGTGAATTGGCCGAGTCGTGCACGATTCTAGAGTTATGAATGGTCAACGGTGACCGGCGCCCGTACTTAGGCACCTTTCTCGCACTCGAAGATGACGTTTGAAGCGAATTGATTGAACAATGGAAGTCTCGACAGGATTCGATCCCAGCTTCCAAACTTCGCTGCAATCTGGCTAGGCAGCACTCTCAGCATCGCAGAGGACAGAGTATGTATCGCGCGTCGGCGACGAATCACGAACCGGAGAGTGTTTAATAGACTTTTGACGTAACGCTCGTTGTACACCCACACCTTTTCCTTCTCTCCACCATAGAAGGTTGTCACCATCATGGCGTTGGCGCAGAACGGTTTTGAGAAGATGTATTCGAAGTTGTCACTCTTTTCGAACTCAAGGATCAGCGTACCAGCAGGTTTTATAACTCTCGCCATCTCGCTTATGGCAACAAGCGCGTCGCAGTAATTGAGCACAGAGCCAACGCATATCGCCACATCGAAAGTTGCCTCTTGAAACGGCAGTCTTTCGGCATTACAGACTGCGCTGCTTCCGGCGGAGAGGTTCCGAATACAGATATCTCCGTGAATCAAGTTCATTCCAGCTAGGTCGTAGTCCGAGCCGCCTGAGCCGATATTCAGGACCCTAGCCCCGTCTTTCCCGGATGCGAGCATCCATAGTTTTACCGTATCGTGGATGGCCCTTCGCGTAAAGAAGTGCCATGCATCCGTGGCAGGCCATATGTCCTCCATTCTTTCGTAGCGGGCGATTACGTCACGTGGCGGGATATTTTTCGGCAAGATAATTCCGAGTTATCGTTAATGTTGCTCAAATAGCTGACCCAGTCAGGCGGTCACTTTATCAGGGAAGCCAGTCGCTGGATCAAACCTTCGTCATAAACACACATCGCACAATCCGTGGTGTCGTCGCTTGGCTACATAGAGGATGAACGAGCTTTCAGCCGCTCAACCACTTCCGGATCGAGCTCTCGTCGGCCCAATAGTTCGATGACAGTTGATTGCCGGCCCTTGAGGGCATCGGTAACGAACCTCCGCCGTTCTTCGATGACCGGCAGCACCTTTTCACGGATGAAGTCACGTTCGGTAGGCAGCAGCCGTTCATCTCCGATGACCTTTGAGATCGCATCCGGCAGGTCAGAATTCATTCGCGACAAAACGCCGCGGACGAGCCTTGGCGCCACCCCAGCCTCGAAGGCCATCGCGTCCCAATGGATGCCCTCGACCCAGCCGGGCTTGTTCTCGCCAGCGATGGCCATCGACATGGTTGCCCGCGGCAGATAGGCCTCCACGCACAACATGTCATAGAACGGCGCAACCGCCGCTTTCTGGCCGCGCATCAGGAAGGCGATGTTCTTGGCGTGCGCATCGAGATTGCCGATCAGGTAGTTGAAGGCAACCCATTGCACGACCGCGTTGGCGGCAACGACTGGACGGTCGATAAATGTGCCACGGAGAACCTCGAACAGGTGATGCAAGCCCAGGCCACCTTCGCTCTCGTATTTCTTCGAGGGCGATACCCCGAGCGCCTGACACAGATCGATCTGGTGGAGTCTCCGGATTGCACTTCCTCCGGGCTCTCCTTTCGAGTCGGACGACTCACGGTCAAAACGTTCGATGACGTACAGCGGCTCCGGCAAATGTTTCAGATCGACGTTGGGAACCGGAACCTTCAGCTCGGCAGCCAGACGCATGCAGAAGAACTCATTCGCCGGGCAGAACGGGAAATCCGCGCTGGCGTTCTCCGGCTTGACGATATGCGTCGAGGCGGCCGTCCCTTCCGGAAGAAACATTGCACCCTGCGTATCGATGCGCAGGCCCAGCTTCTCCTGGGCGCCGGCCAGAGACATGCGAACATCGTCCCAGGAGGCCATGAGCGGCAAATTGCGGGTGCGGGATTCCTCGATCTTTTCTTGCAATGCCTCTCGCGAAAGAGGAAGCAGGATCTCTTGCTCGATCTGGATTTCGCCAGCTTCATCGGGAAGCAGGGAAAGCGCCCCGGCCGTGTCCTGCCCGTGACGAATCAGTAAGGCCCAAGTATCTCTCGGATCGATGCGGTCCCGCGAAGCAATCAGCTCGCGCAGCCGGCCTTCCGGTAAGAGGTTCTCGAAGAACCATTCGACGAGCCGGACATCCCCCGAATCCTGATACTCACGCGTCGCCAGCGGCAAACTTGGCGAAAGCGCATAGGCGCTCCAGTCCGGGGCGTAGTTGAACGACCAGCGGCCACCGATCACCGCCAGGGTACCGACCAGCGTGCCGTTGGCCGTGACGCGCAGCTTACTCATGTTGCGTCACCCGGCGCCATGGGGAGTCTCAGCTTGACCTCGATACCGAAGCGATGGCAGACGGACAGAACCTTGCCAATCTGAGCAGTAGCCTTGCCCTGCTCCAACCCGTTCAGAAAGGGTAAGCTCACGTTACACAGGGCGGCGGCATCCCGTTGGGTCAGCCCAGATTCCTTGCGAACGCGGCGAAGTGTGTCCCCGAGTTCGCTGATCGAGACAATGCTGATTTCCCTGACCGCCATCGGAGCCCCCATAAAAGATAAACGACCGTTGAATTTTGCCCTGCTCCGAGTCACGAAGCAAGAAAAACTCAACGGTCGTTGATTGTTTTCCGGGGGCGTTGCGGTGTTTCGGCAACGCCCCATCGAATTACTTCTTCGCCTTGCCCTTGTTCGCAACCTGTTCCTTGAAGGATGCGCCTGCCGAGAACTTCGGCACGGTCGTCGCCTTAATCTTGAGCGTCTCGCCGGTTTTCGGGTTCTTGCCCTCACGAGCTGCGCGATCTGCCGACTTGAAAGTGCCAAAGCCTACCAGTGTCACAGAATCGCCCTTGGCGACTGCGGTCACGATCTCTTCTACCAAAACGTCCAGGGCACGGCCGGCGGCCGCCTTGGAAAGTTCAGCTTTGGTGGCCAGCGCTTCGATCAGCTCGGATTTGTTCATCGTGGTACTTCCTTTCGGTTATGAATAAAACTGGATTCTCTCATCATTGGGGCAATGGCTTCGGTGCCAGTGCCTGCGATGCGGCGTCGAGGTCCATTCCCTCGGAAGGCGGACGACCGTCACGACACAAATTGAGTTCGTAGCGGATAGCGAAGGGAATTCGACCACCATCGCTGGTTGGGACAGATTCTTGTAGCAAGGTGGCCTCCAGGCGCGCGCATCCCTCTGTCGGAAATCTCTTGATCGTTTTTACCTGGACACGGACCGGCGCCGACGACCGGGTTTGCGCCTTGAAGAATTCAGCCATGGCTCCGCTCAATTCCCCCTCGGACTTGCCGGTTGGGGCTTCGATTGCGGCAAACAGGTGTTGTTTCAAATCCGCAGCGAGGACATCTTCGCTCGTCAGGAAAGCAAAGAAACAAAGTGCCATCGCGGGTACCGTCAGAGGTCGTTTCATCGGTTGTAGTAGCTGTTCACGCGTTGCTGGACGGTGGCTTGCACGTTTTGCCCAAACGAGCTGGCGCTCGGGAGGCGGACGCTCGACGAGATTTCCTGAATGAACTCGCTCATGTCGATCCGAGAAAAGTCGAGCCGCTCGAACTCGGCGGTCGTGAAGCCCGAACAGTTCGGACTCTCGCCGCTTCCCCATCCTTTGCCGATTTGTCCCCTGCCCTGTTCATTGATGATCCTGGCCAGGCGCGAGTTGAAGCAGCAGTACGACTCGGTCTGCTCGATACAGGTGCGAAGAATCGGGACGCGCGCCGAACAGAAGGAGCCGACATGGACACAAAGATTGGCATCCCGGTGCATGGCCAGGAGTTGTTCGGACTGTTCGCAGGAGAGCAATTCGGAGAGCAGTTGCAGCGCGACGGCTGCGGCCAGCGAATAGGGATCGAAGTACAGATTGAAGCTCCCCAGCGATCCAAGGGAGTAGATCGGGCCACCGAGCAGGCCGCTGGTGACCGTCCCGGTTGAGAACGTCAGTCCGTAGAAACTGAACGACGGCTGAAAATTGGTCGGAGTGAAGAGCACCTCCGAGGAAATCATGGCTTGGGCGCCGGCCTCGATGTAGCTCGTGAACTGGGGGTACATGAAGTCGAACATGTACTTGCTGCCGGCATTGATCGCCACCTGCCCGCCAGCAACGGCACCTTGAATGGCAGTGGCCATCAATGCGTTATTGCTTCGGGCCGCCCCGCCGCCGCCCTTCTTGCAGCAATTCACCAGACCAAAGAGCTTCTTGCGGCACTGCTCGCCAACGCCTTTGAATAGTTGCTGATCCGCACCATAGACGCCGGCTTCGCGCGCCGCCTCCATTGACGCCATCGATTTCCCGAAATCCTGATCGGCCGGATTGCTGGTATCGAAACATCCAGTCCCGCTTTGACAAAAGGAACGCTGATCGCAGACCGTACGTTGCGTCTGGGTCGCCGGGGACGTTTGGCATGAATAGGTTCGTTCGCTCGTGTCACACGCCCCGGAAGCAAGCTGGTCGATACATTGCGAGGAGACCTGTGTGCAACCGCGATTGATCAGATCCTGGCAGTCGTTGGTCAGCGTCGTGCCGGCACAGGTGTAGTCCTCAGACCTAGCCCAGCAGGAATCGCCAGAGCTTTGCGCGCCGGCAGGCAAGGGCGACACGGTGTTCAGGCAAACCTGCAGGCCGTTGATCATCTTGCAGGGCGTACTGTCGGTGCAGGTACTCGCGGCATGGACGCAGTTGGCGCTTTGCGTGAGCGACGCACATTGGCTGCTATCCAGCGTGTTCGACGTGATGGTGTAGGACGTGTTGAGCTCGACGACCGTCGGGGTACTCGTCGATGCCGTTACGTTGGTGCATTGGTACCGTCGGGTGTATTGATTGCATGACCCGTCGAACGCCGTACTATCGCAGGTCGAACTGACCACCACACACCCTTGGGTGACCTTGATGGCGGCGCAATAGTCGATGTGATTCGCGGCAATACAGGAGTAGTCATCTTGATAACTCCAACACGTCGCCGCGGAATTTAGTCCGCCTGCCGGCGGTGTGACTCCGGCCAGGCACACCGTGGCGCCGCTGGAATCGACCTTGCAGGGCGTTGAGTCGACGCACGTATGTGCCGCCAGACGACAGTGGGAATTCTGGGCGTAGCTGCTGCACTGGCTGGTGTTCACGGTATCCGTCGCCAGCGTGTATGTGTTGTCGAGGCGAACGGTATTGGTGGGCGTTCCCTGGCTGGTGCCGCAGCGAAACGTCTTCGTGTAGGTATTGCAGGTGCCATTGAAAGCCGTGTCGCTGCAAGTCGAACTGGTCTGCCCACAACCGGCAGCCGTCAGGGCCGAACAGTAATCAATGGAATTGGGTTTGATGCAGGTGTAGTTGTCCTGATACTCCCAACAGCCGCCGACATCGGCCAAGGTCACGACGACGCCTGAAATCGTCTTGCTGGCGGTGCTATCGACGCAGGTCGAGCTTTCCAGCCGACAATCGCCGGCGATCGATCGTCCGCAGAGTGCGACGAAAAGCAGAACCCCGAACACCAGTACTTTCATTACTGCGCCCGCTGTTGCAGTGTGGCGCATTCATTCGACGTCCAGTTGCTGACCGTCCTCGACATCGGCAGTTGAAGCGGCGCCCCCGATCCGGTTCCTCCCGCAGAATTGCAACCGGAACTGACGTTTCGCATCGACGGCGTGCAGGTCGTCGAGTTGCAACTGACGCTGAAATACACATAAAGATTGCAGCCGAACCCGAGGTTGCTGACGTAGTAGTCGGTGACCGACTGCCCAGGAGCCACCGCGACCGGGAACTGCCCGTAGCTCCCATCCCACGCATAGCCGATCCAGTTGTAGTCGAAGCGATTGACGCCGTCGTAAGACCGGTAGGGCTCCACGGTATAAGACCGGCCATCGCTGCCGCAGAAGATGTTCATGGCCATGTAAGGGTCGTAGCAATAGCTACAATCCATGAACGCCGTGCGACCCAGCCACGTACCGGGCGTGCATTGACCAAACCCCACGGTGGCAGATACCCCTCGCCGGCAGTTCAGGGTCTCGTATCCCTGTACCGTTTGATTGCACTGATAGTTGTAGCTGGTGCTAACCGCGATCTGCTGGCCGATGGTGCAGGACGCATTACTGAGCGTCTGCATCTGTTCGACGCATTGATAGAGATGATTCTGATCGACCGTGATCTGGCGAGCGGTCGAGCATAAGTTGCTGGTCACCGGGCGATACTCGGTACAGATTTCGGTCGTAAAGGTTGCCGGTGTCGTATCCGTCACGACACGGCACTGCTCCGTACTCGACCCCACATAGATTCCGGTGAATTGCAGGGTCGGATTGCTCGCAATAGCATTGGCACGAGTGATCAGCGGATCGGTGGCCCGGTCAATTGAAAACGCAGGCCGCAGACTCGGATTGCGCGCCACGAAATTCACCGCGTCGCACTCCTGACGTCGGTAGGCATCCGCATCGGGCGCCTGGCCGGCGCAATCCGTAACCTTGGTAACGCCCGGTCCCGACAACTGTCCCTGCCCACCCTGGAACAACTGTGATTGCGAAGCGCTTTGCCCATAGCCCGGTACCATCGACGCTGCATTCCCGCTGCCGATGCCCTGAAAAGCGCCACCGATTGAGCCCGACCCCAGCGTCCTCCCCTCGGTGAATGCTGCACTTGAGTCATATCCCTGCGCGAGCGCATTGCTTGCGACAAGTGCTATGACCAAAAACAGACACCTCACGGACGACGTCCAGCCAGCTTTGCGGCGTAGCGCCGTGCCGCATCCGCCCACGCCGGTGACTGCCGCTCGATGAGGTCGAGGGCGTAATCCTGGGTAACGTCGCCGTCGATCTTGATGAAGCTTGCAGGAGATGCACATCCGTCTTCGCCAATCTTGGTCGCCTGCGAGGGTCGCGCAAGCACCAACGCCGGAACCTGCGTCACCTTGAACTGCTTGAACGCGGGAGGATGAATGATGGCCGTGACGTTTCGCTTCCCGACCAGGCTCGCCAGCTCTTCGCCCATACGGGTCAGGGAGTTTCCCTTGAGCCCACGCAACACAAGGACAGCGCCGGATTTTTCGGACTGGAGAACAATCCGCTCCAGAGCTTCTTTCGGCATCGAGAAGGAAACGAACACCATCAGCTCCGGGGTGTCCACCGACTTTGCGGTGGCTGCTGGGAATTGGCGGTAGGACTCGGCGATTTTGGCAAGGTCCGGACTCTTGGCGGCTGGGTGCGGTAATGCCTCGATCTGCGGCACCGACGGCCGATTCATTTCCTTCGGGAGCCGGTTCCCTTTCAGCGCTTCTTCCATGCGCTGGCGTGCCAACCGCATATCGTAGTCGGTCGGCAGAGCGGCCTGTGCCCATGCCGAATTCACCGCGAAGTTCGCTATCGGAATCACGATGAGGAGTGCCCACCGATATCGGGTCATGGCTTCAAAACGCTCCCTGGCAGCAGTTGCGCTTCCGGAAAACCATGTAGGCAAAGTCCTCGCCTTCGTACGGATACTCCTTGCCGGCACCCCAGAGGATCGTCGAGCGTCCCAGCGGTTGGCAGCACTTGCCGGCGATCTTCTCCGTCTGCGGGATCGGGTACAGCATCTGGTACTTGTAGCCGGTCTTGTCCATGACCGGCTGCGGGTAGTAGCCGCAGAGGCCGTCCTCGCCGGAGGCCGCCCACATCAGTCCCTCACGATGCATCTTGGCGATCAGGCGGGTCATCTCCAGGCTGGATGCCTGCACCCCGCCGATATGGGCTTGTACGTTGCCATTGAGCGGATACAGGCTTCCTTGACATCCCGCACACCAGAACAAGGCGTTCGAGGGAAAACCGGCGGTTGCCGACACGCAGTCGGCCGCACACGCTGCCCGCGCAGCGAGATTGCCGAACAAGGCCACGTCCGGATTGAAGATGAAGGTCAGCTCATCGTCGTTCCACATCGGATCCAACTCGGTGAGGTAGGCGACATCGAACGAGCTTTGCTCCAGGCAGGCGTTGTCGAAAATCGCCTCCAGCCAGAAGATGATCGGATCGACGTACCAATGCACCTGATAGAAGGATGATGTCGCGGTGCTGTCCTGCCTGAACCGCGATCCTCGCGGCGCATCGAATCCCGGATTGAGTTCGATACCACCGAGACTCGTCATGCAAAACGGCTGACGCACGACATCCACGCGCCTCACCGGCTCCCAGAAGCTCACCTTGAAACCCACTCGCAACTGGGACGGACAGAGGCATACCGGCGAGCCGCCGGGATTTGGCGTGTCTTCCTGATCGAGCGACACCAGGTCGAGGCCGCCGAAGCGCAACGGCATCATGCAACTCCAGCAGATGTCCGTGATCGGGTTGGCAAAACGCCCCGTGCAGGTGGCGGTGGCGAATGCCGGGAGCGCCAGCCCCGTGGCCAGCATGACCAGCAGGCAACGAAAGAAGTTACGGGCGAATTTCATCGACTCTCAACCTTTTCCCATCCTGACTTACGATGGCCGGCACCTGGCGAATACCCAGCCGTCGTACGAGTGCCCCGCCCTGATCGAAATAGATCCGGCGCTTCCATTTGCGCATCAAGTTCAGCGGCTCGCCGGCAACCAGGATGAGTTTGGCGTCTTCATCCACATTGCGCATTGCCTGTTGCGCGAAGGAAACCTGCCGTCGATCCCGTGCATCGAAGAAAATGAGTTTGTTCCGCAACGAAACGTGGTCCAGCGGATTCACTTTCAGCCCACGGGCGAACAAGAGCGCGCCGTCCGCACCGCGGATGTCACGATCCAGCGTCCAGGTCGGATCAACGAAATAGGTGCGCTGTGTCGCGGTCGCCTTGATGCCTGGAAGCGGCTTTGGATTCTCGATGGCGCCGACGACGCGATCCCGATATTCCGTTTGCTTCCTGGTCAGGTCGCCGCTCTTCTCCATTCGCTTGAGACGCGACTGAATGGCCTCGATCAGGTCTGGTTCGGCGATCTCGTAGGTCGGTCCAACGATGCCTAGATCATCGGCACGGGCAATGGGCGCCAAGCCGATAAGCAGCAGGACAAGGAAGCGGACATGAATCGACATGGCGATCGATTCTGGCCGTGTGATACCGGTGCCGGATTCTGAAATGCGGACGTTTCGGTCGCATTTCGAATCGACGCGTCACATTGGAGTTGGTGTGTCCTCAACCATCACAAGACAGCTAATCCGACGGCGGCCTGTCACCGGGAATGGGGTCAGTCCATCCAATGGAATGACCTTGCAGCAGCAAAATCAATACTGCACCACCGTTGCAACCCGCTTCGCCCTTGTCATCGCAACGTACTTGAGTCGCTGGCTATTATCCGCACCCGATCTAACATCGATCCAATTGCGGGGTATCAACAGCACCACTTCGTCGAACTCCAAACCTTTCGCCCGGTGCATTGTGGCAATACGCACAGACTTTGAATCAGGCTGATCGCGCTCATCCGGACCAAGTATCGTCGCTGATATCTTCCCGGCCTTTAAGCTGCCATGAACCGCGCTTGCTTCGTGCCTGGTTGGGACAATCACACAAACAAATCGCCCCTCGGCAAGGCTTACCTCTAATTGAGCAGGTAGGCTGGCAAGAGCATCTTCCAGATGCTGAAAGTCGAGCGTCTTGGGTGCAGGGCCATGTGAAAGCGACTTGTACCGTTTGACTTCATCAGAGCCTTCATCAAGGTCGTCCACCTCACAGCCTTCCAGCGTAGCTACCGCCAGACGTCGGATCTCCTCTGTCGTGCGGTAGTTCAGATAGAGCTTGCGCGCCCTACCCCGAATATCAATTCCACAAGCGCTCATGGAAGCCCGGTTGCGGGTGTAGATGCGCTGGTGTCCATCACCGACAAAGAAAAGGTCATTGGACTCCCTGGGAACCATGGCACGGAGCAAGCGAAGCGCCTGCGGGCCAAAGTCCTGAGTCTCATCGACAATAATTGATGAATAGCTTTTTGGCATGTCATGAAGTAAAGCCGCTGCGTCGCGATAGGCGTCATCGACTTCCTTGAGTTTTCTGCTGGCGAGCTGTGCCCGGTATTCTTCAAACACAGGCCAGATGGCATCGCGCTTGCTGCGCGTCAATACAGTACCGCGCCCGGTTCGTTTTGCCAGACGATATTCATCCCGTGTGGATACCCCCTGTGCCAAAACCACACGTTCAAGTTCTTCTTCATAGAAGGCTGATGACAATGCAAGGCTGGTATCTTGAAGTGCCAATGCACTCTGCCATGCATCGGCCGCTTCATCCTGCTTGCGGTTGTATACGATCTTGTGCTCGTACTTTTGGCGGCGCAAGAACCCGCTGACCCAAGCATCCAGATTTTTCACCTCGATCTTCTGCATGACGACTGGACTGCATAATGTCTTCAGATTTTCCTCTATGTCGGCAGCAAGGTTGCGGGTGAATGTCGTGAAGAAGACCTTCCTTTCGACTGTCGCTCGTTCCTCGGCCAGCCATTTTGCCCTGTGCATCGCTAGCACGGTCTTGCCGGTTCCGGCACCACCCAAGACTCGCATTGGGCCGCCTCGGTCTCCCTGCGCCAACTTCCGTTGGGTCGGATGCAGAAACACACGCCATTGCGCCAGTGGTGCGTTGAGCATGGCCACCATGGTTTCCTCATCCGCCACGACGACGAAGCGCGACTGAGATTCGGCTGTTTCAATCGCGGCAGCAAAGTCTTCGGTATCGACGAGTTTGTCGATCCGGGTTTCACGTGACATCAGGACGTCAGAAACGCTATCTCCGGCGGCAATCAGGAACAAGCCTTCGTACGCCTCCACAGGCAAGTAGCTCTGCAGAGCATCCAACTCGGCCTCGGATTGAATGGAACGAACCTGCGCTAGCAATTCCTCTGGGGTACCGACACCGAGTAGGTCCTGATCTGACAATGTCGAAAACAATGGGGCGGCTGCTTTGACCGATTCGGCCGCCAAGGTCGATGATGGTGCAGCAGAGGATTGCGTTTCAGTGGCGCGGGCATGCTCCAGCACGGGCTCCACCATGCTCTCGACTGCATACACTTGCAGCGCGCCTGTCGCGGGGTTTACAGCAATACGGCGTCCCTCAGCCCAGTGGTAGGCAGCGTCGTGGCGATCGACGTACATCAATACATAGACATCACCTGCCGGTGGCTTGAATACGATGCCGCGCCAATCCTGGTCGATACGGACCGACTTGAGATTCTTGTCACGCGCTCCGTTTATAGGTTCGTAGTTGATGCCATTGGAGGTCGGATCGCTTTGAAAGCGCAGGGCCCACTTCAATATCTTGCCTTGCACTGCCGAGGTCAGTGTTCCCAGATTCGCCAGGAAATCCTGGGCCAACGCCACTTTGGGTGTGAAACTCATTCGTTTGCCTCCTGCTGTGTACCTGGTTGGGTGGCGTTGTGACTGAGTGCATCAGCCAACCGCATCGACCAGTCATCGTTTGCCACCACGGCTCTCCATCCCAGGGCTTCCCATATCGCCTTACTGTCGGCATGCACCGGCATTACCAGCACGAGCTTGCGTTGTAGCCATGCCAACTCCGCCTCGGCCGCCACGTCGCCTTCGCTTTCCAGCTCATAACCCACTTCATCCGGTGGCGGCAAGCCCCCATCCATCACAGCACGCAAGCCCTCCGCCAACGCGCCCATCGCCTGCACGATAACGCTCTCCCAGGCTGCTGCATGAGTTGCTCCAGAGGTTCCCGTGCTCGTGCTCAGTGCGGTAGAAAGTGTCAGCCCTTCATGGTCGCCCGCATCTAGTCCGGGCCGGGTTGCCATGAGAACACCGGGCAGTGTCTGGAAGATGTTGAACAGCCACAACCAGCGCCGCCATGTCAGGTGACGTTGCGGTTCATCCTGTGAATGTGCGTCGTTGAAGATCACAAATCCAGGACTTGGCGGAGCAGGTAGTGCCGGATTAGCCAGATCGCTTGGCCACCAGTAACGCAAACTCAGTGACGGATCATTCACGTTGCCGCATGCGACGCTCTTAGCGGGACGGTCGCACGGCAGATGCTCCAATCCATCCCAGAACTGCCGCAGCTTTGTCCGCGCCTCTTCCAGCGCGGCATTGGTGGGATCGGGAATCATTCGAAATGCGGTGGCCCCTGCATGGTGCGCTAACTTAAGGGCAAACTGGTCGCTGTTCTCACCTGTCGGGTTGCCGAGCCACTGCAATAGCACGGCCACTGCATGCTGCGTCAACCAACTGTCGTTGAGCATCGGACGCAACGCCGGTGGAAGCTTGTCCTTGGGATTGAAACACATGGCTTCCAGACTATCCGCCAAGGTCGTCTCCAACTTCCCATCCATGGCCGCCATGACATCTTCCCATGTCACAGACCAGACCCAGAACTTGCCGCTCGCCACCAAAGCACTGCGTTTGTTTGCATCTTCGCGTGTTGAAGCGTGGTGGTAAGTCCAGCCATCGCAGAACACGGCTATGGGCCGCCGTTGCGAACGCCCCTGCGTTGGTCGCAAGACGAAATCCGGCCGGCAGGGGGCGCTGACTCCATCATTAGGGGCGAGATCAACCTGGGGTTCGATCCAGTAGCGCTGCTCGCCTACCTCCAGCAGATAGCCTGACTTACCGTGCACAATCTCCTGCACCAACCTGATGAACGGCAAGCCACCGACACCACTGAGACGGCGCAGGCTTTCAATGAAACGCGCCTCAAGCTCGGAATCAAAATTGGGATTGATGTAAATGTCTGCAACTGAGGCGACACGTTCCAGTTGATCAAGGTTCTCCACCAGATGTTCGAGGATAGATCTCGCCCGATCACGCGACACAAGCGCCATCGCCCGGCCCAGGCGATACTGATACACGCATCGGTAACAGCCATCCTTATCAGGGGAAGCGTTGCACGAGCATCCACTCAAATGAACCAGCGCTAGGCGCAAGACCTCAATCAGCGTTCTTGCTTCGTTGGCCAGTAGTTCATGCAGGTAGCCTGTGCCCCCCGGCACCGAGTCGTAGAGCAGCACATACTGTCGATTGGCCGCACCATCCTGCCCCTTCTCCTCCTGCGTCACCATGCGCAGGTGATCGACCTTGCCGCCGAATCGTTTTTTCAAGCCAATGCGTACTGCCGCCATGAACGACTGGACCGATGCTTCATCGACGCCGGACTTGGTATAAGGCACCAGAATACGCAGGGCCTCGGATGAAAACTCGCGGTAGAGGTACAGGCAGTCGATGATGTTGCTCGGATCGTCGCTGCCACGTTTCTCGCAGTCAAAGGCGTGAAACTGCGCTTGGTCACGCTCGCGAGCATTGCGCGGTGCCCGCTGAATCTGCCCGCAGTGCTTGCACAGCTTGAAGCCGGGTCGCAAGCGCTCTTGTCCTGCGACGGCATAGACCGCGCCTGGCTTGGTGGGCTCACCGAAATTCACGTCCCTGAACAGCACATGTTCGATGAACTCAAAGCCGAAGGGCATGTCGGGAGCTTTAATCCGGTACGCTTCCGTAATATCCTTCTTCTCGAAGTCGGCCAGCATCTGGCGCACGAAAAACTTGGGTTCACGGTCTTCCGCACTGTCGTCAATCCGTACGTCGGTGTCGTTGCTGTTGGCGATCGCCTGCTTGAAGCGCAAGAGCAGTTGCTTCTGCGCAATGTTGGCCCACATTGGATCGCCGCAGCGCGGGCATGAGCCATGGCTGTCGGCATGAATCTCAAGGTTCTCCATGTGCTCGCAGGTCGGGCACAGCCTCCAGTTTTCCAGCGACGACAGGCCCATGTTGATCTGGTCGATCTCCACGCGGCGTTGGTTGGCGTAAAACACGTTTTCCGGTGCGAACTCAGACAAGGCCGATTGCGCCGGGCGCTCATAGCGTTCCGCTGGCAGCGAAATGTAAGCTCCTGAATCTGCCGGGTCGTCGCTCCCCTTTTTCCGCCACAGCAGGGACTTCAGTTCCACCCCCGCCTCGGGGAAAGCGTAGTTCGGAATCAGACCGGCATCGGTCAGCGTATTGAGCAGCTCACGCTGGTTGATTTCCTTGACCAGTTCGATGGTCTTTTGTCGTTCCCGCTCAAGGTGGTCAACCTCGTCCCGAGTTGCATCGTCCTGCGGGCGCGCCTTGAGGATCTTGATCTGCTTCTTGATCTGATCGCCTCTATCGCGGTGCGCCTTGCGTTCCTTGGCTAGATCTTCCAATAGCTTGCTCAAGCGCAAGCGTAGCGCATTGTCTTCGTCCGTACCTTGCATGAAGCCTTGCAACCGGCTGGCGACGCGACCATCAAGGTCAGCGCCCAGCAGTGCCTTGAAACCTTCCAACAGACGATCTTCATGCGCAAGGATGTATTCCAGAAACGTGTAGGGGAAACGTGTCTGATCGAGGCTGTCCCGTGCATCGAGTGCATCCTTGGTCTTGTCGGGCAATGCCGTATCGGGTATGCCTGAGCCGACCCAATCGTCGAGACAAAAGGCGAACATCTGACGACGCAATACTTCAGCCGCTTTCAGGAAAATGCCGGGAGGCACTACCTCGCCCAGCAGCATCTCGTTGGTGTCTTCAAAGAAGTACAAATCGTGTGGACTGGCACCGTCGGCCAGTGTGGCCGTGAAGGCATTGCCGTCACGCCGACCGGCACGCCCGATGCGCTGCAAGTAGCTCGCCTGATTCGGTGGCACCGAGCAGAGCAATACCGAGGACAGGTCACCGATGTCGACCCCCATCTCTAGGGTGGGTGTGGCCGACAGCAGATTCTCATACCAGGGGTGCGGTAACTTTGCCTTGAAACGCAACTCAAGCGCCTCGCGCTGATCGCGTTGCAACAGCCCGGTGTGTTCAGCAGCAAACACCCTGCGCAGGTCACCCCTGCTGAAGCGCTTCGCCAGCCAGCCGCCTGTATCCACTTTCTCGGCATAAGATTCCTGCGGGGCATCGAGACAGGGCATGCCTAGCAAGGCATCTGCCGAATCCTCGGGCACGGTCAGCCCACGTTTGCCTTGCAGCGATACCAGCCGCACAAGCCGGGTTTCGAGAACCAACGCCACCGGGTTCAAGCAAATCACGTCGAACGAATCAGCGTCAATGCGCAACAAAACCCCGGTCTGCACCAGCGCATCAATAGCCTGAGTGTAGATGGCCTCATCCGCGTTACCGGGCAGCAATCCATTTGCACCCAAGGTCGCCTGTAGCCACGTCTGAAAGAAGGTGTGAACCTGCGGGTTCACCAGATGATCAAATCCGCGCTCCCTACCCATCGAAAGGAACATCGGGTGGGGCGAACGGTCTCCCATGCGTGGCATCCACTCGCGCCTGCCGGCAGAATGTGTGAGACCGAAGATGTTGCCGTCCAAGACGTAGTTCATCAGCTCCGGGTAGCCAACCGCACCACGCTGGCGCAGGTGACATACAAATCCCCACAGCCACTGTACAACGGTCTTCCGGTCCGCATGACGGATGCCAAAGCTCTCATGCAACAAAGGCAGCAGCGTTTCGGCCGCAAGCTCTATATCGGCCAGACGAGGTGCCAGCGTCGCTTTGCCGATGGCGTCCAGATTGCGGCCCCGGCGGCTGAGATAGGTGAACTCGGCGAAGGCCTGCCAAGCGAGACGCTTCTGTACCCTAGCAGGCAAGTGGCTGCCATCGGGCAAGCTGTTCAGTCCCTGGAGGGATCTCGCCCAGTCCCGTTGCCACATCATGTCCGGGCCGATGAATTCCGAGACAAAGCGCTCCACCGGCATCGCCAGTGGCGATCCTTCCGTCAGCCACAATTGGGCTGACTGCTCCAGAAATGTATTCCATGAACATTGCGGGGTAGCGACCTGATCGATCACCTGCGCCAAACCGGTACGCACCGTGTTGAGATACGTCCGCGAAGTGAAGAAACCGGCCCGGTGCGCCGCATCCTGCACCGAGTCGGAAAAGGCGATCAGCTTCTTGTCATCATTAAAGAGGCTGGCCCAGCTTTGTTCAATCGTAACGGCACCGAGCGTTGTATTGCGGGCTCCCAGCAAAAGCTGCCGGAATTTGCTGCCGCACGCCGGACACGTCGGATCATGCCATACATGTGCGACACCCGCTTTAGTGGTGGTGGACCGGTTCGCCGTTACCCGGAATACATCGACCAAGTCACCGTGGCCGCAGGCCGCGCATTCACCGGGACCTGTTTGGAGGTGGCCGCATTGGGTGCATACCCGCTGGGCAATGCCGTCGCACAAAGGCCGCGTTAATCCAGCGAGCGCATAGAGGCGCAGCGCTTCCGGTTGCCCGGCAAACCATGTGTTGTATATCTCGTCGAGATCGGTGGCCAGGCGTGATTGGCCGTTGGGCAACCGACTGAGCCAACCGGTGGTGTGGCAATCCGCGCACTGCAACAGCGGCAGATACAGCTTGCCGGGCTCACGCTTGACGTCGCTGTCGGCCCTCAGCTCGATGTTTAGCGTATCGCCTCGCACCTGCGCCACCATCCGGCGCAGCTCGCGCATCCAGAGCTGCACCCTGAGCGTCACCAAGGGGCGGCCGACCGGGTCGCGTGCCCACGCTGCCAATACCAGCAAGGCATCCAACACTTGCGCAATATGTGCGCGTGCCGCTTCAGGTAAGGGGCCTTGCATCTGCTGCTGCAACTCCGACGAGGAGACAATCTTGCCCTTCAGCAGTTTGAGCAGATTCACAAACAGCAAATGCTTCTTGAGCAAGCCGCCCAGCGCACGACGCCAGGCCGGGTCATTCACATCGGCCGGCTGATCCAGTCCCGGAAAAAACAAGGCGAACCACGCTGCCACCGCCGTTTGCTGCGACGAATACTGATCGGCGTTCAGCACCGTATCAAAATCAGGCCGAGGATACAGCACGTGCTCAATCGTGCTGTCACCGAGGAACTCCCCCTCGGTCAGTCTGTTTTCGGTGACCACCGACTCCGGCGGAAACGCCGCACCAAATATTTGTCGAGCATATTCGCGCAGCGGCGCCGTATCCGCGTTCCCACCCAAGGTGGCCGACGTGCCTGCACAGATCAAGTGACCGTCCGGCGTCTGAAGGCGTGCCCGCAGGCGGCGCAGCAGCAACGCCAGGTCCGTCCCCTGGGCGCCATCGAAGGTGTGCAGCTCATCCACCACCACATAGCGCAGCGTCTCGGCCGTGTTCTTCGCCCATAGTTGCCGGTCCTTGGGGCGAATCAGCAGATAGTCGAGCATCTTGTAGTTGGTCAGCAAGATGTCTGGCGGGTCTTTGCGCAGCGTTTCGCGGTCGGTAATCACGCTGGTGGCCGTCATGGTCATGAGACCCCGGCCATCCTTGCCCGAGCGCCCGCCCACAAACAAGCCAACACGCAATCCCTTGAATTCCGGCGCCTGTGCAATGACCTGAGCAAAGCGCCTGGCCTGGTCGGCTGCCAGCGCATTCATCGGGTAGATCACCAGCGCCTTGACGCCAGCAAAGCCATCGCGACTGGCACGGGCGCAGTGGTCAAGCAGCGGGTACAAGAAACATTCGGTCTTGCCGCTCCCGGTACCGGTAGCCACCAGCGTACTGGCGGCAGCGCGGTTGCTGGCCAGCCGTTGCCACGCAGCTTCCTGATGGACGTGGCCGGGAAATTCAGTCTCGAAGCTGCCGAAAAACTTGGTGCCGTGCGTACCGGTACGGAACGGCAGACCGAGCTGAATGTACGGCCCCTTCATCCAGCGCGCTTCATCCTCGGTAAAGCGCTGCATTACACCTGCAAATAGCGGGTCGGAGGGCTCAAAACCCGTGCGCAGGAAATGCTTCAGGCCATTCTGGATTTCACGGGCAAGGAGGGAGGGGAGCATGGACGGTTATGGAAGACGGGAAAGAGTCACTCGTTCAGACAAACACCCGCTGCAAATCATCCAGCAGGGAAGCCAGCGTCACGCCTGCGCCCAGCTTGAGGCTGGCCGTGTGGTCCGGCTGGCTGCGTGCCGTGCCGATAAAAGCAGCCACGTCCGCGCCGACAGCCTCTGGCAGAGGCACACGTGCATCCAACGGCAGGATTCGGCTCAACCTCAGCACATCGTTGAAATGCTTGCGGATGTCCTTCTCATCTACCGCATGTCCTGCCGCCTTGCGCTGCCGCAGGTCCAGCCATGCCTTCATCTTCAACGGAATCAGAACCCGCTCATTGACCCACGACAAACCATCAAAACGCACCATGCCCTGATGCAGCATGGCGCCGAGCGCCGTGTCTGACGAAATTTCAGCGCATGTTCTAACCACAACCTTGCTTCCAACCCTGAAGCCTTCCTGCTCCATCAGTCTCGCTCCTTTAATGGGAAATCAAAGAAACGCTCATGACAGTCAATCGGAGTTAGTTTCTCAAACAGCGATAGATACTCACTCGGAATGTCAATGTCACCCAAGACCTTCCGACCACCTTCATTGAAGTCGTGCGCCATCTGGCTATATCTGGAAACAAGCCATTTCTGTTTTGGTAAGAGCAGGTCATCATCAATCGAAAGAAAATCGCTGACGACATTACGCAATCCTAGATATAGCTTGGCAATATCAGGCCAGCGCTCTTCGACCTCACAATCCATGAACAGATGCTCTGGGTGCAGATGGAAATAATCGACAAAATACTGATCGTCATCGTCAAGCGCGATCATTGACTTGGTGCTCCCGTCGGGAAATGAATCGCCAAAACGCCTGAAGTCCGTCAGTTTCTCAAATACCTTCATCGCTTTTGGATCGATTACCACTCTTGGGTACTTGGCCTCTTTTTCCAGCGAGACAGCTTCATTCATTGCCGGCCCAAAAACGTAGTCGGCGCCATGGCAGAGTAATCCACTCGTAATTCCGCCTCGAAGCAAGAGGCCGTAATCAGCCATCCTCAGATGGAGCCGCTGTACATCGAGGACGACACTCAATAATCCGCCCACTCCAAGATCGTCGCACGGATACGAGATCACAACCGAATCAGAAAACTGGTTGACTCTTCGCTGTGTTGGTCGCGTCAACTCACCATCGACTTCATTTCCGGCAATTGTCGTCACTTGTTGGTAGGCGGTGAAATGCCGGATTTCATTCAATGCTGCCAGAAGTCGTGGAAACGAAATGGGGTTTCTCGTTACCTGGGATACTTGTCCAAGTGTTTCATCAACTTTTGACTTGAATCCCAGTATGTCGAGAAACAAGCAGTAGCAATGCTCGTACCCCACGAGACTTTCAGCCATTGCCGCAACCCTTCGCCGCGAAGAATGCCCACGCCACCTGGTAATCCGCCTCCCGATTCGCTAGCACGAACGGCGCGGTGTAGGTCCGTGTCCGGGTTTGCGGGCCGCCGGGCTGGGTGTCGTCGATGACGGTGGTGGTGACGATACTGCCAGCAGGCAGTGTGCCAGCCTTCTGCATCTGGCGCAGGTCGTCCCAGCCGAATTTGCCTGTTTTGGTTTTGCCGTCGGGGGTGGCGAGGGTGACGTCGGGGTCTTTCTTGCCGGCCTTGCGCGGCAGGCCAACGCCAACCAGGCCCTTGCTGTTGGTGAAGATGATGCGGCCAGCTATGTCGTACCAAGTGTCGCGCTCGTAGCCCTGCATGACCGGGAACTGGACGCGGTAGATGAGTAGCAGTTCTTCAAGGGTGAGGCCGAGGGCTTGGGCGACCAGCACGTCAATTTCGACCAGGGCCATGCGGCGGGCGTAGTCTGTGCGTAGCGCGCAGTGGCGCTGCCATTCGGGCGTGAGCCTTGCGAAGAAATCCTGCGGCAGGCGCGGGTTATAGGGCTGGCTCCAGCCTTGTGCGGCAAAGGGGTGCCGTCCCGCCGCCGGCGCCGACTTTTGCGCATCGTTCCAGATTTGGGACCAGAGCGGGGCGTAGTAGGATGTGATGCAGTTTAGGGCGAGTATGCGCGCGTTAGAAGAAATGCTTAAGACATAGGGCACGGAATCCATACTAGTGGACGTAAAGTCGGCTCGGCCCAGCGACTTTACAAAAAAATCAAAAGTTAATCCTGTCATACCACAAGTGGCCGCCATGAGATCACCTGCGGTCTTGAAAGCGGTACCAATAACTGTTGAAAGGTGAGAAATGCTTGGGGGAATAATGCATGGAACCAGTGTTCGTTCACTTCCAAGATTAAGTCTCTTGCGGCTTGCAACCCGAAAATATTCCGTTATTGATTTTGGCACTGTCTTCTCGGAATCATTCCAACTAACCGTCTGGACCTTTGCGAAATAGCTGTCGAGATTGCATTTAGGGTAAAAATTGGCGCGTGAAAGATAGTCGTTACCAATACTTTCTAAGTTGTTTATTTCGTATGCCCTATGCGTATCACAGACACGCTTCGGTGTTTGATAGAGTGGATTTCCAATCGATATATGAGGAGCTGAAAGAATCATTTGCCTCTCATCGCTTACGAATCCATTGTCTGAATGCGGTCTGCGGACAATCGTTCCGTCATTCTGACTCGCCGTCTCTCCCCACATTCCAGTTGAAAAAAACTCAATGCCAGACCCACCGAGTTTCTTTGGAAACGATGAAAGCTTTACAAGAGCACTCAACAGTTTTCCGGCATGCAGTGAGGGTAGTCGTGCATGCAATGGAGGTGTTTCCGGTGTGTCATAGAGACTTGCAAATAATGACAATTCTTTGGCGGTCACTTGGATGACGCGATCTGCGTGACCTTCAAGATTCCATCTGCCAACTTCGTCTTTGATACCGTCTGCCACCCCCACACCACTATGGGCATAGCAATAGTCGACGGTCACTGGCATAAACAAATTGGATATTGAGTCAAATCTAGGGGATGGCTTAATCGCTCCGTAAATATTTATCCCAAACTTCATGTAGTTCCCAATATCGAATAGTTTGAATTCATTGTGATATTGGAAGTGCGCCCTAAGCCGGGCATATATCGCTGCCCTAAAGATTCCACCATTTGGATCGTCGTATGGCCCCTCCGGATGCAGATAGCCAACTACGCCGGATTCTTTGGCAAGCTGCCAACCTTTGGGTAAAAAGCACTTATAGAGGTTCGTAGCTAAACCCTTGAGCAACGGGTAATTCTGCTGCGCGTTGAGGTAGTTCTGTGTGGCCTCGGCTTCTTCCAGTTCGTTCGTCCAGTCGGCTTGCAGCGCGGGAAATTGCGCAAAAGCGGCACTGCGCTGTTGCGCCAGTTCAGTGGCGCTCAGTTTACGAATGGCAACCAGCGGATTAGCTTCGCCGAGAATGCCTGCTTCATTCCATATTATCTTGAGCCAAGGTGGGTTACCCAGTACCAGATCGAAGCCGCCGCGCTGGGCAAACACATCGGCAAAACTCAGTTCCCAGTGCATGAAACGGCGATGTCGGGCGATGGATTCAACGGTAGCCACCCTTGGGAAATGGTGCCGCAATTTGCTGATGCGCAGTTGGCCAAACCTGTCGTGCAGGTTGGGTTGCGTCGGTTGGGTGGCCAAGGTGGGCTGCACCGCACCAAACATGTCCTCCATTACTTCTGGCACAAGTTGCTGCGCGACCGGCGTCGGCGTGAAGTCGATTTGCCCCTGTGGCGCCAGGTCAACGATATTGCCTTCCAGGATCGCTCCGATCTCAAGCCACCATTGCTCGCGGCTGGGCAGATCGGCGCTTTGGGTAATCGGCCAGAACCACAGCGCGCACCAGTAATCCATCACGAGCTTGAGGCGGCGGTAGGGCGTGGCGTAATCGTCGTCCTGATTGAGCAGGCCCTTGGTGCGGATGGCTTCCTTCTGGGCGCGGGTGCTGGCGATGGCTGATGTTGCACTAGCCGGCCAAAGCGCCAAGGGATCTTCGGTGCGCACGCGGTCTGCCGCTATCTGCTTGGCGTGCTCCGCCCACAATTGATCAATGGCGTCGGAAAGCTGTTGCAGGCGCTGGATCTCGTGCGCTTCGAGCGGCTGGGTGAAGGCGCTGCGCCAGGCTTTCAGGCGCTGGAAATCGTCCGGATAGAGGGCCTTGGCGGTCTTGTCGCCGTAGTCGGCCATGCCGGGGTCGGGCAGCAGGAAGTGATAGACCTCATCCGCCTCGCGCGTCGGCGTTTGCGGGTCGAGCCGGCGCGGGGCTTCGTCGTACCAGGCGGGTTTGCTACCCTTGCGTAACAAGCTGGCGGCGAACACTTCACGCCGCGCACCGATAAGGCTGTTGCCGGCAAACAGTTGGTAGCCAAACCACGGCACGCGGGCGGCCTTGGGCGGCTGGCCAGGCTCTGCGGGTTCGCCATAGATGGCATTGAGCCAGAGGCTGACTTCGGCCAGCTCGGTGGCGATCGGGTTCAAGTCGACGCCATAGACATTGCGGTCGGCAATGAACATGCGGGTCTTTTGCAGTTCGACGGTGTATAGCTCATGCGGAATCCGGCGCTTGAGCTCGGCCTGCTTTCGTTCCAGATACGCCTCAGCCAACTGATTGACGGCTTCGTTCAAGAACGCGGCGCTGCCCATGGCCGGCTCGACCACGGTGAGGGTGAGGATGTCGTCGGCAGTCTTGTCTTTCAGCAGTTCCTTGAGCGCGTATTTGACCAGGCAACGGGTGAGCACCTGCGGGGTGTAGTAGCTAGCGCTCTTCTGCCGGTCGCGCCCGGCCAGACGGTAGATGAAGGTGTCGCGCGGGTACACACGCAGCCTCTTGTGGCCTTGCTCGTCGATGTCATGTACGCGTTCGGCGGGCTTGTATTGGTCGATGCGGCTGGCGGGGACGAACCAGGCGCTGTCCATGAGGTCGGTGGTGCCGCCGCCGCTGTCGTGCTCGCTGTCGTCGTCCTCGTCGTCATCGCTGGTGACTTTGGCGGCTTTCTTGGGTTCCGGCTGAACTTCGTAGAGGTCTTCCGGCGCAAAAAAACCGCGATAGGAGAGCAGCGCCTCATAGACCGCGCCGAGCTGGTTGATCGAGAGCAACTGGTAGCTGACTCGCCCCTTGTGTTTCCCGCCGGACAGCGACATGAGGCGGATGACGCGCTGCCACACATGATTGGGGAATCGCACCTGATTGAGCAGCGGCGTGGCGGCGGGGTCGAACAGCTTGCTGTCGAGCGGGGCCAGCGCAAAGGCTTCTTTGACGCTGCCAGAGAGGACGCTCTGTTGAGCCACTGAACCACAGCCCTGGCCGATCAGCGAAAACAGGCGGCGCAATGTGGCGTCGAAAAACATGCCCTCACGGGCGGTGGCGGTGTTGAGCTGGGTCAGCTCCAGATCGCGCAGGGATTCAAGGCTATAGCCTTTGGCGTAGGTCTCGCTTTTCTGAATCGGCACGTAGCCTAGCTCTGGCCGGGCCTCGATGTAGAACAGGAACAGCAAGCGGTACACCAGCCGCAGGCATTCCAGACTCAGGTCGCCGGCATCGACGGCATCTTTCCCGGTGTAAAAGCCTTGCTTGCTGGCTTGGGCTTTTTGCCGGAGCTGTTGCACGGCTTCGTTACCGAGTAGCTCGATGGCTTCGCGCAGCGCGTACTTGAGATCCTCGCTGACGCCGAACGCGTGCTTGTGCGCGTTCTCATCAAGGCCGTCGAGCAGGCTGGCACCTTGATTAGGGGCGAGGCTGTCGTGATGCAGCAAGGCCGCGGCGGCTTGCAGGGTGTAAGTTTCCTTGCGGTCGAGGATTTCGGTCCAGTCGAACCGCAGCAGACGATTGTTGGGCCACTTGTAGCGGTCAAGCAGCAGCCATTCCTTGTAGCCGACCAGAATGACGTAGCGTGGTGGCTGGTCAGTACCGAACAGGGCTTCGCTGGTGATCTCCAGCCAGGTGAGTTTCTTGAAGGCGTTGGGGATTTCCTGTCCGTCGTAGTGGGCGGTGATCAGGTGGTGATCAAGCGGGTCTTCCTCTTCGCGGCCAGGTTGGTAGGCGGGGACGATAAGCAATTGCGGTGCTTGATGGGCCTCGCCAAACGCAGCCCAGACCGGCACGGGCATGCCGCCCTGCAATTCGATTTGTTGGGGTTTGAGTTTGTAGCCCAGCGCTTCCAGCAGTGGGGTGTGCAGTTGCAGGTGGCTTTGCAAGCGCTCCGCATCTTCACTCAGACGACCGTGACTGGCGAGACCGGCAAACCACTTGCCACCCATACCGCCTAGACGCTTGAATGGCGCACGTGATTCGGCACGGGACTCTTCGCTAGCCGTGCCTGCCGCAATGGCTTGGGTGGCGGCATCTTCGGCGGCTTGCCAGTGCTCGATCAGAGTGCGAATGTCACCCTTGAACACTTCGGCCAGGTAGTGATGGCCGTAGAACTCGTTTTCGTTGGCGATGCCGGCAAAGCTCTGGACGGTTTGGGCGACGGACATGATCGGCTTCTCTTTATCTGTTTCAGCGCACGGCGGCGGCCAGCACCTGGATGAAGGGCTGCGGCTCGGTGGTCATGGTGTCTTCCACCCAATGACGGTATTCGTCGAACACCTTGCGGATATGTTGCGTGCGCTTTTCGCGTTTGCTCTTCTTGAATTGCTCGGCCTGCTGGTTGGCTGCGAGGCGCAATTCGAGCTGCTCCATCTGCTTGCCTTGCAGGCGCTCCAGGTTGTCCAGCGTTCCCGACAGGCGTGCCGTCATGTCGGCCGAAAAGCTTTGCTGCAAAGCAACCATGTGCTGTCGCATGGCGGCGACCGCATTGGGAAGATTGGCTTGCAGGTGGGTAGTATCGATGCCTTGGGCTCGGTTGGACAGCTTGCCGGCTTTGAGCTGGGTGCGGCTGACGAAATCAGGGAAGGCTTGCATAACCCAGTTGCCGCCATCGAAAACCGCCACCTGCCATTCGATCATTAGCGGCTGCCCCTTACGGTTGGGGATCAGACCCATAAGCATGAAGGCTTGTTCGCCATCAGCGAGCTGGGGGCACTGGATGACCGGTGCGCAGTGGCGTCCAAAGGTGCTGAGGACGCGGTCGGACAGCCAATCCATGACGGGATGCTGCGGCCACAGGTAGTGCAGCAGCGGCCAGCTTTCATCTTCGGCCTTGGCCTGGCGAGCCTGCTCGATGGCTTTGGCCATACGTGTCTTGTGGGCGCACAGGGAATACTGGTGATTGCGGTCGCGCACTTCCAGGGGCAAGGCACTGCGCAGCCGTTCCTGCAAGTCACGCGGAGCCGTCAGGGTGATGGTCTGGCTTGCCTGATCGAGCGCGAAGGAGGCAATGGGGTTCGGGCGCGAAAGTTCTTCCAGGGCAGTCTTGGCAAAAGCGTAGTCGCCGCTGAGTTCGGCGTCGCCAAACAGCGAGAGACCCTCGCGGATGAAATCGGTGCTGGGTTTTGGCTTGATGGCAGCATCCGCTTCCGATCCGATCTGGGCAAACAGATTGAGCAGCCAGTTACCGTCGTCATCGCCCTCGCCGCTGGCGGAACGCTCCAACGATGCTTGGGCAGCGTCGATCCTGGCCTCGAACTCTTGGGGGCTGGTGCCGGCCGCCATGATGTCGGCCACCTTGGCGGCCTCCTTCTCGGGGTCGAACACGTGCAGAAAGGAAGCAGGATCGCCCAGGTTCTTGTTGGCCTGCTCGTCTTTGGTTTGCAGAATTTCCAGAATCCGCAGGTCACCCTTGATGCGCTCAACGTTTGTTTCGGTAAATAAGTAAACGATGAGCGGCTGCTTGTCCTGACCATAGCGATCAACACGGCCATTGCGCTGCTGGAACACCATGAGTGACCAGGGCAGATCGAAGTGGACCAGCCGGTGGCAGAAGTAATGCAGGTTCAGACCTTCGGAGGCGACATCCGAGCAGAGCAACACCCGCATCGGGTCATCTCTGCGACCAAAGCGATCCACCAGGTCTTGCTGCTCGGTATCGGTCATGCCGCCATGCAGGATTTCAAGTTGTGCCGGCTTCAAACCGGCCGCCTTGGGCAAGGCTTCTTGCAGCCAGCACAGGGTTTCAATGCGCTCGGAGAAGATGACCATGCGGTCGGCTGGGTCGGCGTGCTGCCAGTTGAATTGCGCGCTCTTGATGTGCTTGATCAGATATTGGAACTTGCTGAAGCTGGTGGCGTCGATCTCGCGCAAGGTGGTAGCGAAATCCTGAAGAGCGGCGACTTCGGCCTGCTCGTCAGGACTGATGTCGGATTTGGCTTGCAACAGCGCGATGCGGCGCTCAGTTGAATCAAGCGCGGCAAACGGACTGGAAAACATGGCTTTTTGCATGCCCACCCGCTGCAACTCTTGCTGCTTGCCGGCGCGGTGCTCGCCCTTCTGGGTGAAGGGGATGGCCAGCACGGCGCGGTAGGCGGCTTCTTCTTGTGGGCTGGCGGGGTGCTTTAGTTGCTCGGTGATGCGCTCCTGAAAGTCTTCACCCACCTGCTCGCGGATGTCTTTCTTGAAACGGCGAATGACGAGCCCCTTGTCGCGGAAGTCTTCAGGCGTGTAGTCGTCGGGATCACTGATGGCGGTCGGGTCGAGCAGCGCCATGAGCGAAGCAAAGCTGCGCGCCGAACCATCGTGCGGCGTTGCCGACAACAAGATCATGGTGTCGGAACGCCCGGCCAACAGTCGAGCCAGGCGCGCGCGTCTGGCCAAGCCATCTTCATTGGCGCGCGCCGCGACGTTCTGGCATTCGTCGATGATGATGATGTCCCACCAGGCGTTCTCAAGATAGTTGCGGTATTCGAGGTTGCTCTTGAGCGTGTCGATCGAGATGATGGTGCGATCGTAGAAGTTGAACGGGTTGTGATTGCTGGGAATGCTATTGCGCACCCGCTGCAAACCGACCGAATCGAGCCGCACCAGGGGAATGGAGAAACGGCTCCAGAATTCCTTCTGGAACTGGGTCAGCATGCTCTTGAGCGCGACGACCAAGATGCGCTGCCCGCGTCCGCGCTGGATTAGTTCTGTCGTGAGAATGCCGGCTTCAAGCGTCTTGCCCAGGCCCGTGGAGTCCGCGATCAGGATGCGCTGACGCGGCTGCTTGAGAGCCTGTAGGGCGGGATCAAGCTGATAGGGCACCAGATTCATTACCCCGCGATGGCCCAAATGGATCTGGTCGTCGTTAGGTGTGCTGCGCCGGAGTTGCGCTTCGAGGTAGAGGAACGTGCTGTTGAAGTGGGAGCTGGTATCGGCGACAAGTTCGGTTTTGGCGGGGTCAAGGACTTTGATTTCATCCTCAAGCTCAGTCAGAAATTGAGCAGCACGCCCGCGCACCAGTTCAGATACGCCATCACAACTGAGCAAATGACCGCCATCGCTGGAGGGATCGACACGGCGGACAAGCCATTCTTCATCGCGTACTACGACACGGGCGCCGGGGGCGTAGGGAAGCATGAGGTTACTTTTCCAATTCTGACGAGGAACGAACAGGCGAGCGTTGTCGGAGGGGCTTCTTCTCTTGTTTTCTGACTTTCGGGCAAGTCTGGCATTGTCCTTCAGCGAACGAGTATGCGCAATGCGGCTATGCATTTCGCGATTCGTGGTTTGCGGGAAGTCTTAGCTCATCGAACAACGCTTGACGAAGGTTAATCTCGCATCGCCACGAGTTGATTATCTGTGGGTGGAGGCGCACCAGATGAGCCTGCAAAACGTAATGGCTACTCCCGTTCCAACGCATTTCACCGTAAGCGCGCACCCAAATGGACATGGCCCGATTCAGGCCGTATGCTGTCGTGCATACGCTCGTGGAGTTGGTCGAGCACTCTTCCCTTGAACGTGTTTCGGAAGACCAATGAGACGTACGGAACTGAACGAAAAGGCGCTCAAAGGCGCATCACAGAATGCCCAGAAGGCAATTGACGCCGTATGCGCCGAGGAATTTTCTGCGATTCACGCTGAGGAGAAGGTGGCGTGGGCAATGGCCGCAATGATTCACTGCGACATATGCAGGTTGGTAGTGGCTTTTGACGAGTGCGAGCGAGAAGGCATAGCCAGACTTCTTTGGATGGCCGATATCGCCTCCAAGCTACATGAGGCCAAAAGGTGGTATCTCGAAAATGGCGGAAAGCTTCTTTGCAGTATCGCAAGAGGCAAAAACTGCGGAGAAACATTGGTTCGCGCAAGAATCAAGGAAATCAAAGCTAAGTACCCGATTAGAAAAGTTGAGGCGTATTCTGACTATCGGAATAGGTTTGGCTACCACTACGATGCCGACGCGTTGACCTACTTAAGAAAGTTCGGCAACGAAGACGCTGACGTGTTCTTCGAGATGTTGGCAATGTTCGCCCGGTTTTCTGGAGATTGGGCGCAGTTGACGAGTGCTTTGATCAAGGACGATTTATAGGAGCCTGAGCGAGAAGCCGTGCTGGCTCCTCGACTTCACGTCCCCATACAATGTAAGTCCGTCATAAGGAGGAGCCTAAGGCAAGTGGGAGGTGTTGCCGGTGCATTCCCGGTGAGGAGCTTGTGCCTGGCCTTTTTCGTTCTTGTTGTAGCTGCGGTTCTCAAAAACGCATTTGCGGCAGTGCTAATGGCAGCCTCACAATCTGCCAGAAAGGGAAAAGGTTTTCACATGAAGAACTCGTTGAAGACTGTTGGTATTACGCTTATTGCCTCGCTCTTTGAAGTTGTTGTCGGGCTAGGCGCGAGTCTCCTGGCTAGTGCCGCACTTGCCTTAGGCCCCTCTGATGCGTTGCGTTCGGCGAAATCTGCTTCTGTTCAGAAATGATTTTTCAGCCGACGGTAGATAGAATCAGGTGATGAAAAGACCGTCATGAGTTCCTACGATGACCTGCTAAGAGCGATACGCGAGGCGGATCGGATCGTTGCTCCAATCCGCGAATTCGAGCGTCTATATGGCCGCGGAGTTCTACAAGCTGCCGAGGAACTTCGAGAGAGGGAACGTTTGCTTCGAGTGCGCCTCCCCGAGATGTCGACCGCATATTGCAACGCAATTGAGTCTTTTCTGCCGGCACTTAATAGTCTGCGCAAGTTTGAAGATCGCTCATCGGCCACGTCACTTCTGGCGAACGCTCACGAAGGATTGTCCATTCAGATGGGTAAGCACGGAGACATTGAGAGCATCGCGCGCGCTTGCGCCGGTCTTGGTCCCCACTGGGAACGCAATATTTCCGCATACGAGAGATTCAGCGACCAAGCGTCCGCGAAAGAGTTAGCACTCAAAGCGCATTATGCGAACGTAGTTGAATCGGCACTTCTTGCCCAGGAGCGCCTAATTTGCGTGCCATGGGAGTCGATTGGTGGCGCGACAACCATGCACGCGCAGGAGTTCATGACAATCAGTAACCGCTTCTCAACACTCGCGGACAAATACAGTTCGCTCATGGGATCATTCGAGGAGCGCGAGCACTTTATGGCGGCGTTTCCGCCAATCGTTTCAGAAGGACCGCCTCTTGAACTCCTTGCTAGCGCCAACATTCTTCATTCGCTATCTAGGCCGGTCCAGAACGACGGCTACTCAGAAGACGATTGTCAAGTCGAATCTGGCCTAGAAGATGAATTCGAGGCCTCCGTGGATGAACTGCTCACAGCACTAGATCCCGATCTCCTAATCATGTGGCGAGGAGCAAAGGAAGCACTCCGATCCGGGAATCCGGATCATCGTCGTCACGTAGCGTTCTCCCTGAGGGAGTTGGTTACGCACGTCCTTCATACCGCTGCCCCTAACGATCAGATTACAAGTTGGACGAGTGACCCTTCGCATTTTCACGATGGGAAACCGACCCGAGCGGCACGAGTTCTGTTCATCTGTCGCGAAGTCAATCATGGCCCTTTCACGAAGTTCATCGACGCGGACGTCAAGGCCAGCCTTGAGTTCATTAATCTATTCCATCGCGGTCACGAGCTTTCAGTTTCATTCTCAGAAGCACAGATGCGCGCTCTTGTGACGCGCACGGCAACCTTTCTGCGCTTTCTCTTGCATACACATCTCACTACCCAATGACGCACTTGCCGCCCGTTAATGTACCAATGTACCCATCTCCAGAACCCGATTTTGGCCCTGATTGCCGCTCTTGATAATGATCAGACTGAAATCTTCTGGGACTGATGCAACAAATCAAGCCGCTATCGTTTCGTGCCGGTGAGTTCGCTTGGCAGGAGAACACCGCTCACGAATATGCTTCCAGCCATTTCCGGCCGCGATGGCCTCGCGCAGAATATCGACGTATTCGTCTCCCTCGACGCGCTCATCAGGTGGCATGCCTTCTTGCTCCAGTTCGTCCAGAAGGCGGCTCCGAGCCTGACGGGTGGCACCGAGTTCAAGGATGCGGCTGTAGGCCTCGCAGGCATAAGCAAAGGTTTCTCGCTTTGCAAAATCGATATCGAGCAACCATTCCCGATAGCGTGTTTCAGGGAGTCCGACCGTCGCGCGCTTGCAGTTGTGAAATATGTGGGCCGCCTCGTGGACCACATAATCGTCGAAGCGATTGCCGCTACGGAAGTACTCCACGGACAGGTAGCAGGTTGTCTCCTCGCTCAGCCCCAGAATCCCGGGAGCATCGTCGGATAGAAGCTCCGCATCTACACTTGCAAGGTAGAGGTTGGCAAGGTTCCACGCTGTCATGTGCCAAGGCGTGCTTTCGAGGACCGCAGCTATAGTCGTCGGCGTCAGAAAGACGATGGAGGATTCCATCACACCGAGGACGACGTCACGCTCGGCGGAAGGAAACAGGCCACAAACCAGAGGGGACAATTTCGTGCGGGCGAACGTGGGCAGGTCGATGCCTTCGAGGAGGGTAGATGCCTCCACATGACGGCTCCGCTCAAGAACTGCTGCGATGAGTGCACCACGTAAGGCGGCATGCCCCTGTCTTTCCCGATCAACAAACGAACTTCCAGGCCAAACAGCAGACCAGACATCGGAATCTCCGCTGAGGAGATAGCGATCGACTTCATTTCGTTGGGCCGGCGACATCATGCTGAGCTCGGTCAGATTGGGGTGTTGCGGGTATTCGATAGTAATGCGATTTCTTCCTCGTTTGGCACAAGAAGACATCGGGAACGGCGGTGCCAAGGCGCATGATTTTCACTCTTTCCACTTGGAGCCGTTCCGTCAAATAGGGCTCGGCCTTCCGGGATTGAATCCAGACGAAAGCGCCGTCCACTTCCGGCTTCAGGACGCCCTCCGTCACCCCTTCCCGCAAGGTAGCGACGATTCTTTGTATCAACTCAAGTCGCGCGTCATCCGCTACCTCACTGACCGCCTTTTGACTTGCCCTCGTCGCCGAATTGGTCGGGCCGGATGGGGAAGGCAGAGATGGCGACTCGGGCTGAGGCTGCTGTAAAGCCATAAGCTGCCTGACGATAGGCTGGAGTCGAACGATCTTCCATTTCTGACCGCCTTCAACTTCGATCTCGGCAATCTTGCGAAATGGCGAGAGTGGATCGATTACCAGCCAATTCTTGCGCGACAGACCTTCGAGTATCGCCTTGCCCTCCAGCCCATAGCCGGCGAATGCATCCGGCCACTTGAGGCAGAGTGCGCCTGAAGCGTCAATGTGCGCCAGGGCCGGGAGGCATTTCTCGCCGGAGCGGATATCCTCGGACAACGCCTTCAGCATCTCGCCGACCGGGCCGTCCAATCGATCCACGACTGGGGCGGGTGGATCGGCTACCGGCGCCACCCGCTTCTCCATCAGCACGCCAGCCTTGGGCGACGCGGGCTCAACCGCGGCGCGCGGTATTGGCAACGGGACATCAGGCACCGCTATAGCCGGCGCATCCTGCCCAAGTATCGTCCCCGAAACGGACGGCGGTGGCGGGTCGACCACCAGACTCACATCGCGCAACCTGATCGCCGTCAGTCTGATATTGGGTATCTTCTCGGCCAGAATGGCAGGAGCAATTGTCCAGTAACGATTCCCGTCAACTTGGTCCTCACGGACATTCGCCAGCTTCCGGTCGACGAGCATGTCCAGAATGCTGTTCGGGGTTCTCGGCAGACCGGGAATTTTTTCCTGGTTGATGATGGCGGACATTTCTTCGCCGCCGGCAGGCCAGACGAGATAGAGGTGCCCATCGATATGCCAGAGACGGGAACCAGGCTCATTGATTCCCCAGGTACCCTCCCGCACCAGCCTGCGCATGATGTCCACAAGGAATCGCTCCACGGGGAGACCCAGTTCATAGCCGGTAAAGGCAACGCCAAGGCTGCGCAGATCGCGCTCAACGCTGACCTGGTCGGATCGAATGACCAGATCGTGGATCAGGTTCTCGGCGCAGGGATTACCGTTGATGCTTTCCATCATCCAGAGCACGAGTTCGGTATCGCCCTCCGCGATCCAGGCCAGCCCTTTGGGGCTGATGATCCGTTCCGCGATCAGGGAAGAGATGGCCGTATGCTTCTTTGCACGATTCTCGCGCCAGTGCAGAAAGTAGCGATCCACCTCGGACCTATTTGCCCATGAGTAGAGGTCTTCCACGAAGGGATTCCAGACCTTCTCCCCATCCCGGCTGGTGACCGCAAGATCGGTGACCGGCTTGCCCACGTCGTGGCACAGCGCCGCCAGAAACACTGCGAAGTGCCAGCGCGGTTCGAGCTCGCGACGACGGCGGGGTGCCTGCTCGCCCGGCAGGAGTACCCGGTCTCCGGATTGGAGCGACCAAAGGGCGACCTCGGCGGCATGGCGCAACAGCCCCCCTGCCCCGCGATGATGATGGGTTTGGCTTGCCGGCAACAGATGCGCATACGACGCAAACCGGCGTAGCGACGCCAGGTAGAACTGCTCGAAGATGTCCGGTGATGCGAGCCCCGCTTCCCGAATCTGACCGATCAAATCCCGCTGCGTCTCGATGAGTTTCTGCGGAGGCGTCGCGGGCAGCCCCTTCATGAAGGGTGGATAGCGAGGAATCTCCTCCTCATCCTGGCGCAATAGCGGCGAGTTCTGGGGCGACATCGCCGCCGGCTCGTCTTCCACTTTGTCGCCAACACGAATTGCCTTCCTGATGAACCCGAACAAGCCTCAACCCCCAAGTTCGCCGGCGTCCAATCCTCGACGGACACCGGACAAGAGACGAAGACGCTGGCGTGCCCGATCTGGATCGATCTCCAGAATCCCGCAGATCGAGTCGAAAGAATTGGGGAGCATCGGAATCCCATGGAAAATCCACGTCAGCGCTTCCCGCTGGATGCTTCCAGGTTTTCGCTCCGCCCCATCCATCGACCTGACATTGCCCTTGGCGTCTTCGACCGCCTGCTGAAGCACGGCAATCCAGAGCCGCTGCGTTCTTTGTCTGACTTCCAACGAGGAAGATCCAGACCGCACCCCGACAAACCCCATAAACCCCATGTCAAAAAATCCGGTGCGCTTTCCCGATGATCCGTTCTCGCGCGATCCAGCCGGTGATCTGGTAGCGCGAATCCAGGCTATCGGGGTGGGATCCCGCAACGTAGTAGAAGCCGTTCGGAATGGTTCCAATCGGGCCGATTTCCAGAGTCTCTCCTGTCCTGGCCTTTTCCTTCGCCCGGCCAACCGATGTTCCGTCGACGAAGAACTCTCGCCCATGGGTTGTCACCGTTGCCCCGGGTAACCCGATCAGCCTCTTGAGAAAAATGCTTCCGTGCGGATAGGGCCAGTTCGCCTCCCATTTGAAGGCAACCAGGTCTCCCCGTTCTGGCATGACACCCCGCTCGACAAGGAAGACGATGCCGGGAAGACTCTGGGTGAGATTCAGGCCGACAAGATAGGCGCGGCCAAATGCCATCTGGGCCACCATCGCCCAAAGGACGAATGGAAACCAGCGGCCGATCAAGTCGTAGAGGCGGATCAACATGGCGGCACTGTAACGACGAGGGCTGCCACACGATTGCCGAAATGCGCTCAGCAAAGCCGCATTTCGCTCACACGGCGCCGATGCGCGAGATCACCGTCTCTGGCCGCCCGAGCCAGGTTGCAGTTTTGACGAGCTATGCGATGCTGGAACGAAAAACCGACTGGAGAAACCCATGACCATCGCCGCCGCAACTCAGACAAGCAGTTTGCTTGGTGCATTACCGCTGTTCGCTTTACTGCTGGCGGGCATCGCCTTGCTGCGCTGGAATCGCAAATCCAAAGCCATTACGGAACCGCAGATCGAGCAACTTGAGCACGAGCTTGATGCGATCAGAAAACAGATATTGCTGGTCACGACGAATGACGTGCCAGGCGGTCGGATTGTCAAGACGATTGGGTACGTGGAGGCGCTTTCTGCGACAGAAGCAGCGTCCGACTGGGAGTATCGCCTCGCTGAAAAGGACGCGTTGCTCAGGCTGGCTCGGAAGGCGCTGGGGATCGGCGCAAATGCCGTCGTCGGCATCAGGAAGATCAACGCCCACTACGATCAGGCCGGATCGCAATGGCGGGTATCGCGGGTAACGTATTGTGGGACTGCGGTCATTAGTGCTAACTGAGTGCCCTTTGCATTCAACAGGCAGCGACCTCAACTGAGCGCAAGCTTCCGCTCCTTGATCGAATCGAACAATCCAGGCCCGCCACCGAAATTCCCCCTCTCGCAGAGGGGGGCTGAATGTCTGCACTCAAGGCTTCTCTGTCTATCCTTGTAGCTCCAGCCTTTTAAGACGGCTATACGCTTCACGTATTTCATCCGAGTCTGAGCCGCTCAGGGCGTTTGCCTTGTTCAGGGTTTGGCGTGCCTTGGTAAGCAGATCTGTTCTATTCGCTGGCTGTAGCTCCGCCAGGTCCATCATGGTGGCTGCCCGAGTCGTGCAAAGCACCGACATGCTCGATTTGCCACCTGCGGCGTATATATGTTGAGGACTGTCAACAACAGCGGTCACTTGCAACGCCTTGTCCGGCTGACCTGTGTACCGATACAAGACCGAAAGAAGCACACGTCGATAAAAGTCAAAACGGCCCCCGTTTTGTGTTTCCGAATGCTCGACCCACTTGGCGACATATTTAGTGCCGCATTTCATGACAGAGGCCGATCCATTCGTCAAGATGTCGCTAGCCCTGCTCCACTGCTCATCATTGGGCGGCAAACCAAAATCTTCAAAATTTCTGATTGCATCGGATAGGAAGAGTGCAACAGTATCTCCGCCCAGTTCTGAAACCGCAAAACCACGTTTCAGCAAATATTCGTTGGCTCCACCGATCCGCTTTTCAATCGGAGACATTGACCCCTTGATGAGTTCGGCGATTAATGTCCCTGGTTCGTCGTTCAGAAAGAAAGTTCCGGAGGAAAAGAAACTGTAAGGGCGCAGCACCGGTTGAGACTGCCCATCCTTGGCAATTGCAAGACCCGTCGGCCCGACACCTTGAACGACAAAGATATCGTCCACATCTGAGTATTCGGCATTCGCGAGCAGCACCAAATCATCTTGCGACGCTCTTGATGCCCAGCGCGCAACATCGTCACCGTCGAGTTGAAACACCGATCTCTCCCAAATCCGTATCAGACCTTACCAAAGCGGCCCTGGCTGGTCGTTGGCTCGCCGCGTAATGACGGGTATCCACTATCCAAGTTCATCACCTTGCCACTGTGGCCACACATCCGCAGAGCGTGGCAGACAGAGCAAGGTCAGCACCGCATCGTACTGTTGAGCATGAATCTTCATTTCACGCACTGACGTATTGGGAACGGCATGCGGGAACCAGACCAGGGCTGGTATTTCGGTCCCAAGACGGTCATGCGCAATAGCTGAATTGAGTGCCAGTGATCCTTGTGGGACAGCGATGACGTTATTGCGTGTCCGAAAGAACGCCCCCGCCTTTGCAGCTGATTCACTCGACCAAGCCCAGTTCATGAAACCATCGGTCGACATCACCAAAACAGCCTTTTCGTCGGTGTATTGCAACCACTTCAAAATTGCCGCTGTCAATGAAACACCATAGCGGTCGGCGCAATGTCCGAATAATTCCAAATCGATAGTAGATGTCACTTGCTTACGATAGTCGTCTAGCGGCATCAACAAATATGACGCAAACAGATCGGCTTGCGCCTCCATGTCTCGCTCATCTTTCGACCAGTTAAGCATGTCGTCATCACTGCACTGAAACAATTCCTTGGCTTGCCGATGAAGGATATAGTGCCCAAGTTCATGTGCCTGTGTGAATCGAATTCGCCCTGGTGACGACACCGTGCTGCTGTATAGGAGCAGCCACTCCTTCTTTCCGTCGCTAGGAAGCAATGCGCCGTCAAAGCCTTTGATGTTGGCCGACTTCACCTGCGTAATTGGGTCGGACCAGTCAAATATGCGAGCAGTTTCCAAAGCGAGCGGCGCGACATCAACAGGAAAACGGTCTTCACCGTGTGCCGCGCTGAACGTCTCGACCAGTTTAACAAGTCGATTGGCTGCTCGCTGCGGGGTCCAAGCCTCGGTCATTACGATGGCTTCTTGAAGGTACTGAGTATTTTCCGAAGCTGCTCTTTCGCCTCCGGTTCAAGCTTTTGATAGCCTCGAAAAAAAGCTTCATCCAAATGGCGCTCTTCTGGGGCGCGTACGTCTTCCTCGATGAAATAGGTGGCGGCCACACCTAGTACATCGGCAAGGGCAGTAAGTTTTTCTGCGGAGGGTCGCTGAGACTCTCGATTCTCCAATTCCCACAGATAGCTCTTGCTTAGGCCAGCCAGGTCAGCCAACTTTTCAAGAGTCAGCTGCCGCTCCTTACGAAGTTCGCGTAGTTTTTCGCCGAGACGGGTAGCCATCGTCGTCTCCTTTCAATGAGTACGTCTGACGAAGAATACCACGATACCGAACTTATTATTTGACAACAGAAGAATTTGGGGTAACATGCTCGCAAGTTCACTATTCCGAACTTTTTATCAGGGCTTGTTAATACAGCGACTTGTTCGTTTTGGACATATCAGCCCACAAGTACAACTACTTACAAAGGAAGCTGAAATGTCTAGAGCACACATTGATCACAGCGACCTTGTCCGCTTTGCCGAGGACAAAGTCAACCTCCCAAAGGCCAAGGCCGACGAATACCGTGCCCAAGCTCGACGCCTGCGCGAGAAGTTGGAAGGTTATGTGGCGGATCATCCTGATTTTTCCCTCAAGCGAATGCAACTTTCAGGCAGTCTCGCAAAGGGTACGGCGCTGCGCTCACTTAACGACATTGACGTTGCGATCTACATCAGCGGCTCCGACGCACCACACGACGTAAGAGCACTTCTGGACTATCTGGCAGAAAAGCTTCGCAAGGCGTTTCCAAACTTCAGCGCGGATCAGGTCAAACCTCAGACCTATTCGGTCACCGTGTCCTTTCGAGGAACGGGTCTGGATGTGGACGTGGTGCCCGTCTTGTACGCCGGACTACCGGACTGGCGCGGTAACTTGGTTAGCCAGGACGACGGATCTTTTCTGGAAACTAGCATCCCACTGCACTTGGAATTCGCGCGAAAGCGCAAACAGGCTCAGCAGACACATTTCGCCCAAGTCGTGCGGCTAGTGAAGTTCTGGGCACGTCGCATGAAGCAGGAGCGAGAGGGCTTCCGCTTCAAGTCCTTCATGATCGAAATGATCCTCGCCAAGTTATGCGACGACGGCGTGAATTTTTCCGATTACCCCGAAGCGCTCCAGGCATTTTTCACCTATGTGGCACGTAGCAATCTGCGCGAACGTATTGTGTTCGAAGACCACTACAAAGCTTCGGATGTAGCGAAGTTCAATGATACGGTTCAGATCATCGATCCGATCAATGCCACCAACAACGTGGCAAGCCTATACACCGTCGAAAATGCAGACGCCATCGTCGATGCGGCACTCGATGCCGGTGATGCGATCGATTCCGCGCTTGCTGCCCCAACCAAAGATCTGACGCTGCGCTATTGGCAGAAGGTCTTCGGCTCTGCCTTTCAAGGGTGATCGCCATGAGCTACAGCTATACTGCTACCGAAACGAAAACCTTCACCGTTACGCACGCCCGCCATCTGGCAGCCAAGGTTGCTACAGATTTGAAGCGGCTACAGAGACTGTATGGCGAACTGTCGGATGCACGAATCGAAGAGTTCGAGGGCGAGGCGACCGAACTGTTACGGCTGGGCTATCTGCAAAGTGTGACCTATGGCTTTCAACGCGATGGCAACTGGATCGAGCCAACATTGCGCTATACGGCCAAAGACCTCGCCGACGATGGCAATGACGACGATCCCGGACGCGTGCGCCCCGGGGCTAACGTTGCAGGCGCGTCGTTCTATAGCTATTTGATCTACACGCCAGCTTGGCATGCCCTGCCGGCCCAGCAGCGCGAAGTCATTAATCACCAGTTGCCGGTACAGCGTACGGGTGCTGACGAGCCTCAAGTTGAAGGCGGGTACTTCGCTGACGACAAGACCTATTCATCCGGCGGCCGGGCTCTTGCCCGCGCCAGCGTTAGGAGTTATTGATGAGCCATCAACCCAACCTCTCTGGACTATTCGAACGCCCACTGACACTTCCCGATGCAGATGCACGCGACCGGCTTGCCCAACTTGTAGGCATGGACGACAAAATTAAGCGTTTGGCCAATTTATTGAGTGTGCTGATTAATCCAACCGGTTTGCAACGCTGGTTGACGCAACACCATACCGATGGAAGTCATCTCCTGGAGGCAGTGCTTCGGCGCCCACCCCTTGTTGTACTATCCGGCGATGTAGGTTCGGGAAAAACTGAATTGGCGGAAACGATTGGCGACAAAGTAGCCCGCCAAGAGAAGATCGATATCATTTTGCTGCCGCTAAGTTTGTCATCACGAGGTCAAGGTCGCGTAGGCGAGATGACACAATTGGTTTCGGCAGCATTCGAGCACGCGTTCAATGAGGCCTCAAAGTTCAAGTCGGCCAATGGTGTAGCGCGAGGCGGCGTTATCCTGCTGGTCGATGAAGCTGACGCGCTTGCGCAGTCGCGCGAGGCCGATCAAATGCATCACGAAGATCGAGCTGGGGTGAACGCTTTCATACGTGGCATTGACCGGCTATCCAATGGAAAGCTTCCAGCGGCGGTGGTGATGTGCACCAATCGCCTGTCGGCGTTGGACCCCGCTGTACGTCGTCGCGCTGCCGAAATCCTCGTCTTCAGCCGCCCCGACGATGTTCAACGTGACGAGGTTTTGCGCCGCCGTCTCGGACCAGTTGGTTTTGGGCGGGCGGACATCCAGGCATTAGTGGCTGCGACCGGTGCACAGCCAAAGCGTCCGTATGGCTTTACATACTCGGATCTTACGCAAAGGCTGCTTCCGGCCATTGTTCTTGATGCCTACCCCACGGGCCCAATCCAGCCTGCACGCGCCATTGCGCTTGCCAACTCGATTTTGCCTACCCCGCCATTCAAGGATTCTTAGGCCATGAGAGTACGGTAAGTCTCGACTGAACGGTTCCTAGCGGAGACAACCATGACCAAGGCAGTAGCGGTACGCAGAGAAGGCGATGCATTCCAATCTAGGATATTTTGGAGGAAGGCTGCTTGTCTACTCGATCCATCTAGCCCTGTCGTCAGGGTAGGATTTGAATCTGGCCCAAAGGGGTTTGATGATGTGTGGGTCCAGTACGCGCCTGACCGGGGCCCCAGCGACCAGGATGGAAACCCTATCTTGCGTGAGCACATTCAATGCAAGTGGCACGTATCTATCAATGACTATGGGTACGCCGACCTCATCAATCCGGATTGGATTAACGCGACCTCGTACTCCTTGCTTCAGCGGGCTCGTAACGCACAGGTCACGTACGCCAAGAATGGCGTTGGCGCTCGATTCAAGTTGCTCACCAATTGGCGCATTGCACAGGACGATCCTCTTCGTACGCTGATCTACCAGCGCTCCAAGACGTTACGTCTGGATGACCTGTTCGGAACAAAAACCGATGCGAGCGCCTCCGGTAAGGTAAGGAAGCTATGGCGGGAGCACCTTGACATTGATGATAGTGAACTACGCTATTTGGTACGTACCCTGGCCTTAGATACAGACTCCACTTCCCTTGACGATCACCGCGATAACCTTGATCTCCTTTTCGAGAACAGAGGGCTACGTCGAATTCCTGCCGTCGAAAGCAGCTTCGTCTATGACGACTTGACATTTCAGTGGCTAGGACAAGGCCGCCTGGAATTTGATCGCCAGTCGTTTCGCGAAGCCTGCTCACGGGAAGGACTGTTTTCCAAGGACGGCAAGGCCCATTCGGTGTTTGGCCTGAAATCCTTCGAACATCCTTTCGATCGCCTGGAGGACCGCTGCACGGTGGTGCTAGATCTGATCCCGCATTTCGACGAACGTGAAATCCAGGAGCAAGCCGAGTGGGAAACGACGCTTTATCCAAAACTTAGAAGTTTCTTGCAGTCCGTAGCGCGTGACAATCAGTATCTGCGATTGGTTCTTGATACCCACGTGACGCTGGCCTTTGCGGCTGGGTCAGTATTGAACATCAAGTCTGGTCGCAACATTGAGTTGGAGCAACGGACCATTCACCGACAAGTTTGGCATTCGAGCGATACCGAACGCGACCCTACCTGGCCCACCTGGACCTTTGACGTCGAAACGCTTGATGGACAGGGCAATGATATGGCTGTGGCTGTGTCGCTTACGCACGATGTACTTTCTGCAGTTAGAACCTACATTGCCAAGTCGGCACCTCAGATCGACAAACTGCTTGTTGCGCGTCCCACCTGTGGGCCTGGAGCCCGCTCCATAGCAAGTGGGCAACACGCGTTTGACCTTGCTGAGGCGCTGGCATTGCAGATCAATGTAATGCGCGCTCACGGCAAGGTTCCGCTGCACCTTTTCATCTCAGCACCAAATGCTTTCACCTTTTTCCTAGGGCAACGGCAACCCAGCCTCGGCCAAGTTACGTTGTACGAATATGATTTTGAAAGGCAGAGCGAATCGACTTACACTGCGTCGCTATCGCTTCCGATTTAGTCACCAGACAACGGTGCCGACACTTGAAGGCGGACACTCGATCCGAGCTTAATCTTGCTGCGTCGTGTGCCGTGGAAAAGCGCATGCATATGGCTATCCCTTGGCTACTTTCTTTGCCTTTGCAAGCGCCGCGTCGTCAATGGCTCCGGTGAGGTACAGCATGGCAAGGATGCCGGTGGGCAGGGGAATGCCGCGGCCGGATTCATAGCGGCTACCGCCACTCTGGGTGACACCGAAGCGACTCCAAAATTGCATCTGGTTCTCGCCGCGCGCTAAGCGCACGGCCTTGATGTTGCTCAGGGATGGCTTCGGCTGCTTCTTACCGGGAGTGGGGAGCTTAGACATTTCTGATTCCTTATTATCGAGGTTGAAAACGCTATAAGTATACGCGGCACTGCATATTTGCCGACGGCAATAATGCTACACAGATGTTCATGATTCATCACAGGGCTACGACCAGGAGTGCTGCATCGTTGAGGACGAACAGCATAGCCAGATCAGCCGAAGTTCATATCCTACTTGCCATGTTTTCCTTCGAGGGTCTCTTGAATGTATTTGCCGGGGTTCGGCCCGGTCAAGCCGGTTGCCACACGATTTACTCCGTCAACAACATCTTCCGCAACCTCTGCTCCCTTACCGACGAGTGAGACCGGCTTCAATTTGCGGAAATTGGATGGCGTTGCATTTTCTTGATGGGTTTGCCCTGCCGCTTCTTTCCGATGATCGACCTCGGCCGCGTTTCTGGAAAACTCTCGCATTGCGGTATGCATGGCCTGATCGCTCGGTCGGCCTTGCGGGGTAACTCCAGCAAGCCCCGCCCTCCCCTTCACCTGCCCCAAATAGTCACCGCCTGCCGATTCGACCGAATCGCGACCCGGCACGCCTGCCCGGTTCGCATCGTGCCGAGCCTGGATCGCCTCAGTGCCCTGAACCTGCTCCGCCATCTCACCCAGCATCCGGTCGTAGTTCTGCGCCGTGTATTCCTCAATGTAGGGCCGGAGCTTGTGCGGATCGCCCATGATCCCCTGAAACTTTTCGTAGTTGTACTCGAGCTTGGGCAGCAGGAAATCCTTGATGAAATGGTCTTGGAGCTGAAGATTCGACCCGAGCTGACCGCTATGCGAAAGCTCCCACATCTGCCGATGCCCTTCCGTCTCCTGCATTGACGCACTAAAGGCGTCGCGCGATTGTCTGGCATGATCCAGCGAGGCACGCATACCTTCGCTGCCGGCCGTGTTGCCCTCATCGCTGGTTCGATAATTACGCTCCCAGCCGTTATCGAGCACGGTGCCGACCTTCTTTCCGAAGCTCGACTCGCGGGCAAACTGGGCCATTTCCTCCAGGGAGCGCATCGAGTCGGCGGAGTTGCGCATCTTGGTTGACATCTCCACGCCACCGCGAAGCCCGGCAATCTCCAAGAGCTTCGGCGTACTCATGCCCATCGAGGCGCCGACCATCAGCTCCATCGCAAGCTTTTCGCTGACGCCGAGCTTTCTGGCCCACTGATCGACCTGGCGCAAGGTTTCGTTGGCCTCCTGATTCCGGCTCGATCCCATCCCGTGGCGGTAGCCTGTGGTGTCACTGCTGGCTTTGGCGTGGCTGCTTTCAAACCCCGCTTCCTGCTTGAGTGCCGCCAGAGCACTTTCAGCGTACTCCGCGGATTGCTGCTGTGTTGCCTGCTGCGAGCGCTCGTAGTTCTCCTTCGCTGCGGCGCCCAGCGAATCGTTGAGTGCCATGTCGGCGCGGACGTCGCTTTTCGCCTGCTTGACGACGAAGCCGCCGCCAGAAAAGTGGCTGTAATCGAATCCCCCGCGTGCCTGGAAATTGGTCATGCCCTGCCGCAGGCTCGGGTTCATATCGACCGCCAGTCCCTTCATGGAGTCGTGGCTGACGTTGTTGAGGGAAGCGTTGCCCATTTGCATGTTGCCCATGGCCAAGGCGCTGGCGATCTTCTCCGGGTCGCGCGGTGGTGCCACCAGACCGGCGACTGACTGTAGGCCGACCTCGCCACCTTTCACGATGGCGGCGGCGATGGCCGGAATCGAGATGACCAGCATGCCCGCTATCGCCTGATCGCTGACGATAGCGGTATTGAGGAAGCTCATCTGCTCGATGGACAAGCCACTTCCGCCGCTTCCATTCGTGTATTGGCTTCTCGAATACATCGTGATGATGAAGTTCATCACCGCATAGAGCGGCGCCCAGAGTTGAATCCAGAACAGACTGGCCGCGTAGGACTTGATGATGGCGCCGGCCTGGTGGCCGCTGAGCACCACAAAAAGCAGGAACACCGGAAAGATGGCGTACTGAACCAACTCGATGGCATTGCGCACCTTGGGCATCGTGGATTCGGCGATCCGCGCCATCAGCTTGTAGGAGTCGCTCGTTGATCGAAGTGACTGCGCCATCGCCAGGTTGGTCTGGGCGCTGGCGGCATCCCCCAGTTGTGCGGGCAACATGTACTGGGCATCGATCATGAAGTTGGCGACGATGGCCTGCTTGACCGCGTCCTGTGCTGATGCCGAAACGCCCAGGAGATAGTTGGTCGAGGTCGCCAGGGAACCGACAATGGCCGTCCCGGCATCCACCTGAGTCATTTTCGGGTAGAGGCGAGAACCCAGCAGGATGATCTGGCGGCTCGATTCCGCAACGATCTGGGTGGTAAGGCCCTGATAGGCGACATCGCAGCCGACCGTACTCATCACCGTCGGGTCCGTCGTATCGCGCAGGGTCACCAGTCGCGCCGGGTTGGTCTTCCCGTTCAGACTGGCCCAGACGTCGTTCACCGCGATGATGTCTTCCTTCATGCGGATGTAGCCGGTGGCCAGATCCGGCGCGACGCACTCCCGGTAGAACTCCAGCAGGTTGCCGGTCAGAATGGGATTGCCGCTCTTCACGGCAAGACGCTCGGAGAGTACCCGGTGGCCGAACAAGGTGCCGTTCTTGCGGAACTTCACGTCGTCAGGAAGCGAGAATACCGTCTCGAACGCGCCGGTCAGCCAGTCCCCTACCTTACTCATGCTGAACGCGAAAGCACCCAGACCAATCGGCACATTGGCCACCGCACGCGGCGGCTCATTCCCGGTACGATCGACGATGGTCACCGTCACCTTGGGAATCAGCAGCATGGACTGGAAGATGGCGAGGAAGAAGAGCCACTTCCACATGCCATCCAATCGCTCTCTTCCGGTCAGGGTGGCGATGACGACGACGATGATTCCCACGATCGCCATGGTGCGCAGCAAACCGAGGTAGTCGCCACTGCCCATGATGGAAGCGACGGCGTTGAACATCGCCTCCAGCTCGGCGACGTTCCAATAGGCATAGACCTCGTACATTCCGGCTCCGCCTGACCTTACCGGTTGAAGACCATCATGGACTGGAAGATGTTGGTCGGCATCCCAGCATTGAGACTCTGGTGTAGGAGCTGGAGCGAACGGCTCATCTCGGCCACCTGCATGCCCTTCTGATACTCCGCGCGCAGCATGTCCCGCGCCTCCTGCTCGACTTCATTGAGGCGGACAAGAATCTTTTCCGAAGCGGCGACGGCATCGGGACCGCCCTTCCCGGTCTCGTTCTGCAGAGCACCGCGAAGAGTCTTTGAGAGATTCGTGAAGTAGGCGTAGGCGACATCCACGGCAATGAGCTGCGCGTAGTCTTCGGTGATCCGGTCACCGCCAGGGATACTGCTGGATACCGCGAGCATCTTCCAGACCGGAAGGGATGAATTGCCGATCAGCGCCGTATCCAGACTGTTCTGCCCGGTAGCGTCCCGGTTGACGATCTTGTCCCGCATGGCGGCGATCCGGGTTCTGACTTGCCGGGAGAACGGCGTCACGGTAAAGGCGCTCTCCGAGAAGGTCGGCGTCATGCACTCGGCGGTATCGACGCCACACTTGATACCCGGCAGATTGACGGTCGTCGAACCGCCGTCACCAACGAACTGCCGGAAGGTCAGCTTGCCGCCGGGCAGATAGGCCCACCTGGCTTTCTCAGCGGCGTTCTCGCCGGGCGGCGTCACGATGATGGTGCCGGTCAGGCTCATCAACAGTTCCCTGGTCTCATCGGTGACACCGGCGACACGGGACAGAGACCGCCACACGACATTACCCGGATTGAAAAGCTCCCGGTATCCCTGCGACGAGTTCTTGGCAGCCGTGCGGATGTTCTTGGCCGTGGTGGAGCTTTTCTTCCACTCGTCCCAGGACTCGAACACATCCCCGAACATGTTGAGGTTCGCGCCGGCGGTCTTGCCCTCTTTCTCCTGGGTCTTGTCCGTCAACATGCTGCCCGCCGCAGTGACGATCCCTTCCGCTGCCTGGCAGGAATTGATGTTGAGATTGTTCATCTTCGACGCCTGATCCTGTAGGTACTTTAGAAGGTCACAGAGGTCGGGCGACATCGAGCACAGGGCCATGTTGAAAGCCGCGCCAATGGCGTTGTTGCCGATATTTCGCAGCAGCGCGACGAACTGTTCCTTGTTGATGAACGAAAACGATCCCGCGAAAAGATCAATCCCACCACACCCGGCGCTGAACGACGGCGGCGAAATGCTCGCCAACTGATAGTTGCGCACGGGGGTGCGCATGTAGAGACTGCCCCCGGTATAGAAATTCATCGTCTGCCCGCGATAAACGTTGGGGCCGGTCACATTGCCGTAGGCGCCGATGTCGTTGAACCAGTCCTGCATGGACTGCGACACGTCGGCTATTGCCGGACGGACTAGCGTCAAGAAGATCAACGTGGCGACCAGGGTTCGCCGGAAACATGAACGGTGCATAGTCGGTCTCAATAGAGTTCGCCGGGGCGTGTTTGAGTCAGGATGTAAATGCGCTCGACGATCTCCTGGGCCGAGAGCACGCCCGAGCCGATGGGCAGCAGCCGGCGATCCTTGATATTTCCCAGTACCACGAGCGGTACCACGCTGACGCTCAGGGAAGCGGCCATGCCGTTGTCCCGCGACGGGTTGGGAAACTCCGGCAATCCGCGGCCATCAAGCGAGATGGGGAACACCGCGATCCCGTACTGCTCCGAGAGGAACTTCAGCGTCGGCGCCATGCGATGGCAGTAGGGGCAATCCGACCGGAAGAAGAAGAACAGCCCCCACTCTTTAGCCAGTCCCGCCATCGACTCCGCTTCCTTGTGCGCCCGCTGGGTATCGCGCACCTGGATGGCTGAATTGTTGGACGGGTTCCGCAACTGGTAGTTGAGTTCCGGATTGGCCCAGATGACGCGGCGCCAGACGTCCGAGAACACCGAAGCCCTGTCCATCAGGGCTTCCTGCGCCACGATGTAATTCTTGAGGTTCTCCGGCGTCGGCTTGACGATGGCGAGCGCCCTCTTCTTCTCCGCGTCCTCTCTCAATTTCTTCAGGGCCGCGACGGCTTCGTCTTCTTCGCTAGCCGCCTTGGGTTTTGGACTTTCGACGGCGTGATCAGCCGTCTCCGCATCCCGTGGGATGTCGCAGTACCAGTTGAAGCGATTCTCGTCGCAGCGCCAGATGGAGTCGTACTCCAGGCCGCTGTCTGCCGACGCCGCATTGGCGAAGAGACAAAGTACGAACAGGAGAGCAAACGTGAGCGAACTTCGCATCGATCATTGCGCCGGTGCGCTCGTGGCCGGTTGCTTCAGGATGTCCACCACCCGTGCGGACAAGTCCGGAATGGCTGTCGCCGACGTCGCCTTGAGCAGCGCCGCCGTATTGATCAGGGCGCACTGGCACTCCCTGCCCACCTGTTCAAGGGCGGCATCCAGACGCACACCGAATGCCTTGGCTTCTTCGAACAGCTTGCCCTGTTCGGCTGCATCCATCCCCGGCTTGACCCGCTGCACCAGGGATTGCTGCTGTTTGGCAACGATGGCGCCGATATCGATGCGAGCGAATCGTGGAATCTCCAGAGGCCGGAAGTGCAGCCATGACGCGGCGATACATGCCCCCAGCGCCAGCGTAACGACGGCTGTGAGGAACTGTGTTTTCAAAAGACTCATGACGATTTCCGCCTCACTGTGATTCGCGTTCGATGACAAGCCATTCGATGGCTTCCGAAACCGATAGACCCTTTTCTCGCAGCCGTTTGATGGCCTCGTAGTCCTCGGCACGGGTGGAATAGACCAGCATCGAGAAGGGATCGAGCAGGAGCCGTCCCAGGCCCGACCCCATCGGCGAGTGGATGTAGATTTCCGAGAAATGGCCGTGCTCGGTGCTGACCGAAGCGAGCTGACGCTTCAGCCATTCATCCAGGGACAACTTGCCTTCCTTGCCCAGGCGCTCGATGTTTTCGGGCTTCTGGCGCAGCAGGAACAACCAGTCGGCGTTGTTGATGGCGGCCTTGGTCGCTTCGTTCTTGTAGTAGTCGTCGACGGACTGGGTGATCGTGCCGAACGCGCCGCCGTACTTGCGGGCGCGGCGATAGCCGGCCTCGATGAAGCTGCCGCTCGCGCCGGAGCCCATCAGATCCCAGCTTTCGTCGATGATGACGAGCTTGCGCCGGGAGCGATCGCGGTACATCTCCTGGGTGATGCGATACATGATGAGCTGCATCACCACCGACTGAAGATCCTTCTTGGATTTCAGTTCCTCGAGTTCGAGGACTACGAAATCCTTGTCGAATTGGATGTTGGCCTCGCCCTCGAAGTAGCTCGCGTAGACGCCATGGCGGGTATAGGGCTCCAGAGCCGTAGCCAGACGGCTGAGGTCGCGCTCATACTCACCCTCCAGCGACAGGCGACCGGTCTGGAGCAGTTCGTAGATGTCGGTGATGGTGGCTGCGCGTCCCTTGGCGTCCCAGACGCGCTTGATGGCCGATCCCAGTGCCGTGTAGCTGTAGTTGTCGAGCGGTTCCCGCGGACTCGCCATCTGGGCGATCAGCGGCAGGATCATTTCCATGTCGGCACTGATGTCGATAATCATGGAGAAGGGATTGAGGCAGATGGTGTTCTGCCGCTCGTCCGAGAACTCGATGAACTCGCCATCCAGCAACTCGCAAAGGTTCTTGTAGGAGCGGCCAACGTCGATGATCCACACCTTGGCGCCGGCGCCAAGGTAGCGATACGTCATCTCATTGACGAACACGGACTTGCCCGACCCCGACAGCGCGGCCACGGCGAAATTGAAATTGCCACCCGTGTTGTCGAAGAGATCGAAACCGATGATCTGCCCGCGTCGGCCGAACAGCGTCATCACCGGGGTTTGCGTCCCCTTCCACTCGGCGATCAACGGCGAGGTCATGACCGCGTTGTCCGCCGTCTTGGTGTTGATTCTCCCGAACTGACGAAGATCGGCCTGAAGTCCCGGCGTCAGGGTCATGGGTAGCGCCGCCGACAGGGCTTGATGCTGTAGGTAGAAGTCCTTGGTGAGATCGAAGCCGCGCGCGCGCCACACGGCGCGCACGGCGTGTTCGCTACGCGAGGCATCCTCCACTTTCGAGGCAAGCGCGATTTGGTGATACATCCCGACCACCGTCCTACCGCTATCGAAGGTCTTGAGCACCATGTCCCAATCGCGCTTGCGCTCCTGAAGGTCGGGCTGAAAGTGCGCCATGTAGGATCCGGCGCTCTGCGTTGCCCGCGCAGCCTTCATCTGGGCCTTGGTTCGTGCCGACTCGTAGTCGAGCGAGACGGCGCCCATCGTGATCAGGAAGGGGCACGGCATGGACAAGGCGAGCTGGTAGGGATCGCCGATCATGTAGTTCATGCCGGAAAGCCGGAAGTACCGCGGATACTGTCGCACCGAGAACAGTTGCAAAACCGACTCGTCGCCGCCGGCCTTGCGAAAACGAACGTCCCCGTCGCCCACACGGGAAGCGATTTCCAGATGGGAGAGTTGGTCGCGCAGCGGCCGTTCCTCGTTCCATTCGATGGGACGCACCGCGCCGCCCGCGAACAGGCGGGAGTGGTCGAAGAAATCCGCAGTGAAGTTCAGCAGATCACCCGGCCCCCAGTCGTGTCCTGGCAGATGGGCCGACTTGAGCGTGGCGTGAACGCTTTCCCGAATACGCAGCGCCTCATCGACATCTGCCGGAGATTCGGGATCGAGCGGCAATGTGATCGAGATCACCGCACGGAAATCCCGCAGCAGATAGGTCTGGTGGCCGAAGATCGACTGGCCCGTGCCCTTCAGGTAGTAGTCGATGCGGCGACGGGCAAGGAGTCGGAAGATATTCCGGTGACGTCGTTCAGCGCAATCCGGTTCATCCACCGCCACGGAAGACGGTAGGAGGTTGGACTGTGCCCGCAGCAGTGGAAGGATATGGGGGCTGCCGTAAAGGGAAATCTGGATGCCCGTCCCAGGCGGACAAGAGACAAAGAGGCTGGCGAGCACCTTTTCCATTTCGTCGCTGGCGCCGGTCTGAGGCAAGGTCTCGATACAAAAGCCGATGGCATGTTCTTCCCGCTCACCGAAGCCGCCCTGATCCAGGGCGAACAGCCGGACATCCTCCTGCCACGCCAGGTAGGGAAGAATCCCGGTGAGGCGCGGCATCTGCGAAATCTCCCGCAACAATTGCCGGGGCAAATGGTCGGCTGGCGCCGTCCGTTCCGGCAGGAAGGCCACGCGAAGCGCGTCGGACCAACTCATCAGCCGCCCTCCCCGCTGGTGGCCGGATTCTCACGACCCTGCTGCGGAAACATCGCATTGGCCGGTGAAGGCGGATTGCTTCGCTCCATCCGTAGCGTCGACCGCTCGCTGGCGTTAGGCACCGCAGGTGCAAAGACTTTCGGCGGCACGACGGGCCGGTAGGCTTCGCTCGTCTTGCGCTGCGAATGCTCGACCTGCCAGCGCCCCGGATCGACGACAAGATAGAAATACGACTGGTCGTGCAGCACCTCCTCGTCGTCTTCCCACGGCGCCAGCCAGACGCGTCGCACCTTTTGGGCGCTACGAATTGGCTCGCCGGAACTTGGTATCTGCTGCGTAATCCTCGACGCCGCCGGCTCTCTCTTGACTGCTTCCACCGTTGGCTGCTGGCCGGGCAGATTGTTCTGCACGGCATTTGCGTAGACGCCGGAGAGCGATGCGCAGGAAATACCGTCCGGCGCCTTGCAGGCAAACTTCCCCGGCCCGTCCAGTCCCGTCATCGTGCCCGCGCATCCGGCCAGAGACAGCAGCAACGGGCTCACAAGCCAATACGCGATCCTCATGGCCGACTCTCTGCCAGCCATTGATCAATGCGCTCGCTGGGGGCAGCGCCGGGCAGCATGCGCCCGTCGGCTGACAGCAGGGTTGGCGTTCCCTGGATGCCCAGCCGCTGCGCCAACTGGATGTTCCGTTCGATCGGGTTGTCGCATTTTCGCTTCGCGGGCGTCTTGCCGATCCTCATGAGATCGGCCCAGGCGCGGGCGCGATCCGGCGCGCACCAAACGGCGACGGCCTTGCCCACGGCGTCGGGGTGCAAACCTTCCAGGGGATAAGGAAAGGTGTAGAGCGTGACGTTGTCCAGCTTGTCGAGCTCGGCGTCGAGTCGCTTGCAGTAAGGGCAGTCCGGATCGGAAAACACCGCCAGCACCCGCTCGCCCTTGCCGTGCACCGTCTTGATGGCATCGGTCAGCGGCAACTGGGCGAAATCGATGCGTTGCTGCTTTTCCATGCGCTCGGCCGTCAGGTCGCGCTGCGTCTTCATGTCGTAGAGATGGCCGAAGACGAAATAGCGCCCGGTCGAATCCGTATAGGCCGAGTTCTTGCCCATCGTCACCTCAAAGAGGGACGGAATCTCCGAGGGCTGGACGTGCTCGATCCGGGTTGCCGGATACATGTCCTTGAGACGTTTTTCCAGGCTGCCAACGCCGTCATCGGCCTGCGCCGCCATCGACAGCATCAATGCGCAGAGCATGGGCAGCCGTTTGAACGGTGGTTGATTGAACTGCATGGGTCACTCCTTGTAGGGTTCGATGGATTTGTTCTGGGCTTCGCGGCCGCGACGCCAGACGTCGGTGTAGGTGTCGGACTCTCCGCCCACGCTGTCGGTGTCGAGAGAAAATCCTTTGGTGAACACCACGTCGACCGTCCGGCCGGCATCGACTTCGATGATTGGGAACATCTTTTCGGCGAGGGTGATGTAGTACTGGGAGAGACGGTCGAGTGCCTTGCCGACTCCTGTCCCGATCCCCGCCTGGAATTGCTTGCCGGGATCCACCGTGCCGATCGACCCCAGCGGGTTGGTAGACACGGTGGTGGCGCTCTGCTGGAAAGCCTGGCCGATGCCGGCACCAATCCCGGCCAGCAAGGCGTTGGCCAGCACCTGTCCCTGCTTGCTGACGAGCCGGCCGCGCATACCGGCTTTGCCGTCTTCGCCAACGACGTAACCTTTCACCGGAACGTCGATGGCCTTGCCGTCATGGCGCACGCACGAAAACGATTCCAGCCGGATATAGGCCCGCTCGGCGCTGATGTCACCGTAGCTTGCCCCCAGCGCGAAACACTCCTTGACCTTGAAGCGGTAGCGATTGGGCAGAAAGGCGTTGTCCTGCGCCCGCATCAGGACAGGGTGGGGATTGCTCTGCGCCTGGCCGCCGGTGGGCGCATCCAGTCCGCCCAAGAGCGCCGCCCGGAAAAAGGAACCCGAGGGCACATAGCTACGGCCGTCCTTTTTCTCGGCTGCTTTGCGAAGCACTTCAGGGACGATCACCTTGCCTTCGCTCACCTCGAAGGAGGCCATGCCCGGTGGCTTGGGCGCGGGCGGCGGCTCGCTGGCTTTACTTTCCGCTTCCGGATTCACGGCCGATGGAGGCGGCAAGGCCATCGTGCGCGCCTCGGGAGGCATGGGCGCTGGTGCTGGCGGCATGGGCATTGCCGGGAACTGAACGGGGTTCACGGCCGGCGGTTTCTTCTCGATGGTGTCGACCTGCTGGCGCAATCCCTGAATCATGTCTTCCATCTGCCGCATCTGTTCCGAGGACTTGCTCATCCAGATGTCGCGCGGATCGGCTTGGGCACCGGGCGCGCTGATGGGCATCGGTTGCGGACGAGCCTGTGGCGTTCCCTGAGGAAGTTGCACCGGCTTGTCCCAGATCGCCACACCACCAAATACCAGCAGCAGGAAAACCGACGCACCGAGCCCCAGGATCAGATACTGGCGACGTTTGGGCGACAGGTTGGAAACCGCGGTGGCGATCCGGTTCTTGGGCGCGTCAGCCATCGCGCCCCTCCAGCACCACCATGACGTTGGTCGCCTCGCCCGGCTCCAGTTCCAGCGAGTCCACCATGACAGCCAGGACACCGCGACGGTACAGTTCGCGCTCGTCGATCACCATCCGCGACGAAGAGACATTGGTCAGTTGAAATTTTTCTCCGCGCAAGGCGCCCTCCAGTGTCCTTACAAGAACAAAGCGGGCCTCGTTCCAGAGGGGGACGATCTCCAGCGTGTCTCTGGCGGTCATGTCTTCGGGTTCGGCATCCCGCGCCAAGGCCAGCAACACGCGGCGGATCGCGGCATTGCGCGAATCGTCGGCAAGGAATGCCTTACCCTCGGCACGCAAGCGACTGCGGTCACGGATGACCAGCGTCTCGGCCGGCACATCGGCAACCTTGAGCATCAACTTCCAGTGGCGGCCGGCATCGTCGGCGACAAAGACGCTGAAGATCGGCTTGTCCGTATTCGGCTTGAGATAGGCGGCGCCGCTCTCTTTGTCCGGGGTGACGAGGAACTCGCCCTCGACACCCTGGATGCGGCGAATCTTGCGGCCCTCGACCCGGATCAAGTTGGGCTCGCTACGCGACACGGTGGCGATCAACCCGTCATCCGGACTGCCCTCAAGATATTGCCCGGAGAACGTCGGCGCTGAGACGCTACCGAGGAGCAGCGCCAGTGCCATTGCCGGCGCCAAACGGATCCTGGTCGCTGGTTTCCTTGAACTCGGATACATGGAGTCTCCCATTGAGATAACGAAAGCCGACGACGTAGATCGCCTGCTTCTCGGAGGCTTTCTTGTCCCCGACCCAGGTCAGGAGAACGCCGGTAAGTGCCACTTTCATGGCCGCCTCGTCAGCCATCACCGATTGCGGCGAGAACTGGGTCGAGGCGTTGTTCTTGCGGATGAAGTCCGTCCGCGCACCGAACTCGGCCTGGAGGCGGCCGTATTCGCTGGGGGCGGCATATTTCAGGAAGAGGTTCTTCTGGTATTCCGCGACATGAGGCGTCACGTTGAGCGCGAGCCCGGCATACCAATAGGCCATCTCCTGGAGGTACTCTGTGGAGACCTTCTGGTCGCTGACCCAGAAGGTCTTGTGCACCTCGGGAGGTACCAGAATGGTTCTCTCCGAACCCGCCACACTGAGCGATGCGCCGGCGTTGGCGAGCAAGGCCAGCACGAGACCGCCCACTGCAATTCGCATGAACAGGATTTCTGCGCGCTGGTTGTCCCGCTCGGCGGTGAATTTGCTGAACTTCATCGCTCAGCCCAGGAAGAAACGATGATGCGAGGGCGGAGTCGCGCGAGCGCGAATCACGATCCAGCTCGGCAGCCACCAATAGAGCGCGTGCAATGCGAACTTGGGATGTTTCCCGGTCTTGAGCCGGCCGTATTGCCAGGCCACCACTCCCCCGAAAACCATGCCCGCCAGCATGGCGCCGGACACCACCCCCATCCCCATGACCAGCAGGAACAGGATGGCCTGATCGAATTCCCACCACAGGAAGCGCTCCTGCGCTTCCAGGGATTTCGGGATGTAGCCGGTCTCGTCCACGCAGCGCTCGCCCAGATCAGATCGTCGCGGTCAGGATGCCGGACGCGATGGTTGGGGCGTACTGCAGAAACACGGCGAAGCCGATGCCAGACAGAATGGCCATGGGATTGAGCCGCGCCAGAGAAAACAGCGCACCGAGACCAATCGCAGCCACCGCGGCGGCTTTGCCGAAGTAGCCCTGCACCAAGCCCGTCAGCCAGGTGTAGAGACTCTGGAATTCGGTTCCGGTGGTTCCCGCCAGCGCGCCGGTGGCGGCGGTCAGCAGGGCGAGCGCCAGCACGCCCTTCATCCATTCACGACGGTTTTGCATCATTGCTCCCCTTGAGATCGACAAAACACTTGATGAGCCATCCCAGGCCGAGGCCGATTGAGATGCCGCCCAGATGGGCTTCGAATCCGTTTTCGATGGGCGACCCCGGGGCGAGGATGCCGATGGCGATGAATCCGCCAGCGATGGCCACGTCACGGATGAAGCCGCGGGTATGAGGTAACTTCACTTCACTGCGCTCCCTTGCTGTTGCTGACAACGTCTTGCCGATTGACAAGCCGCACCTCGACGCGCCGGTTGTTTCGGCGTGCCGTTTCGGTGAGTGCCGTATCGAGGTAACAACACAAGCCCTCGGCACGAACCACAATCTCTGCATCGATCCCTTGCTTGAGGAACCATGAACGGACGAACTCGGCCCGCCGCCGGGCAAGGCGGTCGTTGTAGGCTTTGCTGCCGATGTCGTCGGTTCGGCCTTCAATCTCGATGCGTTTGAAGTCCGCGGCGATGGCAATGAGGCGCTGGAGTGCCTGCTGCCCGTCGGCGGAGGGCGCGCTCTTGCCAAACTCGAATAGAACCGTTGCCGTTACCGGCTCCTCGTGGTGGGCGACAGGCGCGACTTTCGGGGGAGGCTCGGCGATGGGAGGCGCTGACGCTTTCTTGGCGACAGGGAGTTCGACCAGTGCCAGCGTTTTGCGCGTTGGCGTCGGACAATCTTTGCCGCTACATGTCTTGAACTGGCGCTCGATCCAGGCGATGGCCTCATGTGGCGCAGCGGTCTGTGGTGCCTCCGGCAAGCTTCCGCAACCCGGCAGGATCGAGCTCGCAAGCAGCAGAATGGCGACGAGTCTCAGGATCGCCATGGTTTGACCTTGGCGGCGACCCGACGGGCATAGGCCGCGCGCTTTGCCTGCGAACGCGCGTTATAGGCGCCTACTGCCTCCCAGTTGTAGCCGAGGCGACTGATGTTCTGCGCGAGAATCCAGGCGCCGACGTAGGTATTGATACAGGGATCGAGTAGCTGATCTCTACCGATTCCGTAGGTGGACAACGCGCCCAGCCAGCGACTGTTGACCTGCATGTGCCCGACGTCTTCCGAACCATCGGCATTGCGATTGCGCGCGGCCGGATTCGACCCGGACTCGACGAGCGAGATAGCCTTGAGCAGGGACGGCGAAACGCCATACCGCGCCGCAGCCTGATCGAAACAGGCGGCCTGGCATGTTGATGCCAATGGCACACACAGGAGGAAGAACAGGGCACGTAACATGGCCGCCATGGTAGAAATCCAGGCGGTGGCTGCGCGTCCGAAATGCGACCTTTACGGGCGATTTTCGACGGCCACAAGCGTGTGACTTATGAGGGGGGGACTTGGCCTGATATTAGGCTTTTCCAATAAGGCCATCGATCCGTGGCCCTCGACGCTGACGTCAAGACACATCGAATCAATGACAGCATTGGTGCCCCCAGAAGTTCGCGATTGGTACAGCGGACGTTGAGGAGCGTTTGAATTAACCGGCCTGCACGGGTTCTTGCGCAGGTTCGTGTGAACGAGTTGTTTGATTTCTGTTTGCGATTCCGAATGGAACATGGACCATTGGAATATCGCCAGCAGGCGATTCCAAGTGGCTCCGCTGGTCATCAAAGAACATGTGAGGCTTAAGAACCGTCAGTATTCTCGACTTTTGCATTCCGCCTAGAAAAAATGACTCGTCTGCAGATACACCCCATTCCTTCAGCGTAGTCACAACTCGTTCATGAGCGGGTGCATTTCTAGCAGTGACAATCGCGATCCTTAGAATCTTCTTGTATTCAGTATCTTCTCTTCGACGCTTTTCCTCTAGCTTTTGCATAAATGAAAGCTTCTTAAATAGATCAGCGAGCGGGCCTGGTTGGTGTGGGATCGATTGATTTTCTGATTCGTGAGCTTGGAACTCATCGAGATCGTTATTTCGCTTATAAACAGATTCTGCCTCGTCGTCGGCAATGAGCTTCCCCCGGAATTTCGTCTTCCAAGAGATGGGGTATAACGCCCCGTGAAACTGGAAGGAGAAACGAAGTTGAAGAGGATACCGAAGCAGGAGTACACACCGGAGTTCAGAGAACTGTCGGTGAAACGAGTGAAGGCGGGCCAGAGCATTGGCGCCGTGGCGCGGGAACTGGGTCTGATCGAGCAAACGCTGCGCAACTGGGTGAAGGCGGCGGCGGCCGGCAAGTTGAACGGGCCAGGCAGCAAGGTCGTTACGCCAGAGCAGATGGAACTCTCCCGGGTGCGGGCGGAGAACATCCGGCTCAAACGGGAGAACGAAATCCTAAAAAAAGCGACGGCATACTTCGCGAGGGATGTGCTGTGAAGTATGCCTGGATTGACGCGCATAGACGGACGTATGGATTGGCGGAATCCTGTGCTGTGCTGGAAGTCAGCATCAGCGGGTATCAAGCATGGAAACGCGGAGGCAGTCCGAATCGCAAGCGACTGACAGATGCGCAGATGCTGGCGCTGATTCAAGCCATCCACGCCGAGCTGAAAGGCGCCTACGGTTCGCCCCGAATGGTGCGCGAGCTGCGCGGCAGAGGATTCCCGGCAAGCAAGGAACGCGTCGAACGGCTGATGCGAGAGAACGACATCCGGGCACGCCACAAGCGGCGCTTCAAGGCCACGACCGACTCGAAGCATGCGCTGCCGGTGGCGCCGAACCTGCTGGCCAGGGACTTCACGCCGACGAAACCGAATCAGGCGTGGAGCGCCGACATGACCTACATCTGGACCGACGAGGGCTGGCTGTATCTGGCCGTCGTCCTCGATCTGTTCAACAGGGAAGTCGTCGGCTGGTCGATCAAGCCACGGATGACGGCGGACATCGTCATCGACGCGCTGACCATGGCGTGGTTCCGCCGCAGGCCGGCGGCCGGCGTGATTCATCATTCCGACCGAGGCAGCCAATATGCGAGCCACGCCTTTCAGGCGCGGCTGAAAAAGTACGGCATGGTCTGTTCGATGAGTCGCAAGGGCAATTGCTGGGACAACGCGCCGACGGAGAGCTTCTTCAACAGCCTGAAGAATGAGCGGGTGCATGGCACCCGCTACCGTACGCGGGCCGAAGCGGAGGGCGACCTGTTCGACTACATCGAGCCGTTCTACAACCGGAGACGTCGTCATTCCACGCTCGGCTACGCCTCGCCAGAACAATTCTTGGAAGACTGGTTCAGTACTCAGCATGAGCAGAAATTGGCGGCATAATGCCGATGGGTTGGAAGACGAAAAACAGAGGGAAGCTCAGCAATGACCCCATCAAAGTCGAACGCTACCCTCAATTCTCCGTCAAGTTCATCATCATAGACTTTTGAAGGAAGCACCACTCCGGCTGGATAGTTGGCGTCAATGGCTTTTTGAACGTCATTTTCGTTCGCACTTAGGAATAACGATGCGTTAAAGGCAGGTATGTATTCATGCGGGGAACTTCCCGTCATAAAACCTGCGCGAGTGATGTCAAGACCGTAGTGTCGAATTGAACGAAAAACCCTTAATCCCGTTTCTGGCGAGTTCCTAGAGAGAAGCACTACCTCGACCGGGGACTGCTTAGGGAATGCTTTGTTAATGCTTAGAAAACGACGAATAAATGGGAAAGCAACTCCTCTTGGAAGTGGCGTATCGATGTTCTTTTCTTGATGCAATCGGTACTCATCGACACCTTTGGTTAGATAGACATTGTGGGACTCGGACAGATCAAATAGCGCACTTGACGCGATGCTGATAACCAATTTGCGCTCTATCGGATATGCCATAAAAGAACCCTAATGTTTGACATGGAAGACGTTGCCCGGCTTGCCGGGTTGCGCCCTCTCGATTGATGAGGTAACCCTCGTCATCTCAGTTCCTCCAAGAGTTCGACTAGAGCTTTACCTGGGTCATCCCCTGCCGCAGATATCATCTGGATGTTCCACTGGGCAAGTGCGGCTTCCTGGACTGGATTGGGCTTTGGGGAAAAAACGAACGACATTGGTTGTGGGGCACCCCTGGAGGACTTCTTCCACAGGTTCGCCAGCCGATAGAAGAGATACCGGATATTGATGTCGTTAAGGCTATAGCCAATGAACAATACGGATCGACCAAGAACATCAGAACGTAGCTTGATATCCAACGGAGATTCGAATTCAAGTCGCTCAAAGTAACTTGTCTCATCTAGGACAATAGATGTGTCGTCATCGAAGTCGCCATGAAATTTCACTATCTGAGTCTTGTCTTTTGCTATCGACGAGAGATCGCCAACATTAGCAATCTTTGAATATGGCTTCTTGTGGTGATCAAAGGCACGTTCGATCCAGCGGTCATAGTTCGTGGTGTAGACAAGATCGAAGTCAGAAGTCGCTATCAGCTCATGGATACGCGACTTCGATATGTCGGTTGATGGCGCATGCCATTCCCGATCCATCCAGCTTCTAAGCGGGCCGATTTGTCCCTTACTGATGCGGTAGAACTCAGCGAGAGTCAAATCGCTTCCGAACGTTCGATATATGTCGGGATCGAATCCGAGTTCTCTAGCCATGTGGTCAACCAATTGGCGCCAAGACGGAAGGCCAAGCCCCATGGAAACGCCAGCGCCGACGAAGAGAATTAGGCGTTTGGCGCGATAGGCTTGAATTAGCTGATCCATCACTTTCCCCCGCGAAGAAACGCCGCAAATTGGTCAAGCGCTTTGCGGCGCATGGATATGTCGTTCTTCTTGTCGCCGAGTTCTGCGAATGTCTGCGAGAACCCATCAGGCACAAAAACACAATCCCACTGGAAATCTCGTGGGCCGGCGGGGGCATCTGGCACGGTGCCAGAAACCTCCCCCTCGAAATAATGAATAGTCCGCGAGTCACAGTAGCCAATGACGGTCTTCGCCGTTACTAGGCGGCTACCAAGGTTTCTTACTAGTGAGACGAAAGAATCAGCTTGCAGTCGATCCCAAAATATTTGAGTCAGGCCACCTGGCAGCCCATTTAGCCCCGGCAAGTGAAGTCCCGTATGTTCAACGAACACTGGCCGCCCTATCCGCTCGAATGCCTTCAAGACCTTATCTCGCACTAAACGCTGAACATCCTCCGTTTGGATTTCCTCGATCTTGATTGGAGCCGGAACGATATGTACCCCGACCGGACCTAAGATCGCTTCCACTTCACGAATCTTGTGTACGTTGCTTGATAGGAATCGAATATCCATAGTGTAAATGCCGGGCTAGAGGACTAACCGTTACTCAGACGCAGAATCGTCAATGGACCGCAGCAAGAGGAAGCCCCTTGGCTTAAGTGCCGCGCCCCACCCATGGCGGCTTCTTTAACAGAAAGCCGGCGTTGTTGAATCTGTAGGCCCGCTGTAGTTTGTCAGTAATCTCGTAAACAAGTTGAAGTGCTGCGTTGTAGTTCTCTATGGCCTCGGCAATTTCTATGGCGACCTCGCCATACCGCAGATTGATGGCTCGGTGCCAGTCGGGCAATTTTGCTAATACAGTTTCCGTGACCACGAGGCCGTGCTTTGTCGAAGCTTTCGATAGCGTGTTGAGGTCGTGGCCCATCATGCGACTCCCCATTTGCATCAAGAATATTTTGAACGCCTTCTCGACTGCCAAGTGTAGCTCCCAGCATCCGACGGCGGCCACGGCTGGTGTTAAGGTAAGTATGTCGACTACTGCTTTTTCGACATGTCCCCAAACGCCCGCTGCCATTTGCGCTACTTCATCAACAGTGCCGGCCGCTGCTTGAAGAGCAAGGTTTATGCTCCTGGCACTTCTGACTATGGTGGCCACGCGCACCTCAAGTTCGCCGCGGTCTTCTGTCGGAAGCGTATTGAGATTTGGACGTGTTGGAAAGAACGATTGCAAACTCTCCGATTTATGAATCGCGTCTGGGAAGATAAGCCATGAAGTTTCACCTTCGACTTCGACTTCTGCGACCGTAACTCTAGCCTCAATTTTGACGGGGGTCCCATACAGAAGCACTAAGCCGCTGAGGACGTCACGAACAGGCTCGAAGGCCGCGGCGCCGTATCGGTCTCGATACCATTCTCGAATAGCAATTACCAACGCCGCAAACCATTCCTTATCGAGAAAATCCATTCCCGAGTCACCAAATGGCATTTCCTGAACACCGTCCCTGACTAACCACATTGCAGATTTAACGGGTCTGGCGTGAAGCGGAACGTTGTCTTGTGCAAATGAGGAGTCAAACAACTCGAGCCAATGACCTGCGGCGTTCACCAAGTCTTCTAACTTTATTGCCAATTGGACGTCCACCGAATCTCCCTATAGCCGCAACCCAACATCGGAGGAAATTGCACGACAGCATACGGGCTGGATATGTCTATGTCCAATGGATGTGCGGCAATGTTCGGATGTATCGTGTCGCGGACTCCTTATGTGCATGAATGACCGTAATTGAGGAAAGCGCCCACAGGCCGCCTGGCCGGGAGCTCGCCGTCGTGGTTCCTCTAGATCAACTTTTGGGGAATTGAGGAAGGCTGGAGTACACGTACCAGACATCCCAGTCGAAGACGATCATTGGGGTTCTCAGTTTACTGAACGGTTCTTAACGATCAAGGAGTAGGCGTTTTCCGGTGGTCATCGTCCCACTATCCACTATCGTCATGAAATGGCAATTCTGACTACCTGCATTCTGACTGCCAGCAATCATTCAGTGCCAACGCCCGCAAGGCGATGTACCAAGTCCCATCATGCTCGCCACGTGCGCCAATCTAATCCCAAAGAAATTCTGGCGTTCCCGTTTATTCGCGCAAACATGCGAAATGCACGAAAATAGCGCCGTGGTCGCGGCCCCACCGCGGAGGGAGGAAACTGTGATGCAAGCCAAAAGGAACGGGTACCGTGTCGGCGGAAACGAGGAATGGTTCGACGATGTGCCCGCCGATCCAGTCGCGCTCGACAAGTTTTGCGCGAGCGCCCGAAAACGCATCGAGCCTTGGCTATCGGCCATCTTCCAGTCCGAGCATTTCAACCTGCTCCTCGGCAGCGGATTCACGGCCGCCGTCGCGCACCTTGCGAAGGCGCCTGCTACGGGAATGGACGCCACTTCCCTCGGCACGCATTTCGACACAAACATGGACGCCTACGCCACCGCCTGTGCGATACAAATGGGCCGGGGCAAAGCGAACGCCGAGGACCAGTTCCGCGCAGCGCTCTCCCTGCTCGAAGGGCTCGTGATCGAAGGCCGCGCCGAGGATCACAAGAAACTGAAGACTGCCCTCAGTGCACGCATGACTGCGTTTCTTGAATCGCTTCTGGCCACAGAGGCCGGCATCGCCGAAGCAGAACCGAACGCATGGGCTCCGGCCGTCTCCGCGCTCCAGTCCTTCCTGCTCAGTTTCGCCAGCCGCTCGGCCTCCCGCGAACGGCTCCACGTCTTCACGACCAACTACGACCGGCTCGTCGAACACGGATGTGACCTGGCCGGCCTACGCGTCATTGACCGTTTCGTCGGAGCCCTAGAGCCGGTGTTCCGCTCCTCGCGCGTCGAGGTAGATCTACACTACAACCCACCCGGCATACGCGGCGAGCCGCGGTTCATGGAAGGCGTCATCCGCCTCACGAAACTACATGGCTCGCTAGACTGGCTTCTCGACCCGCGCACGCGCTCGATCGTCCGGCGCGGCATCCCTTTCGGGGCGGGGCCCAAACACCCTCTCGTGCCGTCCGACCCTCTCGATACCGTCATGATTTACCCAAACGCGGCCAAGGACGTCGAGACGACGGCCTACCCCTACGCCGAACTCTTCCGCGACATGGCCGCCGCCCTGTGCCGCCCCAATTCGTCAGTCGTCCTCTACGGGTATGGGTTCGGAGACGACCACGTCAACCGCGTGCTGCTGGACATGCTGACCATCCCTTCGACGCATCTCGTCGTCCTCGCCTACGAAGCCGAACCACGGCTGGCGACGTTCCTCGGCAAGGCCGGCCGGAAGGCGCAGATATCGCTGCTGGTCGGCCCCCATTTCGCGGAACTGGCGACCCTCGTGGAGAACTACCTGCCCAAGCCGGCCATTGACCACATCACCGGACGCGTCGCCGAACTCCTCAAGAACAGGCCCGATCGCCCCAAGGACGAGGACGGCGGCAAGCCACCCATTGCCGTGGCCGCCGACGCTTCGGATCTGATCTGAAATGGCCACGCCCGTCGAAGTCCTCGCCGGCCTCATCGTCGGAACTGTCGAGTCCGTGTCCCCGGCCGAGATACGCGTCCTGCTCGACCTCGACGCGCCGCACTCCACCGCGCTAAACACCGGCACCCCGGCCGCCTTTCCGAGACTGAACGGATACGTCCTCATCCCCAACGAGGCCGGCGCCACAGTCGGTTTCATCTCTTGGATGGGCATTGAGCGCTCGCCGTACCCCAAGCGCTCCGGCCTCAAGGATTTCGGGCTCATCGACCTGCCGTTCCCCCTGCGGAAGATGTCTGTCTCCCCGCTTGGCACCTTGACGACGCGCCGGGACAGGAACACCGGGAAAACCGTCCACGAACTCTCGCGCGGCGTGGCCGCCTTCCCTTCGGTAGGCGACCAGGTGCTCATCCCGACGCCCGAGCAGATCGCAGCCGTCGTTGGCGCGAACGACCCCGGCAGGCGGGTCTGGATCGGCTCGTCCCCCATGGCGGCGGACGCTAGAATTCAGGTCGATCCCGACAAACTGTTCGGGCGCCACCTAGCCATCCTCGGGAACACCGGCAGCGGCAAGTCCTGCTCCGTCGCGGGCCTCATCCGCTGGTCGCTCGACGCTGCCCGCAAAGCCCGTTCGGACTGTGGCAGGGAGGGGCCGCCCAACGCCCGGTTCATCGTGCTGGATCCCAACGGCGAATACGCGAAGGCATTCCAGGACACCGGCGAAGCGCGCGTCTTCCGCCCTGGCGACGCCGAGAATCCCTTCGTTCTTCCTGCTTGGATGTGGAACAGCCATGAATGGGCCGCCGTTGCCCAGGCCCAGCCAGGCACACAGCGCCCTCTGCTGATGCAGGCTCTGCGCAACCTCAGGGCCGGCCGCTCCGCCAGGGAGCCTGCGGACGCGACCGTCGCCAGACAGATCCACCTCTACAAATCGAAGTTCGCCGTCTTTCTCTCGGACGCCGGCGGCGCCTCCTACACCGGATGGCCCGGCAACAGGAATGCCGCCTTCTGCGTCAAAAACCTCGGCGAGGTGATGCGGGCGCTAACCGTCCGGATAGCCGAAGCGGAACGCCAGGCAGCTCTGATGGCTTTGGCCGACGCCGCCGACGCTCTTTTCTCGGCCCGCACCAGCCCGAATCCGAAAAAAGCCGGTGATTTCTACGCCAACGATTTCAACATTCTCGACTTCGAGCCGTTCCGGGCGCTGTTCGCCTCTGCCGAGGTCTCGTTCCCCGCCGTCGCTGAGGTGACGGGATCGGGCGAGGACGACCCAGTCCCCTTCGACATCGGCCGCTTCGCGGACTACATTGATGATCTCGCCGCCGACGGGACCTCCAACGCCAACCTCAGTTCGTTCGTCTCCTACCTGACGCTGCGGATCCGGTCGCTCACCGCCAACAGGACCCTCGGTTCGGTTATTGCGCCGGGAAACGCCGTAACCCTTGCTGACTGGCTGCGCGCACATGTCGGCGACGACGGTGCGTCGAATGGGCAAATTGCGGTGATCGACCTTTCTCTAGTCCCCTCCGAGGCGACGCAAATCTTGGTGGCCGTCTTCGCCCGCCTGGTCTTCGAGGCCGGACAGCGCTACCGGAAACTGAGCGAGAGCGGCGAGCCGCTGCCAACCGTCCTCGTGATGGAGGAGGCCCACAATTTCGTCAGGCGCGGAAGGAACGACGAGGAGGGAATGGCTTCCCCCGCGCGCCTCTGCCGGGAGGCGTTCGAACGGATCGCCAGGGAGGGCCGCAAGTTCGGCCTCGGTCTCGTGCTGTCCTCCCAGCGCCCTTATGAACTCTCGCCGACCATCCTGGCACAGTGCAACACCTTCCTGCTGCATCGGATCGTCAACGACAGCGACCAGGATCTCGTGCGCCGCCTCGTGCCCGACAACGTCGGCGGCCTCCTCGGGGATCTCCCGAGTCTGCCGTCACGGCAGGCGATACTGCTCGGCTGGGCGACGCCTGTCCCCGTGCTCGTCGAAATGCGGGAACTGCCCGAAGCGCAACGTCCGTGGTCCGATGATCCCGACTTCTGGTCTGTGTGGACGGGGGAATGCGCACGGCCAATCAACTGGGACAAAGTCGCCGACGACTGGTCCAGTAGCCCAGCGGGCAGCGACTAGCCGACGGCGAAGGACGCTCGATGCTGAGGCGGTCAAACTCATGCAACACCATACAAAGACAAATTCCATGATCGAAAATGAGTCGAACAGGCGGTTCGCTCTGCTGGCCTTCGGAATCGTGGCTCTGTTTTCCGCCAGCGCAATGGCGGAAATGCTTCACGGTCGCGTGGTAGGCGTGTCGGATGGCGACACGATCACGGTGCTCGATGCATCCAATCAGCAGTACAAGATTCGGCTCTCCGGAATTGACGCGCCGGAAAAAGCCCAGCCCTTCGGTCAGCGATCCAAGGAGCACTTGTCACGCCACGTTTTCGGGCGAGATGTCAGTGTCGAATGGCACAAACAGGATCGATACAAAAGAATCATCGGAAAGGTCATGGTGGCGGACCCGTCTTGCCGCGAGGCCACGTGTCCGAAGACGTTCGACGCGTGCCATGCACAAATCACGGCGGGCTTGGCTTGGTGGTATTCCAAATACGCCAAGGATCAGTCGCGCGAGGACGCCCACCGCTACGAATTGGCCGAGCAGGAGGCCCAACTCCATCGGTTTGGGCTCTGGTCAGATCGGCAACCGATCCCACCTTGGGACTGGAGGCACAAAGGAAAATGATCATCAAAGTATTACCGGCTCACCGGGTGAGCTTGCCGCATTTCAAACTATCTCATAGCGGTCGATCGCTAATGCACCGAACCGCTATGAGGAGAACACAATGAAGCAGAAAGAATGGCCTGGCACGGTCGATGAAGCGGCAGGTGTCGTACTGGCCACGCTGTCCGATGCGGACAAGGACCAGATTGCTGGTATGGCTGAATCAGATCTTATTGGGTTGCACTTTGGGCTTGGCATGTGGATCCGAAACAATCTCGGATTGTGGCAAGGCAACCAAGCGTTGATGCAATCTGTTCGAGAACACACTCCTGACATCCATCCCGACGATGTTTCGATGGTGATCATTGAAGCGGTCTGGAAGCGACTATGCGAGTTGGCGCCTAAGGTCCACTGATATGTGCGGCCGATTCGTCTTGGCAACGCCCCGCGCAACGCTCATGCAGCGTTTCGATTTGGCATCCTTGTCATTCTGTCACCCGATGATGTAGCAACTTGGCTTGACCCCGCGAATGCCAATCCAGAATTGCTGCGAACCTTTATCCGTCCTGCCGAGCCGAGTGGCATGATGGCGTTCCCGGTCAGTCGCGCTGTCAATTCCTCCTGTAACGAATTTCCTGATCTCATTGTGCCCGTATGAAGATTTACCTTGCTGGCCCCGATATTTTTCGTTCGGATGTAAATGCGTGGGCCGAATCTGCCCGCGAAATCTGTCGCCGCTACGGCTACGAGCCCTTGCTGCCAATCGATCACGGCGAAATCGAGGCAGGGAGGATATTTCAGGCCAATATCGACTTGATACGCAAAGCACAGGTGGTGGTGGCCAACCTCACGCCATTCCGTGGGGTAGAGCCTGACTCCGGTACCTGTTTCGAATTGGGCTACGCCCTGGCCTTGGGCAAGAAGGTTTGCGGCTATATGTCAAACATGGAAACCGTAGTTCAACGGGTGGAACGCCTGGAGCAACGCTGCGAGCCCACGGTTCGTTACGGGGACAAACTCACCGACCGTGACGGCATGCTGGTTGAGGATTTTGGTCTGCCCTGCAACCTGATGCTAGCAATGGCCGTGCAAATCGTCGAAGGTGATCTGGAAGCATGCCTACAGGCGATTCGTCCACGCGCGTCGGTACCGGCATGACCGCTCGCTTTCGCCCAGCAGTCATGGAACCGATCTATCTCGTGTTTTCGCGACAATAGATGGGAACCCATGATATTTCTGAACCCCTGTAGGTCTTGCGTCAACTGGCCGGCAGTCCAGAGAAGTGGTGGCCCCAAGCTGCCTTTCAAATGGCTGGTCTGCGGAAACGGCGAGTGCCATTTAGTTGGCCGATTCGCAGCGGGATTGACACGTCAAGTCCGCACCGCTAGGCCAAGGCAGCGCGGGTACTGCAATTGCACAAGCACGCGCATAGTCAGGGCGCTATACCCTAGAGCCGCTTCTGCAAATTGCTGACCCACAACCACAGAGAATAAGAGATCGAGACAATGAGCATGGGGGCTAGCAGCGATGGCATCGGCACCGGAACCACGATCCATCCGGCCAGCCCTGCCAGCACCATCCACATCACCCGAACTCCCAGCTTGTGCCGAATCGGGCTTTGAGCAACGAAGGAATACTTCCGGATTTCCCGAACAAAATGTCCGTCCAGGTAGGCCGCCAACATGAGGGGAATCCCCGGCAGAAGCCATCCCATCAGCACCTGTAGCCGGTAGGCGATCAATCCGATCCATAGCCAGGTTGCCATGATCCGGTCCTGTGTCCAGCGGCTGAATCCCGCATTTCCCAGCGGTCCCTGCCCAATCGCCTCCGCATCGCGGATGTATCCCCGAAAATCTCCGGCCAGCGACTTCTGTAGATCATCGAAGGTTCGGCCATAGACGGCGCTCTCGCCCTTGCCAGCCATGGCATAGACCTCAGCGCGTTCCGCGATCCAGGCACTTCGGATGACGCCCGGCGGAATGAACACCCATATCGCCGCAATCAGGATGAAGGCCGAGATGGCGATGAAGGTACTCCAGCCGGTTTCGGCTTTCTTGCTGGCCATCAGCCCTCGGCCAGCAGGATGGGAACGCGCCCCTTGAGAGTTCGACCGCCCGACAAGCGCGCAATGAAGTGAAGCGGCGGCAGTTCGCCTAGCATCGCCGCCGGAAACAGTTCCGCCTCTTCTTCGAGAATCTGCTCCTGATAGGAGGCGGTGTATTCGTCATGGATATGGGTATCGACGTTGTGCCCGTAACGCAGCATCATCGAGCGCACCTTGATCGGCGGCATGCCTTCGGCGATGTATTTCTGTGTTTCGGAATCCAGAACGCGCAGGGCAATCTTGTTGTTGGTGTTGGCGAGCACTTGTCGCGCCTTATTCTCGTCGCCGAGTCGGCTGGCGAAATCGGCGAAGGTCTGCGTCGCAATCGTCACCCGAAAATCCGCCCCGCCGCCCTTGTTCATGAGCTGGATGGCCGGCTGATTAAGCACTTCGGCCGCCTCGTCGATGAACAGATTCACCGGCGTCAGTGAATCGATGCCGTAGTTGTAGCGGTCGCCGGCAACGGCGGCGAGATCGGCCAGCATGATGGAGCCGATGGCGCTGCCGACCGTGGAATCCGCCAGGGAATCGAGGCCGATATAGACGACCTTGTTGCCCCGGATGATCTTCGACATGTCCGTCACCAAACGTTGGTGCCCCGGCTCGAAATCTGGGGACAGCAGTTCCTGTAGCGGATCGCTGGTCAGCATCGAGAGGATCGGGATCAGCGAGGCCACCATCTTCTGGAAGTGGTCTCGATTGTGTTCATAGGTCGAGATCAGGCCATCGAGGTCGACGGACTGCGCTTCGTGGATAGCAATATCCTGGTAGAAGGTGATGTAGGCTTCGAGCAAGCGATCCTTGTAGCGTCGGATGTATGACGCGGCGCGGGATTCCCAGTCCCTGACATGATTGTTGAAGTGAATCTTCAAGACGCGAAGAAGGAGGTTTTCCGGGCCGCCTTCCACATAGCGCCGAAGCTGCACGAGGTTGGGGCGATGACCGGTGGCGATCATGCCGTTGGTGATGTCGTTGAGCACCTTCCAGCCGAAGGCGGTGAAAGGATCGGCGCCGGTTTCCGAGGGGATCAACGCCGCCACGCGACTGGCCAGTTCTGTCTTTCGGTTCCAGTTACGCAGCGGGTCGATGCACGCTGAACGATCAGGATGGGCCGGATGAAAGTACACGAACCGATCCCCTGCCCCGCAGGCTTCGCAAGCGGCACGGGCATTGCGAGCCAGTGCATGATCCCCTTTCGGGTCGATGATGATGACGGTCTCGCCTCGAAATATCGCCTGCGCGATGAGTAGATCAAAAATCCGGGTCTTACCGACACGGGTTGTCCCGACAATGAGGGTATGTCCGACCAGATGGGCAAGCTCGGAGTAGAGATCGCTCTCAGGAGCCAGGCCATGAATCCAGTAAGCGCCTTCGGTCTGCTGGGCAGCCTTGCCTAAGGTTCGGACAACGCCTAGCGCAATCAGGGTATGGAGCTTGGTTGCCTCGATGTCGGTCCAGGGGAACCCCCTGCCAAGCCAGAAGGCGCTTTGCAGAGCGGACTCGCGCGCTTTCTTTGCCAGCGTTGCCAGATCGATGAACTCTTTGCCGAACAGTTTGAGTCGGGATGATTCCACCAGCCTCATGTAGGCCTGATAACCACGCCACGCCGCGGCGAAGGCACAGCCGATTGCGAGGATGGCGGCGAATTGCGAGAACAGCGGGGTGGCAGCGGCGAACAGCAGGATGAGCAGCGCCCCACTTCCCCAAACGAGCGCCATTCTCGCCTCGAAGTTCGGCCGCCAGGGAAGCTCGAAATCGTAGGGCGAGGACATCGCCAATCACCAGAAATTCGCTATCAAGCCCCTGCTCCGCCGCTCGCCTTCGACAACAAGTGCATCACCGCCACGCCGGACCAGATCGCCACCGGCCACTCGACGCCGGGAATCCAGATCGAGAGGACCAGCAGTGCCTGGATGCCTATCGACAAAACGCCCAGAGCGCCGGCGAGGCGACGATTGAGCCTTCCATCCTTCCTCGATACGGCAAGAATCAGTCCCAGCCAGACGAGGGTAGTGACTATCGCAAGCACCCAAGGGCGCCCCCGCACAAGTTGCTCGGCCAGACCGCCCAACAGCGTTCCCGCCATGGCGATCCCAACGAAGCCCATCGAGTCCGGCATCCGGCGCCAGTCTCCCCGGAAGCTCATAAATCTCCAGCAATGCCATGCGACAGAGGCCATCAGGCCGGATTTTGCTGCTTGCTGCATACCTTGCTCCCTACTCAAATCAAGAGGCGCCCCGTTTCGTGGGGCGGCCGATGCGATCTGCCGTGATGGAGGCACCAATTTCTGGGCTTGCACGACCTCGCACTGCCGGTGTTGAACCTGGGGCACCGCCGGCTGGCCCCGCGACATCCAGATCAAGGCACTTCGCCTCTATCCATTTCCTGCCGCAATCCATCTTACGGATTTCGAAAAATATGCAACTTTCGAAATCCGTCCTGGCAGGTCACATTTCCGAACGGGTTATCCACAGCGGCCGGCGCGGGGCCGTAGTTATCCACGTGAAAACTGTCTCATCGAGATAATTCCGCAATTGACCGCCAGCAGGGCTTCGGGCAAAACGAGGAAAGTTATCCACGTGAAATCGGTCTCGCTGCCATGTGAAATCTGTCTCACAAGCATGTGACAACTGTCTCACCAACATCGCTGAACGCCTTGTGTGGCAAGGCATTCAGGCCATCCCCAAGTAGTAGCAGGTAATCTGCATGTAGATTTACAAGTAGTACCGGAGTACCAACCTGTGGATAAGACGGCAGAAACGAAAAACCGCGAATCAGGATGGCAACGAAGAAAGCCTCGCGCCACCGGTATGGCGAAGACGCAAACGGCTTGCCACCACAAAGAGCCCAGTGGCCTGCGCCGTCACGTTGGCCTCCGGGTAGAACAACAAAGCTTCCTTGAGTCGCTGTAGGAATCGCTTCTTGAAGTCAAGCAACCCGCGCGGCGTATTGCCGTAGTCGGCGCCGAACTGAAGCTTCAGTGACTGCCAGGGGATGAGAACGCTGGAGCGATTGGTGACACGCAGGAGAAATATCCTGTAGACGAGCCAGGAATAAACATCCATCGCCAACGGTGACTTGGAGAGCGCGTGCAAGACGCGCATGTCGATCGGCACCGGCGACTCTGTTACGTTCCGAAAGAATTCACTCGACAATTTCAGCGTGCTTTCCCAGAGCATCCGGTCATCGGGACGGTGAGGATCCCAGAGTACGAAGGCCTCGTCGGCGATGGGCATGTTCTTCAGTCCGAAGCGCCCATGGCTTTGGTAGGTGATGGACAGCATCGACGAGAACAGCTTGAGCGATTGCGCGCGCAGTCGCTGGCAGTCTCGGCCATCCGTGCGCATCCCGAGTTTGCGCAGGAATTCGTTCTGGCTTTTACCGAGACCGAGCAGCGGGGACTTGGTCTTCACGGCCTCGGTGCATATCCACGCCAGGAGAAGGCGCGGGACGGTACCGAACGGGAGGCCGATTCGCGGGTTGGCGATGATGGACAACGACACGGAGCCACTCGTTCGTTCAAAGAACGGCACGCCGGGATCGCTATGGGGCAAGGTCGTTTGAACCAGGGCCTGCCCCATGAAGGCGAGCGACCGGACGTCGACTTCGACGTCATTTATTTCCGAAGCCAGGGCAATCAGTTTGCCGGCCCGGGATACGCCGGTCACTGATCGCCCCCGATAGCAACGCAGGGGCAGAGGCGAATGAGGAAGGCTGCAACTTGGGCGAGCATGCCCAAGGTTTTAGCGTCGGGGGTTCCTCCTGTACTGATGAAATGCGTACTTTCCGGCTGCGTTTCTGGGTACTTTGTCGGCGATGATGGTCATGTTCGCAGAACAAAAGTGGCGACCAACCTCGATGATGCGGCTGGGCTGAACGGATTCGACGCCTACTGGAGCACAACTCGGACCTGCTGCTGTACGGTAAGGTTGAGTGGCTTTCAGGAAAACTATTCCCACGCTGTGTTCGAGGCAACGAAGAGCCTCGCCGCGACGATACGCGGTCGTTAGAACATCACCGAGACAAGGGGAGGCGAGAGTCACATGCATATTGCCAATAAACGTGCCGAAGCATTCATGCGTCCTTTGATCGATGTGGCTGTGCCGCTCGCATAAAAGTGCCAGTATTGTCGGCTGTCAGCGCCTGTTAATATCAATTGTTAATGTAGAAGTGTATTTTGATGAGTCGCGAGTTCAGGATTCTTGCCTACTCAAGGAATATGCCACATGGCAAATCAATGATGGAGCGTTTTTGCATCGACGAAAGCGGCTACACGGGGTTCGATCTGCTCAGCCCGGAGCAGCGCTTCCAAGGCGCTGCCGCAGTGGCCATTAGCGATGAAGAAGCTGCACGACTGATCCAAGAGCACTTCCCCAAGCTGCAAGCACCCGAACTCAAGTACCACGCGCTGGCGCGCCGACCAGGCTACCGTCAGCCTCTGATGGACTTGCAGCACGCCGTGCTGTCCCAGAATAAGTGCGTGACCTATGTCTGCGACAAGCGTTTTCTGCTGATCCTCATGTTCCTGGACTACGCCGTCGAACCGTTCTACTACGAGCACGGCGAGGACTTCTACAAGGACGGACAGAACTATTCCCTGGCTTCACTGCTATACACCATCGGCCCCACTTTACTCGGCAAGACGGAATTCAATGATCTGCTCGCGGCCTTCCAGCGGGCGGTCAAGGAAAAAACTCCGCAAGCCCTCGATGCGTTGGTGAAAGCAGTCAGAAAGCTCAACTGGCGCAAGCTGCCCGAAACGCTAAGGCCGCTCGCGTTGGGCTCGCCCGAATGCCTGTCCGCGATCGCCACGCAGGGAGTCTCGACCGATGCAGCGATGGTGGTACTCCAGTCTCTGATCACTCGGATGGAGGTAATGGCTATAGGACCGTACCGGGTCGAGCACGACCAGTCCAAGAACCTGCTCAGGTACCACGAGCTACTCCAGTGCTACATCGACCATCAGGATGAAGTCGAGTTTAGGCAGACGCAGATCGCAAGCATTAGCTTCCCTCTCAAGCTGTCTTCCGTAACCCAGGTCGACTCGAAGACCAGCCCAGCCGTGCAGATCGCCGACGTGATGATCGGCGCTGCCATCGAGGCCGCCAACGGACTGACCGGCCTACGCCCGCCGCTGCTGGACCCCATGGCCGTGATGTCGCTGTATGCCGATGAGCAGTTCATCCACCTCGTACCATCAATCAATTTCGATGAACAGAAGCGGTTCCGAGAGGGGACGCAGGCGGCGGAAATGATCAACTACTTCGCCAAGCACTTCGGTGCGAAAACCTCTTAAAGCGGCCACGGCTTCACACCACTAGAGAGACAACACATGGCACGAATCAGAAAAATCGAAATCGCCAACTTCCGCGGCATTCTGCGGCTGGCTTGGTGCCCGGCACCGGGCATTAATTGCCTGATTGGGCCGGGCGACAGTGGCAAGTCCACGGTGCTGGACGCGATCGACCTGTGCCTGGGGGCAAGGCGCAATGTCCAGTTCTCGGATGCGGACTTCTTCGGCCTGGACATCACGAACCCGATCAACATCACGCTGACGCTGGGCGACCTTGACGACGCCATGAGGACACTGGAGAGCTTCGGCACGTTCCTGCAGGGTTTCCACGCCGCCACCGGCGTTGTCGAAAACGAACCAACTGTCGGTGCGGAAGTCGTGCTCTGCCTGAACCTGACTGTCGCCAGTGACCTCGAACCCTCGTGGACCTTGGTCTCCGAGCGCGCCGCGCAGCAAGGAATCGTTAGGACCCTCGCATGGAAGGACCGCCTCGCCTTGGCGCCCACCCGCATCGGTGCGCTGGCGGACTTCAACCTGGGGTGGCAGCGCGGTTCCGTACTGAACCGCATCTCTGAGGAGCGAGCCGACGCTTCAGCCGCCCTGGTCAAGGCCGCCAGGGATGCGCGCAGCGCCTTCGGAGACCAGGCCGAACAACAGTTGGGAGAAGCGCTGGGAATCGTCACCGCCACCGCCCAGGAGTTGGGCGTCCACATCGGCGCCAAGGCCACGGCACTGCTGGATTCGCATTCGGTGTCGTTCGGTGGCGGTACCATCTCCCTGCACAACGAAGACGGCATTCCGCTTCGCAGCCTAGGCGTCGGTTCCACGCGCCTGCTCGTCGCCGGCCTGCAGCGCAAGGCGGCTAACCAGGCGTCGATCGTGCTCTCGGACGAGCTGGAGTACGGTCTGGAGCCACACCGCATCGCTCGGTTTTTGGGCTCCCTTGGTGCGAAGGAGGCCGCTGCTCCGCTGCAAGTGTTCCTTACCACCCACTCACCCGTGGCGCTGAGAGAACTGTCAGGCGACCAGCTCTTCGTGCTGCGCCGTGGCCCTCAAGGCCATGAGGCACGCCTAGTTGACGCCGACGATGGCATCCAGAGCACCATCCGCCTCTATCCCGAAGCCTTCCTGGCTGGGTCCGTGGTCGTGTGCGAGGGGGCGAGCGAGATCGGCCTGCTGCGTGGCCTGGACCTGTTCAGGCTCGATCAGGCTGGCGTTTCCCTGGCGGCCTTGGGTGTTGCCCTTGTCGACTGTGGTGGCGGGGAGCCGGATCGACCATATGCCCGTGCGACAGCTTTCCAGTCCCTGGGCTATCGGGTGATGGTGCTGCGCGACGACGACAAGAAGCCTACGCCGGCCGTCGAGCAAGCGTTCATCGAGAGCGGTGGCACCGTCGTCGCCTACCGCGCAGACCGGGCGCTGGAGGACGAGCTGTTTGGCAGTCTCACACCGGCCGCATGCCAGAAGCTGATCAACTACGCCCACGAGTTGCACGGCGATCTGATCCATGAACACCTGCGCACCGTCTCGAACAACACGCTCACCTTTCAGCAGGTCTGGGACGAAATCCAGAATACCGGTGCACTGGCGCCCGAGCGCAGGGCAACCATCGGTCAGGCAGCGCGCATCCGAAAGGCTGGCTGGTTCAAGTCCATCTCCTGGATGGAAGACGTAGCAAGGACCATCGTCGCGCCGGACCTGCATCTTTGTGATCCGGGCTTCCGTGCCCTGATGGGTCAGGTATTCGATTGGGCCGCTAATGGACCCCGTTGAAATCGACCTTCGCGCGATTGCACGCGGCACCGTCACCGCGCCGGCCGGCTGTGGCAAGACGCAGTTGATCGCCCAGACGCTGTCCGGCCACCAGGGAACCAAACCCATTCTTGTGTTGACACACACGAATGCCGGGGTCGCGGCCCTGCGGGGCCGGCTGGACCGCGCCGGTGTGCCGACCAACGCGTATCGGTTGAGCACCATCGATGGCTGGGCTATGCGGCTCATTTCGACTTTTCCCGGCCGCAGCGGCCACGATCCGGAGATTCTGCGGCTGGCCGCACCTGCGCGTGACTACCCTGCGATTCGTGACGCCGCTTGGAAGTTGCTGCAAGCCGGGCACGTCAATGACGTGCTGAAAGCCTCGTATGCACACCTCATTGTGGATGAGTACCAGGACTGTTCGGTACCTCAGCACTTCATCGTCTACTTCCTCTCGCTATTCCTACCAACCTGCGTGCTGGGTGACCCAATGCAGGCGATTTTCGGGTTCCGGGGCAATGCGCTGGCCGATTGGAACCAGCAGGTGTGCGCGCATTTCCCTGTCGTCGGAGAACTGGCAACGCCCTGGCGATGGCGCAACTCCGGCGCAGAAGCGCTGGGACAGTGGTTACTGGAGACCCGCCGGCTGTTAGCGACGGGGCAGTCCGTGGATCTGCGCAGTGGCCCACCAGACCATGTGACTTGGATGCAGGCCGTGCCGCCGAACGACCATGCCCAGCGCCTGGCCGCGGCGAGGACGGCGCCGCCTACCGCTGACGGGCGAGTGCTCATCATCGCCGACAGCCGCAACCGGGCAGCCCAGCAGAACTTTGCGAGCCAGACGCCGGGCGCTTCAACGGTCGAGGCCGTCGACCTGCAAGACCTCATTGCCTTCGCCAACGGCTTCGACGCGGGCTCGGAAGATGCTTTGGGCCAACTGCTGGTGCTTGCGCAGAGCGTTATGACCAATGTGGGCGTGCCGGAACTGACGCGGCGCCTGGAGTCGCTGCAACGGGGCACCGCAAGGAATCCACCGAACGAGGCGGAGAGCCGTGCGCTAGCTTTCCTAGGTTCTCCATCAATCGCCGTAGCCGCCGCGCTGTTGTCGGACCTACGTGCCCTGCCAAACGTGCGCGTGCATCGGCCGGCCATTCTCTACGGCGTGCTTAAAGCGCTCCGGGATGCTTCGGCTGGCTCCGTCCCACTGGCGGAAGCGGCCAGGCGTGTGCGGGAAGAGAATCGGCTGCTTGGGCGTCCGCTCCCTAAACGTGCTGTTGGAAGCACGTTGCTGCTTAAGGGGTTGGAAGCCGAGGTGGCGGTGCTACTGAATACTGAGGGGATGAGCGCACAGCACCTCTACGTAGCTATGACAAGGGGTTCAATGAAGCTCGTTGTGTGTAGCGCGAATCCCGCCGTTGGCTAGCGACGAATGACTCTTCTCGCGTGCCATCGGGAAATGGTCGCACTTGCTTCGCTCATGGCGTGAGCTACTAATGCATCGAGCGCGACAATTTCTGTACGTCCGGGTATATCGGCGTCAAAGCTTCCTGAAGGTGTCGTCCATTTCTGCCCGTGCGGTGTCAAGCTCATTATCTAGCTCGGACAACGACGCTATGGTCGTACGGATCGATTCAAAATCGCCGTGAATGGCTTCGTTGTCCAGTCTGTCCGATGGGTTGCGCAGAATTCCTAGACGCTCGGGAACCCACGCCGAATTTCGGAAGAACTCCAGGTCATCTGAAACTTCGGGTATGGCTTCATGCCTCGCCGCCGACGTAACCAGTTGGGATCGCATGAAGGGCGTGTGGTAGTAGTTGCTGGCCTCTTGATAGTCGAAGCCACGAAATGCGCTTGTGACTGCCAAAGCTAGCATCTGGGCCAGGCTCCGCTGATCGTTTCCGAGGACGGACATAAAGCCATGTCTCTCGCGCAGCAACATGGTGCCAATTGTCTTACCGGCAAAGATGTCCGCATCCAACTCCATTGCGCGGCGAACTCGATCCACGTCCCGGTCGGACCTCGCGCCTCCTCCAGAATCGGTACCAGCTTCAAATAGCCGCGAGATGCCATAGCGCGACTTCAACAACCAGATGTGTCCCCGCACAACATGGCCAATCTCGTGGGCGAATACCGTAATCGTCGCCAGCATTGCCAAATTGAGAGCGACCATTAGACGATGCTCATCGCGCGGAACAACCTCCAGCAACGCCCCAGTGCGTCCCGGTTCTTCCTTTGCGATGTCGCCGACGGAGGGCAACGCGCTAGGGTCGGCCATGACTCGCAAGAGACGATCTGCGGTATGAAGAATCAGCCCAGCGTGAAGTCCGATGTAAAAGTATGGGACCCTTGCGTCAGTCACCTGTCCAGTCGAGGCGTTCACTTCCAGACTCGATTGCGTCATTGCCAAAAAACGCAATGGGCTCCACCGCCCCAATAGACCGCTCCTGTGGAACGTCTCATCCAAGATCCACCACGTTTCCCGCATTACGCGGTCTGCCATGGTTGTATCGACCTGTTCGGCAATCAGCGGGGAGAGCTGACCATCAGGCCCCAGCATCCCATACCCATCGCGTCGTAAGAGCGCCTCTGCTTCGATCTCGATATGTCGAGGTGGGTTGCCTAGACGGAATGACCGGTGCTCACCGAAGCGGAATCGGTCAAGACGCTTGCGGAACCAGCCTTGCATCCGATTCCCTTAGGTGCCGCAGTAAGGCACAGGTGCCTTGAGACGCAAAATCAGTACGCTAGACATCAATCACCGCTCGCCAACGCCTGAAACCTCGCCCTTAACATGACAGGCCCACGGGCAGAAGCGCCCCTGCCCCAGCCATTCATCCAAGTGCGCCTCAACATAGCTTGGCACGGCGTCGCAAACCTCCATGCTGATGTCGGCAAACTGCCACGACGAATCCACAAATCGCCAGCGCCAATGAAGGTTGTCGCCTTGGCTCGCAACAATCCGGCCGGTGAGGTGCCGCTTGCGCTTCTCTTCCGGTAGAGCCAACTGGTCGCGTGCAGCCTTGATCGCGGCTGCGTCGTCCGTTGAGGCCAGGAAGTCTTCGTCGTCATTCCCCGTAACACCAAAGCGAAACGTCACCATGACTCTCCTCCTCTGGCTGTATGGTTGTATGCTGCCATGATACATAACACCGTTTGCGAATTCATTCGTCCCATGGAACAACTACCGACATTCGACACGCAGCAGATGCAGGCTATTGCCAAGGCCCTGGCGCCCACCGACGACGGCCTGACTGGGACCCAGATCGAGTATCTCCTTGCCCAATGCAAGGTTCCCGACGTAACGCCCGACCTAACAAAGTGGCAACGACTCTTCAACGCCTTCGCCGCCTGGCAGAACGAGAAGCAGGTCGGAAACCACGTGCTCATGTTTATCAATCGCACCATGGCGCCCGTGCAGTTCACCGATGATCAACCCAAGTTTGAACGTTGGCGGGATCGACTCAATCCGGTATTGGCGTTCTCGGGATTCTTTGTCGGCGACGATGGTCGTGTCCGCAGGACGAAGGTGGCGACAAACCTTGATGAGGCAATTGCCAGAGCGCAACAGCTCCAACGCTTGTTAGAGAGCCGTGGCGTTCATTCGGACGTGCTGCTGTACTGCAAGGCGGAGTGGCTTCAGGAGAACTATTTCCACGCCGTGTTCGAGGCCACGAAGAGCATCGCGGCCAAGATACGCACACTGACTGGCTATCCCGGTGATGGTGCGTCTCTGATCCAGGCTGCCTTTGGTGGTTCGAGCCCACCAATCGCCATCAATGCGCTGAAGACCGACAGCGACAAGAGCGAGCAATCCGGCTTCTGTAACCTGCTGACCGGTATCTTCGGCACGGTGCGCAATCCGCTTGCCCACAATCCGAAGGTCGATTGGGCCATGAACGAGCAAGATGCTCTGGACATCCTGACCTTGGTCTCGCTCGTCCATCGGAAGATTGACCAACGGACGAGACCGTAGCCGCCCGGACATCACCAGATTCAAAGCGGGTCGGCCAGCAGTTCAATCAGTTCCGGTCCCTCGTTTGCCGGGTTGCCCACCTTGCGGCTCACCGGATAGGCTTCCATGAGCCGCTCAGGATAGGGGCCGACGAGAGCGAGGAGAGTCTCAACGTTTCCATTGGCTGGGTCGAGCCATGCCGTGTAGTCCTCGGGCTTGATGTAGCTGCCTCTCAACGCTTGTATGTATGACGCGCTCTATCGTAACGCGCCCCGGTTCTGACGGCCAAGCGCGACTATTTCAGCGCGACTATTTCGGCTCTTTATCTCTGACCCATCTAAAGATGAGTACGCAAAACAGGAAAAGCTCCGCACCCTGCGCCTGCCAAGCCACGAGTCCCTCAAGGTGCGATGCGACCATGTGCGTCAGGAGTAGTTGAGCACAAAGCAAACAGAACGATGCGAAGTCGCACAATACATCGTGCACCCGGGATTGAATACGACGCCGTACCTCCACAGGAAACAGCCAGTTACGCAAGTCGCTGAGCGAGCGCCGTATGTGACCGACTAGACATTTTTCAGGTCTCTGGCTGAAGCCAGATCGCAGAGTAGACTTTGCACGGCTATACGTCGAAGGCGCGTGTGCCTGCCGTGTTCTCCTGGTGCCACCCGTTCTCTTGGACATGAACGAATCCTTAGCGGCTTCCGCATGCGCAGAAGCGAAGCCCGCAAACGCCGGGCCGCGTCCGACGCCATCTAAGAATTCGTCATCCAGCATAACGCCGGTGATCGAGAGACGTGCAGTGTGACCACAGGGACATTTTGGTCTGTCCCCCGGCATAACGCCGGCAGCCAAAACCCCCTATTTCCCCACCTGTGACGTTTCGTCGGCAACGTCACTACGAAACCAGCATAGGGAATTCACGTTCAACCGTCAAGCATGAAGCAACAGCATGACGCTACATATTGTCATGTCATCTTGCGCGCATCCTCCTCTGGCAGCACAGTGCGGCAATACCGGATTCCGAAAAACCGCCGCTATGCCTTTCAACGCTACCCGGGGCGTTTCGTGGCCATTTTCTGTCACCGAAAATTCAGGAGGCAATAGCAAGCTAATCACAACCAGCCATTGGGCCTTCTTTCCCAAGGCTCACGTAGTGAGCCAAGCATAGGGGCATAATCGCGCATTGACTACTAACTGGGACGGGGTCTCGAATGCGCTTCATCCATTGTGCCGACCTACATCTCGACAGTCCCCTGCACGGCCTCGAGCAGTACGAAGGTGCACCAGCCCAGGAGATGCGTGGAGCCACCCGCCGTGCGTTTGAAAACATCGTCGATCTCGCCATCGAGCGCGAAACAGATTTCGTCCTCATTGCCGGAGACGTCTTTGATGGCGACCTACAGGACTTCAACGCCGCTCTCTTCTTCGCCAACCAGCTACGCCGCCTCAACGATGCAGGAATCCGCGTTTTCATCGTGCGCGGTAACCACGATGCCGTCAGCAAGATCTCGAAATCCGTCCCCCTCCCCGCGAACGTCCATGTCTTCAAGGCCAACAAGCCCGAGACCGTGACCATCGAGGCACTCGGCGTCGCCATCCATGGCCAAAGTTTCGCCACAGGGGCCGTGACGGAGGATCTCGCCGCTGCCTACCCCGAGGTCATCCCGAGGATTCTCAATATCGGTCTCTTGCACACGGCGCTGGCCGGTCGCGAAGGCCATGAGCCGTATGCGCCAACGACAACTGAACGCCTTGTGGCCAAGGGCTACGATTACTGGGCTCTCGGACACATACATGCGCGCGAGATCGTGCAGGAGGATCCTTGGATCGTCTTCCCTGGCAACACGCAAGGCAGACACTCGCGCGAGCTTGGACCCAAGGGCTGCATGGTCGTTGAGGCGGATGAACAGGGGATTCAGTCCGTCGAATTCGTGGAAACCGATGTCGCCCGCTGGCAGCATTTGTCGATCGATGCCACTGATCTCGTCTCGCTGGATGACTTTCAGGCAGCTATCCAGTCGGCGGTGCGGGGTGCAGTGCATGACGCCGGCGACCGCGTTCTTGCCCTGCGTTTGTTTGTCACGGGTCGCACGTCGTTGCATGGGCGCCTTGTCACAAGTCCCGATGGCTCCCGAGCGGAGATATGCGCATGGCTCAATGAAGCGTCGGGCGGCATGGCCTGGCTCGAAAAGCTCAAGCTCTCCATCGCTGCACCACTAGATCTTGCTGCCCTCGCAGAGCACGACGATCCCATCGGCTTCCTCATACGCAAACTCGACGAACTCGCCGCTGATTCTACGGCCCTTGCGACGCTGGCCAGCCCAACCCTGTCCGAACTCAGTCTGAAGATCCCTGCGGAGCTGCGAGAACACGATTCGGCATTTAATCCCCTATCGCCTGAGCTCCAGGCCGAAGCCCTGGCCACCGCGCGTGAACGCCTCCTTGCAGCAATTTCGGTGGAGGGTGCGCAATGAGGATCGCCCGCCTTGACCTCAAGGCCTACGGTCATTTCACCGACCACCCGCTCGAATTTTCTGGTGTACCGGACTTCCATATCGTCTACGGCCCCAATGAAGCTGGGAAGACCACGATGTCGCGCGCGCTGCAGGCGGCCCTGTTCGGTTTTCCCAGAAGCACCACGGACGACTTCAAGCACTCCTATGCCAACCTCCGCGTCGGCGTCGTGCTTGAGTCGGCCGAAGGCACATTGGCGGCAATGCGTCGCAAGGCGACCAAGAACAGCCTCATCAAGTTCGACCCGACCACAGGCGAGGAGCTGGGCGAGGCGATCCCTGACGATTTGCTGCCGCGCTGGATGGGCGGGCTGTCCGAGGGTCTTTACACATCGATGTTCAGCCTCGGTCACGATGAACTTGTCGCCGGTGGTAAAGCGCTCAGTGCAGGCGAGGGTGAAATCGGCCAAAGCCTCTTCGAGGCCGGCGCCGGCTTAACTTCGATTCGCACACTGCGCGAGCAGCTCCAGGGTGAAGCCGATCGATTGTTCCGTCCCCAAGCCCGTACGTTAGCCATTCACCAGACAATTAACACCTACGCCGCAGCAAAGAAAGTAGCGAGGGAGGCGCAAACACGGCCAGCACAATGGGAGACCCTCCGCAAGGCCGCCGATGAGGCGAAGCATGTCTACGAAACCGTCCGAGGGGAGCAGGAGCGCCTACAGCAGGAGTCTCGCCGCCTTGAACGCCTGGCGGCCGTGCTGCCGGACATTGCCTCCCGCACGCATGCACTTGAACGCCTCGTGGCTTTGGGTGAGGTCAAGCAGCTCGAAGCGGATGCCCGTGAAAAACGCATCGCCGCCGAAGCCCGCCTGCAGCACGCTGAGGACACCTTGACGCAAGCCAACGATGATCTCGCGCGTCTCCAACAGGAACTAGACGACGTACCGCGTTTTCCGGTCATGATCGCCGAGGGCGGCGCAATCGAGGCGGCCTATTACTCCCTTGATTCCTTCCGCGAGGCACGCGACGACGCGGCGGCAGCTGGTGGCCGCATCGAGCTTGCCCGTCGCCAGGTCGCTGAACTAGCAGCCGTCATTGGCGAGATGTCGCAAGACGACCTGCGTTCCGTCATTCCAGGCGCCACGCTGCGTGCCCGCGTCCAGGGCCTCGATGCCGAGGGTCAAGCAATCAAGAGGGACCTGCGGCTGGCTGTTGAAACGCGGGACACGACACAAACAGAATTGCAGGAGCTCAGCGCTGAGCTGGATGACCTCGGGCCGCAAAGCGTTCCACCATCGCTGCCTGCCGCCTTGCGCGCCTTCGATGCCGATGGCAACCCTGAAGTGCAGGCGGCCGAGCTTGCGCGCCAGGTAAAAACACAGCGAGCCCGCCTAGAGTCCGATGCCAAAGCGCTTTCGGACAAGGGCCTGAACGCCGTGGTTACCATGACCACGCCCATGCCGTCAGAGATCCAGTCCTTCCGGGAAAGACGCGACGAACTGAAATCGAGGCAACAGTCCATCAGGGACCGCCTAAACGGACTTGAGGATGACTTGGGCAGTGTGTCCGGTGAGATCGAAGGCCTCCTTCATATCGGCGACGTGCCGACCGCCGAGCACTTGGCCGAGCAGCGCGGGGTGCGTGACGACCTGTGGCAGAAGATCCGTCGCAAGGCGTTCCCCGACGACAAAGAGATTCTGGTTCCGTTACCGACGGCGACCGAATACGAGATGGCGGTGCTGGCTGCCGACGGTACGGCCGATACCCGATTCACCGATGCGGCACGCGTCTCGCTGCATGCCGAATTGGTGAAACGCCAACGACAGATGCAGAACGGAATAGAGATCGAGCACGGACGGCTATCGGAAGTCGAAAGACAGATCGATGACCTCAAGCAGTCGTGGATGGCACTCATTTCAAAGCATGGATTGCCTGTGCAAGCGGTTCCAGAAGTTTCGGAATGGATCGCTGGCCGCGAGTCCCTCATGCAGCGCTATCAGGACTTCATGGAGATTGAGGCTCAGGCTGCCGACGCATCGAGCAGAACGACGTCCGGACGTATTCGCCTGTCGGAGGCACTCATTGAAGCGGGCCTGCCGTCATGCGACGACGAATCCCTTGCCCAGGCGATCACGCGCGCGCGGAAGCACATCGATGAGGCCGGAAAGGCGGCAACCAGTCAACAGCATCTCATGCGCCGGAAAACGCAGGCCGAGGGCCGTCTAGCCAAAATTGAGGGAGAGATCGGCGACCAGGAAAAAGCACTGGTGGACTGGCGAACCCTGTGGGAGCGGTCGATGGGCGACATTCGCCTTGATGGCGGCGCCCTCGGCATCGAAGCAACGGCGCGTCTGGCCCAGTTCTCGGAGTTCGAAACGGCCCTCGATGCTCTTGACGAGGGGCACGCCGCTCTCAATGCGGCGCACGTAACAGTGACGCGGACGGAAGACGAAGCGAAACGCCTCGGCACGGTCGTTGGCTATGCCTCAGAAGAGCGTCCGGCCGATGCCGTCATCGAGACACTCTACGAACGCCTCAAGAATGCCCGCGACCAGGAGCAGCGAGCCAGAACCCTGACGGAGAAGACGGAAGAAATTCGTCGGCTCAAGGCACAGAACGAACAGGCCATAACGGCGGCCAAGGGGGAGATCGCCACCCTGATGGCAGCTGCCGGATGCCAAAGCCTGCCTGATCTCGTCGAAGCCGAAAATCTTAGTGCCGATCGCATCCGTCTCGATGCGGAACTTGCGGCGATCAACGCTCGCCTCGTGCAGGCTTCAGCGCTTCCCTTGCAGGATTTGCTTGTACAGGCGGAGGGTCAGGATCTGGTGCTGGTTCATGCCGCCCTTGATCGTGTTGGAGAGGATCTCAAGACGGCTGTTACCCAGGTCCAGGTTCTGCATACGGGGCAGATCACCGCGCAGGCGGCCCTTGATCGAATCGACGGCACAGCCCAGGCAGGCGCCGCAGAGCAGGAAGCCGCCGAGGCCGCCGCTCACCTGTCCACCTTGATTGCTGATTACGCTGCCGCGCGTCTGGCTTCCGCTGTCCTGTCCGATGTCATTGAGGCATACCAGGAGCGCCACCAAGGACCGCTCCTGGCGCGTGCGTCTACACTGTTCGCCGCAATCACCGATGGCAAGTTTGCTGGCGTGGCTACGGACTTCGACGAGGACAAGACGATCCTTGTCGGTGTGCGCGACAGCGGCCGGCGTGAGAAAGTTGCCGCCTTGAGCTCAGGTCGCCGTGACCAGCTGTTCCTTGCTTTGCGCCTGGCGGCCATTGAGCGCCATATAGCGAGCCAGGGGCCGCTGCCCGTCGTGGTCGACGACATCGTGATCAACTTTGATGACGCGGCAGCAAGCGCCACTTTCAAGGTGTTGTCTCAACTGGCACAGAAGACGCAGGTGCTGTTCTTCACACACCATGAGCACCTTCTCGATCGCGCGGCAGGTGTCGTGGGTGCGGGACAATTTCAGGCACACAGGCTCTGAATGGCACACAAGAGCCTCTCTGTTTTCCCGACAGCATCAATCCTCCAGATCAAGTCAGACGCCAATCTCGACTCGCGCCCACTTCATCACCGTTCCTTGATCCGTCTCCACAGGGCGAGCCACGAGCAGGATAGGGCCCTGCGCTACCAAACTCGCTGCCAACCGGCTATTCACTGCGTCCGCCCATCCGCCATGAAGTCCGAGTTGTTTCTCGCGCTCAGCTTCCTCGATCAGGTGGCACACCTCGTCAAGAGAAATCTCGGTCAGCACAATATTCGCGGTCAGCGAAGCCAGCATTCCAATGTCGAAGTGGTCGGTCAGCAGGTAACGAGGCGCTTTGTTCATGCCGGCACCTCTATCTCGGCCTCTTGTTCAACTCCGGCCATGAATCGCTCCAGCCTGCTCAACGTGGTGAGCATGTCCGCGATGTAATGCGCCTGGCGTCGATATTGAGCGGCCTCCGTTTCGACTTCCTTGACCAGATCGTTGTCCCATCCCGACGTATGCCGAAGCAGGTCGTTCATGTTGTAGCAGTAGACCTGAGCATCCCTTCTGGCGCTTTTGTTGCGCTTGCGGATATAGTCCCTGACCATGACACGGCCATCCTTCTTCGTGTCTTCCCATTTGATGAAATACCATTCGAGGGCCAGAGCATTGCCTCGCTGACGCACCCGGAATTGAAGCGTGTTTTTGTCCTTCCACTTCTTCCCCCTGTTGGCATCCATGACTTCTTGCAGGTAGCGATTACCAAGGTCTTTGGCATTCTCGAAAATTTCTTTCAGCAGCGCTTCCAACAGCGTGCGAGCTTCTCCAATCTGGCCTTCCATACGTAGTTCTCTCCACATCTTAAAGATCAGGCATCGTCGCCCACCAAATCCTTTTGCAGCTCGCCTCCGCGATGGAAGCCAACTGCCCGCCCCTCATCACCGATAAATCACCAGGCTCAAGCCCCTGAATCCTGTCTGAACGCCGACCCGGACCGAATCAGGAGCCTTTTCTCGCTGTCGTGGCCATGCCATGAATAGGTCTTGCCTTCTCGCTAGGCCAGCCCGGTGATGTTTCCCTCTGTCGATAAGGATTCAAGGGCCGCATCGTATTCATCGCCCCGCTCCTCGCGCGCTCGAAATGCGTCCATTTCGGGCGCATTTCGGCATCCAATATCGGCCTCATGCCAATAGGATCAGGTGCTCTGGCGGTGCGCGCAACATCAAACAATTGCTACAAATTGACGTTGCAACCTTGCAGATTTGCTGCGGTGTCACTGCCGGTCGTCGCGCCCGAATTTCGGGCGCGACGGATCACTGAAGTGCTACTGGAGACAATCCGCAATGAATGTTCTGGGAATCGATATTGGCTACTCCAACCTCAAGCTGGCCTATGGCGAACAAGGCGGCGACCCCAAGGTTTTGCTGCGTCCCGCCGGCGCGGCGCCAGCCGACCGGCTTGGAGAAAAAATCGGTGGCGGCGAAAACGACGACTTTCTGCGCGTACTGGTGAACGGCTCGCCGTTCGTCGCCGGGCTGTCTCCGGATCGCGCCGAGCTTTGGAGCCGGGAGCTGCACGAGGATTACCCATCCACCGACTCGTACCGCGCCCTCTTCCACGCCGGCTTGCTGCTCTCAGAACTCGACCAGATCGACCTCGTCGTGACGGGATTGCCGGTCAATCAGTATCTCAACCCCGAGCTGCGCGAACGGTTGTCCGGGCAAATGCAAGGCGAGCACCAAATCACTCCGCGCAGGAAGATCACGATAAGCAAGGTCAAGGTTGTCCCGCAGCCGGTGGGAGGATTCGTCGATTACGTCTGGGGTCTGCCGGATGCGGCAGAAATCGAAGACAGTCGGGTACTGGTGCTCGACCCCGGCTTCTTTTCCGTCGACTGGGTTTTGATCAGCAACGGCGAGTTGCGGCGCCAGTCCTGTGGCACCAGCCTGGAGGCGTCATCGGTGATCCTCGACGAGGCCGCTCGGCTGATCGCGGAGGATTTTGGAGGCAACGTCGGCAGGGAGCGCATCGAGCACACACTTCGCAACGGGCAGGCCCAGGTGCGGCTATTTGGCGAACGGATCGATGTGGCTCCCTATCTCAAGAAGGCCGCCGACAAGGTTGGGCCCATCGTGACAACCCGGCTGCGTGAATCCTTGCGGAAAGAGAACACCAGTGCGGACATGGTGCTGCTGGTCGGCGGTGGCGCTGGATTTTTTGAATCGGCGGTCAAGGACGCCTTTCCGCAGTTGAAGGTAACGACGTCAGAAGCTCCGGTGTTCGCCAATGCACGGGGATTTTGGCGTATGGGAGCGTGATGTGTCGGCACTCCGGATCGTCGTAAAAATTCCCGCGGGAACCTACCCGGAACTGTGTGCCGACTTGTCTCAGGTCAGCCCGCGCGAGCGGGCGGAGCGCATGCGCCTGCTGGCGATGATCGGGCTGATGAATCTCACCGATACCGGAAAACGAACATCCCCTGCCGGCGTGAACAGCACGCTGGCGCATGGTCAGTCTCCACCTCCGCAACGGCATTCAGCCGCATCGCGGCTCATCAAGAAATTGAGCGCCGGACTTCAAGATTAACAAGCAGTCCGTCGGACCGCCGCCGTCAATGCCGGGATGCCGCACCCATAGCCAGAGATCAACGCCGTCGGCTGAGCGCGCAAAATGGGCATGACCGGGCGTGCGACTCATTGGGTTCGTAGATGAATCCGGCTTGGCAATGAGGACAACGCTGCCACACCACGATCTTGGCCCGGACATCCCGAATGGCATACCAGGCTGCGTTGATGTCGAGATCGCCACTCCCGACCCGGCCGTGCATTTTCCAGGCCCGCAGCAGCATCGACGCCGTGACGGACTTTCCGTCGCCGTCGTCGAGCCGGTTATAAAGCGCGACAAAGCTCGATAGAGTGGCCACCGACATCACGTCGGTGATGAAGGATCGAACGGAGTCGGGCAACTTCCCATTGGGCGGACTCTCCTTGTGAAGCTGCCGCCAGCGCAACCGCAGAGGCTTCGAGTGGATATCCGTCAGGTAGTGAATGATCGGCACCCTGAGCTTCAGGCGGATCAGTTCATAGGCAACCCGGCTGTTTTCCAGCTCCTCAGGGGGAAGTAGCGCCGCCATGGCCATTACCTACCAGGGTTGCCTGGGCATAGGTGCTTTTCGCATCCCGTGGCATAAGGAGCAGCCTGTTCAAGGCTGGATCGGTCAGCCTGAGCGTGTAGAGCGAGACGCCCACCTCCTCGGCCAGTTCCTCGATTTCATCCATATCGAGCGAGGCAATTCGCTCGATAGCTGACCGGGGAAGTCCGGTCATAATTTCCGCTGCCTTCCCGTCCAGAGCCAATTGACGCGTGAGCAGCAGGAATTGCCGGTTGATCTTCCGTATGTCGCGTCGCACCATAAGATAAAAGGTAATTTAGTAACAAAATGTGCGCATAGTATATTACACTTATCCAACCAATGACGACATAACGCATAAATTATGATTAACACCAAAGCCATGGCAACCTCGGGAAACAACCCGGTTGCGGAAATTCTGGAAGCATTGATGGCCAAGCATCGACTGAATCAGACGGCGCTGGCGCAACGTTCGGGGGTTTCCCAGCCCGCCATCAACCGGATACTCAAGGAACGCTCCAAAGCCAAGCACCCGCGCAAGGAAACGCTCCAGAAAATTTCAGCCGTCCTTGGGGTGACGCCAGGCCAACTGACGGGCGAAGAGCCCATCGCGCTCCGAACGTTCGCAAAAGGAATGGTCCCCTTTGTTCAATGGGAAAACCTCACGGGATCCCCTGTCAGCGGCGAATCCGGTCAGCACAGTTCACTCATGATCTGCCCGGTCGAACACGGCGACCTGACATTTGCCCTCCCCGTCGTTGGCGAGGCGATGACAGGGGAAGACGGCTACCGGGAAGGTGACATCATTTTCATCGACCCAGGCGCTCATCATGGGCACGGCAAGGATGTCGTCGTCGTCAAGGGCCAATCGGCCTTTTTCCGCCGCATGGTGATTACGCCGGAAGGTCAATTCCTCAAGGCACTGAACTCAAGTTGGCCAACTCCGATCATCCCATTGACGAACGATGCCATTGTTTGCGGCACCATTGTGTTCTCTGGGCGAGTTCGATAGCCATTACCGCGAGAATCTGCACAATGTAATTCTTATTACACTTGACGAGGCGATGAGCGCAGTGCGCTTTGGACAAAAAAAACTATTTGCATTCTGAGGCTGGAAACCAGGTATCAACGGCACCATGGAACTGAGCCGTTTTGTGCAAGATAGGGTTGCCTGACACCGAAACCCAACGGCCCGTTACGTGCAATATAGGGTTGGGCGATGAAAGGCCAATGACGGCAATGCAGTGCTTGCCGTCGCTGGCGTGCCTGAAATGACGATGCCTTGAGCGGCGGCTTACTCAACCCGCCGTTCCAGCAGGTCGAATTGGGGTCAGGTGGCGGCGTTAGGAATCTAGGGCCACGTTACCATGATGGCGCCGAATTGCTTCGTTGCTAGTATTTCCCGTGTTCGTGGACTCGCCACCCGGCTCGTAGTCGGGATAGATCACCAGGTGAACGTACGCCGAGCATGCGCAGGGCTGATGGATCAGCGTGGTGTGGATATCGCGTATCACTTTCGCCCGATTTACGTGCGGAACAATTTCACGCATGATGCGCGAATGAAGGCACCGGCCTAGACAATGTCGCGCGTCAAAATTCAGCAGAGCGCACGGCTTTGCCCTGAATGCGGGCTACCGATGCAGGCGGTCTCCCTACTGTGGAACGCCGCATTGCCGGACTGCTTCGATGAGTTTGTCGTCTGCGCTGATTGCGGCATCGCCAATCCAGCGAGGAGCGAAATGATCACTCCAGCCCGATGTTCTGCTATCGCCGTCAAGACGCACCGTTAGCCTTGATGCGGTAGTCTTGACGGTCTTAGAACGAGGGATGGCACTATGACACTTCCGCCCGACCTTTTTCATCTCGCCTTCGAAAGTACCAGCGCCGCCCTTGTCGTGTGCAATGCAGAGGCACGTTGCGTTGCTGCCAACGTCGCTGGCGCGACGCTGCTCGGCGTCGAGGTCGACAATCTGCTTGGTGTTTCGCTGGAAGCTCTGCTCGGACCGGTGCCAACGGGAACCGTGGAGTGGGAAGTACAACGCGAACACCCTGACGGGAACTCAGCCTGGCTGGTCTGCCGGATTTCGCCGCCGCTGGGCGATGGGAAGCATTTCGTCGTCACGTTATCGGATATTTCGGAACAGAAGCGCTACAAACAGGAACTGCTCCGTTGCACGACATGGGATCCAGCCACGGGACTTCCGAGCCGTATCCCGTTCCTCGAACGGCTAACACAGGCGATCGCCTATGCCGTACGCAACCAGCAGCCGCTAGCCGTGCTGCTGCTGGATATCGACCGATTCCTGCACATCGGCGCCACATTTGGTCTTGCCGCGACTGAAAGCCTACTGCGTGCGGTAGCCGAACGACTCCATGCCGCCGTACGGCGCGAGGATAGCCTGGCGGCGATTGGCGCCGATCAGTTAGCCATACTGCTGCAACCGACACCGGACGAGTCGGTCAGCACAGCCGCGCAACGTTTGCTCGATCTTCTGGCGGCCCCGCTACGCGTCGGCGAGATGGAATTCGTGCTTACCGCATGTGTCGGTGTGGCGCTGCACCCGGCAGACGGCACCGAAGCGAAAGACCTGCTGAAACACGCCACGGAGGCCATGTTGGCGGCCAAGCAACGAGGACCGGGTTGCATCCAGTTTTTCACCGTCGAGATGAACACGCGGGCGGCACGCCATCTGGAACTCAGCCGTTATCTGCGGAACGTCTTGGCAAGTGGCGAGTTGGCTCTTGAGTACCTGCCGCTGGTAAGTATGACGACCGGAAAGGTAATGACTGTCGAAGCGCTGCTGCGCTGGCACAGCGAGGCGCTTGGCATGGTGCCGCCCGACGAGTTTCTGCCGCTGGTCGAAGATAGCGGAGCCATTATCGCCATCGATGACTGGGTCCTCGCCGCCGCCTGTCATCAAGTACGTACATGGCAGGACGAGGGGCTGCCGGAAGTGCATGTAGCAGTGAATCTTTCCGCGCGCAGCTTCCGCGACCCGCAACTTACCCAACGCGTCAGCCGAGTTCTTGCCCAAAGCGGTCTGGCGGCGGAATGGCTGGAATTGGAACTTGCCGAGCGTGTGCTGATGGCCAATACGGAAGAATCGGCACGTATCCTTGTCAGCCTGAAAACGCTCGGCGTACGGTTGGCAATGGACGACTTCGGCACTGACCTTTCGTCGCTGTCCTTCCTCAGTCACATCCCGATCGACTTTCTTAAGATTGACCGTTCCTTGATTAGGAACATCACCAAGATTCCCGTGAATTCAATGGCGATAAATTCCATCATCGCCATGGCTCAGACGTTAGGCATGCGTGTCGTGGCTGAGGGCGTTGAGACGGACGCCCAATTGTCATGCCTTTCCGACAAGGGCTGCGACTTCATGCAGGGTTACTATTTCAGCCGACCCGCGCCGGTGGAAGACATCGCCCGCCTGCTGGCCGAAGGACGGCAGCTCGAAATGACTCGGAGGGACAGCGGTGAGGAGCATACCCTGCTTCTAGTGGACGACGACTCCAATGTCCTCAGCGCACTCAACCGAGTGCTGCGACGCGAAGGCTACCGTCTGTTGATGGCGTGCAGTGCGGAAGAGGGGCTGGAACTGCTTGCGCTGAACAAGGTGCAGGTGATCGTCTCCGACCAACGCATGCCAACGATGAGTGGTATCGAGTTTCTCGGTCGAGTCAAGGAACTCTACCCAGATACCGTACGGATGGTGCTCTCCGGATATACTGATTTTCAGACGGTAACGGAGGCAATCAATAAGGGCGCAATCTATCATTTCCTCGCCAAACCCTGGGAAGACGAGACCTTAAAGGAATACATCCGTACCGCATTCCGACACTATCACGCGCGTGGTGCAGAGCAGTGAGAGAAGACATGACTATTCCAGTCGATCAGGGGATGTCGCACTCGATCTGGCGTATAGGTAGAAAAATGACTGGCGGCTACGGCGGCACGATATCGATACGAAGCGGACCAGGACAACGTATCTGTTACTCACATGGTGGTCGACAAGAGAAACCTAAGCATCTGACGTTCATCCCAGCGCCATGAAGCCATTATTGAAACGGGTCGTGCGCAGACTTCTCGAGGCTAGCTCTTTCCGGTTTTCCCTACTGTTTATGATTGTGGCGGTGGCCTCCTCCGTCGTGATCGTTTTGACCATCGACCTGCTATGGGACGGACGCCTCAATGCCGAGCTGGAGTTTGCCGGCGTCGTCACTCCCATACTCGTCGGTCTGTTTATCCTCGCGTTCATTAACGCAATGCTCAACGAGATTCGTGACGAAGTGCGGCAGCGCAAGACGTCGGAAGCTGAAGTGCGCAGGATTAACGAGGCTCTCGGCGAGAGCGAGGAGAAGTTTCGGTCGATCAGCGCTTCCGCGCAGGATGCCGTGATCATGCTCGACGAAAATGGCGCCATCACCTTCTGGAATACCGCGGCCGAGACGATATTCGGCTATCCGGCCGACGAGGCCATCGGTAAGGACATGCACACGCTATGTGCCCCAGCGCGATACCACCAGGCATTTCACGAGGGCTTCGCCGGGTTCAGAGTCACCGGACAAGGAGCCGCTGTCGGCAAGACCCTCGAATTGGTTGCAATCCACAAAGGGGGGCGCGAATTCCCCATTGAGATATCACTGTCAGGCGTTCGGCACAAAGAGCGCTGGTTAGCGATCGGCATCATTCGCGATATCAGCGAGCGCAAGCGGGCCGAACAGGAGGCGCGAACTTACGTTGAGGACTTGACCCGCACCAATAACGAATTGCAGGCTCTCAACGCCAGGCTGGAACAGGCGCAAGGCCAGCTCATGCAATCGGAAAAGATGGCATCCATCGGCATGCTTGCCGCTGGGGTCGCGCATGAGATCAACAATCCAGTCGGCTTTATTAGGTCGAATATGAATTCTCTGAGCCAATATGTCGGCGACCTGTTGCGTGTGCTGAACGCCTACGAGAAGGCCGAGGCGTTACTTCCAGAACACAGTGCTTCGTTCGAGGAACTGCACAGGCTAGAAGATAAGGTCGAGTTTGAGTACGAGAGGCAGGACATCCTCACGCTGATATCAGAATCGCGCCAGGGGCTTGAGCGGGTGACGAAAATCGTTCAGGACCTCAAGGATTTCTCCCACATGGAGTCTCAGGACCAGTGGGTATTTGACGACATCCATAAGGGGATTGAGAGCACACTTAGCGTCGTCTGGAACGAGTTGAAATACAACTGCGTGGTGGAAAAGATGTATGGCCAGCTTCCACCGGTCGAGTGCGTGCTATCGCAATTGAACCAGGTATTCATGAACCTGCTGGTCAATGCGGCCCAAGCCATCGAAAAACGGGGCACCATCACCATCCGTACTGGAACAGACGGGAACGGTGTCTGGATCGAAATCGCCGACACCGGCAAAGGCATCGCACCGGAAAACCTTAGCCGTATATTCGATCCGTTCTACACCACCAAGCCAGTAGGCAAGGGCACCGGGCTGGGGCTCTCAGTCTCGTACAGCATCATCCAGAAGCATCACGGCCGGATCACCGTCGAGAGCAAAGTCGGTAAGGGAACCACTTTCCGCGTATGGCTGCCAGTCAAACAGCCCGAGGTGGGCGCGAATGGATAGGGAACTGAAAGTCCTTATGCTGGAGGACGACCCAATGGACGAGGAACTCGCGCGGTGCGAATTCAGCAAGGCCGGTGTCGCCCTCAACGCACGGCGCGTCGACACGCGCGCCGACTTTGTCGTGGCGCTCGAAGATTTTCGTCCCGACATAGTGCTTGCCGATTACAAACTCCCGTGTTTTGATGGCATGGAAGCACTGGGCATTGCACGCGAACTTGCGCCCGAGGTGCCCTTCATTTTCGTTTCGGGCGCGATGGGCGAGGAGTTCGCCATCGAGATGCTGCACCGAGGCGCCGCCGATTACGTGCTTAAGCAGCATCTTTCCAAACTGATTCCGGCCGTCAATCGGGCGCTTGTCAGCGCGGAGGAGCATCATCGGCGTAGGGACGCCGAGGAGAACTTGCGCACGCTCAACCAGCAACTTGAGCGGCGGGTGGAGAAGCGGACTGCCGACCTGTCAGCGGCCAATGCAGCCCTGATGGCCGAAAAGGCGCGCCAGCAGGTGCTGATCGAGAAGCTCGAACAGGTGCAGACGCAGCTGCTGCAATCGGAAAAGATGGCCGCCATCGGCCAGCTTGCGGCGGGCGTGGCTCACGAGATCAACAACCCGATCGGTTTCGTCACTTCCAACCTTGGCACACTGACCACCTATATCGGTAAGCTGCTGAAGGTACTATCTGCCTACGAGGCGCAGGAGGCGCAGTTGCTCGAAGCCCAGCGCAACGACCTAGCCGCGCTGAAGGCGCAGGAGGATATTGCCTATCTGCGCGAAGATGTTGGTTCGCTGCTTAAGGAATCGAAGGACGGTTTGCAGCGGGTCAGGTGCATCGTTGCGGACCTCAAGGATTTCGCTCACATCGACGCTACGGAATGGCAGACCGCCGATATCGAGCAGGGCCTCGACAGCACCCTCAACGTAGTATGGAACGAACTCAGGTACAAGGCCGACGTGATCAAGGAATACGGTCATCCGCCGGCGGTCGAATGCTTGCCGTCCCAGCTCAACCAAGTGTTTATGAGTCTACTCGTGAATGCGGCTCAGGCAATCGAGACCAGGGGCATCATCACGATCCGTACCAGCACGCGCGACGACCAGATTTCGGTGGAGATCGCCGATACCGGCAAGGGCATCACGCCGGAAAGCCGCAGTCGCATCTTCGAACCGTTCTACACCACCAAGCCAGTCGGCAAGGGCACCGGGCTTGGGCTGTCGTTGTCTTACGGCATCGTGTGCAAGCACCACGGCCACATCGAAGTGGAGAGCGAAGTCGGCAAGGGTTCGGTCTTCCGCGTCTGCCTGCCGGCCAGACAACCTGCCGAAGCGTGAGGCATTTGACCAAGTTGCGGTTGTGGTTGGAACCAGAAGCGACGGACAACCGCGGTGCGACGTTTTACTTTTCGCTGCCGCAAGTGGCCGTGTCGGGCGGCTCCTTTATATTGTAGAGCAGTCATTGGCCATGCCAATCGCTTATGGCCGTTCAGGGCACGCTGCTGACCTCCGAGCAAGTCGAGGCTGAGCGACAGCAAACCGACTTGGACCGGCCACTGGGTATGCCAATGTCAGCAGTCGGCTTCCAGTCCAAAGCAGGCACAGCCACCACTGACCCGGTTCCAACCAATTGGAGTTGTATTGAGGTTGCACCCGAAAGGCTGATTCCAACCTCGGCACTCAGCCAGATTGAACTTTGAAACCGCCAACCCTAAAATGCAAATAGCCAAAAAAAATACCCGCCGTAACTCTGGCGGGTATTTTTTTGGATCAGATCAGCCCTCTTTCTGCGAAGGACATGACCGTGGTGTCGGCCACGATAAAGTGGTCGAGTACCTTGATGTCGACGAGCAACAGCGCCTGCCGAAGTTGGTTGGTGAGCGCCTCGTCGGCGCGCGACGGCTCGGGACTGCCGGATGGATGGTTGTGCGCAAAAATCACGGCCGAAGCATTGAGCTTCAAACCGATCCGCACGACCTCGCGCGGATACACCGAGGTTTGCGTCGTCGTGCCGCGAAACAGCTCCATGCCGGCAATCAGCCGATTCTGCGCATCAAGCCAGAGCGCCACGAAGCTTTCGTACACCTGCCCACCCAGAAACAGCCGGAGGTAATCGCGAACGGCGGCCGGTCCAGCAAGACTCACCGCATCGCTGCTGAGTGTTTCCTCAAGGGCGCGACGCAGCAGTTCCCTTGCTGCCGCCAGGCGGTCGGATACGGCGTAGGAGATAATTTCCTCTCGCACGCCGGGAACGTTGGCCTGTCGAACAGCGCGCAAGCCGAACAGCTCCGCCAGCGAATGCATTGGGAACGAAGCATTCTCTTCTCCAAGCAGGATGGAAAGAAGCTCGCGGTCGGTTGATCTAATCATCTTGGGTGCCTCCAATTGAAAAGCGGGGCGGCACCGTCCCCTTGGGGGCGATGGCACGCCCCGCGGGGTTGAATGAATAAAACTTACTGCGTCACTTCCGACTGACTGACCGGCTTTCCGGCGTCAAGAATCTTCTGGCTTGCGCTGAAAATTCTCTGGGCCGACTTCTCCGGCAACTGCCCGTCGTCAAGCCACGACTGAATGAAGCCTCGCGCTTCAACCTGTCCCGGCAGATCAAGGATGGAACACAGCAGGAATGCCACGCCCTCCGCCTCGACCTCCTGAATGCTTCGGGGAATCGACGCGGCGTCATGACAATCGGCTTCATTGGTGTGCCCCAGAACGACGTGGGCCAATTCATGAAACCGGGTTTTGTGGGGATACTCGGCCAACGGATTAACTGCGATCCGCCGCTTCACCGCGTAGCCCTGCACATTCCCGTCCATGAACTCGAAACGCTCCAGCGTGATGTCGAGCGCATTCAATGCAGCCTCGGCATCCCACTGCGGCGACTCGATCGGCTCGACGTAGTCTTCGCCTTCGGTCTGTTCCAGACTGAACCAGCGCGGCGCCAGCTTGAACAGGGTAAATAGATCCCCGCCGTCGCTGGACGAGTCACCGTCCGGGTCTGGCTTCCTGCGCTTGACCGTGATCGGCATGCAAAGTGAAATTGCTTTCTGCCCCTTGCATACCGAACGTCCCAAATCCTTCCAGCGGTTGAAACTGGCAATTGGCGACAGGGGCAAGTCCCGTTCCAGCAGTTGCGTGGCAGCCAGAATCTGGTTGCCAATACTGAAGCGATGAAACCGGCCGTAGGCCGCGCTCACGATCCCAGGCTCGGTAAGAGCCTGTTCGAGTAATGGCGCAAATTTGTCGTGCATGGTGCCTCCAAGAAAAATGGGGAAGGCACCGTCCCTGTCGGGGGCGATACGCTCCCCGTGGGATAGAAATTCCGGCCGAAGCCGGTTTGTCGTGCTGCTGTTACTTCCGTTTCGACAACCAGACGGACAGCGCAAATTCCTTCGCCTCGACGGCATTCGGCCCCAAGAACTCGCTGGGCCTGCCCTCGATCTTGCGCAGAAGAATTCGGCCAACCACGGCGATCTGCTGGCGCGCACCGATGTCGCCATCGAAGCGTGCTTTCAGGAATTGCCGGTAGTCGCCCTGCCATCCCGCCGGCGGAGCGAACGGCCCGAAGCCGCCGGGCATGGTGTCGATGAGACTGAAGTCGATGACGCCGTACATGTTCATCTCCCCGTCACGCTGCCCGGTTCAGCGCCAGTTCGACGCTACCGAGTGCGGGAAACCCCGCCTCGCCGAGAAGATCGAACACATCCAGCCAATCGACGCCTTTTCTGCCGGCGGGAATATCGAGGGCAGGCGCGATCGCGCCCGCTCGAATGCCCATTCCCCATAGCCGGGTCACCAACGTCCGCGCCGCTTCCTGTCCGTGGCCGGACGGATGCTGCTTGGACGGCCGGTCCTTGTCGGCAAAGACTAGAACCTGCTCGACGCCGGGTGGCGGCATGAAGGTTTCCAGCAGATAGGCATTACCCGTCGCCCAGGCAGGAAGACCGGTGGCCTCGATGACGGCCAAGGCCGTTTCGATGCCCTCGGTAACGGCTAGACGGCGCCCAATCGGCACCAGTCGGACTGCACCCCCGGTCAACTGACGGGCCACAGGATGGCGCATCAGCTTCTTGGGGGCGTCGACCGGCGCCTTGTGACCATCAGGCGTCAGGTAGGTGCGATGGATCGTTACCGCCTCGCCTCCCTGCCCTGTCACTTGCGCGATCAGGGTCGGGTAATGAGCCACGAGGCGGTTGTCCGCGTAGTAGCCCAACTCCGGGTGAAACCGCAGGGTGTCCGGCACCTTCAACGACAATCCGCGTCGGGCCAAGTACAAACGAGCCGGTTCGGCTTTCGGGTGTGACAAAGACAACGATTCTCGCCAGGTGCGATTGAGATGCTCCCGGCGAATCTCGTCGTCCGACTTCCCCGCTCTGACCTCACCATGCTTTGCCGACGGCAACCGGATCGGCTGGCTGCCGACCTGCTCGGCCACTTCGCGAATCGCACAACCAAAGTCCCAGTCGTTGATCCACATCAGTAGCGCAAACCCATCGGCAAAACTGCCGCAGGTGTTACAGATGCCACCGCCCGTATCCGCGACATCCCGGAAGACCCGAAAGCCATCCCGACCGCCATGGACCGGACAGGGCACATGCTTCCCCTGCCTATCCAGCGCGGCTTTCAGCGACGGAGCCAGGTCGAGCAGTACCCGATCCCAGCGTCCCCGCGCATCCTCTTTGACGCGGTGCGTCTCGTATTCATGCTTCATTGCAGGTGCCTCCTTGAAATGTCCCATTCGGAACCTTCCGAAGCACCCCCTACCGGGATCTTGGGAAGACCCCGGCCGGGCCGGTTGGAATACTCCGCGCGGCATGGAGATACCCCGATTGGGATACGCTCCCCGGCGGGGTTGATGAATGCTGTTTGTTTTCTCGTGGCCAGCTACCACACGTCCACCCGATGCCTTACGGCGCCGGATCGAATTCTGTGTTCCGAACTTTTCGCAGGAGGCTCGATGAACCTCCTGTGAAAAACCCCGGCACGTTGGCCGGGAAAAATGACACAGGGACAGGTTGACGGCCATGCTACGCAGCCGCTCTACCCCATGGGATTTGAAATGTGACCTTTTCGGATCGACTTCGGCAGCCAATCAGATTGCATGACGTGGCGCTAGGCGGCCTCTGCTTCGGCCTCCATCGCCCCGGCGTTACCTTTGTCGAGATCGAGCGCTGCATTGATCTCGCGTTGGCGTACCAGCAACTGCGTCAGACTTTCCTCCTTGTCGAAGGGTTTGGCCAACTCCACGAGAATGTCGCCCAGGCGCTTTTCTGCCCGGGCCATGTCCTCATAGGCTTCCGCCACGCGACCTTCCAGGCTGTTGGCTACGTTCTCGACCACCCTGACCATCCCTTGCGGGTTGTCGGAATGATGAGCCGTATAGGCACGTCGGCCTTTCAGGACGAAACAAGGGCCATCGCCGGATGCCGTGGGGATGGACACATCGAGATCGAGGCCGGCAAACTGCCCAACCGACATCTCTCCCACTGAGGACTTCCAGTTCCCGAACTTCCGGGTTCTGGCCTTGGCCTCGATGTAGAACTGCAAAAGTGCCTCTCCCGCCGCTGATCGCTCGCTGTAGCGCTTTCCGTCGATCACCATGCTGAAGCGGTTACCCCGCACATCCACACGGTCGGCGATGTCGGCTTCGATTGAGTCGATCCGTTCCCGGATTTTCTCGATTCTGCCGGGCAGTGTCGCCGACTCTCGCTGGTTCGCCCATCGCTGGTTGTCCCATTGGGATTTCAGCAAGGCGAGCTTCGCGACATCGGCATCGATACCTGCCTTTTCCATCACCAACGGATTGCCCGATGCCAGGGCTTTCACCTCGGCATAGGACAACGCCGCCAACTCCACGTCTTCCGCGCTGCGCATTCCGGTATCCCCCCGCATGACCTGAGCAATGAAGCGTGCCTTGGTTTCGAGGGTCTGCCAGATGTAGGCATCAAACGAGGCCTCCGTCACATAGCGGATGATCCGCACTTCTTCGTTCAGGTTGCCCTGCCGAACGATGCGTCCTTCCCGCTGCTCGACGTCAGCCGGCCGCCAAGGAGCGTCCAGATGGTGCAACGCCGCCAGGCGCGTCTGGATGTTGGTGCCAACCCCCATCTTCAGGGTGCTGCCCAGCAGGACACGAATCCGTCCTTCCCTGACCGACTTGAACAGCTCTGCCTTGGCGGAATCGCTGTCGTAGTCGTGGATAAAGGCGATCTCCGTTCCCGGAACGCCCATTTCGACCAGCTTTGCCCGAACGACGTGATAGACGCTGAATCGTCCATCGTCCGTCGGTGTGCTGAGATCGCAAAACACGACCTGTGTGCCCCGGAACGCTGCGGTTTCCCGCCATATCCCAAAGACCTTATCCGCACACTGGCTGACCTTGCCGTCCTGAGCTTCCAGGCATGAAGGATCAACCAATCGCATGTCCAACGCGGCCTTGCGGCCATCGTTGGTCACCGCCAGCATGTTGTCTTCGCTGGGCGTCACATCGCCGTTGCGAATGGCTTCCGCGCGGGCGACCAGCGTTGCCACGAACACCTTCAGCTCCGCAGTCGGCTTGGCCGTCACGGTTTCCAGACGGTATCGAGGCACCGGCAGCTTCAGCATGTCCGCGGTGCGGATATCTGCGACCTCTCGGAACATGGTCATCAGTTCCGGCAGATTGACGAAGCGCGCGAACCGCGTGTTCATGCGGTAGCCACTGCCATCCGGCGACAACTCCAGGGCAGTTACCGATTCCCCGAAGTTTCCCGCCCACGTATCGAACTGCGACACATGATTGGCGCGTAGCGTCACCGGCTGCAGGTAGCGCTGCATGGTCCACATCTCGGCCATCGAGTTCGAGACCGGTGTCCCGGTTGCGAATACCACTCCCGAACGGCCGCCCTGTTTATCCATCACATGGCGCGTCTTCACGAACATATCGAAGGCGCGCTCCGAGTTGGAATTCGGCAGACCTGCCACCCGCGTCATCTTCGTGAAGCGGTACAGGTTCTTGAAGTAGTGCGCCTCGTCGATGAAGAGGTAGTCGATGCCCAGTTCCTCGAACGTGAGCATGTCGTCCTTCTTCGACTTGGCCGACAGCTTCTCCAACCTTGCGAGCCAAATCTTCTTGGCCCGCTCCAACTCCTTGACGATGCGATTGCCCCGCTTGCCCGATTTCGAGGCCCGAATGGCGCACTCGATTTCGTAGACTCGCGCTTCGATGAACGACTCCATTGCTTCGTCGCTCATCTTGATCCTCTCGAAAGAGGCATGGGTAATCAGCACCGCATCCCAGTCGCCGGTGGCTATCCGGGACAGCAGCGTCCGGCGTTTGTCGCCGACCAGATCGTCCTTGCTGGCCATCAGGATGGTTGCCCCCGGATATGCCCGCAAGAACTCCGCCGCGAACTGCTCAAGCATGTGATTGGGCACCACGTAGCACGGCTTGCTGGCCATGCCGAGGCGCCTCAACTCCATCCCGCCGCAGATCATCGTCAGGGTCTTTCCGGCGCCGACCACATGGGCCAGCAGCGTATTCACCCCGCCAGACACGATTCGCCAGATGGCGTCCTTCTGGTGCCGATGGAGGTTGTACACCTCGGAAAACCCCGGCAAAGAAAGCCGTGAACCGTCGAACTCCCTCAGCCTGACGGCATTGAACTGGTCGTTGTACATCCTGACCAACCGCTCGCACCGTTCGGGATCGGCGAACACCCAGGCACGGAATGTCTCCTTGAGCGCCTGCTGCTTTTCCCTGGCGGCAATGGTTTCCTCGGTGTTCACGAAATACCGGTCAGTGACCGGATCGCGATCTCGAATCGTCGGAACCATCTGATTCAGCGTGACGACAAACAACTCGCCCGCCGAAATACGCGCGGTGCCGTAGGTTTGGGTCGACGCTACCGACCGCTCGCCTTGCCATGGCACATCAATGTTCCAGGCACCCGCCTCGGCGCTGAACTCCACCGTGCAACCATCGCATTCCAGGAGATGATCGAGGAATGCCGCATAGTCGCGCGCCGGAATCCAGGTCGAACCAATCCGGGCATCGATTTCACCCGGCCCCAAATCCGGCGGTATGACCGCCTTCAGTGCGTGGACGTTGCGGACATAGTCATCCCCCGCCGCTTCCGCCATTTCGAGCTTGCTGCGCACGTTGCCGGAAAGATAGGCATCGGAGGTTTCCCATTGAGCGGTTTCCGGGTTGAGGAAGATCAGACCGCGATCCGCCATGTCCGGAAGAAACTGCTCCCGCTCCTGCCCAAGCAAGGACTCCATCAACGAAACGTCGACGCGCCCACGCTCGTGCAGGGATACCAGCAACGCCTCGTCCGCAGACGCGCATCGCTCCACCTTGCGAACAACACCCACCGTTCTGCGGTAGAAAATGTCCGCCTTCTCCGCCGTGCCGCTTTCCGAATCGAAATTCTCCAGAGAGAGCAGCAGCGGAAGATCGGGATCGCCCTTGAATGCCAGCTTGTTGGCCTTGGCATGCAAGTAGCCATGCTTTGCCACGAAGCCGTCATAGGCCACGTTGAGCGCCAGCCGGTAACTGCCGAGCCGACTATCGTCCGCAGTGGCATGCTGGATGTGGAGCAGCCTTCGCGCCGCATCACGGATCGCCATCAAGCCGCGAATCCGTTTGGCTGCCGTTGCCGACACCGAGCCGTCGATCACCAGCAACTCCTGCCCTTCCGAGACGGCCAATCGACCATCCGCGGTCAGGCAGTACGCGCCCGGCTTCACGAACTCCGGTGCCGCGACACGAATATCCCGCCGTGTTGTGGCTGACGGTTCGACCGCACGAGGCGCGTAAATGCCTTCGGGCAACTTGGCTACCCGCTCCGCCAGCGCAGCGTTCACATCGCCATCGAAGATCGCCGCATTGGCGAGGCCAAAGCCATTCGACTTTTGCCCCATGCGACCGATCAGCATGTCCGGGTTCTGGACATACCAATTCGACACGAACAAGCGCCGGTATCCCTCGCACATACTGTGCGGGGCTTCCATGACGCCGATCCAGTCGTCGGACGCCTTCTCGCCCTCTGCCAGTTTTTGCAGGAAGACGATATCGGCCGTGACTTCGGTGTTGGCGAGGTGCGAGAACGTCCCGGACGGCAGACGAATCGCACCGAGGAACTTGGCCTGCGCGCTGATATGACGCCGCGCCCGGTCGTCCCACTTGTCGAGCGTGCCGGCAGACGTGATGAACGCCACCAACCCACCGGGGCGAGTCACCTCCAACGCACGGCCGAAGAAGTAATCGTGGATCAGAAAATCCGCGAAGGGCACATTCCGGCTATCCGGCACCTGATAGTTCCCGAAGGGAACGTTCGAGATCACCAGATCGAACCAGTCCTTTGGTAGCCTGGCCTTCTCGAAACCAACCGTCAGCGCCTTCACCCCGTGATGCCCATACAGGCGCGACAGGAGGCGGGACGATAGGCGGTCGATCTCGATGGCCGTGACTGCCGACACTTCCGCCAAATCCTTCGGCATGGCCCCGATGAAATACCCGACACCAGCGGAAGGTTCCAAAACACGACCACCCTGGAACCCCATCCGCCGAACCGCCGCCCAGATCGCTTCGATCACGAAAACTTCCGTGAAGTGAGCGTTGACGACACTCCCCTTGGCACTCTCGTAGTCCCCACCGAGTAGATCAGGCAGGGATTCGGCTCTCGCCTTCCACGCCGGATCGTCCTGATCGGGATTGAATGCCTTGGGAATGCCGCCCCATCCGGTATAGCGATTCAGGACGTCACGCTCTTCATCCGTCGGCGGACGCTTGTCCGCTTCAAGACTAAACAGCAGCGAGACGGCGGCCATGTTCGCGTCGAATTTGGCGACATCGCCACGCAGCATCGAGTGCAACGCCGGATTCAGACTGGGCCAAAGCGTTCGGGGCGACTTTCTCGCCTCGATCACCCACGGCACAGGGGATACGTCCTGCGCTGCTTCCTCGTTCGCTGGCACGATGTTCGGTGCCGGCGCGCCGGACGGAAAAGCAATGATCTGCGCCGTTTGAATGATGCCGGGAACATCCTGATGGGAATCGCCCGGTGCAAAGCCCGGCAGCCACATCGTGGCCTCGGCAAGTTTCTTGAGTTTCACGTACATCTCCTGGAAAAACCGGAGACACGTGCCCCATCCGGGGTGTGTCCCCGGATGGGTTGAATAAAACGACTGTCCGTCATGGAGCGCCAGCTCTCGCCAAGCGCCACAAGACTTGATGCCTCTATGCCGTGACGTCCCTCAGCAAGTCCCGAGACCGCCGGCGCGGTGCTGATCGAAAAGCCGTTTCACGCGGCATGCCGCAGTTGCCTTCTCGGCAGCCCGTGGCGATACGCTTTGCGGAATTTCGACACGGCGACGCTCAATGGCATCGATTCCGTGAGCAGACGACTCGTCCACGCACAACTGCGACGCGTAACGGTCTTGGCGCCGACCGCATTGATCTCTTCTTCGATGACAGAAATCAGCAGGTCGTCCAATGCGTCCATCTGCATTGACGACGCCGTAATGAAGCGCTCTGGCGTCAGGCCGTAACCGGATACGAACTCGGCACGACTGAGGTTGGCGAGATCGCAATCCTCGTCGGCTTGTTGAACCGGATAGGTCACGACAGCCAACTTGGAGATTTCAACCTCCTTGACGGCCACACGAACCCGCCCGCACTCCAGCAACGGGAACATCCATTCCGTTCGCTCCAGCGGGTTCATCGACGCGCGATGCCCGTACCGAAACGAGTCGAAGGGAATGCCGTGTCTGATCAATACGGACGCCGTCCCTTCCAGCGCACTCACCACCGTCGCCAGCTCGGAATCGTAGGACTCCTGGAGGTGGGCGTCGTAGCTGATATCGGCATCGATTTCACCGGACTGGACGAGTTTGGAAAACTCCTTGTCATCCACCCAGGAATCGAGATCGACGTAAAAGAGGCGATGCGTCCCGCGCGGAAGCCAGTTACCTACTCCCATGATGTGTCTCCTTGAAATCGCGGAGACACCGCTCCCCATGCGGGAGGTGTCCCCGCAAGGGTTGTGGCCGGACGGCCGGAAAGGGTTACAACTGTTCTGCCTTTGCCTGAGCGCACAGATACAGCAGGCAACTGGAATCGCGCGGTCCCCACCAACGACGCCAACGGGTGAGAACTTTCATCCTCTGCTCCGCAGGCAACCGGTAGTAGTTCTCCCGTGCAATACGCCACCATTTCGCCTTGAACTTCCGGCGTTCCACCTCGAAGGCATCGGCCTGCAAGGATCGCTTGGCCATGACCTCTTCCACCGACGGTTGCATGGCTGCAATCTGCTCGGCAAACAAGGGCAAGGCTTCACGCTCGATGCGTTGCTTGCGCAGCACCGCCGAACGCTTTCTGGGGCTATCGCGAAATCCTTCGTAGCGGGAATAGTGATCGAACAGCATCACGCGCTCCCCATCGAAAGACACTGATCGCTCGTCATCAGCCCGAGATGAACCAGGTAATGCTTCAACCCGGCCAGATCGTGCTTGTGACGCATCCACCCGTCCTCGAATATCTCAAAGCCCTTGATTTCGAGAACAGTGCGGTCGCAGGTATTGCGAACGTCCGCATAGAATTCGCCGCGTTCGTCCAGGTTGATGAAGTACCGGTAGACGGCACTCCTGAAATGTTGCCTCATGACGCCTCCATACAAAATGTGAAAGGCGCCAGAACCCCGATGGGGACTGTTGCCCCACGGGGTTGGATAGGTGTTGCTTGTGCTGTTTATTTCGAGCGGCCAGCTACCGCCTTTCTGGCTCTGCCCTATGGGCAGCACCGGAATCCGCTTTCCACAGCGGGCTCGTGCTACATGGAACGGAACCCGCTCTGGAAAGCCCGGCACACGATCTTGTGCGTGCGCCGGGGAAAAGCCCTGCCCTCATCCACGCTTGCTGCCGCGCTTACCACCGCGCTTGCGTTTCGGAAAGCCAAACCGGGCCCACGCCTCGGGATCGACGGGAAGCGGTGTCGTCCGGGCGGTCTTGAGATTCACAAATACGCCGTGATAGGTGATCTGTCCGTAGCGGAATAGCTCCCACAACAGATTCAAGGCGTACAGCGCCACCCCGCGATTGACGAAGAGCGACTGCTTTTCCAGCGCATCGGCCAGACTGCATGACGGTGACTCGTCATCGGCTTCCTGCGCCGCGTCCGCGATCTCCGGGAGAAGATCCACGGCATGCGGCAGCCGCTCTGCATTCGACTTGGCCCAGCGCGCCGGCACCTGGCCCAGAACGACTTGGCCATCGTGCAGACGGTTGCCCAGATCGAGCCAATAGCCGCCACCGCCGCGCGCCACCGAATCGAGAATCGCTTTTCTGGCGAGGCGATTGTCCACACACCCAATCGCAAGATCGGTACGCAGATTCTCGCTGGCCGTCAGGCGCCTCGTTTCAGCGTGCCAACCGGTACCCATCGCCATGTTGATGCGATTGACGAGTACCGTTGCCTTCGGCAGCCCCACATCGGACGGATAAAACATCTGTCGCCCGACATTGGCTTCCGACACCCGGTCGCTATCGATCACCGTCACATCGAGGCCCCCGGGATGTCCGAGAGCCACCATGGCCGTATGAAGTTGCGCCAGGCCCATCAGCATCTGCGACCCTGTACCGCCGGCGCCGATTACCGACACGCGAACTTCTCGGGTGAGAAGTTCAGCAGAGAGTTGATGGATAGCCATCGCACCCTCCTATCTGTCCCTTCATGTCGCTGGAATCGAAAGCCAATGGCAGAAAGAGCCCATTGGCGCAAAGGCGGAATGCCGTGGAGCAGCGCACGCGGTCGCAATTGCCAACCACGCCGGCAATCTTGAACTCTCCCCGGTCATCGCGATCATCCTCTGTCGAGAAGAAGGCCGACATCCGTCCATGGGAGTGCAGGTCTACCACCAGATGCTCGTCATCATTGAGCGCCGGTCGTTCGTAGCGAACATGGCTGCACCCCGAGGACATTTCCCTCAGGAATACAAGCCGCATCTCACCCGTGATGGAATTCCACACGATCCAGCCGACGCATTCCTCCGGACACCGTTCGACGGCATACCGAAAGAACTCGACGACAAGATGGCGGGGAATCTTGCCAAAGGCGAGGGATAGTTCGCGCCCGATACAACCATACGGCATGGGAACGCTCTTCTGGCAAACCAACGGCACCCTCAAATACAGCCAGGGGCGCCGGGCTTCCAGCCACAGACCATCGCCGGTCACCAAGAATCGGTGGCCATTGTCGGTCAGCGGCTCGAACTCGCCATATCGCGGCACCGTAACCACTGGCGCCGAGTTCTGCAAGGCGATATCTCTCGCGTCCATTTAGGCCTCCGCTTCCAGAACCGCCGCCTCAAACGCCTCGCGCAGCGTCCAGCCCGTCGAAACGAGTGAGCGCGTCGGGAACCGTGCGAACTGGCCATCGAGCAAATCCCGCCACAAGGCAAATGGTCCGGCCCGATAGCGGGTCAGCCCCTTGGGTGTATGGATGTTGGGGTGCGTGAAGTACGACCGGAAGAAGGCTTCCTCCCAGGCTTCGCTTCGATGCACCTGATCGCCTTTCGGCAGTCGGGCACTCCCCACGCAGATATTCCCCGTGTTCCAGACGTTGAAGAATGGCGCGACGAATAGCGGCGTATCGGCATCGGGACGTTGCCGTCCCTTGTAGGCGAATACCTTCCATGCCTTGGTGGTCACGACAAAGATCAGACCTGGACACGGCACACGACCTGTGCGCGCCCCCAGCTCCTGGCAGTCGAACCAGACCTGCCGCGCTTGGGGTTTGCTGAACCAGACGAAGAACCCCGTCCCCTCGGCGAGCATATGCGCCGGCTTGAGCGCCGGCCGCAGCATCGTTTCGGGATCGAGAATCCGCATCAGGGACAGCAGTCCGGATTTACTGGCCGGAACCCCTGCCTGGATGATCGGTCGATCTTGACCATCCATCGACACGTCATGCACCGAGACGAACGCCGGCTTTCGGCTGGCATCCTGGTAGACCAGAATCGCATTGGTCAGCCGGTAGGACTGATTGCTTGAAAACGTACTGACATTGATCGCCATGGCGACCTCCGATAGAAAATGCGGAGGCGTGCCCTGCCCTTGCGGGCGTGACAGCACCCCCGCAGGGTTGAAAAATTGCTCACACCGGTTCGGCGATCAAGCCGACCAGCCGATCCAACGCCGACACCAGTTGCAGGCCCAATTCCGCCTTGCGCTGCCAGACGTAAAACCCCTCAGGATCGAGCGGTACAGCCTGGGCACCGTAGAGATCGGTGTAGCCATCGCTGGCACAGTTCGCGTATTCGATGAAGTCATCGAACACCCGCTCCACCGGATCCTCCGCATCCCATTTCAGATACGCCCCGAAATAGACGCACTCGACATCCAGTCCTTCGAGCCCGGGAAGCTGTCCGCCATCCGCCTCAAGCCGCTCAATGTCGAGCAGCGTCGCGGCGAGCAGAGCAATTTCTCCTCCGGCTTCAGCCAACCCCTTCAGGACGGCCTCATCCAGTACCGGCTTGGGGTTGATAACCCACGCCGGAAAATGCCCGTCGAACCAATCCGGCGAGATGGATTCCCCCAAGTCCTCGTCCGTCATGCCCATCGCCGTCATTTCCTCCAGCCAGTCCGCCTGATCGCAACTGCCTTGCCAGTGGATGTACTCGCACAAGTGGCGAGCCGTCTCCGGCGTCAGGACGTAAAGCGTTCTTCCGGAGGCGCGGTGCAACCAGTACAGGGCCGTCTCGCCCAGGCCGGGGCATGCTGCCTCGATCCGGGTGAGCCGATCCTTCATGGAAAGCCACGCCACCTGCTCGGACTGGAGCGCCCAGTACCACTGATCGTCCTTCTCCGATGCTTCCGGAAAAAGCGATCCATAGCTGAGCGCTTCGGGACTGGCCGCGATCAAGGCTTCAAAGGCGAAGTGCTGTAACTGCCCGACCTGACGATTGATCCAGTCATGCATGGCCTGCTGCACCAGCGACGACGGCAGTCCGGATGCCCCATCCTGAATCTCTCCGGTCTCCAGCCAGCGCAATGCCAACGAAGACCATCGACGAATATCCAGGCAGGGATCGAGACTCCCCGTGAGACCGCCACTAAATCTTGGCAGGCTCAGAGGATCAGGGGCAGGACGAAAGCGGCCACCTGGCAGCGTTCGCCGGGTGACATGGTCCCTTGGGACCGCTGCACCAAGCGTTGCAAGGCTTGTACGCATCGTTTCATCTCCTCGTGATTGAAGGCGGGAATCCCTGTCGGGACTCCCGTTTCAAATTGCGAGAAGTCGCCATCGGCAGCGGCTTGCAGCCGTTCCTTGAGCGACACCATGACCTATCCCCTCCGAATAGCCGGCAGGAGCCGACGATCGATCCACCGGGATAGGCGCCGCAAGGCAACCTTCAGGTGATCGACCGTCGTCGTCCCGACCGAATACGGCTCGACGTAGGTCAGCCCGTCCTCGCGTTGCCGAAGCACGACGCCGGATGGGCGCCGCGAATCGGCGGAAACCGCGCCTTTCGTTCCGACGGCACGCCGGAAGGTGTAGACGAGTCGCTCCCCCTTCTGCTCCGGCCCCTCGATGGAAGCCGTCGTGATCTCGGGGTAGGTGGCGGAATAGACATCCCGCACCTGCTCCGGGGTCAGGTCGCTTCCGGGGTCGGGCAATGCGATGCCGTTGTAGGCGAAGGAACGAAGCAGCTTCTGAACGGTAATGGTCATGATCGCCTCCTCATGCGAAAAGGTTGTCTTCGACCGGGACGTCCACAACTTCGGGCGTCTCGACATCTTCGTCATCACCGCCATCGGCTGCCGCCGTAACTTTGGCTGCGGTGCCTTTCCTGATCGCTCCTTCCGCCTTCTTGCCGGCATCTTTCTTCGCCGCCTCGATAATGGATCGAGTCGCTTCCAGTTGCTCGGCGAGCGAGGTGTGCTCTTCGGCATAGCTGCGGAGCAATCCGACGAACTGCGCGTCAAGCTCTTCCGGCGTGCCGGTGAGCACCAACGGAATCGCCAGCGCTTCGGCATCCTTGGCATCCTTCGGCGTCGGCCTCACCGTGACGGTGATCGCGCCATCCCGACCGGACGACAGGGTGACCGCCAGCGCCGCGCAGCCTTCCAACAACGATTTGAGTTCCTGAAAAAACATGGTGGTACCTCCAATGGAAAATGCAGGCGCACCACGACCCTTGCGGGGATCGTGGTCCCCGCGTTGGGTTGAAATGAAACAGGCTTACTCGACGTTGAAGCGCATCGAGCGCGGCACCTTGCCCTCGTAGGGGAAGGCAGCCACGTTCAGCAGCGCCTTGATGATCTCGTCCTTCTTTCCGTTCATGGCCTTGGCAAATGCCCCGCCCATGGTGGCTTTCAGTCCGATCTCGTCGCACATCGCCTCGATCTCGCTCTTGGTGAGCAGCTTCAGAAAGTCTTCGCAGAGCTTCCAGTGCCGCCCCAGATCGATGTCGAGATACTTGAGGAGCTGAACCAGGGTTTTCTCCTCAATGCCATCGGCCGCCGATGCCGCCAGTCCGAGGAACATCTTTTCCCGAACCGCTTCATCCGACTGCGCAATGACCCGCGCCGCCTCGTCGGCCTTGAACGTGAAGCTCGCATACTCCTGCTTCAGGAGCGCGCTCAAGGCCTTGGTCAGCTTGGTATCGCCGATATGCCGGGCATTGCCTGACAGCGCGAGCGCGATGAGCACCGTGAGATTGCTCTCGCGATTGCCCATCAACTCCCGCCGCAGCGCTTTGCGCCATACCTCCAGCCGATAATCCTTCACCCGTTGCGAGTCCTGGACCTTGGCTTCAGTTTTGGCGCCCGACTTGGCCGGCGACTTGGACGTCGAGGCTGTCTTGCCGCCTGCGCCCTTGCTCGAACTCGCCGCCGACGCCTTCTTCTCCTTCTCCGCCTTGATCCGCAGCGCCACCTTCTTGGCATTGCATGAGGCATCGAAACACAGATCGGGATAGACGTTCCCCAGCTTGCCCGGCACCGCTGAAATGGCAGCGCCGAAGTTCTTGCAGGCACGGCAGGCTTTCGCCTGGTCGTCGCCCACGCCGGTATCACCCTCCGCGACGAGTCGCAGCAAAGTGAAGTTTTCTCCAGGGCGAACAATCCGAATGGTCGGATACTCGTCACTCAGAGACGCCTTCTTGGCATCCAGCGCAGCTTCGATTTTCGCGTCGTAGCATGCCCCGTGGGTACAGTGCCCTGTCGCAATCGCCTCGCCGAAGAGCGCCTGCTGGTTCCCCGAGTTATGGGGGCAACCGGCGCATTCGCCCTTGTCGAAGATGGCGCTTCCCAGCGCCCGCGAGATTTGCTCAAGTTGTCCGCGAAACTGGACAACCGTCGGCAGGCTGGCCTGGGAAAGCAGCTTCTCCAGCACCGCGTCCTGCTTGTCGCGCGTGACCGCCGCCAACAACTCGGCATGGCCCAACTGAATACGTCGCTCCGACAAGGCCCGACGGACCTTTTCCGAGCAATTCATCAGCGCGAGCCGCTTGTCGAGCGTCGACCGTGACCACCCCAGACGGCGGGCCGCCTCGTCCCGATCGCCCTGGCAACGTCCAAGAATCTTGGCCGCCGCTTCGGCTTCCTCGGTAGGACTCATGTTGGCACGCTGAATGTTTTCGATCAGCGCCGCCTCATCGGCTTCGCCATCGTCGAGATCGCGCACCAGCACCGGGATTTCATAATCGTCCCCCAACACCTTCTTCGCCGCCCGCCACCGGCGTTCGCCGGCGACGATTTCATAGCGACCCGAATCGCGGGGACGCACCAGAATCGGCTGAAGCACCCCCTTCGATTTCACGGACTCTTCCAGCTCCGTCATCTCCGAGGGGTCGAAGTAGCCACGAGGATTGCGGCCGGGAAGAATGTTCCCGACCTTGATTGACGCTTGCAGTTGCATGATGCCTCCAATGAAAGAATGGCAGGCAGCCGCATCCCCAGACGGGAACGTAGCTGTCCCGCCCGGGTTGAAATGGTGAATGGTTAATGGGTGTGGCGTTGCCGGTAGCGTTGCAGCACCCGATCCCGAATTTCTTCGGCATCGAGGCCAAACAGACGGCAGCACGCCCGATAGGAAAATGCCTTTGATCGTTCCTTCGTTACCTGCATCCATTCGAGAATGTCGGCCCGTGTGGCAGCGGACACCCTCAAATCGAACAGGTCATGCAGCGATTTCTCCAGCAGGAGCCCATGTAGCCGCAGGATGTCATCCTCGGTCCATGGGGGCTCATCGTCGAATCTCGTTGCACACCCCGTGATGCATGACGATTCCGGTCGGATCATTTGTTCGTCTTGCCTGTACATGACCGCCTCCGGTGATAAGCATGAATGGCACCGATTTCGGTGTCACCCAGTACGCTCACTTGCCCTCTTCCCCGAAGATGTCAGTGACAGTGGACGGCGGATTGACCGAGGCGGCATTACGACCGGGACCGGAGTCCTTGTCGCCTTGCCCCTGCCCACCGGAATCCTGGTCCTCCGACTCATCGTCGATGATCGGCGCCCAGGAGCCGTCGATAGCCTCGGTAATCCCAATGTTCTGGGTCTCGCCGCGCTCATGCAGCTCATCCATGGCAAGTGCCATCGCCAGTTCGGGTGACTTCGGCAGCAGGTTGCACAAACGGCGAATCAGGGTCTTGAGGCCCATGGGAATGAAATGCGTGTCCCAGGGGCTTTCCTTCCCATACTTCTTCGCCATCTGATAGCCACGGGACTTATCCCGCACCTGCTCGACCTGCTCGTTCGACATGGCGTGAAATGTGCGGGTGCCGTCCTTGAAAACTCCGACGGCATAGAACCCCACAATCATTCCGCGTTCCTCGTCGGATGCCGGAAAGCCATTCTTCTTCAACGGCTCGTGCATCAGTGAACGATTGAGGCCAAGCACGATGTCGAACTTGTCGTTGATGCGCACCTCGTGGCCGTAGATGTCTTGCACGATCCCGCTGTTGCGAGCGAGCTTCATGAGGCCCTGATAGCCGGGAATCAACTGACACTGGCTACCAAAGGGTACGAGGTGAGCTTCGCCCATCAGACCAATTTCCAGCCCCAACTGACAGGACTGGATGACCGCCGCAAAGACACTGCGAGGATCCGTTTCGGACAGCTTGGGATTCATGCGAAATGCAGTCAGAGCGATCCGCGCCATCCGATCCGGACTCAGGTGCTTGGGCAGCGCACGGGCGATTTCGCCCTTGAACTTCTCCAGCATGGTCGGAAACGGCACTACATTCGACGACGCGCCTTGACGGGACTTCTGGATGTTGCGCAAGGTTTGAGACATGGTTTTCTCCAAAGAAAATGGCGGAGATACCTGTCTCCCGAAGCGGGAAGTGGTATCCCCGCCGGGGTTGATGAACTACGAAATTCCGCCGATCAGGCGGCGTCCAACTCGAAGGCTTCGGCGTTGGCAGCCCAGCGTGGCAACGAGATCAGTTCGATCTCGCCGCCAGGTTGATATGCCGGCCAGCTTCCAGACTCCTGGCACCACTTCAGCAGTTGAAGTGCCGCCCGGTACTTCGTGCGACCGACCTCGATAACTTCGGGATCGGCGCGATAGACCGCCACAGCGTACGGCGCCTCCTTCTCCACGGCGACAAACAGAAATGGAAGCTCCATTCCGGTCACGGCCCTGATCCCATCGACGTAGAACGCCGCCTGGATGTCGTAGCCGAAGTTCGCGATGGATCGTGAGAAACCGCCGCTGCTTGCATCGATGCAGGTCTTGAGATCAACGATGGCTTCACCGTTGAACCAGTCCGGCCGACACTTGCAGGCCAGCCCGGTCGCCGGGTCGGTCCAGAATGCAGACAGCTCGGCCTCACCCTTACGGATCAGACTGGCTGCCCCTTGATGGCAATACACAGCCGCTCGCATGAGGGTCAAGGTGGCAATATCTTCCGCGGTAATCAGCGTCTTGCCCTGATGCTCCTCCTCGAATCTGGCTGCCGCCTCCTTGCCTTCCTTGGTGCGACGGTCAAACTTCTCCGCCACCACGAAATCCTCGGCAAAGCGTTCCTGTTCGAACACATAGGTATGGACCGCGGTACCGAATGCCATCGCTGGCGTCGGTTGGTGCGGATGGTCGAGGTATTCACGAAGATGCGCCGGGCTCTTCAGCATCTTGACGATGCCGGAGTGTCCGATGGACTTGTCCGCGTGATACCGCTTGGCCGGCATGAGCAGCAGGCCGGGATGATTCATTTGCATGGCGCCTCCGGATAGAAATGCCGGAAGCACAGACCCGGACCGGGTTGTGTCCCCGGCTGGGTTGGAAAATGCTGTTTGTTTCGAGCGGCCAGCTACCGCTAATTGCTCGGGCGGATAACCGCTCGATCAAATTCCGTTTTCCGCAGGGCGCTCAGCGCGAACGCCCTCGGGAAAGCCCCGGAGTCCCGGGGCGAGATTCATTCGGCTTTCCTGGACAGCCCCGACAGCACCAGCGCTTTGCGCAGCATGTCTCGGGTTTCCGGATCGGTCTTGCCGGCCTTCAGCCGTTGATAGAGATCGCAGGCAAAGGCCATCGGCAGGGGATCGAAGAGTCGAACGATGAAGGGATTGGATTTCACGATTTTCTCCTGAGGTTGGTTGAACAGCCACAGCGAAAATCACTCCGATGGTGGAGCGATCCCCGCAGGACAAAGGGCTCTCGTGGGAAAGCGCTTTGTCCTGCGGGGAAGTCCCCCACAGGCAGTGCTGCACGTCAGATGCCGAGCGCGTGAACGATCGGACGGCTGATGATCCAGCCGGAAATGCAGCAAGCAAGAAGAACGAGTTCCATGAAGTGCCTCCAGAAATGAAAAAAGGGGCACCCCTCCCCTGACGCGGAGGCGATGCCCCCGCTTGGGGTTGAAAGAATCAGGCGATAACTTCGAATGAAGCCGTTGCCTTGCTACCGAGATCGTTGCCGATCCCATTGCGGCGCATGTACGCCGGGATGTCGTACTGCTTCCAATCCGTCGTCGGTTCCTCGACCGGTTCAGGTGTTCTCACCTGGCGCGGTGTCCGTGCAAAAAACCCTTTGAGGGCTTCTACGGTGGACTGGAGAAACGACAGAATCAGATGCAGTCCCGCCAGCATGGCCAGGACGAGAATGACGCGTTCCATGAACAAACCTCCTGAAGTAGATGGAGGTCCGTTCCCAGCCGGGAAGGAAGACCTCCCGGTGGGGAAACTATGAAACGTGACGCTCAGAACGGCTCGATGTCGGGTACGTCCTCGAATGCGGGTCCCGAAGCGGCAGCGGGTTTTGCGTTACCGTTGCCGGTACGCTTGCCAGTGCGCTTGCTGTTACTGGCTTCCGGAGCATCGCCATCGGAAGGCCGACTGCCCAGCATCTTCATCTCGCTGGCGAGGATCTCGACCACGTAACGATCCTGGCCGTCCTTGTCCTGCCACTTGCGGGTCTGGATGCGACCTTCGACGTAGACGGGGGAGCCCTTTTTCAGGTACTCACCGACGACTTCGGCAGTGCGACCGAAAAAGACGACACGGTGCCATTCGGTGATTTCCTTGCGCTCACCGGACGACTTGTCCTTGTACGTCTCCGTCGTTGCGATCCGAATGGTGGCGATCGCTTCGCGGCTCTGGGTGTAACGAACCTCTGGGTCGGCACCGAGGTTGCCGATGAGGGTGACTCTGTTGAGTGATGCCATGTTGCCTCCTGACGAAAAAAGTTGGCAGGAAGGCCGTCATTTCCTGACGGGGTATCCCCGCCGGGGGTTAAGTAAATGCTGTTTATTTCGGAAGGCCAGCTACCTTCACCGTGCCCACCATAAGGAGGACATGTGATGGGCGCATTCTGGTCGCCACAGATAGGGGCGGGCATTCGAAATGCGTACTTTGCGGTCACATTTCGGAACGCTGGCGGCCATTGCCTTGACTACCCTCCCTAAGCTCTATCCACCGGGAGACATCACATGGCACAACGGCAATACACCCCCTCGGCGCACATTCCCACTATCCGGCAAAGCAACAGTCGTCCGTTCATTACACAGAAGGCAGTGCTCAACTCGCTTCACGCCCAACAGATTTTCGAGCGCGGTTTCGATATGTGCGCGAATGCCCTGTTTTCTCTCACCGTCGTATTGCGATTCATCGGAACGGAGGACCAGGCCCAAGGGGTGGAAGCCATGGTCGATGATCTCCTCGACAAGACACTGGATGAGATTCGCCAGGAGTCGATGCGGCTACAGGAACTCAGCGAGGCCAATGGATGTGAAACGACAATCGGCTATACCAACGCCAGGACCATCGAGATTCAGATCACGTCGCCTCGCTCGATCCGTTTCCTGGCGATCATCCGGGAGTTCGATTCGCTGATCGCGCGAATGGATGCCTTGTGGCTTGCCTGCGTGATCGACGACACCAACTATGCTCTTGGCGCCTATCAATGGAAGCGCAAGATTCTTCGATTGGCCGGCCAGATTCGCAACATCGCGACCCGCGCCGTCCTGGCTGCGCGCAAGAAGGAATCAACTGAGATCGCCACCGAGGCCAAGGAATCAGCGGTTGTCAATGAAATGGCAGCGCCGGTGACAGAGACCCCGGCCATTCCGATCTCCGTGGTGTAGGTGGAACTCAATCCTTACCAAGAACGCGCGGTCGTCGCCAATGGCCATTGCACGGTGCTTGCGTGCCCTGGCTCAGGCAAGACACGGGTTCTGGCCGCGCGTGCAGCGCATCTTCTTGGAACAAACGAACGGGGACGTCTTTGCGCTGTTACCTTCACGCGCGATGCGGCAGATGAACTGAAGTCGCGGATTCTGGCCGCTTGTGGCAAGACCAACGCGGTGCGATTGGCGGTCGGGACGTTTCATTCCATTGCGCTATCTCAAATGCGCCGCAACAAAAGTTCAGGACTGGGGCGTCTCATCTCCGATGGCGAGCGTCTCTCGCTGATTCGTCGCTGTTGGCAGCAGCACGCAAAACGACTGCCCTTGGAAAGCATCGTCCAGGCAATCGATGCGGCCAAGTCCAGACTCGAATGGAAACCGTCGGAATGCGCTGAAATCGAGGCCGCACTTCAGGGTTACGGTGAAGTTCTTCAGGCGGAGGGATCCGTCGATTTTGCCGACCTGATGCTACAGGCCGTTCGCGACATCCAGTCGAAAACGATGCCGCCACTTTCAGTTCGCTGGCTTCTTGTCGATGAAGCGCAGGACATGGACGCGGTGCAGATGGAGTGGGTTAAAGCCCATGCCGATCACGGCATCGAGATCACGCTGGTCGGCGACGACGACCAGAGCCTGTACTCGTTTCGCCATGCGATGGGTTACGAGGGCCTACGGCACATCTCCGAATACCTATCGTCGGCTGTCATGTCCCTTCCGATCAACTACCGCTGCCCTGAAAACGTTCTTCAGCATGCCAATCGGCTGATCGCCCATAACGCGGATCGTGCGCCGAAGAACGTTGAGCCTTTCCGCAAGTCTCCAGGCGTCATCGACGTCATTCGGTTATCAGACCGATGGAGCGAGGCCGACTTGATCGCATCTCGCATCCAAGCCGAGTCGGAGAAAGCACAGTGGGCGATACTTGCCCGAACCAACAACATCATCGACAAAGTGGAAGTCGCATTTGCTGATAGGGACATTCCATATCACCGCATGGGAGGGAAGAGCGTATGGAACAAAACCGTGGGCAGCACACTGCTCGGGCTCTTGCGATCAGTAGGCGATGGAAGTTGGACCGGTGTTGCCAATGCACTGTACTTCACTGGAATGGCTCCCCGGCTCGTCAACGAACTCTCTCGGATTCAGGGCATCACCTGCCACGAACGTCTCGATCAAATCATCGCGGAATATGATCATTCTACGAGTCCGAAAAGCGATGAAACGCTTCTGATAAGTCTCCACGACGGAATGCATGACTGGGTCGATCAAGACAAGCGGGAACGCCAGGCATTGGTAATTCACGCCGTCACGGCCTGGCTGGCTGATCGAACCACAGAAGAAAATGGAACACTATTGCGTCGGCTAGAAGGAATTCTGTGCCGGCTCAACGGCAGTTTGTCGGTGCGGCTGATGAAAGCGGCTAGTCGGTCGAAAGCTGTCGGCAAAGGTGCTGCCATCATGACATTGCACGCAGCGAAAGGATTGGAGTTTTCGAATGTTTGGATTCTCGGTGCCGAGGAAGGCAACCTACCCCATTCGGACTCCACACCGGAGGAAGAACGGCGGCTCTTTTACGTCGGAATGACCCGGTCGAAAAACCGCCTGATTGTCAGCAGCGCCAGCGATGCAGGCCCCATTTCCCGATTCATCCAGGAATCTGGCATTGATAACCGAGGGAAGTATGTCTAGGCGACAGGAGATACAACCTCGCCTTATCCGCATGAGCGAAGCTCTTGCTTATTTGGGCATGTGCCGTTCAGTCTTCAATGAAACCGTACGCCCGTACGTACGGGAAGTTCCGATAGGAAAACAGGGAATCGCATTTGATCGAGTGGAACTCGATCAATGGGCCGATGCCTATCTCGCAGCTCATTCGATTGACAAGAAAAGTATTCCGATAGACGATATGCGGCGCAGCGAGCGTCGTCATAGTGACACAGGAGCAAAAAAACTATGGCACGCAAAACAATCAGCGGCCTCACGCTACGAGGCGGTGTCTGGCACGTCAACAAGGTTGTCAAAGGGCAACGAATTTACGAAAGCACTGGAACTGGTTCGAGGGAAGAAGCAGAACGCTACCTCATCCACAGGCTAGAGGGAATTCGGCAAGCAACCGTATATGGCGTGTGTCAGGTACGCACATGGCGAGAAGCCGCTACGAAGTACCTGCTGGAATTCCAGCACCAGCCGTCAATTTGGCTGACCGCTCTTTATCTCGAACAACTGGATCCGTTCATCGGCGAGCTTCCATTGACGCATATTGACGACGACGCACTTCGTCCGTTCATCGTGTTCAAGAAGAAGGATACCGTTACCAAGAATGGCATGAAAAAGCCTGGGGCCGCCAACCGTACGGTGAACATTGCATTGCAAAGGGTTGTACGGGTGCTCAATCTCTGCGCTAGAAAATGGCGCGATGAAAACAAGCATCCTTGGCTCAACACAGTGCCAATGATCACCATGCTGGACGAGAAGAAAGATAGGCGACAGCCCTATCCCCTTTCATGGGATGAGCAGACGATCTTCTTCCGGGAACTGCCCGATCACCTGCGCATCATGGCGCTGTTCAAGGTGAACGCAGGTTGCCGGGAGCAGGAAGTATGCAAGCTCCGATGGGAATGGGAGATCGATGTGCCGGAACTGGGAACCAGTGTTTTTTTGATCCCTGCCGAATTTGGCGGGCGTACTGAGAAATCTGGGGTAAAGAATCGCGAGGAAAGGCTTGTTGTGTTGAATGACATTGCGAAGTCGATAATTGAGGGGCAACGGGGGCGTGATGACGAATGGGTCTTCCCTTATGAAGGTCACGCCCTGCACCGCATGAACGACTCCGCATGGCGATCTGCACGCACAAAGGCATCGAAAAAGTGGCAAGAGGAATACGGGAAACAGCCGCACCCGGACCTTGAAAGAGTTCGTGTCCACGACCTCAAGCACACTTTCGGCAGACGTCTTCGTGCGGCCGGAGTAACAGAAGAGGATCGGCAAGTACTGCTGGGCCACAAGAACGGCAGCGTAACGACCCACTATTCGTCGGCAGAACTGACGAATCTGATAACTGCGGCAAACAAGGTAGTGTCGACCGATTCGAGGAGTCCTACGCTGACCATTCTTAAAAGGAAAGCAGCGTGAACTCGCGTAAAAGTCGCGTAAAAAGAAAAAGGCCAACCCCGAAGGATTGGCCTAACTCTTTGTTTTTATTGGTCGGGGCGAAAGGATTCGAACCTTCGACCCCTTGCACCCCATGCAAGTGCGCTACCAGGCTGCGCCACGCCCCGACTGCGCGAATTATAACAAAGGAAACGCGGCGGCGTCAGGCGGCGCGCAGGAATTCGATGATGGCGGCGAGTTCGGCGCGCACCGACGCCTGCGACGCGTTGCCCTGCGCCTCGGCGGCATCGTGCAGCTTGCCCGGGACATCCTCCAGGCGATTGCGCGCGCCGCTGATGGTGAAACCTTCCTGGTACAGCAGTTCGCGGATGCGCCGCACCAGCAGGACTTCGTGGTGTTGATAGTAGCGGCGGTTGCCACGCCGCTTGACGGGACGCAGTTGTGTGAACTCCTGCTCCCAGTAGCGCAGGACATGCGGCTTGACGCCGCAAAGTTCGCTCACTTCACCGATGGTGAAGTAGCGCTTGGCCGGTATCGGCGGCAGTTCGTCCCGGCTATTGCTGGACGTTGCCACGCGGGAATGCCTCGACCGCCGCCTTGAGTTTCTGGCTGGCGTGGAAGGTGACGACGCGGCGAGCCGTGATCGGGATTTCCTCGCCCGTCTTGGGATTGCGCCCCGGACGTTGCGGCTTTTCGCGCAACTGGAAATTGCCAAAGCCGGAAAGCTTGACGCTGTCGCCCTTTTCGAGTGCCAGACGCACTTCGTCGAAAAAGGCTTCGACCATGTCTTTGGCTTCGCGCTTGTTGAGGCCAACTTTTTCGAACAACAGGTCGGCGAGTTCCGCCTTGGTCAATGTCATATAAGCTCCGACTGCATTTATCCGCGCAAGGACGCATGGAAATCCCGGCTGGCGACTGCCAGCAGATCGGCGATTACCGCCTCCACTTCCGCATCCTCGAGAGTACGTTGAGTATCTTGCATAACTATGCGAAAGGCAAGGCTCTTTTCGTTTTCGGCCAAGCCCTTGCCCTGATATACGTCGAACAAGGCCACATCGCGCACGACGGCCGGCGCAGCGGCGCGCAGGGCGGCCAGCAGGGGCGCCAGGGTCTGGCTTTGCGGCACCACCAGTGCCAGATCCCGGATCACCGCGGGGAAACGGGAAACTTCCTCGTAGCGTGAGAAGGGCGTGGCCAGCAGGGCGGCCAGTTCGAGTTCGAACACCACCGGGGCGGTGCCCAGTTCGTACTTCTGCACCCAACGCGGATGTAGTTCGCCAAGGAAGCCCACCGGCCGGCCATCGAGACTGACCGTGGCACAGCGGCCCGGATGCAGCGCCGGATGCCCGGCCTTGACGAATTCGAGGCGACGCGGCGCGAAGAGGGCTTCGACGTCGGCCTTGACGTCGTAGAAATCCACCCGGCTGACGGGCGCTCCCCACTGCTCCGGCAGCGCCGCTCCGGCGGCCAGGCCGGCCAGGCGCAGCGGCTGATCGAATCCTGCGACCGGACCGGCAGCAGCGTCGCGCATGAAACAGCGCCCCAGTTCGAAAATACGCACCCGCTCCGTCTGCCGCTTGCGGTTGGCGACCAAGGCGCCGACCAGGCCGCCGATCAGCGTCGAGCGCATCACACCCATCTGGCTGGCGATCGGATTGGCCAGCACGATGGGCGCCGCACCTCTGGCCTGGGCGGCGGAGAAGTCGGCTTCCCAGGCGGCTTCGACGAAGCTGTAGGTCACCACCTCGTGATAATCGCGTTCGGCCGCCAGACGGCGCAGGCTCATGGCCGTGCGGCTGTGCTCGGTGGCCGGCATCATGGCCATCTGCGCCACCGGCGGCGGGGACGGGATGTTGTCGTAACCGTGGATGCGCGCGATCTCCTCGATCAGGTCTTCCTCGATTTCGATGTCGAAACGGAAGGACGGCGGCGTGACGAGGAAATCCTCGCCCTGCCGCTCGACGCCGAGGCCGAGGCCCTTGAGCATGCTTTCGATGCGCTCGGCACCGAGTCGAATGCCGATCACCTTGGCGGCACGCGCCGTGCGCAGGCGCACTGGGCGGCGCTGCGGTAGGTGCGCGGCCGACACCGCCTCGACCACCGGGCCGGGCTGTCCGCCGCAGGTGTCGACGATGAGTTGCGTCGCGCGTTCGATGGCCTTGCGCTGCAGTTCGAAATCGACGCCGCGCTCGTAGCGATGCGAGGCGTCCGAGCTGAAGCCCAGCGCGCGGGCCTTGCCGGCGATCGCGGCGGGCGGGAAAAAGGCGCTTTCGAGGAACAGGTCGCGGGTGGAATCGCCGATGCCCGAATGCTCGCCACCCATGACGCCGGCCATCGCCAGCGGCTTCTCATCGTCGGCGATCAGTGCGGTGTCGGCCGACGGCGTCACGGTCTGTTCGTTCAGCAGCAGCAGTTGCTCGCCGGGATTGGGCAGGCGCACATGGATCGCGCCCGAGAGTTCGGCATCGTCGAAGGCATGCAGCGGCTGGCCGAGTTCGAGCATCACGTAGTTGGTGACGTCGACCAGGAAGGAGATCGAGCGGATGCCGCTGCGCTCGATGCGCCGCTTCATCCATTCCGGCGTCGCGGCGCGGGCATCGACGCCGCGAATGATGCGGCCGCAGTAGCGCGAACACGAAGCGGGAGCATCGAGCACCACCTCGCGCGTGTCGGCGACGCTTGCCGCGACCGGCTCGACCTCGGGCGCCAGCAGCGGCGCTCCGGTCAGCGCCGAGAGCTCGCGCGCGATGCCTAGCAGCGACAGGCAGTCGGCCCGGTTCGGCGTCAGCTTAAGCGTGATCAGGTGATCGTCGAGATCCAGGTGGCGGCGGATGTCCTTGCCGACCGGCGCATCGGCGGCCAGCGGCAGCAGGCCGCCGTGGTCGTCGGAGAGACCCAGTTCGCGCGCCGAGCAGAGCATGCCGAAACTCTCGATGCCGCGCACCTTGGCGCGTTTGATTTCGATGCCGGGCAGCCTGGCGCCGACGCGTGCGCAAGGTACCTTCATGCCGGCGGCAACATTCGGCGCGCCACAGACGATCTGCAGCGGCGCGGCTTCGCCGACATCGACGGCGCAGAGCTTGAGCTTGTCGGCGTCAGGGTGCTTGTCGACGCTCAGCACCTGCGCCACGACGACATTCGAAAAGTTGGCGCTGGCGGTACGGCGTTCCTCGACTTCGAGGCCGGCCATGGTCAGCACATGGCAGAGTTCCTCGCTCGACAACGAGGGATTGCAAAGGCTGCGCAGCCAGGATTCGGAAAATTGCATGACGGTTCAGACTCGCACGTAGCGCTCAGTGGAACTGCGAAAGGAAGCGCAGATCGCCTTCGAAGAACAGGCGCAGGTCGGGGATCGAATAGCGCAGCATGGTCAGCCGGTCAGGCCCCATGCCGAAGGCAAAGCCCGTGTACTTTTCCGGATCGAAGCCGCCGAAGCGCAAAACGTTGGGATGGACCATGCCGCAACCGGCGATTTCCAGCCAGCGACCTTCCAGCGCGCCGCTCATGAAGGCGACATCGATTTCGGCGGACGGCTCGGTGAAAGGGAAGAAGGAGGGGCGGAAGCGCACCTTGAGGTCATCGGACTCGAAGAAGCGCCGCAGGAAATCGGCGACCACGCCCTTGAGGTCGGCAAAGCTGACGGATTCCCCAACCCAAAGGCCTTCGACCTGATGGAACATCGGCGAATGCGTGGCATCGGAATCGACGCGATAGACGCGGCCGGGGCAGATCACGCGCAGCTCGGGCATAGCTTCCAGGTGCTTGTAGCGTTCCGTGTGCGCCAGCATGGAACGGATCTGCACCGGGCTGGTGTGGGTGCGCAGCAGCACGTCTTCCTGCGGCTTGCCGCCATGTTCACTCGGGCCCTGCAGGTAAAAGGTGTCGTGCATCGAACGCGCCGGATGATTCTCGGGCGTGTTGAGCGCGGTGAAGTTATGCCAGTCGGTTTCAATCTCGGGGCCGTCGGCGACGTCGAAGCCGATCGAACGGAACAGCTGTTCGATGCGGTCCAGGCTGATGATCACCGGATGCAGACTGCCACGCGGCATGCCGCGCCCGGGCAGCGTCACGTCGAGCGCTTCGGTCGCCAGCTGGGCTTCGAGCTGGGCATTCTTCAGCGCCTCGCGCCGTGTCGTCAGCGCCGACTCTATGCGTTCCTTGGCAATGTTGATCGCCGCGCCGGCGCTCTTGCGCTCTTCGGCCGGCAGCTTGCCGAGGCCCTTGAGCAAGGCCGTGAGCGAACCTTCCTTGCCCAGATAGCGCGCCTTGGCATCTTCCAGCCTTGCGGGCTCGGTGGCCGCGGCAAAGTCGGCCGTCGCGGAAGCGACGAGTTGATCCAGGTTATCCATTGATCAAGACAAAATGACAGCAATAAAAAAGGAGACCCCCAACAACCCTGGGCCTCCTTCTCCGGGTACAGGCAGACTCAGGCCGTCAGCTGGGCCTTGGCCTTTTCGGCCAGGGCGGCGAATGCCGGCTTGTCGAACACCGCGAGGTCGGACAGCACCTTGCGATCGACTTCGATCGACGCCTTCTTCAGGCCGTTCATGAAGGTGCTGTACTTCATGCCCAGCTCGCGGGCCGCCGCGTTGATACGGGCGATCCACAGCACTCGGAACTGCCGCTTCCGCTGACGACGGTCGCGGTAGGCATATTGTCCGGCCTTCATCACCGCCTCTTTGGCGATGCGATAGACCTTGCTGCGCCGTCCGCGGTAACCCTTGGCCAGGTCGAGAACCTTCTTGTGGCGCGCGCGCGCCGTTACACCACGTTTTACTCTTGGCATGGTGTCTCTCCTTAACCGTTAGGCAGCATGGCGCGAACCGACTTCACGTCGGAGGCGTGCACGGTGTGCACACCGCGCAACTGGCGCTTGCTCTTGGTGGTTTTCTTGGTCAGGATGTGGCGCTTGAACGCACTCCCGCGCTTGATGCCGCCGGAAGCGCGCACGACAAAGCGCTTCTTGGCACCGCTCTTGGTCTTCATCTTCGGCATCGAAGATCTCCCTATTACATGGCTGCCAGGTGTTTCCCGCCTCGGGAATGCTTGGTGACCTGCAACCACTTCTTGTTTCCGCATGCTAGGCATGCGGAACAAATTCTCTTACTTGTTCAATGTGTTGCTCAATGCGGCTTTTTCTTGGAAGCCGCCAGCACCATGATGAGCTGGCGCCCTTCCATTTTCGGCCACTGCTCTACCATCGCCTGCTGCTCCAGGTCCAGCTTGATTCGCTCCAGCATGCGCATGCCGATTTCCTGGTGCGCCATTTCACGTCCGCGGAAACGCAGGGTGATCTTTGCCTTGTCGCCTTCGCTCAGAAACTTGATCACATTGCGCAGCTTGATCTGGTAATCGTTCTCGTCGGTACCGGGGCGGAACTTGACTTCCTTCACCACCACCTGCTTCTGCTTCAGCTTGGCCTCGTGCTGACGCTTGGCTTCCTGGTACTTGAACTTGCCGATGTCCATGATCTTGCAGACGGGCGGCACGGCCGTGGGAGCGATTTCCACCAGATCCACACCGGCCTCTTCGGCCAGCGCCAGCGCCTGACGAATCGGGACGATGCCCAGTTGCTCTCCGTCTTCCCCGACCAGACGAACTTCGGGGGTGGTGATCTCTTCGTTGAGACGCTGCGATTTATCCTGAGCGATGGTTCAAATCTCCAAAAAATTCAAAAAATCAGACCGTTGCGCCTCTGTTGCACTGTTCATGCAGCAGACGCTCGATCAAGGCCTGGGGGGACATCTGCCCGAGATCCTGATTGCCGCGGGCACGTAAAGCAACCAACCCTGCAGCCTTTTCCTTGTCACCGACGACAACGATATAGGGCCGCTTCAACAAGCTATGTTCGCGGATTTTATAGTTTATTTTCTCTCCGCGCAAATCGCTGTCGACACGCAACCCGGCTTCGCGCAGCATTTTTGCCACATTTTCCGCGTAATCCGTCTGCGCTTCGGAGATATTCATGACCACCACCTGCACCGGCGCCAGCCAGAGCGGGAGGGCGCCGGCGTGGTTTTCGATCAGGATGCCGATGAAACGCTCCAGCGAGCCGAGGATCGCACGATGCAGCATTACCGGAATATGGCGGCTGTTGTCCTCGCCGACATATTCGGCACCGAGACGCCCGGGCATCGAGAAATCGACCTGCACGGTGCCGCATTGCCAGGACCGGCCAATGGCGTCCTTGATGTGGAATTCGATCTTCGGACCGTAAAAGGCCCCTTCGCCGGGAAGTTCGTCCCATGCCAGGTTGCTGGCGGTGAGCGCTGCGCGCAAGGCATTTTCGGCCTTGTCCCAGAGATGATCCTCGCCCACCCGGCTATCGGGACGTAGGGCGAGCTTGACGGCCACGTCGTGAAAGCCGAAGTCGCCATAAACCTTGCGCAACAGGTCATTGAAGGCCGTGACTTCGGACTGGATCTGGTCTTCGGTGCAGAAAATATGTCCGTCGTCCTGGGTAAAGGCACGCACGCGCATCACGCCGTGCAGCGCCCCCGACGGCTCGTTGCGATGGCAGGAACCGAATTCGCCGTAGCGCAGCGGCAGTTCGCGATAGGAGCGCACGTCAGTGTTGAATATCTGCACATGACCCGGGCAGTTCATCGGCTTCACCGCGTAATCGCGGTTCTCCGACTCGGTGGTGAACATGTTGTGCTTGAAATGCTCCCAGTGACCGGAGCGCTCCCACAGGCTGCGATCGAGGATCTGCGGGCAGCGGACTTCCTTGTAGCCGTTGTCGCGATAGACGCGGCGCATGTATTGCTCGACTTCCTGCCACACGGCCCAGCCGTGCGGATGCCAGAACACCATGCCGGGCGCTTCCTCCTGCAGGTGAAACAGGTCGAGCTGGCGGCCGAGCTTGCGATGGTCGCGTTTCTCGGCTTCCTCCAGCATGTGCAGGTAGGCGTCGAGTTCGTCCTTCTTGGCCCAGGCGGTGCCGTAAATGCGCTGCAGCTGCTCGTTGTTCTGGTCGCCGCGCCAATACGCGCCGGCCACCTTCATCAGCTTGAACACCTTGAGCCTGCCGGTCGAGGGCACGTGCGGGCCGCGGCAAAGATCGATGAAGTCGCCCTCGCGATACAACGACACGTCCTCGCCCTGCGGAATTGCCGCAATCAGTTCCGCCTTGTAGTGCTCGCCGATGGATTTGAAGAATTCCACCGCCTTGTCGCGCGACCAGACTTCGCGGGTGACCGGAAAATCCCTCTTCGCCAGTTCCGCCATGCGTTTTTCGATGGCTTCCAGGTCTTCCGGCGTGAACGGCCGCTTGTAGGCGAAGTCGTAGTAGAAGCCGTTCTCGATGACCGGACCGATGGTCACCTGGGCTTCGGGAAACAGTTCCTTGACCGCGTAGGCCAGCAGATGCGAGGTCGAATGGCGAATGATGTCTACGCCGTCGGCATCCTTGTCGGTGACGATGGCCAGTTGGGCATCGCGCTCGATCAGGAAGGAGGTATCGACCAGCACGCCGTCGACGCGCCCGGCCAGCGCCGCCTTGGCCAGGCCGGCGCCGATCGAGGCGGCAACGGCGGCCACCGTCAGCGCTTGCGGGTATTCGCGTTTCGATCCATCAGGCAGGGTGATCACCGGCATAGTCGCAGCTCCAGAAATGCAACAGGGCGCACGGTTCACGCGGAAATCACGCGGTGCGCCCCACTTTCGATTTTGCGAAATTTTATCACAGCGCCTGCCGGCCTTACGGCATCATTCCGCTCTCGCCACAGGCTCAGGGAGGCAAGCAATGGATATCGACGGATTCATGCAGAACTACCAGCGCGCCTGGGAAACCAGCGACGAAAACCTGCTCGCATCGCTGTTCACGCCGGATGGCTGCTATCGCAACACGCCATTCGCCGTGCAGCAGGGTCATGAGGCGATCAAGCAGTACTGGCAGCGCACCAAGCTGCAGACCGACATCCGGCTTAGCTATGAGGTGCTGCAGCGCCACGCCACGGGCGGCATCGCCCACTGGCACACCACCTACCAGGTGACCTCGGAAGACATGTTCAAGATGTGGGCCGCCTCGACCGGCACCAACATGCTGGCGCGCCAGCCCGGCGACCCGTTGCCGCGCCTGGCGCTCGACGGCATCGCCAGCGTCGAATTCGACCAAGGCGGGCTGTGCCGCGAATTGCGCCTCTGGTGGCATAGCCGGATCGACGATTGAAGCGCTTGCGGTCCGGGCACGGCGCCCGGACCGAGAGATGCGCTCAGGTCCCCGCTGCGGCGGCAGTTTCCGATCCCTGACGGCCCCGCATCGCTTCCGCCATCGAAATGTTCGGCCGATGGATGTAGAAGCCCTGCGCCAGGTCGATGCCTTGGGCCACGACCTGGTCGAGCACGTCCTGATCCTCGACATACTCGGCCACGGTGCGGATTCCCAGGTCCTTGCTCAGGGTGACGATGCTGCGTACCAGCGCCCTGTCCTTCTCGCTGCTTTTCATGCCGAGGATGAAGTCGCCTTCGATCTTGAGGAAATCGATCGGGAAGCGCTTGACGTAATGAAACGACGAAAAACCCGAACCGAAATCGTCGATCGCCAGCTTGAAACCTTCGCTGCGCAAGGTACCGATGAAACGCTCGAGCAAGGCCATGTTCTTGATCGTCTCGCGTTCGGTGATCTCGAACACCAGGCGCGTCGGATCGATCCTGAACTGGCTCGCAATGCGCCGGGTTTCCTGCACGAAATCGTTCAGCACCAGAGCCCGCGGTGACATGTTGATGAACAGGTAGCCCTTGTAGCCGGTGGTTTCCACCGCCTCCAGGGTTTTCTCCAGTTGTATGAAATCCAGCTTGTGCATCACGCCCATCTTTTCCGCGATGGCGACATATTCGTCGGCGATGATGTAGCGCCCGTCCTCCATGCGTATCCGCGACAGCACCTCGATCGCCTCAACCTCGCCGCTCTGGACATTGATGATCGGCTGGAAGAAGGGCACCACGCTGCGCTTCTCGACCGCGTTCAGGATCAGCATGCTCTTCTCGCCGAGGGTGCGGAACACGTCGATCACATCCTGGGCATCGGGCACCACCACTCGATTCTTGCCCTCGGCCTTGGCGCGATACATCATGTTGTCGGCAAACAGGAAGAGATCCTTCATCGCCACGGCATGGTCGGGATAGGTGGCCATGCCGATCGACACGGAACCGGTGACGACGGCGCCGTCCGGCACGCCCATGGTCACGCCGCCCACCGCTTCGATGATCCGCCGCGCCACCACCGCGGCGGCCTCCAGATCGGTTTCCGGCAGGATCGCGACGAATTCGTCGCCGCCATAGCGCGACAGCAGGTCGTCATCGCGAATCGCCGACTTGATGCCGCCGACCAGCAACTGCAGCAGCTTGTCGCCGACGCCGTGACCGTAGGAATCGTTGATCGACTTGAAGTTATCGGCATCGATCACCAGCAGCGTGAATTTCTTGCCGTGCCGCGAGGCGCGGATCACCTCGTTCTCGATCAGTTCCCAGAACACGCGCTGGTTGAAGAGATTGGTCAGCGGATCGCGCGTGGCGTAATACTCGAGATCCTTGGTGTATTTGTCGATCGCCTTGACCGAGCCGACGACGTTGAGCAGGGTGGCGAGAATGCTCTGCACCACCAGCAGGCGCATCGGGTCGGTTTCGTCTTGCGGTTGCATGCCGATGCCGACGATGCCGCCGATCTTCGGCGCATCGACCAGCAGCGACTTGATCTGCACATCGATATCCGCCGCCTTGAGTTCCGGCGTCATGCTGCCGACGTCGGCAATATTGTGTTTGGCGCGGATCGAATAGCCGGTCTCGAAATATTCGGTACGCTGCAGGATCTGGTACAGGCAGTTTTCGAACACGCGCTTGGTCGCGTCGGACGGACGCCGGCGCCAGAAGATCTCCAGGTCATAGGCCTCGTCGCCGATCTTGAACACCGAAAACATCAGGTAGGCCGGCATCACCGCATCGATATCGATGATCAGGCGGCTGACGTACTCGCGCCAGTCCTTGATGACTTCCGTGGTGAGAATGAATTTTTCGAGCAGGCGAATCTCGAATTCGAGCATGTCCTTGTCCACCGCGATCGCCCGGATGCGCTCGGTCAGTTGCCTGACTTCGCTGGCCACCGCATTGAATTCGGAAAAACCCAGGTCGATCTGCCTGGCTTCCAGCGCGCGCAGGTCGGAGATGCGGTTGACGGCCCTGATGTCGCCGGCCAGGGTGTCGATCGATTTTTCCAGGCGGCGCCGTATATACAGCACCATGATCAGGGTCACGATCAGGACCACCGGAACGATAGGAGCAAAGGCATAGGTGAAGCGCGTCTGGTGCGATTCGATGGCGGGCGCCACGTTCTGTCGCACGTCGATCACGCCCAGCACATCGCCGACCGCCGCATTGACATGGCACTTGAGGCAGACGTCCTGAGCCTGCAGCGGATAGACGACGCGGATGATGTCGCCCGCGTCGATGCGCTGACGATTGCCTTCCCTCAGCGCACGCTCGATTTCGGCATCGGGTGTCTTCTGCGCAATCGCGCCGAACAATGCGCTGACCTTGGGTCCACGATAGATGTCGATCTGGCGCTGGCTCCGGTCCACGGATTTCTGTATCGCCCCCAGGAAGCCTTCCAGTTGCCGGCGGTTCCAGCCGGTGCTCATCAACTCGAACATGGCGTTGAAGGTCAACTCGGCAAATGCGGTGGCGTCCTGCACGGCATCGTCGCGCACCGAGCGGTCGTAAATTCCGCGCACCACGAACAGCGTGGTGGCGAAGATCGCGACCGCGAATACCGCACCGGCGGCGAGCAGTAGACCCTTGATGCTGCGAACAGGATTCAGTTTCATGGAGTTGGTGACAGGCCGATTGGAGGATGGCAGCCTAGATCATCGTGCCGGGAAGAAGCCAAAATGTTTATCTAGCAATACTCATGCCACTCATTGCTGTCAGGGGTTCTGCGGTCCCGGCAATCCGCGCATCACGAAACTGCGGCTAGCCCGCTTCATGCGCCGAGATCTTCCCGGATTGCGGTTAGGGGTTTTCCCAGTGCTGCCGCGACAGCTGCGTGTGTGATGGCGCCGGCACAGACATTGAGGCCCGCGGCGAAGCCGGGGTCGTCGCCCAGCGCCTGGCGCCAGCCCTTGTCGGCCAGCGCGCGCAAATAAGGCAGGGTGGCGTTGTTCAGCGCCAGCGCGGAGGTCAGCGGCACGGCGCCAGGCATGTTGGCGACGCAATAGTGCAGCACGCCTTCCTCGACGAAGACCGGATCGGCATGGGTGGTCGGGCGCGAAGTTTCGCAGCAGCCGCCCTGGTCGATGGCGACGTCGACGATCACCGCCCCGCGCTGCATTTTCTTCAACAGCGCGCGGTCGATCAGCTTCGGCGCGACGCCGCCCGGCTGCAGCACGGCACCGACCACCAGATCGGCACCGCAGACGGCTTCCTCGATCACCGCACTGCTGGCCAGCAGCGTGCGGATGCGTCCGGGATATTCGCGGTCGAGCGCATCCAGACGCGGCAGGGTGCGATTGACCACCGTCACCGCGGCGCCGAGCCCCAGCGCCATGCGTAGCGCATGGCTGCCGACGTTGCCGGCACCGAGCACCGTGACGCGCCCCGGCGCCACGCCGGGAACCCCGCCGAGCAGCACGCCGCGGCCGCCCTGGGTCTTTTCCAGAAAATGCGCGCCGACCTGCACCGCCAGGCGTCCGGCCACCGCCGACATGGGTGCCAGCAAGGGCAGCCCGCCGTCGCGATCGGTCACCGTTTCATAGGCGATGGCGACGCCGCCGGCGCGCTGCAAGGCCTCGGCCAGGCGCGGGTCGGGCGCCAGGTGCAGGTAGGTGAACAGCACCTGGTCCGGCCGCAGGAAGGCGTACTCGGCCGCCTGCGGCTCCTTCACCTTGACCACCAGTTCGGCCGCCCAGGCGTCGGCCGCGCCCGGTACGATGCGGGCGCCGGCCGCCGCATACTGCGCATCGCCGAAGCCGATCGGCGCGCCGGCACCCGACTGGACAAGGACCTCGTGCCCGGCAGCGCGCAGCTCCCGCACCGAGGCGGGAACCAGGCCGACACGAAATTCGCCGGACTTGATTTCAGCAGGCATGCCAATACGCATTCTTCATCTCCTTGCGGGTATGCAACACGGCCAAGTATGCACTTCCGGCGCCGAACCAAGGAAGGATCACCGGGTTTGGGCACTCTGAAATGTTTCATGACATGTTCACGGCCATCCTGCCAACTGCTACCATGCCTTCATGACGAACTGGACTCCTGCCCTCAGCACCGGCGTGCCGCTGATCGACGAGCACCACAGGATCATTTTCCAGTGGCTCGCCGAGCTGGAGCGCGCCAGCGCCGATCAGCGCACGCTGTTCGGCGTTTACGCGATCACCCGGCTGAAACACTATATCCGGGACCACTTCACTGCCGAGGAAGCCCTGATGGAGTCGGCCGCGTATCCGCAGCTGGCCGAGCACATGGCGGCACACGCGGAGTTCCGCAGCAGGCTCGGCGAACTCCAGATCCGCTCCATCCAGCAGGACGTTTCGGCGGATACGGTGCAATTCCTGCGCGATTGGCTGGTCCAGCACATCGCCACGACCGACATGGCCTACGTGCCCTACCTCAAAGCAAAGAACAGCGCCCACAACTGATCGGCATCGCATGCGGGCGGCGCAGCCCGCTGCTGCCCGAGGCGGCCCGATGTTGGCGATACGCGCCGGCCGATACCGTAGGCTTCCCGGCGCAGCGTATGATGCGCCGCTCGATGCGACTTACCGGCGCATTAACAACGGCTTATGTTGCGATCGTGGGTGTTTCCCGTCGCCCCCGCATTTCTGCGAGCCACCTCACCATGTCCATACGCATAAAAATCCTGCTGCTCGGCCTGCTCGCGGTGGCAAGCCTGTCGTACATCCTTGGCGTCCGCATCGTCACCGAAGGCCGCGAACACGCGGCGAAGCTGGAATTCCTGACGCGGCTGGAAGCCGCCGAAGCGCTTTCTTCGCTGGTTCACGAATTGCAGAAGGAGCGGGGGATTTCGGCAGGCTATCTGGTGATCCGCTCGCCCGGCAACACCCGGCAGCTGGATTCCCAACGCGCATCCACCGACCGGGCCATGGTCCGGTTCCGCGATCCGGAAACCCCCGGTCTGGAATCTCTGGCAAGGCTCGCCGACACCCGGCAGAAAATATCGGGAACCGCGATGGACCCGGCGCTCTCCTTCAGTTACTACACCCACACCATCGTCGAAATCCTCGACCAGATCGACGCCCTGGCGCGGGACTCCAACACGACGATGCTGACCCGTGACCTCAACGCCCACGTGCACCTGCTGTATGCGAAGGAATACCTGGGGCAAATTCGCGCCAGCATCAACGAAGCCCTGTCCCTCGGCGCGGCGGACAAGGAACGGCTGACCGTGGTGCTGCGGCTGCTGAACCTGCATCAGTTCTACATCCGGACTGCCTTGCGCGACGCCTCGCCGGAAGTTGCGCAGGCGCTGCGCGGCGCCCTCGGCCAGGTGCAGGTGCAGCATAGCTTTACGCTGATCGAGGGCGTGCTGTCCGGCAGCGGCCAGGCGCCACCGGCAGACCAGTGGTTTGCCGCGGCCACCCATGCCATCGATCGATTCCTGAGCGTCGAAGACCTATCCATGCGCTATCTGCGCCAGCAGGCCGGTAGCGAGATTGCGGCTAGCGAGCGCCGGGTTTTGCTCGATGCCGGACTTGCCCTCGCCGCGGCGCTGGCGCTGATTTTCTTTGCCGCCTCGGCGGTGCTCAGCCTGTTGCGTGCGCTCGACGTACTGATCACCAACATCGAGCACACCGTCGCCACCCAGGATTTTGCCAATCGCATCCAGGTGCCCAATGACGACGAAATGGGCGAGTTGTCGCACAGCTTCAACGAATTGATGAGCATTGCCGAACACCTGATCAAGGAGAAGGACTATTTCGCCTCCACCGACCTGCTGACCGGGGCCTACAACCGTTACCGCTTCACCGAGCTGTTCGGCATCGAGTTGCAGCGCGTCCAGCGTTATGGCGGCGGTCTCGCGCTGATCATGTTCGATATCGACCATTTCAAGGACATCAACGACCGCTTCGGCCATGCCGCAGGCGACATGGTGCTCAAGGAAATTGCCCATCTGGTGCGCAACCTGATCCGCGCCAACGACGTGCTGGTGCGCTGGGGCGGCGAGGAGTTCATGATCCTGGTGCCGCACACGGGAAACGAGGCCGCCGATCTCGCCGAAAAGCTTTGCCTGGCGGTGGAAGAGCACCATTTCCACTACGCACCGAGAGTCACGGCCAGCTTTGGCGTCAGCGCCCATGTGTCCGGCGATACCCTGGAAACGCTCTGCGCGCGTACCGACGAAGCGCTCTACCGCGCCAAGCACCAGGGACGCAACCGGGTGCGCGCGGTGTTCGCGGCGGAGCCGGACGCCGGGCCCGGCGCGGCATCCGTCGCACCGGCGTAGATTCGCTGCGAGCCCGGCGTAAACCGACAAAGCCACCTCGCGGTGGCTTCGTAGTGACATGAACTACCTGATTTCCTGCGGAATCCTGGTAGGCGCGATTGGACTCGAACCAACGACCCCCACCATGTCAAGGTGGTGCTCTAACCAGCTGAGCTACGCGCCTACTGAAGAGCGCGCAGTATAAGCACGGCGCGAGCAAAGTCAAGACACCCCCTGCAAGCCCTTGGCAGGACTGGACTTTCAGGCTACGGATAGCTCGACCGGGTGGCGCAACGAGCTGTTGCAGGCCCTGGTACAAGTGCGCCGAATTTCCGGATCCGTGCGGCAGCGCACATACCAAACGAATTTTCAGACCTAAGCTCCAAGCTGCTGCCCGGCGCAGAGTCGGGCTGTCGCCTTGGGCGCAGTCTCGCGAACCGGAGCGCCGATTCACAGCCGGAAACCAATGCCATGAACGCCAACAATCCGCAAGCGCGCGCCACGATTCTTGTCATCGACGACGAGCCTCGCAACGTCAAGTTGCTCGAAGCCCTGCTGCACACCGAGGGCTATGCCACTATCGCCGCCAGCTGCGGCAGCGACGCACTGGCGCTGGCGAAGACACACAATCCGGACCTGATCCTGCTCGACGTCATGATGCCGGACATGGACGGCTTTGAAACCGTGGCACGACTGAAGGCCGATCCACACACCAAGCCGGTGCCGGTAATCATGGTCACCGCCCTCGACGACCGCGTGTCGAAGCAGCGTGCACTGGAAGCCGGTGCCGAAGAATTCCTTTCCAAACCGATCGACCGCGGCGATCTGACCGTGCGCGTGCGCAATCTGCTACGTCTCAAGGAATATGGCGACTTTCTCGCCAATCACAACCGGATACTCGACGAACAGGTCAGGGAACGCACGGCGCAACTCGAAGAGGCCTATCGCGACACCATATTTACCCTGGTACGCGCCGCCGAGCAGAAGGACGAGGAAACTGGCCACCATGTCCGCCGCATCAGCCACTATTGCAAAGTGCTGGCGGATGCCATGAAGCTACCGGGCGACTTCAAGGATCTCATATTCCACGCCAGTCCGATGCACGACATCGGCAAGATCGGCATTGCCGACCATGTGCTGCAAAAGCCTGGCGGCTTCACTCCCGAGGAGTGGTCCGTGATGCGCACCCACTGCACCCTGGGCGCCAGCATCCTCGCCAGCGGCACGTCGCCTTACACCCGCATGGGCGCCGAAATCGCGCTCAACCATCACGAGCGCTGGGACGGTAGCGGCTACCCCAGCGGACTGAAGGGCGAGGCGATTCCGCTGTCGGCGCGGATCATGCAGATCTGCGACGTCTACGATGCGCTGCGCAGCAAGCGCCCTTACAAACCATCCCTGGATCATGCGCATTCGATGGCGATCATCACCGAGGGCGATGGCCGCGTCCAGCCGGAGCATTTCGACCCGGCGGTGCTGGCCTGCTTCGTGACCCAGGGCGATCGCTTCGCCGACATCTACGAAACACACGCCGACGCATGACGGCCGTGTAGCCCGGTTATCGACAGCGCACGATCGCCGGCTGCGGCATGACGCTGTCGACGATTGACGCGTTGGAGGAATCATGAATCCGATCGACCATGACAAAGCGGACGAGCCGCCTCCGCGAGCGGCTGCGGAGGCGGCTTTGGCGCAGCGGCGGTCATCACTGCCGCAAGGGACGCAAGACCCGCAACACCTGCTGCACGAACTGCAGGTTCACCAGATCGAACTGGAAATGCAGAACGAGACATTGCGGGAAGCGCAGGCGGCCCTGGAGAAATCGCGCGACCGCTATATCGATCTATACGACCATGCTCCGGTTGCCTATCTCACGCTCACCGCCGATGGCCTGATCGCCGAGATCAACCTCACCGGCGCCACGCTGCTGGGAATGGAGCGAGCAACGCTGCTGCAGCGCCCCTTCTCGTCCCTGGTCATGCCGGAAGACCGGCCGCGCTGGATGCGGCTTTTCAACGGTTTGAACCAGCGGGACGACCGATTCGGCGCGGACCTCGCCCTGCGCCGCGGCAATGACCAGATGTTTCAGGCGCGGCTTGACTGCGCGCAAAGAAGCGGCATGTCAGGCGAAATTCCGGGAGTTGGTGCTGGCGCGACGGTGATGCGCGTTGCCCTGAACGACATCACCCGGCACAAGCAGGCCGAGGATGAAATAATGCGGCTCAATGCCGATCTCGAAGCCCGTGTTCGCGCGCGAACCGCCGATCTCGAAGCCGCCAACCAGTCGCTGCGGCTGGCGAAGATTCAGGCTGACGCCGCCAACGTCGCCAAGAGCGCCTTCCTCGCCAATATGAGCCATGAGATACGCACGCCGATGAACGGCATTCTCGGCATGACCCACCTGCTGCGCCGGAGTTGCGTGACGCCCGCTCAGGCGGAGCGCCTCGAAACGATCGATTCGTCTGCCCGTCATCTGCTGGGCATCATCAGCAACATTCTCGACATCTCGAAGATCGAGGCCGGAAAACTGGTGCTGGAGGAAATGCCAGTCAAGCTCGACAGCCTCCTGAGCAATGTCGTAGCGATCGAAGCTGCATGCGCCGGAGCCAAGGGCATCCCCCTGCTGATCGAGACCGAAGCTTCGCCGCACCAACTGCTGGGCGACACCACGCGACTACAACAGGCCTTGCTCAACTACGTCAGCAACGCCATCAAGTTCACGGAAACCGGCGCGGTGACCCTGCGCATTCTCATGCAGGATGAAACGTCCGATTCGGTGCGAGCGCGCTTCGAGGTGACGGATACCGGCATCGGCATTCCATCCGAATCCATATCACGGATCTTCGACGCCTTCGAGCAAGCCGACAATTCGACCACCCGGAAATATGGTGGCACCGGTCTTGGGCTGGCGATTACCCGCCGTCTGGCCGAGCTGATGGGCGGTACCGCCGGTGTCGAAAGTACCGCCGGCGTCGGCAGCACCTTCTGGTTCACCGTCAGGCTGAGAAAGAATGACGCGGAGTCCGCGCCAACCGCAGCCGCCGACGGTGATGCCGAGGCGCTGCTGCGGCAACACTTTTCAGGCCTTCTTGTGTTGGTGGTCGATGACGAGCCGATCAACCTCGAAATTGCCCGAATTCAGTTGGAGGCAGCCGGGCTTGTCGTCCATACCGCGGCGGATGGCGCCGAGGCAGTCGCCCTGGCGCGGGTGACGCCGTATGCGGCCATTCTCATGGATATGCAAATGCCGACGCTCAACGGTCTCGACGCAACTCGGCGGATACGCGCGATGCCCGCACATCGGCAAACTCCTGTCATTGCCGTTACCGCCAATGCCTTTGCCGAGGACAAGGCAAGCTGCCTTGAGGCCGGGATGTGCGACATTCTGGTCAAACCCTACGATCCCGAGGCTCTGTTCGAGATTGTGCTGAAGGGGCTGGCTCGGCGTCACGACTGAGCACCGCCAACCGTCCAGTCGGGCGCGCCGGGAAGGACGGTTCGGCCTTGTGTGCGACAGCGCACCGAGAAGTTCGTCGCGAATCGCTATAAATGGCCATCGCGGCTCCGTGGCATGCGGCGGGCCTGGTCAAGCCCCGCACACCCATGGCACGCGACCCGCCCCACTCATTCGCGCTCGGACAAAGGTTGGCCATGCCAAAGCACACTCACGATCCCGCCACTCGTACCGTTGCCGGCGGCGCGGCGGATGGCATCACCGAAGTCAGGCGCCAGGAAGTCCTGCTGAAAACCGGGGCGTTGCAGAACGCAATTCTCAACAGCGCCAATTTCTCCAGCATCGCCACCGACGAGAAGGGCGTGATCCAGATTTTCAATGTCGGCGCCGAGCGCATGCTGGGTTACGCCGCGGCCGACGTGATGAACAAGATCACTCCCGCCGACATTTCCGATCCGCAGGAAGTGGTCGCGCGTGCCGCCGCCCTCAGCCTGGAACTGGGCACCACGATCACGCCCGGCTTCGAGGCCCTGGTGTTCAAGGCCTCGCGCGGCATCGAGGACATCTACGAACTGACTTATATCCGCAACGACGGCAGCCGCTTTCCCGCGGTGGTGTCGGTTACCGCGCTGCGCGACGACGCGGACGCCATCATCGGTTACCTCCTGATCGGCACCGACAACACAGCTCGCAAGCAGGCGGAAGAGGCTTTACTCAAGGCCGGGGCGCTGCAGAGTGCGATTTTCAACAGCGCCAACTTCTCCAGCATCGCCACCGACGCCAGGGGCGTGATCCAGATTTTCAACGTCGGCGCCGAGCGCATGCTGGGCTACACGGCAGCCGAGGTGATGAACAAGATCACTCCGGCCGAGATCTCCGATCCGCAGGAGGTGATCGCGCGCGCCGCCGCCCTCAGCCTGGAACTGGGCACCACGATCACGCCCGGCTTCGAGGCCCTGGTGTTCAAGGCCGCGCGCGGCATCGAGGACATCTACGAACTGACCTACATCCGCAAGGACGGCAGCCGCTTTCCGGCGGTGGTGTCGGTCACGGCCTTGCGTGACGATCAAAACGCCATCATCGGCTACCTGTTGATCGGCACCGACAACACGGCACGCAAGAAAGCGGAGGAGGCTTTGCTCAAGGCGGGGGCGTTGCAGAATGCGATTTTCAACAGCGCCAATTTCTCCAGCATCGCCACCGACGCCAAGGGCGTGATCCAGATCTTCAACGTCGGCGCCGAACGTATGCTGGGCTACACCGCGGCCGACGTGGTCAACAAGATCACGCCGGCCGAGATTTCTGATTCACAGGAAGTCATCGAGCGTGCGGCAGAACTCAGCATCGAACTCGACACCACGATCGCGCCGGGCTTCGAAGCCCTGGTGTTCAAGGCCTCGCGCGGTATCGAGGACATCTACGAACTGACCTACATCCGCAAGGACGGCAGCCGCTTCCCGGCGGTGGTGTCGGTCACCGCGCTGCGCGATGCGCAGAATGCCATCATCGGCTATCTGCTGATCGGCACCGACAACACCGCGCGCAAGCAGATCGAGGCCGAGCAGAAACAGCTTGGCCAGCGCCTGCGCGACAACCAGTTCTACACGCGATCCCTGTTCGAAGCGAACATCGACGCGCTGATGACCACCGATCCGTCCGGCATCATCACTGACGTCAATAAGCAGATGGAGGCACTGACCGGCTGCACCCGCGATGAGTTGATCGGTGCGCCGTTCAAGAATTACTTCACGGATCCGAAGCGGGCCGAAGCCAGCATCAAACTGGTGCTGAGCAAGAAGACGGTAACCAACTACGAACTCATCGCGCGCGCCAGGGACGGCCGGGAAACCGTGGTCTCCTTCAACGCGACCACCTTCTATGACCGCGACCGCCGGCTGCAGGGCGTGTTCGCCGCAGCGCGCGACGTCACCGAACGCAAGCGCCTGGATCAGGTGCTGGAAGAAAAGAATGTCGAGCTGGAAAGCGCCAAGGCCACCGCCGAAAAGGCCAGCCTGGCCAAGTCGGATTTTCTTTCCAGCATGAGCCACGAGATTCGCACCCCGATGAACGCCATCATCGGCATGTCCTACCTGGTGCTGAAGACCGAGATGACGCCACGCCAGCGCGACCACATCAAGAAGATCCAGGCCTCCAGTCGCCATCTGCTCGGCATCGTCAACGATATTCTCGATTTCTCGAAGATCGAGGCTGGAAAGCTGGAAATCGAGCACACCGAATTCGAACTGGAAAAAGTGCTCGACAGCGTGGCCGACCTGATTGGGGAGAAGACCGCCGCCAAGGGGCTGGAGCTGGTCTTCGACATCGACAAGAAAGTGCCGCCGATGCTGGTCGGCGATCCGCTGCGGCTGGGCCAGATACTGATCAACTACAGCAACAATGCCGTCAAGTTCACCGAGCAGGGCGAGATCGGCATCGCCATCGGCGTCAAGGAGGAGACCGACCACGATGTGCTGCTCTACTGCGCGGTGCGCGATACCGGCATCGGCCTGACGACGGAACAGATGGGATGTCTGTTCCAGAGCTTTTCGCAGGCGGATACCTCGACCACGCGCAAATTCGGCGGCACCGGCCTCGGTCTGGTAATTGCCAAGAACCTTGCCAAACTGATGGGCGGCGAGGTCGGCGTAAACAGCGAACCCGGCAAGGGCAGCACCTTCTGGTTCACCGCGCGCCTCGACAAAGGCGCCCGGCAACACCGTCCACTGGTGCTGTCCGCCGACCTCAAGGACCGGCACGTACTGGTGGTGGACGACAATGAGAGCACTCGCCTGGTACTGGGCGACATGCTGAGAAGCATGAGCCTCAGGGTCGATCTGGCGTCGTCGGGTACGGCGGCGATTGCCGCCGTCGAGAGCGCCGACGCACGGGGCGCGCCGTATGCGATCGTGTTTCTCGATTGGCACATGCCCGGCATGGACGGCATCGAGACGGCACGGCAACTGATGCGGCGTCCGCTCAAGCGCATTCCATTGATGATGATGGTGACGGCTTACGGCCGGGAAGAAGTCATCAAGGGTGCGGAGGCTGCCGGCATCGAAGATGTGCTGATCAAGCCGGTCGGTGCCTCGGTGCTGTTCGACGCCGTGGTACGCATGCTCGGCGGCAGTGCCGACGGCACCCCCGCCACCGCGGAAGTACCCACCGATGCCTTCGCTCTGCTCGCCGGCATCAAGGGCGCGCGCATCCTACTGGTGGAAGACAACGATCTCAACCAGGAAGTCGCCATAGAGCTGCTGACCGAGGCCGGATTCATCGTCGACGTCGCCGACAACGGACGGATCGCGGTGGACAAGGTGCACGCCAACCCATACGACATCGTACTGATGGACATGCAGATGCCTGTGATGGATGGCGTGACGGCAACGCAGGAAATCCGCAAGGATCCGCGCTTTCTGGGTCTTCCCGTGGTGGCAATGACCGCCAACGCGATGCAGGGCGACCGCGATCGCTGCCTGGCGGCGGGCATGAACGACCACGTGCCTAAACCGATCGAGCCCGAAGACCTGTGGAAAGCGTTGCTGAAGTGGGTCAAGCCGCGACAGCCGCCGGCAGTGACAGACGCTCCCCAACCGGAGCCGTCACAGCTGCCCGCAATCGAACTGCCGCCGGCCATCGAAGCCGTCGACATGGTCACCGGACTGCGCCGCGCACTCGGCAAGAAACCCCTCTACCTATCGATGCTGCGTAAATTCGAAGCAGGACAGGCAGCAGCCATGGAGGACATACGCCAGATGTTGGACGGCCGGGACTGGGATGACGCGGAACGCAGGGCCCACACGCTCAAGGGCGTGGCGGGCAATATCGGCGCCGCCGGCCTGCAAAGGCAGGCGGAAGGCATCGAGACCGCCATACGCGAGCGACGCCCGCGCGAAGAGGTCGATGCCATGCTGGACGAATTGAGGAATCCGCTCGCGTCCCTCATCGCGCAACTGCGCCAAACGCTGCCCAAAAAGGCGGCCAGGACGACCGTGTCGGTCAACCGCCCGGAACTCAAGGCAGTGCTTGACCAGCTCGAAACCCTCCTGATAGCCAACGACTCAAGCGTGCTCGACATGCTCGATTCCAACGCGGACCTGCTTTACACCGCATTTCCCGAACACTATCAGGCGATTGCGGACGCCATCCACTCGGTCGATTTCGACAAGGCACTGGCGGCCCTGAGGGCGACCACCGCAACAACAATCTAGAGGCTCCCCCATGGACGGACTCAACTTTACGGAACAGGCCACGATTCTGGTGGTCGACGACACGCCGGACAGCCTGGCACTGATGAGCAGTCTGCTCAGGGACAGATACAAGGTAAAGGTTGCCAACAACGGCGAGAAGGCCTTGCAGATCGCCAAATCGGACACGCCGCCGGACCTGATCCTGCTCGACATCATGATGCCGAAAATGGACGGCTACGAGGTGTGCGAGCGGCTCAAGCACGATCCCGCAACGACCAACATCCCCGTAATCTTCCTCACCGCCAAGGGCGAAATGATGGACGAGAAGGATGGCCTGGAACTCGGCGCGGTGGATTACATCACCAAGCCGATCAGCCCGCCGATCGTGCTGGCGCGCGTCAAGAATCACCTGGCGCTGAAAGCCACGGCCGATTTCCTGCGCGACCAGAACCACTTTCTCGAAATCGAGGTCTCCAAACGCACCAAGGAAATACTGGCAAGTCGCGAAGTTGCGCTGAGAAACCTGCAACTGGAGGAAGCCGGCCGCATGAAATCCGAGTTTCTCGCCAACATGTCGCATGAACTGAGGACACCGCTCAACGCCATCATCGGTTTCTCCGAAATGCTCGGCGACGGGCTGCTGGGCGATCTGTCGCCGCAGCAAAAGGAAGCCGTCAACGACATTTTCACCAGCGGCAGCCACCTGCTGTCCCTGATCAACGACATCCTCGACCTGTCCAAGGTCGAGGCAGGCAAAATGACCCTGGAATTGACTGCGCTGCAACCGGCCATGCTGGTGCAGGCCGGCATGCAGGTGGTGCGCGAACAGGCCATGCAGCACCGGCTGAGCCTGATCGCCGAGGTGGCCGACAACCTCGGCGAGGTCTGGCTCGACGAGCGCAAGCTCAAGCAGATCCTCTACAACCTGCTTTCCAATGCCGTCAAGTTCACTCCCGAAGGCGGCAAAGTTCGTATCGCGGCGCGACGCGGCGCGCGTCAGTTCCAGTCCGACGGTCCCCTCGAGGACACCCTCGAACTGGTGGTGAGCGACACCGGCATCGGCATCTCCGCCGAGGATCAGGCGCGCCTGTTCCAGCCGTTCACCCAGATCGACAGCACATTGGCGCGTCGCCACGAAGGCACCGGCCTCGGCCTGGCAATGGTGAAACGTCTGGCCGAATTGCACGGCGGCGGCGTGGCGCTCGACAGCAAGCCGAACCACGGCTCGACCTTCACGGTGTGGCTGCCGTGGCACACCGCGGACGGAGAATCCGCCGCCCTTGCCGCGCTGCCGGCAGCCACGCCGGCGCACGAAAATTCATTCCCCGCCGCCGGCGTGCCGGCGGAATCCGACGGCAGACAATCGGTGGCCCTGGTCATCGAGGATGACGACAAGTCGGCCGAGTTGTTGCGCCTGCAACTGCAACGCAACGGTTTCCGCGTGGTACGTGCCGTCACGGCTGAATCCGCGCTGGAACTGGCGATGCTGGAATGTCCCGACCTCATTACCGTCGACATCCAGTTGCCCGGCATGGACGGCTGGACTTTCATCGAGCGCCTCAAGCAACATCCGCAGCTCGCCAGGGTGCCGGTAGTCGTCGTTTCGATCATTTCCGACAAGATACGCGGCCTGACGCTGGGTGCCAGCTACGTCCTGCAAAAGCCGGTAGGTCGCGACGAACTGGCGCGCGCGCTGACGGCCTCCGGCTTCCCGGCCGCGGCCGACGGGGGGCGCCGAACCGTGCTATTGGTGGACGACGATCAGAAAGCGGTAAGCCTGCTTGGCGCCTATCTCCAGTCTGCGGGCTATCGCGTCCTCACAGCCGGTGGCTGGCAGGCCGGCATCGACCTGGCGCGATGCCGGCATCCGGACCTGATAGTCATCGATCTGGTGATGCCCGAGGTCAGCGGCTTTGAAATGGTCACGGTACTCAAGCGCGACCCGGCCACGGCGGCCATTCCGATCGTCATCATCACCGCCAAGAAAGTGACCGACGCCGAGCGCACCAGGCTCGATGGTGACGTATTGAAGGTGATCGAAAAGTCAGGGCTGAATCAGGCGAGCTTCATCAGCGAGATCAGGCAAGCCATAAGCGTGGCGGGCGGTTGACATGGCGCGCATCCTGGTCGTCGAAGACAATGCCATGAACATGAAGCTGACCGTGGCCATGCTGCAGCAGGGAAATCACGAGGTGCTGCAGGCCGCCGATGCCGAGGAAGGTATCCGCCTCGCCCGCGAGTGCCGGCCCGCGCTGATCCTGATGGACGTGCAACTGCCGGGTATGGATGGCTTGGCCGCCTCGCGCCTGCTCAAGGCCGACACCGCAACGCGCAGCATCAAGATCGTGGCGCTGACCGCCCTTGCCATGCAAGGTGACCGCGAACGTGTCACGGCAGCGGGCTGCGACGGATACATCAGCAAGCCGATTCACTACCGGGAGTTTCTCAAGACTGTCAGCGAAATGGTGGCGAGCTAGCGCTTGTGAAAGTCGCGTCAGCGGCTCGCGAGGCTCCCCGCTCCCGGCGCCGAGCAAATGCTTGCTGAAACCGTCCGGCGCCGCGCGGTGGCAAACGCCGTCTCGCCAGCACCAACTTTCCCGAATGCTAAAGCTGCGCGCAAACCTGTCGCACCGGCTTGAACCTACGCCACACTTCTCCCCTCCGCCTGGCCCGCCACAAGCATCACCACGACCTCGTGATCGCGCCGGTCGTCGACCAGCGGGATCGTCTTGTCCGCGCGCTCGACACCATCGACCTGCACGCTTGTCACGCCACCGCGGCCGCCATCGCTGCCACCGTCGCCAGCCTGCGCGACGGCGATGTGGTACACCGTGTCCCGATAGCGGTAGTGGATCTTGAAGGCCTGCCAGTCAGCCGGCAGGCAGGGCGCCAGGTGCAGCCTGTCGCCCGCCAGAGTCAGGCCCAGCAGCGATTCCAGCATCAGGCGGTACATCCAGCCGGCCGATCCCGTGTACCAGCTCCAGCCGCCGCGGCCGACGTGCGGCGCGGCCGCATAGACGTCGGCGGCGACGACGTAGGGCTCCACCTTGTAGACGGCAGCGGCCTCGGCCGACAGCGCGTGGTTCACCGGATTGATCATGCGCATCAGATCCCAGGCGCGCTCGCGCTCGCCCAGGGCGGCGAAGGCCATCGCGGCCCAGATCGCGGCATGGGTGTATTGCCCGCCGTTCTCCCTGACGCCCGGCACGTAGCCACGGATATAGCCGGGGTCCATGGCGGAATTGTTGTCGAAGGGCGGATCGAGCAGTTGCACCAGGCCGGCGTCGCGGCGCACCAGATGCTCATCGACCGCCTGCATGGCCAGGCGCGAACGGGCGTTGCCGACGCCTTCCCTGCCGCCGGCCTCGCCCGCGGCGGACAACACCGACCAGCTCTGCGAGATCGAATCGATCCGGCATTCCGTGTTGCCGGCCGATCCCAGCGGCGTGCCGTCGTCGAAATAGGCGCGGCGGTACCAGTCGCCGTCCCAGGCATGTTGCTCGATGTCGCGGCGCAGGCGTGCGCCCTCCTCCCGGCACAACTCGGCGAAGCCCGCATCGCCGTGCGCCTGCGCCACCGGCGCGAACTGGCGCAGCACCTCGCAGAGGAAGAAGCCGAGCCAGACGCTTTCGCCCTTGCCTTGGATGCCGACCAGGTTCATGCCGTCGTTCCAGTCGCCGGAGCCGATCAGCGGCAGGCCGTGGCTGCCGAAGCGCAGTCCGTGGCGGATGGCCCGCACGCAGTGCTGGTAGAGACTGGCGGTCTCGCCTGAGCGGCCCGGCAGGTCGTAGTAGGAATCGTCCTCCGCGTTCACCGGGCGGCCTTCGAGGAAACCCACGTCGACATCCAGCACGCCGGTGTCGCCGATGCCCGTCACATAGCGGCACACCGCCAGCGGCAGCCACAGGTAGTCGTCCGAGCAATGGGTGCGCACGCCGCGGCCTGCCGGCGGGTGCCACCAGTGCTGCACGTCGCCTTCCGCGAACTGCCGGCTGGCGCACAACAGCAGGTGTTCGCGCACCAGCGCGGGCTCGGCATGGATCAGCGCCATCATGTCCTGCAACTGATCGCGGAAGCCGTAAGCACCGCCCGACTGGTAATAGCCGCTGCGGGCCCAGACCCGGCAGGCCAGGGTTTGATACACCAGCCAGCCGTTGGCCAGCACGTTGAGCGAGGCGTCGGGCGTTTCCACCTGCACGGCGCCCAGCGTGCGATTCCAGTAGCGCCACACCGCCTCCAGTGCACTGCGCGCGGCGCTGCTGCCACGGCAGCGCTGCACCAGCTTGGTCGCCTCGTCGGCATTGCGGCCGACGCCGAGGCGGAACACGATCTCGCGCTCCTGTCCGTCGGGCAGATCGAAGGCCACCTGCAGCGCGCCGCAGGGATCGAGCCCGGCGCCGACCTTGCCGGACAGGCGCGAGCGCTTCAGCGCGGCGGGGTCGCCCAACGTGCCGTTGCGGCCGAGGAATTCCACGCGATCGCCGCTGACGCCGCGTATGCGCTCATCGACATCGAAGAACGCCACGCGCTCGGCGAACTCCGTGTGGTAAGGGTTGCGCGCATACAGCGCACCGCTCTGGGCGGCAACTTCGGTGCTCACGTGCATCGCCGATTTGGCGCGCAGATCGCCCAGCACCCACTCGACATAGCCGGTGGCCGAGAGTCTCCGCGCGCGCCCGGATTCGTTGCGCACTTTCAGGACCGAGAACTTGACGGCCGCGTCCATGGCCACGTAAACCCACAGCTCGGAGCGGATGCCCGCCGCCTGGGTCTCGAATACGCTGTAGCCGAAACCGTGGCGAATCACGTGCGACAGGCCGGCGCCGGCCGGCAGCGGCGTCGGCGACCAGACCTCACCGCTGTCTTCGTCGCGCAGGTAGATGGCCTCGCCGCCGGCGTCGCTGACCGGATCGTTGTGCCAGGGCGAGAGGCGGAATTCGTGGGCGTTCTCACCCCAGGTGTAGGCAGCGCCGCTCTCCGAGACCACCGTGCCGAACTGCGGATTGGCCAGCACGTTCGACCACGGCGCCGGCGTAGTCTGCCCCGGCGCCAGCGTAATCACGTACTCGTGCCCGTCGGCCGTAAATCCCCCGAGGCCGTTGCACAGGATCAGATCCTTGCGCTGTGGCGCAGCGACGGGTGGAACCTCAACGCGCTGCGCACGGCTGCGCTTGAGCGGCGGCGGCCGCGCTTCCACTGGGCGGCGCTGGTCGAGCTGTTCCGCCAGGGTGCCGCGCGTGTCGCTGAGGACGACGCGGGCAACCGAATGGAACAGCATCCTGTCCTCGCTGGAGATCTGCTCCACCGGCCGCACGAAGATACCGCCGGGCCGGTCGATCACGCTGGCCTCGATGCCCGAGGCGATCAGTCCGATGATCTGTTCCTGCAGACGTTGCCGATAGCCGGCGTGCTCCTCGTTCCAGATCACCAGGTCTACCGTCAGGCCCTTCAGGCGCCAGTAGGCATGGGCCTGCACCAGTTGGCGCACCAGATCGAGATTGGCGAAGTCGCCGATCTGCAGCAGCACGATCGGCAGGTCGCCGGAAATTGCGTAGCCCCAAAGCCCGGACTGGCCGCGACGATTCCGGATCAGCAGCGCGGCCTCGGCGCGCAGGCCGGCATTGGCGTGGATCACCGAGCTGGCCAGGCGCGCATACAGTTGCGCATCGGCCTCGGTGGCATTGAGCTGGCGCAGCACCACCTGACTGTGCGTCCAGGTCAGATCGAAGACGCGGTCGGCGAGATGCCGGTCCTGGTATTTGTCGACCAGCGCCAGCGCCCTGGCGCGCGTTTCACCGATGCCCGAAACCCGGTTGATGGTCACCACCTGGTCGGGTTCGAGCGTCACGCTATGACGGATGGCGACGATCGGATCGAGCACCGAACCGGCGCTGCCCGACAGCGGCGCCAGGCCCTCGCTCATGACCAGGGGCGCGACGGTGCTGCGACCACGGCCGATGAAACGCAGGCGATCCGTCTCGTAGGACACCTCGCCCGGCGCCGCCCCATGCACCGTCATCAGATGGAACATCCAGGGCGCCTTTTCGCCGACGGAGCGCGGCCGGCGGGTGCACAGGATGGCCTGCCGCCCGGGGATGATCTCGGTCTGCACGAACAGATTGCTGAAGGCCGGATGCATGGCGTCGGCCGCCGCCGGCGCGATCACCACTTCGGCGTAAGTCGTGACGTCGATCACCCGGCGCTGGCGCGAACGATTGGTGATGCGCACGCGGCGCAGCTCGATGTCGTCCTCCGGCGAGACGACGATCTCGGTATAGGTCTCGAACTCGCCCGCACTGTAGCCATCCCCGCCAGCCACCGAATCGCGGCGGCGAAACTCGGCGCGTCCTTCAGAGAAAATCGCCTCGAAGCTGTCCGCCCGCTTCAGCGTCGGCTGATGCGCGGTCGACCAGAACTCGCCGCTGGCGCGGTCGCGGATGTAGCAGAAGCTGCCGTGGTTGTCGCGGGTTCCATCCTCGCGCCAGCGCGTCACGGCGAGATCGTTCCAGCGGCTGTAGCTGCCGCCGGCGTTGGTCACCATGACATGGTAGCGGCCGTTGGAGAGCAGTTGCACTTCCGGTATCGGCGTGTCGGCGCTGTCGAAGACCCGGATCGGCATTTCCGCGGCGACCTGCGATGTGCTCGCATCGGCCAGTTGCGCGATGTGCGAGAACAGCGCCGTGGCCTTCGGAATCCGCTCCTGCAGCAACAGCATCACGGCCTGGAACAGCCGGTCCGATTCGAAGCGCCGCTGCATCGGCCGGTCCAGCAGCAGATAGGCCAGCGCCAGCAGGCTCATGCCCTGGTGGTGCGCCATGAAGGAGCGCACCGTCGCGCTCGATTGCCGGCGTCGTTGCCGCGCCGGGGTGTAGTCGATGGCTTCGAGCAGGCCGAACTTGCCCATGAATCCTTCCGCGGCGAGCCGCTGCAGGTTGCGGCAGGCCTCCTCGGGAGCCACCATCAGGGCCAGCACCGAGGCATAGGGCGCGATCACCAGGTCGTCGGCCAGGCCGCGCTTGAGCCCAAGGCCCGGCACGCCGAAGGCGCGGTACTGATAGTTGAGCTGCACATCGACGGTGTTGTAGCCCGATTCCGAAATGCCCCAGGGCACACCGCGCTGGCGTCCATACTCGATCTGGCGGGCCACGGCCGCCTTGCAGGTCTGGTCGAGCAGGGTGTTGTCGTAGGTCGGCATCACCAGCAGGGGCATCAGATACTCGAACATCGAGCCGCTCCACGACAACAGCACCGGCTCGCCGCCAGCGCGGGTCAGCAGGCGCCCCAATGCGAACCAGCTGTCCACCGGCAGCTGTCCCTGGGCAATGCCGACGAAGCAGCACAGGCGCGCTTCGGACGCCAGCAGATCGTAGTAGCTGGCATCCACCCGCCGCTCATCAAGGTTATAGCCGATGGCCAGCAACTGCCGCGTCCTGTCGAACAGGAAGTCATAGTCCATCTGGGCGAACTCGAAGGCCCGCACCGCCAGCGCGTCGAGCGCCGCCATGCGCTCGCGCGCCGGCACGCTGCCCGCCGCAGCCAGCTCGCGCAGGGTCGGAATGCCGGCCAGGTCGGCCACTGCCGGCAACTCGCCGGATGCGAGCCACGGGGCAAGCACGCTCAACTCGTCCAGCGCCGCGCGAGATTGGCGCGCCAGCGCCGCTGCCCATTCGTCGGCCTCGCCCTTCAGCAGGGGATCGTCGCTGCCAGTGAAAGCCCGGGCAATCTGCGCCTGCAGTTCGGCGGCGGCGCTCGACAAGGCCGTCAACAGCCGGTGTCCCGCTTCGAGCGTCAGCGGCGGCGCCAGCGACGCCGCCTCCAGCTTTTTCTGAAATGCCGCCACCGGGTCGGCTCCCGGACCGTCCGCCGCATCCGCGAGGATACCCAGCGTGTCGCTCAGGCCGGCGAACAGCCGCGCCGGCAGTATCGGTTCGTCGGCCTGCGCCAGCAGGCCGGCGCGCAAGGTCAGCAGATGGCCGGCGAGATTGCCGCTGTCCACCGTCGAGATGTAGCGCGGCGCCAAGGGCTGCAGCGTCTGCGTGTCGTACCAGTTGAAGAAGTGACCGCGGTGGCGCTCCAGCAGATCCAGGGTGGCGAAGGTGTTGGTGGTGCGCAGCAGGAATTGTCCGGGCGCCAGGTAGCCGAAGTCACAGGCGGAAAGATTGGCCAGCAGCGCCAGTCCGATGTTGGTCGGCGAGGTGCGGTGCGCAATTGCGGCTATCCGATACTCCTGAAAATTGTCGGGCGGCAACCAGTGATCCTCGGCGCCGACGAAGTTGTCGAAGAAGCCCCAGGTGCGGCGCGACAGCATGCGCAGGAAGCGGGTTTGCTCGACGCTCAGGCTGGCCTTGCGGCGGGCCAGCGGCAGGCTGAGCCACCAGGCGATGGCGGGGGACGCGAACCACAGCAGCAGAATCGGCGCGGCCACCGGCAAGGCCGCCGGCGCCCCTGCCGCCAGCCCGATTGCGGTGGCCAGAGCCAGCGCCGGCGCCGCCCACATGGTCCGGACCACGCCGGCCAGGCTGTGGCCGTCGCCCCTGGCCGACTCGCGCTCCGCCTCGCTCGACGGATTCCATTCCAGCAAACGCCGCTGCGTGACGAGCATGCGCCAGACGCTGCGAAGGATGGCATCCAGGCTGTAATACGCCTCGTAGGGCAGGCAGGAGAACTCGAACGCAAACTGCATCAGGCGCCGTGCCGCCGATTGGCCGACTGCCGCGAGATGCTGCCGCAGCAATACCTCACCCGGCTTGCGCAACAGTTCCACGATCGAAGCACAGACGGAGGGAATCAACAGGATGCCGATCACCGACAAGGTCCACAGTCCGACCGCCGGCAGCAGCATCCAGCCCAGCAGCAACAGCAGGGTCAGCGCGGCGGGGACCAGGCTGCGACGCAGGTTGTCGAACAGTTTCCACTGCGACAGCAGCGAAAGCGGGTTCTTCTTTGCCGTGTCGCCATCACCAACTTTCAGATCAGGCCGATGGTCGGGAACATGGCGCCGCAGCCAGCCCGCGAGTTGCCAATCGCCGCGTATCCAGCGGCGGCGGCGGCTCACCTCCGCGCTGTAGCGCAAGGGTGTGTCCTCGTACAACTGCACGTCGCTGAGCAGGCCGGCACGCGCGTAGCAGCCCTCGATCAGATCGTGGCTGAGCACGCGGTTCTCGGGAAAACGCCCGCCCAGGGCCTGCTCGAAGGTGTCGACGTCGTAGATCCCCTTGCCGATGAAGGAGCCTTCGCCGAACACATCCTGGTAAACATTCGAAACGGTGCGCGTGTAGGGATCGATGCCGGGCTCGCCGCCGTTCAGGCGCGCATAGCGCGAGCGGTTGGTGCCCGGCAGGCTGACCGCGACGCAGGGTTGCAGAATGCCGTAGCCGGTACAGACCCGTCCCTGTTCCTCGTCATACCCGGGGCGATTCAGCGGGTGCGCCATCGCGCCGACAAATTGCCGCGCCGCATCGCGCGGCAGGGTCGTATCCGTGTCCAGGGTGATCACGTACTTCACCCCGGCCAGGATCGCCGTGTCGCCTACGAGCAGCGAAAAGGCGTCCACAGCGCCCTCGCACTGGCCGCCCGCGCCGCCGCGCAGCAGCGCATTGAGGGCCGCCAGCTTGCCGCGCTTGCGCTCATAGCCCATCCAGAGCCGCTCCACGGGGTTCCAGCAGCGCGGACGATGGAAGAGAAAGAAAATGTCGTCCCCAGTCCGCACGCCGGCGCCGACATATTTTTCGTTGAGTTCGAGGATGCCGGTTCGCGCCAGTTGCAGCAGGACCTCATCCTCGGGCAGGATTTCCTGGCGGGCGTCGCCATAGTCCGTCAACAGGCCGAAATGCAGGCGCTCGTCGCGATTCGCGAGGAACCTGACCTCCAGCGCCTCGATCAGGTTTTCGATGCCCGACTTGCTGCTGAGCATGGTCGGCACCACCACCAGGGTGCGGCATGCTGCCGGAATGCCCCTGGAAAAATCCATGCGCGGCAGCGGCTTCGGCTGCACCACGAGAGTGGCGAGCCAGTTTGCCAGCGCCAGCCCCAACTGGCTGGCGGCCAGCAGGGCGAGGACGAGCAGCGGCAGCAGCACCCCGACCGACAGCGTGGCTGACAACGTGGCGGACAAGGTGGCGGACAAGGTGGCGAACAACGTGGCGAACTGGGCGGCAAACTGCGCGATGCGCTGCAGGGCGGGCAGCATCTGCGCGATGAGCGCCCAGGCGATCGGCAGGGTGATCAGGGTGATGCTGCCCAGGTAAAGCAGCAGCGGAAACCGGCTTGCCGTCCGCCGCAAAGCGCCCAGGCGCGAGGGGATCGCGCCGATGGCGCGTTCGAGTTGCGGCAAGCCCTGGTCGATCAGGTAGAAGCCGACGTGCGCCGCCCGCGTGTCACCGTCGCCGGCCGAATCGGCGGCGGCGCGGGCCAGGGCAAGCGCGCTACGGGCCACCAGGTCCTCCGCCAGCCCGCTCTTCCGCGCGATCCGCTCCGTAGCGTGACGGTAGTGGTCGCGGGTGGCGAAATCCATGCTGCGGTAAACGCCCGGCGGGTCCTGGCGCAGCGTCTGCTCGACCACACTCATGTTCTCGACGAAGTCGCGCCAGTCGATCGCGCCCAGCACCCGCAGGCTGCCGATGCTGTTGCTGATCGAGACCTGGCCCGATGCCTGCAACTGGTTCTCGGTCTGCACCAGTTGTTCGATGGTCAGGCCGGATTCCGCAAGATGCTGCTCGATCCAGGTCAGGGGCAAGGCCAGCGCCGGTCCCTTTCCCTGCAGCAGGCGGGCCAGCTCGGCGACGAACGAGCAATTCATCGGCGGCTTCGAACGGGCCATGTCGCCGATCACCAGGATCAGGTTCTTGGCATCGCTTTCGGCGGTATCCGTCATCTCTTCTGCCCAGCGGACGGCCAGATTGCGCTCGGTCAAGCTCGCGGCGATACGCACGCCGACGCGCCGCAGATTTTCGATCACGGCCAGGCGCAGCATGATCGGAATCGCCCACAACTCGCCCAGATCGAGCGCGCTCACTGTCTGGTAGGCCGTGACGAAGCGGCCCAGACATTCCGCGTCGACGTGGCCGTCGCCATGCGCGACGATATCCAGCGCAATGTCATAGACCCGCGGCCGGCCGGCCGATGGGCCTTGCGCCAGGCGCGGCAGTTCCAGGCTGTAACCCTTGGGCAGATGCTTCCTGGCCGTGCCGATCTGTTCCTCGATCAGATAGAAGTTGTCGAGCAGCCATTCCCCTGCCGGCGTGATCCGTCGCCGTTTCGCAACTGCGGCGGTCAGCAGTTGACTGACGCCGACCAGGACGCTCTCGTTGGCGGCCAGCCGCGCCAGGAGCTGGTCCGGTGCGCGGCCGGCAGCCAGTCGGTGCGACCCGGCGAGAACCTTGGCATGCTGCTCCATCTGATCGGCACTGAACAGATGGGCGCGCAGCGGAGATTCCTCCTCGGACGCATGCTGCGGGCACAGGCTCGCCCGCAGGCGCGTGGTCCACTGTCGCCAAGATCCGCCAAGCCCGATGTCGATATTCAATTCAGCCAGCCTTTTTGCTTAGTCTTTCCGCCGATGCCCATTGCATCGAGCGGTCCCGGATCCGGCCGCCTAATCGCCGAGCAACTCGGAAACCGGCTCCAGTTGCTCCACGTGCTGCGCCACCACCTTGACGATGACGGTGATCGGCACGCTCAGCAGCATGCCCCAGATTCCCCACAGCCAGCCCCAGAACAGCAGCGAGATGAATACGGCGGCGGTGTTCATTTTCGCGATCCGCCCCGTCATCCAGGTGACCCCGAAGAAGCCGACCGCAATGGCAATCGCCGTTGAAGCGCCGGCGACGAGCAGCACCGCGGACAGTTCGTCGAACTGCATGAAGGCCGCCATGCCCATGGCCACCACTGTGACCAACGGTCCCAGATAGGGAATCACGTGCAGCAGGCCAGCCGCAACAGCCCAGGCGCCGGCGTTTTCCAGACCTATCCAGCGCAGCGCCAGCCAGGTCAACAAGCCCACCAGCACATTGGTCGCCAGCAGCATCAGCATGTAGCGCTGGATCGAATCGTTGATATCGTCGAGGATGCGCACCGTGATTTTTCGCTTGGACAGCGACGGTCCCGTCACGCGTACCAGTTTTCGCTTGAAGATGTCGCCCGACAGCAGGAGGAAGAAGGTCAGGAACAGCACCATGGTGGCCTGGCCGAGCATAGCCGCAGCCCCAATGGAGCCGACCCAGAGGAAATTGCCGACGCGGGAGCCGGGCGAGTCGATCACGACGTGGGTCGCCTGCCGCCTCGATTTGGTCGACTTGCCTGTCGCCGCACTGGTCGCCTTCTCGATTTCGCTCGCGGCGGTTTCCACCTTCTGCATGGTGCTGCCCTGCCCCTTGTTCAGGCTGGCCAGACCCGCCGACAACTTGGTCGCCGCTTCCGGCAACTGGTCCAGTATCGTCTCCACTTCATCGCGCAGCGAGTAGCTGCCGAAGGCCAGCGCCGACACAACGCCGGCCATCACGATGCTGGTGCCGAGCACGCGAGGCACGCGGATGCGCTCCAGCCAGGCCACCAGCGGACCCAGGGTGTAGGCAAAGAGAATGCCGAGCAGCAGGGAAATGAAAAAGCCCTGTGCCCACTTCAGGGCAAATACTGTCGCCACCAGGGCGATGACGATCAGAGCCAGATCCCGGCTGCCTTCCGGTACGCTGATCACGGGCGGTGCAGTCGCCGAATCGGAAGCAGGGTCGACGGGGTTGCCGGTCGCAGCGTCGATTTCGATAGTCGGGCCAAGCGGCGTGGAGGCAGACATGGGAATGGCTTGTTGTTTCATCAGTCGACCTCGGGTCGCACGGCCAGTGCGCTGATTTCTTCCATGCGCAGCCTCTCCTGCTGCAGGCTGCCGAACCACAGGGCGTAGTGCCGCGTGAACTCCGCGCCGAGGAAAAAAATCTGTGCCGAGTAGTACACCCACAGCAGCAGGGCAATCAGCGATCCGGCAGCGCCGAAGCTCGATGCCACGCCGCTGTTGCCCAGATACAGGCCGATCAGGTACTTGCCCAGGCTGAACAGTCCGGCGGTGAAGGCGGCGCCGATCCAGACATCGCGCCACGACAGCGGCGCATCGGGCAAGGTCTTGTAGATGATGGAAAACATGCAGGCGATGACGCCGAAGGAGACCAGCGACGAAATCGTCTCAAGCACCAGGGCAGAACTCCCCAGAATTCCATGCGCGTAGCGCTCCGCCATTGCCAGTCCGGCGCTGACCACCAGCGATACGAGCAGCAGAAAGGCCAGCACCAGTACCAGGCCGAATGACAGCAGTCGTGTCCTGAGCAGTACGCCGAAGCCCGAGCGGACGGGGCGGCCTATGCCCCACAGTTCATCGAGGCTGCCCTTCAGTTCGGCGAAAACGCTGGTCGCTCCGAGCAACAGCAGCACGCTGGCGATAAGCGTGGCCAGCAGGCCCGAAGACGGACTCTGCGCGCCCGCCAGCAAGGCCTGCATTGCCTTTGCGCCATTCGGCCCGACCAGACCTTCCAGTTGGGCAACGATTTCGCCCTGGGCCGCCTCGGCGCCGAAAAAATAGCCGGCGACCGCAATCGCCAGCACCAGGATCGGCGTCATCGAAAACAGGGTGTAGAAGGCCAGCGCCGCGCCTTTGCTGGCGGCGCGATGGTCGATCCACGATACCAGCGAGGCGACCAAGACGATTCGCAGCCTTCGCGCCCAATGAATCGGGACGAGGACGATCAGGTCGACGATTGCGCTGGCCATGGCTGGTCTCGCCCGGGACGCTTGCGGTGGCTGGCGCAGCATGAACAGGCAAGCGCGGGCAGCGCCCGCGGATACCTGCTCCCGCTTCGGCTTCAGGTTGGCTTACTTGATCCGCATGTCGTTCTTGACGGAGCGGACACCGGCGACACCGCGCGCCAGTTCGGTGGCCTTGTAGATCGCCGCCTGCGTGCTGACGAATCCGCTCAGCTGCACCACGTTCTTGAAGGTCTCGACATTGATCTCAGCGGACTTCAGGGTCGGCTCATTGAAAATTGCCGCCTTTACCTTGGTCGTGATCACGGAGTCGTCGATGTACTCGCCGGTGCCTTCCTGCTTGGTGGTGGAGGCGCAGCCGACGACCGAGACCAGTGTGACGGCCAGGAATAGTGCCGAGATATAGCTTCTAGCTTGTTTCATGATTGATTCTCCAATTTTGAGTTGAACAGAATTCCCGATCCGGATTCGAGCAATTTGCGTCGCCGTCTTCCGCACAGAGAACCGAGCCCCTGGGATGCAAACCGCACACGCTTTCGAAGCCTCAGGGCCAGAATAGTCAAGGCGACCGATGGCGTCAGTGCGGTGGCGTACATAGCGCAGGACCAAGGGTGCGCCAGCGAACGGAAGTGCTGGCATTGCGGGTGCATGGTGCACGGGCATCGCGGCGGCCGCTGCCCGTCCCTGCAAACCAAAAGGAGCATCAAATGTCGAGTGTCGGTTATCACGAACCTGCCGAGGAGCTGTCCGCCGAAACGCGCGACATGCACCGGGCCATAGTTTCACTGATGGAAGAACTGGAAGCCACGGACTGGTACAACCAGCGCGCCGACGTCTGCAAGGACCCGGCGCTCAAGGCCATCCTGATCCACAATCGGGACGAGGAGAAGGAACACGCGGCAATGCTGCTGGAGTGGATTCAGCGCAAGGACCGCAGCTTTTCCAGCCAGCTCAAGACTTCCTTGTTTACCGACACCCCCATCGCGCATTCATGATCGAGTTCCAGGTCCGCACCATCACGACTTTGGCTTAGCGCGGACGCCACGCACCGGCCGGTGCGGCGCGTTCGCCGTCGCGCCAGCACCAACTCTCTGGCCGGCCTGTCGCAGCGAGCGCGGCGGGCAGGCCGCTCAGCGACGGCTGAGCAGGAGGAAGACGATGAGCCCGGCCACCGCGGGTATGCCGAATGCCTTCCAGGGATTTTCCCTGACGTATTCCTGGGTGGCGTCGGCGGCGTCGCAGGCCTTTCTTGCCACCGAAATTCGCGCCGCATCGAGTCTTGATCTCGCATCCCGCAACTGGCCCTCGATCCGGGTACGCGTTGCAGCGAATTCCTCCGCGGTCGAATTCACCACCTGCTGCAACAGGTCGTCGGTATCGGCGACAACGCCCTTGAGATCCTTGACCAGCCTGTCCTTCTTGACCTCGATGGCGCCGCGATGCTCGAATAATGCAATATTCATGGTCTCTCCCGATGTTGACGAGCAGCAGCAGCGACCGGAGATTCGAGCGCCGCTGCTCCCCTGCCGATCATCCTGATCCCGGCCTGTGCGCCGGTCTGTACGGCACCGTACGAATCGGACCATGGGCCCTGTGTGCACCGACGCCGCTCGTTCGGGCCTATGTGGCCCAGCGCACCGACTGTGGCTGCCGCAAGGAGGATAAGTGCACCCTGTGGTTCGATCGCAACTCATCAAAAGGAAACCAAAATGAAAATCCCATCCCGTTTCAAATTAGTCGCCATTTCGGTCCTGCTCGCAGCCGGGCTTGCTGCATGCGACAAACCCGGACCTGCGGAGACCGCCGGCAAGAAAATCGATGAAACGGCAGAGGCCGCAGGCAAGAAGATCGACCAGACTGCCGAGGCCGCCGGTCGCAAGATCGAGCAAACCGCTGAGTCAGCCGGCAAGACCATCAACGAAGCTAGCGACAAGGTTGGCGACAAGCTGGACGAGCAGAGCACGAAAGCCGGAGTCGCCATCGACGACACCGAAATCACGGCAAAGGTCAAAGCGGCGATATTTGCCGAGCCCGGTCTGAAGACGCTGCAGATCAGCGTCGACACCATCAAGGGCGTGGTGACGCTCACCGGATCGGTCGATTCGCCACAGAGCAGCGACCGGGCCAAGGAACTGGCGGGAGCGGTGGCGGGCGTCACGCAGGTCGACAACCGACTCGTGGCAAAAGCAGTCCAGGGCAAATAGGGAAATCATCGCAAGGTGCGGCAGCGCACAGATCGAATCGACAAACCCAGGCATTCTGCAGTCAGGTTTCGTTGTCCTCCTCCGCGACGAACCCCTGTAGTACTTGGCCCGAAGCAGCAACGCTGCTCCGGGCCTTTTTCCTGGCAAGCGCCCCCCCCGCATTCTTGCGGCTGTGAGCGCCAGCGCACGGACAGCCGCCGGCTTCGCGAATAACCTGATCGACGGTGGGCACTGCCAGGCGGCGGAGCCGACCCATCTCAATTTCAATCACCGGGAGCACACCATGAACAAGGATCAAACTCAAGGCCGCGTCGAGGAAGTCAAAGGCAAGGTCAAGGAAATTGCCGGCAAGCTGAGCAACGACAAGAAACTGGAAGACAAAGGCAAGCTGCAGAACCTCAAAGGTCAGGTACAGGCCGGTTTTGGCGATCTGAAGGAAGACATCAAGAAAGCCGTCTGAGATCGGCACAGCCTCACATCCCTTGCAGTCGTGCCGCTCATGCATCGGCCGCCTGCAAGGGCTCAGCCCGGGGATGAACAGCTCCCGTCAGGCATTGCCACCACGAAAGGAAACGCCATGAAACGAATCAATCCGACCGCAATCGCCGCCGCAATCGTCCTCGCCTTCGGCACCCCTGCACTCGCCGCCGAAACCACTCCCCAAAGCGGAGCCAAGGCGGCATCCGGCACCGCGGCATCCGTCGGCGAGTATGTGGACGACGCCGTCGTCACCAGCAAAATCAAGACCGCCATTTTTCAGGACTCCACGCTCAAGGCGACCGAGATCAATGTCGAAACCCACCAGGGGATTGTTCAGTTGTCCGGCTTCGTCAAGTCGCGCGCCGATATCAACCAGGCCGTCAGGCTGACCAGAGGCGTCAAGGGCGTCAAATCCATCAAGAACGACATGGTGGTCAAGGGTAAGCAGTAAGTCCGGTCGCCACCCGCCGCGGTGCGGACATCGGCCGCGTCCGCGGCTCAGCGCTGGCCGGTTCGCACTTCACCGAACAGCTTGCTCAGACCCTGAGGCTGCGAGCGCCAGTATTGCTTCGGCGCCTCCACCTGCGCGCCCAACCTGGCCGCGGCGTGCCACGGCCAGCGCGGATCGAAAAGAATGCCGCGCGCCAGAGCCACCATATCGGCCCTCCCCTCGGCAACAATGGCTTCGGCCTGATCCGGATCGGTGATCAAGCCGACCGCTATCGTGGGAAGCCCGGTTTCCCGGCGAATACGTTCCGCCAGCGCCACCTGATAACCCGGACCAAGGGGAATCTTCTGCAGCGGCGAAACGCCGCCGCTTGAAACATGCAGGTACGAACAGCGTCGCTGGCGAAGCGCCAGCGCGAAGGCGACACTTTGTTCGACGTCCCAGCCGCCTTCGACCCAATCGGTGGCGGAGACGCGGATTCCGACCGGCATCTCCGGCGGCACGGCGGCCCGCACCGCGTCGAATACCTCCAGCGGAAAGCGCATGCGGTTTTCCAGGGAGCCGCCATAGGCGTCCGTTCGCTGGTTCGACAGCGGCGATAGAAACTGATGCAGCAGGTAGCCATGTGCCGCGTGGAGTTCGATCGCGTCGATGCCAAGCCGATGCGCCCTCAGCGCGGCAGCGACAAAGGCCTGCAGAATTCGCTGCAAGCCGGATGAATCCAGCGCCTGCGGCGGTGCTTCACCAAGAGCATGGGGTATGGCCGAAGGTGCCAGCGTGGTCCAGCCGCCTTCCTGCGGCGGAATCAGTTGGCCACCATCCCAGGGCGCACGGCTGGAAGCCTTGCGGCCGGCGTGTGCCAACTGAATCGCGACAGGCATCGCGGAATACTTGCGTGCGGCGGCCAGCGTCCTTTTCAGGGCGGCTTCCGTCGCATCCGACCAAAGCCCGAGATCGCCCGGCGTGATCCGCCCTTCGGGTTCAACGGCGGTCGCTTCGAGGATCAACAACCCGGCACCGGAGAGCAGCAGTTGCCCGGCATGGATCAGATGCCAATCGACGGCTTCGCCATTTTCGGCCGAGTACTGGCACATCGGCGCGATCACGATGCGGTTCCTGAGCTGCAGCTTGCCGATCGAGAAGGGTGAAAACAGTTGGCTCATTATCGATGTCTCATCGCGGCTGAATGGTGTTGGCAAAGCAGCGGGGATGATAGCAAGCTCCCGGGCCGGTCAAGGTACGGTCGATGCGCAATGCGGCGGCGACGATTCCGGCCTGAGGCATGCCCTTCGCCATCGACAGCTGGGCCGACAGACTACATGCGCCACTCGACGTAGGAATAGATGTAATTCGAGCCGCCGTTCACGTTGCCGAGCAGGCGCGAAGTGCCGAAGATGCCCGAGCGGTGCGTGACGCCGAGGCCGACATAGGTTTCGCCCATGGACTTCACGCCGATCAGGTCGCCCAGGCTGATGTCGATGCTTGGATCGAGGTAGTTGAGCAGCCGTGAACTGCTGCGGCCGCGCGCCAGCTGGTCGCGCAGTTCGACGTAGGGCACGCGCTCGGCATAGGAGATGCCGACGCCCATGCCGAGCCGGGTACGCACGCGCCTGCTCCACGGGAATCCGTAGTAGTAGGCCTTCATGTAGGCGTTGGCCTGCCAGGAATCCTCCTGCAGCCCGCGCTCGTTGTGGCGCAGGATACCCACGTAGCCAACGAAATCCAGCGGCCAGCCGTTGAGGCGCTCGATGAAGGGGCGGCCGAGTTCGAAGCCGGCGACGCGCGTCTGGTCGATGGTATTGGTCGAGGTGCATTTGAGCAGCATCACCTGGGCCACGTCGCAATCGGTGGCCTTGCCGTACAGCGCCTTGACGATCAGCGGCCGGCCGTCGGGCCAGGCGTCGTGCTCGGGCGAAAAATCGTAGGCCAGTCCGAGGTGCCCGGCCAACTGGGTGCGGCTGTCGACGATCGGACTGGCACGCACACCCGAGGCCCAGCGCGTCGCGGATACGCCGCCGATCAGCCGCCAGCGCGCGGAAAGCCGGTAGGCCGCGGACAGGGCCAGCTCGGCATTGATGCCGCCGCCCGGTTCATAAGCCGGCCGCGTGATCGTCGCTTCGGACGAACGCACGCCGTAGTAGTAGTTGTTGAGCCGGGCGTCGCGTGCGGCGAGCGTGAATTGCGGCTGCAGCTGCAGCTTGCCGAGCGCCAGGTCGTAGCGGTAACCGGCGCGGATTTCGCTGCCGCCCGATCCGCTGCCAGCATCGCTCAACACTTCGCCGAACAAGGTGCCCCAGGAGTTGCGCTGCTGATAGCCCAGGCCCAGGTCGACGCCCGGCCCGCGATTGGCCATGCCGGCCAGGCTCGCCGGAATGCGGTCGTAGGGATAGCCTTCGAAACGATAGGCGACAAACGCGTCGAAGCGCGAATCGGGTGTTTCCCTGAGTTTCAGGCCAACCCGGTAGGCTTCGAGGAAGACGCGCTTGCTCTCGTAGATGTAGATCGGAACAAAGTCGTGGCGCGTGCCCGCGCCGCGATAGATCGAGTTCTCGAAGCGCATGGCCATGCCGAGGCCGGCGCCACCGGTCGCCACCGGTATGGTGGCCGCGACGATCGGAGTATTGGCGGGCTCCACCGCGGCGCCGTGCGCCGGCAACAGGCACAGGCACAATGCCAAACCCGCCGTTGCCTGCAGTGAATAACCGGGACCAGAAATCATTGCATGCACTCCGCATTCATCGCGGCCATGGCCGCTGCGCCGAACGCCGATGAAAGCGGCGTCCCCGTGGTTAAATTATATGCCCGACTACGGCGGGCAATGCCTACATGGCGCCGAGATCCGCGATTGCATCGACCACCATGCCGGTGCCGATCGCCAGCATCAGTATGTCGCCGGCAACGCGCACGTAGCGATGGCCGGACGGCGGTGGGCCGATCTGCACCACCAGCGGTGCCGGGACCGAGTAAAAGATCACGTCGCGCGGCAGCTGGTAGCCGACCCGCCATTTCTTGGCCTGGCCCGGCGGCATGCAGCCGTTGTGCTTCTTCGCCAGGCCCGGCGGGCAGCGACGCCCGCGGTAATGCTCGGCGTAGTAGTCGCGCACCACCACGTGCTGCTGCGGCTGGAAGTGTCGCCTGTCGCCATCGGAACGGCGATCATTGTCCCGGCGCGAGTCGCGGTCGCCGTCCTTGCGATCATCCCTGCGGTCATCCTTGCGATCGCCCTTGCGATCGTCGCGCTGATCGCCGCGATCGTTCTTGCCGCCCTTGTCGTTGCCGGCCCAGTTGGGCTTGTCGGCCATGGCCGGACCAGCCGCGAAAATTCCGGCAATCAGCAGCGCCGTCGCACATTTTGTTTTCAGAGCAAGTAGTTTCATGTTGGATCACCGTGTAGGGAATTCGTTGAACAGCGAATGTCCTGCGCAACATAGCCGGCCCTGGAGAATGCTTCTGTGCGATACCGTACATTGGCCCGCGACAGGACTAGCTGTCGCGTCCCAGGCGTCGCAGGATCAGGGCCCGGGTCTCGCCTACCGCCGCGGCGAAGGGACTGCCGGCGGGCGCTGCGGCCTGTCCGATCAGCACCAGCGCCTCTTCGTTGCGCTGCAGATCGGAGAGCGTATGCGCCAGGTTGTTGATCACGGCCACGGAATTCGGATGGCGGACATGGGCGCGGCGCAGGACGGCTTCGGCTTGCCCGAGTTCTCCCCGAGCGTAATGCCGGTTGGCCAGGCCGATGCTCGCGGCAACATTGTCGGGCCAGCGCTGCAGCGCCGCCGAATATGCGGCGAAGCTGGCATCCGGCGCGGCCACGCGCTCCATGGCCGCGACCGCCGCCAGATAGGCAGGCTCGGTAGCGGTCACCGGAATACGCTCGGGCGGCAGGGTCAGCATTGCCCAGTAATTGCTCTTCTTCCAGGTGTATTCGAAGACCGTGAACGGCACGGCCAGGCGCCGGTTTTCACCCGAGCGCAGGTAAAGTTCGCCGGCGGAATAGTCGAAGCCGACGACGACGGCATAGTGCCAGTTGGTGATGAAGCCGACCCCGGTATCCTGCAGCACCAGCACCGGGTTGCCCGCCGCGACCTCGCGCAGCAGGTCGTCGAAGCGTGGCGCGAGCGGGTAGGAAAGCTTGCCGTAGCGGCGCGGCGCGGCCAGCATTTCCGCCTGCAGGCTACCTTCGCGCCCGGGCAGATAGACGCGCCTGACCAGTTCGTCCGGCGTGACCGCCGTGCCGGCATGGACCAGCGTCGTTGCCAGCGCGGCGGGACCGCACTGGTATTCCTGCTGGGCAAAGAAGGGCACCTCGGCGAGCTCGATGCGGTCGGCGACGCCTTGCGGCCAGGCATCGCGCAGGCCCATGGTTTGCGGCACCAGCGCGGCGCAGCCGCTGAGGCCTGCCAGCACAAAAAAGGCGCCCGCGCAGAGGCGGGCGCCTGCGAACCAGGCCTGAAAGTCCGGCAGCATTGCTCGGGCCCGATACGCGATGCGGACGACTAGCGACGGAAGGCGAAGTACCAGATGAAGAAGACGACCAGGATCAGCACCACCAGACCATCGCCACCGGCAGGAACGGCATTGATCTGGCCGGCGAGGCTGCGGACTTCCTCATCGCTCATCGACGCGACGCGGTCCCTGGCATCCTGTGCATCCAGGCCCAGCGCCTGAAACTCATTCACGGTCTGCGAGCGGCTCAGGTAACTCGATACCAGGTTGCGGTCGGCCTGAACGGTGGCGGCGGCAGTCACCTGCTCCGTCCCGATCATGCTGGCCTGTCCGGTCTGGAAGGGCAGGGTTATGAGAGCAACGGCGAGAAAGCGGCAAAGCAGTTTCTTGAATGCGGAATTCATGTCTATCTCCTGTGGTGGGTCGGATCGGGATCGTCCCCACGCAAGGATGTGTGAGAACTTGTTACGAACTCTGAGCCAGCCTCCGGTTTGCTTCTGTGCGCTGTCGCACATATCGCGAAAATTGCGCTCTTGAAACCTTGTCGGCCCTGCGGCCCTGCATATCGCCGTATCGCCAACGCCAACTCTTGGCCGCGGCGAGCAAAGCCGGCGCATGCTTACCCCGGGTGCAGCTTCGCCTTGACGTCGCGCAGCGCCGTGCGCAATCCCTCTTCGATGACCGGGTGATAGAAGGGCATCTCCAGCATTTGCGCCACGGTCATCCTGTTCTGCAGCGCCCAGGCCAGCAGATGCGCCAGATGCTCGGCGGCCGGCACCAGCATTTCGGCGCCGAGGAAGCGGCCCGTGGCGGGATCTGCATAGACCTTGAGCAGGCCCTTGTTCTTCAGCATGATGCGCGAACGGCCCTGGTCCTCGAAGCTCGCCTGGCCGCTGGCGAAGCTGCCGGCCGGCAGGGCATGGAAGCCGCCGCCGACGATGCCGATCTGCGGATCGGTGAACACGATGCCGATCGGCACGCGGCGCGGCACCGGGGTCACCTCGCTGCCCAGCGCCAGGCGCGCGGCATTGCGTCCGGCGATGCGTCCTTCGTCAGCCGCCTCGTGCAGCAGCGGGATGAAGTTGTTGGCGTCGCCGGCGATGAAAATCGGGCTGGCCCGGTCCGCGGTGACGGTGCGGGTGGTCAGGGGATCGAAGGACGGCACGCCCTTCTCATCAAGATCGATGCCGGTCTGGTCGAGGCCGATGCCCGACACATTGGGCGCGCGCCCGGTGGCGGCGAGGACATAGTCGAAATGCTCGACATCCAACCTGCCGTCCGCGCCCTTGCGGCGAAGCGCGACGCGATCGCCGTCGCGTTCCATGGACTCGACCTGGGCGTCGGTTTCCAGCACGAACTCGCGGCTGAAGGCGGCGACGGCATAGGCGAGGATCTCGGGATCGCTGATGGGGCCGAGGCGGCCGCCGCGGCCGAGCACCGCGACGCGGACCCCCAGGCGGTGCAGGGCCTGGCCCAGTTCCAGCCCGACGATCCCCGGCCCCATCACGGCCACGGATCTGGGCAGGTCATGCCAGCTGAAAATATCGTCGCTGATGATCAGGCGGTCGCCGAGGGATTTGAACGCTTCCGGATAGGTGGCGCGCGAGCCGGTGGCGATGACGCTGCTCTTGCAACGGATCAGACAGTAGTCGGCGACCGCGATCGTATGCTTGTCCACAAAGGCGGCACGGCCTCGCAGGCGATCCGTCTCGGGAATGTCCTGCACGTCGCCCAGCACGAAGCCGACAAAACGGTCGCGCTCGCGCCTGACCCGGTCCATCACCGCGCCGCCATCGATGCGCACCACGCCATCGACGTGGACGCCGAAATCCGGCGCCTTGTCGACCGCGTCGGCGGCATCGGCCGCGGCGATCAGCAGCTTGCTCGGCATGCAGCCGACGCGCGCGCAGGTGGTGCCGTGGTCGCCGCCCTCGATGATGACGACGCTCGCGCCCGCGGCTTTGGCCGAGCGATAGGCAGCCAGGCCGGCCGTGCCGGCACCGATGATTGCAACATCGACTTGCCTGGTTTTCATGATTCAGTTCTCCCTGCGTGCGCCGGAGGCGGCAAGCCAGGCTTCGAGTTCGTCGGCGCCGCCGATCAGCCTGCCGCCGATGAAGACCTGCGGCCAGGTGCCGCGACCTGACACGGCGCGCAGCGTGCTGCTGCGGATCTGCCCGCCGAGGCTGATTTCCTCGTAGCGCAACCCGCCTGCCGTGAGCAACGCCTTGGCCCGTGCGCAGTGCGGGCAGCCGGGCTTGGCGAAGATCACCACCGGGTCCGGCGCCACGGCCTGGGGATTGACGTACTTGAGCATCGTGTCGGCATCGGAGACTTCGAGCGGGTCGCCGGCCGAGGCGGGCTCGATGAACATCTTCTCGATCACGCCGTCCCTGACCAGCATCGAATAGCGCCAGGAGCGCATGCCGAAGCCGATGTCCGACTTGTCCACCAGCAGGCCCATGCCGGCAGTGAATTCGCCATTGCCGTCCGGCAGCAAAGTGATGTCCTCCACCTGCTGGTCGCGCTTCCATTCGTCCATGACGAAGGCGTCATTGACCGCGAGGCAGACGATCCGGTCCACGCCGTTGGCCTTGAAGCTGGGCACCAGCTCGTTGTAGCGCGGCAGGTGCGTACTCGAACAGGTCGGCGTATAGGCGCCGGGCAGCGCAAACACCACGACGCTGCGGCCCTTGAAGATGTCGTCGCTGCTCACGTCCCGCCACTCCCCGTCGGCGCGGGTCCTGAAAATCACCTGCGGTACGGGTTTGCCTTCGAGGCTCTGGGCCGTGGGTAGGCTGGGTAGCATGGATTCTCCTGACTGATGAATGGGTGGTCGGACATACATCGGCCGCGAACGAAACGCCTCTCGTGCGCGACGGATGAGACGAGTTTCAATCTACCGGTCATGCCCGGCGTGGTCTGTACGCCAACGCACAGCGCGCCGCGCCCGGATGTAGAAAATCACGGCATGGATTTACGCCGCCCGGTGGGGATGTCTCCCGATCGCCGCGTAATGCGTGATGAGGTCACTTTCGATGCGCAAAAAATTGCTTGCAGGTCTCTCGGTCGTCGCCGGTCTGGCCGGGGGCGCAGGCGCGATTCCGGCCGCCGCGGCAGTTCCTGCCGCGCCCGGCGCGACACCGGGCAGCAAACCGGCTCCGCTCGGCGCGGCACACCAGGCCGCGCCGGATGCGCTGCTGAGCGCAGCCACCTCGATGGTGATCGCCCGGCTCAGGGAAGACAGGAAGCCGAACACCACGACGACGATCGCCGAACTGATGGAAACGACCATCCTGCCCCTGTTCGACTTTCGCCACATGACGCAGCTCGCCGTGGCGCGCAACTGGAAGCTCGCCTCGGCCGAACAGCAGGATTCGCTGGTTGCCGAGTTCAGGATGCTGCTGGCGCGCACCTACTCGGCGGCGCTGTTGAATTTTCGCGACGAGGTGATCGACTACAAGCCGCTGCCGCCGACGGCGGGCGCATCCGACGTCACGGTCAAGTCCACCGTGAAGAAGCCCGGGGTCGAACGCATGAGCATCGACTACGACATGGAAAAGATGACCGACGGCTGGAAGGTGTATGACATTCGTGTCGCCGGCATCAGCCTGACCACGACTTATCGCTCGTCATTTGCCGAGATCATTCGCGAAGGCGGCGTGGATACGCTGATCCGATACCTGGTGGCGAAGAACCGTCAGGCAAGCGCCGGCCCCAGGTCCGACGACAGCGAGGCGCGAGGCCTGATCCTGCTCTACGGCGTCGCACCCAGCCTGCTGCGCGGCCATCGCTAGGCGCCGCAGACCCTTGTCCATGTGCCCCGTCCGTCCGATGTGTGCGCCAACGCACGGAAACCCATGGCGATCGCAGGCAATCTTGTGTCAGCAGTCGCGATCCCTTTCCAACACAGAACGACAGGACGAATCATGTTGAAGAAAAATCTACTCACCATTGCCATGCTGGCCGTCAGCCACGGCGCCTTCGCCCAGCAGCCCGACGCCGGCAGCCAGATGCAACAGATTCCGCCGGCCCCGCTGCCGCAGAAGTTCGAACCCACGGTGGATGTTGTGCCCCAGAGCGCGCCGGCCAGCGCGGAGAGCGCGGGGGTCAGGATCATCGTCAAGAGCCTCAATCTCAGCGGTGCCCACGTGTATTCGGAAGCGGAACTGCTCGCGCTGACCGGCTTCGTACCGGGCAGCGAACTCAGCCTCGACGATCTGCGCAGCATGGCCTCGAAGATCGGCAACCATTACCGCAGCAACGGCTACTTCGTGGCCCAGGCCTACCTGCCGGCGCAGGACATCAAGGACGGTGCGGTGACCATCGCCGTGATCGAAGGCGAATACGGCAAGATCACGCTGAACAACCAGACCCGGCTTTCCGACGGTCTGGCCAACAGCCAACTGAGCGGATTGAACAGCGGCGACGTGATCCAGGCCGCGCCGCTCGAAAACCGCCTGCTGCTGCTCTCCGACATTCCCGGCGTCAAGGTCAAATCGACCCTGGTGCCCGGTGCCTCGGTCGGCGCCTCCGACCTGATCGTGGACCTCACGCCGGGCCCGACGGTCTCGGGCGAAGTCGATTTCGACAACGCGGGCAACCGCTACACCGGCGAGTACCGCCTGGGCGGCACGGTCAATCTCAACAACCTGGCCGGGCACGGCGACGTCGCCTCGCTGCGCGCCATGACCTCGGGCGAGGGACTGAACTATGCCCGCGCCTCCTATCAGATGCAGTTCGGCAAGGCCACCGCCGGAATCGCCTACAGCGCCCTTAAATACAAGCTGGGTGAAGAGTTCGAAAGCCTGCGCGCCCATGGCACGGCCGAGATCGCCAGCATCTATGGCAGCTATCCCCTGATCCGGTCGCGCAGCAACAATCTTTCCGCCGGACTGGTCTATGAAGACAAGACGTTTCAGGACAAGGTCGACTCGACCTCGCTGGTCACCGACAAGAGCGCACAGGTGCTGAGCGCCAGCCTCTACGGCAATCATCGCGACCGCTTCGGCGGCGGCGGCGTCACCAGTTATGCGCTGACCTGGTCCACCGGCAACATCGACATCGAGACGCCTGCGGCGCGGATCATCGATGCGGCGACGGCGAAAACCAACGGTCATTACGACAAGATCGGCTTCCGCGCCGCACGCCTGCAGCGCGTCACCGATTCGGTTTCGCTCTCCGCCGCGATCAACGGCCAGTTCGCCTCGAAGAACCTCGACTCCTCGGAGAAGATGGAACTGGGCGGCATGTACGGCGTGCGCGCCTACCCGGAAGGCGAGGCCTATGCCGACGAAGGCTATGTGCTGAACCTGGAGGCCCGCTACCTGCTGCCGAAATACTCGGCCACCATGCCCGGGCAGATGCATCTGATCGGCTTCATCGACACCGGCAGCGTCACCACGCACAAGCGTCCCTGGGTTGCCGGGGACAACAGCCGGACCCTGAGCGGCGCCGGCGTCGGACTCAGCTGGGGCGAGGCCAACAACTTCCTGGCGCGGGCCTATTACGCCGTCAAGCTCGGCAACGAACCGGCAACCTCCGCCCCCGACAAGTCGGGCCGCTTCTGGATACAGCTGATCAAGTATTTCTGAACCAGACAGGCGCGCCCTGCTTTCGCATATTCATATGAAGACTGGAATGGACAAAATGAAATCCAACATACGATCGATCGCCAACGACCCGGCCCGCGCAATGGCGCGACATCCGCGCTTCCCCCTGAAGGCTCTCGCGGTTTCGCTGATGATCGCGTTCGGCGCGAACGTCTACGCCCTGCCGGTCGGCGGCGTCGTCGCCGAAGGTGGCGCCAGCATCAGCAGCGCCGCGGGCAGCACGACCATCAACCAGACCAGCCAGAACGTGGCGATCAACTGGCAGAGCTTCAGCATCGGCGTCGGCGAAGCGGTGCAGTTCGTGCAACCGAACAGCAGCTCGATCGCGCTCAACCGGGTGCTGGGGCCGGATCCGTCGAGCATCCTCGGCAGCCTGTCGGCCAACGGCAAGGTCTTCCTGCTCAACCCCAACGGCGTGCTGTTCGGCCACGGGGCGCAAGTCAATGTCGGCGGACTGGTCGCCTCCACGCTCAACATGAGCGACGGCGACTTCATGGCCGGCCGCTACCATTTCGCCGGCAACAGCAAGGCCACGGTACTGAACCAGGGCACCATCAACGCGCCCGGCGGCTATGTCGCCCTGCTCGGCGCCGAGGTCGGCAACGACGGCATCATCCTCGCCAGGCTCGGCACGGTGGCGCTGGCCGCCGGCAGCGGGATGACCCTCGACGTCGCCGGCGACGGCCTGCTCAACGTCACGGTAAGCCAGGGCGCAGTCGATGCGCTGGTACAGAACGGCGGCCTGATCCAGGCCGACGGCGGCAACGTATTGCTGACCGCAATGGCAGCGGGAGACCTGCTGCTGAGTGCGGTGAATAACACCGGCGTGATTCGCGCGCAGACCATCGAAAACCACAACGGCACCATCCGGCTCACGGGCGACATGCAAGGCGGGACGATGACCATCGGCGGCACGCTGGACGTGTCCGGCAGTGGTGCAGGCCAGACCGGCGGCAAGGTGACCGTCACGGGTCACCATGTCGGTCTGTTCGGCACCGACATCGATGCCTCCGGCGACGCCGGCGGCGGCACAGTGCTGATCGGCGGCGATTACCAGGGCACAAACCCGGCAGTGCAGAACGCAGCTGCGACCTACATGAGCGCGGATTCGACGATCACGGCGGATGCCGTCTCCACCGGCAACGGCGGCAAGGTCATCCTCTGGTCCGACGAATCGACACGCGCCTACGGCAGCATCGCGGCGCGCGGCGGTGCGCAGAACGGCGACGGCGGCCTGATCGAAACCTCCGGTCATTGGCTGGACGTGGCTGGAATCGCGATCGACGCCAGCGCAGCCAACGGCAAGGGCGGCACATGGCTGCTCGACCCATCCGACATAACGATCAGCGCTGCCATAACGGCCGGCATCCCGGTGGCGCCGGTCGGCGGCGTATACGCGCCGGACAGCGGCGCGACGGTGTCGAACTTGAACGTCGCCAACCTCGTCACCGCGCTGGAGGCGGGCGGCGGCACCAATGTCAGCATCACCACGACCAACACCGGCGTGCAGGGATTGCCACCAAGCGGGCGCGGCGACATCACCATAGCCTCGGCGCTCACCTGGAACCCGGTGGCTACCGCGACGCTGACCTTGAACGCCGCCGGCGACGTGAACATCAACGCCGCAGTGACCACCACCCGGGGCAGCTTCGAGATTTGCTGCGGCCGCGACATCAACGTGAATGCGCTGATCACCGCGACCGGCGTCGCCGCCACCCCCAACAGCGGCGGCAACGTGCTGTTGAGCGCCGGTCGCGACGTGAATATCGTGAGGTCTGCCGTCACCATATTCCTTCCCGACAAGAATCTGGCGGGCATTACGGCCACCCACGGCAACATCGAGGTATGTGCCGGAAACAATATCAACCTGGACAATACCTTCAACGGCGCCGCACTGCTGACGCTGACCACCAGCGTCGCGGCCTCCCTGCCCCCCACCGGTCCGGTTACGCCGCGCGGCATGACGCTGATGGCCGGCACCAACGGCACCGGTCCGGGCGCGGCGGCGGGCACGGTGAACATGGGCGTCGGCACCATCATCACGGTCACGGGACCGGCCGGCATCTCGCCGATCAACATTTTCTACAACCCGACCTCGTACATTACGCCGACCGACTATTCACTGTTCTTCGCCACCGGCAACGGCGGCCCCTATCACCAGTTCATGCTGGTGTTCCCCGATGGCGGCAACAAGACCTTCGACGGTGCCACCACGACCACCTTTACCGGGCTCAAAGGCGCCCCTGCCGGCGTCACCCTGGCCGGCGCGGGTACGGCCGATTTCCTGGATGCGGCGGTAGGCGTCGACAAGACCGTCAATTTCACCGGCTTCACCCTGACGCAAGCCGCGCTCAGTCCGGGCGGGCTCGGCATCAACTACGCATTCGCGAATTCCTGCTGCGGGCCTGCCGTGTCCAGGACCATGGCAACCATCATCGCCGCGCCGCCGCCGGTGCCCCCGGTGCCGCCAGTCGTGATACCGGAAGCCGAACCCGAGGAGATGATGGGACCCGAGTATCTCGCGCCGGCCGCCGTGCTTGGCATCTCGCCGCGCCTGATGCCCAACGTCGAACTGGCGGGCTTGCCGCCGCAGTTGTTGAGCATCGCACCGGTTCCCGTGCCGGTCGTCGTGCAACCACCGCCGCCGGTTGCGGAAGAACCGCCACCGGTCTACGTGCCGCCGGTGCGCCCGCGCAAGCAGGATCGCAACTGAGAGCGCCCGACAAGCACAAGTACCGCTGCGCAATCAATGCAGCATGCGTAGCGGTATCCGCCCTACCCAGCGCCGGACGATGGACACCTACCGATGCCACATGACGTGTTGCACAAGGCACCCGGAAGCGTGCGCCGGATCGCGACGCCCCTGTTCCGCGGGGTCTTCCTCGGCCTCCTGGCAGCGAGCGTCGGCTGCCCGGCCTTGGCCGTACAGCCGCTGCTGCAGGTTCCGCCGCTGCCGGTGCGTATCGCCATCGTCACGGCGGTCGAGGTAGAACCGGTACTGGCGCAGCGGCTCAGACACGCCGGCTTCGAGCGCGAAAGCGCGTCGCGCGAGGCGCGCGCCGTGGCCCACTGGGTGGTCGATTCGGGCGACAGCAAGGGCATGCCCTTCGCCATTGTGGACAAAAAGGACGCCAAGGTATTTGTCTTCGATGCCGACGGCCGTCTGCGCGGCGCCGCTCCGGCGCTGCTCGGCCTGGCAGTGGGCGACGACGCCGTTCCCGGCATCGGCAACCGTGCCCTGTCCAGCATCCGTCCCGCGGAGCGCACGACGCCCGCCGGGCGCTTCGTGGCGTCGCTGGACCGCAATTTGCAGGGCAAGGAGATTCTCTGGGTCGATTACGGCGGCGCCGTATCCATGCATCCGGTGGTCAGCGCCAAGCCCGCCGAGCGCCGTCTGCAACGCATGGCGACGCCGACCCCGCTCGACAACCGCATTTCCTACGGCTGCATCAATGTGCCGGCGCAGTTCTTCAACATGGTCGTGCGCCCGGCCTTTACCGGGACCAGCGGCATAGTCTATGTACTGCCGGAAACCCGCTCGGCGCAACTGCTGTTCGGTTCCTACGAGGTCGCGGCGCCTGCCGGCCTGTAGGGCGGAGCGTAGGGCGGACTTTAGTCCGCCATCCACCCCTGGCCGGCTGAAGTCAGTAGTCGCAGCGTGCGCGCATGACGGCTGCGGCCCGCTCGACTACGGCCGCGCGCTCGGCGACTGTCGTGTTGCGCCAGATCGCGAAGCAGCTTGCGGCGGTTTCGAGCGCGGTCTGCAGTTGCTGGTCGCTGAGTTCCGCGAAGGCCTGCCGGATTTCAGCATCAGTGAGATGGGCAATGGAATTGGCATCGGGCTCGGTCATGACTGCGTCCTCTGGCAAGTGGGTGCTGCGGAAGTAAGCAATGGCGATTGTTCGCGCATCAACCCGGCCGGTCTGTTCGCCAGCGCACATCGGCGTCCGCCGGCCGTGCGTCAGGGCGTCCGGACTGCGGCGCGCGCGCGCAAATACTCCTTGCGTTTCATCGCCAGGTATTCGCCCTGCTCCAGTTCATGCAGTTGGCGCGGATAGCGCTCGATCGCGGCAAACCAGTCGTGCAGGCTCTTTTCGAGCCGCGCCTGGGGCGGAGTGGACAAGGCGCCGAGATAAGACTCGATCGCCAGGTAATAGCGCATGGTGTTGCGTTCCACCAGGCCGCGCATGCCGCCGATGTAGATCGGCCGGCCATCGGACTGTTTGCCGGCGACGGTGAAGCCCAGCTTGTCGCTGGCGATGGTGGCCAGGTAGGCTTGCATCGCCACCTTGCCGGCAAAACCATAGCCGTAGGAATAGGCCAGATGCAGCAGGGTGCGGCCGCCATCCAGCGGCACGGCTTCCAGCGTGATCCGGTAATCGCGGGTACTGAGCGGCCCCTCGTCGGCGCGCAGCATGACCTTCAGGTAGTCCGGACCGGCGGCGGCGACGCGCCAGGCAAAGTCCACCGGGTAGGCATCGTCCAGCGGCTGCTCGTGTTTCTTGCCGATATACACGCGCAGGGTGCTGCCGCTGCCGTCCGTCGCGGCGCGGCAGTACTTGGTATTCAGATGCAGCAGCAGGATCTCGCACCAGCGCGCCGGTCCGTCCAGCTCGCTCCCCGCCGATGCAAACGGATGATCGACCAGCGCATGAATGCTGCCAGCGACACCGTCCGCGGTCTCGGTGGATTCCAGATAGAGCGGGCGCTGGAACGGGTTGCTGCCGGGCCGCTGGTGCAGGACTTCGTAGTTGGCACGCAAGGCCGCAGCCGGATTCGCAGCGGAATCCGCGGCAGAGGCAAGGCCCGCAGCGCAGCACGTCAGGGAAAGGGCCAGCAGCCGCAACATCGTCCGCGGCGGCGTCACCCGCGACGCCGACGCCGTGACCGGCTCCGCAATGGGCCTTGAACTCGGCTCTTGATCTATCGATGCGCTATGCATGGCAGCAGCATGAGCCCTGATCGCCCGCCGGGTCTGTGGGTCAGCGTACAGACAGCACCGCGACCAAAGGCTAAGTTGGGCACATGAAATCAGCGTCCATCCATGTCGGCATACTGTGCATCGCCCTGGGAACCGCTCTGGCCTGGGCCGAGGTCATCCAATACCCGGACGCCCCGCCTGAATCCGCAGCCGCCGTGGTCGTCGTCGAGCAGCCAAGCGCCATCGTGGCCCCGGCGCCGGTTGCCAAGAAGTTGGAAGCACCGCTGGACGTGGCGGCCTTGAAGATGCGGCTGCGGGAAACCCACGCGATCGGCGTATTCGCCAAGCTCGCGCTGAGCAATCAGATGGATGACCTGGTGCAAGAGTTTCGCTCGCTTCATCTGGGCGGACAGAGCACCAGCGTCACCCGGCTGCGGCAGCGCTATGACCTGCTGGTGCTCAAGGTGCTCGCCCTGATCCAGGACGGCGATCCACCCCTGGCACGCACCATCGCGGGATCGCGGGAGGCCATCTGGAGCATTCTTGCCGATCCGGAACAATTCAAGGCTATCGGTTGACCAGGGGAGTGGCGTCTTGATCACATCTACCAGGGCTGCGGCCCTTGGATTCACCTTCGCGGCGCTCTGCGCCGGGCCGGCGTCGGCGTCGGCGACGGCAGAACGCCTTGCGCTGCTGAAAGACCTGACCGCCGTCGTCGTGCTGTTGGGTCTGCCCTGCGATCGGGTGGTCGGCGCCGCACGGCAAGCGGACGGCAGCCACATCGCCGTCTGCAGGAACGGCAAGCGCTACCGCATATTCATCAACGCGGAAGGCCGGGTGGTCGCCCTCAAACAATAAGCAGCAAACCGACGGAGGAGTCTGCAACTCCCCTTGCCGGGCCAGCGGCAGGCATCCATGACACCCAGGCGAAAAAAAAGACAGGCAAGCCTGTCTTTCTTCTGCGGCAAAGCTACCGATTACTTGGCGGCAGCCTTCGCATCAGCCTTGACGACGGCGGCTTTCACCTCGGCCTTGCCCTCGGCCTTGACGGCAGCGGTGTCGGCTTTGGCGGCAGCCTTGTCGGTCTTGGCTTCGGCTTTCACCTTGTCGGCCTTGACGCTAACCGCCTTGTCGCTCTTGGCAGCCTTGGCATCGGCGGCAGCCTTGACCTTCGCGGCCTTGGCTTCGGCCTTGGCAGCCTTGGCGTCGGCCTTGGCCTTGGCCTTGGCGGCCTTCGCGTCGGCGGCAGCCTTGGCCTTGTCGGCCTTGGCGGTGGCGGCGTCTACCTTGGCGTCGGCCTTGGCATCGACCTTGGCTTCGGCCTTGACAGCCTTGACGTCGGCCTTTTCAGCCTTGACTTCGGCTTTGACAACGGCCGGCGCGGTGGCCTGGGCGAAGACGGAGGTGGCAAACAGGCCTGCGACGAGTACGGCGAGCAACTTGTTCATGGAATTCCTTAAATAGAGATAGGGACGGCCGCAGCTTGCGACCTGGGACCTTGTCGGTCCGTAAGCGATAAACGCCGGAGCCTCGAATCGGTTGACGCAACAGACGAATTAGTCCGTCCAATCGCCGAATTCCCGTCAAACGGACCGCAAAGCGGCCATTCCGGGGCACGGCTAGAGCCAATACTGGATGAATCCGCTGAACCACTCCTTGATGCGCAGGATCAGGGAACGGCGATTCCATTGCTCCAGGAGAATGGCATCCGACGCGGCCAGATCCTGGTTGAACATGGCCTGCATCTGCTGGCCGAACTCGCGCCCTATCACCACCGCGTTGATCTCGTCGTTGTCGAGAAAGCTGCGCCAGTCGAGGTTGGTCGAGCCGACGCAGGACCAGACGCCGTCGATCAACGCCGTCTTGGAATGCAGCAGCGCATCGCGTCGCTCGTAGATCTTGACGCCGGCATTGAGCAGCGTGGAATAGTGCGAGCGTCCCGAATGAAAGGTGGCGCCGGAATCGGTATGGCTGGGCAGGATCAGCACCACGTCGACACCGCGCGCGGCGGCTTCGGTCAGGGATTTGAGCAATTGGGGATCGGGCACGAAATAGGCGTGGGTCAGGTGAACCTGCTTTTCGGCATTGCCGATGGCGGATATCAGCGTCAGGTAGATCAGGCTGTAGGGGTCATTCGGCGTGCTGCCGATGGCGCGCACGATGTCGCCACCCTGCACCGACAGCATCGGGAAATAATCCTTCGCTGCCAGCGCCTTGCCTTTCTGCGTCGCCCAGGTATCCATGAACAGCTTCTGCAGTTCGGCCACCAGCGGTCCTTCGATCCGCAGGTCGGTATCACGCCAGGCCACCGTGCCCGAAGGCGCTTTCGAGGCGCCCCTGGGAACCGACCCCGATGAATACACGCTGCTGATATTGATGCCGCCGAGGAAGGCGATGCGCCCGTCCACCACCAGCAGCTTGCGGTGATCGCGATGATTGATCTGCCAGCCCTTCTTCAGCGACAGCGGGTTGATCGGATTGAACTCCAGCACTTCGATGCCGCCCTGGGTCAGCCGGTCGAAGAAGGCCTTGGGCGTGCTGATGCTGCCGAAGCTGTCATGGATCATGTTGACCTGGATGCCGCGCGCCTGCTGTTCCAGCAGCAGATCGGAGAACTCGCGCCCGATGGCGTCGTCCTCGATGATGTAGGTCTCGATGTTGATGTGGTCCCTGGCGGCGCGGATGGCGGCGAACATCGCGGCATAGGTGCTCCGGCCGTCCTGCAGCAGGGTGACCTTGTTGCCCAGGATCAGCGGGCTGCCGCCGATCGCCTGCTCCAGCGCAATCTGCTTGTCCAGGATGTCGATGTCGCCGGACTTGCGCTTGAGTTCCGCCAGCACCGCGGCACTGCGCTTGGCCGAGATCGGCCCGCGCGCGTTCTCGAAGCGGGCGGTCTGCCCGGCGTGGCGCGCGATGAGTTCATCGGTGTCGGGCAGCGTGGCGCAACCGGCAAAGGACAACAGGCAAGCCATTCCGACCGCAGCGCGCTTGAGCGCGCACATCAACATTGACTGAGCCATGGTCGTGGAATTCCCTGTGGGTGTAGTCGGCTTCGACCGGACGGCGAACCGCCTCAGGCAAGCATTGTCCGTATCGCCCGGCACGCAATCTGTACGTCAGCGCACATACACGCCTGCACAGCGCGGCAATACTGGTCCGGCACGGCGCGATGCCGATTGCAAACATGGATTTCCAAGCCGATGACCAGCACAGACCAGGAACTGCCGCCCAGCCCGCCCGCTGGATTGGCGCCGCCACGGCGCAAGGCCTGGCTGCTGGCGATTGTCGTCGCCGCGGGCATCCTGTTGCCCAGCGCCGGGTATTTCGCCTGGCACACCTGGTTTGCCGCAGACGATCCGGCCGACAGGATGCTCACGGCATTGGCCACGCGCGGCAACCTGGAGGACACGGTCACCGCCACCGGCACGCTGCAGCCCAAGGAATTCGTCGATGTCGGCACCCAGGTCTCGGGTCAGATCAGGAAGCTGCACGTCGAAATCGGGGCGGTCGTCAAGAAGGGGCAATTGCTGGCCGAGATCGATCCCTCGGTGTATCAGGCCAAGGTCGATGGCGATCGCGCCCAGTTGCAGAACCAGCAGGCGCAGTTGGCCGACCGGCAGGCGCAACTGGTGCTGGCCGAATTGCAATTGAAGCGGCAGCGGAACATGACCAAGGACGATGCGACCACGGCCGAGGCATTGCAAAGCGCCGAGGCCGGCCGCGAATCGGCGCTGGCCCAGGTGAACTCGGTCAGGGCGCAGATGCAGCAGACCGGTTCCACCCTGCGCGGCGACGAAGCCAACCTCGGCTACACCAGGATTTACGCACCGATCGCCGGCACCGTGGTTTCGCAGGCGGCCAAACAAGGCCAGACGCTGAACGCCAATCAGCAGGCGCCGATCGTGATGCGCATCGCCGACTTGTCGACCATGACGGTGCAGGCCCAGGTCTCGGAAGCCGACGTGCCCAAGCTGAAGGTCGGCATGGAGGTTTACTTCACCACCCTGGGCGGCGACAACCGGCGTTATCGCAGCACGCTGCGCCAGATCCCGCCGACACCGACGGTGGTGAACAACGTCGTGCTCTACGACGCGCTGTTCGATGTGAAGAATCCGAAGCAGGCGCTGATGACGCAGATGACGGCCCAGGTCTTCTTCGTCATCGCCAGCGCGCGGGACGCCGTGCTGGTGCCTCTGCCCGCGCTGCACCCGGTGGCGACGCCGGGCCAGGGCCGCCAGCGCGGCAACCGTGGCAGCCGCGGCGCCGCCAGCGGCGCCGATCCGCGCAGCCAGTTCGCCAACGGCCGCGCCATGGTCAGCGTGGTCGGCGCCGACGACAAGCTCACGGAACGCGAAGTCAAGGTCGGCGTCATGAACCGCGTTTCGGCGCAGATCGTTTCCGGGCTGGAGCCCGACGAGAAGGTCGTGATCGGCAGCAAGTCGGCAACTCGGGTGGCGCGCGCACCGGCCGGCAATGCGTCCGGCAGCGCGCTGGTGCCCAATACCGGGAGATCGGGCGGCCGACAGTGAGCCCGGCCGCGATTGAAGGCGCCCCCGGGCCGACTATCGCCGTGTCGCCAGCGCCAACTATTGATGCCCTCGTCGAGCCGGCAAGCACGCCGCTGATCGAACTCGCTGAGGCGACCAAGACCTACCGCAGCGGCGAGCTCGATGTCGAAGTGCTGCACGGCATCAGCCTGAAGATCTACGCCGGCGAGTTCCTCGCCATCATGGGCGCCTCGGGCTCGGGCAAGACCACGCTGATGAACATCCTCGGCTGCCTCGACCGGCCCAGCAGCGGCACTTACCGTTTCATGGGCGAGGACGTCTCCGGCTTCGAGCGCGACGAGCTGGCGCGGCTGCGGCGCGAGGCCTTCGGCTTCGTGTTCCAGAGCTACAACCTGATCGGCACCGTCTCGGCACTGGAAAACGTCGAAGTGCCGGCGGTGTATTCCGGCATGCCTCCTGCCCTGCGCGATTCGCGCGCGCGCGAACTGCTCGGCTCGCTGGGCCTTGGCGAGCGCCTGCGCCATCGCCCCAGCCAGCTTTCCGGCGGCCAGCAGCAGCGCGTGTCAATCGCGCGCGCGCTGATGAACGGCGGCCGCATCGTGCTCGCCGACGAACCCACCGGCGCGCTCGACAGCAAGAGCGGCATCGAAGTCATGGCCCTGCTGCGCGACCTGTCGGCCCAGGGGCATACGGTAATTCTCATTACGCATGCCCAGGAGATCGCCGCACAGGCGAAACGCATCATCGAAATCAGCGACGGCACCATCGTCAGGGATTCCGGCCCGCAGCCGGCGGCCGGCCCGGTGCCGGACGTCAGCCAGCCGGCGACCGAAGGCGGCGCCTCGTTCATCGGCGGCGCCTTCGAGGCCGCCAGGACGGGAGTACGCGCGCTGCATGCCAATATCTTTCGCACCGTGCTGACGCTGCTCGGCATCGTCATCGGCGTCGCCTCGGTGATCGCCATGCTGGCCATCGGCGACGGCGCCAAGCAGATCGTGCTCGACCGCATCAGCGCCATGGGCACCAACCTGCTGCTGATCCGCCCCGCGCAGTCGAGCCGCCGCGGCGTCGGCAGTGCGGTCGCCTCGCTGGTGCCTGAGGATGCCGAAGTCATCGCGGCGCTGCCCAATGTGCTGGCCGCCGTGCCGGAACTCGGCGGCAACGTCACCGCCCGCTTCGGCAACGCCGACTACCAGACCCAGGCCACCGGCACCTCGGCCAGCTTTCCGACGGCGCGCAACTGGTCCGTCGCCCGCGGCATCTTCTTCTCCACCGCCGACCTGAAGAGCTACGCCACGGTGGCAGTACTCGGCCAGACCGTCGCCGAGAAGCTGTTCGCCGGCGGCGAGGACCCGATCGGGCAGTACATCGTGCTCAACAACGTGATGTTCCAGGTGATTGGCATCATGGCCGTGCGCGGCGCCTCGCCGCAGGGCCAGGACCAGGACGACATGGTGCTGGTGCCGCTGACCACCGGCGGCCTGCGCCTGTTCGGCCAGCGCTTCCTGCGCAACATCACGGTGGCGGTGGACGACGTCACGCTGATCGACGAAACCCAGGACGCCGTGACCGCGCTGCTGAAGTCGCGCCACCAGAGCACCGACTTCCAGATCCGCAACATGACCTCGATCCTCGAAACCGCCACCGACACGCAGAACACCCTGACCTTCCTGCTCGGCTCGGTCGCCGCGATTTCGCTGCTGGTGGGCGGCATCGGCGTCATGAACATCATGCTGGTCAGCGTCACCGAGCGCACCCGCGAAATCGGCATCCGCATGGCCACCGGCGCGCGCATGCGCAACATCCTGCAGCAGTTTCTCACCGAGGCGCTGGTGGTGTCGCTGCTCGGCGGCGCCATCGGCGTCGCCGTCGGCCTCACGGCGGCGGCCGTGGTCGGCGCCTTCGGCACCCCGGTCAAGTACTCGCTGGGTCCCGTGCTGCTGGCCTTCGGCTGCGCGATGGCCACCGGCCTGGTGTTCGGCTACATGCCGGCGCGCAAGGCGGCGCGGGTGGACCCCATCGTGGCGCTGGCGACATGAAGCCAAATTCCTCACCACAGAGACACAGAGGCACAGAGAAAGGCAAAGAAGATGTTCTTGAAATTGATTCCTCTGTGCCTCTGTGTCTCTGTGGTTACGCTTTTTTTGGTTCCGGCTCGTCCGGCTTAGGATGAAACGAAGCCTCCTCTTCCTCTCGATTGCGACCCTGCTCGGCGGCTGCGCCGTCACCGGCAATACGCCAGCGCCCGCGCCGGCCATGCCATTGGCCTACACCGAAACCTCTCTCGCCGAAGCCGCGATGCCGGCCGCCGACTGGTGGAATGCTTTCGGTTCCGCGGAACTGACGGCGCTAATCGCCGCGGCCGAAGCCGCCAATCCCGACCTGGCGATTGCCGCCGAGCGCGTGCTGCAGGCCGAAGCGCAGGTGCGCACCGCCGATGCCAGCCTGTTCCCGGCGCTGAATCTGGGCATGGGCAGTGGGCACCGCGAAACGCGCCCGGACGGCGGCGAGTGGAAAGCGACCGATGCCAGCAGCGCGACGCTGTCCGCCAGCTACGAACTCGACCTGTGGGGCCGCAACGCCGCCGGCCGCGATGCCGCCGCGGCCGGCTTGCGCGCCAGCCGCTTCGACCGTGAGACGGTCCGGCTGACCCTGGTCGCCGGGGTCGCCAATGCCTGGTTCCAGTTGCTCGCGCTGCGCGGCCGACTCGCCATCGCGCGCGAAAACCTGACCATCGCCGAGCGCGTGTTCAAGGTGGTCGATTCGCGCGTGCGAAACGGCGCCGCATCAAAGCTCGATCATGCGCGGCAGCAGGCCGCCGTGCTGACGCAGCAAGCCGGCCTGCTGCCGCTCGAAGTGCAGGAAAGACAACTGCTGTTCGCCCTGACGATCCTGCTCGGGCGCGCGCCGCAAGATTTCGACACCACTGCCGCGTCGCTCACCGGCCTCAGCGTACCGCGCATTGCGCCCGGCCTGCCGGCGCAGTTGCTGCTGCGACGGCCCGACCTGGCCAGCGCCGAAGCGCAACTCGTCGCCGCCAACGCCAATGTGGCAGCGGCGCGTGCCGCCTTGCTGCCGTCGATCTCGCTGACCGGATCGGCCGGGCTGGCGAGCAATGTGCTGCTGAATTTCCTCAGCGCGCCAACGGCGACGCTGGCGCTCGGCGCCGCACTATTGCAGCCGATTTTCGACGGCGGCCGTCTCGGCGCGCAAGTCGACGTCGCCGAGTCGCGCCAGCGCGAACTGGTGGCTGGCTATCGCAAGGCGGTGCATGCCGCGCTGGCCGATGTCGAGGTGGCGCTGGCCGCCGCGGGCCGCCTCGCGGCCCAGGAAGCGCTGCAGGAACAGGTGGTGGCACAGGCGCAGGTGGCGCTCGCGCTGGCCGAGGTTCGCTACCGCGAGGGTGCCGACGATTTGCTGGGCCTGCTCGATGCGCAGCGCACGCTGTTCCAGGCCGAAGATCAGCGGGCGCAGATCAGGCTCTCGCGGCTGCAGGCCGCGGTCAGCCTGTACAAGGCGCTTGGGGGATGGTGGCAGTTGCGGGAGTAATGCTTCGTGAATAATCCCGCTGACGCATCGGACGCATTGCGATCCCGGACGGGATCGCAATGCGTGATCGAAGCGGCTACTTCTTGCCCTTGGCCGCGTCCTGGATGTTCTCGCCGGCCTTTTCTATCGACTTGCCGACATCCGACACGACCTTGTCGGCTTCCTTGCCGGCGCGTTCGGCCGGTCCTTCCTTCTCGCACGCAACGAGTACCAACGCCATCGCGCCGGTGAGCAGAACCGTGCTGACTATCTTGCCGAATTTCATGATGTCCACCTTGTGATCAGGCGCCAAAAAAGCCGGAGCGACCTCGCGGTCGCGCTGGCTTTGGCATTGCAATGGCCGCGCAACGCAGCGGGAGGCCGCGTCGCACGACGGTCATCACTTGTTGATTTCGTGACCGATGACGCCGCCGACAGCAGCGCCGCCGACCGTGCCGATAGCGCTGCCGCCGGTAAGGACGGAACCGCCGATGGCACCGACGCCGGCGCCGATGGCCGTGTTCTTTTCCTGCGCCGACATGCCGGCACAACCAACCAGACCGACCAGCATGGCCGCGGTAACTGCACTCATCGTGATGCTCTTGATCGTTTTCATGGGATTACCTCTTTGTGAAACAGTGGGCTTGCATGGGTGTTTCTGCTCGACGGCGACTCAGGTCTTGCCGAAGTTCTTCTTGGCCTGTGCCAGGCAATGATCCTTTGCCTCGCTGGCATAGGCATCGCACTTTTCCTTGGCGACGCCGTATTGCGCGTCGTTGGCGGTTGCCGCAGCGTCCTCGCGCGCCTCCGCCGCCTTGTCGCGGGCTTCGGCATTGGCGTCCGCAACCTTCATCTGCGCCTTGGCGTCTGCCTTGGCGGTGGTCTGCACCGCCTTGGCTTCCTTGACACAGACATCCTTGGCCGTGCCGCCCTTGTCGTCGCAGCGTTCCTTGGCTACCGCATAGGCGGCCTCGGCCGCAACGATGCGGGCCTTGTAGCGGCTGTCTGCGGATGGCTTGTAGCTGGCATCGAGATCGGCCCTGGCGACCTTCTCGCGGCCCTTCGCCTCGGCCACGCAGATATCCCGGGCATTGCCGGAAAAGGAACTGCAGGCGGCCTTCTCGGTCTTGTACTGGCTTTCGATCTGGTTCTTGCCGGCCTTGTAGTCGTCTTTGGCCAGGCTCTGCGCCATGGCCCCGGCGCTGAAGGCCAGGCCGACTGCGAGTGCCAGCACATTGATGCTGTATTTGTTCATTTCGCTTCCTTCGTGGGCTTAAACCGGAGAGCGCTTGCGGCAGCTCATGCCGCGAGCGCTCCGGGTGGCGACTACTTGCGGGTGCCGATCACTTCGATTTCAACGCGGCGGTCGGGCTGCAGGCAGGCGATCACCTTGCTGCTCTTGGGGCCCTTGCATTCGTCGGCCGCGGTCACCGGCTGCATTTCGCCCTTGCCTTCGGTGTAGATGCGGTTGTCGGCGATGCCCTTGCCCATCAGGTAGGTTTTCACGGCCATGGCGCGTCGCTCGGACAGGTTCTGGTTGTATTTGTCGGAGCCGAAGCGGTCGGCGTGGCCGACGGCGGTGATCACTTCCGGATTGATGTCGCGGGTCTTGTTGTAGAAGTCATCCAGCGCGTCGCGTCCGGCCGGGCGCAGCACTGCCTTGTCGAAGTCGAACAGCGTATCGGCATTCAGCTTGACGCGGTCGGCGGCCGGTCTCGGTGCCGGCGGCGGCGCCACGGCGGCGAGCTTTTGCGGCGCCGGCGCGGGCGCCTGGGCCATCGGCTTCTTCACCAGGTCGGGATCGCATTCCTCGATCGCCAGCGCCGGAGTCCAGTAGCCGGTGTGCCAGCACAGACCGAAGCCGCTCTTCACCACCTCGCCACGCGTGTCGATCAGATAGCCTTCCTTGGTCGGATTGTTGCTTTGCGCTGTTGCCGCGCCCGACATCAGGCCCAGCGTAAGGACGCAGGATATGGCCACCGCCATCTGTTTTTTGTTCAATGCATAGGTCATGATGATTTCCGATCCATAAAGTTGCGTCAGTTTCCGCCTTGTGCTGCCTTGATTCTTCCGACTGTCCGCAAGGCGGAGAGATGCCGACGGTCGCTGCTGATCCTTCCGAACCGGTCCGCTTGTGCGCAATGCTCCAGTCATTGCGCGACCTGCCGCGTACCGATCACTGTGCCCATCATCTGCCGCCTGCCGCGCCCGGTCTGTACGTTGTCGCACACAGCGCGCAATTCGTTCGGACTCTGCCGCGCGAAGGAATAGCGCCGTATCGCCAGCGCCAACTATCTCGGATGTCGTCGGCATGTTGGCGTGGGGCGGACTGTAGGGCGGACTCCAGTCTGCCATCCACCGCTGGCACGATTGCGTCAGAGCACCTTGCGCCCGCTGATGATTCTCAGCAGCACCACGACGACGGCAATCACGATGAGAACGTGAATGAATCCCCCCATCGTGTTGGCGGTGACCAGGCCGAGCAGCCACAGGACGATGAGTACGACGGCGATTGTGTATAGCATTTGGAGCCTCTCTTCCATGTTGCACGGTTCAGGTGCAGGACCGCCGGCGACTGCTTGACCACATGGCCGCCGGCACCGGCGCCTACTGGATTACGGTCACGACACCGTTGTCGACCTTGACCCGGGCGCCGACCGCGAAAGGCGGCTGCGCGGCATACGTGAGCGTCTGGGCGCCGCCGTTTTCGAGGCGCACCACCACTTCGTAGTGCTTGGTGGTCTTCACCCGCTTTTCGATTTCGTTGCCGACGTACGCGCCGCCTGCCGCGCCAGCGACCTGGGCCACCGTTTTGGTGTTGCCCTCTCCGATCTGGTTGCCGATCACGATGCCGGCCAATCCGCCGGCGATCTTGCCGAGGTAGCTGCCTTCGCCCTTGACTTCAACGAGATTGACCGCCTCGATCACGCCGCAGTTGAGGCAGCGGCTGGCCTGCCGCGCACGCGGCGGCTGGCCGGCAGCGGCCACCAGCGACTGGCCGAGCACGGCACTGGTTTCGCGCTCGCCGACGCGCAAATATCCGGTCACCACCGAGTTCGCCGCAATCCGGTCGCGGCGCTTGATGATGTGGGTGCCTTGATACACGCCGCTGCGGATTTCGTTCAACAGGATCTTGCCCCTGACGCCGGCAATCGTCGCGCTCGCCGCGCCACCCGGGCTGCCGGACAGAATCAGGTTCAGGTCCTCTCCCGGAACCAGGCTCGCCGGGGGATTGCCCACGTCGAAGCGCTCGATCTTCGGTCCCCGGGCGTAGCGCTGGCCGGCTCCCGGGCGCCGGGCGTTGGCGCGACCGATCAGCGGTTCATCCAGGATGGCGCTGGCGACCTGGTTGCCCACCCGCAGATTGGCGGTGGCCTTGCTCCTGGCCGTGATCCTGTCGCGCTGGCGGATGGTGTAGCTGCCCTCGTAGACGCCGGCTTCGGTTTCCACCAGCACCACGCCGGCCGTTGCGCCGCTGATCCTTACCGCCGCGATGCCGCCGGGGCTGCCGTAAAGGGTGAAGTCCAGTTCCCGGCCGGCGATGGCCTTCCGTACCGGCTGGACATCGAAGCCGTCGATTCTCGTGGCTTCGGGGCGCGATTCCGCATGCTGGGCCTGGGCCTGACTGGCGACAAAGGGCAGAGGAAGCATTGCCGCCAGGGCGAACAATCCAAGAACAATTCTTTTGTACATTTTTGGCTCCTAGAAATACCAGTTACGGTGTTGATCGTGAAAATCCTTCAACTGGCGGTCGGCCTGTTCGCACGCGATGCCGTTGTCCTGTTGCACCTTGCCGCTGATCTGCTCGCGCCTGCCAGCCGCCTCCTGCCGTGAATCGCCGGTCCATTCACCCCAGGTCTGCTTGATTTTTCCGGCCAGTTGCAGGCGGATGCCGGCGAATTGTTCCTTGTTCATTTCACGCTCCATGGTGGCGAAGGCGGCGACAACGGCACCGCAACAATCGGCATCTGCATTGCCCCATCTTCTGCCGCGCGGCGGGCCTCGTCTGTGCGCCAGCGCACGATCGGCGCGGCGCCGGAGAGAACGCGCCCTTATGTACGACAGCGCACGGAATGCGTCGCGCCGCCGCCCTAGGATGACGTGGGACTAATGCTTCGACAGGACAGGCACGGCGCCGCAATGGCCGGGCAACGCGACCCGGCCCATTTCGGACCGCAGCGCAAACGCAAAGGAGAATTGCAATGACCATCACCAAGCTCGCACTATCACTGATGCTGGGCGCCGGCCTCGGTGCCGGTTGCACCACGGTGCCGCCCTCACCCCAGCTCGCGACATCCGATTTGCCGAATTGCTTCGATACCAATTACGACAGGGAACGCGGCATTTTCACGATGAAGAACGAGGTCGCCGGCGCCGTCAATCAGCAATGCCTGCTGATCGTGCGCGCCAGCAATGACCCGGCATCGGCGTCGCAACTCGTGGCAGGCAGATACACGGCTTATCTGGCCAACGGCGGCGGCGGCGGGGCCGGCGGCACCCTTCAGGGCCGCCCCCGCATCGATGGCGGCAAGGGCGGCGGCGGTGGCGGCGGCGGCGGCGCCGGCGCGATGGAAACCCAGGCACCGGTCGTTTTGAGTCCCGGCACCTACAAGCTCACTCTGGGTGCCGGCGGACCGGGAGGCACGGCATGCATGCCGCGCGCCGGGTTCGGCGGCGGCCCCGGATGGGTAGGCAGTCCCAGCAACATGATCCGGGTGGCAAGCGGCGAACTCGTGATGGGCACGGCGGGTGCCGAGACTTATGTCCGCCTCAAACGCCGCCAGAACGAAAAAATGGCCGGCAAGATGGACGGGCATGGCGGATCGGGTGTCGGCCAGACCAGCGGCGGCGACGCGGCGGCGGCGGCAACCGCCACGACCGCCAAGGTGGCGGCCGAGCCGGGTGAAGCAAAACTCGCTTCGGGCTACACGGGGGCCGCCGGTGCGGCCGGCTCCGTCAGCGCCGGCGACAAACTCTCGGGCGCCGGCGGCGGCGGCGGCGCCACCGCGGTTGGCTCCGGCGGCGGTGGCGGCGGCGAAAGCCCCAGCCAGCGCGAATCGCCGCCGCAGCGCGGCACGCTCGGCGGCGGTGGCGGCGGCGGCGAAGGCAGCAGCACCGAATGCGATCCCGGTGCCCGCGGCGGCCACGGCTACATCGCTTTTCGCCGGATCTGACGGCTCGGTGGTGGGGCGGACCGTAGGGCGGACTTCAGTCCGCCACCGTGATCTGGCCGACTGAAGTCGGCCAGATCACGGCCCCACAACGCCATCCACCGCTGGCTGAATGAAGTCGGCCCTACATGGCCCCACAAGGGCCTACAGCGGCAGACTCATGTGCGACCTGCGTCACTGCCTGTTCGCTTCGCGGCGAACCGGAATGCCATGTCCAGCGCGTTGATGAATTCGTCGATCTTGATCGGTTTGGTGAGGTAGCGGTAGAACCCGGCCTGTAGCGCTTGCGCGATGTCCTCGGGCAGGGCGTTGGCGCTCAGGGCGATGATCGGGATATGCGCCGTGGACGGATCGGCGCGCAGGGATTTCATGACCTCAATCCCGCTGATGTCGGGCAGGTTGATGTCCATCACGATCACCTGCGGCTGATAGGCGAGCGCGAACTCGATGCCGAGCTTGCCGTCCGCCGCGGACAGCAGGCTCAGTTCCGGACGGCGCGCCACGAGTTGCTCGACCAGCTCCAGGTTGGCCGGATTGTCTTCGACATACAGCAGGGTGCCGGCCAGCGCACCCTCGGCAAGCTCCGGCGTCGATGCCGTCGGGCCGGCCTGGGCAAACGCCGGCGCGCTCGCCAGGCGCAATTCGACCCAGAACTCGCTGCCGACGCCGACTTCGCTGACGACGCCGATACTGCCGCCCATCAGTTCCACCAGGCGCTTGGTCACCACCAGGCCGATGCCGGTGCCCTCCTCGGCGCCGGTTTCCTTGCCCAGGCGGTTGAAGGGCTGGAACAGTTGCCGGAGCTGCTCCGCAGTCAGGCCCGCGCCGCTGTCGCGGATGCCGATGCGCAATGTATCCGCGGAGGCCGGCCGGCACTCGACGGCAACCGTGCCGTGCGGCCGGTTGTACTTGACGGCATTGAACAGCAGATTGATCACGACCTGCTTGAGCCGGGTGCGGTCGGCATTGACGAACCAGTTGCTGTCGCGCAGCGGAAATGTCATCGTGATGCCACGCTGCTGGGCCTGCGGCTCGACCATGGCCCGGCATTCGAGCATGACATCGACCAGCGAGACCGGCTCCTGCGACAGCATCGCCTTGCCCGATTCGATCAGCGCCAGATCGAGAATCTCGTTGATCAGTTCCAGCAGGTACCAGCCCGCCTTCAGGATCCGCCCCAGATCGCGTTGCTGGGCAGCGCTCGGCGGCGGCGTGCTGGATTCCATGAGCTGGGCGAAGCCGAGGATCGCATTGAGCGGCGTGCGCAATTCGTGACTCATGCTGGACAGGAAATCGGTCTTGGCGCGATTGGCCTTTTCGGCGGCGGCCATGGCTTCCTGCAGCCTGGCTTCGATCGCCTTGCGCACCGAAATATCGGTCAGGGCGATGATCACTTCGAGGGGATTTCCCGCGCTGGGAATCACCGCGTGGCTTACCGTATCGTCAGCGCCAACTCTGTGGCGTATGCAATCCAACAGGGCGTGGAACTCGGTGCCGTCGGCACGCCGCAAAGCCAGTTCCATATTGCTTTTACCGTCCTGCTTCTTCACGTCGGCGAGAAATCCGTCCCAGCGCGCGCGGTCCCCGGGCACGACGAAGGCGGCGAAGCGCTTCAACATCAGGTCGCGACGCACCACCCCCAGCAGCGTGGCGCCGGTAAGGTTGATTTCCGCGATCAGGCCGTCGTAGGTGAGGGTCAGGTAACCGACCGGGGCGAAGTCGTAGAGCTCGGTGTAGCGGGCCAGCGCCGCCTCGCGCTCGGCACGCGACTCGCGCAACTCGCTGTTCTGCATTTCCAGCTCGATCTTGTGTACCTGCAGTTCATGTACCAGGCGCAGCAGATCGGCATCGTCGCGCGGGACCGGCGCCGGGCTGGCGGCCGCCGCGGCCTGCAGACTCGCTTCGGCGGCTTCACGCAGGGTGGCCCGATCCTTTCCTGTCATGTCGCCTCCTTGCGCTTGCCGGCCAGCGCCCGCAGTTCGGCCTCCAACTTCTTGGCCAGACCGATGTCGTTGAAGGTGATGACGACGCCGTCGATGACGTTTTCCATGGTGCGGTAGGGCATGATCTTGACTTGGAACCAGCGCCCGTCGCCGGTGGCGATCTCGCGCTCGACGAAGGCCAGGGTGCGCAGCACTTCGCCGGCATCCGCGGCCAGACCCGGATAGGCCAGGTCGGAAACGATATCGGACAGCGGGCGCCCGACGTCGCCGGCCTTGAGGCGGAAGATTCGCGTTGCCTGGTTGGTGAAGCGCCGCAGGTGCAGCGCGTTGTCGAGGAAGACGGTGGCCATGTCGGTGCTGTTGAGCAGGTTTTCCATGTCGTTGCTGGCCAGCGACAGATCATCCACCTTCGATTGCAGCTCGACATTCACCGTCTGCAGTTCCTCGTTGAGCGACTGCATTTCCTCCTTGGAGGTGGTCAGCTCCTCGTTGGTCGATTGCAGCTCCTCGTTGGTCGACTGCATTTCCTCGTTGGACGACTTGAGCTCTTCCTGCGTGGTCTGCATTTCCTCGCGCAGCGCCTGCACTTCCTGCCGCGCCTGATCGAGCGCATGTTCCAGTTCCCGCACGCGCGGGCTGCCGCGCGCCGCACGCTTGCCGGCAACAACCGCCCCGATCGGCGGCGCCTCGACGTCCTTGAACACCAGCATCACCATGCCGCGCAGGGCTGCCGGCTTTTCAACGGGCTCTACCGTGACATCGACGATCTGGGTGCCGCCGTTGGTGCCGACCCGAAGATTGGCGCAGATCACCCGCTCGCCGCTGCGCAGCGCCCTGGGCAGCGCCAGGGCCAGTTCGTGGGCGAGGCCTTCCCTGGCCATGACGTGGATGTTCCAGTTGGCCTTGCCGGCTGCCGGCTCCAGGTACTTGCCGGTGCGCCCGCTGGTGTAGAGCACGTCGCCGGCCGCGGTGACCAGCACGGCGGCGGGCGAAAACTGCTGCAGCAGCAGGTGGTCGGCCAGGCTCTGCAGGTTGGCGGAACCCGGCTCGGGCTCGCCCGGACCGGGCGCTTCGATTCTTCCCGGCGCCTGGCGGCTGGGGAAATCCAGATCGGCCATGCGCAGTGAATTGGCGCGGCGCCGGTACAGACGCGCCGCAGGGTCGAGCGGCTCGAACAGCTCGGTGTTGTTGCCGATCGACTCGGCACTGCCCAGCATCAGCACGCCGCCCGGGTTGAGGCTGTAGTGGAACAGCGGCAGCAACCGCTGCTGCAGATCGGGGCCGAGGTAGATCAGCAGGTTGCGGCAGGTCAGCAGGTCCAGGTTGGTGAAGGGCGGATCCATGATGGCGTTCTGGGTGGCGAACACCACGGTCTCGCGGATCTCCTTGCCGACCCGATAGCCCTCGCCTTCCTCGACGAAGAAGCGCTTGAGTCGATCGGCCGTGACGTCGGCGACGATGTTGGCCGGATAGACCGCGCGCCGCGCCTTGGCAATTGCGTCCGGGTCGAGGTCGGTGGCGAAGATCTGCAGCGCAAAACGGCCGGCCGGCTTGAGTTTCTGCTGTACTTCGCGGAAGGCCATGGCCAGCGTATAGGCTTCCTCGCCGGTGGAACATCCGGCCACCCAGGCACGCAGCGTGGCGCCCGCCGGGCAGGCCGCCAGCAGTTGCGGCAGGACCTGCGTCTGCAGGGTGTTCCAGGACGCCGGATCGCGGAAGAAGCTGGTAACGCCGATCAACAGTTCCTTGAACAGCAGCTCGATTTCCTGCGGGTTTTCGCGCAGGTAGTGCACGTAGTGCGCGATGCGGTCGATCTGGTGCAGACCCATGCGGCGCTCGACGCGGCGATACACGGTGCTCTTCTTGTACAGCGAAAAATCGTTGCCGGTGCGCTCGCGCAGCAGGATGCAGATCTTGTCGAAGGCGCTCTTCTGCGCCAGGGTCTCGGCCGCCTGTCGCGTCGCGCCGGCAACGCCCCGCGAGGCATGATGCAGGGTGTCGGCAATGCGCTGCGGCAGCTCCGGCGCGGGGGCGACGATGTCGACCAGGCCGGTATCGATCGCGCTTTGCGGCATGCCGTTGAACTTGGCCGAAGCCGGCTCCTGCACCGCGACCAGGCCGCCGCGTTCCTTGATGGCACGCAGGCCCAGCGCGCCGTCCGACCCCATGCCGGACAGGATCACGCACACGGCCTGGTCCTGGCGGTCGTCGGCCAGGGCGCGGAAGAAGGAGTCGATCGGCAGCCGCAGGCCGCGCGCGGCCACCGGTTCCAGTAGGTAGAGGCAGTCGTGCAGGATCGACAGATCCCATTTCGGCGGAATCACATAGACGCAGCCGGGCTCGACCTTCATGCGGTTCCTGGCCTGTGCTACCGGCATGGTCGTGGCCCGCTGCAGCAGCTCGGGCATCATGCCCTTGTGGTCGGGATCGAGATGCTGGATGACGACGAAGGCCATGTTGCTGCCGGCCGGCACCTGGCCGAGGAATTGCTCAAGGGCTTCCAGCCCGCCGGCCGAAGCGCCGATCGCGACGACCGGGAAAGGCGGCGCCGGGCGCCCGGCGCCAGGTACGCCGCTCGGCTCGGCCAGAGCGGGCGGCGTGGTGGGGCGCTTTGCCGTGCGCTTTCTGGTTGCGGCTGGCTTGTTCGCTTGCGCCGGTCTGGCCATGGGTTTCCTTGCAGATCAGGGATGAAGACTGGATAGTGCCTGAGCCGGGTCGATTCGGGGGCGGACCGCAAACATCATCAACGCCGTGTCGGACTCTGTCTGCCGGGGATTCCGCTTCGCGGGCCGGCAAGCGCCAACTCTTGTGCCGTGCGCCCTGGCCGCGCAATCAACGAGCGGCGGCCGTGGCCTCCTGGCGATACTGCACATCGGACAGCAGGCGCCCCAGTTCCTTCCTGACCTGGGCGTAGCACTCGCAGCTGCGGGTCTCCAGTCCGGCGCGATCGAGCACGGCGATATGGCCGCGTCGGTAACTGATGCAGCCGGCGCGCTGCAGGTTTCCGGCGGCTTCCGTGACACCTTCGCGGCGCACGCCGAGCATGCCGGCGATCAATTCCTGGGTGATGACCAGCTCGCGCCGCGCGACGCGGTCCTGGGTCAGCAACAGCCAGCGGCACAGCTGCTGTTCCACCGAATGGTGCCGGTTGCAGGCCGCGGTCTGCGACATCTGCGTCATCAGTGCCTGGGTATAGCGCAGCAACAGGCGCTGCAGCAGGCCGGAGCGATTGAATTCCTGCAGCAGCCAGCGGCGGTCGAGGCGATAGGCATGGCCCGCGGTCTGTACCACGGCCGAGCTGGTGGTGGTTTCGCCGCCCATGAACAGCGAAACGCCGACCACGCCTTCATTGCCCACCCCGGCCGATTCGGCCGATGCACCCGACTCCATGACATGCAACAGGGAAACAATCGCCGTGGTCGGGAAATAGGCATGCTGCAATTGCCGGTCCGGCTCGTAAAGCATCTCGCCGAGCGGCAGGGCGACCAGCTCCAGGTGCGGCGCCAACAGCTCGAATTCCGCCGTCGGCAGCGCCGCGAGCAGATGATTCTGATTCGGGTTCTGATTCGGGCTAGGGCTTGCCGGCATGGCTGTCTTCCCTGGTCGTGAGTTCGATGCCGATGCCGCGGTAACCGATGAAGCGTAGCGACTTGTTGAACATCGGCTCGCCGCTGACCTGGAACTTCTGTTGCGTGCCATTGGGATTGCTGCGGCTGAAAATCAGGTCGAGGAAGGGCTCGCGTGCCGCGATGGCGCCCTGCAATGCCGCCCGTTCCACCTCGTTCCAGCCCTCGCTGCGCACGTCGCGCGCATCGCTTGCGTCGCCCTGCAGCGGACCGACCTGGATGCCGAGCATCTCCAGCACCGGCCCTGACACCTTGATGAAGTTTCCGTTCTCGTCCTGCTCCCAGTACCAGTCGGAGGCAAGTTCGGTCAGGCTGCGAAAACGGGCTTCGCTTTCGCGCAATTCGGCGGTGCGCTCCAGCACCGTCTGCTCCAGTTCCTTGCTGTAGTTCTCCAGTTTCCGGTACAGCAGCCGCACTTCCAGCATGTTGCGGATGCGCGTCCTGACTTCGAGCAGATCGAAGGACTTGCTGACGAAATCCCGCGCGCCCGCCTGCAGGGCGCGCAGCTTGTGGCCGGGTTGCGCGGTGATCACCAGCACCGGCAGATAGACGTCGGCGTCGTTGGTCTTGAGCCCTTCGATGACCTGGAAGCCATCCATGCCGGGCATCTGCAGGTCGAGCAGGATCAGGTCGTAGTGGTTCTTGCGATGCAGCGCGCAGACCTCTTCCGGGTTCATGGTCGAGCTGACGCGGGTATAGCCGGATTCGCCCAGCAAGCGTTCGAGCAGGGCGATATTCGATTCCTGATCGTCGACGATCAGGATGCCGGCATCGAGAATTTCGGTCTCGGAAAGCTTCACAGGAGCTCCTTTTGTGCCATGCGGTTGCTTGCAGTTTGCGCAATGTTCAGCGCCACGTCCAGCGTGTCCATGAACAGCTTGACCTTGATCGGCTTGGTCAGATAGTCGAAGAATCCGGCCTGCAGCGCCTTCTCGATGTCATGAGGCACCGCGTTGGCGCTCAGCGCGATGATCGGAATATGCGCCGTCGACGGGTCGGCGCGCAGGACCTTCATGGCCTCGAGCCCGCTGATGCCGGGCAGGTTGATGTCCATCAGGATCACCTGCGGCTGGTAGGCGCGGGCGAACTCGATGCCGGTCTTGCCGTCGGCGGCGGAAAGCAGGCGCAGCTCGGGGCGGCGCGCAATGAGTTGCTCGACCAGTTCCAGGTTGGCCGGGTTGTCCTCCACATACAGCACCGTGCGCTGCGGCGCCCCGGCCAGCTCCGGCGGCAGCACCCATGCCCCCTGCTCGGCCTCATCGATGGACAGCAGCGGCGCCGTGGTCAGGCCCAGCTCGAACCAGAATTCGCTGCCCACACCGGCACTGCTGTTCACACCGATGCTGCCGCCCATCAGCTCGACCAGGCGCTTGGTCACTACCAGGCCAATGCCGGTGCCCTCCTCGGCGCTGGCTTCCTTGCCCAGGCGATTGAAGGGCTGGAACAACTGGGCGACCTGCTCCGGCGTCAGGCCGGCGCCGGTGTCGCGCACCGTGATGCGAATTGCATTGGGCGGACTCAGGACGTACTCGATGGCGACGGCGCCGTCGGCCCGGTTGTACTTGATGGCGTTGAACAGCAGGTTGATCAGCACCTGTTTGACCCGGGTCCGGTCGGCGCTGACGAAATAGGGCAATTCGAAACGCGGAAAGCTCATGACGATGCCGCGCTTGTGCGCCTGCGGCTCGACCATGGCGCGGCACTCGGTCATCACCTCGGCCAGCGATACCGGCTCGTGCGACAGCGTCGCCTTGCCCGACTCGATCAGGGCCAGATCGAGGATCTCGTTGATCAGCTCCAGCAAATACCAGCCGGCCTTGAGGATCTGGTCGAGATTGCGCTGCTGCGCAGGCGTCGGCGGCGGCGCGCCGGATTCCATGAGCTGGGTGAAGCCGAGGATGGCATTGAGCGGCGTGCGCAATTCATGGCTCATGCTGGAAAGGAAATCCGACTTCGCGAGATTGGCCTTGTCGGCAACCAGCCGGGCGCTTTCCAGCTCGACGTTGCGATCCTGCAGCGCCTGATCGAGCTGGCTGCGCTCGGCTTCGACCTGCTTGCGCGCGGTGTTGTCGGTACCGATCAGCAGGTAGCCGATGATGGCGTCCTGCTCGTCGCGCAGCGCGGTGACCGAGACCACCGCCGGGAAGCGGCTGCCGTCCTTGCGGATGTAGGTCAGTTCGTAGATGTCCTCGATGCCGCGCGAGGCCTTGAACACCAGCGCCTCGAAGCCCGGCGCGATCGGCGTATCCAGCTCCACGGTGAGCGCCTTGGCGCGCGCGATGACTTCCTGCGGATCGGAAATGTCGGCCGGCGTGATCTTGTTCATCACGTCGGTCGCCGCGTAGCCCAGCATGCGCTCGGCGCCGACGTTGAAAATCTGGATCACGCCCTTGGCGTCGGTGGCGATGCTGGAAAAATTGGCGCTGTTGAAAATCGCGCTTTGCAGCGCACCGGCCTTTTGCAGCGCCTCCTCGGCCTGTTTGCGCGCGGTGATGTCGCGCAGGATGCCGGTAAAGTAGCGCTGGCCGCCCAGCCACATCTCGCTGACCGCGATCTCCAGCGGAAAAATGCTGCCGTTCTTGCGCCGGCCGACCACCTCGCGGCCCAGGCCGCTGGCGCGCGCCTCGTCGCTCGGGCTGTAGTAGTCGAGCGAACCCTCGCGCTGGTCCGGATCGAGTTCGGGTATCAGCAGGCTGAAGTTCCTGCCGGCAAGTTCCGCCGCGCTATAGCCGAACATGCGTTCGGCGGAGGGATTCATGGTCTCCACCATGCCGCCGCGGGCATGGATGGTGACGATGCCATCGACCACGGTATTCAGGATCGTCTGGATCTGCGCGGCACTGTCGCGCAGGGTCTGCTGCGCGGCATATTCCTCGGACACGTCGCGGAACACCAGCACGGCCCCCACCACCTGGTTGTCGCGATTGCGGATCGGCGCGCAACTGTCGGCAATCGCGCGTTCATTGCCGTCGCGAGATATCAGCAGGGTGTGATTGGCGAGCCCCTGCACCGTGCCGTTGGCCAGGGTGTCCATGACCGGGATCGTGGCCGGCTCCCGGCTTTCCTGGTTGATGATGCGAAAAATCTCCTGCACCGGGCGACCGGCGGCATCCGCCTGCAGCCAGCCGGTGAGCTGTTCGGCCACGGGATTGATGCGCGTCACCCGCGCCTCGGCATCGGTCGCAATCACTGCGTCGCCGATCGAGTTGAGCGTCACGGCCAGCTTTTCCTCGCTGTCGCGCAGGGTGTTGTTGGATTGCTGCAGTTGTCGGTTGGTCGCGTCCTGAAGCTCGAGCAAGTGCTGGGTCTTGAGATGCACAAGATTCTTCAGTTGCTGCCGGGTTTCCCGGAAGATCAGATAGGCGAAGCCCAGCGCCAGCAGCAGTACCAGCAGGGTGGTGGTGATGACGATGAAGAACAGCCGGCGCATGCTGGCCTGGAACTCCGCCTCGCGCAGCTTCAGGACATCCACCTCGATGCTGCCGAAGCTGCCGATCTCGGCACGGATCAAATCCATCAGGCGCCGGCCCTCGCCGCCGCCCTCGAGCGCCAGTGCCTGCGCCGCCCCCTGGCCGAGACGCAGTTCGATGACGGTCGACATGAAGGCCAGCTTGGCATCGATCAATGGCGCGAGGGCGTCCAGGTGCTGCCGGGCCGCGCCGACCAGGGTGATCTCCTGCAGGTTTTTCAGGGAACCGCGAATGCGATCATGCTGGACGCCATAGGGCTGCGCCATACCGCCATCGCCCGCGGCCGAATAGGCATGCTGGTCGGATTCGGCATCCTTCAGTGCCGACAGCAGATCGTCGGCGCTGTTGATCACGGCGTTGGTGTGCGTGCGCACGGCGGCCGACTCTTCGACCTGGCGCAGGGTCCAGAACGATGCAATCACCACCAGCGCGCTGAGCAGGATCGCGGCGGAAAAACCGCCGACCAGCCCGTGAGAAGTTTTCAAGGAGTTCTCCCGGGGGTATCGCCTGTTTTGCGGCTGCCGGGCGAAAAACTCATTGTTGCGGACATGCAGAACCTCACTTTGGCCTCAAATTGGCAGGGCGACGCAGGGCCGCCACTGACCACAATCCCTGGGTTTCCTCATTTCCCCTCCGGCATGTCTGCGCAAGCCTCTGATTGCATAGGTCGTCGCTTGCTTTCGCGCCTCATGAAAAACAGGAATCCAATGTCGCGATGATGATGCGTGGCGCCTCCTGCGTATGTGCGCTGCCGCACATACAGGCCCGGGAAGCCGGCAGTCCGTTCCCCATGACATTCCTGGGAACATGCCCTGCGAGCAGTGGCGGACAGCGAAAGACCGGCTCTGTTATCTCGCCGCAGCCACGGCGAAACTCGGGCTCCGCTCGGCGACCTCCGAGCGACGGACTTCGGCAATCAGATTGCGCGAAGACGTCCTGAAACTCGTCGACCATGGGCCGTCGTCGAGCGGCACGGGGTCGAGCAGCAGGGTCAGGTAGATATCGCGCATGCGAAAGCCGGCTTCCTGCAGCAGGTCCTGCGCGATGAGGTCGGCCTCCAGGGCCTGCACTTCCTGCTTGCTCCTCGCGGCAATTTCCGCTCCGCCCGCGGACAGCAGGCTTTTCAGCAGGCTGCTACCCGGAATCAGGATGTTCATGAGCACCGAGGTAACGATGCCGGAGGCGGAATTCTCTTCGTGGTGGCGCGCGATCACATGCCCCATTTCACGCGCGACGACGAAGGCCACCCAGTCGTCGTAGGGCATGCGGGCGCCCAGTGCGGCGGTGAGCGCAATGCGTCCATTGGCGCTGGAAGCGCTGCCGGGCTGGTCGCCCTCGACGACATAGACGTCGAACTTCCCGCCGGCCAGTCCGGGAGCGCGCTGCGCCAGATCCGGCAGCAGGCGCTGCGCTCCTGCCTGCAAGGCGCCGGCAACCCGCTCCACCTGCAGCGCAAAGCGCCGTACGGCTTCCTGGTCCGCCGCCGTCGGGCAGCCGCTGTCGCCTTCGCAGGCGGCGTATTGCCGTGCCCCGGTGCTCATGCTGAAGCTGATATCGGCGTGGGTCGAGGCCAGCGGCGTATCCAGCATGCGCGTCCGCGCCTGGTTGGGAGCCGTCGCACAGCCCGACATGCCGAGCAAGGCGGCGACCACCAGGAGCAGGGAGGCGCAGGACATGGACAGCCGCCGCGAGAACCCGTGATCGATTCCTGCAACATCGGCTTGCGACCGGCGACGACCGTGCTGTGACATGCGAGCCCCTCGAAATGCATTCCTACCGCCCAAGGCAGCGACAATGCACCGAGACGCGCCCGCGTTCCGTTCGCTGGCGTACATAGAGCACCCCCGCAGCCCTGGTCGGATGTGACCCGCAATGGCGAGGAACATATCCTTGCGCATGGGAAAGCTCAGGGCGCGGCGTCGGCGCCCTCGGCCGGCGTCCTTGCTCCGACCATGTCGGCGGGCCTTACCCAGCGGTCGAATTCCGCCCCCGTGAGGTGCCCCAGGGCCAGCGCCGCCTCGCGCAGCGTGCTGCCGTCGTGATGCGCGCGCTTGGCGATCTCGGCCGCGCGGTCGTAGCCGATGTGCGGCGTCAGCGCCGTCACCAGCATCAGCGAGCGCTCCAGCAGTTCGGCGATGCGGCCGTGGTTGGCGACGATGCCGCGCACGCAGTGGGCCTCGAAACTGCTCATGGCGTCGGTCAGCAGGCGCACGCTTTGCAGGAAATTGTGGGCGATCAGCGGCTTGAAGACATTCAGCTCGAAGTTGCCGGATGCGCCGCCGATGCCGATCGCGACGTCGTTGGCCATGACCTGGCAGCAGACCATGGTCAACGCCTCGCACTGCGTCGGATTGACCTTGCCCGGCATGATCGAGCTGCCCGGCTCGTTTTCCGGGATGCTGAGTTCGCCGAGCCCCGAGCGCGGCCCCGAGGCCAGCCAGCGGATGTCGTTGGCGATTTTCATCAGCGCCACGGCCAGTGTCTTGAGGCCGCCATGCGCGGCGACCAGGCCGTCATGGGCAGCCAGGGCGGCGAACTTGTTGGCGGCGCTGACGAAGGGCAGCCTGCTGCTGGCGGCCAGTTCCGCCGCGACGCGCGTGCCGAATTCCGCATGGGCATTGAGGCCGGTGCCGACGGCGGTGCCGCCGAGCGCCAGCGGATAGAGCGAAGCCATGCTGCCGGCGATCACCGCCTCGGCATGGTCGAGCTGGGCGACGTAGCCGGAGAACTCCTGACCCAGGGTGAGCGGCGTGGCGTCCTGCAAATGGGTGCGGCCGATCTTGACGATGCCGGCAAACGCCGCCGCCTGCGTCGCCAGCGTCGCACGCAGGCAGGCCAGCGCCGGCAGCAGGCCGCGCACGATGCCGAGGGCGGCGGCCAGGTGCATCGCGGTAGGGAACACGTCGTTCGACGACTGGCCCAGATTGACCTCGTCGTTGGGATGCACGCGACGACCGGCGCCGCGCTCGCCGCCGAGCAATTCCGAGGCGCGGTTGGCCAGCACCTCGTTCATGTTCATGTTGCTCTGGGTGCCGGAGCCTGTCTGCCACAGCGACAGCGGAAACTCCTGATCGTGGCGGCCGAACAGCACTTCCTCGGCCGCCGTGGCGATCGCCTGCGCCTTGTCCGCGGGCAACAGGCCCAGTTCGCAATTGACCCCGGCGCAGGCGGCCTTGACGGTGGCCAGCGCAAGCACGATTTCGTCCGGCATGCGCTCGCAGGAGATGTCGAAGTGTTCGAGAGAACGCTGCGTCTGCGCCCCCCAGAGCCGGTCGGCGGGAACTTCGATGGGGCCGAAGGAGTCTCTTTCGGTGCGCGTGGCGTTCCTTGCTGCCAATGTCGCTGCTGGAAAAGCGGCCATGGGCGTTCTCCTGCGAAGTGGAGCCTTCCATCTTAGGCCGAATCGGTGCGACCGGCCACGACCGCCGGTATCCGCCGGCAAGCACCTGTGCTTCGGCGCGGAGTGGTCTATGCTGGTTTCCTCCGCCGGTCGATCGCATCGCGCGGAGCCGCAACGGAGGCAACCATGCCCCACGATACGTTTGCTGCCTTGCAGGAATTCCGGCTGGCATCCGGCAAGGCATCCCGCTACTACGCGCTGGCCGCACTCGAAACCGCCGGGCTGGGCCGCATCTCGCGGCTGCCGGTGTCGCTGCGCATCGTGCTCGAAGCCGTGCTGCGCAACTGCGACGGGCTGAAAGTAACCGAAGACCATGTGCGTCAATTGGCAGGCTGGCAACCCAACGCGCCGCGCACGGCCGAGATTCCCTTCGTCGTTGCCCGCATCGTGCTGCAGGATTTCACCGGCGTGCCACTGCTGTGCGACCTGGCGGCGATGCGCGGCGTCGCACAGCGCTTCGGCAGGAACCCGCAGATCGTCGAGCCGCTGGTGCCGGTGGATCTGGTGGTCGATCACTCGGTGCAGGTCGACCACTACGGCGTCGCCGACGCTCTCGACCTCAACATGCGCCTGGAATTCAAGCGCAATGCCGAGCGTTACCGCTTCATCAAGTGGGGCATGCAGGCCTTCGACAGCTTCCGCGTGGTGCCGCCCGGCATCGGCATCGTGCACCAGGTGAACCTCGAATACCTGGCGCGCGGCGTGCTGCACAAGGACGGCATCACCTATCCCGACACGCTGGTCGGCACCGATTCGCACACCACCATGATCAACGCGCTGGGCGTGGTCGGCTGGGGCGTCGGCGGCATCGAGGCGGAAGCCGGCATGCTCGGCCAGCCGCTGGTGTTCCTGACGCCCGACGTGGTCGGCATACACCTGCACGGCCGCCTGCCGGAGGGCGCCACCGCCACCGACCTGGTGTTGCATGTCACCGAACGCCTGCGCCAGGCCCAGGTGGTGGGCAAGTTCGTCGAGTTCTTCGGCGCCGGCGCCGCCTCCCTGAGCCTGCCGGATCGCGCCACCATCGCCAACATGGCGCCCGAATACGGCGCCACCATGGGCTACTTCCCGCCCGATGCCGAGACCGTCAAGTATCTGGCCGCCACCGGGCGCAGCGCCGAAGAGATCGACGCCTTCCAGTCCTACTTCACGGCGCAGGGCCTGTTCGGCATGCCGGCGGCCGGCGCGATCGACTACAGCGCGGAAATCGACTTCGACCTGGCCGCCGTCCGGCCCGGCGTCGCCGGCCCCAAACGGCCGCAGGACCGCATCGACCTGGAGCAACTCGGCCGCCGCTTCGCCGAGCTGTTCGCCCTGCCCGCGGCGCAGAACGGCTATGGCCGCAGCGCCGACGAAATGGCGCGGCGCCATGCGCTGGGCACGGCCGCGGTCGCGGTCCCGGCTCCCGACGCAGCGCCCGGCAGCAAACCGGCCGTGCGCAACGAAGTCGAAATGGCCGACCATGCGCACGCCGCCGTGTCGCCAGCGCCAACTCTTGAACCGCCGCCGACGCCCGCCGCGGCCGACATCGGCCACGGCGACGTGCTGATCGCCGCGATTACTTCCTGCACCAACACCTCCAACCCTGGTGTCATGCTCGCCGCCGGCCTGCTGGCGCAGAAAGCCGTGGCGCTCGGGCTGAGCGTCGGGCCGCGGGTCAAGACCTCGCTCGCGCCGGGTTCGCGCGTGGTCGCCGACTACCTGGCCAGGGCCGGGTTGCTGGGCGATCTCGAAGCGCTGGGTTTTCGCGTCGTCGCCTACGGCTGCACCACCTGCATCGGCAACGCGGGCCCACTGGCGGCGCCGCTCGAAGAAGCCATCGCGGCGCACGACCTGGTCTGCGCCGCGGTGCTCTCGGGCAACCGCAATTTCGAGGCGCGCATCCATCCGGCATTGAAGGCCAACTTCCTGATGAGCCCGCCGCTGGTGGTGGCCTTCGCCATTGCCGGCCGCGTCGACCTCGACCTGACGCGGGAGCCGCTGGGCATCGGCCGCGACGGCCGGCCGGTGCTGCTCAGGGACATCTGGCCGAGCAGCCGGGAAATCGCCGCGGCCATGCATCACGCCACCGATCCGGCCACCTATCGCGCGCTCTACGCCGACTTCGCCCGCGGCAATCCGCTGTGGAACGAGATCCCGGTCGATGCCGGCCAGGTCTATGCCTGGGAGCCGTCGAGCTACATCGCCGAGCCGCCTTTCTTCAAGGACTTCGCGCTGACGCCGGGCCGCGTGACGACGATCCGCGGCGCCCGCGCGCTGGCGATTTTCGGCGACTCGGTGACCACCGACCACATCAGCCCGGCCGGCTCGATCAAACCCGATTCGCCGGCCGGCCAATACCTGCTGGCGCAGGGCGTCGCGGTCGGCGACTTCAACAGCTACGGCTCGCGCCGCGGCAATCATGAAGTGATGATGCGCGGCACCTTCGCCAATGTGCGCATCCGCAACCTGATGCTGGCGGCCAATGCCGACGGCTCGCGCGTCGAGGGCGGGCTGACGCGCTTCCAGCCCGGCGGCGAAGCGATGTCCATCTACGCCGCGGCGATGAAATACCAGGCCGCCGGCACGCCGACGCTGGTCTTCGCCGGCGCCGAGTACGGCACCGGCTCCAGCCGCGACTGGGCCGCCAAGGGTCCGCGCCTGCTCGGCGTGCGCGCCGTGGTGGCGCAGAGCTTCGAACGCATCCACCGCTCCAACCTGGTCGGCATGGGCGTGCTGCCGCTGCAGTTCCGCGCCGGCGACAGCGTGGCGACGCTGGGCATTGTCGGCGACGAGGAATTCGACCTGATCGGCATCGACGGCGAACTGCGGCCGCGGCAGGAGGTCGTGCTGGCGATCCGCAGGCCGGGGGGCGGACGACAGAAGCTGATGCTGCAATTGCGCGTGGACACGCCGGTCGAAGTGGACTACCTGCGCCACGGCGGCATCCTGCCCTATGTCCTGCGCGGGCTGCTGGCCGGCGCGGCGAGTTGATGGAATTTCCCGGGTGAGCGGTGAGGACGAACAAATGCGCGGCGCGGCGGATGCGCGGCAGGCGCCGGCAACGGTGGTCCTGGTGCATGGCTTGTGGACCCCGGCGGCGGTGTTCCTGCCGCATGGCCGCTGGCTGCAGGGCCGCGGCTACCGCACGCTGCGCTTCGGCTACCCGAGCGTGCGCGCCACGCTCTCGCAGAATGCGCAGGCGCTGCGCCGCTACATCGCCGCGGCCGGCGGGAGCGAGATCCATCTGGTCGGCCACAGCCTCGGCGGCCTCATCATCCTCGACATGCTGAGGCAGGAAGCCGATCCGCGCCTGCGCCGGGCGGTCCTGCTCGGCACACCCTGCATCGACAGCCACTGCGCGCGGCGACTGGCCGCAGTGCGCGGCATGCCGGCCCTGCTCGGGCGCTCGATCGGCGAATGGCTGGCGCGCGGGCCCGCCGCCGCGCTGGCGCCCTCGCCCGCCGTCGCGATTGGGGTACTGGCCGGCACCCGCAGCCTGGGCCTGGGCCGCGTCGTGCCCGACCTGCCGCGCCCCAACGACGGCGTGGTGAGCGTGGCGGAGACGCGCCTGCCCGGCGCGGCGGACTTCATCGCGCTGCCCGTGGCGCACTCGGAAATGCTCGCCTCGCGGCGCTGCGCCGAGCAGATCGCGGCCTTCCTCGCAACCGGGCGTTTCCGGCACCATGCAGCGGATTAGGAATTTTCCACTGCCGCTGCTGCTGACCATGGCGCTGGCTGGCTGCAGCAACATCGCCTACTACGCCCAGGCGGTGGGCGGCCATTTCGATCTCATGCGCACGGCCCAGCCGATCAGCGAGCTGGTCGAGCGGCCCGCCGGCGATCCGCAACTCGGCAAGCAACTGGCGGAGGTGGCGGCGATACGCGACTTCGCCAGCCGCGAGTTGGCGCTGCCCGACAACAACAGCTATCGCAGCTACGCCGACATCGGCCGCCCCTACGTGGTGTGGAACGTCTTCGCCGCGCCCGAGTTGTCGCTGGAAGCCAGGCAATGGTGCGTGCTGCTGGTCGGTTGCGTGAACTACCGCGGCTACTACGATCAGAAGGATGCCGAGCGCCTCGCCGCGGAACTGCGCGAGGAAGGTTACGACACCTTCGTCGGCGGCGTTGCGGCCTATTCCACGCTCGGCTACTTCGACGATCCGGTACTCAACACCTTCATGCGCCGCGGCACGCTGGAAGTCGCGCGCATCGTGTTTCACGAACTCGCGCACCAGGTGGTGTACGTCAGGGACGACACCGCCTTCAACGAGTCTTTCGCCACGGTGGTCGAAAACGAAGGCATGCGGCGCTGGACCGCGGCCCAGGCCACGCCGGTGCAAAGCGCCGCCTTCGCCGCGCATGGGCTGCGCAGGGCGGATTTCGCCCGGCTGCTGCAGGATTACCGCCAACGCCTGCGCGCCCTGTATGCAGCCGGCGGCGCCACGGAACGGCAGCGCAGCGCCAAGGCCGGGCTGTTCGCCGCCCTGCACCGCGACTACGCCGCATTGAAGGCGGGCTGGGGCGGCTATGCCGGCTACGACAGGATCATCGGTGCGGATTTCAACAATGCCGGGCTGATCGCCTTCGGCCTCTACAGCGAACTGGTGCCGGCCTTCGCCGCCCTGCTCGAAGCGGAGCAGCACGATCTGCCGCGCTTCTACCGGCGCGTGAGGGCGCTGGCGGAGCTGGCCAGGGAGGACAGGCGCTGCGTGCTGGACCGGTTGCTGCCGGCGGTGGATGGTAGGCTGGCGACATCCCCCATCTGCGAGCGACGACCATGAGCAAATACATCGGCATTCTTACCGCGGGCGGCGACAGCCCGGGGCTCAACGCCGCGATCCGCGGCGTCGGCAAGGCCTTGCTGGGCCATTACGGCATGCACGTCGTCGGGTTTCGCGACGGCTTTCGCGGCCTCATGGAAAACCGCACGGCGACACTCGACGGCGGCCAGCTTTCGGGCATCCTGACCGTCGGCGGCACCATCCTCGGCACCAGCCGCGACAAGCCGCACAAGATGCCGGTGGGCGGCAAGATCCTGAACATGCTCGACACCATCGCCGACAACTACCGCGCCAACCGGCTCGACTGCCTGGTCTGCCTGGGCGGCGGCGGCACCGCGAAGAATGCGCTGCGCCTCAAGCAGATGGGCTTGAACGTCATCACGCTGCCCAAGACCATAGACAACGACGTCGCCGGGACCGACATCACCTTCGGCTTCGATACCGCACTGGGCATCGCCACCGAGGCCATCGACCGCCTGCACAGCACGGCGCACAGCCACCACCGCATCATCGTGGTCGAGATCATGGGCCACCGCGCCGGCTGGCTGGCGCTGGGCGCCGGCATCGCCGGCGGCGCCGACGTGATCCTGATTCCGGAAATTCCCTACGACGTCGACAGCGTGGCCGCGGCCATCCGCGCGCGGGCTCGCGGCGGCAAGCCCTTCTCCATCGTCGCCGTGGCCGAAGGCGCGATCTCGCAGCAGGACCTGGCCGCGATCGCCGCGGCGCGGACCGCCGGCAGGAAATCGGCGAAGCAGAAGGACGCCCGCAAGTCCGACGATGCAGAGGCCGATGCCGCGGAACTGCTCTATGCCGATCGCACGCTGCGGCTGGCCAAGCGCCTGGAAGCCCTGACCGGCCTCGAAGCCCGCGTCACCATACTCGGCCACGTGCAGCGCGGCGGCGCCCCCTCGGCCGCCGACCGCCTGCTGGCGACCCGCCTCGGCACGGCCTGCGCCGACCTGATCGCCAAGGGCACTCACGGCGTCATGGTGGCGGCCAAAGGCGAGGACACGCAACCGATCGGGCTCGAAGACGTCGCCGGCAAGGTCAAGACCGTGCCGCTCAAGCACTCGTGGATCGGCAGCGCGCGCCGGGTGGGCACCAACTTCGGCGACTGAGCGACGAACACCCGGCGTATGTCCGCTGCCGCACAGACCCAACGCTGTCGTGCGCCAAACAATGCGACCCGAAGCTTGCTTCCTTCCACGGTCCCGGATCATGCGCCTGCCTGTTCTTTCCTGCCTGCTGTTGCTTGCCGTCGCTTTCGACGCGGCGGCGAGCGATGTCTATCGCACGATCAACCGCTTGCGCCAGGGTGCGGGCAGTTGCGAGGCGAAGGGCCTGGCGCCGCTCAAACGGCAGGCGGCGCTGGACCGCGTCGGCCGCGACCTGGCGCGCGGCAGCGAACTGGAACACAGCCTCGAGGCGGCCCGCTATCGGGCGACGCGGGCCAAATCCATAAAATTCGGCGGCAAGCGTATCGCGGCACGGATGGAGAGGCTGCTGGCACGGCCGGACTACTGCGAGAAATGGCAGGATGCCGCGATGACCGACATCGGCATTTACCAGGATGCGCGCCAGGTCTGGATCGTGCTCGCGGCGCCGTTTGCGCCCGCGGCAGCGATGGACCAGGACGCCGGAGCGCGCGTACTCGATCTGGTCAATCAGGCACGCGGCACGCGGCGCCATTGCGGCAACACGGCCTTCGCGGCGGCGCCGCCGCTGCGCTGGAACCGCACGCTGGCGAAGGCCGCGCAGCGCCATTCCGACGACATGGCGCGGCTCGACTTCCTCAGCCACGACGGGCGCGACGGCTCAAACGCGGCGCAGCGCATCGAGCGCGCGGGCTACCGCTACCGCGCCATGGGCGAAAACATCGCGGGTGGCCAATCCCGGCCCGAGGATGCGGTGGCGGGATGGATAGCCAGCCCCGGACATTGCGCCACTCTGATGAATCCGGCATTCACCGAAATGGGCGTCGCCGTCGCGGTGAATCGCCAGAGCAAGATGGGCGTGTACTGGACCCTGGAGTTCGGCGCGCCGCGCTGAGCCGGGGATACGCCAGGCAGCGGGCGGCGTCTGCGGCGCGGCGGCGAAGATCGCGCCGGCTCTGCAATAATGCCCGGTACTTCATCAACGAATCCGAGCGCCGGCAATCGATATGACATGGCTCAAGCGCACCCTGCTCGCCCTGGCGCTGCTGATCGCACTGGCGGCGGCAGCGCCGTTTTTCATCTCGCTCGACGACTACATCCCGCGCCTCGAAGCGGCAGCCTCGGCCAGGCTCGGGCAGCCGGTGTCGATCGAGAGCATCCGCTTCGCCGCGCTGCCGGTGCCGCACGTCACGATCGGCGGCATCGCGATCGGCAAGGGCGACGACCTAAAACTGGGCAGCGTGACGGTGACCCCTGCGCTGCTGTCGCTGCTGCAATCGACCCGGATCATCGACAGCATAGCGATCGATTCCCCGGTCGTGACGCAGAAGGCGATCGACATGCTGCTGGCCCTGGCCAAAGCCGACCCCGCGCAGCCGCCGCATGCGGCGACGCTGCGAGTCCTGCGCATCCGTCTCGACAAGGCCGTGCTCCGGCTCGACAAAACCGACTTCGGCCCCTTCGATGCGCAACTGGCCCTGGACGACGCAGGCAGACCCGCCGACGCGACGGTGAGCACCCGCGACGGCAAGCTCAAGGCGCTGATCAAGCCCGACGGAACGAACTACCTGATCGACGTCAGCGCCCGGGCCTGGACCCTGCCGGCCGCACCGGCGCTGCTGTTCGACGAACTGGAGATCAAGGGCGTGGCCAGCCGCAAGGACTTGCGGCTGGATGTCATCAGCGCGCGCCTGTATGGCGGCACGGCCACCGGCAGAATGAGCGTCGATTGGCAAAAGGGCCTGCGCGTGAACGGCGATCTCGACATCAATGAACTGGAGCTGCGCCAGGTCGCCGCCATGCTTTCGCCGGGCGCCCGCGTCAGCGGCCGGCTCAGTGCGAAGCCGACCTTCTCCGCCGCGGCGCCCACCGCCGGCCAGCTGGCGAACGCCTTGCGCCTGGAAAGCGATTTCCGGGTGCGCGACGGCGTGCTGCACGGCGTCGATATCCAGCAGGCCGCGACGCGCCTGATCAAGCAGGGCAGCAGCGGCGGCGAAACGCGTTTCGAGCACTTGTCCGGGCATCTGCGGATCGCGCAGGGCAGCCGCCACTTCACGCAGTTGAAGATCGCCTCGGGCGTGCTGGCCGCCGACGGCAGGGTCAGCATCACACCCGAAAAGGCGCTGTCGGGGCGCATCAATGCCGAGGTCAAGGCGGTGGGCACCAGCGCCAGGGTGCCGCTCAACGTCGGCGGAACGCTGGACTCGCCCCTGCTCTATCCGACCGGCGCAAGCATGGCCGGCGCAGCGGTCGGCACCGCCATCCTGGGCCCCGGCTTCGGCACCTCGGTGGGGGCAAAGGTCGGCGGCTGGGCCGAAGGCCTGTTCGAAACCAAGCCGCAGCAGGCACCCAAGCGATAGGGGTGTCCGGCGCCCCGCCGCAGGAGTTGGCGCTGGCGCTACGGCGCGACGCGGCCGTGCCCTGCGCCGACGCACCAAGCCATCTCAGAGCGGCACGAAGTCCGCCACGAAGCTGTGAAAAGCCGCCTCGTCCATCGGCCGGGCGACGAAGTAGCCTTGCACCGTGTCACATCCCACGACCTTCAAGCCATCCCAGTCCCTCTGCGTTTCCACGCCCTCCGCCACGCTCCTGACCAGCAGCTCGCGCGCCATGTGCAGAACGCGGGGGATTTTGACCCTTGAGTCTTCACTAACGCTCATGGCTTCGGTAAGCCACCCCGCATCATGAAATCTCGCACCGTCGATGGGCCCCAAGCTGGCAAATGGGCCCGCCCCTCCCATCCTCCCCTCACGGGGAGGCTACTGATCAGCTCGCTGCGCTCGAACCAGACACGGCGCGCTTGGCGATGTATTTCACGTTAAGAATCATCAGACCAAATCTCCCGATTCCTGTTCTGCGAGGGCAAGCCTGCCGCTCACTTACTCTGCGACTCTTGCCGACAGGAACAACAGCAGCGGGTTATCCGGCGCAGCCTCAAAGCCGAAGCTCCGGTAATACCCTGCCGCCTGCTCATCCAGCGCATCGACGAACAAGCCGATCCCGCCTGCCTCGGCGTAGATGCGCTGCGCCCGTGTCAGGGCATCGACCAGTAGCAGTTCGCCCAGCCCCTTGCCTTGATACCGCCTATCGACAGCCAACCGGCCCAAACGCACGCCGGGGATGCGACGCGGCAGCTTCTTGCGCCAGGCTTCCGGCAGGTGCCGGTTCTCGAGTTCTGCCAGCGTCAGCGCGTAATAGCCGCAGATGCGGGTGGGCAACTCCTCGCGAACGGCAACGAAGGTCTTCGACAGCCCCTTGTCCTGATGTTGACGGGCGACCTGCCACAGCCAGTCATTCAGCTCCTGGCGGCCGCAGTCGAATCCCTGCCGGTCATGATCCCCAGCTAAAGCCCGTACCTGCATCATCTCGCTTGGCCTTCTGGTAACGCTTCAGGGCGGCCTTCAGCTTGGCATTCGGCTTAGGCGGGCTTTCCATCAGGTCGAGCAACCAGTTCCAGTCGCGCGGCGAGAGGCGGATGACTTCTTGCCGCTCGATGACGTCATGTGCCTCTTTCAGCGCAGCTTGCACCAGAAACTGATTGACCGTGGCGCCCGTTAGTTCGGCGGCACGGCACAAGGTTTCATAAACCTCGTGGGGCACACGAGCACCGATGCGATCTTGCTTGGCAATGGCGGTTCCCATTTTTCACCTCCAACAATTGCTTGAGCGCTCAGTGTATCACTGTCGCCATTTTGGCGCCAAGATTCCGGATGACGGAAATATAGCGTGGCTTCCTGTGGGGAGGTAGCTCGAACACTCACGCTCCGCAGCAGGTATTTCAGTATCGAAGGTGCCGATGGACGGAAAGCCATGGTGAAGGGCGGGTGCGTGATCAGTAAGCTGCCCTAACTCATGCCCCGGTCATCAGGCGCCAAAGGGCACCAAGCGGCACCAAGCGGCAGTTCATCCAAACCGAGCCATTACCCGCTCAGGCCGACCAAAAGTCGCAGACCGCGGATCGTGCCACCGCGCTTCCCTGCTTCCGTTTGACCTTATCGCGCGAAGGACTGCAGCCGCGCCAACCGCTCAATCATCGGCCGGCAACAGGCGCAGGCGCGTAATTTCGGCGGGAGCGCCGAGGCGCTTGGGAGGCCCCCAGTAACCGGTACCGCGGCTCGTATAGACCCATAGGTCTTGCAGGCGATGCAGGCCGGCGGTGAAGGGTTGCTGCAGTCGCACGAAGAAGTTCCAGGGCAGGAACTGTCCGCCGTGCGTGTGGCCGGAAAGCTGAAGATGGAAGCCCGCCGCCTGCGCCGCGGCAGCCGACCTGGGCTGATGTGCGAGCAGGATTTTCGGTACGGCATTTTGCGGCGCACCGACAAGCGCAGCCTGCGGATCGCTGCGCTGCCGCTCATCGAAATGGTGGGCGCTGTAATCCGTTACCCCCGCCAGGACCAAGGCGCTGCCCTGGTGCTGCAGCACCACATGTTGATTTTGCAGGACGACCAATCCGAGGCGCCGCAGTTCGCCCACCCATGCCGCCGCACCCGAGTAGTACTCGTGGTTGCCGGTGACGAAAAAGCTGCCGTGCCTGGCCTGCAGACGTGCCAGCGGTTCGACGTGGCGGGCAAGCTCGGGCACGCTGCCGTCGACCAGGTCGCCGGTGATGGCGACAAGATCGCTCTCCAGGCCGTTGACCTGATCGACGATGCGTTCGAGAAAGGCGCGCTTGATGGTCGGCCCGACGTGGATGTCGCTGATCTGCGTGATGGTGAAGCCGTGCAGTGCAGCCGGCAGATCGCGCAGCGGAACGTCGACCTCCACCACCTGGGGGCGCCGTCGGGCATTGAACAGACCGATGGCGGTAAAGCCCAGGGCGAGCAAGGGAACGCCCCAGGCCGAGTAGCGGGCGGCGGCCAGCAATGTCGCGCCGGGCAGCACGGCCATGGCGGGCAGCAGCAGCAGATCGCGGATGACGGTCAGCACCAGCAGCGAGGAGGCAAAGCCGCCGGCGATCAAACCCGCCCAGGTCAGCGCGCTGGCCAGCCCCTGCTTCATTCGCCCCTGCAATGCGCGCGCCAACAGTCCAACGGGAATCAGCAGGGTGCACAGGGCCAGCAGGACGACGCCGATGGCTGTTCCCGCGCCGCCCGCATCGAGCGCCGGCAGCAGGCGCAGGCCGATGTAGGCGTGCAGCAGGCCGACCAGGCTGCTTGCGATCAGGACAAAGCGCAGGGGCGGCAGCGGGGCGGCCGGGAGGTGATGGCGGCCGGGCGGCCGCGCGCCGGTTTCGGCATCGAGCAGCGCGTCGGCAGGGAGGGTGGCGGATGTCATTGGCTTGTCCGTGGCGGCTGGACCGGGCCGGCCTCGACTGGCGGCTCCTCGCTCCGCGGCCCGCAATGCCGGTGTCGGCAGGCGCCGCGCGGCAAGAGCAGCATGACGCTGCCGAAACCGATCAGCAGCAGGGGCCACCAGGTGTGGACGAACTGGCGGATATCCTCTTTGGGTACGACACCGAGGTTGCCCAGCAGCAGCGTGACACCGAGGACGATCAGGGCGACGGGAACAATACGGAAGCGCATGATGTTCTCCTTGTCCCGTCTCAGGCGCCGCGTCCGGGGTCGCCGCTCCAGCCGCGGTGGCCGCCCGGGAAGCGCCTGGTCGATTCATCGAAGCGGGCCTGTTGCTCCTTGTCCAGCGTGGCGTAGAAGCGCTTCGTCGCCGCCGTGAGTTGCTCCAGGGCCAGGCGTCCGTCATCGACACCCTGCTGCACCCGCTCCAGACGCTCGATCGCGCTTGCGGTCGCGGCGGTCGCGGCGGCATCGCGCCAGGTCCTGGCCTTTTCACCCATACGCAGCGCCTGGCTGCTCACGGTCTGGCTGAATTCGCTCCAGGCCGCCTCCTGCTCGCTGCGCAGCTTCAGATCGGCGTGCAGACGTTCCAGGCGACGCTCGGCCATGGCCTTGAAATCGCCGCCCCAGGCGCCGCGCATCATGTGCGGCCCATGCTCGCAAGCGCCGCTGCCCGCCATCACCAGGCCGGCGCCTATGCCTGTCGCCGCCACCAGTCCAACACCCGCCAGGGCAATTTTCAGTTTCCGGTTCATTGTGTTCTCCTTGCTCGAAGCGCTCGGCACGCCCCGACCGGGGCTCGCCGTTCCGACCGCGTCGGATGGCTGCATTAAAGCGATGCTTTGTATGCGGCGTGTGTCCGCCGGCCCGCCTTTCGGCAAGCTCGCGTATCGCACCCGGCTGCGGATACACTGGGATACAAACCGGTTCGCCGCCACGGGTATAAGACAGCCGTCAACCGAATGTTGTTCAGCCAGACACGCCCCATGCCATCCCTAGCCGACGCCCCCGACCACATCCTCGTCGTCGATGATGACCGCGAGATTCGCAATCTGCTCGCCGAATACCTCGAGAAACAGGGCTTGCGCTGTACCGTGGTGGCCGACGGCCGGCAGATGCGGGCGGCGCTGGAGAAGGGCCGCTTCGACCTGGTGGTGCTCGACCTGATGCTGCCCGGCGAAGACGGTCTCACGCTGTGCCGCAATCTGCGCGCGACGCCGGCTTACGCCAACCTGCCGGTGCTGATGCTCACCGCCCGGCGCGAGGACATGGATCGCATCCTCGGCCTGGAGATGGGCGCCGACGACTACCTGACCAAGCCTTTCGTGCCGCGCGAGTTGCTCGCCCGCATCGGCGCCATCCTGCGCCGCAGCCGGGCCCTGCCGCACAACCTGGGCGAGAGTGCGGCGCCGCGGGCGCGACAACTGGGGTTCGCCGGCTGGCGCCTGGATACCGCCGCGCGCCATCTGCTCGATGCCGACGGCGTGGCCGTCTCGCTGTCCGGCGCGGAATATCGCCTGCTGACCGTCTTCCTCGCCCATCCGCAGCGGGTGCTGAATCGCGACCAGTTGCTGGAGCTTACCCAGGGGCGGGAGGCGGAGCCCTTCGATCGCTCGATCGATCTTCTGGTCAGCCGGCTGCGCCAGCGTCTGCGCGAAGACGCCCGCGAGCCGCGCATCATCAAGACCCAGCGCGGCGAAGGCTATGTGCTGGCCGCCGCCGTCACCGAGCTTGCGACCGGAGGCGATGCATGAGCGCCGCCCGCAGGGCCGCCCCAAGGGCGGCGCAGCCAAGCCATGGAGCCGCGCAGCGGCGAACCTCCGTCACCCCCTGCCTTGGGCAGGGGGCCGGGGGGAGGGTTGTCCCATGAGTCGCCGGGACTGGCGGGGCCGGCACTGCGCGCAACGCGAAGCCCGCTGCCGCCATCCGCGCAGCCTCTTCGGGCGCCTGACGCTTATCTGGCTGCTCGGCCTCGCCGTGGTCCTCGCCGTGAGTTCGTGGATCTATCAGGGCGAGCGCGGCCGTGCCGCGCGCAACACGATGTTCGAGCACATGGCGCAGGACGTGGTCACCGTCGTTGCGCTGATGGACAAGCTGCCGGTGGGCGAGCGAACGGCCGCGCTGAAGCGCCTGGAGCGTTCGCACTACCGCTTCGTGCTGGCCCCGCTGCCGGAGGGCAAGCCGCTTGGCGAGGATTTCGCGCATCCGGCCTGGCTCCGGCTGCGCGAGGGATTGGCCGGCAGGCCGCTGGAAATGCGCGCGGCATTGGCCGGCGACCAGGCTCACCGTCGCCTCCATCGCCATCCCGCGCTGTACCTCGGCACGCGGCTGGCGGACGGCAGCCCCTTCCTGGTCGAGGCTACGGCGCCGCTGCCGACCACGCCGCCGGCGCGCACCCTGGCGGCAATGGCGGCGCTGGTGGTGGGCGTCATCCTCGTCACCTTGCTCGCGGTGCGCATCGCCACGCGGCCCTTGTCGCGCCTGGCACAGGCCGCGGAAGCGCTGGGCGAGGATCTGGAGCGGCCGCCCCTGGCCGAAGAAGGGCCGGTGGAAGTGCGCCGCGCCGCGGTTGCCTTCAACTGGATGCAGACGCGCCTGCGCGGCCTGTTTGCCGAACGCACGCGCATCCTCGCCGCCGTCAGCCACGATCTGCAAACGCCGCTCACGCGCCTGCGCCTGCGTGCGGAACTGATGGACGACGAGACGCTGCGCGACAAGATGCTGGCCGATCTTGCGGCCATGCAGGCGCTGGTGGAAGAAGGGCTGGCCTATGCCGGCAGTAACGCTGCGCCGCAGGAAGCGGCGATCCTTACCGACCTCGACGCCCTTGCGGCCAGCCTGGTCGCCGATTACACCGATGCCGGCCAGCCGGTCAGCCTGCTTGGCCTGAGCGGCCGCCGGGTGCGCACGCGGCCGCGCACCCTGCGCCGGCTGCTGGGCAATCTGGTGGATAACGCGCTCAAGTTCGGCGTCAGCGCCGAGCTGGTGCTGGACAGTGCGGACAGCTTGCCCGCCATCGCCGTGCGCGACCGCGGACCGGGCATTCCCGAGGCGGAACTGGACAAAGTCTTCGAGCCCTTTTACCGGCTGGAATCGTCCCGCAACCGCGAAACCGGCGGTACCGGTCTGGGTCTTGCCATCGCCCGACAACTCGCCCGGGCCCTGGACGCGGAACTGACCCTGCGCAACCTGGCGGGCGGCGGACTCGAAGCGCGGGTGACGCTCAGGATGGAACTGCCCGCCGCTCCGGCATGAACGTCGCCTGACCAGGGCAGGACCGGAGGCGGCCGGCCTCCCTGACATTATCCATACCGACTATCCGGTCTTCGGTTCGACGGGCCTCCTGGTGTATCTTGAGCGCGATGATCTACCTGGTCCTTGCCCATCCCTATCCCTCACAGTCGCGGGCCAACAAGGCGCTGCTGGCTGCGCTGCGCGACCTGCCGGAGATCGAGCTGTGCTCGCTGTACGAGCGCTATCCGGATTTCGACATCGATGTCGTCGCCGAGCAGGCGGCGCTGGGCCGGGCGCAGTTGATTGTCTGGATGCATCCGGTGTTCTGGTACAGCGCGCCCGCGCTGCTCAAGCACTGGTTCGACCAGGTCCTGAGTCATGGCTGGGCCTACGGCGATGGCGCCGCGGCCTTGCGCGGCAAGGATTGCCTCTGGGTCGCCACCACCGGCGGCACGCCGCAAGCGTATTCCGCGGCGGGCATCCATCAACGCCCCTTCGCCGACTTCATGCCGCCGCTGGAGGAGACCGCGCGTTTCTGCGGCATGAACTGGCTCGCACCCTGCATCCTGCACGGCGCCAACGATATCGGGGAACAGCAACTGGCGGTCCATGCCGGGCACTTGCGCGGGCGGCTGGAGGCCTGGCTTGCCGGGAATGCCGGCACCAACGGCACCATCGGCACCAGCGGCACCATCGGCACCACAGGGCCGCCGACATGATGCGCGATGCCTTGATCTATCTCGCCGCGGCGGTACTCTGCGTGCCGCTGGCCAGGCGCTTCGGGCTCGGCTCGGTGCTCGGCTACCTGATTGCCGGCACGCTGATCGGTCCCTGGGGCCTGGCCTTCGTCAGCGACGTCGAATCGATCATGCATTTTTCCGAGTTCGGCGTGGTGCTGATGCTGTTCCTGATCGGCCTCGAACTCGACTCGAAGCGTCTGTGGGCCATGCGCCGCGAGGTCTTCGTCAACGGCAGCCTGCAGATGGCGGCCTGTGCCGCGCTGCTGGCACTGGCCGGCGCCGCTTTCGGCTTCGACTGGAAGCTGGCGATCATCGCCGGGCTGGCCCTGTCGCTGTCCTCGACCGCCATCGCGGTGCAGACCATGGGCGAACGCAATCTGCTGCCGGCGCCGACGGGGCGCAGCGCCTTTGCCATCCTGCTGTTCCAGGACATCGCGGCGATTCCCCTGCTGGCCGCGATCCCGCTGCTCGCCACGCATGCCGCGGCGACCACCACGCCCGGTCTCGACGCGCTGAAGGCTGGCGCCGCCATCGCCGGCATCATCGTGGTCGGGCGTTATCTCACTCGGCCCGCGCTGCGGTTGATCGCGGCGGCCGATACGCGCGAGGTGTTCACCGCCTTCGCCCTCTTGCTGGTGCTGGGCATTTCGCAATTGATGTCGCTGGTCGGCCTGTCGATGGCGCTCGGCGCCTTCCTTGCCGGCGTGTTGCTGGCAAGTTCGGAATACCGCCATGCCCTGGAAACCGACATCGAGCCGTTCAAGGGCCTGCTGCTCGGCCTGTTCTTCATTTCGGTGGGCATGGCGATCGACTTCGGCCTGCTGCTGGCCCGGCCCGGCACGGTCGCCTTGCTGCTGGGCGGCTTCCTCGCGCTCAAGACTGCCGCGCTGTGGCTGCTGGCGCGCGTCATCGGCATCACGCCGCGCCAGTGCGGCCTGTTCGCCCTGCTGCTGGCGCAAGGCGGCGAGTTCGCCTTCGTGGTGTTTGCCGCGGCGCAGAGCGCCCGCCTGCTCGATCGCGAAAGCGGCGGCCTGCTGACCATCGCCGTGGCGCTGTCGATGGCCTGCACGCCGCTGTTGCTGGTGATCCATGATCGCCTGGCCGATCGCGCCGCGTCGCGACAGCAGCAGCAGGCCGACACCATCGACGAAGCCGCCGACGGCGCCGTGCTGATTGCCGGCTTCGGCCGCTTCGGCCAGATCGTCGGCCGCCTGCTGTTTGCCAATGGCATGAGGGCGGTGGTGCTCGACCACGACCCCGACCAGATCGAGATGTTGCGCAAGTTCGGCTACAAGGTTTTTTACGGCGATGCGACGCGGCTCGACCTGCTCACCGCCGCCGACGCCGGCAAGGCCCGGCTGCTGGTCGTCGCGATCGACGACGTCGACGACAGCCTGGCCCTGGTCGACCTGGTGCGCGCGCATTTTCCGCAACTGAAGATCGTCGCCCGCGCCCGCAACGTCCGCCACTACGTCGAACTGCGCGCGCGCCAGGTCAAGGTGATCGAGCGCGAAACCTTCGAAGCCGCGCTGAAGACCGGCCGCCAGGTGCTCGAAGCGCTGGGTGTCGACCCCTACCGCGCGCGCGAAATGGCCGACACCTTCCGCCGCCACAACGTCGCCACCATGGAAAGCCTGATCCCGCATTTCCACGACGAGAACCGCATGCTGACCGTGACCAGGGCCGGCCGCCAGGAGCTGGAGGAACTGTTCAGCCGCGACCGCGAGAAGTTCGAGGAAACGCGCAAGGGCGGATGGAGCTAGTGTGGCGCTTGCGAAATAATAGTTCCGCTTGTAGGGCGGACTTCAGTCCGCCATGGCCGGCTGAAGCCGGCCCTACAGTGCTTGAGTAAGGCCTGAAAGTTGGCGATGGCGGGACGGCGCCGTGGAAACCTCAGATGCCGGTGTCGTTGGGGTTCGCCAGCAATTCCCGCAGCATGTTGCTCATGGGAATCTGCAGATTGACCTGGTTCGGCGGGATCGGCGACAGGAACCATTTGGCATAGAGCTTTTCCACTTCGCCGCTTTTCATCATTGCCCGCAGGGTGTCATCCACCAGTTGCTTGAATTCCGGGTCGTCCTTGCGCAAGACGATGCCGTAGGGTTCGAAACCGAAGTTCTCCTCCAGCAGCTTCAGCCTGGCCGCGTCCGGCGACACCGCCAGCAGGCCGGCCAGCAGCGCATCGTCGAGCACGAAGGCATCGGCCTGGCGCGACAGCACCATGGACAGGGATTCCGGATGCGTCTTGGCGGACTTGGCGCGCACCGACGCATTGCGCTTGGCCATCACAGTCCTGACGACGCGCTCGGTGGTGGTTCCGGCCGTAGTCACCACCACCTTGCCGTTCAGGTCGATGATGCGCTCGATGCCGGCATCTCGGCGCGTCAGGGCCTTGACGCCGGACACGAAGCTGGTGAGGCCGAACGCCACCGACTGCTGGCGTATCCGGGTATTGGTCGTCGAGCCGCATTCGAGATCGATGACCCCGGTCATCAGCATCAGCAGGCGCGAGGAACTGGTGACCGGCACCCGCACCACCTTCAGGGCCGGGTCGCCCAGCCGGGTCCTGACCGCCTCGACGATCCGGTCGCACAGATCCATCGAGTAGCCGACCGCCTCGCCGCCCACCATGTAGGAAAACGGAATCGAGGCTTCGCGATGGCCGACGTAGATGGCGCCGTATTCGCGGATCTTTTCCAGGCTGGGGCGGGTCACGCCCTGTGCCAGCGCGGGCACCGCAAACAGCAGCGCGCAGACGCCGCAGAGCAGCCTTCCCCAGGCTTTCATTGTTTCGCCTTTCGCCGATTCGGGACACTCGCCGCCAACGGGCGCGCGGTTTCCTGCTGGATCAGCCATTGCCCGCCCAGCCTGACCCACTTCAGCACCTTGCGGGTTCTGTCGCTGTAACTGTCGGAACGGTAGTGCTGCTCGAATTCGGCAATCGCGACGTCGTTTGCCACTTGCTTCAGTCGGACGTTGCTGATCTCGACCGCGACCCGGGCCGGCCGGGACAAGCGCTGCTGCCTTTGCTTTGCCCAACTGTCGCGGCTCGATCCGTCGGCCGGGACGAACGAAGGTGCATAGAACTCCGCATAGGCCGCAAAGGCCTGGGCAGACCAGGCGGCAGCCCAGGCCTTCACCCGCTCGGCAGGCAGCTTGCGCTGCGCCGGCCGGGACTGCGCGGGTGCCGTGCCGGGCAACCTGTCGGCGACAGCCAGTGCCAGGGGTGGCATCTCTGGGGTGGCCGGCGCAGTTGCCACGCCGGCGATGGGCGCAGACGGTAGCAGAACAGGTGGCGTCGGCAGTTTGACGGCAGCCGACAGCGCCGGGGTGGGTGATGTCGGCGCAAGCGCCGCGGAAGATGCAGGGGCAAGTGTCGGAGCCGAGCTCGACGGGCCGGGCAGCGAGGTCGCCGGGGCGGTGGCGCCTGGCCGGGATGTCTCCATCTGTGCCAGCGCTCTTGCCGTGAGGGCTTCGAGATCGACCAGATAGCTTCCCGGCGCCTGCGGCGGACATATCTCGGATTCGACGATGGTCGCCAGCTCGTTGGGGTCCGGCTTGTCCTGCTCGTCGATCCGCTTCAAACCGAGAAATTCGAGCAGGCGCCCGATTCCAGCCTGGGTGCGCAGATAGGCCAGCGCCAGATCCATGTCGGCATTGACGGCGGTGCGGCGCGCGTTGAGCAGTTCGTTCTCGGTGTCGAGCAAGTCGAGCAGCGAGCGCTGCCCGATATTGAACTGGTCCTTGTAGGCGTCCCGCGTCTTTTCGATCGAACTGACCTGCAGGTCGAGATTGGACAGCTGGGCTTTCAGGCGCACCACGTCGTTGTAGGCGATCGACAGGGTCTGGCGCAGGTCGCGGCAGGATTTTTCGCGCAGGTCCAGCGCCAGGCTCTTGCGTTCGGCATAGATGCGCTGGCGCGCCATGTCGGCGCCGCCGTTGAACAGGTTGTAGCTGAGAATCACTTCGGCGACGTTGTTCTGGCGCGTTCCGGTCACGCCCTGATAGTTGCCGATGTTCTCGTTGCGCATGCGCAGATCGAGCTTGGGGTGAAACGCGGCGCGGCGCAATTCGATGTCGTGCTGCGCGGCTTCGACATTTTCCACTGCGGCGCGCAGCGCCGGATTCTGGCGGAAAGCCAGACGCAAGGCCTCCGGCTCGCTGACCGGGTAATCGGCGGCGAGGCCGGCCGGGCCGAACAGCACGGGCGGCGGCGGCTCGCCGACCATGCGCAGGAAACGCGCCATCACGTCGTGCAGATTGGCGGCCTCGGTATTCAGGTTCAATTCGGCCAGGGCCAGGCGGCTCGCGGCGTGTTCCACATCGACCCGCCGCCCGGCTCCCGCCTGCGCACGGCGCAGCAGTTGCTCATAGCTGGCGCGGTGCTCGATGTAGTTGTTCTCGGCCAGGTACATCAGCAGGCGATAACGCATGACGTCGTAGTAGGCGCGGCCCGCCTCCAGCGCAGCGAGTTCCGCGGCATCGAGCAGTTCGAAATAGCGTGTCAGGCGCGCCTTGTCCAGGCGCTTGACGTCGCTGGCCGTGGCGAAGCCGTCGTACAGCATCTGGTTCAGCGTCAGCGTATAGCCGTTGCGGCTGTATTCGCGATCGACGGCACCCGGCTGGCGCAGCGTCTCCTTGCCCACCCCGGTGGTGTAATCGAGCTTGGGATAGAAACCGGCACGCGCCACATCGACGTCGCCGACAGCCGACTTGAAGGTATGCCACTTCGACAATACCTCGGGATTGTTGAGCACGACCTTCTGCGCCACCTCCTGCAGGGTCATATGGGCGGCCGCCTGCGCTGCGCCACCGCGCAGGAAAAGCAAAGCGATTCCTAACAGCAATATCTGCCGCGAAACTCCCATCCGGATGATCACAATCCAATTTTTGATTGAAGACGTGCGATTATATTCGTTGTCATCTATCTCGCACCGCCACGATCATAGCCTGCAAAGCCGCCCATTTCCGCTCTGTGTCACGATTCCACTACGTCTGGCGCTGCCTGTTGCTGGTCCTGGCGGTCTCCGCGGTGCATGCCTACGACTTCGATCGCCTGCTGCGACTGCTCGACGAACGCTTCGGTCCGGCCCGGGTTGCGTTCCTGCGCGACTGGCAACAGACCCTGGCCGACACCCGGTCCCGCTCCATGCCGGAGAAGGACAAGCTGGTCAGGGTCAACGATTTCATCAATCGCAACATCAGTTTCGAGGACGACCTGTCAATCTGGAATCAGAGCGACTACTGGGCCACGCCGCTGGAAACCATCGGCCAGGGCCGCGGCGACTGCGAAGACTTTTCGATCATCAAGTACTACTCGCTCAAGGATGCCGGGGTGCCCGTGGCCAAGCTGCGCCTGGTCTATGTCAAGGCGCGGCTGGAAGGCCCCGCCGGTCCCTATCTGCAGGCGCACATGGTGCTGGCCTATTACCCGACGCCCAACGCCGAACCGCTGGTGCTGGACAACCTGGTGCCGGAGATCAGGCCGGCCTCGCAGCGCAAGGATCTGCAGCCGATATTCAGTTTCAACAGCGAGGCGATCTGGAGCGGCGTTGCCGGCAACGCCGCCAAGGGCGCCGGCGGCACCGGCCAGCTGTCGCGCTGGCAGGACCTGCTGCAAAGAGCCCGCAACGAAGGATTCGATTGACCATGCAGAACGCAGAAAGTTAAGGGGGAACCGTCATGTCGATGTATCGCCAACTATGGCTCGCCATCATCCTCAGCATGCTGCTGGCGCTGGCCGGCAGCCTGTTTGCCTCGCTGCTCTCGGCGCGCGCCTATCTGGAGCAGCAGCTGAGCATCAAGAACGCCGACAACGCATCGGCCCTGGCGCTTTCGCTGAGCCAGCAGAACCCGGACCCGGTGACGGTCGAACTGGCCGTTGCGGCGCTGTTCGACAGCGGCCATTACGAATCGATCCGCATCCACGACCCGCAGCGCAAGCTGATGATCGAACGCGTGGCGGCGGGCGGCGACGCGGGCGCGCCCGAGTGGTTCGTGCAGCGCCTGCCGATCGAGTCCAATCCGGGCGAAGCGCAGATTACCAGCGGCTGGACCCAGTTCGGCACGGTGACCCTGGTCAGCCACAGCCGCTTTGCGTATGAGGCGCTATGGACCAGCACCCGCGAAATGGTCGCGGCGCTGGCGCTCGCCAGTTTCATCGGCGGCTATCTGGGCAGCCTGATCCTGCGCCGTTTGCGGCGGCCCCTGCAGGCGGTGATCGACCAGGCCGAGGCGATCACCAACCGCCGTTTCATCACCATCCCGGAACCCGCCGTTCCCGAGCTGCGGCAGCTCGCCAGCGCCATGAACGCGACCGTGGCCAGGCTCAAGACGATGTTCGAGGAAGAAGCGGCGCGGCTGGAAACCGTGCGCCGCGAAGCGAATTTCGACCCCCTGACCGGCCTCATCAATCGCGAGTTCTTCATCTCCCAGCTGCGCTCGTCGCTGGAGGGAGAAGACTCCACCGGCGGCACCCTGTTCCTGATCCGCGTCGCCGACCTGATGGGCCTCAACAAGCGGCTGGGGCGCGAGGCCACCGACGAGCTGCTGCGGCGCGTGGCCGAGAAAGTTGGCGCTGGCGCCACGGCGAATCCGGAGGGCCTGGCCGCACGCATGAACGGTGCCGACTTCGCTCTGCTGCTGCCGGACCAGAAGGCCGGGCGCGAGGTCGCCGAGGCGCTGCTGCGGTCGCTGATCGTCGCCATGGAAGCCTTCGTCGATGGCAGCGCTTCGGCCTACATCGGCATGGGTGCGTTCCGCCGCGGCACTGAACTGCGCCTGCTGCTGTCGCAGGTCGATGCGGCGCTGATCGGCGCCGAGGCCGACGGGGTCAATGGCGTGCGCGAAGCGGCGATCGAGGCCGACGAGGACGTGCCGCGCAGTGCCGACGAGTGGTCGCTGATCATCACGCGGGCGCTGCAGCGCGACTGGCTGCGCCTGGTTTCGTTTCCGGTGGTGGATATGCAGGGCCGCCTGCTGCACGACGAGTGTCCCTTGCGGCTGAAGCTCGATGCGGACGCGGAATGGCTGCCGGCCGGGCGCTTCCTGCCGGTCGCCGAACGGCTCGGCCGCACCGCGGAACTCGATCTTGCCGCTCTGGCCCTGGGGCTGGCGACGCTGGAGCAGCACCCGGCGCTCGGCGGCCTGGCGATCAACCTGTCCGCCAGTTCGATGGCGACCGCCGACTTCCGGCACCGGCTCGGCATCCTGCTGCACAAGCATGAAAAGGCCGCCGGCCGGCTCTGGATCGAGGTTGCCGAAACCGGTGTGCTCAAGCATGTCGAAGCCTTCCGCAGTCTCTGCGCACTGCTCCGCAGCCATCGCTGCCAGGTCGGCGTCGAGCACTTCGGACGACAGTTCAGCCAGATCGGACAGCTGCATGACCTGGGTCTGAATTACATCAAGGTCGATGCCAGCTTTACCCGGCGTCTCGACAGCAACCCGGGCAACCAGGCCTTTCTCAAGGGCGTCAGTTCCATCGCGCACAATATCGGCCTGCTGGTGATCGCCGAAGGCGTGGCCAGCGAAGCGGAATTCGCCGTGCTCGGTGCGGTAGGATTCGATGGTGCAACCGGCCCGGGGGTGAGGGTCAGCGACGGCAGGCAGGGATCATGAGCAAACCACCGCAACTCGAACAGTTCAGCGCCAGCTACGACTCGGGACAGGACAGGATGTTGCTGCGCATCCGCAGCAACGATGACGCCGAATACCGCTTCTGGCTTACCCGCCGCTACCTTGCCCTGCTGTGGCCGATCCTGATGAAAATGGCCGACGACTTCAGCGCGCTGAAGACCAGCGATCCGCTGACGCGCAACACCCTGGCGGAGCTGGCGCACGGAGAAGCCGTCGGCAAGGCCGATTTCGCCAGCCAGTACAAGGAAGGGTCGCTGTTTCCGCTGGGCGACGAACCGGTTCTGCTTGCCCGCATCACGGTCAAACCCCTGCAGGGCAGCACCCAGACCCTGACGCTGCTGCCGCAGCAGGGCCAGGGCATCAACCTCGATCTCGACGAAAGGCTGGTGCATGTGCTCGCGCGCCTGCTGCAGCAAGCCGTCGTCGTCGCGGAGTGGAACCTCAGCCTCGACGTGACGGCCGGCGCCGGCGCTGTCGGCGAACCCCTGCAGTCAGCGCCGCGTCTGCTGCACTGAGAGTTTGTGAAGAAATCGTAGCGAGCGGGCCGCAGCGGGGTGCGGCCGGAGCGCAGCTACCGGAATGTACGTCGTTGTACATGAGGATAGCGAGCACCGCCCAAGCCCCGATCCGGCACGCGCAGTAGATTTATTCGCAAGCTCTGAGCGCCGTGTCGCCAGCGCCAACTCCTGCGAGTCGGCGCCGGCGTGTTCCGGGCGTCAGTCGGTGATCAGCTTGCCCTTGGTCAGCAGGTCCTGAATGATCTGCTGGTCGGTGGCATTGCTGCCGACGAAGGCGTACAGATCGACGTCCTGCAGGATCACCGTCTGGTCCTCGGCCGCCGGCGTGTAGCCGCTGCCAAAGCCGCCGCTGGAGCTGATGTGCACCATGGTGTCGCTGCCGCTCTTCTCGAAGTGCAGGAAGCTGGCCAGGTTGCCGATGTCGGCGCCCTGGTTCTCGCCCGACAGCAGATCGCGCAAGTCCAGCACATCGCCGCCGGAAGGCGCCGCCGCGGCATCGAAGTCGGTGATCGTATCCACCGTCGGCGCGCCCTTGGCACCGGCGTCCGCCAGGGTCCATTCGAAGGTGTCGGATACCAGATCGCCCAGTCCGCCGGAGAGGGTGTCGTCGCCGGCCCCGCCGGAGAGGGTATCGGCGCCCGTGCCGCCCGACAGGACATCGTCGCCGGCACCGCCTTCGAGCCGATCGTCGCCGGCGTCGCCATTGAGTATGTCGGCGCCGTCGTCGCCGCGCAGCACGTCGTTGTCGGCGCCGCCATGCAGCGTGTCCGTTCCGGCGCCGCCGGCAAGGACGTCGCGGTCGGCGCCGCCGTACAGCAGGTCGTCACCGTCACCGCCGAGCAGGATGTCATTGCCGAGCGCGCCATCCAGCACATCGTCGCCGCCGCCGCCCGAGATCTGGTCGTTGGCATTCGAGCCGGTGATGCTGTCGTTCACCGCATCGGTGCCCGCGTAACGGTTGGTGATCAGGCCGAGCGACAGGGTGGCGGTCGAGCTGTCGCCGTCGGTGTCGGTCAGGGTGTATTGGATCTCCTCGACGGGGATCGCCGGTGCCGCCAGATCGACTGTGCTCGGCACGAACTCCATGGCCCGGATCGTCGCGCGCGGCGTCGCGTAGTAAGTGTCGTCGCCGACCAGGGCAGTCACCCGGCCGATGTTGGCGTATTCCTGCGGCATGGTGAACCAGGTGGTCGCGTTGTTGATGCCGCCCACCGCCTTCTGGCCGATTTCCTGGCCGTCGATGTCGTAGAAGGTGAAGGTCATCGAAATCGCATAGCCGCTGGTGTCCGCGGAATACATCTGGAAGCGCATCTGCTCGACGCCGTGGGCATAGGTTGCGCGGTCGAAGTCGAACACCACGGTTTCGAGGTTGTCCATCAGCGTGTAGCTGTTGCCGGTGACGCCGACGCCATTGGCGCCATCGAAGTTGACCGCCGCGGAGCCGATCACCGTGCTGTCGCGGGCCATGCCCTGCACCGTGATGCCGCTGCCCGCCGGGTCCGCGGTCAAGGTCACCACCGATGGCGGATTGGGATCGACGCCGGCGGTCTCGTTGTCGGTGATCGTCGCAGTGCCGTAGGCATCGCCGATGATGGCGCGGGCGGCGTTGCTGGTCTGCGTCAGTTGCACGTAGAAGGTCTCGGTGCCCTCGTATATCGCGTCATTCAGAATCGGCACCGTGATGGTCTGCGGCGTCGCCCAGTTGCCCGTCGTGAAGTTGGCCGTACCGCTGCTCGCGGTGTAATCCGTACCGCCCTGTGCCGAGCCGTCGGCCGTGGTCCAGGAAACGCTGACATTGTTGCCGGGCGATTTGGACAGGCTGATGCTGAAGCTGGCCGTGCCGGCAGCCTCGTCGATGGTGACGTCGCTGATGCTGGCCACCGCCGGACTGGTCGTGTTGGGCCTGTCGTCCTCGGTGATGACCGCGACGCCGGTCGAAGCGGTGTTGGAGGTGGTGCCGGCCGTGACCGTTGCGGTCAGCCGGAAATTCTCCACCACGTTCTCGGTCGTGCCGTCGTTGTCCAGCACCGCGACCCTGGCCAGGATCGAGGTCTGGCCGGCGGCGATGGTGGCCGAGGTGCCGGTGGTCCAGCTGCCTCCGCCATTCGTCGAGTACTGAATCGTGTTCGAGTAGTCGGTGCCGGCGATCGCCGTGTTGGTGCCGGTTCCCGACGATCCGGGCAGCGACAGCGCGACGATGGTAGCCGTGGCGCTGGCCGACGACAGGCTCACCGTGAATTGCGCGTAGCCGGCATTCTCGGCAACTGCCGGATTCGAGACCATCAGCACCGGCGCCGCCACCGGCAGTTCGGTGGAAACGGCCGGCTGGGGAATATCGGCGCTCGGCGGCAGGTACTTGTAATAGCCGCCCTGATCGAAGACCAGTTCGCTGCCGTTGCTGGCGTGGATCCAGGTCAGCGTGCCGCCGCTGATCGTGTAGCTGCCGCCGGCCGCGCTGCCGCTACCCGGCGTGGTGAGGTCGAAAATGACGCCCTTGAACACGATGGAAGTGACGGTGGCGTCATCGCGTATGGAATCGACGCCGCTGCCCTGCGGCGTAAAGGCCGTCAGGGTGCCGCCCAGCGATACGCCGCCGTCGGTGCCGATGCCGCTGATCACGTTGCCTTCCAGCAGGGTATCGAGGCCACGCAGGGTATCGGTGTCGGCACGGGCCACCGGCTGGCCATCGACGATCGAAACCGTCTGCACCGCCGAGGCGATATCGCCGTCGGCGTCGCGGGCGACGAAGGTCATGTCGAAGCTGGTGCCCTCGACGGCGCCGAGCCCGGTGAAATAGGTGTAGTCGCCCGTGGTGAAATCGAACACCAGATCGCCGTAGGCGAAGCCCTTGGCGGCATCGAGCGCCAGCGTGCTGCCTGCCAGCGGGAAGCCCGCTAGCCAGGCCCCGGCGTCATGGCTGATCGAGCCGGAGCCGGCGGGGTTGAAGGTGAAGGTGACCAGTTGTTCCGGCACCGAATCGGGATCGTCGCTGTCGAGCAGCAGGCTGATCGACTGGATGTAGCCGCCGTCGGCACCGAAGCTCACGCCCCGGATACCGCTGCCCGCGACCACGTTGCCGCCATAGCCGGTCGGCACGGTCGCCAGCAGTTCTTCGTCGAGCTTGTTGATGTCCGGCACCAGAATGGCATCGTCCTTGACGCCGTCGCCGTCGGCATCGACATTGTGGATGCCGTTGAGCGGTACCAGATTGGTGATGCCGGTGCCGATGCCCACGGCGAACGAACGGACGCCGTTGCTATTGACGTAGGTGTCGTAACCCGTCGCGCCGACCGGATCGACGGTGTTGCCGGAGGTGGGGTTGCCGTCCGACATGAAATAGACGATTTCCTCGCCGCCCAGCGTGGTCGTATCCAGCGCGGTCTTGGTCAGGTTCAGCGCGTCCTCGTAGTTGGTGCCGCCGTTGGCGGTCAGGCTGTTGATGCCGGCGATCGCGTCTTCCTTGGTGGAGTACCAGTTGCCGCCGTTCAGGGTCGATGCGGTCGCCTGGAAGGCGACGATCTTGACCTCGACCTCCGGCGACTGGGTGAAATACTCCTCGACCAGGGCGATCAGCGAGGTTTTCGCCATTTCCATGCGCGTGGTGAGCGTGACCGTGCCGTCCGCCGCGATCGAGCGCACGTCGTCCAGCATGCTGCCGGAGACGTCGACCGTCAGCACCAGCGAGAACTTCGGCACCACCGATTCGGAGACTTCGACCAGTTGGTTGTTGACGATCGGCTTGTCGTCCTGGATCGTGACATGCAGTGTCGCCGAGGTGGCGACGTCGGTCGTGTAGGTGAAGTCCTGCAGGACCGCCGTGTCGGTGCCAGAGCCCGGCGCGCCGTGCGTGGTGACGTCGTTCAGCGTGTAGCTGTAGGCGCCGGTCGCTGCGGTGACGGAAAGTATGCCGACGCCCGTATCGATGGTGATGACGCCGCCGGATGGCGTGTAATTGACTGCGTTGTACACAATCCCGGTGATGCTCGACCCCAGTTCGCCGCCTGAGAGCAGGTTGCCGCTGGCCACCGCCGCTCCGCCGCCGGTTCCGGCCGCCAGCGCCGACTCATACACCGTGCCGAAATCGTCGGAGGCATCGACCACGTTCAGTGTCACCGTCGCGGTTTCGGTCTGCCCGTCGCTGTCGGTGATCGTATAGACGAAGCTGTCGGACCCCACGCCCGTCGGCGTGTAGTCGTAGCCGGTAAGGACGCCGGAGGCATACACCGGCGTCAGGGTTCCGCTGGGCGAGGTGACATTGGTGATCGCCGCCTCGTCGAACAGCGAGTCGTTGCCCAGCAGGGAGGCGATGCCGATGAAGGTCGTGGTGCCCGCCGCCACCGTGATGCTGTCGTCGTTGGCGACCGGCGTGCCATCGGAAACCGGCGTGACCGTGATGCCGGCCGTTGCCGCAGGCGATGTGCCGCCCTGATTGTCGGCGGAGGTGTAGGTGAAGCTGGTGCTGCCGCTCCAGTTGTCGAGCGGCTTGAAGTACAGCGTGACGGACTCGCCCGTGGCGGCCAGCGTCGTTCCCGTGGGCGCCAGCAGGGTCAGCCCGGCATCGAGATACAGGGCGCCGTTGACCGGCAACGAATCCAGCACAAATCCCGTGACCGTACCGTCGGGATCGGAACCGGTCAGGGTCACGGCAACAGCGGTATCCTCGGCGCCGCTGGCGGTAACGTTGTCGGCTACCGGCGGCGTATTCACGCCGACCATGTTGATGGTGGTGGTGGCGAGATTGCTGTCGCTGAGGCCATCGCTGACCTTGACCGTGACGGTCCGCGTTGTGAGATCGAAACTCGTGGTATCGAAGCTGACGGCCTTGATCGCGGTCTGGAAATCCGTGTAGAACGCCGGACCGGTCAGCGTGACGACATTACCGACGATCGAGGACGTGATGCCCGGCGGCAGGCTGCCCACCGTGAGGAAGTCGCCTGACTGGGCGTTGGTCAGCGTGATGGTGGCGCTCACGATGTTGGTGCTGTCGGCGTCGGTGACGCTGATATCGGCATCCGCGATCGTGATCGGAGCGCCGATGGAGGTGTCGAAGTAGGTAAGGAAGCCACTGCCGACAACGGTGCTGTTGTCGGCATCCAGGTCCAGCACCGGCACGGCCGCGATATTGACCGTCACCGTCGCGACATTCGAGATCAATGTACCGTTGGTCGCCGTGTAGGTGAAGTCGGCAACGCCATTGAAACCGCTGTTGGGTGTGAAGGTCACCGTGCCGTCGCCGTTCAATACCGCCGTGCCGCCCGTGCCGCTGGTGACGCTGGCGATGGTCAGCGGGAGGCCTTGCTCGTCGATGTCGTTGCCCAGCAGTTGCGCCGCCGTGTAGGTCACCGCCGTTTCCTGAACGGCGCTCAAGCTATCGTCGCTGGCCAGCGGCGGATCGTTGTTGACGGCCGCGACATTGACCGTGACCGTGGCCGTGTTGGACGTCAGGCTGCCATCGGTCACCGTGTAGGTGAAATCTGCCGTGCCGTTGAAGTTGGCGTTGGGCGTGAAGGTGACTGTACCGTCGCCGTTCAGCACCGCCGTGCCGCCGCTGCCGCTGGTGACGCTGGCGATGGTCAGCGTGTCCAGATCGACGTCCGTATCGTTGCCCAGCAACTGGGCTGCCGTGTAGATCACCGGCGTGTCTTCCGTGGCAAGCAGCGTGTCGTCGTTGGCCACCGGCGCGTCGTTGGTGCCGGTGACGGTGATGGTCAGCGTGGTGCTGTTGGACACGGCACCGTTGGGATCCGTCACGGTGTAGCTGAATACGTCGTTGGCGGTGGCGCCGGTAGCCAGCGCGTCGGCCGCCGTCTGATCGGCGACGTAGCTGTAGCTGCCGTCGCCATTCAGCGTCAGCGTGCCGTAGCTGCCGGTCACCGTGGTGCCAACGCCAACTCCCTGGGCCACCCCGCCGATTCCGGCGGCAACGCCACTGACCACCAGCGATGCCGTCGTGTTGTCGGCATCGGTATCAGTGCCCACGCCCTGGATCACGCCATTGACGGTGGTCACCGTCAGCGTGGCATCCTCGTCGACCGCACCCGTGTCAGCCACTGCCGTCGGTGAGGCGTTGGTGCCGCTGGTGCTGATGGTCAGGCTGGCCGACGAGGTCGAGCCGTCAGCGTCGGTCAGGGTGTAGGTGAAGGCCTGGTCCGGGACTTCGGGAATGGCGTTGAGACCGTTCAGCAGATAGGTGGCTCCCGCGCTGGTGAAGACCAGGTATTGGAAGGCGGTGGTGGACGTGATGGTCACCGGGGTGGTCGTTCCGGTGCCAACAATGCTGCCGCTGGCGCCGGAGATGTGCGCGCCGGAACTGTCATAGGCGTTCCATATGGCAGTTTCACCCGTGCCAAGGGCGGTGAAGGTCACCGTGGCCGACATGCTCGCCACGTTCATGTCGACCACCAGCACCTCGGCGTTTTGGATCCGGGCGTTGGTACCGGTGGTGGCCGTGGTCTCGACACCAACGCCTGTGTCACTGGCGCCGTTGCTGCGATAGCGCACGATGCCGGCCGCAGTCCCGTCCAGAACCGCCGTATTCAGGCCGTTTGTCGGCACTCCGCCGGTATAAGGATCGCTTCCGTCGAAGCCGTACAAGTCGACCCCGGCGGCAATCCAGCCGGCGACATTGGTTGCCGCGCCAACGACCACGTTGGGTGTGGTGTCCTCGTAGCTGTATTCGCCCGACAGTTGATTGACCGTCAATGTGCCGTTGGCGGTGACTATCGTCCTGACGTCGCCGACCAGCGTATTGGAAATTTCCGTCCCGCTATAGACGGCATTGCTGATCGCCACGCTGTCGGCACCGAGCGTATCCGTCCCGCCGCCGGCACCCGTGATCACGTTGCCGTAGGTCGTCGCGTTGTGGCCGACATCGTCGGTATCCGCGACTGCGATCGGTACGGAATCGGTGATATCGAGATTCACCGTCACCCAGTCCGAACTCAGGCTGCCGTCCGATGCCTTGTAGACGAAGCTGTCCTGAACGGCGGTCGGGTTGTTCATCTGCGCCGGCGCCGTATAGGTGAAGCTGCCGTCGGTATTCATCACCACGGTACCGCCCAGAAGCGTCGTGACCGCATTGCTGCCATTGACCAGGCTTGCCGGCGATGCACCATCTGTGGCGAACTGGAATGCCGTAAGCGGGCTGCTCTCGACATCGGTATCGTTGCTTAGCACATTGCCCAGCACCGTGGCCACGCCCTCGGTTGCGGTATAGCTATCTGCGTTTGCCACCGGCGCGTCATTCACGGCATTCACCGTCACATTCACCGTCGTCGTCTCGGTCACCCCGGCCGGACTGGTCACCGTGTAGGTGAAGCTGTCGCTGCCGTTGTAGTTCGGATTCGGCGTATAGGTCACCGCACCGGCCGCGGTGAAGCTCACCGTGCCGTTGCTGCCCTGGGTGACGCTGGTCAGCACCGGCGTGCCTTCGAAGCTGTCCGCGCTGGCGCCGTTGGTGCCCGTGATCACGTTGGCCACGATAGCCGTGTCTTCATTGGTGGTCAGACTGTCAGCCACTATGTCGGCGACTGCGGTTACCGTTATCGCCACCGTATCGGTGTCGCTGAGGGTTCCATCGCTGGTAGTCACGGTCAGGGTCGCCGGACCGTTGTAGTCGGCGGCGGGCGCATAGGACAAGCCGTTCAGCGCGCCGTTGATTGCCGCCGCAGTCCCGCTGATCGTGACGGTCCCCGTCCCATTGTTGATAATCGTGGCGCCTGCAAAAGCGACCGCCGTGAGGGTGCCATTTCCAATGTCGACCGTCGTGGTGAGCGTCTCTCCATCCACGTCCGCAACTGTGATTGCGTTGCCGTTGGCGTCGCTGAACACCTTGGCAGTGTCTTCTGCGACAGTCTGCGCGACGGGAACGGTGTTGACGGGAGGATTGTCGCTGGATTCAATCGTCGTCACGACGCTGCTCGCCAGCGGATTTGCCACCAATGATTCAAAGTCGCCACCGCTCAGTCCGGCAATGCTTATCGTAAAGGTCTCCGCTCCTTCGGCCAGGGCATCATCGATAGTATCGATATCGAAGCTTGCCGATGTGCTGCCCCCTGGAATCGTCACGGTGGTTACGCCGGTGAAGTCGCTGCCGTCTGTCGCCGTGCCGCTGTAGCTGAGAGTCACGGTTACGTCGCTGAGCGCTGTGTTGCTCAAGGCCAATTCATACCCGATTGCCGTTGCGCCTTCGGTGACCGAGGCGGCCGAGGCGGTCAGGGTCACGACGGTGGCGTCGGCGTCGTCGGTGACGTCGGTGCTGACCGTGCTGCTGGTCGTCAGCGCTTCGTAGTTGCCGCCCGTGGCGCTGCTGATGGCCAC
>JBDRPN010000040.1:0-40982 GCA_043826925.1 Pseudomonadota bacterium
CTGATCGAACAGAAGCTGGCCATCGCGCTGGACATCTCGGAACGCCTTTACCTGATGGGCCACGGCCGCATCGTGTTCGAAGGCACGCCGGCCGATCTCAAGAACAACGCCGCCATCCGCAAGGAATGGCTGGAAGTGTGAACCGAGGCGCAGGCGCTACGGCGCTTCAGGCAGGCATCAGCGGACGCACCAAGGCCTCGAAGCCCTCAACCGGCAGCGGCCGACTGAAGAAGAAGCCCTGGTAGGCGTGGCAGCCTGAAGCGGCGAGGAAGTCGCGCTGCTCTTGGGTTTCCACGCCCTCGGCGATCACGTCGAGGCCGAGGCTGGCCGCCAGCGCCACGATGGTTCTGGCAATCGCGGCATCGTTGGCATCGGTGAGGATGTCGCGCACGAAGGACCGGTCGATCTTCAGATGGTCCAGCGGCAGGCGTTTGAGGTAGGAAAGCGAGGAATAGCCGGTGCCGAAGTCGTCCAGCGCGAAGCCCACGCCATGGGCTTGCAGCGCGTTCATTTTTTCGATCAGGTCCTCGACGTTCTCCACCAGCATGCTTTCGGTCAGCTCCAGCTTGAGGCGTTTCGGATTGGCGCCAGTCTGCTGCAGGATGGTCAGCACCGTGGCGACGAATCCGGGGTCGCGAAACTGCTGGGCGCTGACATTCACCGCGATGCTGAGGTGACTCAACTCCGGCCGCGCGCCCCACACGGCGAGTTGCCTGCAGGCGGTTTCCATGACCCAGTGACCCAATGGCAGGATCAGGCCGGTCTCCTCCGCCAGGGGAATGAACTCGGCCGGCGACACCATGCCGCGCCGCGGATGCTGCCAGCGCACCAGGACTTCGGCGCCGGTGACGCGGTCGGCGCCGAGCACCTGGGCCTGATAGTGGAGCAGGAAATGTCCCTCGCGCACAGCCTGGCGCAGGTCGCGTTCCAGCGCCGCCCGGTCCATCACGGCGGTTTCCATGTCCGGATCGAAGAAGCGCAGCGCGTTGCGCCCCGCGTCCTTGGACTTGTACATGGCCAGATCGGCCTGCTTCAGCAGATCGTCGGTGGAAGTCCGGGTGCCCTTGAACAGCGTGACGCCGATGCTCGGCGTGCTGTGGTAGGCGACCGTGTCGAGCATGTAGCTCTGGTTGAGCGCGGCGAGTATCTTCTCGCCCACGGCTTCGGTGCAGTTGGCCGCTTCCTGGTCGCCGACGCCCATATCGGCCAGCACGGCGACGAATTCGTCGCCGCCCAGGCGTGCCACGGTGTCGCCGGCACGCACGCAGCGCGTGAGGCGCCGGGCGACCAGCTTGAGCAGGAGGTCGCCCTGGTCATGGCCGAGGGTGTCGTTGAGGGTCTTGAAATTGTCGAGGTCGATGAACAGCAGCGCACCGTGGCTGTCGCTGCGGGCCGTGGCGGTAATGGCCTGCTTGAGCCGGTCCAGCAGCAGCGTACGGTTGGGCAGGCCGGTCAATTGGTCGTAGTAGGCCAGCTCGGCGATCCTTTGTTCCGACAGCTTGCGTTCGGTGATGTCCTGGTGCGTGCCGACATAATGGGTGACCACGCCGCTGGCATCCTTCACCGCCGAGATGGTGAGCCATTTCGGATACACCTCGCCGGTCTTGCGCCGATCCCAGATTTCACCCGCCCAACTGCCGGTCGCCAGCAGGGTCTGCCACATCTCCCGGTAGAAGGCCGCATCGTGGCGATCCGATTTCAGCAGGCGCGGTGTCTGGCCGATGGCCTCTTCCGCCGTGTAACCGGTGCTGCTGGTAAAAGCCTGATTGACGCGCAGGATCACGCCGCGGGCGTCGGTGACCAGCATGCCTTCGTGCGACTCGAAGGCGGCGGCGGCGATGCGCAGTTCGGTCTCCTCTGCCTTGCGCGCACTGATGTCGCTGACGCTGCCGATGAACACCTTCCTGTCATTGAGCCGGGTTTCGTCGACGTTCAGCGCCATGTGAAACAGCGAACCATCCTTGCGCCGCGCCACGACTTCCCTGCGGGTGCCGATAATCCTGCGCCGGCCGCTGCGCCGGTAGCTGCCGAGATAGCCGTCGTGCTCGCTGTGGAAGGGCTCCGGCATCAGCATGTTGACGTTGTTGCCGAGCACTTCCGCGGCCGGGTAGCCAAAGATCCGCTCGGCCGAGCGGTTGAAGGATTCGACGATGCCTCGCTCGGAGATGGCGACGACGCCGCTATCGACACCGTCCAGCACCGTGCGCAGGCGCGTCTTGGTGTTGCGCAACTGGATATTCCGTGTGTATACCAGCTTGCCGATTGCCAGGACGTAGCCGGTCACTCCCACCATGCACAGGATCGTCGCCGACAACTCGGTATGCAGCGAGACGCCGAAGCCGAAGACGCCGATCCACGCCAGCGCCCCGCCCAGTACGCCCAGGATCGATTCCAGGATGCCGCGCCAACCCAGGTTGACTGCGCTGTTGGTCAAGGTCCCGAGCACCACCGCGAAGCTCAGCCACAGCGAAAACTGCAGCGCGGCAGCGAACATGCCCAGCAGCACCGAGTCCATCAGCAAGTGCCTCAGCGCGGCCTTGACTGGGCTCCTGGCGGTGCGCGCGCGCCAGTACTGGACGTGGGGGTAAACCAGGAACAGCAGCGCCAGGAAACCCCAGGCCGCGAGGCCGTAGCCCTTGCCCTGGATATGCAGGCCGGTCGCCACGAAGGTCAGGGCGAAGGATATGGCACGCATGCGGTAATGAATGCGCACCAGCCACGGGGTGTCGATAGAGGTATCCATCACGAGTCTATAGGGCGGGTCAGCCGAAGATTAGCTTTTTCTGCCGAAATGCGGCGGATCACGATGACTGTCACATCGTCAGCGCCGGCCCGCCGTCGCCCACGAAAATGCGGCTGCAGGCTCAGCCGGTCAGCTTGCGGTAGATCTCGGCGATTTTCTGCGGCAGCTTTTTGGCGTCGTCGATCACCGCATAATGCGCCGGGCCGTAGAGCTGGGGCAGGTAGTCGGCGCCGTGGCGGTCGATGGTGACGCAGTAGCTGCGGATGCCCTTCTCGCGCGCTTCGAGCAGGGCGCGGCGGGTGTCCTCGATGCCGTAGCGGCCGCGGTATTCGTCGCCGTAGTCGTCGGGGCGGCCGTCGGACAGCGTCACCAGCAGCTTGTGGCGGGTGTTCTGGCGGGCCAGCAGGCCGCTCAGGTGGCGCACCGCAACGCCCATGCGCGTGTAGTCCTTGGCTTCGATGCCGGCGATGCGGCTGCGTGTGGCGGCGTCGTAGCGGTCGCTGAAACGCTTGACCGGATAGATGTCGCAATGCGTGCGCGTCCAGCCCGAAAAGCCGTAGATCGCGTAGCTGTCGCCCAGCGCCTCGATGGCCTCGCACAGCAGCACCAGCGATTCGCGTTCGGCATCATTGACCCAGCCCTTGGTCGAACCGCTCATGTCGACCATGAACATCACGGCCAGCGAACGTTCGATGCGACGGCGGTGGATGAACAGGCGCGGCGAAGGTTCCGTGCCGCTCTTGCGGTCGGCGCGCGCCTCGACCTGGGCGTCGAGGTCGATTTCCTCGCCGTCGAACTGGCGCCGCTGCGGCTTGTCCTCGCCGCGCAGGGCTTCGAAGCGGCGGCGGATGCTGCGGATCAGGTGGGCATGGCGGCGGCGCACCTCATCGACCCACGCGTGGTCGCCGACCGGCGCCTTCATTTCATAGAGATGGCACCAGCCGTGGCGCCAGGCTGCGCGCCGGTAGTCCCACTCGTCATAGAAGGCGTCGGGCTGGGTGGTGACGGCGAGCGCAGCGGAACTGTCGACGCCATCGACCGGCGCCCAGGCGCCCGGCCCCGCCGCCTGCAGGACTTCCGGCGGAATCTCGCCGAGATCCTGCTGCAGCGAGCGCGCGGCCTCACGCGCCGGCGGCGGCAGGGCGAGGAACTCGGCCTGCGGGTCGACATGCTGGGTCTGGCCTTCCGCCGCCAGCGGCGGGTAGTCGGGATGGTCCTGCCCACCGGCACTCGGATCGAGGGCGCGCAGCAGGTTCAGCGCCTGGCGCAGCGTCGCCGTATCGCGCGCGATGCGAACAGCGCGCACGCGGCGCGCGGCGAGCGGATCGAGGGCGCCGACATGCGGGAAATTCGGCGTCTCGCCAGCGCCAACTCTGCGCAACTCGGCCAGGCAGGCCAGGCTGTCGGCGGCGGTCGCCTGCGGCCGCGCCAGGGCCGCCGCGGTGGCCGCAAGTGCTGCCGGCCACGGCCCGCGCAAACCGGCGATGTCGGCGGCAAGGCCGGGCAGTTCGCGCGCCAGGCAGGCTTCGAGACGCATCGCCTCGAACAGCGCGAACCAGCGCAGCGCCGCCTCGGGCGCGGACCACTGCGCCAGTTCGGGCTCGGGGTCGATGCTGAAGGTGCCGAAGCGCGTCTGCGCCCACAGCAGCGCCGCGATGGCCTTGTACAGGCGGCGGTTGCCGGCGGCATCCGGCGCCGCGTCGAGGCGTTCCGGCAGCCACAGGGTTTCGCTGTCGGTCCAGGCCCTGACCCCGGCGGCCAGCTTCAGCGGCCGGCCTTCGAGCGCATGCAGAAAGCGCGACAGGCGGCCCTCGATCGCGCCGAAGGCAACGCCCTCCTGCGATTCGAAGGCGCCGGCTTGATGCGCCGCGGCGAAGTCGTTGAGGGCGCGGCGCGTGGCGGCCAGCCCGCTGCGATCGTAGGCATCGAGCCCGGCGCGCGCCCAGTCGTCGAGCTGCGCGCCGAGACCGGCGGCCTGCTCCGCGGCGCGCGAGGCGATCAGCCAGCCAAGGTCGTCCGAGGTCTGCGCGGCGACGCCGGCCCAGTGCAGCACGCGCTCCTGCAGTTCGCGCGGCAGGGCTTCCAGCGCAGCCGCCGGCTCCGATGCGGAGCGCTGGCGCAGCGACAGCAGCAGCAGCTCGTCGAGCCGCGCTTCGAGTTCATGAGCGAAGAGCTTGCGTTCCGCCATGATGGTCGAGTTATGAAACCATTAACCACAGAGACACAGAGGCACAGAGAAAGGCGAGAACTTGTCGAAATGGTGGCTTGCCGCTTTTCGTACAGGCTTTGTTTTTCCTCTGTGTCTCTGTGTCTCTGTGGTGAGAGGTTCCAATTTAAAACACCGCGCGGATCAGGTCGTCGAGCGCGTCGCGGGTATCGGTTTCGTCGGCCAGCGGGCGGGCGATGGCGGCGGTGCAGGCGATCGCCGGGCTCATGCCGCTGGCAATCAGCTGCGCGGCATGCACCAGCAGGCGCGTGCCGGCGCCTTCGTCGAGCCCGGCGCCTTTCAGCTTGCGCGTTAGACCGCCCAGCTTGACCAGCCTCTGCGCGGTGTCGGCATCGACGCCGCCTTCGTGGGCGACGATGCGCGCCTCGGTCGCGGCCTCCGGGTAGTCGAAATCCAGCGCGACGAAGCGCTGCCGCGTGCTCGGCTTCATTTCCTTGAGCACGCTCTGGTAGCCGGGGTTGTAGGAAATCACCAGCATGAAATCCGGCGGCGCCTCGATGTATTCGCCGCGCTTTTCTACCGGCAGCGCGCGGCGCGAATCGGTCAGCGGATGGATCACCACCGTGGTGTCCTTGCGCGCCTCGACGATTTCGTCGAGATAGCAAATCGCACCGGCGCGCACGGCCGCGGTCAGCGGGCCGTCCATCCAGACGGTCTCGTCGCCGACGATCAGGTAGCGGCCGACGAGATCCGCCGTGGTCAGGTCGTCGTGGCAGGCCACGGTCACCAGCGGCCGCTGCAGGCGCCAGGCCATGTGCTCGACGAAGCGCGTCTTGCCGCAGCCGGTGGGGCCCTTCAGCATCACCGGCAGGCCGCTTTTCGCCGCCGCGGCGAAGACCTCGAGTTCGTCGCCGGTGGCGTGGTAGTAGGGTTCGCTGGCGAGGTGCACCAGCGGTGTGGCCAGCGCGCGCGGCGCCGAGTTTCTGGCAGGGTTCATCGCGGTACCTGTTTCACTACTATATCGGCAACTATTTAGGTAACTATTTGGGCAACTATTTGGGCAACTATTTGGGCAACTTAGGCTGCTTGGCTTCGTCGGCCAGGCGCTTCTTCAGTTCGCGCAGCCGCGAATCGACTTGCGACTGTTCGTAGAAATTGCCGTCGCCGGCCTTTTGCGCCAGTTCGAGTTGTTCCACGGCCTGCGGCAACTGGCCCAGCAGCGCATAGCTTTCGGCCTGGGCGCGATGCTGCTGCAGACGCTTGCCGAGCAGCGACCAGGTCTGCGCCTGCAGGGCATGCATTTTGGCGTCCGAGGGGTAGTTCAGCAGTTCGTCTTCGGTGACCTTGATCGCCTGCTGCGGCTGGCGCGCCTCCAGCAGGGATTCGACCAGGCCGTAGGCGATCGCGCGCTCCTGCGGAAAGCGCGGCTGCGCCTCGCGCAGTATTTTCACCGCGCCGGCCGCATCGCCCTGCTTCAGGCGCAGCTGCGCGGCCAGCGTCTCGATCATCGGCGACACCGCCTTCAGCCGCCGCAGCTCGCCCATCTGCTTTTCCGCCGCCACGAGATTGCGCTCGCGCAACTGCGCCTGGGCCAGGCCGTAGCGCACGGCGGCTTCGCTGCCGGCGAAGCTGCGATCCTTGAGCCGGGTTTCGAACTCGGTCACCGCGTCGCGCGGCGTGCCGTCCTGCGCGCGCAGCTTGGCGCGCACCAACTGGAACTCGAGCGTATCCGCCACCTGTCGGTAGGGCCGCGACTGGATCCGGTTGCCCATGTCGGCCAGGCGCTCGGTGGTCAGCGGGTGGGTCCGCAGATAGCCCGGCGCGTTGTTTTCATACAGGCGCCCGAATTTTTGCAGGCGCTCGAAAAAACTGCTCATGCCACGAATATCGAAACCGGAACGCTCCAGCACGCCGAGGCCGAAACGGTCGGCCTCGCGCTCGAAATCGCGCGAGTAGTTGAGCTGGTTCTGGATCGCCGCGCCCTGCCCGGCCATGGCCGCGCCCATCGCCAGATCCGGGCTGCTGCGCGCCGCGAGGATCGCCACCGCGAGTGCCAGCAGGCTGGTCACCTGGCCCTGCCCCGACTTGTTGACCAGGCGCGCCAGGTGGCGCTGGGTGACGTGGGAAATTTCGTGCGCCAGCACCGAGGCCAGTTCCGATTCGGAGGCTGCCGCGAGGATCAAGCCGGTATGCACGCCGATGTAGCCGCCGGGCATGGCGAAGGCATTGAGCGTCGTGTCGCGCAGGGCGAAGAACTCGAATTCCTGACGCGCTTCGGCGCTCTGCGCCGCCAGCCGGTTGCCCAGCCGGTTGAGGTAGCTGTTGACCTCGGGGTCATCGAGCCACGCCGGATCGCGGCGGATATCCAGCATCACCGCTTCGCCGATGCGCCTTTCCATGGCCGGCGAAAATTCGGCCTGCGCGGCTTCGCCGAGGTCGGGCAGACCGTCGGCCACCGACAGGGCCGGTGCCGAAAGAATGCCGAAACCGAGAATCAGGGTGCTGGCAAGCGGATAAAATTTCATACCGCTATGATAGCGGCTCCGCAAAAACCAGTTGTGACAGCGTATTTCATGAAGCCACCGCACATACCTTCCGCACCGCCCCCAGAGCCCGATCGCAACGACTCTGCCAGCCCGCTGACCCACTTCGATGCCGCCGGCCAGGCGCACATGGTCGACGTCGGCGCCAAGAGCGAAACCACGCGCGTGGCGCGCGCCCGGGGCCACATCCGCATGGCGCCGGCCACCTTCGCGCTGATCGAAAGCGGCTCGGCGAAAAAGGGCGACGTGCTGGGCATTGCGCGCATCGCGGCGATCCAGGGCAGCAAGCGCACCTCCGAGCTGATCCCGCTGTGCCACCCGCTGGCGCTGACGCGCGTCGCCGCCGAGTTCACGCTCGACGCCGCGCGCCAGCGCGTGACGCTGGAGGTGACGGCGGAAACCGTGGGCCGCACCGGCGTCGAGATGGAGGCGCTGACCGCGGTGTCGGTCGGCCTGCTGACGATTTACGACATGTGCAAGGCCGCCGACCGCGGCATGGTCATCGAAGACGTACGCCTGCTGGAGAAGGCCGGCGGCAAATCCGGACACTGGCTGGCAGGCGACAAATGAACTCGAGCAATCAACAACGCGCCCTGGCCTGGTGGCTGTTCGCGTGCTGCGCCATGGTGTTCCTGACCATGGTGGTCGGCGGCGTGACGCGCCTTACGCACTCGGGCCTTTCCATCGTCGAATGGCAGCCGCTGATCGGCGCCCTGCCACCGCTGACCCATGCCGACTGGCTGGAACTCTTCGCCAAGTATCAGCAGACGCCGGAATTCATCCAGCGCAACCACGACATGACGCTCGAAGGCTTCCAGTTCATCTTCTGGTGGGAATGGGCGCATCGCCTGCTCGGCCGCTCGATCGGCCTCGTGTTCTTCGTCCCCTACGCCTGGTTCCTGCTGCGCGGCCGTTTGCGCGGCGCGCTGGCGGCCAAGGTGTTCGGCTTCTTCATCCTCGGCGGCCTGCAGGGCGCGATGGGCTGGTACATGGTCAAGAGCGGCCTGGTCGACGACCCGCGCGTGTCGCAGTACCGGCTGGCCGCGCACCTCGGACTGGCTTTCGTGCTGTTCGGCCTGATGGCCTGGACCGGACTGGGCATGCTGCAGCCGAGGAATGCCAATAGCGCCGTCTCGCCAGCGCCAACTCTTACGCGACGGCTCGGCAACTGGCTGGTGGTGCTGGTCTTCATCATGGTGCTGTCGGGTGCGCTGGTCGCCGGCATCCGCGCCGGCCTGGCCTACAACACCTTCCCGCTGATGAACGGGCATTTCGTGCCGCCCGAGATATTCATGGTCGAGCCGCTGTGGCTGAACTTCTTCACCAACATGGCCACGGTGCAGTTCGACCATCGCCTGATCGCCTGGCTGCTGATGGGCCTGATCCCCTGGTATTCCTGGCGCATATGGGACGAGACGCCCGCGGCGCGCACGCCGGCCCTGGTGCTGACGTTGTGGCTGGCGGTGCAGGTCGGCCTGGGCATCGCCACGCTGCTGCTGCAGGTCCCGGTGGCGCTCGGCGCCGCGCACCAGGCCGGAGCGATGGTGCTGTTCGGCCTGCTGATCTGGGCCAATCACGCGATCCGGCGCTGAGCGCTTGTCGGCACGCTGGATCATGCCCGTGCCGAAGAAGAATCCGCTCAAATCCCTGTCGGGTTCGTGCTGCCGACATTCCTGCAAACGGAGGGGACACCGCTCGATCGCGCTCGACAAGCAGGTTAAAATCGACGCGCTGCAAAATACGCAGACGTATGCAGGATGTGCGTTCTCCAGGAATCAATCCATCTGTCACAAACAGGGAGAGTAGCCGTGACCATACTTGTCGCCTATGTGCCGCGTCCGGAAGGGCAGGCCGCTTTGGATAAGGGCATCGAAATTGCCCGTCGCCGCAAGGAACGTCTGGTGGTGGTCAACACCAGTCCGGGTGGCGGCAAGGAAGATCCATCGATGGCCGATGTTCAGGATGTCGAGCGCGTCGAAAAATTGCTGATGGCTTCCGGAATCGACGCAACATTCAAGCAATTTGTTCGCGGCAAGAGTGCCATCGAAGAAATTGAAGAAATGGTCGACTCGCTGCAGGTTTCCCTTCTGATCATCGGCCTGCGCAAACGCACACCCGTAGGAAAGCTTTTCCTGGGCAGTGTGGCCCAGGACATTCTGCTTACGGTTCCCTGCCCGGTATTGGCGGTGAAGGCTGGATGATCCTGCCCGGCAATCAAAGCTTCGGCGAAAGCTTCGGCGCCTGAGGGACGTGGTCGGCGACCGGATCATCGCGACCGCCATTCCCGATCGCCTGCGGCATCACGCCGTGACGCTCAACATCCACGGCAAACCTGGCGCCTCAAGAGAAACCCAAGGCCGGCCTCGTCCGGTCATTCGACGCCGAAACTCAACCGCAACCGGGTGGCGAATTTTGAATTACCACGCCGGGGAAAATTCGATTGCCCTTGACGGTCACTGAGTGCATCCGGCCAGAAGCGGCCCGTCGCGCTTACATTTCGTTATTACCGTGCAAATGTGGTGCGCCCGGATATTAGGGCGCTGTCAGCGTCGAGTTTTGTCGCCTCGCCAAGTCGAACGAATCTGAGAACTGAAAGCTATCCTTCTCTATCTCTTAACTCGCGACTTAAAGAATAAGACCGATACCAATTTTGTAGCACTATGCATAGGGTTCTTCCTTGATTTCCCTTATGGCGATTATGGTGACGACTTAGATTGATTGGCTCTTGGATCGCTAAGTCGAAAACGACTCAAGCGTATAACGCCCATAGATCGAACCGATTTGCGCGTCAGGTGCCAGTTTTGCTGCGCTTTTGAAAAGATCCAACTCCTTGGCCGATAGAGACGGGAAATAGTCGTGCCCCTTGCTATCTACAATTTTCTCGAACGACCTTGTTAGCACTTCCAGATCATCATGCGAAAACGAATTGAACTGAGGTTCCCATTCCCTACAAAGATACTTGGACCCAGGGTAGGAAAAATAGAGAAGCCCTTCTAATGAGCCAATATAGTCTGCAAAGGACTGCCATCTTACCGGGGCCGTTATAAAGTCATGGCAATTGACTAACTTATCCTTCCAGTCTGCGCTCGGTGGTGCCGCATAAGGTTTTGCTTCGCCTCCGATTTGAAGAGTGCAAACGCGCGGCAGTACAATTTCGAAGAGTTGCCTATGCACATAATCTTCAAATCCACCGAGGGAAATTCGCTCAATCTCACCACGCTCCCAAGCCAACAGTTTGTCTTCAGCTTCGCTACCAAGAGCGTCTTTTGAAAGAGCGCGCGCTAGACGATACACATCGAACGCTGAATACTTTTCTAACCACCCGATATTCGAACCGTCTATGGGCACAAATCTTTGCATCAGTGAACCAAACTGAGCTGATTCAACGACATCAATATGGTCAAGCAGCCATTCCAACCATGCTTGTTGAACCCTTGCCGTTACAACTTTCGTATGAACGAGTTCGGTTCGCGCAAGGTTGGTTCTAGGCAACCTGTGGTCGATCGCTTTGCCGGCTATTACCTTCAGTTGTCCCGTAGATCCAGTAACAAATCCTACGTAACTCGGCAAACCAGGAATTTGGCCCAGAGAAAAACCGCCTCGCGTCAATAGCGATTGCGGTACCCCGTTGAAATCGACATACGCCATGTCGCTAGACTGTAAGAGTCCAGAGCTAATCACGGCTGTGACAATTTCCTTCAGGGGCGTCTTCTCAAAAATGACGATTTCCCCGTCGATACCCACCGACTCATCGCGGATGGCTATTCTATGAGCTGTTTTTTCTATCTCTTCCGAAAGCTTGATAGATCCACCCGAGGAAGAAACTATCTGTTTGTCGATCGATCTTCCGTTTTGCGCGACGCGTTCCAACCTTAGCGAATATGGAAGATCTACGCATGTGGACATTATGTATTCTCGCAAATCGCCCCAGACTTTGTCGGGATTACGCGACTTTGATTGCGTTAAATATAGTGAGACTCGTGTCCCTTCAAAACCGCTGTATCCAAAGTTTTCATATTCCGTCATGTGAATTAACCGGCCGACACCATCTACATTCAGGATGCGCTTGGTCGAATCTTTACGAGGCGAGTGCGGCATAGCCGTTTCAATTTCTACACGATCGGCCAGCATAAAGACCGATACAAAACCTATGCCGAATTCGGACACGGGTTCAAACCGAATATTCTTGGTGTTTAATAACCCAGTCCCTCTTAAAAATTCGGAAGAAGAGTAATAGGATTCGCCGACCCGCAAGAAGTAGTTTTCTATTACCCAAAGGTCCATTCCGGTACCGGTATCTTCGACAACTAACTGGGCAACTCCGTCTTCCTCAGAGGGCTCCTTGTAGACTATCGAGATGCGGTTTTCGAATGATGGCCGGACGGACGGCTGATAAGCAGCTAAAAGGGCATCTTTTAGCTGACAGGCATCCACGGAGTTTTGTATTAGCTCGCGAATGCAATCAAACGCGTTGGGGTACAAGTTTCTTCCCATGAGAAGAGGGAATACCTTGTCTTCGGTTAGGCTGAACTGATACGGGAGGTATCTAAACCCATCGGGATATATTTCAGGGTTGATCGTTTTGGCTAGCCGAAATGGCCATTCATCGACAGGAAATATGGCGTGGGTTCGACAAATCTCCACTTCAATGTCTGCCAAAAACTTCAAGACAGCGTGATGCGCATATGGATTTGTTGAGCGCCCTCGAAAAACGATTGTTTCGGCACTGAACTCCCAACTCGATATCGTCAAATGTTTTTGCCATTCACGTACGGAAATATTTTCACTTGGCTGCCCTGATCTTGGAAGCAAGTAGTAGTAAAGGACCAAGGGCACACGCTCGCGGTCAAAGTCCAAGATGTCGGCCAAACGTAGGGTTGCAGCCACGAGACGCAAATCGGCCGTGGACGACCCAATCGGGAATTGCCTTGGAAAGCGGCTCTGCGATCGGTCAGACGGACTGGACTCCATGAGAACCGAAGCATCTTCATTATGGCTAACGCAAATGTCTATCAGTGCGCGTTCAAACGAGTCCTGACCAAATCGGAGACATTCGTTGATAGAGGGAGCGTTCTGCCGCTCCATGTTATCAATACTTCTTAGCTCTGCAATTAGTTCCTGATAGCGATCTGGGGTCGCATGACGCTCTCGTGTATCGGCACAGAGCAAGGCCTCCTGAGCCTGATTGATTTGATTTAGCGCTTGTGCATTTAACGGATCTTCAAAATGGCTATTCCTAATGCATTGCTCTAGCGAGGCCAAGCGCTGCCTATATTCCCTGTTGATATCAAGCTTCGACCAGAGATCTGACGATGGAGCCAGTCGCGCATTGCGCTGCTCGTCACTTAGAAGCATGCCCATATCATGCAGATGAGCAGTGAGGACCAGAATGGCAATTTCGGGGGGGCTTAATCGTTGCCGCCGCTCAGCGTCAAGGATATGCCACATCAGATGAGCGACTTTCAGCCCATGCACGCTGTCGTGCATGGTGAACGCCTCCATTTCTCTAGAATTGATACGATTTAGCAGCGGCCCCAAAACTCGATCTATGAAAGCAACTAATGCGCCATATAACCGGACGCACTCAGCTCGTTCCGCTTCACCATGAGGATTTTCGGGCTTCCATGTTGAATCGCTAACTGAATACTGCTGGAGGCGTATTAGCAGGTCAAGTTGGCACGCTGATTTTGGTGTTTCTGGTAGGTGCATGTCGATACGTAGTCGGGGCCCCGGTCAAGTAACACGGGAGGTTATGGATATATGTTGCATTAGACTGTGAGAATAACCGAGTTTATGCCAATGGATGAATATTGGTTCGAGCCCAGATCGGGGAGCCCACAAGAACCCAATGCCGATCGTCCGCTGTTGCATAAGTCGAACGTCGCCTCAGGGCACTTCTGCGACATTCAATGCTGGCGGTCGCCAACGTAGACGGCGGAAACACGGTTTCCTCAGGGAATAGCGGCCTGCGCGGAATTTCCCATGATTTACGGAAAGTCGGCGCTGGCGCTACGGCGATTCATGGTCGGGGGCCAAGCATTTCCGCGCATTCCTCTTCAAGCACGTCGAAGCGCGCATCCATCGCCTTGTACAACCGGTCGAAGCGGGCGAGAAAGTCCGTTTCCTGGCGCAGATTTTGTTTCCCGATTCAGGAAAATCTTAAATTCGAGCCGCGACGCCTATTTTTTCAGGCGCGGATCCGGTCAAGCGGTTTTCGCAGCAGCAAGCCTGGCGAAGGGGACTTGGAGTCTTCCCGGAATTCAGTCGTCCGAATAGCGAACCTCGATCACGTCCAGTTCGCGCAGGCCGCCGGGACTGTCGAAGCGCACCGTGTCGCCTTCGCGCGCTTTCAGCAGCGCGCGCGCCAGGGGCGAGATCCAGCTGATGCGGCCCTCCTGCGCGTTGGCTTCGTCGATGCCGACGATCTGGTAGGTCTCTTCGACGCCGTCGGCATCGCAGACCGTGACGGTGGCGGCAAAGAACACTTGATCGCAGTTGCGCTGATCCGCCGGGTCGACGATCACCGCCGATTCGAGGCGCTTGCTCAGGAAGCGGATGCGCCGGTCGATTTCGCGCAGGCGCTTCTTGCCGTAGATGTAGTCGCCGTTTTCCGAGCGGTCGCCGTTGCCCGCCGCCCAGGACACCACCTGCACGATGGCGGGCCGTTCGACCTTGACCAGGTGCTCGAATTCGGCGCGAATCTGCGCGTGGCCGCGCACCGTCATGTAGTTCCTGGTGCCGGCGGGGATCTGCGACTCGGGCGCTTCTTCCTCGTCGTCGTTGTTCGATTCTTTGACAAAAGCCTTGTTCATTTCGTGGAAATCAGTCGCAAACTAAAATGTTAGCATTCCATCTATGACAAGTCTCGCCGCCCCGCTTCCCCAACGCCCGCTGTCTACCGTACTCGTCTTCGCCGCGCTGATCGTCTGCGTGGCGATGGGCATCCGCCACACCTTCGGCCTGTTCCTGACGCCGATGAGCATGGAGCACCAGTGGAGCCGCGAAGTGTTTTCCTTCGCCCTGGCGCTGCAGAACCTGATGTGGGGCGCGACCCAGCCCTTCGCCGGCTGGCTGGCCGACCGCTACGGCGCGCGGCGCGTGCTGTGGGGCGCCAGCATCCTCTACGCGCTGGGCCTGGTCGGCATGGCCTATTCGGCGACCGGCAGCGGGCTGGCCGCCAGTGCCGGCCTGCTGATCGGCGCGGCGCAAAGTGGCTGCACGTACAGCGTGGTGTTCGCCGCCATGGGCAAGCTGGTGCCCGACGCCAAGCGCGGCTGGGCCATGGGCGTGGTCGCCGCGGCCGGCTCCTTCGGCCAGTTCCTGATGATCCCGGTGGCCTCGGGCCTGATCGGCGGCATGGGCTGGTTCGGCACCCTGCTGGTGTTCGCCGCCTCGGCCCTGCTGATCATCCCGCTCGGCGGCGCGCTGACCAAAGGGCTGGTCGCCGGCGCTTCGGGCCACGGCCAGACGGCGCGCGAGGCGCTGGGCGAGGCCATGCGCGAAAAGAGCTTCGTGCTGCTGATCGCCGGCTATTTCGTCTGCGGCTTCCAGGTGGTGTTCATCGGCGTGCATTTCCCGACCTACCTGATCGACAAGGGCATGGGCGCCGAAGTCGGCATGACGGCGCTGGCGCTGATCGGACTGTTCAACGTGTTCGGCAGCTACAGCGCCGGCCATCTGGGCAACCGCCTGCCCAAGCGCCATGTGCTGGCCGGCATCTACGCCGCGCGCAGCGTGGTCATCAGCCTCTTCCTCTGGGCGCCGCTGACGGCGATCAGCGTCTACCTGTTCGCGGCGGTGATGGGCCTGCTCTGGCTATCGACGGTGCCGCTGACCAATGCCATCGTCGCCCAGGTGTTCGGCGTGCGCTACCTCGGCATGCTCTCGGGACTGGTGTTCTTCAGCCATCAGGTGGGCAGCTTCCTCGGCGTCTGGCTCGGCGGCAAGCTGTTCGACGCCACGGGTGCCTACGACACGGTCTGGGGCATCTGCATCCTGCTCGGCGTGCTTTCAGCCCTGATCCACCTGCCGATCGACGAACGCAGCCTGGAAACCCGGCGCCTGGCCGCCGCGACCTGAAGCGGACGACAGCGCGGATTTGAAGGGCGTTTCAGCCTCAATTCCGGCGCCAAGCACCCGCCCCAGGGAAATTAGGTCGGGCCGAAAGGAATAGGGCAAATATCCCGCCGCAGCTTTGCGCAATACCGCGGCGGCAGGATCGCTAGCATGCGCTGGATGCCTAGCCAAGTTGAACTCTACGAACAAATGAGCCTGCTGTCGTCCAGCATGGTCGCCGCGGTGCGCGCGCGCGACTGGGACAGGCTGACCGAACTCGAACGCGACGCCAGTTGCCTGCGCGACACCCTGACGGCCGCGCCCGAAGGCAGCGAGTCACTGGCCGCCGATCTGGCGCGCAAGCACAGCCTGATCCAGCGCATCCTCGACGACGATGCCGAAGTGCGCCGCCATACCGAACCCTGGATGGAAAGAGTGTGCCAATTCCTCGGCGGCGAGCGCCGCCACGATCCCCCGCAGGCCTGCAGCACCGAAGCCGGCGAGGCGGCCGCCGGCGGTTGCGGCGCCTGAGCCCGGCGCGAACTCCGCTCAGCGGCTGCGCTTCGCCTTTTCGTAGAGCGGCATCACCTGCGGCAACTGCTGCTCGATGTCCTTGATGCGACTGTCGCCGGCCGGATGGGTCGACAGGAATTCCAGCGGCGCGCGGCTGTTGGCGGCCGCCATCTTCTGCCACAGGCTGATCGCGGCGCGCGGATCGAAACCGGCGCGGGCCGCCAGATCGAGCCCGACCACATCGGCTTCGGATTCGTCATCGCGCGAAAACTTCAGGGACAGCAGATTGCCGCCGAGCTGGAAGGCGCCGGAATAGCGCCCGCCACCCACCAGTTCGCCAAGCAGGCTGGCGCCGAGCTGGGTCAGCTGGCTCTTGGCGATGCGCTCGCGCGCATGCTCGCGCAGGGCGTGGGCGATCTCGTGGCCCATGACCATCGCCACCTCGTCGTCGGTCAGCTTGAGCTGGTCAAGGATGCCGCTGTAGAAGGCAATCTTGCCCCCGGGCATGCAGAAGGCATTGATCTGCTTCGAGCCGATCAGGTTGATTTCCCATTGCCACTGGCGCGCCCGCGGATTGTAGCGTTCGACCAGGGGAATCATGCGCGCGGCGATCGCCCGCAGCCGCTTCACCTGCGGATGCTCGTCCGACCCCAGCGCGCGCTTGGCGGCGGCCTGGCGCTTGAGCGCGCCGTATTGCTGCGCCGCCTGCTTTTCCACCGTGGCGGCCGGCACCAGATTGGCCATCACCGAGGGCTTGCCGACCTCGACGCCGTCCGCCAGCGCCGGCAGGCCCGTCGCGAGCGCCAGCATAGCGATCAGCGCGCGCAGCATCGATTTACTCGCCTTCGCCGCCCAGCACTTCGAGCAGATGGCCAAGCAGTTGCGCCAGTTCGCCGCTCATCAGCGCGAAATCGGCAGCGAACAGGTCGTCGGCGTTCGCCGACTGACGCTCGGCATCTTCCTTGAGCATGTCGAGGAAGGCCAGCTTCTTGATCTGCAACTGCTCGGTCAGCACGAAGGAAACGCGGTCGTTCCAGGTCAGCGCCAGACGCGTCGCCGACTTGCCGCCGGCAATGTGGCTGCGCACCTCCTCGCTGTCCAGGTTGTGACGCACGTAGCGCACTGCCGCGCGCTCCTCGGCCGCCGCACAGAGTTCGCAATCGCGGTCGATGCTGAAGCTGCCCGCGGCATGGCCCGCGGCCAGCCACTGCGTCATCGCGGTGGCCGGCGCCAGCTGCGTCTTGACCAGGGTCACCGGCAGTTCGCCGAGCGACAGTTTCAGGTGCTCCATGACTTCGTCGGCGCGGGTGCTCGACGAGGCGTCGACCAGCAGCCAGCGGTTGACCGGATCGATCCAGACGTAGGTGAGTCCGCGCTTGACGAAGGCGCGCGGCAGCAATTCGATCTCCAACTGCTCGACGACTTCACGCGCCTGCTTGCGCCCCGGCTTGTAGCCCTGCGCCGCCTCGATTTCCGCCAGCTTGGCCTGGGCATACTGGCGCACAACCGAGGCCGGCAGCAACTTCTGTTCGACGCCGAGGGCGATCAACTGCTGGCGCTCCACGCTGAACACCAGCGCGCCCTCTTCGCCGCGCGGCGGCACCCAGCCGCGCGCCACCCTGTCGGTGGCGCCGCAGCCCTGGAAGAGTCCCTTGCGCAGGGCTTCCGCCAGCGCGTCGGTGCTATAGGCCCAGTCGGGAGTAAGGCGGAAAATCTGGAGATTGCGAAACCACATGGCGGGAGGACGTGTGTTGAAAGACGCACATTCTAATCATCGCCGCCGCGACAAACCGGCGCCGAGGCAAAGTCGACGCGGGCGACATAGTTGGCGCTGACGACACGCCGTCGAGGCGAGGCGGAGGACGTTACAAAATGAAACGCGCTCCGCCGGCAAGCCGGGGGAGCGCGCGAAGCAGAGAGCGGAACGGCGGTTTGCTAGACGGCGGCGAGCGCGGCGCTGGCCGCGGCTTCCGCGGCACGCCGGGTCTTGCCGGCGCGCGCCGGCATGTGGCACAGGCCGCAGACATAGCCGCGCGTCGGATCGTAGGCATGGGCGACGAAGTCGCCGCCGCACTCGCGACAAGTGGCCATCTGCAGCATGCTGGCATCGAAGAAGCGCACCATGGTCCAGGCCCGCGTCAGCGACAGCACGGTGTCCAGGCCGCCGCGCTTGACCTGGTCCAGATACATCCGGTAGGACTTGATGATCAGCTCCAGACCGGTCAGCTGCGTATGCGACTTGAGGAAACGGTAGTAGGCCATGAACAGCGAGGCGTGGATGTTCGGCTGCCAGGTCATGAACCAGTCGGTCGAGAAGGGCAGCATGCCCTTGGGCGGCGACTCGTGGCGGACTTCCTTGTACAGCTTGAGCAGACGCTCGCGCGACAGGTTGGTTTCCGCCTCCAGCAGTTGCAGGCGGGCGCCGAGTTCGATCAACTCGATCGCCAGGCCGATATCCTTCGCTTCTATGATGACCGATTTGTTGCGCATGGTGATTCTCCGCAGCGTGACGCTTGAGGTTGGACGACAGCCTTGTCAGGCAAGGGTTGCGACGGGCCGGCCGGCGGCGAGAATCGCCGCATGCAGGTGTCCCACGCCGCGATCGCGCTCGTGGTTGGCGAGCAGGTCGAGCAACAGGGTGTCGTCGAAGCGGAAGCTGCACAGCAGCATGTCGGAACTGGCCATCTTGAGAACCTGGCCCGGCGTCAGGCGCCCCAGTACATCGGCAATCTCTTCACTGATGCCCAGGCGGAAAATGGCCGCCTCGCGATCGGAGCGCACCATGTTCTGCGCCAGCATCAGGTAGGAGAGATTGACTTCCTTTATGTCGTTGTAGGTGTCGGTCGATTTCATCTTGCACTCCTTGTGAGCGCCGGCCAGGCCCGAATTGGAGCCCGAATCACGGCAGATGCATGATCACACAGGCCATGACAAGAAAGAAATCAGTGGAAAAACCATTCTATTGTAAGAATTAGATACAGCAGCTTTGTAAGAGAAAACATTACAAAATTGCCATATCCAGTTGTTTATTTAGTTATTTTCAGCGCACCCCCGCGCTGTCACTGGATTTCCCCGGCTCCGAACTCCGCCAAATACACGGCGCTCGGCCCCGCCGACTAAACCGGGCGCAGCGAGAAGGGCGGGTTCGACTGCACGGTCGCCACGGTATTGCGGCTGCGCTTGGCCAGATATGCACCCTGGTCCGCCAGCCGGATCAGGGCATCCGGGTCCGCCACCGACGCATCGCGCACGGCGACGCCGATGCTGACGCTGCCGCGCGAGGTTTGCGCACCGCCGACTATCGGCAAGTTCGCGGCCGCGGCGCGCATGCGCTCGGCGCAAGCCAGCGCCGCCTGCAGCGTGGTATCGGGACAGATCACCAGGAATTCGTCGCCGCCGCTGCGCGCCAGCACGTCCTGCGCCCGCATCTCGTCCTTGAAGGCGCTGGCCACGAGCTTGAGAACCATGTCGCCGGCGACATGGCCGTGGCTGTCATTGACCTGTTTCAGGTTGTCGATGTCGATCACCATGCATGCCAGCGGCCGCTGGCTGCGCGTCGCCATCGCCCATTCCTGCTGGATCCGGTCCATGGCGCAGCGCCGATTGGGGCATCCGGTCAGCAGGTCGGTCATGCCCACGTCCTGCAACTGCCGGTTGCTCACCGACAGCTCGGCGGAAATACGCCGGATTTCCTCCTGCTCGCACGCAAGTTCCTCCTGCAGCCTGGCCACGCGCTGACCGGCGCGCAGGCGCGCGGCCAGCACCGTCGGCGGCACCGGCAGGCAGAGGAAATCGTCCGCCCCGGCTGCGAAGGCCCGCACCAGTTCCGCGTCGTCGTCGCGGGCGGCGAGCACCATGACGTAGATGCTGCGCCCGGCCTTGAACTGGCGCAGCGTGCGGGTCAGTTCAAGGCCGTCGAGTTCCGCCGCCTGCGCGTCGACCAGCATGATCTGCGGCTGCAATTCGACGGCCATGGCCAGGCCCTGCCGGCCATCGGCCGCCTCGAACACCTGATGCCCGGCCGTGGTCAAGGCACCGCAGAGCGGATTGCGGACTCGCGCCTGATCGCCCACCACCAGGATGCACATGCGATCGGCGCTGGTTCCGGCGACGGCGGGCGCGGCCGGCGCAACCGGCGTCGGCGCGGGCTGCCGAAGCCCGGGCGATTCCTCGAAGTGCGGTGCCGGGCCGGTTTCGATGCCGAGCAGGCCGCCCCACTCGCGCCATTCGTGGGCGATCCGGTCGCACTGCGCGATCAGCGCCTCGCCCTTGAGCGAAAGTCGCGCGCCGAGCTGAAACAGCCCTGGCATCAGCGCACGCCACTGGCCCGGCGGCGCAACACAGATATCGGCGATGAGATCGGCCAGCGCGAGCACGTTTCTGGCATTGCAGGCCCCGGAGCCTTCCGGATAAGCCTGCGACTCTGGCAGGCCGAAGCCATCGACTGCCGCGATGTACACCATGGACAGGCCGCAATCCTGCATCACCGACGCCGCGATCGTCGCATGCGTGATAGCGAACGCCTCAAGTTCGATATCCGCCAACCGCAGGTCGGGCGCCACGCGCTGGCGCTGCAGCAAGTCCGAGTAATGCTGCGGAAACAAGGCGGCCAGAACCAGTTCGCCGCTGCGCGCCAGCAAGCCGGCACTGAACGCATCCGCCGGCGGGCAGCCGTCGCACCCTGCCGCCAGCAACTGCAACGTCAGTGCCCGCACCAGCGCCTGCGACCAGTAGCGCGGGTAGTCAAAGTTGCGACACGGGCCGCTTCGATAGTTGGCCAGCAGCGAGAATCCGGTAGCCAGGGCCCGCACCGCCGGCACGCCCAGTACGCTCACCGCGTCACGCAGCGAAATCACCGGGCCATGGTCCGCACCGCCCACGCCATTGGCAACCTTGATCACCTGCACCGAGAACACCGGATCGGCCTTGATGGCATGTGCCAGCACCGCCAGCGAGGTGGATTCCCTTTGGCTCAGACGAACCAGCGCCAGAGCCGCGCCCTTGGGCAGCGGGTAGGCCTCCATGGCCTTGATTTCCTCAAGCCGGGTGCGTCCGGTAAAGTCCAACTCGGAATGGGTTTTTTCGCTTGTCATTGGCTGGCTTATATCACCATTTCGTCACCGCGAGCAACGCCGAAAGGGGCATTTCGCAGGCTAGAATAAGTTCATGGACCCGGCCATGAACTTTTGCAGCGCCTGCGGCGCACCCGTCACGCTGCGCGTACCCACCGGCGATTCCTTGCCGCGCCATGTCTGCGATACCTGCGGAGCGATTCATTACCGCAACCCGCGCCTGGTGGTGGGAGCGCTGCCCGAATGGGAAGACCGCATCCTGCTCTGCCGCCGCGCCATCGAACCGCGCCATGGCAAATGGACCTTGCCGGCCGGCTTCATGGAGAACGGCGAAACCGTGGCCGCCGCGGCCATGCGCGAGACCCTCGAAGAAGCCTGCGCGCGCATTCAACTGGGCGAGATGTACACCCTGATCAGCGTGCCGCACATCCACCAGGTGCATGTCATCTACCGTTCGCAGTTGCTCGATCTCGACTTCGCCGCCGGCGTGGAAACCCTCGAACTGCGCCTGTTCCGCGAGGACGAAATTCCCTGGGACGACATCGCCTTTCGCACCATCGCCATCACCCTCAGACACTACTTCGCCGATCGTCGCGCCGGACAGTTCGGTTTCCATACCGAAGACCTGACCGCGCCGCCGCCGCTGCGCTGAAGTCACCTACTGCTCCTCGAGGTTGAAGACTACCGGCAGCACCACCGCGAAGGCCTGGCCGCGCAAGCTGTCCGGCACACGCGCGCGCAAGGCGCCGGCATCGATCATGGCCAGCGCCGCCTGATCCAGCGCCTCGTGGCCGCTGGAACGAACCACGGTGGCAGCGCGCGGCCGGCCGTCGCGACCGACCTCGACGCGGATGTCGGCACTCCCCTCCCAACCGGAAGCCATCGCCTGCGTCGGGTAGCGCTTGTAGCGCCGCGCCTGGGTCGCCACCGCGAGCCGATAGCCGCGCAGACCGTCGACCACCTCGGCGGAGGCAGCGGCTTCGGTCAGCGGGGAAGTGCCGGCCGCTGCCGCAACCGGCGCAGCGGTTGCATTGGCCGGAATGGAAGACAACGTCGGGCCGGATATCTGCTTTGAATCCGGAACAGGCGACAGTGCGGCTGATTGCGGAACCGAAGCAGGCTCGGACCGCTCTAAGGAGATTGGCGCAGGATTGTTTGCGGGCGGCGCAAGAGTAGGCGCTGGCGCCACGGCGCGCTGTGACGGTTTGGGTGAAAACCCGGGTGACACCGGTGCGCGTAGCGGGTGCGGCAACTGGCGCAGCGAAGCCTGCAGTCGAGAAGGCGTATCCTGCGTCAGGAGACTTGGACTGGCCGGCCAGAGTAACAGCAGGTGCAGCAGCATCGAAGCAGCGATGGAATAGAGCAGCCGTCGCCTCGCTAATCCCTTCAACCCCAGACTATGAAAAGTCATTGCGCTCTGCTAAATTCTTGCCAATACAGGATTCTATAGAGATGAGTAGCCATCCGCTGATCCTTACCCTTGACCAACACGGTGTACCGCACCGCTGGGTGAGTTGGCAGCATGCCTGCATTTATGTGGCGCGCGACCTGGTGGCGTGGGATGCGGGCGATACTCATTTCATTTTCTACGGCGGCACCAACCGCGTCACCGGCGAACGATCCGAGCTTGCCACCAGCAGCATCATCGCAATACGCGGCAAGGCCCTCTCCGGCAAGTCCCTGCATCCGACGCCGCCGCTGTCGAACCGCGAACTGTTCCATCGCGACCGGCACATCTGCGCCTACTGCGCCCGCGAGTTCTCCTCGCAGCGGCTGACCCGCGACCATATCCTGCCGGTTTCGCAAGGCGGCCGCGACAGCTGGATGAACGTCGTCACCGCCTGCCGCAACTGCAACCAGACCAAGAGCGGACGCACTCCCGAACAGGCACGCATGGAACTGGTCTACGCACCCTATGTGCCGAACAAGGCCGAATACCTGATCCTCAGCAACCGCAACATCCTCGCCGATCAGATGGACTTCCTCGCCCGCCACGTGCCGTCGCAAAGCCGCGTGCGCGCTGCTTAAGAGCGAGCACGACCGAAGCTTCCGCCTCGCGGTATCATCCGCCGTCATGACGGATAGCAATGACGGCGCAGTTCCCTCGAAACCATTTCAGCCGCGCTGCCTGGTCATCGACCTCGAAGTCGGCAAGAAGAATGGACGCCTTCAGCAAATCGGCGCCCTACGCGCCGACTGTGACGAGCGCCTGCACTGGCGGGGCGGCGAACCCGGCGCCGGACTCGACCGACTCGATGCGTTGGCCGACGGCGCGGCCTTCGTCCTCGGCCACAACATCATTGGCTTCGATCTGCCGCAACTTGCCTCCTTGCGCCCCGGACTGCGGCTGCTCGGGCTGCCTGCCGTTGACACGCTGCGCCTCAACCCGCTCGCCTTTCCGCGCAATCCCTACCACCATCTGGTCAAGCACTATCAGGATGGCCCGCTCGCCAGCGGCTATCGCAACAACCCGCTGAAGGATGCGGAACTCGCGCTGAGCCTCTTCCGCGATCAGCAAGACGCGCTGCACGCCCTCAATGCTGAAGCCCCGCGGCGGCTGGCCGCCTGGCACTGGCTGACGACCCAGGACGATACCGTCAGCGGCATGAACCGCTTTTTCATGACCCTGCGCGACTGTCCGCGTCCCTCCCGTGCCGAAGCGCGAACGGCAATCCTCGCCTGCCTCGACGGGCAGAGCTGTCAAACGCAGCGCGACGAGGTGCTGACCGATGCCGAGCACGACGGCTGGCCATTGGCCTACGCCCTGGCCTGGCTGTCGGTGGCCGGCGGCAACTCGGTGATGCCGCCGTGGGTGCGCCACCAGTTTCCGCAGGCCGGCGAACTCGTGCGACGTTTGCGCGATACCGCCTGCACCGATCCCGCCTGCGCCTGGTGCCGCGAACATCACGACGCCAAAAAGGCACTACGGCACTGGTTCGGCTTCTCCGACTTCCGCCCCGAGCCGGCAGATGCCGAGGGTCGCCCCTTGCAGCAAGCCATCGTCGAAGCGGCCATGGCCGGGCGCCATGTGCTGGGCATCCTGCCGACCGGGACCGGCAAGTCGGTGTGCTACCAGATTCCGGCCTTGTCGCGCTTCGACAAGACCGGCGCGCTGACCGTGGTCATCTCGCCGCTGGTGGCGCTAATGGCCGACCAGGTCGCCGGACTGATGGCAAAGAACATCCAGTCCTGCGCGGCCTTGAACGGTTTGCTGTCGATGCCCGAACGCAGCGACGTGCTCGACCGCGTACGCCTGGGCGACGTCGGCATCCTGATCGTCTCGCCCGAACAGTTGCGCAACCGCACGCTGCGCCGTGTGCTGGCGCAGCGCGAAATCGGCGCCTGGGTGCTCGACGAAGCGCATTGCCTGTCGAAATGGGGCCACGACTTCCGCCCCGACTACCGCTACGTCAGCCGCTTCATCAAGGAAAAGGCTGGCGCCGGGGCGGTGCCGCCGGTGCTGTGCCTGACCGCCACGGCCAAGCCCGATGTCATCGCCGAGATCCTCGCCCATTTCCGCGAGAAAGTCGGCATCGAGCTGACGTGCATGGATGGCGGCGCCAGGCGGTACAACCTCGACTTCCTGGTCGCGCCCACCAACCCGGCGACCAAGTTCGACGACGTGCATCGCTGGATCGAGGCCAAACTGCCGGCAGGCGCAAGCGGCGGCGCCATCGTTTATTGCGCGACGCGCAAACGGACCGAGGAGATCGCCGCCTTCCTGCGCGACAAGGGACTGACGGCCGGCTGCTTCCACGCCGGGCTCACGCCCGAAGTCAAAAAGAACACGCAGGCCGGTTTCATCGGCGGCGAACTGCGGGTGATCGCCGCCACCAATGCCTTCGGCATGGGCATCGACAAACCCGATGTGCGTCTGGTGATCCACGCCGACATTCCCGGCTCGCTGGAAAACTACCTCCAGGAGGCCGGCCGCGCCGGGCGCGACCAGGAAAATGCGTGCTGCGTGTTGCTCTATACCATGGAGGACGTGGAGCGCCAGTTCGGCATGTCGGCCCGCTCGCGGCTGTCGCAAAAGGAAATTCGCGCCATCCTCAAATCGCTGCGCCGGCTCGACAGCAAAAAGCGCAGGGAAGGCAAAGGCGGTGACGAGGTGATCGCCACCGCCGGCGAGATTCTGGCCGAGGACAGCGATGCCGATTTTGCACGCGACTCGGCCACCGACGACAGCCGCGTGCGCACCGCCATTTCCTGGCTGGAGGAATCCTTTCTACTCAGCCGCGAGGAAAACCGGGTGCAGATATTCCCGTCGTCGTTGCGCGTCATGTCGATCGACGAAGCGAGCAAGAAGCTGCTGGGCAAGGGTATCCCCGACGACTACCAGCGGCAACTGCTCGCCGTGGTCGAGGCGCTGGTCGCCGCCGATGCCGACGAGGGCATCTCGACCGACGAACTGATGGGCGTCGCCGGACTGTCCTCCACTCGCTTGCGCAAGGTCTTTGCCGATCTGGAAACCCTGGGCCTGGCCAGCAACGATGCGGTGCTCACGGCCTATGTGCATGTCGGTCCGCCGCGCCCCTCGAAGGCGCGCCTGGAAGCCGCCGCGCAGCTCGAAGCGGCGCTGATCGCCGAGCTGCGCGCCGCCGCGCCGGATCTGTCCAAGGGCGAAAGCGCGCCCTTGCATCTGCGTCTGGTCTGCCAGCATCTGAAGAACGCCGGCCACGCAAGCGCTCTGCCGGACAGCCTGCGGCGGCTGCTGAAAAGCCTGTCCGCCGACGGCCGCGACGAGGAAGGCAGCGGCGGCGGCAGCCTGGGCCTGGGCCGCCTGAGCGAAGAAAGCCTGCAGGTCACCTTGCAGCGCGACTGGCCGGCGCTGGTAGCGACAGCCGATCTGCGCCGCCTGGCGGCGCAACGCCTGCTCGACCATCTGCTGGCACGCCTGCCGGCCGGCGCGCGCGGCGCCGATCTGCTGGCGGAAACCACCATGGGACACCTGAACGCGGTGATTGACGGCGATATCGAACTGAAACAGCGGGTGAAAGACCCGCAAAAGCTGATCGAGCGCGCCCTGCTCTGGCTGCACGAACAGGAAATCATCCGCCTCAACAAGGGACTGACCGTGTTCCGTCCGGCCATGACCATCCGCCTCGACAGCGACTGGAAGAAGCAGTTCGGGGTCACCGATTTCGCGCCGCTCAAACTGCACTACGAGGAGCAGGTACTGCAAATCCACGTCATGCAGGAATACGTGCAGCGCGGCCTCCAGCGCATGGCCGACGCGCTGCGTCTGGCGATGGATTATTTCGCCCTGACCCAGGACGAGTTCCTGCAACGCTGGCTGCCGGGACGCGACAAGGAGCTACAGCGCCAGACCACGCCGGAATCGTGGCGTGACATCGTCGAGTCGCTGGGCAACAAGGCGCAGCGCGACATCGTCGCCGACGAACGCGAGAGCGCCAACGTGCTGGTGCTGGCCGGCCCCGGCTCGGGCAAGACGCGGGTGCTGGTGCATCGCATCGCCTATCTGGTGCGCTGTCGGCGCGAAGACCCGCGCGGCATTCTGGCGCTGGCCTACAACCGCCACGCCGCCGCGCAGATTCGGCAGCGCCTCCACGCCCTGATCGGCGACGACGCGCGCGGCGTCATCGTGCTCACCGTGCATGCGCTGGCGATGCGGCTGACCGGCACCAGCTACGCCGAACGAGCCGCCCAGGCCAAGAGCAACGGCAATGACGATTTCTTTCGCAGCGTCCTGCTCGAAGCCACGGCGCTGCTCAAGGCCGACGACCGGCCGGCCGACGATGCCGATGCCCTGCGCGAGCGACTGCTGGGCGGTTTCCGCTGGATTCTGGTCGATGAATACCAGGACATAGGCCGCGAACAGTACGAACTGATCGCCGCGATTGCGGGCCGTACGCGCGCCGACGAGGACAAGATCAACCTGCTCGCCGTCGGCGACGACGACCAGAACATCTATGCCTTTGCCGGAGCCTCGATCGAGTTCATCGGCCGCTTCGAGACCGACTACGAGGCGAAGCCGGCTTATCTGATCGACAACTACCGCTCCACGGCGCACATCATCGCCGCGGCCAACGCCTTGATCGCCGCCGTGTCGGGCCGCATGAAAACCTCGCATCCGATCCGCATCGACCGTCTGCGCAACAAGGCGCCCGCCGGCGGCGACTGGCAGCAGTGCGACAGGGTCGGCCAGGGGCGCGTGCAGATACTGCCCGCCGGCGCCGACGCATTCAGCCAGGCGATGGCGGTGATGGCGGAGTTCGAGCGCATGGCAAGCCTTCACCCCGACTGGAACTGGGCGGGCTGCGCCGTCGTCGCGCGGGAATGGAAATGGCTGGAGCCGGTGCGCAGCTATTGCGAGTGGCGCGGCATTCCGGTGCAACTGGCAAGCGAAGACAGTGCTCAGTTCTGGCGCCTGCGCGAAACCCAGGCGCTGCTCGCCGCCATCGCGGCACGCAAGTCGCCGCTCATCACCGCGCAGGAACTCGATCTCTGGCTGCGTGAACACGCCATCGCCGGCAATCCGCACCATGCGCTGCTGGCCGGGGCGCTGGCCGACTACGCGCTGGAAAGCGGCGACGCCGAACTGCCCGCCGCCCATTTCCGCGAATGGCTGGCCGAATGGGGACACAAGGCGCGTCAGCGACAACACGGCTTGCTGCTGGTCACCGCGCATGGCGCCAAGGGACTGGAGTTCGACCACGTCACGGTGCTAGACGGCAACTGGAAGGCCGGGCGCGACGAAGACCCGGCGGCCGTCACCCGCCTCTACTACGTGGCGATGACCCGGGCCAGGAATACGCTCTGCCTCGCCCGCCTTGACCGAGCGCACCATCCTCTGCTCAACGCCCTGGCGGAAGGACCGCATCTGCTGCGCAGGGCGCCTGTCGATCTACCGCCCGCCCCGCCGGAACTGCGACGTCGCCATATCCTGCCGTCGCTTGGGGAGATCGACATCGGCTACGCAGGACGCAAGCGGGCGACCGATGCCATCCATTCCACCATCACCCGCCTCTCGTTCGGCTCGGCGCTGCGCCTCGAAGCGACGGGCAATGGCTGGCGCTTGTTGAACGAGCAGCACGATGTCGTCGGCAAGATGGCGAGAGATTTCAAGCCGCCGCAAGGCATGCACTGCATCAATGCCAGCGTGCACTGCATCCACGTTCGCGACAAGGCGCAGTCCGATTCGGAGAAATACGGCGAGCCGCGCTGCGAGCGCTGGGAGGTCGTCGTGCCGGAGTTGATCTTCGCGCCCGCGGAACAGGGATAATGGCGGAACTTGCGCGGCCCTCCCGCCGTCTCATCAGCGCCGACTTTTGACGCATCCCGACCTCCATGAGCTTTTCCGCTGCCCTCGACGCATCTTGAACACGCCGGCCCCACGCCCGCTGACCGCCTACCGCCCCTATTGGGCGAAGCGCTTCGGCACCGCCCCCTTCCTGCCCATGTCGCGCGCCGAAATGGACCAGTTGGGCTGGGACGAATGCGACATCATCCTGGTCACCGGCGACGCCTATATCGACCACCCCAGCTTCGGCATGGCGCTGATCGGCCGGCTGCTCGAAGCCCAGGGTTTTCGCGTCGGCATCATCAGTCAGCCCGACTGGCACTCGGCTGACGACTTCAGGCGGCTGGGCAAACCGAAGCTGTTCTTCGGCATCACCGCCGGCAACATGGATTCGATGGTCAACCGCTACACCTCGGATCGCAAGATCCGCTCCGACGACGCCTACACGCCGAACGCCGCACCCGACCGCCGCCCCGATCGCGCCGTGATCGTGTATTCGCAGCGCGCCCGCGAGGCCTACCCCGAGGTGCCATTGGTTATCGGCAGCATCGAGGCGTCCCTGCGCCGCATCGCGCATTACGACTACTGGTCGGACAAGGTGCGGCGTTCGATCCTGCCGCACTCCAAGGCCGACCTGCTGATCTTCGGCAATGCCGAACGCGCACTGGTGGAACTCGCGCATCGCCTGGCGAAAGGCGAAAGAATCGGCGATATCCGCGACCTGCGCGGCACCGCCTTCATGGTGCCGCATGGCTGGCTGCCGGGCCCCGACTGGACCGAGGCCGACTCGACCACGGTGGATACGCCGGGAGCGGTCCACGCGCATCCCGATCCCTATGCGATGCAGGCCACGGCGCCGACCCGGAAAGTTGGCGCTGGGGACCCGGCGATCGTGCGCCTCGTACCCAAGGCCGCGCGGCTCGCGGCAACGAAGCAAGCGCGTGCTCACACCGCGATCCGCCTGCCTTCCTACGAACAGGTGCGCGACAACCCGGTGCTCTACGCCCACGCCTCGCGTACCTTCCACCTCGAATCGAACCCCGGCAATGCGCGCGCGCTGATCCAGGCCCATGGCGAAGGCGCCAGCCGGCGTGACGTCTGGCTCAATCCGCCGCCGATTCCGCTGTCCACCGGAGAAATGGACCACGTCTTCGGCCTGCCCTACGCGCGCGCGCCGCATCCGACCTATGGCGATGCGCGGATTCCGGCCTGGGAGATGATCCGCTTCTCGATCAACATCATGCGCGGCTGCTTCGGCGGCTGCACCTTCTGCTCGATTACCGAGCACGAAGGGCGCATCATCCAGAGCCGCTCCGAGGAATCGATCCTGCACGAAATCGAGGAAATCCGCGACAAGACGCCAGGCTTCACCGGCGTCATCTCCGACCTCGGCGGACCAACCGCCAACATGTACCGCATGGCCTGCAAGGACCCGACAATCGAGTCCTCCTGCCGCCGCCTGTCCTGCGTCTACCCGGACATCTGCCCGAACATGAACACCGACCATGCGCCGCTGATCTCGCTGTACCGCAAGGCGCGCGCGCTGCCCGGCATCAAGAAGATCCAGATCAGTTCCGGCCTGCGCTACGACCTCGCGGTGCGCTCGCCCGAGTACGTCAGGGAACTGGTGACCCATCACGTCGGCGGCTACCTGAAGATCGCGCCCGAGCACACCCAGGAAGGCCCGCTGTCGAAAATGATGAAGCCCGGCATCGGCGCCTACGACCGCTTCAAGCAGATGTTCGACAAGTTCTCGAAGGAAGCCGGCAAGGAACAGTACCTGATCCCCTACTTCATCGCCGCCCATCCCGGCACCACCGACGAAGACATGCTGGAACTGGCGCTGTGGCTTAAACGCAACGGCTTCCGCCTCGATCAGGTGCAGACCTTCCTGCCGACGCCGCTGGCCATCGCCACGGCAATGTGGCACACGGAGAAGAATCCACTACGCAAGGTCACGGCGGGCTCCGAGTCAGTCGCCGTGGTGCGCGGTGGGCGCCAGCGCAAACTGCACAAGGCCTTCCTGCGCTACCACGATGCCGAAAACTGGCCGCTGCTGCGCGAAGCCCTGAAAGCCATGGGCCGTAGCGACCTGATCGGGCCCGGCAAACGCCACCTGATCCCGGCCTGGCAACCGGCCGGTACCGCATGCTCCAGCTCGCGCAGGACCCCGCCGATCGCTCACGCGAAACCACAGCCGCAAAAGTTGGTGCTGGCAGCACGGCGCACAACGCCTGCGGCGCCGGCCAATCCCAGCCCGTCGGCACGCCGCCACCCGGACGTGCCGAGGCATCCGCTGTCACGCCGCAAGGGCGGCTGAAGGCAAAATAAACCAGAGATTTCGAGCAGGTAGAATCGGGTGGCGGAGAGGGTGGGATTCGAACCCACGGATGCCTTGCGACATCGCCTGATTTCGAGTCAGGTACATTCGACCACTCTGCCACCTCTCCGCGAGGCGCGGATTATACCCGCGAAGCGGCCGTCGGTCACTGCACGCACGGAGGGAAAGCATTGTCGAAGCCGCTTCGCCTGATCTGCAGTCTTGCCCTGGCCTTTGCGACCGCCTGCGGCCGCATCGAGCCGCCTGTGGCAGACGGCAGGCTGGTGGTTGCGGTGCGGGAAACGCCGGCATTTTTCCAGCAGCGCGAAGGCACCGCGGCGAGCGGCTTCGAACACGACCTCGTCACCGCCTTTGCCGCCAGCCTCGGTCTCAAGGCGCATTTCATCAAGGCCGCCGATCCCTATGAACTCAACGATCTGGCCCTGGCCGGCCGGGTCCATCTGGCGGCATCGATGCCGCTGGGCAACGGCGCTTTGCAGTATTCGGTCCCGATCCGCAGCGTCAGCCAGTGGATAGTCGGTTACAACGATGTCCTCGGACCGGAAAAAATGTCCGATCTGGCCGGGCAAACCGTCGAGGTGGCAGCGCACTCGGCGCTGGCGGACACACTGCGCGGACTGGACGAGCAATCGCGCCCGCTGGTCGTCGAAGTTCTCGGAGTCAATGAAATGGACCTGCTGGCGCGCGTTGCGGAACGCAAAACTGCGCTGGTCGCGGTACACGAAATCAATCTCGATCTGGGCGTCAATTTCCACCCGGAGTTGAACCCCCTGCTGCAGTTGCCGGGCAAGCTGGAGTTCGGCTGGGCGTTTGGCTCGGACGGCGCCGAGGCGCTGCGCGCCAAGGCCGACGCCTTCATCGCCACGGCGCGTGCCGACGGCACGCTGGCGCGCATCCACGACCGCTACTTCGGCCACATCAAGCGCATCAACGCGGCGGGCATCGCTAAATTCCTCGACGACATGAAAACCAAGCTGCCCAACTGGCGCCACCACTTTCAATCGGCACAGGAACTCTCCGGCATCGACTGGCGCCTGCTGGCCGCCCTGTCCTATCAGGAATCGCATTGGGATCCGCTGGCGACATCGCCCACCAACGTGCGCGGCATGATGATGCTGACCGAGGACACGGCCGATTTTCTGCGCGTCGCGAACCGCCTCGATGGGGCGGAAAGCATCCGTGCCGGAGCCCGCTACCTGGCGCAATTGCTGGACCAGGTACCGGCCAGCGCCGAGCTTCCGGACCGTCTATGGCTGGCGCTGTCGGCCTACAACCTGGGCATGGGCCACTTCCGCGGCGCACGCGCCATCGCCAAGAGGATGAAGCGCGACCCGGATGTCTGGTACGAAATGAAGCAGGTTCTGCCGCAACTGGCGCGGCCGGAAATCTATGCCCGGCTCAAAAGCGGCGCCGCGCGCGGCGGCGAGGCGGTGATCATGGTGGAGAACATCCGGACCTACTACGACATCCTCACGCGCTTCGAACCGGCCTACGACTCGCCTTACTCGAAGCAGCCGGCCTTCAGGCCGCGCGTATCGTCTCCGTCCCGCCCATCCATGGCCGCAGCGCCGCAGGCACCGTAACGCTGCCGTCTGCGTTCTGGTAGTTCTCCAGCACCGCGACCAGCGTGCGGCCGACCGCCAGGCCGGAGCCGTTCAGGGTGTGCAGCAGCTCCGGCTTGTTCTTTTCGTTGCGAAAGCGGGCCTGCATGCGCCGCGCCTGGAAGGATTCGAAATTCGAGCAGGACGAAATCTCGCGATAGGTGTTCTGCGCCGGCAGCCAGACTTCGAGGTCGTAGGTCTTGGCCGCGGAAAAGCCCATGTCGCCGGTGCACAAGGCCACCTTGCGGTAGGGCAGGTCGAGCTTCCGCAATACCGCTTCGGCATGGCCGGTGAGTTCTTCGAGCGCCTCCCACGACTGATCGGGGCGCACCATCTGCACCAGTTCCACCTTGTCGAACTGGTGCTGGCGGATCATGCCGCGCGTGTCCTTGCCATAGCTGCCCGCCTCCGAACGGAAGCAGGGCGTGTGGGCGACGAACTTCAGTGGCAGCGCATCGCCGGCGAGAATCTCGCCGCGCACCATGTTGGTCACCGGAACTTCCGCGGTCGGGATCAGGTAGAGCCTGCTGCCGTCGCTGCGCGGCACCATGAACAGGTCTTCCTCGAACTTCGGTAACTGGCCGGTGCCGAACATGCTCTCGGGATTGACGAGATAAGGCGTATAGACCTCGGTGTACCCGTGATCAATGGTGTGCAGATCGAGCATGAACTGCGCCAACGCGCGATGCAGGCGGGCGATCGGCCCCTTCATCACCGTGAAGCGGCTGCCGGAAATCTTCACTCCGGCCTCGAAGTCCAGGCCGCCCAGCGCGGTGCCGAGATCGACGTGGTCGCGCGGCGCAGGCAGGGCGCGCGGCGTGCCCCAGCGCAATACTTCGACGTTGCCGGTTTCGTCCCTGCCGACCGGCACGCTCTCGTGCGGCAGGTTGGGAATCAGTTCGAGAAAGCTATCGAAGCGCGGCATCAGTTCCGCCAGCGCCGCCTCACCGGCCTTGAGTTCGTCGCCCAGCCCGGCGACTTCGGCCATTACGGCCGACGCATCCTCGCCCTTGCCCTTCAGCATGCCGATCTGTTTCGACAGCGTGTTGCGTTTGGCCTGCAAATCCTGGGTGTGCACCTGCAGGCGCTTGCGCTCGCCTTCGAGCGCTTCGAAAGTCGCGGTGTCGAGCGTCACGCCGCGCAGAGCCAGGCGCTCGGCAACGAGGGGAAGATTGGTGCGGAGAAGTTGAATGTCCAGCATGGTGAATCCTTATCGGTTCTTCTTCGCCTGCGCATCGAGCTCGCGCAGGTGGGCAAGTTTTTCGGCAATCTTCTGTTCCAGTCCGCGCGCCACGGGTTGATACCACTGCACGGCGGGCATGCCTTCGGGCAGGTAGGTTTCCCCGGCGGCATAGCCCTCGGCTTCGTCGTGGGCATAGCGGTAGTCGGCGCCGTAACCGAGTTCCTTCATCAGCTTGGTCGGCGCGTTGCGCAGATGCTCGGGTACGCCGCGACTCTTGTCCTTGCCGACGAACGCGCGGGCGGCATTATAGGCGACGTAGGCGGCGTTCGACTTGGGCGCCACGGCCATGTAGAGCACGGCATTGGCCAGCGCCAGCTCGCCTTCCGGACTGCCCAGGCGCTCGTAAGTGGCGCAGGCATTCAGCGCGATTTCCCAGGCGCGCGGATCGGCCAGGCCCACGTCCTCGATCGCCATGCGCACGATGCGCCGCCCCATGTAGAGCGGGTCGGCGCCGCCGTCGAGCATGCGCACCAGCCAGTACAGCGCGGCGTCCGGATTGGAGCCGCGCACGGATTTGTGCAAGGCCGAGATCTGGTCGTAGAAGGCGTCGCCGCCCTTGTCGAAGCGGCGCAGGTCGGCGGCCAGCGCCTGCTCCAGAAAGTTGGCGCTGACGACACGGTGCTTGGCCGTGGCTGCGGCCGTACGCAACTGCTCCAGCACGTTGAGCAGACGCCGCGCATCGCCGTCGGCATAGCCGATCAGGCGCGCGCGCGCGTCCGGCTCGAATTCGAGTTGATCGAGCGTCTGGGCACAGGCACGGTCGAACAGCTCGCCCAGTTCAGCCTCGTCGAGGCTCTTCAGCACATACACCGAGGCCCGCGACAGCAAGGCGGAATTGACCTCGAAGGACGGATTCTCGGTGGTCGCACCGATGAAGGTCACCGTGCCCTTTTCGACGTAGGGCAGGAAGGCGTCCTGCTGCGCCTTGTTGAAGCGATGCACTTCGTCGACGAACAGGATGGTGCGGCGGCCCTGCTGCGCCTTGAGCTCGGCCTGCTGCATCGCCTCGCGGATATCCTTGACGCCGGAAAATACCGCCGACAGGGCGATGAATTCGGCATCGAAGCTGTCCGCCATCAGGCGCGCCAGCGTGGTCTTGCCGACGCCGGGTGGGCCCCAGAGGATCATCGAATGCGGCGTGCCCGATGAAAATGCCAGGCGCAGCGGTTTGCCTTCGCCCAGCAGGTGGTGCTGGCCGATCACCTCATCCAGCGTGCGCGGCCGCATCTGCTCGGCCAGCGGAGCGTGCGCGACCGACGCCGGAAACAGGTCACTCGCCGACAACGTCGGCCCCGGCCGGTGCGGCGAAGCGGAACAGCGCAGCCGGCAACAACGGGTTAGCCTCGAACTGGGTGAAGCGCAGGACAGTCACCTGGCCGAAGCTGTCGTGGATTTCCATGCTCACCGGCCGGTTGGCGGCGAAGCCGATCTTGACCCGCTCGAAGCTCGCGTCGCCGCCCTTGGGCGTGGCTTCGACGAACTCGATGCCGTCCGCCGCAGCGCCGTCCTTGAGTACGAAGTGCTTGTCCAGATCCTGGCCTGCGAGCAATGCGGCGGGGCTGGAACCGAAGGCCGTGCCGAGCATTTTGACGGCGACCTGGTTCAGATCGGGGTCGTAGCTCCACAGCTTGTTGCCGTCGCTGACCAGCAACTGCTTGTAGGGCTTTTCGTAGGACCAGCGAAACTTGCCGGGACGCTGCAAGGCGAAGATGCCCGCCGACTGTTGCGGCTTGCGGCCCGACTTGGCAATCACGGTTTGTACGAACACGCCGCGGGCGCTGCGGTTGGTTTCGAGAAAGCTCTTGAGCTGGTCGAGGCCGCCGGCCTGGACGGGTGTCACGAGGCAGGCAAGGATGGGGAAAAGGCAAAGTAGTCGCTTCATGGGGCAATTATCCCCGACTCCACCCCTGCCCGGCGCTTTATTCCGCGCCTTGCTCCGCGCCTTATTCCGAACGGTTCGGCGCGATGACTTCGCGCCCGCCCGCTCCGTTCATGGGCGAAACCAGCCCGGCCTTCTCCATGGCCTCGATCAGGCGCGCGGCGCGGTTGTAGCCGATGCGCAGGTGGCGCTGCACCAGCGAGATCGAGGGCCGCCGCGTCTTCAGCACAACTTCGACGGCCTGGTCGTACATCGGGTCGGACTCGGCATCGCCGCCCGCCGTATCGCCAGCGCCAACTTCCGCATCGTCGCCGGCCGGCCCGTCGAGCAGGCCATCGACATAATCGGGCGGCCCGACCTTCTTCAGGTGGTCGACGACATGGTGCACCTCCTCGTCGGCGACGAAGGCGCCATGCACGCGCACCGGCAGACCGGTACCCGGCGCCAGGAACAGCATGTCGCCCTGGCCGAGCAGTGCCTCTGCGCCCATCTGATCGAGGATGGTGCGCGAATCGATCTTCGATGAGACCTGGAACGCGATGCGGGTCGGGATGTTCGCCTTGATCAGGCCGGTGATCACGTCCACGCTGGGCCGCTGCGTCGCCAGGATCAGATGGATGCCCGAGGCGCGGGCCTTCTGCGCCAGGCGCGCGATCAGTTCCTCGATCTTCTTGCCGACTACCATCATCAGATCGGCCAGTTCGTCGATCACCACCACGATGTAGGGCAAGGGCTCCAGCGGCTCGGGGCCGATCTCGGTGTTGGCGGTCAGCGAGAAGGGATTCGGGATGTGCTCGCCGGCCTTCTTCGCCTCGTTGATCTTGCTGTTGAAGCCCGACAGATTGCGTACGCCGAGCGCCGACATCAACTTGTAGCGTCGCTCCATTTCGCCGACGCACCAGTGCAGCGCGTTGGCGGCCTTGGTCATGTCGGTCACCACCGGCGCCAGCAGATGCGGAATGCCTTCGTAGATCGACAGCTCCAGCATCTTCGGATCGACCATGATCATGCGCACGTCCTTGGGCTCGGACTTGTAGATCAGCGAGAGGATCATGGCATTGACCCCGACCGACTTGCCAGAACCGGTGGTGCCGGCCACCAGCAGGTGCGGCATCTTGGCCAGATCGACCACCACCGGCTGGCCGCCGATGTCCTTGCCCAGTGCCACCGACAACGGCGAATGCATGCCGTGGTAGGCCTGCGAGCCGATGATTTCCGACAGCCTCACGATCTGGCGCTTCGGATTGGGCAGTTCCAGCGCCATGCAGGACTTGCCGGGCACCGTCTCGACCACGCGGATCGACACCAGCGACAGGGCGCGTGCCAGGTCCTTGGCCAGGCCGACGATCTGGCTGCCCTTGACGCCGACCGCCGGCTCGATTTCGTAACGAGTCACCACCGGTCCGGGATGCGCGGTCAATACTTTGGCCTCGACGTTGAAATCGGCCAGCTTGCGCTCGATCAGGCGCGAGGTGAATTCCAGGGTTTCCGCGGCGGGGAGATCGGCGGGATTGTGCGAGGGTTCGGCCAACAGATGCAGCGGCGGCAGGGCGCCGCCGGGAGCATCGAAAAACAAGGGCGCCTGCCGCTCCTTTTCGGCCCGTGCCACAGCCTTGGGCGCCACCGGCACGACGATTTCGACGGGTTCTATTTTGACCGGCGGCAAAGGGCTTTCCTCGAACTTGCGGCGCTCGGTTTCCACCACTTCCTCGCGCTGCTCGGCGACGGCGCGGCCGTAGCGCCTGTCCTGCCAGCCATCCCACAAACTGCGCAGACCGATATAGGCGCCCTCCAGCAGAATGCCGAACTTTTCCGCGATGACTATCCACGATGCGCCGGTAAACAGGCTGAAGCCGATCATCGCCAGCACCAGCAAAATCAGGGTGCCGCCGGTATAGCCCAGAAACAGCGTAATGAGACGGCCGACCTCGAAGCCCAACATGCCGCCCGGCCCCAGCGGCAGGGATAGCGCCAGGCTCCAGAAGCGCATGGCCTCCAGGCCGCAGCTGGCCAGCAACAGCATGAGAAAGCCCGACAGGGCAATCAGCAAGGGACGCCGGTCGCCACCGAGCAGGCGGCTCAGGCGGTGGTAGCCCCATGCCAGCATAAAAAACGGCAGCGCCACCCACCACCAGGCGGAAAGCCCGAACAGATACAGCAGCAGATCGCTCAGCCAAGCGCCGAAGCGTCCGCCCGGATTGACGATGCGGTCCACCACGGCCGCGTGCGACCAACCCGGGTCTGCCTTGTCGAAACCCCAGAGCACCAGCCCCAGATAGAGCCCGATGAGGCCCACCAGCAGCCAGCGCGCCTCATGCACCAGCAAGGCGATTTTTTCCGGTAGCGGAGCCGAAGCGGATTCAGATGTGCTGATAGCACTCATGGCGAGGAGCCGGTCGGGAGTTCCACCCGGACCTAAATGACGGACACTGGCAAATTATGGCGGTCCGCCGGGATGCTCAAGCCAAAAAAAAGCCGACCAAGTCAGCCTTTGTTCCGCTCTTGCGGCAAGAAATCGGGCGCCAGCTCCAGCCTGCAAGCCGCGCCCGAACCTTCCCAAATGCAGACTACTGAGTACCCAGTGCGGCCTTGGCCAGTTGCTGGATGTCGGGATTGTTAGGCTGGCGCGCGAGCATGTTGCGAGCCACCATCTTCAAGTCGTCGGCCATCCCATGTTCCTGGAACACCGAATACAGGAACAACTCCGGCGTCACGTCGTCAGGCGCCGCTGCCGCCCGCATGGATTCATAAGCGGCGACCGCATCGGCAACTTCGTCCTTGCTTGCCGCGGTCTCCACCTTCGCCGAGCGCACAACAAGGCCGCCTACCCGTGATGTGTTCATCAATTCGGAAATGCGGGCTAGCTTTTGTGGCACTGCGGCCGGCAATTGCACCACCTCGGGCTTGCTGCCCTTGAGCAATTCACCGCCCGTCGAGGTCGCGACAAAACTGCCTGGCCCTACCCATGACTCCTGCCGACTGGCAGTCGTGTAGCTGATGCGAATCTTGCTGGCAGCCGAGGCCAGCACGATCTTGTCGCCGTGACGCAACCTCATGTAGGGCTGAGCCTTGCGCACCGGACCTTCCTTGCTTTGATAACTTACCTCGCCCTGCAAGGCATTTACCAGAGCAACATCGCCAGCGGCCTCCTGCGCAAAAACTCCGCCCGTCACCAGCCCGGCGACAGCCAGCGCACTCAACTGAATATAGGTTCTGAATATCATGGCGGTCACCAATTGGGAACGAACTCGACCCGACGATTCATGGCACCGGTCGGATTGTCGGTGTCGCGCAGCTTGTCGCTGGAAAGTCCGGCTGTTTCAAGATTGCTCAACCCGAACTCGGCCTCCAGGAAGCTCTTGACCGACTCGGCACGGTTCTTCGACAAACGCCGATTTGTTGCCTCACTGCCCGTCGCGTCGGTGTGGCCCTCGATTGCCAATGACTTCCAGACACCGGCTTTGCGCTGCAGTGCAGCGCCGACCGACCTCAGAAATCCCTTTCCTTCTTCGGTCAGCAGTGCCGAACCGCGAGCAAAAGTGATCTGGATCGTGTCGAGAGACGACTTCGGAATCACGCTCTGGCACCGCAGCCCAATTTTTTCCATTTGCGCGCACTCATCTTTGAGCGCGACGATTTCCTTTGGAAACAAGGCACCTTCAACCTCTTCCACCTTGGGATTAGGGGAGTTGATGGACACCGTCTGCCGCATCTCATCATCTGCGGCGAACGCAACACCACACATGGAAGACACCAACAGCGCCGTAACAACTGCATGCTTGATCATAGCCAACCTCCGTTAATCCGTTACATCAAACTATTTGAAGTTAAAACATACAGCTACGCGCAACACCAAGTCAACGACAAATGTCACGAACGCCAGCAATTCCTGGCAAGAACAGATAGTTTCCTCATAGTACAAATCCCGTTCATTGGCAAGCCAGTGCGTCGTTGCCGTAAGTGCCGTCGCACAATTCCATCCCCGCCAATCCAGTGCTGTCGTCCACCGCCGGCTGTCCCGGCCCCGCAGACGTGACCACTCCGCGACGCAACACCTTGCTGGCGTTTTCCTTGGCGAAACCCGACTCGCGAATTTCCGTGGTCTGGTTGCGGATGTCGAGATAGGCGGCGTCCAAGGCACCCGTCAACTGGGCGTTGGTCGCATCGACGCCGTTGTACTTGACGATCCGGTGCAAGGGATCGCCGGAAAACTCGTACTTGGGCTGCACCGCGTCGTCGCCTATCAAAAAGATGGTGCCGTCGCCGATCCCATCGCCAAACACCTGAACCAGACCACTGGTTTGGACGCGCAAGCCCTTGGTGGTGGGGGCGCTTGAGTCGCCAATTACACCATTCGCCGAAGTAGTCCTAATAGTCAGCGACGCAGTAGCACCGAGCGGAGCATCGGCCGTAATCAATCCGGTACTGCCCGCCTTTCCCTCATAATCGATATCCCCTGAACCATTGACAGTCTCAATAGTCACGCGCGCCGCCGTGATCCCTGACTCGGCTCCACCCGACGGACGAGCCAAGCCGACCTTTATGTGGTCCGATTTGAAGACGATGCTATTGCCAGCACCCGCGACACCGTTGGAAAGAGGAGTGATCAAGGAGACTGTACCTCCAACGTGATTGCTTAAGCCGAAATCGATATTGCCTCCGGTAGTCTTGGCCCAAAGATCGCCGGTGATGTTCAAAATGCCGCTCTGGGTAATCGAGCCACCCGCTGTAACGTCCAGATATCCCGATATCGTCGACGGGCCAAGATTAATCGCGCCCATAGCATTCAGCAGAACATCTTTGGCGCTGACCACCGCGACTGCACCGCCGAAACTGTTGGCGTTGTCAAGCGTAATGTCATTTGCGGCCCCCGCGGTCAATGTCGATCCGCCTCCGACCGAAATGTTTCCGGAATCCGTGATCGCGCCTGAAGCTGTGACCACCAGGCCACCACTGACGGAACTATTGCCGAAATCGATTGTGTCGATATCGTTCAAGGTGACGTTGTTGCCGCTAACGACAGATACCGTACCCACGAAATTGTTACCTGCATGAGCCAAAGCCGCGCTATTTCCAGTACCAAAACCAAGCGTTGAAGTGCCCGCAACCGTAAGAGCACCGAGCTGATTTACCCCGGTCCCTATCAAACTGAAGTTGCCCGCCGAGGCGAAGCTGTTGTCGAGGGCGTAGTCGGTGCCCTTCAGGTCGGCGCTGCCCACGCTCACCGCGCCGGTGAAGGTGGTGGTCCCGGTCGCCGCGTTGGTCTGCGTCAGGGCCCCGGCCAGGTCCAGCGTGCCGCTGAAGGTGGTGGCGGCGGCATTGGTGATCGTCAACGCTTCCAGTTCCGTGGCGTTGGTGTTGTTGCCGACGTTGCCGGTGAAGGTCGCCGTGCCGGTGCCGGCCTGTACCGTCAGACTTTCCGCGACGCCGCCGGCGGTGCCGTTGGTGGTGCCCGTGATCAGGATGTTGCCGGCCGTGCCCGCACCGGTGCTCAAGGTCGGGCTCGCCGCTTCGGCGATCACCAGGTTGCCGCCGATCGTCAGGTCGGTGTCGGTGGTGGT
>JBDRPN010000041.1:0-158140 GCA_043826925.1 Pseudomonadota bacterium
TTGCCGGTCGGTACATAGGTCTTCGCCGCCGCCAGCAGATCCTGCTGGCTCAACCCCCGTGCTTTCAGCACGTCCTGCAGGCTGTCCGCCGACCACCCCGCGCCTGCCGACAGCCCCAGCCCCGCCGCTATTAGCCACGAGCCGGCTTGCTTGTTAAACTTTTTCATTATTTCGCTCCCATTCCGGTTGATACTTCTCAAATGCTGCAAATGTTTCCCTTTTCCCGGACAGCGAATGCGACATCCAGCCGCTGCGGCAATATGCCGCACATTTAACGCTTTAACGAACGGCTATAACCTTGACATGGATCAACTCATTCCGGCTGCATGGATCAATTTGCCGTATGACCACATAAACCTCACAGCAAATGTCCGTCTTGAAACTCAGTAAATCCAACTGGCTCAGCCTGGCAATGATCGCCACCCTGGTCGGGATCGCCGTCCTCGGTCAGCGTTATTCGCCCCTGCTGCTGCCCAAGACCGATGCCAGCGGCGTGGCGGAAGCCGGCTGCGACCTGCAGCGCCAGGCCTGCCCGGCCACCCTGCCGGGCGGATCGCGGCTGCAGCTTTCCATCACGCCACGGCCGATCGCGTTTCTGCAGCCCTTGCGCGTCGAAGTCGCGCTCGGCGGCTTCGAGGCGCGCAAGGTCGAGGTGGATTTCGCCGGCGAGAGCATGAACATGGGCTACAACCGCGGCCAGCTGACCGCTGCCGGCGGCGGCATCTATGCCGGCGACGCCTCGCTGCCGGTGTGCGTTTCCGGCAGCATGACCTGGGTCGCCACGGTGGTGATCGAGACCGACCGCCAGCGCATTGCCGTGCCCTACCGCTTCGTGGTCGGACGCTGACTCGCTGCTTCTTGCCCGCTACTTCTTCGCCGGACGTTTCAGGAGCTTGCGCTGCAGGGTGCGCCGATGCATGTTGAGCGCCCGCGCGGTGGCCGAGATGTTGCCCTTGTGTTCGCGCAGCACGCGCTGGATATGCTCCCACTCCATGCGCTCGACCGACATCGGCAGCGACGAAATGGCGGCCGGTGCGTTGGCGGCGGGAGTAGTCGCATCGCCCTCCAGCGTGTGGCCGAAAGCCCGCAGCAGGCTGTCCACGTCCACCGGTTTGGCCAGGTACTGCACGGCACCCAGCTTGATCGCGTCCACCGCCGTACTGATGCTGGCATAGCCGGTGAGGACCACGATGCGGCAGGCGGGATTGATTTCCATCAGCCGCGGTATCAGGCCGAGGCCGGATTCGCCGCCGAGATTCAGGTCCAGCACCACCCGTGCCGGCAGCAGGACGCGCGCCAGTTCGATGGCCGCGACCGACGTCTGCGCCGCCTCGACCGCATGGCCGCGCCGTTTCAGCGCGCGCAGCAGGGTTGCGCTGAAGGTGTCGTCGTCTTCGATGATCAGCATGGTTTCATTCATGGCGGTTCCCGTCTGTGTCATGGTTCGGCGCTGCGCGCGACCGGCAGTTCGATGGTGGCCCGGCCGCCGCCTTGCTCCGCATTGTCCAGCACGATGCGTCCGCCCAGCCGCTCGACGGCAGAGAACGCCAGCAGCAGGCCGATGCCGGCGCCGCCGCTCTTCGCCGGCAAGGGCCCGCGACCGGCGCGGCGCAGCACCTCGGCGGGAAAGCCGGGGCCGCCGTCCCTGATCACTATCCTCAGCTTCGCCGGCTCACGGATCAGCCTGATGTCGATTTCCGCGGCACTCGCATCCGCTGCGTTGTTGAGCAGGTTGACCACGGCCTGCTCCAGCGTGGCTTCGGTCGCGATCAGGGGCGTTGCCGTGCCCTCCAGACTCAGGCGGCTGGCGGCGCGGGGCCGCATCGCATGCCAGCGCGCACGCACGCCTTCCAGCCAGGCGCCCGCCTCCTGCGCCTGGATCTGATCCGGCCGCAGTGCACCGGCGCGTGCCGCCATGCCGCTGATGATGCCCTTGCATTGTGCGATCTGCTCGCGCGCCAGCGCCAGATCTTCGCGCGCCCCGGCATCGAGACCGGCCTCGCGCTCCAGTTCGCCGACCAGCACGGCAATCGTCGCCAGCGGCGTGCCCAGTTCATGCGCGGCGCCGGCGGCCAGCGCACCCAGCGCCACCACGCGCTCGTCGCGCAGCGCCTGTTCGCGCGCTGCGGCCAGGCGGCTGTCGCGTTCGCGGATCGACGCCGTCATGCGCGCCACGAACCACGCGATCATCGCCGTGGAAACCACGAAAGTCAGCCACATGCCGGCCAGATGCAGGTGCGCGGCGCGCTCGACGTCGGCCACGGCGAGCGGCAGGAAGTGCCGCATCAGCGCCGTATACAGCGCCACCGCCAGCACCGCGACGGCGGCGGTGAGGATGCCGGGCAAGGACAGCGCGGCGACGGCAACCGGCACCAGCAGAAAAGATATCAGCGGATTCACCGCTCCGCCCGACAGATACAACAGGATCGCCAGCGCCACCAGATCGACGCACAGTTGGCTGAACAGCTCGCCGGCGCCCACCGCTTGATCCGTTCGCGCGCGCCATTCGAGAACGGCATTGAAACCCGCCATCATCACAATCACGGCGAACATCGGCAGTTGCGGCAAGGCGATGTCGAGCAAAGTTGGCGCTGACGACACGGCGATCGCCACGGCCACCAGCAGCCACCAGCGCAGGATCACCGCACGACGCTGGTTGAGCCGCAGGTTGCGCGCGTCTTCGACGGGGCTGGAATGGGTCATTCGGCGATTATCCGATATAGATCAAGGAAAATTTCACCCGAGGCCTGCGACAATGTGCCGCATCACCACTATCGCGGATCGACCGCGCGGATCGACCAATATGAGCTTGCGACTCGCACTGCTCTGGCTGACGACGCTCTTCAGCCTCGCCGGACATGCCCAGAACCTCGACAAGGGCAAGGAAATCAACAGCACCTGCGCCGGTTGCCATGGCGAATTCGGCCAGGGCGGCTCGCGCGGCGAATACCCGCGCCTCGCCGGCCAGAGCGCGAAGTATCTCGAATCGCAACTCAAGGCCTTCCGCGCCCGCACCCGCATCAACATTCCGATGTATCCCTACACCCAGGAACGCGAACTGCCGGACGAGGACATCAAGGATATCGCCGCCTACCTGGCATCGATCGAGTTGCCGACCAAATGGCCGGTGTTCAAGGACAGCGACGACGCGCTGACGCGCCTGACCATGACCGAGCGCGTCATGATCATTCCGCGCGTGACGGGCAAGCTCGCCAATGGCGAAGCCATCTATCAGAAGCAGTGCCACACCTGCCACGGCAAGACCGGCATGGGCCGCGGCATGTTCCCGATGCTGGTCGGGCAATACACCAGCTACCTGAAGCGGCAGATGGACAAATACGTGAAGGGCGATCGGCCGCACGACGAAGAGGCGATCGGCGGCCTGCTCAACAAGCTCAGGGAAGAGGACATGCAGGACATCCTGGCCTACATCACCAGCCTGCAGGAACAGCAGTAAGAATCGAAGAGCGGCATAAAGGCCCGCCCCTCCCATCCGCTGCGCGGCCCACGGCCGGCTTTGCACAGCCAGCCGGCTGCGGCGGCGCACCGCATGCGGTGCGAAACCCCGCCTCGCCCCCTCGCGGGGAGGCTACTATCTGGCTCGCTACGCTCGATATCACCAGCGACCCATCCTATCGTTTCACGTTAACCTCAGCCGGCAATCCGTAATCCGGTCTTTTTCAGGATCGCGGTGCTGTAGAGAATGTCGTGCGCCCGGCAGGCGTCGCCCAGCAGGGCCGCGATCTCGGCGACGCGGGCCGCCACTTCCTCTCGATCCCGGCTATGCACCATGGCGAACAGGTTGTAGGGCCAGTCCGGCAGGCGGCGCGGGCGGCGATAGCAATGGGTGACGAATTCGAGGGCGCCGACCCTGGCCCCCAGCTCGTCGATGCGCGCGTCATCGACGTCCCACACCGACATGCCGTTGGCGGTGTAGCCGATCGCATAGTGGTTGGGCACCGCGCCGATGCGGCGGATCACGCCGCCATCGAGCATGCGCCGCAGGCGGACGATCACCTCGTCGCCGCCGATGCCGAGTTCGCCGCCGATCGCGTCGTAGGGCCGCGGCACGCGCGGCAGACCGCCCTGGGTGGCGACGATCAGGCGACGATCGATTGCATCGAGATCGGGCTTCGATTCAGGCATGGAGCTTCATTTCCACGAAGTACTCGCGTTCCTTGGGGAAGGGGAAGACCGGCAATCCGGTCGCCGCCTCGATCGCCGCGATGGTTTCGGCGATCCCCTGCGGCGTCGCCGTGGCCAGCACGAACCACATGTTGAGCGCATGTTCGCGGCGGTAGTTGTGCGCCACCTCGGGAAAGACATTCACCTGCGCCGCGACGCGCTCGAACTCCTGCTCCGGCACCTTCATCGCGGCGAGGACAAAAGCGCCGCCGGCGCGTTCGATCTGGAACATCGGGCCGAAGCGCGTCAGCACGCGCCGCTGGAGCAGCGACTCAAGGCGCTGCAGCAATTCCGCTTCGCTGAGGCCCAGCGATTCGGCGACCTCGCGGTAGGGTTCGGCGACCAGCGGGAAATCGCCCTGCAGGGCATTGATCAGCCGCTTGTCGATCGCATCCAGCGCCGCGGCTTCAGGCATTGACCAGCCCGTCCGCGGGCACGGTGCCACGTGACGCGTCGGCAAAATAGCGTGCGCCGCACTGCTTGAAGCGGCGCGTCGAAAACAGTGCCTGGGCCGGCAGGCCGGCCAGCCGGCTCAGGCGCTCGATCACCGGCTGGACTTCCTCGCGCGAACGGCCATGGACCATGCAATACAGGTTGAACGGCCATTCCGGCAGGCTGCGCCGGCGGCGATAGCACAGCGTCACGCCGGATTCGCCCGCAAGCTGGCGGCCGATGCGGTCGACCTGGTCGTCGGGCGCATCGAACACCACCATGGCATTGGCCCGGTAGCCCAGCTCGTGATGACGCACCACCACGCCGAAACGCTTGATCAGCCCTTCCTCCAGCCAGCCGGCGAGGCGTGCCAGCACTTCGCCCTCGCCCATGCCGACGCGCTCGCCCAGGCGCGCGAAGGGGCGCGGCAGCAGTTCCAGGCCGGGCTGCAGGGCCGCGATCAAAGCCTTCTCGGCCGCATCCGGTATGCGCGCCGGCGTGCTCGGCAGCTCGGCATGATGCTTGTGCGCCGAGCCCAGATCGAAGCCGAGGTCGATGTGATATTCGTTCTCCAGCGGCAACGCGATCACGGCGCAGCCGGTCTCGCCCTCGATCTCGCCCAGCGCCGCGGCGAGCGCGGCCTGGTCGGCCGCCGTGGCGACGAACCAGAGGTTGTAGCGGTGCTCGCGCTGGTAGTTGTGATTGACTTCGGGTCGCGCGCTGACCTGCGCCGCGATCTGTTCCAGCCGTTCCACCGGCGCCGCCAGTGCGGCGAGCGTCGAGGCACCGACGCGGCGCGGCGCGAACACCGCGCCGACGCGGCTGATGGCGCCGCGCGCCTGCAAACGCCGCAGCGTGGCAAGCACCGCCGTCTCGTCAGCGCCAACTCTTGCACCGAGTTCGCCGAAGGGCTGCGCGGCGATCGGGAACTCGCGCTGCCAGTCGTTGAGCAGCGAGTATTCGAGCGGGCTGTAGGGCGAGTCCATGATCAGAATCCGATGCGTGCGGCGCGACTGCTGAAGAAGATGCCGGACGGCGCATTGGCCGCCAGGCTGCCCAGTTGGCGGAAGCTCTTCGTGTCGTAGATGAGGACGCGGTTGTCATCGCGCGCCGAGATCCAGACGGCCTCGCCGCGCGGCGTGAATTCCATGTGCAGCACCGCCTTGCCCGGCTGCAGGGTCTGCACCACCTTGCCGCTCAGGGTGTCGATCACCTGCACCCAGCCGTTGTCGGGGAAGGCGAAATTGACCCAGATCTGGCGCCCGTCGGGACTCGCCATGACGAACACCGGCTGGCCCTTGACCGCGACGCGGCCGGTCTCCTGCCAGGTCGCCGCATCGGCCACCAGTACCTCATGGCGGCCGATCGCCGGCAGCCAGGCGCGGCCCGCCGCAATCGACCAGCCGCGCAGGTGGGGCATCTTGAACACCGGCAGCTTTTCCTCGCCGCGGCCGTATTTTTCGAGGATCTTGCGCGCCCCCAGTTCCGGCTGCCAGAGGTCGAGCAGCGCAATGCCGTCCTCGCCGAAGAGGCCGGCCAGATAGTGGCGTCCGTTCGGTGTGACCAGGCCGTCATAGGGCTGCTGGCCGGCCAGGTAGCGCTGGGTGACCGGCTTCCTCGGATCGGAGAAATCACTGACCCAGATTTCGCCGCCGTCGAACAGCGCGTAGGCGAACTTGTTGCCCGGCACGTCGGCCAGGCCCACCACCTTGGAGAAACGCCCCGGCGCATATTCGGCCGGAACTTCGGACAGCAGTTCCAGCGTATCGGCATCGAAGGCCTTGATCCCGCCCGGCGTGTAGTTCTGCGCCACGACGATGCGACCGTCCTGCGAGATCGAGCCGCCGATCGCATTGCCCGACTGCATGATGCGCTTGACGATGCGGGCTTCGAGCAGATCGACCTTGGAGAGGCCGCCGTCGCGGCCGAAGATGAACGCATAGCGCGCGTCGCGCGAATACACCACCGAGGCGTGCGAGAGATCGCCCAGCCCGCCGATGCGCGCATAGGCTTCCCGGCTGCTGGTATTCACCAATGTGACGTGGCCGCTGGCGCGTTCGATCACCAGGCCGAGGTCCGCGGTGCCGCGCAAGGGCACGCCGGCGCAGCCAGCGAGCAGCAGCGCCAGCAGGCCGAGCGCCAGGGTTTGCAGCCCGCGCCTCATTGCGGAAATCCCGCCATCAGCTTGGCGACTATCCACTGCGCCTCGTCTTCGGCGAGGAAGCGGTGCCAGGGCGGCATCGGCGTACCCGGACGGCCGCCGATGATGGTGGCCACCAGTCCTTCGACCGGCTTGTCGGCCAGCGCCGCCGGCAGCAAGGCCGGGCCCAGCCCGCCCTGCAGCGTCATGCCGTGGCAGGAGCCGCAATCCTGGCGCACCAGGTGGATCAATTCCTGCTGCCGCGCCGCAGAGGGCTCCGCCGCCGCGGACAGCGCGAAACTGCCCAGCAGCAGTGAAGTCAGCACGAAAGGAATGCCACTATTCGACAAGGACCAGCCCCTTCATTTCTTCGTGGGGACCACAGCGGTAGCTGTAGTTTCCGGGCTGGGTGAAGGTCCGCTGCCAATGCTCCTGCGGAAACATCCGCTCCGATTCGAGCCCGTTTTCGGCGGGGAAGAGCACCGAATGGCTGGTGCGCTTTTCGCGGTTGGTCCATCGTACTGTGTCGCCGGCCTTGATGCGAACTTCGGCCGGCGAGAAGCGGTATTCCTGAATCGACACGTCGACCGTCTGCTGGGCCGCCGCGGCGAACGAAACGAGTGCCAGCAGGGCCGGCACTCGCCGCAACAGGTAGCCGCCAACGGACATTTGCCGGCCCGGCCTACTGCTTGGTGGCCTTCACGTCGCCGTCGGCGCCGATGCCCAGCTTGTAACCCAGCGATACGTGATGGAAACGGCCGTGCGAATGATCGGCGTGAATGGCTACGCCAAAGGGTATGACCTTGCCCTCGCCCGGATTCTTGCGCGTGAAGCTGACGGTATAGGTGTCGCCGTTCTTGCTGGCTTCCGCCTTGGCGCCGGTGCCGCCGCCGCTCATCTTGCGTTCCGTGGTGACGCTGCCGTCGGACACCTTGTTGCCCTTGCTCGCCCACTGGATCAGCTCGTAGGCGCCTTCCTTGCTGTACTTGGTCTTCTTGTCGTCGGCGCCGGGCATGGTGCGCGCGTCGGTGTGGCAGGTCTGCCAGCAGCCGTACTGGTCGGCCTGGGGCACCTTGGCATCGGCGAACAGCAGCGTGGCCTTGACTTCGTTGTCCTTGTCGCCCTTGTCGGCGCCGCCGGAGGGTGCCTTGAAGGTCAGGCGGACGTAGAGGTTGGCCGCATCGTAGGCCGCCTGCACGCTGACCGGGAAGATCATCGTCTTGGGCGCGCCCTTGGGTTCCATTTCCTTGTCGGCCAGACGCTTGAAATTGAAATTCAGCGTGCCCTTTTCTTCATGGCACCCGGCGCAGCTCTCGCCCTTGCGCATCCCGGCCGAGCCGCTGTGGTCCGACTTCTTGGTCATCCATTCGATCGGCGCGACGCCGGCATGGAAGACGTTGATGTCGCGTTTCGCGACCTTGCCCCAGTCCGGCGCCGCGACGGCGGCCTGGGAAGCGAGAACCAGCAGTGCGCCGGCAACGGCGGTGGAAACGATGGACTTGCTCATTTGATGCTCCTTTCGAACAAAACGATTTTCATTGAAAGCCGGGGGATTGATCGGTGTCAAGCATGTCCGTCGCAACCCATGCAGGCGGGATGGACGCCGCCTTCGCATGCACGATGCTCACTCATCCTCGTCTTCCTTCATGCCCTTGGGTTTGGTGTGGGCGATACCCTTGTGGCAATCGATGCAGGTCTTCTTCTCTTCGATGCCGATCTTGTGCATCTTGGCGCCGCGCAGCTTCTGCTTTTCGACATCCATTGAATCGAAGCTGTGGCAGTTGCGGCATTCGCGCGAATCGCTGGCCTTCATCCGCGCCCACTCGCTCTCGGCCATCTTAAGCCGGTGCGCCTCGAACTTCTCCGGCGTGTCGATGACGCCGGTGAGCTTGCCCCAGACTTCCTTGCTCGCCTGGATCTTGCGAATCATCTTGTGCGTCCAGTCCTTCGGCACATGGCAGTCGGAGCAAACAGCCCGCACGCCGGTGCGGTTGGAATAGTGGATGGTCTTCTTGTATTCCACGTAAACGTTGTCGCGCATCTCATGGCAGCCGATGCAGAACTCGAGGGTATTGGTGGCTTCCATGCCGGTGTTGAAACCGCCCCAGAAGAATATTCCGGAGAAGAAACCGACCATCAGCAGACTGATCAGCGAATACTTTGCACTGGGCCGCTTCATCATCGCCAGAAACCCTGATTTTTGATTGTCTGCCATATCCCTTTTCCTTAGTTCATCGGTCGTTGGATCCGCCTGCCGCGCCTCTCGCCAACCGGGTCGGCGCTCGCTTCAACTGGATCGTTTTCATACACCTATAGGATAAAGGGGCATACGCCCCTTTATCCTTGCTGCTGATCAAGTTTCGATCAGTTTCCGATCAATAAATATCATGCTGCGTGTTGTAGACGTTGAACTTGCCGGTCGGGGTGATCATCTTCGGATCGGTGATCACCTTCTTCATCGCCAATGTCTTGTCGTCATACACCACGATCGCCGACTGATCGGTCTTGCCGCCCCACAGCGAGATCCACACCTCGGAACCATCCGCGCTGTATTCCGGATGCACGGCACGACGGGTTGCCTTGGTCACCGGCAGGCCGGAATCCTTGGCCACGTTGATGATCTTCTTCGGCTTCGACAGGTCGGCCATGTCCCACACCGCGACGGACTCGGCGAGCTCCTTGTCGGGATTCTGCGGCGAGTCTGCCCACAGGTTCTTCGACTTCGGATGGGTCTTGACGAACAGATTGCCCGGTACGTGCTTGACTTCCTGAACGACCTTCCAGTTGAACTGCTTGAACTTGGCATTCTTCTTGTTGTCCGACGGCGTGCTGATCAGCGTCACCACATCGGCGCCGAGGTGGCCCGTGGCCCAGACCGGACCGAACTTCGGATGCGAGAAGTTGGCGCCGCGACCCGGATGCGGAAGCTTGGCGACATCGATCAGCGCAGCCAGCTTGCCGAGCTTGGTATCGACCGCGGCGATCTTGTTCGAGGCGTTGGCCGCGACCAGGAAGTAGCGCTTGGAGGCGTCCCAGCCGCCGTCGTGGAGGAACTTGGCGGAGGCGATGGTGGTGGTCTTCAGGTTCTTGATGTCGGAATAATCCACCAGCAGGATCTGGCCGGTTTCCTTGACGTTGACCACCCACTCGGGTTTGATCTCGGAAGATACGATCGAGGCCACGCGCGGCTCAGGGTGATATTCGCCATCCACCGTCATGCCGCGGGTGCTGACCACCTTGAGCGGCTTCAGTGTGTCGCCGTCCATGATCACGTACTGGGGCGGCCAATAGGAGCCGGCGATCGCGTATTTGTCTTCAAAACCCTTGAACTTCGAGGTATCGACCGAGCGCGCGTCGAAGCCGATCTTGAGTTCGGCCACCACGGCAGGCTTCTCCATCCAGAGGTCGATCAGCGACAGGCGACCGTCGCGGCCGATGACATACACGTAGCGGCCGGACTTCGACAGGCGCGAGATGTGCACCGCGTAGCCGGTCTTGACGATGCTGCGGATTTCCTTGGTGTCGCCGTCGATCAGGGCCACTTCGCCGGTGTCGCGCAGCGTGACGGAGAAGAAGTTCTTCAGGTTGAACTTGTTCATCTGCTTGGTCGGCCTGTCCTTGACCGGGACGATGACCTTCCAGGACTCCGACATTTCCTTGAAGCTGTACTCGGGCGGCACATCCGGCGTGTTCTGGATGTACTTGGCCATCAGGGCGATCTCATCCTTGGTCAGGATGTCGTCGAAGTTGACCATGCCGCCGTCGGTGCCGTAACCGATGATCTTTTCCAGGCGATTCTGGCCCAGCTTGAGCGTGCCGCCTTCGGTCTTGGCGCCGTCCTTGCCGGTCTTGGTCCAGTGCGGCTCCAGGTTTTTGCCGGTGGCGCCTTTGCGCAGCACGCCATGGCAACCCGCACAACGTTCAAAGTAGATCTTCTTGGCGGTTTCCTTTTCGGCTGCGGTCAAGGTCGGCGCAGCATCCTGCGCGAAGACACTGCCCATGGCACCGGCAATGGCGGAAACGGCAAATAGTCCAAGTACCTTCCTTTTCATACTTCTCTCCTTTTGAATGATTCATCTGAGTCAAAGCGTAGTGCGCCCGCACTGAAAACCCTACCAATCCAATGGTCGCAAGCGTGCGCCGGCACCAAGGCGTAATCCTTGACTCGGATCAAGACTAAACAGAATAGGAGTATCGGCAGCCGGTCGCCGATGCTTTGATATACTGCGTGCCGTTCGTGGTGCCCGCGCATGGATTCCGTGCCGGGTGAAACGGGAAGCCGGTGGGAACCCCCAAAGAGTTCGATTCCGGCGCTGCCCCCGCAACGGTAAGGAAGTGCGGGTTCATCAAGACGCCACTGGGTCGCAATCCCGGGAAGGCGATGAACCAAGACTTCCAAGCCCGGAGACCGGCCAGGGACAAACCAGCGTATGCGTTGCGGGGTTGCGGCGTGCCGGGGTTTGTGCCGACCCCGTTCATTGCCCTCCCCTCCCGCGCATGCATTTGCCACCTACCGGCTGCGGGGACGCTCGCCGGGGTTCGGGAGTTTTTCCATGCATAAGCATTTCACCATCGCCGCCTGCGCGGCCAGTTGTCTTTCCCCCGGTTTTTCCTTCGCTGCCGATCAGCTCGCGGCCGTCGTGGTCACCGCGACGCGACAAGCAACGCGAATCAGCGAGGTCATTGCCGACGTCTCCGTGATCGACCGCGAGGCCATCGAGCAGGCCGGACCGTCGACCACCCTCGGCGACCTGCTGGCGCGCACGCCGGGGATTGAGCTGTCGCGCGCCGGCAGCCGCGGCGCCACGGAAAGCGTATTCATCCGCGGCGCCAACGCCGGCCATACCCTGATCCTGCTCGACGGCCTGCGCATCAGTTCGGCCACGCTGGGGCAGAGCTCGCTGGAAGCAATCCCGCTGGCCCAGGTCGAGCGCATCGAAATCCTGCGCGGACCGGCGTCGGCGCTGTACGGTTCAGATGCAATCGGCGGCGTGATCCGCATCACCACCAGGCGCGCGGCGGACGGCCCGCGCCTGGAAGCCAGCGCCGGGGTCGGCAGCCGCGGCAGCCGGGAACTGACGCTGGCGCACGCCAACCGCGTCGGGAAGTTCGACTATGCCGTGCGCGTGGCCGACTCGCGCGCCGAGGGGGTCAATGCCATCACCAACCCGACCAGTCCGGCCTACAACCCGGACCGCGACGGTTTTGCGCGCCGCAGCCTGTCGCTGGCCGCCACCTGGCACCCGCGGGAGGGCATCGAGATCGGCGCCCACGGCATCGAAAGCGACGGCGTCAACCACTTCGACAGCAGTTGGCCATCCGCCAACCTGGATTGGCAGACGCGGACCCGGGTCGTCGCCCACGGCGTATTCGCCCGCGCGCGTCTGGCCGAAGCCTGGCACAGCGAACTGCGCCTGGGCCGCGGCGAGGACCACTCGATCACCACACCTTCGTCGACTGCAGGCCAGGACCGCGATGCCTTCCGCACGCGCCAGGACCAGGTGGTCTGGCAGAACGACCTGACCCTGCCACTCGGGCGCGGCCTGGTCGCCGTCGAAAGCCTGCGCGAATCCATAGACTCGACCAATGTCTATACCAGCCTGCAGCGCCGCACCGATTCCCTGGTGCTGGGCTGGAACGGCTCGGCGGGCGCACATTTCTGGCAGCTCGGGGCACGCCGCGACGATAATTCCCAGTTCGGCGCGCGGAACACGCACACCCTCGGCTACGGCTACCGCCTGACCGACGCCTGGCGAATTTCGGCCAGCGCCGGCACCTCCTTCAAAGCGCCGACCTTCAACGACCTGTATTTCCCCAACACGCCCTTCGTCGGCGCCGGCAACCCGCTGCTGCAGCCCGAGTCCGGCCGCAGCCGCGAGCTTGCCCTGCGTTACGAAATGGGCAGTACCGAGGCCTCGCTGACCGCCTTCCGCAACGACATCGAGAACCTGATCCAGTGGCAGGAAACCGCGCCGGGTTCGTTCTTCTACACGCCGCGCAACGTCGCCACGGCGCGCATCACGGGCTGGACCGCAGCGGCCCGCACCTGGCTCGGGGCCTGGACGGTGGATGCCGGCCTCACCGTCCAGGACCCGAAGAACCTGGGCAACGGCGAAGCGCTGGTGCGGCGCGCGCGCCAATTCGGCAGCCTCGCCGCGAGCCGCGATTTCGGCGACTGGTCGCTCGGCGCGCAACTCCAGGCCAGCGGTCCGCGCTACGATGCGCCGGACTTCACGACGGGAATCAACACCAAGAAAATGGGCGGCTACGGGCTGGTGAATCTGCGCGGCGAGTTGCGCCTCGATCACGGCTGGTCGCTGTTCGCCCGCGTCGACAACCTGTTCGACAAGCGCTACGACGTGGTGCGCGCCACCACCTCGGAGTTCGCCGCGCTGGGCACGACGGTCTTTGTCGGCGCGCGCTTTGCGATGAAGTAAATGCCCAGCCGCCGCCGCGCCCTGCTGTTGCTCGCCGCACTCGCGGCGCTGGCGCTCGCCAGCCTGGTCGCAGCCTTGCTGGCGGGACCCTACGCCGTGGCGCCGGGCGAGGTCTGGGCCGCCCTGACGGGGACCGGGCAGGACACCGCCGGCGCGGTGGTCAGCGGCCTGCGCCTGCCGCGCGCATTGGCGGCTTTCGCCTGCGGCGGCCTGCTGGCGCTGGCCGGCGCGCTGATGCAGGTGCTGTTGCGCAATCCCCTGGCCGACCCCTATGTGCTCGGCATCTCGGGCGGCGCCGCGGTCGGCGCGCTGCTGGCGATGCTGGCCGGCCTGGCGCTGGCCTTGATCAATCTGTTCGCCTTCGCCGGCGCCTTCGCCGCGATGCTGATGGTATTCGGCCTGGCGCGCGGCGACGGCAGTTGGACCCAGACCCGCCTGCTGCTGACCGGCGTCATCGTCGCCGCCGGCTGCAGCGCGGTGGTGGCGCTGATCCTCTCGGTGGCGCCGGAGCACCAGTTGCGCAGCATGCTGTTCTGGCTGATGGGCGACCTGTCGCATGCCGGCACGCCGTGGCCGGCGCTGCTGGTGCTGGCGCTGGGCCTGGCCGCCGCCCTGCCGCTGTCGCGCGACCTCAACCTGCTGGCGCGCGGCGACCTGATCGCGCGCACCCTCGGCGTTCGGGTGCGCGGCCTGCGCGGCGCCGTGTATGTGCTGGCTTCACTCTTGACCGCGGTCGCCGTGACCACCGCCGGCAGCGTCGGCTTCGTCGGCCTGGTGGTGCCCCATTTGGTGCGTCTGGCGGTCGGCAACGACCAGCGCGTGCTGCTGCCGGCCGCCGCGCTGGCCGGGGGTTCGCTGCTGGTGATCGCCGACACCCTGGCGCGCACCCTGGTCGCGCCGCAGCAACTGCCGGTCGGCGTGCTCACTGCCCTGCTCGGCGTGCCGGTGTTTCTGTATCTGCTGTCGCGGCAGACGAAGGGCAGCGCGCCATGAGCAGCGTCCTCACGGTGCGCGGGCTTGCGGTCGCCGTCGGCGGCCGCACCGTGGTGCGCGGCCTCGACCTGGAACTCGCCGCCGGCGAGCGTCTGGCCATACTCGGCCGCAACGGCGCCGGCAAGACCACGCTGCTGCACTCCCTGGCCGGCCTGCGCGAGCCCGCGGCCGGCCGCATCGACCTGTGCGGCGCCGATCTGGCGCAGACGCCGCCGCGCCGCGTCGCGCAGTTGCGCGGCGTGCTGCTGCAGCAACAGGTTGACGCCTTCCCCGCCAGCGTGCTGGAAACCGCGCTTATCGGCCGCCATCCCTGGCTCAAACGCTGGGCCTGGGAAGGCGCCGCCGATGCCCGCATCGCGCGCGCCGCGCTGGCCGCCGTCGACCTCGCCGGCTTCGCCGCGCGCGACGTGCAGACGCTGTCCGGCGGCGAGCGCCAGCGCCTGGCGATCGCCACCCTGCTGACCCAGCAGCCGCGCCTGGCGCTGCTCGATGAGCCGCTGTCGCACCTCGACCTCAACCACCAGATCGCCGCGCTGCAACTGCTCGCACGCACCGCCGAGGAAACCGGCACCGCGCTGGTGATGGTGATGCACGATCCGGGGCTGGCCGCGCGCTATTGCGACCGCGCGCTGCTGGTGCATGGCGACGGCCGCGTCGAATCCGGCAGCGCCGCCGCGATGCTCACCGCCGAGCGCCTTTCGGCGCTCTACCAGCATCCCCTGCGCATGGTCGAAGCCGACGGCCAGCGCTGCTTCCTGCCGCTTTAGGATACTCAGTGAAATCGCCTTCCCTCCTCTCGCCTGCCATCGGCCGATACTGCCTCAGGGGCGAAAACTTCTTCCACCCCGACCCGCCGCTGCTGCAGGGCTACCGGGAACTTGCCGTGAGCCTGAAATCATGAGCACAAGCGACGAACGCGAGGCGCGCCATGTCGCGCGCATGCAGCGCAAGAAGCAGGTCATCGACCGGCAGGTCGCCGCCGCCGACACCGAGCGCGGCGTGCTGCTGGTCAACACCGGCAACGGCAAGGGCAAGTCATCCGCCGCCTTCGGCGTCGCCGCGCGTGCGCTGGGCCATGGCCTGCAAGTGGCGGTGCTGCAGTTCGTCAAGAGCCGCAGCGACACCGGCGAGGAAGCCGTGCTCGGCAAGCTGCCGGGGATGCGCTGGCACGTCATGGGCGCAGGCTTCACCTGGGAAACCCAGGACCCCGGCCGCGATGCCGCCGCCGCGCGCGCGGCCTGGGAACTCGCCGCCGGCTACCTGACGGACCCGGCCATCGGCCTCGTCGTGCTCGACGAAATGACCTATGCCTTCAAGTACCAGTGGCTGGCCCTCGACGAAGTGCTGGCGGTCTTCGCCGCGCGCCCGCCGCGGCAGCACGTGATCGTCACCGGCCGCGGCGCGCCCGAGACCCTGATCGCCGCCGCCGACACCGTGACCGAAATGGCGATGGTCAAGCACGCCTTTAAGGCCGGCGTGAAGGCCATGCCGGGCATGGAGTTTTAAGGTGCCGCCCGCCGCCGTCACCAACCCGGAGCCGCGCAGCGGCGAACACCAATCACCCCCGCCCTCGGGGCGGGGGCCGGGGGGTGGGCGCGTGTCCTGCCCGGCCCTGCTGATCGCCGCGCCCGCCTCCGGCCAGGGCAAGACCACCGTGACCGCGGCACTGGCGCGACACCATGTCAGGCAGGGGCGCCGCGTGCGCGTTTTCAAGTGCGGCCCCGATTTTCTCGATCCGCAGATACTCGCCGTCGCCAGCGGCGCCCCGGTGTACAACCTCGACCTCGGCATGTGCGGCGAGGAGGATGCGGCACGGCGTCTGGCCGCGGCCGCGGCGACGGCCGACCTGATCCTGGTCGAGGGCGTCATGGGCCTCTACGACGGCAGCCCCTCGGCGGCCGACATTGCCTGCCGCTTCGGCATCCCGGTGCTGGGCCTGATCGACGCATCAGCCATGGCCCAGAGCTTCGGCGCCGTGGCCCACGGCCTCGCCACCTACCGCCCCGGCCTGCCTTTCGCCGGCGTGCTCGCCAACCGGGTCGGCAGCGCGCATCACGCGGCCCTGCTCAAGGCCAGCCTGCCGCCCGGCATGGGCTGGTTCGGCGCCCTGCCGGGCGACGCCGGCGCGGCGCTGCCCGAACGCCACCTCGGCCTGCTGCAGGCCGCCGAGATCGCCGATTTGGAACAGCGCCTCGACCTGCTCGCCGGCCACATCGCCGCCAGCGCGGCGGCCGACCTGCCGCCCGCGGTCGACTTCGCCGTCGAATTCGCCGTACCGCCAAGACCAACTCTTGAACCCCTGCTCGCCGGCATGACCATCGCCATCGCGACGGACGCCGCCTTCGGCTTCATCTACCCGGCCAATCTCGACACCCTGGCCGAACTCGGCGCGATGCTCGCCTTCTTCTCGCCGCTGGCCGGCGACGCGCTGCCCGCCTGCGATGCCGCCTGGCTGCCGGGCGGCTACCCCGAACTGCACGCCGAGCGCCTGGGCGCTTGCGGGCTGTGGCCGCAACTGCGCGCCCACGCCGCGGCCGGCAAGCCGCTGCTCGCCGAGTGCGGCGGCATGATGTGCCTGTTCCAACAACTCATCGACCGGCACGGCACCGGCCATGCCATGGCGGGCCTGCTGCCCGGCGCCACGCGCGTGCAAAGCCGCCTCGCCGCCCTCGGCCTGCAGCACGCCGAACTGCCGGAAGGCATCCTGCGCGGCCATACCTTCCACCACTCGCGCAGCGAAACCGCCCTCGCCCCGCTGCTCCACGCGCGCACGCCCGACGGCGGCGAAGGCGAGGCGATCTACCGCAGCGGCCGCCTGACCGCCTCCTACATGCATTTGTATTTCCCGTCCAACCCGGAAACGACGGCGCGGCTGTTCCTGCCTTGAGCTGAGTCGCCGCTGCTTGAAACAAGACACTCGACATGCGCCCAAGAGTTGGCGCTGGCGACACGGCGAACGGCGTGGCAGCGCCGGCTTCGACCGACGGCTAGGGCGATGCGCTGCCGTCCCTCAGGATTCCTTCGCCGCCCACTCCCGCGCCGCTTCGAGCGTCGGAAAATCCTTCACGCTGTAGGACGAAAAAACCGCGGCGGCCCTCATCAGCCAGATGAGCTTCGGATCGCGGGTGACGTAGGCGATACGAATTCGCGGATTGGAGAAGCTGGAGCCGCGGTTGAAAGCGGCAAGGTATTCCGCCTCGTCCGTCGTGACGGTATAGCCTTCCACATCCAGAAGGTCGTTGATGATGTAACGGATATCGTCGGCGCGAGCATCGCCCAAGACCAGTTCCTGGGTTCTCGAGTATTCCTGGAACGAAACGAAGCCCCAGAACCGCTTGTAGACGCCCCGCTCTTCCCATGTGATTTGATATGTCATGTCGACCTCCCTGTGCCGACCGCTTTTAACCAAAGCATAGATCATTCGGCAACTTGCACAATCCTGATCGTTCGCTTCCACCACGCCCGCAACAAGCGCAGAATCCGGCCTCGGGCGGCTGCCGGGCAAGATTCCCCCGACGGTCGCCCGGTCTTTCGATAAAGTGGTTAGTATCGACTTGCCGCAGGGGAAAATGAATTGCCCCCGGCCTGACCACCAGCGGTATATTGAAGGCGGGCGGCATTGCTAACTTGCCACCGCACTCCGAACAGAAACCCAGGACCACAAGCCATGGCTACCATGACCAAACCTCTCAGCGAAAAAGCCCTGCTGGCGATGCCCAGCAGTTCCTACATGAACGCCGAGCAGTTGGCCTTCTTTCGCGACCTGTTGCGCAAGCAGCGTCAGGACCTGATCGACAACGCCTCGATGACCATCGATCATCTGCGCGACGGCGAGGCCGAGGCGGACCCCAACGACCGCGCCACGATCGAAGAGGAAAACGCCATCGAACTGCGCATTCGCGATCGCGAGCGCAAGATGCTGCCGCGGGTCGACGCGGCGCTGAAGCGCATCGACGACGGCTCCTATGGATTCTGCGAGGAGACCGGCGACCCGATCGGCTTGCGCCGGCTGCTGGCGCGCCCGACCACGATTTATTCGATCGAGGCGCAGGAGCGGCACGAGTCGCGCCAGAGGATACAGGGCAAGTAATCCGGCACGACCCACCCGCCCATGGTCGCCGCCACGCCCAAGCGCAAGGCGCCCGCCAGAAAGCGGGCGCCGGCCAAGCGCGTGGCGCCGACAGTCGAGGCGACGGAATCCGGTCTGGTCGATCAGATGCGCGCGATGGCCGGCCGCGTACTCGACATCGGCGCCGCCACGGTAGGTGCGGCGGCCAGCCTGCACACCGCGAGCGAAGTGGCCCGGGCGCTGGCCAAGGGCAAGACTCTGGAAGCCGCCGGCGACCTGCTCAAGGCCTTGCTGCCGGGCTTGTCCGAACCCGGTGTATGGACGCGGACCGGCGCGACCCTGCGCCGCCTGCGCAAGGCCACCGGCCTCACCGTTGGCGAGGTCGGCGCGGCGATCAACCTCAAGGACCCCTCGCTGATCGAAGCCTGGGAAAACGGCCGCATCGCCGTTCCCTTCGAAATCGTGCTGCGCCTGGCGGCGGTGCTCGGCCGCAACGACCCGGTCGGCTTCGTCATGAAGTTCACCCGCGCCTCCAATCCCGACCTGTGGCGCAGCCTGGAAAATCTCGGCGTCGGCAAACTGCTGATCCAGTCCGCGCGCGAACGCGAGTTCGCCAACATCTACCGCGCCGACGACGAGGCACGCAAACTGAGCGACCAGGAATTCGCCGCGGTGCTGGCCTTCACCCGTGCCGCCTTCGAAATGGCCATGGCATTTCATGGCCGCAGTGGCAAGCGCGGCGCGTGATCTGGCGCGCCGTGTCGCCAGGGCTTGAGGCCTTGTAGGGCCGACTTCAGTCGGCCCTCCTCCTTGGCCGACTGAAGTCGGCCCTACTGTCAACCGCGTGCCCGCTGCAGCGTCAGGATGAAACTCACGCCGTCGTCCTCGTTGCGTGCGGTGACGGTGCCGCCCATCTTGGCCATGTAGGTGCGCGCCACGAACAGGCCCTGGCCGCGGTTGCCGTGGGCGCCGGCTTCGGCCTGGTCGGAAACGCCATACTCAAAAATACGTTCGATGAAGTCTTCGGCAATCCGCGGGCCGAAGTTGTGGATGGTCACCGTGGCGGTGCTCTCCGAACTGTCGAGGCGCAGGGTGATCGGCGTGCCGGGCCGGCGGTAGCGGTCCGCATTCTTCAGGATGTGGGCGAACACGTCTTCCAGCGGATACTCGTCGGCGCGCACCGGCACCGGCGCCGCAACACCGGTGCACACCAGGTCGGCGATGCCGGCGTTGTCGGCCACGTTCTGCAGGAAGCGGGCGAGGTCGAGCGCCTGCACGTTGATGCTCGATGACTCGAAGGCCTCGCTCGGGCTGGCGCTGCCGTAGAGGATGCGCACCGCCTGCTGCATGCGCTGGATGTAGCGATGGCTGGGGTCCTCGCTGCCGCCGTGCAAGGCCAGCAGCGATTGCAGCGGCGACATGATCTCGTGGCCGACGGCATGCCACATGTCCTTTTCCTGGCCGGCGCGGATGCGCTCGCGCTCAGCGTCTTCCTTCACCCGCCGCAGCAGGTCGTCGAGGCCGGTAGCGAGAATGCCCAGCTCGTCGCGGCCGCGCAGGTCGGCCAGATCGAAGCGTTCCAGCCCGCCGTCGGTATGCACGGTCTGCGACAGACCGCGCGTGCGCCGGGTCAGCAGCGCGATGCGGCGCACGATGCCGATTTCGATCACCAGCCAGGCCAGCGCGATGGCCAGCAGCATGGCGCCGACGAACCACGAGACGCGCGTGGCTACCGCCGCCAGCCCGCGGTTCACGCTGCGCGCGTCGCCCGTCAGCAGCACCCGGTAACTGCCCAGCGGCGTCGCGATTTCGTCGGCGAACTCGACCGCAGCATCGTAGCTGGCCACCGGCAGCCGGCTGATCAGCCGCGTGATCAGCGGCGAGGACAATTCCGCGCCTTCCTCCTTGCCGCTCAACTTGACCATGTCGGTCCTGGCGCCGGCCTTGCGAATCGCCAGCGTTTCGCCGGGCAGCAGCAGGCCGGTGAGATCGTTGAGCGAGAACGGCGGCACGGCACCCGGCTCGTCGCTGTCGAAGATCGCCGCGCCGTCACCCGGCGCCAGCACCTCGACATGAACGCGGAACTGGTCGAGATCGGGCGGCGGCCACTTCGGCTTTTTCGCGCGGAACAGCGCCTCGCGCAGCGCATCCACCGGCAGGCGCAGCGAGAAGAAGGATTTGCGCGCGCAGTCGCCCGCGCCATCGCCATCGTCCAGCGCGGCATCGAGGCACTTGCCACCCTGCCAGACCCAGCCGCGGAATTCCCTGACCGGCCGCGCGCCCTTGTAGTTGGAGCCGTCGCGCTCGACGTAGCCGGTGAAGCGGCCGCGCACGCCCTCGGCGCGCGCACCGTTGCCGGACAGCGGCTCGAAGGGCGCCAGCCAGCGATAGGTCTGGCCGCGCAGGCTGACCGTGACGCGCAGGCGATGCGCGCCGTCGAGTTGCTCGTCGCCGATGAGGTGCGGCACCAAAGCATTGCTGGCGAAAGTGCCGGCGGCATAGATGTAGCCGCCGGCCCAGGGATTGTTGCCGATGGCGACGCAAAGGCTGCCATGGCGCTTGTATTGCACCAGGCAGCCTGCCATTTCGACGGCATTCCTGACCTTGGTCTGGTCGTCGAAGTCGATCGCCGAATACGGCAGCACCACCGGCCGCACGACCGACCGCCCCGCCGCCGCGACCCCATCGTGGCGCGGCGGATTGAGCAGGGCCAGTTGTCCGGCCGGATGGCGCAGGCGGGCGACGATCTGCTCCTTGGTCTTGGCCACGTTGGTCTGGTAGCTGTCGTAGCTGCGCTGCTTTTCCTCCTGCAGCACGGCCACCGCCATCGCCAGCACGGCCAGCGCCAGCAGCAGGAAGGAAGTGCGGAACAGGATGCGCAGGCGGAACGAGGCCAGCCAGGCCAGCGCAGCCTGCGTCATTTAACAGACACCGGATCGGCCGCCGGGTCGGACCAGCGGAAGCCGCGCATCGGCACGTTCTCGATGCGGTCGAAGTCCTCGTCGAGTTCGCGGAAGGCTTCGCGGATGGTGCTGATGTGCTTGCGGATGTTGTCGCGGTTGCGCCCGCTCTTCACCACCTGGAACAGCTCGTCGTAGGACACCACCTGGCCGCGCCGCTGGTAGAGCGCGGCCAAGATGCGCTGCGCGGTGAGCGGCAGGTTCACGCGCTTGCCGCGCCACAGCGGCGTGTTCTGTCGCAGCGGGTCAAGCGCGAGTTCGTCGCCGGCAGGCTGAGCGGGTTTGGCGCCTTCGCGATCGCGCGAGGCGCGCAGGATTTCGAGGAAGGTGTCGATGAAATCGGCTTCCTCGAAGGTGGTCTTCTGCAGGTAGTCCCAGGCGTCGAGCGCCTTCATGATGCTGCGGTAGATGGCGGCCGGCATGGCCGACACCACCAGCACCGGCGTGCCGCGCGCGGCCTTGTTGATGGCGTTGATGATGGCGACGCCGGCATGGCGCTCGCGCCCCAGCTCGATGTCGAGCACCACCACGTCGTAGTTCTCGCGGGCAATCGCCGCCTCGGCGTCGTCGCGGTTGAACCAGGCGTCCACCGTGATACCCGGCCGCGCGGAAAGTATCCAGGCCCTGAGCTGCTTGCTGGTGGGGATGTCGTCCTCAATGACGGCGACCTTGATGCTCATTTCATGCTCCGCGCGATTGTCTGCGCCAAGTATCGCCGTTTTTGCCGGCCTTGGCAGCGCCCGCGCGTGAGTGTTTGCTCACGCCGCGGAATGGACAGTCCGGCGGCTTACCGAAGTCGCCCCGCGACGGCATGGATCGCTCCACGGCTTGTCCGCGACGATGGCAACCATGACGGAAGGCGCCCGATCTTCCCGCCTCCGCCGCCATCCCCGGAAGATCAACACCAGGAGAAAGCCATCATGTCGGAACAAATCCGCAACATCGCCAACGATCTTCGAGACGCATTCGGCAAACACGTTGGCAAGCTCGCCGGCCGCCTCGGACGCGGGGTGCGCGACTCGCACCGCGGCATCATCGCGCTGGCCATCGCCGGCATCGGCGTCTACGCCATCGTCAGCAACCCGCCGCTGCAGAGCGTCGGACGCGGCGAACTCGGCCTGCGCGTCAACCGCTTCAGCGGCGTCGTCGATGAAGTGGAAGACGGCGCCGTGCTGATCATCCCCGGCCTGCACGAGCTGCGCCGCATTTCCCTGCGCGACCAGATCTACCGTCCGGCCGACGGCCAGAGCGCCAGCGGCGCGGCGTCCTTCCAGACCATCGAGGGTCTCTCGATCGGGGTGGACGTCTCGGTGCGCTACGTGCTCGACCGCAGCCGCATCGCCGCCATGGCCCGCGCGCTGCCCGCCGACATCGGCCGCGAGGTGGTCGAGCCGGCGGCACAGAGCGTGCTCTACAAGACCCTGTCCGGCTACACGGTGCGCGAGATATTCTCGACCAAGCGCGTGGCGATCCAGCAGGCCATCGAAGGCGAACTCAAGCCGCTGCTGGCGAAAGACGGCATCAAGCTGCAGGGCGTGATGATCGGCAAGATCGACCTGCCGGCCGACTACAAGGCCGGCATGGAACGGCTGCTGGCCGAGGAACTGGCCTCGGAAAAAATGCGCTACACGCTGGAACTCAAGGACAAACAGGTCAAACAGACCGAGCTCGAAGGCCAGGCCGACAAGGTGCGCCGCGAGAAGGCCGCCGAAGCCGCCGGCCAGGAGCAGATCATCGCCGCCAAGGCGCAGGCCGAAGCCATGAAGCACGTGCTGCCCTTCAAACAAAAGCAGATCGAACAGCGCGAACTCGAAGCCGAAGCGGCCAAGATTACCCGCGTCAAGGCCGCCGAAGCCAGCGCCCAGTCCCGTCTGATCGAAGCCACCGGCGAAGCCGAGTCGCGGCGCAAGCTGGCCGACGCCGAAGGCTATCGCCAGGAACGGCTGGGCAAGGTCGCCAGCGAACAACTGGCGCGCGACGGCGAGCTGATCACCAAACATCCGCTGCTGATCCAGAAGACCATGGCCGACAAGCTCTCCGACAAGATCTCGGTGATCATCGCCCCGCCCTCGACCAGCGGCGGCTTCATCGGCGCCAACTTGCTCGGCGCCGGCAAGCAAGGAGGCGAGTGATCATGCTGACCGCAACCGCAATTGCCGCGCTGTCCGCGCTGGCCATCGTCACCCAGGACCAGGCGGCGCTGCGCGCCGCACCGCGCGATTCCGCACCCCAGCAGGCCGTGCTGTGGGCCGGCGACAGCCTGGAAATCCGTGGCGAGAAAGGCGACTACCTGCAGGTCTATGACCACCGCCGCGAACGCGCCGGCTACATCAGGGCGCCCAGCGTGCGCATCCAGTCGCTCAAAGCCGCCGCCGCGCCGGAACTGCTCGCGGTGCTGCGCTTCCTGCGCGACACGCCGGGCTCGGAGGCGCTCGGCATCGCCTACGCCGCGGCGTATCTGAAGGCGGCGCCGGCCGAAGCCATCGACGGCGAGGCCTTCGATGCGCTGGGCGCGATGGCCGAGCGCCTGGCGCGGCACGCTTCGGGCGCCCAGCAGGGCAAGACGGGCCCGGCCGTCGCGGCCCAGCTCGACGTCGCTGCCGCCTACGGCGTGAACATGGTCAGCTTCGAACGCGACGGCCAGATTCGCCTGTGCTATGACGGCGAGGCATATCGCCGCGTGCTGGCACTGCCGGCCAGCGCGGCGCAAAAGGCCACGGCCGCATTGGCGCTGACCCGCCACGATTGCGTGGCGCCCGAGCTGACGCCGGTAGCGCGTTTCGCGCAGGACAACTGGCGCGCCGAAATACTCGACCGCATCGATACAAGCAAGCTGCCCGCGGTGCTGAAGAACCGCCTGCGCCTGCGCAAGGCCGGCGTCTGGGCCAGCCTCGCCTACCAGCGTGCGCGGCGCCCGGAACTCGGCGCGCCCGCCGTGCAGCAGGCCGGCAATCGCGCACTGGACGAACTGGCCGGCATCGACCAGAGCGAACTCATGGAAAGCGATGCCTATGCCTACTCTGACGCCGCAATGCGCGTCGGCGCGTCGCGCTGGGCCACTGAAGCCGGCGCGCCGGCGGCGAAGTCGCAAAAAGTTTCGGTGGCGACGAGCCCGGGCCAGCCCGGCGAAACCTGCGTGCATCTGGTCGATGCCAAACACGACACGAAGAACCCGCTGCTGACGCGCTGCACTTACGGCATCGTGTGGACCGCCTCGGCGACAGCCAACCCGCAGGGCACGGCGCTGGCGCTGGCGGTGCAGCCGCTCGACACCTGGCGCGAGCTATGGGTGTTCCGCCGCGGGCCGCAGGGCTGGAGCCTCGATGTGGTGCCGCCGGCCGCGGACCATCCCGGCCTCGGCTACGTCGAATTCGCCGGCTGGGTGCCGGGCGGCAAACAGTTGCTCGCCGCGCGCGAAGCCCGAGTGGCCGGCCGCCACAAACAGAGCTTCGAGCTGCTGCGCATGAGTACGCTGGAAGTGGAACGGCGGGCCGACCGGCCGAACCACCTGAGCAGCTTCTACCGCTGGCAGAGCCCGGCCTGGAAGGCGATCACCGTCAGCATCCGCTAAAAGCTTGTGAATAAATCTACTGCGCGTGCCGGATCGGGGCTTGGGCGGTGCTCGCTATCCTCGCGTATAACCACATACGCTCCGGTAGCTGCGCTCCGGCCGCACCCCGCTGCGGCCCGCTCGCTACGATTTCTTCACAAGCTTTATGCCGGGCAACTCGCGCCGTATCGCCAGCGCCAACTCTTCACTGCCTTGCGAACATTTCCTCGGCGCGCACGAAGGCCTTGAACTCCAGCGCGTTGCCGTCGGGATCGAGGAAGAACATCGTGGCCTGTTCGCCGGGCTTGCCGACGAAGCGCAATCCCGGTTCCATCAGGAAGCGGATGCCGGCCGCGCGCAGGCGCTCGGCGAAGGTCCAGAACTCCTCGATGTCGAGGATCACGCCGAAGTGCGGAATCGGCACCGCGTGGCCATCGACCAGGCCCTCGCAGGAGACGCCGCCGGGCCCGCCCAGGTGGGCCGAGAGCTGGTGGCCGAACAGCTCGAAATCAATCCAGTGCTCGGTGCTGCGCCCCTCGCTGCAGCCGAGCTGCCCGACATAGAAATCCCGCGTGCGCGAAATGTCCGATATTGCAAAAGCATAGTGAAAACTCGACATGGCAGGCTCCGGTGAAATACTGCGTGCTCGATCAGGCGGCATTATCCGCCGGCCGGGCTTTCCAGACTATTTTCCAAACCATGTTCCAGACTATTTGCGGCGCTTGCCGCGCGCGGTTTCGAGATGCGCGCAGAGCTTTTCGGCGCCGTCGAGGATGCGCGGCGTGTGGCGCTGGATCAGTTCCGGCGGCACGAAATACAGGTTGTCGCGGGCCACCGCGGCCATGGTGGTCCAGCGCCGCCAGTCGTCCAGCCACTCGGGACGCGAATCGCCCATGCCGCTGGCGACGATGACTTCCGGGTTGGCGGCGATCACGGCTTCGACGGTCACGGTCGGCGCCAGGATGGGCAGCGCGGCGAAGACATTGCGCCCGCCGCAGAGGCGTATCGCATCGCTGATGATCTGCTGGCCGTTGACCGTCATCAGCGGCTGCTTCCAGATCTGGTAGAAGACATCGACCGGCGGCCGCTGGCTGTAGCGCGCGGCCAGTCCGGCGTAGCGCTGGCGGAACGCGGTGGCCGCCGCGCCGGCCACCGCCTCGGTGCCGGCCAGCTTGCCGATCAGCTCCAGCTCGCCGGCGATGTCCTCGATGCGGTTCGACTGCGACAGATGCACCGTGAAGCCCAGCGCCCGCAGGCGCGCGATCGCCGCCGGCAGGTTGCCGCTTTCCCAGCCCAGCACCAGATCGGGCTTGAGCGCGACGATGGCTTCGAGATCGAGGCGGGAATAGCCGCCGACCTTGGCCAGTTTTGCGGCGGCCGGTGGAAAGTCGCCGTACTCGACGTTGCCCACCATGCGCTCGCCGGCGCCGGCCGCATAGACCAGCTCGGTGATGTGCGGCGCCAGGCTGACGATGCGCCGCGCCGGCGCCGCTAGCCTGACGCGGGTGCCGCCGACATCGGTGACGACGATCTCGGCGCGCGCCGGCAGCACGGCCAGCGCGCAGAGCAGGAACAGGCTGCGCAGTTTGAATCGCTTCATCGTCTCTTCCAAAGTTCAAGGGTGGCCGCCAGCCGCTGCCAGTCGGCCTCGGTGGCCGGCAGGCCGACGCGCACAGCCGCGGGCAGGGCGAAATGGCGCAGCAGGATGCCCTGCCGCGCAAAGAATTCATGCAACTCCCCCGCGTCGTGGCGCGGCAGGTAGCGGAACAGCGCGGTGCCTCCGGCATCCCCAAGATCCGCGGCGGCGAGCAGGCCTTGCAGGTGCGCACTGTCGCGCTGCAGACGGGCGCGCTGCGCGGCCTGCCATGCGCCGTCGGCCAGCGCCGCGCGCGCCGCATGGCGCGAGGGATGCGCGAGCGGCCAGGGGCCGATTTCCTCGGCGAGCCGATCCAGTATGGCATCGGCGGCGATGGCAAAGCCGACGCGGGCGCCGGCCAGGCCGAAGAACTTGCCCAGCGAGCGCAGCACCACCAGATTGCGCGCCGCCTCGCTGCCCGCGATGTCGGCCAGCGACCCGGATTCCTCCTCGGCATCGGCGAAGGCTTCATCGACGATCAACCAGCCGCCGCGCGCGTCGAGTCGGCGCGCCAGGTCGAGCAGGGTCCGCTGCGAAAAACGCTGCCCGTCGGGATTGTTCGGGTTGCCCAGCATCACCGCATCGGCACTCGACGCCGCCTGCGCCAGATCGGCGGCGTCGCAGCGACGAACCCTATGCCCGGCGGCGGACCAGGCCGCCGCGTATTCCGCATAGCTGGGTTCCGGCACAAGCGCCACACCGGGCGCGCGCAAGCGCGGCAGCACCCGTATCGCCGCCTGCGAACCGGGCAGCGGCAGCACGCGCCGCACGCCGTAATAGCGGCAGGCGGCCGCCGCCAGGCCGTCTTCGTCCTCGGGCAGGCGTTGCCATGCCGCGGACGGAATCGGCGGCACGGGATAGGCGTGAGGCGCGATGCCGGTGGACAGGTCGAGCCAGTCCTCGGCCGCGATGCCATAACGCGCCGCGGCGGCGAGCAGGCGGCCGCCGTGTTCAAGCATGGCTAAACATGGCCAAGCGCCGCCAGCAGGCCGGCGCAGGCCAGCCAGAACCACAGGCCGCGCTGCACCAGCGCCAGCGCGGCGCGGATATGGCCGACCGTCGCCGGGTCGCCAGCGCCAACTCCCGGCCGCTGTTCCAGCTTGCCGTGATAGATCGCCGCGCCGCCCAGCTGCACCGCCAGCGCGCCGGCGCCGGCCGCCAGCACCGGGCCGGCGTTCGGGCTGCTCCAGCTTGCCGCCTGCCGGCGCCAGCAGGACCATGCATTGCGCGTATTGCCGAGCAGGGCGTAGGTCAGCGCGGTCAGGCGCGCCGGAATCAGGTTCAGCAGGTCGTCGCTGCGCGCCGCGGCCCAGCCGAAATACAGACGCCGCGCGTCGCGGTAGCCCCACATCGCATCGAGCGTATTGGCCAGCCGATACAGCACCGCGCCGGCGCCGCCGGCGACGAGGAACCAGAACAGGGTGCCGAACACGGCGTCGTTGCCGTTTTCGAGTATCGATTCGACGGCGGCGCGCGACACTCCCTCCTCGTCCAGCGCCGAGGTGTCGCGCGACACCAGCCAGCCGACATGGCTGCGCGCGGCCACCAAATCGCCGGCCGCAAGATCCTGCGCCACCTGTTCGCCGTGCTGGCCCAGGCTGCGCGCGCCGAGCGCCAGGTAGAGCAGCGCCACGTCGGCGAACCAGCCCCAGGCCTGGCGCCCCAGCCAGGCCGCCGCGAGCACGGCGGGCAGCACCAGCAGCAGCCAGCCGAGCAACCCGCGCAGGCGATTCCATACGGCATGCCCCGGCGCTCCCTTGCGCAATGCAGCCTCGACGCCATCGGCGCAGCGGCCGAAGCCGACCAGCGGATGCCAGCGCCGCGGCTCGCCCAGCAGGCGATCGAGAATGCTGCCCGCCAGCGCGGCAGCAACCAGGGACAACAACGAGGGCATGGGATAATCGGTCGATGAAAGACTTGGCATTTTAGCGATGAGCGGACCCCTCGGCGCCCTCAAATCCCCCCAGGCTTCCCCACAGGCCCGCGCCCTCATGGTGCAGGGCTGCACCTCCGACGCCGGCAAGACCACTCTGGTCGCCGCCTTGTGCCGCATCCTCAGACGACGCGGCGTCAACGTGGCGCCCTTCAAGCCGCAGAACATGGCGCTGAATTCGGCCGTTACCCACGATGGCGGCGAGATCGGCCGCGCCCAGGCGCTGCAGGCGCTGGCGGCGGGACTCGTGCCGCGCATCGACTTCAATCCGGTGCTGCTCAAACCCAGCACCGACCAGCGCGCCCAGGTGATCATCCACGGCAAGGCCGTGGACACCCTGAACGCGCGCGACTACCACGACTACAAGCGCGTCGCGATGGGCGCGGTGATGGAAAGCTGGCAGCGCCTGAGGTCGGAGTTCGACTGCGTGCTGGTGGAAGGCGCCGGCAGCCCGGCCGAGATCAATCTGCGCGACCGCGACATCGCCAACATGGGCTTCGCCGAGGCCGCCGACATCCCCGTGATCCTGGTCGCCGACATCGACCGCGGCGGCGTCTTCGCCCATCTGACCGGCACCCTCGACCTGCTCTCGGCGTCCGAACAGGCGCGTATCAAGGGCTTCGTCATCAACCGTTTTCGCGGCGACATCGGCCTGCTGCAAAACGGCCTGGAATGGCTGGAGAGCCGCACCGGCAAGCCGGTGCTCGGCGTGCTGCCCTACCTGCACGGCCTGATGCTCGACGCCGAGGACGCCGTCGCCACCGAAGTCATCGCCAAGACCGCGACCCGGCTCAAGGTCGTCGCCGTGGTCTATCCGCGCTGCTCCAACCACAACGACCTCGATCCGCTGCGCCTGCATCCCGAAGTCGATTTCGACTGGGTCGGGCCGGGGCAGGCGATTCCGCCCTGCGACCTGATCGTGCTGCCCGGTTCCAAGGCGGTGCAGGCCGATCTGCACTGGCTGCGCGAGCAGGGGCACGAGGCGGCAATCCAGCGTCATCTGCGCTACGGCGGCAAGCTGCTCGGCATCTGCGGCGGCTTCCAGATGCTGGGCTGCCAGTTGCACGACCCGCTCGGGCTCGAAGGCGCGCCGGGCAGCCAGGCCGGGCTCGGCCTGCTCGATTGCGAAACCTCGCTGGAGCCGGAGAAACAGCTGCGCAATGTCAGCGGCCAGTTGCAACTGCCCGGCGCGCCGGCCTTCGCCGGTTATGAGATCCACATGGGCACGACGCACGGCGCGGCCCTGCAACGCGCCGCAGTTGCGTTCGGCGACGGCCGCACGGACGGCGCGCAGTCGGCCGACGGCCGCATCCTCGCCAGCTACTGCCACGGCCTGCTCGATCATCCGCAGGCGCTCTCCGGCGTGCTGGCCTGGGCCGGCATGAGCGCACCGATGACGGCGGACTTCGCGCTGCGCCGCGAGGCCGACATCGAGCGCCTGGCCGACGCAGTGGAAGCGGCGCTGGACTGGACGGTGCTCGACGGCCTGCTGATGCCGAATCATCGGGAAGGATGATCATTACCAGTGGCGGTCAATTGTTGCATGATGATGGAATCACTTCGAAGGCCCGTGACGCCCAGAGGGGGACTTCGAGGTTTGAAACCTTTTCGGGTCGATTCAGTACCGATATAGGTCTTGTTTTCGGTCTTGTTTTAGGTCTTTATTTTGGTCTATACTTCGATCTCCAGTTTGCCGCGATGCAATCCAGGGAAAACGCAAATACGCAATAACGCAAAAGAAACCCAAGAGGTAAATCTATGAACTACGTCCTATCAATCAGGGCCAGTGCATGTGTGAGTGTTTCCGACCTCAAGAAAAATCCTTCGGCCGTGATGGAAGCGGCGGGCGGTAAAGCGGTTGCAATCCTGAATCACAATCGTCCGGTAGCCTATGTCGTTCCGGTCGAAGAATATGAAAGGATGCTTGAGGCCCTGGACGATGCCGATCTGGCACGTATTGCGAAACAGCGCATGGGCGGCCCATCGGTAGAGGTCACAATTGATGAGTTACAAGCTCAAGTTTCACAGCGAAGCAAAGCGGGAATGGGACAAGCTGGATTCGACGATACAAAAACAGTTCCTGCCCGTTCTCGAAAGACGGTTGCAAAATCCTCGGGTGCAAAACGCAAAGCTGCGTGATGCGCCGGACTGCTACAAGATCAAACTCAGGGCGGTCGGCTATCGCCTGGTTTATCAGGTGATAGATGACGAGGTTGTAGTGTTGGTACTGGCCGTGGATAAAAGAGAAGGCGGTGTCGCCTACCGCAAAATGAAGCAAAGGCAATAGAAGGAACGGTCCGTGTAGCCGCTTCAGTTTTACGAGAGCGCGTCTGGCTGAGCTTTGTGGCTAAGCAGGAAAGAACATGACAACTCCCATCCGCCCGGCTGACATCCGCGGCTTGAGCCGGCTCGCGGTCGACGCCACGCTGGGACTGACGCGCCTGGTCGAGACCATGCACCACAACATCGCGCGCACTCCCGGACCGCTGGGCCAATACACCGAGGAGCCGACGCGCGGCATCACCGGCCTGGTCTATCGCACCATCCAGGGCACGACGCGACTGGTCGGCGGCGGCATCGACGCGCTGCTGGGGCAGCTGACTGCGCTGCTCGACCGGGAACCGGCGGCCGCTTCGACCACTTCGGCCACGCGCGAGGCGCTGCTGGCCGCGGTGAACGGCGTGCTCGGCGACCATCTCGCCGCCAGCGCCAATCCCCTGGCGATTCCCATGCAGTTGCGGGTCGAGGGCCAGCCGCTGGTCCTCGTCCCGCAGGCCCTGGCGACCAGACTGCCGCAGGCCGGCGGCAAAATCCTGCTGCTGGTGCATGGCCTGTGCATGAACGACCTGCAATGGCGGCGTCATGGCCACGACCACGGCGCGGCGCTGGCCGCGGCGGCCGGCTACACGCCGCTCTATCTGCACTACAACAGCGGCCGCCACGTGTCGAGCAACGGCCGCGACCTGGCCGAGCTGCTGGAAACCCTGGTGCGGGCCTGGCCCGTGCCCATCGAAAGCCTGGCGATCGTCGGCCACAGTATGGGCGGGCTGGTCGCGCGCAGCGCCTGCCACTATGCCGGCGGCGGCGGGCATGCGTGGCTGCAGCATCTGCGGCAGATGGTTTTCATCGGCACGCCGCACCACGGTGCGCCGCTGGAACGCGGCGGCAACTGGGTCAATGTGGTTCTCGAACTCAGTCCCTACACCGCCGCGCTGGCGCGTCTGGCCAAGCTGCGCAGCGCCGGCATCACCGACCTGGCTCACGGCAGCATTCTTGACGATGACTGGCAGCAGGGCGACCGCTTTGCACGCAAGCGCCGACGGCATTGCGTGCCGCTACCGCAGGCCGTGCCGTGTTATGCCATTGCCGCCACGACCGCAGCATCGGGCGGCAAGGCCGGCAGGATACTGCCGGGCGACGGGCTGGTGCCGCTGCAGAGCGCGCTCGGCCAGCATGCGCAGCGGAACCAGGACCTGGGCATCCCCGCGGCGCAGCGCAGGGTGGTCCATGGCCTGCATCACCTCGACCTGCTCGACAGTCCCGAAGTCTGCGCCCGGCTGCTGCGCTGGCTTGGCTGAAACTGGGGCAGCGCCGGCGCAGGCGTCGAATCCCAATGTGATTAGAATGATCGAAACTCGGGAGACAACAAAAATGGAAAAGATCTGGCTCAAGCACTATCCGGCAGGCGTTCCCGCCGAGATCGACGTCGATGAATTCCGTTCCATCGGCGACCTGTTCGACAGGAGCGTCAAGCAATACGGTCAGCGCCGCGCCTACATCAACATGGACAAGGCGATCACCTACGCGGAACTGGATCGCCTCTCGGCCGCCTTCGGCGCCTATTGCCAGTCGGTGCTGAAGCTGCCCAAGGGCGCCCGCATCGCGCTGATGATGCCCAACCTGCTGCAATACCCGGTCTGCCTCTACGGCGCGCTGCGCGCTGGCTACACGGTGGTGAATTGCAATCCGCTGTACACCGAGCGCGAGCTGGAGCACCAGCTCAAGGATTCCGGCGCCGAGGCCATCGTCATCGTCGAGAACTTCGCCCACGTGCTGGCGAAGATCGTCGCCCGCACCCCGGTCAAGCATGTGCTGGTGACGCAGTTGGGCGACATGCTGGGCTTCCCCAAGCGCCTGATCGTCAACCTGGTGGTCAGGCACGTCAAGAAAATGGTGCCGGCCTGGAACATCGCCGCTGCGACCGACTTGCGCGATGCGCTGAGCCGGGGCGGCAACCTGCCGCTGCGGCCGGTCGAGGTCGGCCACGACGACATCGCCTTCCTGCAATACACCGGCGGCACCACCGGCGTCTCGAAGGGCGCGATGCTGACCCACGGCAACATCATCGCCAACCTGCAGCAGGCGCACGCCTGGATCAAGCCCTTCCTGCGCGACCAGGAAATCATCATCACCGCGCTGCCGCTGTATCACATCTTCGCCCTGACGGCGAACTGCCTGACCTTCTTCAAGATCGGCGCGACCAATGTGCTGATCACCAATCCGCGCGACATTCCGGGCTTCATCAAGGAGATCGGCAAGTACCCCTTCACCACCATCACCGGGGTGAACACGCTGTTCAACGCCATGATCAACAATCCGGATTTCGCCAGGATCGACCTCTCCCGCTTGCACCTGACCCTGGGCGGCGGCATGGCGGTGCAGCGCGCGGTGGCCGAGCGCTGGAAGCAGATCACCGGCACGGCCCTGATCGAGGCCTACGGGCTGACCGAAACCTCGCCGGCGGCGACCATGAATCCGGTCGACATCATCGAATACAACGGCACCATCGGCCTGCCGATCTCCTCCACCGAAGTCGCGATTCGCGACGACGCCGGCAACGACCTGCCGCTGGGCGAATCCGGCGAGCTGTGCGTGCGCGGCCCGCAGGTGATGACGGGCTACTGGAACCGCCCCGAGGAAACCGCCAAGGTCATCATGCCGGATGGTTTCCTGCGCACCGGCGACATCGCCTTGATGGACAGCAGCGGCTACGTCAAGATCGTCGACCGCAAGAAGGACATGATCCTGGTCTCCGGCTTCAACGTCTATCCCAACGAAATCGAGGACGTGCTCGCCATGCATCCCGGCGTGCTGGAATCGGCGGCGGTCGGCGTGTCCGATCCGAAGACCGGCGAAGCGGTCAAGATCTACGTGGTGAAGAAGGATCCGGAACTGACCGAGGCCGCGCTGCTCGAACACTGCCGCGCCAACCTGACCGCCTACAAGGTGCCGCGCCAGATCGCCTTCCGCAACGAACTGCCGAAGACCAACGTCGGCAAGATCCTGCGGCGCGAACTGCGCGACGAAAAAGTCTGAGGCGAGGAAGGCAGCGATGAGCGAAATCCGGATTACGCGCGCACACGGCACCACGCTGAAAAAGGCCCGCAAGGGCGCCGAGCACATCGCCGAGGAACTCGGCGAGGAATTCGGCCTCGACCACGAATGGGAGGGCAACACCCTGCGCTTCCAGCGCATGGGCGTCACCGGCCACATCGAGGTGGGCAAGAAGGAAGTCGAGATCTACGTCAAGCTCGGTTTCCTGCTGATGGCCCTGGGGCCGCGCATCGAACGCGAAATCGAGCGTTTCTGCGACGAGAACTTCGGTCCGGCCGCATGAACGTCGCCGCACCGGAGAATCGTACATCCAGGCACAGGCACAGGGAGTTGGCGCTGACGGCACGGCAATAGGGCGGTCTCGGTCCTGAATCCACCCAGCGCCGTCCGCCGCACCGCCTCGGCGCGATGGCTTTATGCGCGTCTGGCGATATAGGGGCGGTAGCGCCGGTCCTCGCCCAGGATGTGTTCGCGCAGCCAGTCGCGCAAGTAGCCCAGGATGCGATCGTCAAGCCGGCGCCGGCGGTGATAGGTAAATTCCTCGCGCAGATCTTCCACCCACTCGACGAAGCCGCGATGTGCGCGTCGATGGCCTTCCATATCCGGGAACCCTGCGGATTCGATCAATCGCTCCTCGTACTCGAAATGGTAGACCGTGTAGTTCACCAGTTCGTCGATGATCATCGCGAGCAGGGGGCGATCGCTGCTCACGTCGGCGCTGGCGAGCTGATTGATGGTGTCGATCAGGATCTTGTGTTGCTCGTCGATGTGCAGGTCGCCGACGCTCATCGATTTCGACCAGCGCACCAGCGAGACTTTTTCCCGCCTCTGGATCACATCGAGGAAGGCTTCCGCCACCACCGGATCGAACTGGCAGCCGGTCTGCCTGCGGATTTCCGCCACGGCGCGTCTGGCGCTCCAGGGCGCCTTGTAGGGCCGGCGCGAGGTCAAGGCGTCGTACACATCGGCCAGCGCGCAGATGCGCCCGGCCAGCGGAATGTCGCTTCCCGCCAGACCATTGGGATAGCCGGTGCCATCGAACCATTCGTGGTGCGTCAGGGCGATCTCCGCGCCGACGTCCAGGTAACGGCTCGCCGCCATCGCCAGACCGGCCTGCTTCAGCATGCGGGCGCCGTCGGTGGCGTGCTGATTGATGCTGGCCCGTTCGGCAGCCGTCATCGGCCCGGCCTTGAGCAGGATCCGGTCCGGCGTCGCGATCTTGCCGACATCGTGGAGCATGCTGGCGGTCGACACTTGGTCGATATAGGCCTCGTCGATGACATCCAGGAACAGGCCGCGGCGTTGCAGCTCCCTCGCCGTTTGTCCCACCAGCCGTGCCACCCGCAGCACATGAATGCCGGTATCGGTATCGCGGTGCTCGGAAAAATTCGCCATCGCCACGACCATGGCCTTGGCATTGCGCTGCAGTTCCTCGCGGGCGCGAGTCTCGCGGGTGATATCGAGATACGTATACACGTAGCCGCCGCAGCGCAGCGGAACGGCCGAGACGCCCAATACCGTGCCATCGGGCCGCACGCGCTCAAAACGCCGCGTTTCGTGGCGCCGCATGCTGCCCAGGCTTTCCTCGATGAAGTCCCGATGGTCGCCAGGGTCGCCATGATCGCCGTGGTCGACGAACTCGCCGCGTTCGAGCAGGAAGCCGAGTATGTCGGCGTAGGGACGTCCGACGAATTCCTGTGCCGCGTCGAGGCCCAGCAGTTTCCGGTAGGCCGGGTTGTAGCCGCAAACCGTCAACTGCGCGTCCAGCCACAGGTAGCCCTGCTCGATCGCCTGAAGAGCCACCATCAGGCCGTCATCCAGGCTCGGCAGTTCCTGGTTCATCAACATCCGGGCTCGCTCCAGGGCGCTCGCCGGGCTCCGACCAACGCCGGATCCGGTCGGTGGATGTTCAGGATTGCCCGCGACCCTGCGCCAGGATTCGCTTCATGCCCACAGCCGCTTGAAGAACCTGCCCAGGACTGAAGCCGGTTCCGAGCGCTTCTTGTATTCCAGCGCGTACTGCTTGTCGGCAACCAGGATGTGGTTGATCAGCCAGTCCTTGAGGAAATGGATGATGCCGAGCGTCACCGCGCCGCCTGCCACGACCTTGGCCTTTTCCTCGGCAATTCGCGCCACGAAGTCCGTATGCTCTTTCTTGTGCAGATCGAAATTCCCGTAACTGATTTCGCGCATGAAGATTTCCTCGGCCGTGAAATGGGTGATGGTGTATTTCTCCAGCTCTTCGAGAATTCTCAGCGCCTCGTCACGATCCGGTTTCTTCACTACGGCGACCCATACCTGGTTGATCAGGTCGATCAGGATGCTGTGCTGGGCGTCGATCTCCTCCATGCCGAGGTTGAAATCATCGGACCAGGCTACCAATGACAGGGCTTTTGACATGGAATGTACCTTTCGATGGTCGCCGCCGGCCTTGCCGGGGCGATGCTGCGGATTCGTTACGCGATTCGATCTGCCGCTTGCGGCCGGCCGCACAACGGCCCTTTTTCAGGCGGAATGTTAAAGACATAACCCAAAAATGGATATTCAGGTATCTGCGTACCGGCAGTACAGGTAAACCGGTAATGGCCGGCTGGCGCCGCTGACGCCTAGGTGTCGGAGACGATGCCGGTGCGAACGGCGTAGCGGGTCAGACCAGCGACGCTATCCACACCGAGCTTGCGCATGATGTTGCGTCGATGGACCTCGACGGTGGACAGGGCAATCCCCAGTCTTTCCGCGATCTGCTGGGAAGTGAAGCCGTCTGCGACCAGTTGCAGCACCTGCAGTTCGCGCGCGCCGAGCCTGGTGCCGGGCGGCGGCTTGTCGCCGGCCTGGTCGAACATGGCTTCCTTGACCGCATCCGTGGCATCCGGGCACAAATAGGATCGATTCCGCTTCACTGCGTCGATCGCCCGCAGCAATTCGACGCCGGCCTGGGCCTTGGTGACATAGGCGGCGGCGCCCGCATTCAGCATGTCCTTCACATAGCGCCGATCGGAGAAGGTCGACAGCGCGATCACCTTGATGCGCGGCAGCGCAGCGGTGACTTGCCGGGCTATTACGATCCCGTTCAAACCGGGCATGCCGATATCGAGGCAGACGATGTCGGGCGATACGGCACGGGCCAGGGCGAAGACCTCCAGGCCATCCCCGGTTTCCGCGACCACCTCGAAATCCGGGTTTCTTTCCAGCAGCAGGCGTAGCGCCTCGCGAAACATCTGGTGATCGTCGGCGAGCAGGATACGCAGAGTCACTGGACAGCCCTCCCCCCGGCCCCCTCGCCAAGCGAGGGGGTGACAGTAGTTCGCCGCTGCGCGGCTCCGTATGTTGGCTGCGCCCTCATGCCAATCCCTCCATGGAGTGGATTTCCACCTTGATGCGCGTACCCATGCCCGGGGCCGACTCGAGCATGAAGTGGCCGCCGGAAAGTTCCGCCATTTCTCGCATGGTGAGTATCCCCAGGCCGCCGGTGTGCGTGGTTTTTCCCAGCGCTTGCGGATCGAAGCCGATGCCGTCGTCGCTCACCAGCAAGCTGACCGGCGTGGCGTCGAGCTTCAATCGCACCTGGATCGCCCCGGCGCGGGAATGCTTGGCGCAATTGGTCAGCGCTTCCTGCACGATGCGGAACAGCATCGTCTCCTGTTCGGGCGGCAGCCTGATGGCGGAATGGCTGCAGTCGATGCGCACCGCGATGCCGGTGCGCCTGTGAAACTGCTTGACATAGCTCTCCAGCGCCGCCGCCAGACCGGCATAGTCGAGCACCGGCGGCCGCAAATCGGAGCAGATTTCGCGGATGCTGGCAGCGGTATCCTCGATCAGCGCACGAATATCCTCCAGCCGCTCGGAGAGCATGGGCGACGGCGCTTCCAGCAGCACCCCGGCCATGATGTCCAGATTGACCGCGATCGCGGCGAGGTTCGGACTGGTACGGTCGTGCAATTCGCCGGACAAGCGCCGCCTGGCGCTCTCCTGCACCACGACCAGATGGCGCGACAACTCCTCCATCCTCCGCTCGCTTTGCCTGCGCTCCGTGATGTCCTGCTTGACCGCGATGAAATGTTGCACGGCGCCGTGTTCGTCGCACACCGGCGTGATGGTCTGGCCCTCCAGATAGCGAGACCCGTCCTTGCGGCGGTTGATCAGCTCGCCGTGCCAGACCTTGCCGGCAAGGATGGAATGCCAGAGATCCCGATAGGCTTCGGGCGCCTGACTGCCGGACTTGACCAGTTTCGCGACAGACTGCCCCAGCACCTCATGCATGCCGTAGCCGCTCAGGGCGCAGAACGCCGGATTGGCCCACTCGATCGTCGCCTCCCGACTGGTGATGATTATCGAATTGGCCGCGGCATCGAGGGCCGCCCCTTGCAGACGCAGCTGTTTCAGCGCGGCATCGTGCTGCACGGCGGCTCGCTCCGTGCGCACGAAATACAGGCCGGCAAAGGCCAGCGCCACCAGCAGCGCGACGCAGACGACAACCAGCGTTTGTGCTGCCGCGCGACGCCAGCCGGCGAGTGCGTAATCCTTGTCCAGATGTACGACGATGGTAAATGCGTAATTGGTGGAAGCGCGAAAAGCCGTCAGCACGTCGCGTCCGTTGCCAAGCTGCTGCCTGAACTGGCCGATGTCCTGCTTTTCAAGACGGCTGGCGAGCATATCGCCGGTGCTGCGCATGCCGGGCTTGCGTGCCGTGTCCGTGGACAGCAGTAGCGTTCCGTCATAGCGCAGCAGTTCCACCAGCCCGGCCTCGGCGCCGAGGCTGCTCTCGTAATGATTGAGAAAATGCTCGGTATTGACCGCGGCCAGGAGGGTGGTCCAGGTGCCGTCGCCGAGTTCCACGTCGAGCAGCACCGAAATCAGGCTCTGTGTTTCCGGTTCCAGCGGCTGCTCGCGGCTTGCCGCCCGACCGTCGTGGAAGTTCCGCCCGGCCCAGGGCGGTCCGACCCGGAGTATGGCTCGCGGCCCGCTGGTCAGCGGCAGGAAGTCGGCGCGAACAATCCGGACGCCAATGTCGCGGGGTTCGGAACTGGCCAGGATGGTCCCCTGCGCATCGACCAGGGCGAGCGAGCGCAGATAGGGCGCCCGCCGCAGCGCCGCCGTAAACGCCGGGGCGGTCTGGGCCGGGTCGCCCGGATTGGACAGGGCATTGATCAAGGTCAGCTCGGTGAACTTGAAGGTCTGGGTCAGGTGATCCTCGAAAGCATGGGCATAGGTGCTTGCCACGTCGGAATGCCGATCGACCGCTTCCACTTGCAGCCGCCACAGGGTATAGGCGCTGGCGGCCAGCGCGCTGATCGTGACGACCAGCGTGATCAGGACGAAGGTCGTGCGCCGGCTGGGACTGGCCTTCGCTTCCATGGACCCTAATCGCGAACCGCGATGGAATCGAGCATGTGGCGGCGGGCGGCCGGTGCCGCGGTATCCAGCAGTGAATAGTCGGTCCAGATGCAGACCAGCAGCTCGTTGGCGGCCAGTATCCGCTCCAGGTGGCTGGATTGAGCCTGGACAATGCCGACGTGCAGCAGGTGCAACAGCAGGAAAGCCAACACTTGCTTCATGAACATCCGGGTCTGATCCAGAACGGGCACTTCGGCCCTGACGATAGAACACTACGGGGAAGGCTCGCCTGGCCGATTCATTCAAGGCCTGTTTTTTGGAGCGGGGCCAAGTATAAGACGACGGGCGCGAGGCGCGCATGCCGATTCCCATGAGCCCTGGGCAATCGCATGAAGCGCCGACTCCCTCCCGACCGCCGCGCCTGCATCCGCGGCAAGAGTTGGCGCTGGCGCTACGGCGCGACGGCCGCTGTCAGGCCAGCTTGAAGAAGCCGATGGCGGCCTGCAGGTCGGTCGCCTGCGCATGCATTTCTTGCGCGGTCGCCGAAAGCTGCTCCGTGGCGCCGGCATTGTGCTGCGCCGCCTGGCTGACCTGGCCGACCGCCTGGCCGATCTGCAGCGAACCCCTGGCCTGCTGCTCGGACGCCGCCGAAATCTCCACCACCAGCCGCGCGGTCTTTTCGATGCTCGGCACGATCTCGTCCAGCAGCTTGCCGGCGCGTTCGGCGAGGGCGACGCTGCCCGCGGCCAGCGTCCCGATTTCGCCCGCGGCGACCTGGCTGCGTTCGGCCAGTTTGCGGACTTCCGCGGCCACCACGGCGAAGCCCCGCCCGTGTACGCCGGCACGCGCCGCCTCGATCGCGGCATTGAGCGCCAGCAGGTTGGTCTGATAGGCGATCTCGTCCACGATGCCGATGGTCTCGGCAATCCGCTTCATCGCCGCGACCGTATCGGCCACCGCCTGGCCGCCCTCGCCGGCCTGCGCCGCCACCTGCATCGCGATGCCCTTGGTGAGCCTGGCATTGTCCTGGTTGCGGGCGATCGACAGTTCCATCTCGCCGACCGCCGCGGAGGTCTGCTCGACGCTCGCCGCCTGCTCGCTGGTCGATTGCGACAAGGACTGCGCGGTGGCCGAGACCTGCCGCGAGGCGCTGACGACGCCCTCGGCGCCGGCCAGCACGCGCCTGACGGTTGTCGCCAGTTGCGCCGTCATGTCGGCCACGTCGTTCAGCAGCACGCCGATTTCGTCCTTCGCGCCGCGCTTGAGTTCGCTGCTCAGGTCGCCTTTGGCCAGCGCCTCGACGGCCGCCATGGCGGTGCGCAGCGGCACCGTGATCTGGCGCCCGACATAGGCGGCAAAGCCGAGCAGCAGCAGCGTGCCGAAAATTGCGATGAGGCCCTGCTTCACCAGTACCGCCTGAAAGGCCGCGTCGACGTCATCGACGTAGATGCCGGAACCGATGATCCAGCCCCAGGGCTCGAAACCCTGGACATAGGAGACTTTCTTCACCGCCTCGGTGCTGCCCGGCTTGGGCCACCGGTAGTCCAGATAGCCCTCGCCGCGGGCGCGGACCAGCGCCGTGAATTCGGCAAAGATGCGCGTGCCGTCGGGGTCCTTGAGCTCCGACAGATCCCGGCCTTCGAGGTCCGGCTTGATCGGGTGCATCAGCGACCGGTTGCTCATGTCGTTGATGAAAAAATACTCGTCGCCGCCATAGCGCAGCGCGCGCACCGCCTCGATCGCCGCCTTCTGCGCCGCCTCGCGCGGCATCACGGCCTGCGCCTCCAGCGCCTGGAAACGCGCGATGAAACCGCGCGCCACCTCGACCACGTGCCGGGTCTTCAGCTTGCGGTCCTCGATCATGGTGGCGCGCTGCTCGGCCAGGCTGAAGGCGATGCTGATAATGAAACCCAGAACCGACAGGGCAACCAGTGCGGCGAGTTTCGATCTGAGTTTCCAGTTTTTCATGAGCGGTAACAGTCCGGATGGGTGGCATCGCTGCCGTCGCGACAGGTGGCGGTGCAGAGGCAACCGGCGATTCTACCCACACATTGCTGCATCGCACCATTCTTTCCGCAGCGGCGCGATGCGTTCCTGCACTCCAGCGCCACAAGCGGCCGGCGCGGCGACGCACGGGGCTAGAATCCGGCCAGACAATCAGCCAGGAGCAGCGACAATGCACAGCCATGACCTGTCGGCGTGGACCCACAAGCACAGCTTCGACGCGGGGAACCCGGCCGCCGAGCGCGGCACCCAGGCCGTGATGTGGATCACGCTGGCGATGATGGTGGTCGAGATCGTCGCCGGCTACGGCTTCAACTCCATGGCCCTGCTCGCCGACGGCTGGCACATGAGCTCCCACGCGCTCGCCATCGGCCTGTCGGCCTTCGCCTATGCCGCGGCCCGGCGCCATGCCGACGATCCGCGTTTCGCCTTCGGCACCTGGAAGATAGAAATTCTCGGCGGCTATACCAGCGCCATCCTGCTGCTGGGCGTCGCCGCCCTGATGCTGGTCGGCTCGGTCGAACGCATCATCACGCCGCAGGCCATCCACTACCGCGAAGCCCTGGCGATCGCCGTGGTCGGGCTGGTCGTCAATGTCGTCTGCGCCCTGATCCTGGGCCGCGCGCAGGAGCATCACGGGCATGAACACGCGCATGGACACACGCAAGAACGCGCCGGCGGCCACGGCCACCACCATCACGACCTCAATCTCCGCTCGGCCTACCTGCACGTGCTGGCCGATGCGGCGACCTCGCTGCTGGCCATCGCCGCGCTGATCGGCGGCCTCTACTACGGCTGGTCCTGGCTCGACCCGGTGATGGGCATCGTCGGCGCAATCCTGGTCGCCTCATGGGCGCGCAAGCTGCTGCTGGAAACCGGCAAGGTCCTGCTCGACCGCGAAATGGACCATCCCGTGGTGGCCGAAATCCGCGAGGCGGTGGAGACCGGCGCCGCAGACGGCGCGACGCGAATCGCCGACCTGCACGTCTGGCGCGTCGGCAAGGCCTCCTACGCCTGCGCCCTGAGCCTCGTCACCCACGACCCGCAACTCACCGCGCAACGCGTGCGCCAGCAACTGGCCGTGCATGAGGAAGTGGTCCATGTCACGGTCGAGATCCATCAGTGCGACATGGAACATGCTTCAGCGGCTTGAACGAGCCGGCGACGGCCGACACACGACATTCGCCGCGGTCGCCGGGCTCAGATTGTTACGCTTGCACTGACTAACCTTATGGGTTAACGTGTCCGCAATGGAAAAGCGTAAGCCGCACTACGATCTGGCTGCCGTGAAGCTCGCCGTGCGGCAGCGCGGCGCGGATGCTTTTACTGCCACCGCCTTGGTTGGCGCTCAGGCCATGGGCCTGGATTCGGCAAGCGCGATCGAAGTGGTATGTGCGATGACGCGAACCGATTTTTACAAAAGCATGACGACTCATGCTGCAAGCCATGTGTGGCAGGACGTTTATCACCGCGTTACGCCGAACGGCAAAGTGGCTTATGTCAAGGTGACGTTGCGAGTGGATGGTTCGATTGTGATTCAGTTTAAGGAGAAATGAGATGCGCCGTGAATGCCTGAACTGCGAGCAGGGAATTCTGCGGCATGCCGTCAAGGATGTGCCGTATGAATACAAAGGTCACGCAGTGGTGGTGCCGAAGATTGCCGGTTGGCATTGCCCTCATTGTCACGAGGTTGAGTTCGACGCGGGAGAAGGTGAGCGGTTTGCCGATGCCATCAAACGCATCGCGGCCGAGATCGACGCCCTGGAGTCTGCCGAACTGGCGAGAATCCGCAAGAAGTTAAAACTGACCCAACTCGAAGCCGCGCGAATCACCGGCGGCGGTCCGAATGCCTTTTCGCGGTACGAGCGAGGCAAGGCCCGTCCGCTACCTGCCGTGACGAATCTATTTCGGCTTCTTGATCGGCATCCGGAACTGCTGGACGAATTGCAGAACTGAATATTTTGGCTCTTGGCGGCCATGAGCGGCCGGTGGTGAGACTTCTCCAAAGCGGCCAATAGCGCTGGCGCCATAACAACCCTTTGTCATCGGTCCGTACTATCATCACATATGCGGACAGCCTACGTGAGCGCACTCTCAATGAATCAAACAGTTACTCTGAAGCTGGATGTTTTCCGATTATTAATATGCGGACCGGCGGGTCCGTTGAATAACTGTTATGCGGCAGAGGGCAAGTCGGCATTAGCCGCAAGATAGACGCGAACTACATTGACATTACCATCTTAATATAGTCACAACTGAGAAAGATTATGCAATTCATTCAAGCTGACAGAAGATTGTTACTGCGGATCTTTCGCCCAGCCGGGGCTGCGCTTCTTTTGGTCATGTTCTTGACCTTTGCGGTGGCAGTTCGCGCCTCGCCTACCGAACAGGAATACCTCAAGCTATTACAAGATAGCCTAGTCACTTATGGAGGAACCGCTGATAAGGCGATGAGGCATGTAATTGACCAAGCGAATAAGAATGATGCTTCTGATCAATTCAATCTCGGAACCGCGCTCATGCGTGTCAGGCACTACTTCGCCGCCGTTGAGGTTCTGACGCGTGCAACGGAATTGGCGCCACGGAATGCATTGGCCTTTGGCTATCTTGGATTTTCCTTCTATGAGATTGAAAACTGTGAGAAGGCGTTGCCTGCGCTTATGAAAGGTTTTGAAGCAGACCCGAGTAATTCGTATTACGGACATTTTTTCCAGCTTAGCGGCTTGTGCCTAACTTATAAGAAGGATTACGCAAAGGCCGAACAATACTGTGCTAAAGCAAGAGAGCTTCGTCCGAGATTTCCAGAGCCACTACTGTGCCTGGGACGGGCTCAGTTCAACCAAGGTAAATATGCCGAAGCCTTGTTAACCTATAAAGAAGCATATGGCATGGATTTCACGAGTTTGTATCCTCCTTCCATACGTGAAGCACAATCCGGGGTGTTGGCTAGCCTTGCAAAGCTGAATAGATTGAGTGACGCAGGGAGCATACTCACACGAACTTCGAAGAATTCTTACCAGAGCGAATATGTCGAGCAAATGGCCGCCCGCGCGGTCTCTGAATTAGAGAGTGGTAAGAAATTGCGTTATTGAGACTTCTGTCCTCCCCACCGATGGCTAACTGGCTTACGTTGAACAATCGCTTCCGAGAAATCCAGCCGCCCGGTTCGGGGCGGAAGTGCGCAATGAGAGAGCAATGCAGTGGTAACAAATGCCGCATAACCGATCGTTCCAGTGGGCGCTGCGCGATGAAGCCGCGCAGCGCCCCTGAACTCAAACGTTCCTGAGCGTCTGCTTTCATAGGCTGGCTAGGTCCGTTATGGGCACCAAACAGCCCATGACGAATACCGGCGCGCACTCCCGCGCCGTACCGCCAGCACCAACTCTCTACCTATCTGACCACGGACCGGATCACGAACCCTTCCCGAAAATTCAGGAAGGGTTCGCCCGGCGTTCGGCTCAGTCCTTGAGCGACTCGACCAGATCGATGTAGCGCTGCATCGCGTCGTCGCCCGCGGTTCCCTTGACGGCGGCCCAGGCGTCATACTTGGCGCGGCCGACCATGTCGGTGAAGCCGGGCCGCTTGCCCTCGACGTCGCCTTCCGTGGACTGCTTGTAAAGTGCATAGAGCTGCAGCAGCACGTCGTTGGAGGGCCGCTCCGGCAGCTTCTTGGAATCGGCCAGGGCCGCTTCGAATTGCTTCTTGAGTTCGCTCATGTCGTCCTTCGTCGCAATAAACTGGTCGCCGGGATTTGGCTGAACTATTATATGTCCGCGCGTAAAGCGGGGACGGTATCCTAGCGATATGTCCGCGCCCAAAGGCGAGGACGGCATCCCGGCGCCATGCCGTCATCTTGGAGGATCAGGGCAATGCTCCACCGCGAAAAAATGTCCCCCGTCGATACGGCCTGGCTGCGCATGGACCGCGCCTCCAACCTGATGATGATCGTCGGCGTCATCGTCTTCGATCGGCGCACCGACTTCAAGCGTTTGCGCAACACCATAGAAGGCCGCCTGGTCGCCCGCTACCGGCGCTTCCGCCAATGCGCGGTGACGGAAGTCGCCGGCGCCTGGTGGCAGGACGATCCCGCTTTCGATCTCGATGCCCACCTGCGGCGGCGCAGCCTGCCGGCCCGGGCCGGCAAACAGGAACTGCAGACGCTGGCCAGCGAACTGGCGGTGCAGCCGCTCGATCCGGGCAAGCCGCTGTGGTGCTTCGACCTGATCGAGGAATACGGCGGCGGTTCGGCGATGGTGGTCCGCATCCATCATTGCATTGCCGACGGCATCGCCCTGGTCGGCGTGATCCTCTCCTTGACCGACACTTCGCCGCTGGCCGCGCCGCAGAAACGCAGCGCCGCGAAAATCCACACCGTCGCCGAGGAGCCGTCGGGCGGAATGCTGGAATTCCTGTCCGACACGCTCGGCTCGGCCGTCAGCATGGGCAGCGAACTGGGCAGCAAGGCGCTGCAGCTGGCATCGAACCCGGACCGGCTGTCCACTTATGGCCGCCACGGCATCGGCCTGCTGACCGAACTCGCCAAGCTGCTGGCGATGCCGGCCGATTCGCCGACCAGCCTCAAGGGCAAGACCGGCATGGCGAAGCGCGTGGCCTGGTCGGAGCTGATCCCGCTGGCCGAGGTCAAGGCGCTGGGCAAGGCGCTCGGCTGTTCGGTCAATGACATCCTGCTGTCCGCGGTCGCCGGCGCGCTGCGCGCCTACTTCATGCAGAAGGGCGAATCGGTGCGCGACGTCGAAGTGCGCGCCATGATTCCGGTCAATCTGCGTTCGGCGCGCCACGAAGGCACGCTGGGCAACCGCTTCGGCCTCGGCACGCTGTCGCTGCCGGTGCATGAGGGCAATCCCTTCGCGCGCCTGTTCCTGGTGCGCAGCCGCATGAACGAACTCAAGGGCTCCTACCAGCCGCCGCTGACGCTGGCCCTGCTCGGCGCGGTCGGCATTGCGCCGAGAGTGCTGCAGCAGCAGTTCCTCGACATCCTGGCGGCCAAGGCCAGCACCGTGATGACCAACGTGCCCGGCCCCAGGCAGCCGCTCTACCTGGCCGGGTCGCGCCTCGACGAGCTGATGTTCTGGGTGCCGCAGTCGGGCGACATCGGCATCGGCGTCTCTATCCTGAGCTACAACGAGAATGTGCAATTCGGTCTGATCACCGACCGCAATTTCGTGCCGGACCCGGAAACCATCGCGCCGCTGTTCGCCGCCGAGTTCGAAAAAATGCTGCTGGCGCTGCTGATGCTGGACTGGGGACAGCCCCTCGATCCGGCGCAGATCGAACAGATGCTGTTCGCCAAGCAGATGCCGCCGCCGCTCAGCGGCGCCGCGCCGAAGCCGAAGGCGCGGGGTGCAAGAACCGGAAGCGGCGCCAAGCCGGTGCGGAGAGCCGCCGCCCCCCCGGCCGCGCCGCCGCCGGCCGAGACCGCGCAGCGGGTGCCGAAGCGTTTCCGCAACCTCGCCTAGCCGGGCTTAGTCCTCCAGCTCGGACTTGGCCAGTTCGACGTCGAGCCTTTCCATGGCATCGACCGGAGTCGCCGCCGCGGCCTTTTCGTAGAGCTTGACGGCTTCGTCCATGCGGCTCTGGCCGAACAGCATGACCAACGCATTGGCGTATTCGATGCAGGCGATGGCGGAATCGGGGGCGAGCTTGAGCGCCGACTCGAAGTGCTTCGCCGCCACGTCCTTGCTCGCGCCGTAGGTCAACTTGCCGATCATGGCGCCGACCTTGTCCACCACCTCGGCATGGTAGGCGCCGAGCGCGCTGTGCGCGTCGGCATGCTTGGGGTCGAGCTTGAGCGCGGTTTCCAGCGCGGCCTTGATCTTGCCGCCGAGGCCCTGCGTCAGCGCCTTGACCACCGAGATGCCCTGGCTGTAGCGGCCCAGCGCATAGGCCTGGACGTAATAGGCATTGGCGTTCTTCGGCTGCGCCTGCTGCAGTTCCTCGCAGCGCTCGGATATTTCCTGGAACAGCGTCAGCTTGCGCTTGTCGTCCGTCTCCAGGTAGTTGGCATAAATCATGGCCGCCTTGTTGGCCGCGTTGTAGCCGTCGAGGCCGGCCGCCAGCCCCGCTTCCAGGGCCTTGTGGAACTCGCCCTGATGATGGAGGCGCCAGGCCTCCTGCACCTCGGCGTCGGCCGGGAAGGGTTCGCGGTCGCCGCGATGCAGGCGCTCCCAGTTTTTCTTCAGCGCCGCGCCGGTGAACACATAAGCCTTGTCCGCATACGGGAATTTCTTCCAGGCCGCCTTTGCCATGATGGGTCTCCTCCGCTCAGTCAGTTAGGTAGTTTTTCGACAGTGCCACGAACAGCTCGCGCGAATGCCCCGTCAGATAGGGCGCGGCCAGCGCCATGACCTGGAAGGCGCCGCGCGCCAGACTCTTGCCGTCGATCTTCTTGCGCGGATCGCTGACGAACTCGAAGGAAAGCCAGTAAGTCGCGACCACGGTCATGTTGATCGCCAGCGCCTGGATTTCCGCCGGGCTGGCGCGCATGTCGCCGGTCGACACCAGGCCGCGGCAGATCACCGCGGCGGTGTGAACCTTATGCGCGACGATGCGCTTGAAGTGGGTTTCGAGCACCCGGTTGCGCGACAGCAGCTCGTTGATGTCGCGGTAAAGGAAGCGGTACTGCCAGATACCCTCGAATACCAGGTGCAGGAACAGCCAGATGTCCTCCACATTCGGCGGCCGCCGCGCCGGCGCCGCCAGGGTTTCCTCGATGCCGCGCTCGAAATCGGCGAACAGGGACTCGATGATCTCGTCCTTGTTGTGGAAGTGGTAATAGAGGTTGCCCGGACTGATGCCCATTTCATCGGAAATCAGCTGGGTCGTGACGTTCGGCTCGCCGAATTCGTTGAACAGCGTCAACGAAGTTTCCAGGATGCGCTCACGCGTGCGGCGCTTGGGCTTCTTTTCGCTCATCGATCACCAGTCCCGAACAGTCCGGCGAGGATAGCAGAAACCAGCGCCCGGCCCGGCGTCGGGCGGCACGGCGCCCGACGCGCCATTCGGTTCAGGAATCCGACTTGGCTGCGGGCTTCTTCGGTGCCGCCTTCTTGGTTGCCACCGCCGGCTTGGCGGCTGGCTTGGCAACCGCGGCCTTCGGCCTGGCGGCCGTGCCGAGCTTGTCCACCGCGGCCTGCAACTCGGCGACGCGCTTGTTCAGCGCCGCGACGTCGTCCCTGGTCGGCACGCCGAGGCTGTGCAGCGAACGGGCGACGCGATTCTCGAATACCTGTTCCAGCTTGTCCCAGGTGCCGGTCGCCTTGGATGCCATTTCCGTTACCTTCTCTTCGGCCACCTTGCGGGTTGTCTTCTGGATCGTCTCGCCCTCGCGCACCAGGGCATCGAATACCTTGTTGCCTTCCTCCTGCGCCTTGGCAAAGGCGCCGAGTCCGGCCAGCCAGATCTGCTGCGCGGATTCGCGAATGGTGGCGGAAAGCTGACTGTCCTTGCCGACGGATTTGAGTTTCTTTACCACGAGTTTCTTGACCATGAAGATCTCCTGAAATGACTGGTTCACGGGCCCCGGCGTCGAGACCGCGGCAGACGCCCTGCCTGCCATGGAGGCGAGTCTAGCGAGTCCGATTAGAGAGGTCACACTAATGACCCGGGCCGAACCCGCTTAGGCTTCGGCTTCTGTATCATTCCGCAGACGCATACCCCATCAGGGCATAAATCAAACAACATACGGAGGACGCAATGATCTATTTTGTCACCGGGGCAACCGGGTTCATCGGCAAACGACTGGTCGCCAAGCTGCTGGAAAAGCCCGCGGCCACTGTGTACTTCCTCACCCGCGACAAGAGCCCCGAACGCCTGGAGGCGCTGTACGGCTTCTGGCAGACCGACAAGAGCCGCGTCATTCCCGTCGTCGGCGATCTGCGCCAGTCCGGCCTCGGCGTCGGCAAGGCCGACCTCAAGAAGCTCAAGGGCAAGGTCGATCACTACTACCACCTCGCCGCCGTGTATGACCTCAAGGCCAGCGCCGAGGACCAGATGGCGGCCAATGTCGATGGCACGCGTCATGCCGTCGAACTGGCGCAGCAGATCGACGCCGGCTGCTTCCACCACGTCAGTTCGATCGCCGCCGCCGGCCTGTTCGAGGGCATTTTCCGCGAAGACATGTTCGAGGAAGCCGAGAACCTCGACCATCCCTACTTCGGCACCAAGCACGAATCCGAGCGCATCGTGCGCGCCGAATGCAAAACTCCCTGGCGCGTCTATCGCCCCGGCGTGGTGGTCGGCGATTCGCGCACCGGCGAAGCCGAGAAGATCGACGGCCCCTACTATTTCTTCAAGCTGATCCAGAAGATGCGCGGCATGCTGCCGCCCTGGATGCCCAGCATCGGCCTCGAAGGCGGCCGCATCAACATCGTCCCGGTCGATTTCGTGGTCGACGCCCTGGCCTTTCTCTCGCACCAGAAGAATCTCGACGGCCGCTGCTTCCACCTCACCGATCCGCACCCGATGCGCGTCGGCGACGTGCTCAACATCTTCGCCCGCGCCGGCCATGCGCCGGAGATGGGGATGCGCATCAACGCCGCGCTGCTCGGCTTCATCCCGCGCGGCGTGCGCAAGAGCCTGATGGCGCTGACCCCGGTGCGCCGCATCCGCAACGCCGTGATGAAGGATCTCGGCCTGCCCGAAGACGTCATGCAGTTCATCAACTATCCGACGCGTTTCGACTGCAAGGAAACCCAGAAAGCCCTGGCCGGCAGCGGCATCTCGGTGCCGCCGCTCGACAGCTACGCCTGGAAGCTGTGGGACTACTGGGAACGCAGGATGGACCCCGATCTGTTCATCGACCGCAGCCTGAAGGGCCGCGTCGGCGGCAAGGTGGTACTGATCACCGGCGGCTCCAGCGGCATCGGCAAGGCGGCGGCATTCAAGATCGCCGCGGCCGGCGCGATCACCGTCATCGTCGCGCGCGACAAGGAAAAGCTGGATGAAACCGTGGCCGAGGCCAAGGCGCAGGGATTCACGCTGATCGCCTACTCGGCCGACGTCGCGGACGAGGCGCAATGCGCCGAGGTGGTGCGTCGCGTCATCGAAGAACACGGCGGGGTCGACATCCTGGTGAACAACGCCGGCCGCTCGATCCGCCGCGGCATCGAGAACTCCTTCGACCGCATGCACGATTTCGACCGCACCATGCAGGTCAATTACTTCGGCTCGCTGCGCCTGACCATGGGCCTGCTGCCGAAGATGCTCGAAAAGCATGCCGGCCACATCATCAACATTTCCTCGATCGGCGTGCTGACCAATGCCCCGCGCTTCTCCGCCTACGTCGCCTCGAAGGCCGCGCTGGATGCCTGGACGCGCTGCGCGGCCTCCGAGTTCGTCGATCGCGGCATCGAGTTCACCACCATCAACATGCCGCTGGTGAAGACGCCGATGATCGCCCCGACCAAACTCTACGACCACGTACCGACCCTGACCCCCGACGATGCCGGTGACATGATCGTGGATGCCATCGTGAACCGCCCGGTGCGCATCGCCACCCGCCTCGGCATTTTCGGCCAGGTGCTGCATGCGGCGGCGCCGCGCGTGGCGCAGATCATCATGAACACCACCTACCGGATGTTCCCCGACTCGTCGGCGGCGAAAGGCAAGAGCGATGCCCCGGCCATGCCCTCGGCCGACCAGATCGCGTTTACGCAAATCATGCGCGGCATTCACTTCTAACAAACGCAAGGGTCTGCGCCGGCGCTACGGCGACTCCAGCACCTCGCGCAGTTTTTCCAGCAGGCGGGGTGAAACGGCCATGCCGATGTGGCTGACGCCGCCGATGGCGACATGGGCGGCGCCGTCCAGCCGCGTGGCGGTCTCCTGCGGGAATACGTAGTTGTCGTGGTAGCTGTAGATCGACACCGAGCCTTGCGGCAGAACATCCTGCGCCGCGAGTTCGCTCAGCCAGGAACTGCCGAGGCGCATCTGGCGCGCGTTGCTGCCCGGCCCCAGGCGTGCCAGGCGCGTGCCCTGATGCGGCGTACCGAGCGTTACCAGGCGCGCCACCCTGGCCTTGCCGAAGCGCCGCAGGTAGGCGCGGCTGGCCAGCCCGCCCATGCTGTGTCCGACCAGGATCAATTGCGCCGCCCCGGTCGCCGCCAGCACCTCGTCGATGCGCCGCGCGATGCCGTCGGCGTAGTCGTCGATATCCCCGAACACCGGCTCCAGGTTGTGCGTGGCCACGGTCCAGCCGGCGGCTTCGAGCTTGCGCCGCAGCCAGAACCAGAAGCCGCGGTTGCACTGGTAGCCGTGGATCAGCAGCAGCGGCGTGCGCCGGGCGGCGCAGTGGCCGAGCCGGTCCGCTCCCAGCCAGAACTTCTCGAAAGGCTGCACCACGGTGAACAGCAGAATCAATCCGGCATACTCCTCCAACACCATGCGCAGCGCCCGCAGCGGGCCGATGCGCAGGCTCGCGGGCACGCCGCGCCCCGCTCCCAGCATCAGGCCGAAGCTCAGCAGCACGAAGTACAGGCGCATGCCGAGAGCGCCGGCCAGCCCGAGGCCGGCCGCCTGTAACGGCGTCCAGCCGCCGCTTGACACCAGCCAGCTGCCCAGCAGCGTGTAGAACAACAGTTCGCCGCCCAGCAGCCAGCGCAGTTGCCGTGCCGCCATCGCCAACTCTCAGGCCGGCGCTGCAGCCGGCTTGCCGGTCAGCGAATCGCTCAGGCAATCGAAGTAGCCAGGTTCCATATCCCGAATCATGCCGCGAGTCCGCCATCCATGCGTAGCATGTCGGCGGCCTTTTCGCCGATCATCATGGTCGGCGCATTGGTATTGCCGCCGATCAACGTCGGCATGATCGAGGCATCCACCACGCGCAGGCCTTCGAGGCCATGCACGCGCAGGCGGGAATCGACCACGGCCATCGTGTCGCTACCCATCTTGCAGGTACCGACCGGGTGATAGATGGTGTCCGAACGGTTCCTCAGTTCTTCACGTATTTCGTCGTCGGTATGAACCCCCGCGGTGTAAACCTCGCCGCTACGGAGCCTGGCCAGGGCAGGTGCATCCATGATTTTCCGGGTGAGCTTGAAGCCATCGACCATGGCGTCCAGATCGTCCGGATGGGCGAAGAACTTCGGGTCGATGGCGGGGGCCGCCGTCGGATCGGCGCTGGCGAGGCTCAGGCTGCCGATGCTCTTCGGCCTCAGCAGGCAGACATGGCAGGAATAGCCGTGCCCCATGTGCAGTTTTCGCGCGTGGTTGTCGATCATGCCGACGACGAAATGCAACTGGAAATCCGGTACCGGGGAGTCCGCGAAGCGCCGCAGAAAGCCGCCGGCCTCGGCGCCGTTCGAGGTCATCATGCCGGTGCGTTCCCTCCGATACCGCCCGATTTCCCTGATCAAGCGCAATGAGCCTGCCATGGAGATGCCGAGCAGATTGAGGGACTTCGCCCGGTAGTTGAAAATGTAGTCGGGATGGTCCTGGAGGTTCTTGCCGACGCCGGGCAGATCGTGGATCACGGGTATGCCGAATTTGCTCAATTCGTTGCCGGCGCCGATTCCCGAAAGCATCAACAGTTGGGGCGATTGCACCGCGCCGGCGCCAAGGATCAGTTCGCGCCGCGCCTTGAAGGTCTGAATTTCGCCGCCGCGCAGGAATTCCACGCCGACGGCGCGTTTGCCGTCGAACAGGATGCGGCGCGCCCGCGCCTGCGTGATCACGGTCAGGTTGGGGCGGCTGGCCAGATAGGCGCGCGCCGCGTTCCAGCGTTCGCCATTTTTCTGGGTGACCTGGTAGATGCCGATGCCTTCCTGGTCGGCGCCGTTGAAGTCATCGATCAACTTGAATCCGGTCTGGCGGGCGGCCTCCAGGAAAATTTCCTGGAAGGAATTCATCGATCGCAGATTCGCGACGTTGAGCGGCCCGTCCTGTCCGTGGTATTCGCCGCCGAAATTCTCGTTGTGCTCCGATTTCCTGAAATAGGGCAACACGTCGCGCCAAGACCAGCCCTGGTTGCCCAGCGCCGCCCAGTGGTCGTAGTCCCAGGGGTGGCCGCGGGTGTAGATCATCGCGTTGATCGAACTCGATCCGCCCAGCGCCCTGCCGCGCGGAACATAGCCTCGCCTGCCGTTGAGGCCGGGCTGCGGCACGGTTTCGAAGGCCCAGTTGTTGAGCGAGGTCGGCAGCATCAGCGCGGTGCAGAACGGCACCTTGATCATGGTCTGATCGTCGCCTTTCCCGGCTTCCAGAACGCATACGCTGAGCGCCGGATCCTGCGCCAGCCGCCCCGCCACGGCACAGCCCCCGGAGCCGCCGCCTATCACGATGTAATCGAATTCCTTCATGAGTTCCTGATCATCCAAGTTCAAACCGATGCTTCGAGCGATTCATTCAAACCGTGCGGCCGCTGGCGACCCGCGCCTATATGCCGATCAGCGCATCAGGAAGCGGGTGAGGCGCTCGAACAGCGCGCCATAGGGCGGATTGAACAGCGACATGCCGTTGAGCCCCGACTGGTAGAACACCGCCTTCTGCTTGGAGAAAGTCTTGAAGCCTTCACTGCCGTGGTAGTGGCCCATGCCGCTGGGGCCGACGCCGCCGAAGGGCAGGTTCTCCTGCGCGATGTGCAGGATGGTGTCATTGACCGTGACGCCGCCGGCGATCGTCTCGTTGAGCACGCGGTCGCGGCGCCCCGTGTCGTTCTCGAAGCAATACAGCGCCAGCGGGCGCGGATGCTGGTTGACGTAGTCGATCGCGGCGTCGAGGTCGGCGTAGGGCAGCACCGGCAGCAGCGGGCCGAAGATTTCGTCCTGCATCACGCGCATGTTGTCGTCGACGTTCAGCAGCGCCAGCGGCGGCAGCTTGCGCCGGACGCTGTCTGCCGCCGCCGTCGACAGCGGCTCGACGCGCGCGCCGCGCGCCTGCGCATCCTCGACATAAGCCTGCAGGCGCTGGTAGTGACGGTCATTGACGATCGCGGTGTAATCCGGCGTGGTGGCCATGGCCGGGAAGCACCTGGCCACCACCGCGCGCGCGGCGTCCACAAAGGCCTGCTCGCGCCCGGCCGGTACCAGCACGTAATCGGGCGCGATGCAGGTCTGGCCGGCATTGAGCAGCTTGCCGATCATGATGCGCTCGGCCGCCTTTTCCAGCGGATAGTCGGGGCCGAGGATCACCGGCGACTTGCCGCCGAGTTCCAGCGTGACCGGCGTCAGGTTGTCGGCCGCCATGCGCATGATGTCGTGGCCGACCTTGGTCGAGCCGGTGAACAACAGGTGGTCGAAGGGCAGGCGGGCGAAATCGGCGCCGACCGCCGCATCGCCCAGCACCACCGCGACATCGTCGGCGGCAAAATACTTCGCGACCAGTTCGGCCAGCAGTTCGCCGGTGCGCGGGGTGAATTCGGACATCTTGACCATGACGCGGTTGCCCGCCGCCAGGGCCGCGGCCAGCGGCGACACGGCGAGGAACAGCGGGTAGTTCCAGGGCACGATGATGCCGACCACGCCCAGCGGCTGCGGGATGACCTGCGCCCGCCCGGGGCGGAACCAGATCGACGCCGCCTTGCGCTGCGGCTTCATCCAGGCGCCGAGATGGGAGCGGTTGTGGCGTATCGATTCGAGGCTGGGGAAGAGTTCCAGCAAGCGGGTTTCGTGCGCGGAGCGATGGCCGAAGTCGGCCGAGATCGCGTCGACGAAGCGCTCGGCGTTGTCGTGCACCAGGGCGGCGAGCGCGTCGAGGCGCGCCTCGCGCGCACCGCGCTCGACGCTCGAGCTGCGCCGGGTCGCGGCGTGCATGCGCCGGAACACCTGCCCGAATGCGGCCTGGGGGGTCTGTGCTGCGGACTCAACGGCGTTCATCACACTCTCCTCGATGGTCTTGGCATTATCGACGCAGTCTAATCGCCCGCACCGGCCCGGTTTAGGCAGGCCACTCTAACGGAGCGCGCCGCCCTGCGCAGATAATGCCGCCATGGATGAAAACCTCGACAAGGACGCGATCGGCCACGAACTGGCGACCTGCATCGCCCAGGCGCGCGAGTTGCGCGCGGCGCGGGCAGTCGATCGCCGGCCCGAGGATTATCCGCGACTCAAGGAGTATCAGGCGGCCCGCCTCGCCCACAGCTACGGCGACCTGCTGGCCAGCGCGCGCTACAGGCCGGCAGCCGAGTTCTTCCTCAGCGACCTCTACGGCCCCAAGGATTTCCGCACGCGCGACGAGGAACTGGCGCGCGTCGTGCCGCTCATGGTTCATGTGCTGCCGGCGCGCGCCCTGGCCACGCTGCTCGAAGCCGTGAAGATGGATACGCTGTCCGAATCGCTCGACACGGCGATGGTGCTGGCCCTGCGCAAGACCGGCCGCAACCGCGTCATCGACTGGCCCGCCTATGTCGCCGCCTACCGCAGTTGCGGGCGGCGCGAGGATCGCGAACTGCAGATCGCCCTGGTCGACCAGATCGGCAGGACCCTGGACCGCCTGACGCGCATGCCGCTGATCCGCGTTTCCCTCAAACTCATGAGCGGCCCCGCGCATCTGGCCGGGCTGGACGCGCTGCACAACTTTCTGCAGGGCGGCTACGACGCCTTCAGCCGCATGAAGGGCGCCGACGAGTTCCTCGCCATCGTCGGCGCGCGGGAGACCGCGCTGATGCGGGAGCTGTTCGCCAACCCGGACGCGAGTTACCCGGAGTAATCAGCGCGCCGCTTCGCGGGTCCAGCGCAGTATTTCGTCGAGCGACGCGGACGGTGCCCCGAGGTGCGACGCGTCGGGCTCGTAGAGTTTGGTCAGTGGATGCCGCGGCAAGGCGTCGAACATGGACTGCTTGATTTTCTGCAGACCGGGATAGTCGCCCTTGGGCGCAATGAACAGGACCGGAACTTTCGGATTCATGTTCTTCATGGCGATCGCCTGGTTCATTGCGCCGTCGGGATCGAACCAGGCAAGGTAATTGGCCGGCGTGGCGACGACGGCAAAAGTGCCGCGGGAACTTTCGAAGTCGAGCAAGCGCGCTTTCTCATCGCCCTTGCCGTCGGCGACCAGCTGGCGCGCCTGGGCCACCGCAGCGCCGAGCTTCTCGCGGAAGATGGTGCTGCCGACGCTGCCGCCCGGGGCTATCGCGACAATGCCATCGACCGGATGTTTGCCGCCGAAGTAAAGCGCGAATAGCCCGCCCTGGCTGTGCCCGACGACGAACAGTTTCGCCGCACCCTTGGCGCGCAGGCTCTCGAGTGCGGATTCCACCTGCTTTTCCGCCGCCGCGACATTCGCATCGTAGCCGCGCTGCCCGGACCAGGGCATGTCGAGGTTGGCGACCAGATATCCCTTGCCTTCGAGAGCTGAAGCCAGATCGGCCACGTGCTTGGTCGGCGTGCCGCCCTTGCCGTGCATGATGACGATGCCGATCGCCGACGGCGACTGGGCGGCAGCCGGCTGGACGATGCCGGCGACAATCAAGGCGAGAACCCATGCCACGTGCTTGCATGCGCTTCCAAGCATCTGCTTCTCCTTCAATGCGCTAAAAAATCGGACGGCATGAGCGGCCTCAGCCGTCCTTGAGTTCCAGCGGCAGGCCGGCCGCGACGAAAGTCACGCGCTGCGCGATGCGGGCGATAGCCTGGTTCATGCGGCCGGCATCGTCGACATAGAGGCGCGTCACGGCACCCAGCGGCACGATGCCCAGGCCGACCTCGTTGCTGACCAGGATCACGCGGCCGGGCAGATTCGGCAGGCAGTCGAGCAGCGCCGCGGTCTCGAAAGCCAGCAGCGGGCAATTCACGGCTGCGCCGACCTCGGCCTGCTGCGCGGCGGAGCCGGCGTAGAGCAGATTGGTCAGCCACAGGGTCAGACAATCCACCAGCAGGCAGCGGTCGGCCGCGGCATGGTCGTTCAGCGCCGCGGCGAGATGCAGCGGCTCTTCCACCAGCGCCCAGTGCTGCGCCCGGCGCGCCTGATGATGGGCTATGCGCCGCGCCATTTCCGCGTCGCCCGCCTGCGCCGTGGCGATGTAGCTCACGCCCAGGCCGGACTCGGCCGCGCGCTGCTCGGCCAACGCGCTCTTGCCCGAACGGGCGCCGCCAAGAATGAGTTCGATCATGGCCGGATTATTGCAGAAGCGACCGCCAGGCCGCATAATTCGCCGCGATTCGGTGGAGGCGCGGTACAGGATCGTGCTTCCAGGGAACACGGTGACAGGTTGATACCTCATTCCGTGGCGGGCCCGCCGCTGTGACCGGGGACGAAGCTTGCGATATGCCACTGGATGAAAATCCGGGAAGGCGCAAGCCAAGGACGATCCGGGAGCCAGAAGACCGGCCGATGATTTTCATATGCCCGCGGCGCGGGCTTCGTTTCGCGACTGGACCCGCGTGACGCGGCCCCGTCGCGCTTTGAAAGGATGAATCGGATGCGTTCCCCACAGGTATTTCCCCGCTTTGAGATTGCCCAGCTGGATCGCGCCCTGAGCGCCGACTTGCGGCACAAGATCGACCAGAAGACCAAACCCCTGGGCGCGCTCGGCCGCCTCGAAAGCCTGGCCCTGCAGCTCGGCCTGATCCAGCAGAGCCTGGCGCCGCGCATCGCCCGTCCGCACGTGCTGGTCTGCGCCGGCGATCACGGCGCGGCGAAAGCCGGCGTCTCGGCCTTCCCGCAGGAAGTCACCTGGCAGATGGTGGAAAACTTTCTTGCCGGCGGCGCCGCGATCAACGTGCTGGCGCGCCAGGCCGGGATGACGCTGGTGGTGGCCGATGCCGGCGTGGCGCACGAATTCGGCCCGCGCGACGGGCTGGTCGATGCGAAAGTTGGCGCTGGCGGCACGGCGAATTATCTCCAGGGCGCGGCCATGAGCGAGGCTGAATGCGCCACCGCGATGCATCACGGCGCCCGCCTGGCGCGCGAATTCGCCGCCGCCGGCTGCAATGCGCTGGGTTTCGGCGAAATGGGCATCGGCAATACCGCCGCCGCCTCGCTGATCACCCACTGCATCACCGGCCTGCCGCTGGCCGACTGCGTCGGGCGCGGCACCGGGCTCGACGACGCCGGGCTGGAACGCAAGCGCGCGCTGCTGGCGCAGGCACTGTCCATCTGGCCGGAACGGCCCGCCGCCGGCAGCGTTGCCCCAGACGATGCGCTTCGCATCCTGAGCCGCTTCGGTGGCTTCGAAATCGCGATGCTGGCCGGCGCCATGCTGGCCGCGGCGGAAGCGCGCATGACGCTGCTGATCGACGGCTTCATCGTCACCAGCGCGCTGTTGGTCGCCGCCCGGGTGTCGCCGGCGATCCTCGACTATTGCGTCTTCGCGCACTGCTCGAACGAGGCCGGCCACCGCCTGCAGCTCGGCTGGCTCAAGGGCCAGCCGTTGCTCGACCTCGGCCTGCGCCTGGGCGAAGGCACCGGCGCGGCGCTGGCGCTGCCGCTGCTGAACGCCGCCTGCGCCTTCATGAACGAGATGGCGAGTTTCGAGTCGGCCGGAGTCAGCGGGCAGAGCTGATGAAACGCGAGCTGGAATACTTCTTCGCCGCGCTGCGCTTTTTCACGCGCCTGCCGGTGCCGGCCTGGGTCGGACATGGACAGGACCAGCTCAATCACGCGGCGCGCTACTTCCCGCTGATCGGCATCCTGGTCGGCATCATCGGCGCCGGCGTCACGGAACTCGCGGCGCTGGGGCTGCCGATCGGCGTCGCGGTGCTGCTCGGCATGGCGGCGACGATACTGGCCACCGGCGGCTTCCACGAGGACGGCTTCGCCGATTCCTGCGACGGCTTCGGCGGCGGCTGGGACAAGGCGCAGGTGCTGACGATCATGAAGGACTCGCGCATCGGCAGCTACGCAGCGCTCGGCGTCGGCCTGATCCTGCTCACCAAGTGGAGCGCGCTGACCGAGCTCGACGTCGGCCTCGGCCAGCCCTTTCTCGCCATCGCGCTGGTCGCCGGCCACGCGGTGTCGCGCCTGGCCTCGACCGTGCTGATCTATTTCCTCGACTACGTGCGCGACGACGACAGCTCGAAGTCCAAGCCGCTGGCGCAGCGCATGGCGCCGGGGGAACTCGCCGTCGCGGCGCTGTGCGGCCTCGCGCCCTGCCTGTTGCTGCCGCTCGCCGAAGTACTGGCGGCGCTGGCGGCCGTGGTCCTGAGCACGCTGCTCGCCGCGCGCTATTTCCTGCGCCGCATCGGCGGCTACACCGGCGACTGCCTCGGCGCCGCGCAGCAACTCGGCGAAGTGGCCTTCTACCTGGGGCTGCTGTGCAGCTTTACCTGATCCGCCACCCCGCGCCGCAGGTCGCCGCCGGCGTCTGCTACGGCCGCACCGACCTGGCGCTGGCGGCAGACGTTGCCGCCGCCGCGGCGCGCATCGCCGTGCAATTGCCGCCGCTGTTGCCTGTCTTCACCAGCCCGCTGCAACGCTGCGCGCAACTGGCGCAGGCCCTGCATCCGGCTCCTCAAAGCGATGCGCGGCTGCAGGAAATGCACTTCGGCGTCTGGGAAATGAGCCCCTGGGACCGGATACAGCGTGAGGCGCTGGACGGCTGGGCCGCCGATCCGCTCGGCTATCGGCCGCCGCAGGGCGAATCGGTCGGCGAACTGCAGCGCCGGGTGCATGGCTTCCTTGTCGACGTCCGCCGGCAGGGCCTGCAAAGCGCCGTGCTGGTGACCCATGCGGGCGTGATGAAAGTCATCGTCGGTCAGGCGCAGGGTCTGCCGGCGCGGCGCTGGATGGCGCTCAGCTTCGACTATGAAAGCGTAGTCGGCGTCACGCTCACCGACCGGGATGCTGCCGCGGCAAGCGGCCGCGCCTGATGCCGACGGGATTCAGGCCAGGCGGGCGCTGGCGCTCATCGCCAGCCAGCCTTCGGCATCCGTCGCCCAGAGCCTGACGGTCCTGCCGTCGCCCTCGGGCTGACCGTGGACGGAAAACGGCGCGATGTCGAACAGCGGCTTGTGCGCCTTGAACTCGAAAGCCGCGATAGCAGCAGTGGGCAGATTCCGTCGCAGCAGATCGAGCAGCAGCGTGGCGATCAGCGGACCATGTACGACGAGGCCGGGATAGCCCTCGACCTCGGTCACATAGCGGCGGTCGTAGTGGATGCGATGGCCGTTGAAGGTCAGCGCCGAATAGCGGAACAGCAGCACGTCGTCGGGCACGATCTCGCGCCACCAGGCACAGCTTGCGGGTGCTGCAGCAAGAGTTGGCGCTGACGACACGGCGGTCGGCAGCTCACGGTAAACGATGTCGTGCTCCTCGGTGACCGCGAGGCCAAGCGCACCGTGGAATTCATGGCGCACCAGGACGAAAACCAGATCGCCGGAGCGCCCGCTCTTGTGCTCGACCGAGATCACCTGCGAGCGGCGCTGCACGGCCTCGCCGACACGCAGCGGCTGCGGGAAGGTCAAGCGGCCGCCGGCCCACATGCGGCGCGGCAGCGGCACCGGCGGCAGGAAGCCGCCGCGCGCCGGATGGCCGTCGGGGCCGAGCGCCGACTGGCGCGCCGCGGCCACGCACAAGGTCCAGTGCCAGGGCGGCGGCAGCGCATCGCCCGGCAGCAGCGCAGGGTCGTCGCGGTCCAGGGTCGCCGCCAGCGCGGCCACCCTGGAAGGCGCGATCAGGTCGTCGACCTGTTCCCGGCGGCCGATCCAGGAGCGCAAGTGATCGAGTGTCTGCGAATCCATGTTTTCCAGCATCGGGGGGCTGGTCGCTTAGAGCCGATTGACCCGCGGAAACTTGGCGGCGAAGAACTCGGGCATGGCCACCACTTTCTTCGCCCGGTAGTCGAAGAAGACGAAGCCCGACTTGGCCATCGCGATCAGCATCGCATCGGCCGGCCGCGTGACGCGGAAAATGATGTCGCCGCCGTACTTGTTGAAATCCATGACGCCGACCTCGAAGCGCAGTTCGTCGCGCGTATAGGCCTCGGCCAGGTAGGTCGTGGCCAGGTCGGTGACGATGATCTGGTCGTCGGTGGTTTCCTCGACGCCGAAGTCGAACAGGAAGCGCGCCCGCGCCTCGGAGATCATCGAGATCATCGAATCGTTGCCGAGATGGTTGGCGCCGTTGATGTCGGTGATGCGCACCGTGAGATCGGTCGAATAGCAGAACTGGTCGTCGGGAAACTGGAGCTTGATGCGGGCCATGGCGATGTCGGAAGGCAAAAGGTGTAGCGATTCTAGCCGTCCTCCGGATACCGCCCGCCCCGCCAAAAGAAAAACGCCCGACTCCTTGCGGAATCGGGCGTGTTTCCTGATGCTGGCGTCCCCACGGGGATTCGAACCCCGGTTCATACCGTGAAAGGGTATTGTCCTAGGCCTCTAGACGATAGGGACTTATCGTTTGGTGGAGGTACGCGGGATCGAACCGCGGACCTCTTGCATGCCATGCAAGCGCTCTCCCAGCTGAGCTATACCCCCACAAGAGAGCGCGCATTATATGGAGGTGGGGGCCGCCTGTAAAGCCCTAACGCTCATGACTTCGATGAAACACCCCGCATCATGAAATACCTTACCGTCGCAGCACCTCAAGCTGGCAAATGGGCCCGCCCCTCCCATCCTCCCCTCGCGGGGAGGCTACTGATTGGCTCGCTGCGCTCGAACCTGACACAGCGCATGTTGCCGGTGTTCTTTTACGTTAAAGCGATCTTCTATAGCAGCTTGCCGGGGTTCATCAGGCCGCGCGGATCGAGCGCCTGCTTTAGCGCACGCATCAGGTCCATCTCTGTCCCGCTCTTGTAGCGCAGAACTTCCTCGCGCTTCAACTGCCCCAGTCCATGTTCGGCCGAAATCGAGCCGCCGAGCTGATGCACCAGATCATGCACGATGCGGTTAACGGCCCCGGTCTGGGCGATGAAGTCGGCATTGGACTGGGCATCGGACCGCGACTGGTTGTAATGCAGGTTGCCGTCGCCGATATGGCCGAAGCAGACGATGCGCACTTCCGGGAAGGCGACCTGCAACGCGGCATCGGCGCGCGCGATGAATTCGGCGATACGCGAAACCGGCACCGCGATGTCGTGCTTGATCGACACGCCCTCGATCTTCTGCGCTTCCGACACGTTCTCGCGCAGCGCCCACAGCGCGGCTGCCTGCGCCTCGCTGGCGGCCAGCACGGCGTCGTCGATGACGCCCGCTTCGGCGGCAGCTTGCAGTGCCTGCTCCAGCGTAACGCCCAGATCGTCGCGCGCGCCGGAAAGTTCGATCAGCACCTGCCAGCGCGGCTTGCCGGCGAGCGGGTCGCGCGCATTGGGGATGTGTTCGAGCACCAGGTCCAGCGCCGCACGGCCGACGATCTCGAAGGCCGTGACGTTGTCGCCCGCGGCATCGCGCAGGCGCCCGAGCAGGCGCACCGCCGCGGCCGGATCGGGCAGCGCGGCCCAGGCCGTGGCGTGGGTACGCGGGCGCGGAAACAGCTTCAGCGTCGCCGCCGTGATCAGGCCCAGGGTGCCTTCGGCGCCGATGAAGAGGTGCTTGAGGTCGTAGCCGGTATTGTCCTTGCGCAAGCCGCGCAAACCGTCCCAGATGCGGCCGTCGGCCAGCACGACTTCAACGCCCAGGGTCAGCTCGCGGGCATTGCCGTAGCGCAGCACCTGGACGCCGCCGGCATTAGTGGACAAATTGCCGCCGATCGTCGCGCTGCCTTCGGCAGCCAGCGACAGAGGGAACAGACGATCGGCATCAAGCGCGGCTTCCTGCACTGCCTGCAGGGTGCAGCCGGCCTCGACAGTGATCGAGTTGTTGTCGGCATCGACGGCGCGAATGCGGTTCAGGCGGCGCAGACAGACCACCAGCTCGCCGCCCACTGGCGTCGCCCCGCCGCACAACCCGGTATTGCCGCCCTGCGGCACGATCGCGGTGCCGGCCGCGGCGCAGGCACGCACCACGGCCGCCACTTCCTGCACAGTGCCCGGCAGCGCGACGCCCAGCGCGCTGCCGGTGTATCGGCCGCGCCAGTCGGTGCAAAACGGCGCGATGTCGTCGACTGCGGTGAGCACATGGCGCTCGCCCAGGAGTTCCTGCAATTCGGCGATCAGTGCATTCATGCGGACAGTGCGTGTTCGAGCGACGGCAGCATGCGGATCACGGCAGCGCGCCCCTCCTCGATAGCTTCGGAGCCGCGATGGTAATCCATCAGCGCCAGGTGGCCCAGGCGCGGCGTCAGCAGCACGTCGGCCGGTTCGCCGGCCAGGCGGCTCCGGGCGATGCGCATCTGCATAATGTGAATGCTGGTCGACAGCACGCCGGCCATCGACGGCAGCAAGTCGCCGTTGGCCAGGCGCGGCCGGCTGAAGGTCTTGCGCAGGCGGGCTGCCCAGCCGGGTTCCTGGTCGTCGCCAGTGGCGTCGGCGCGCGCAGCCACGACCGGTTTGTGGCGCGCACCGCCGCCCATGCGGTCCGAGCCCAGATCCACGGCAATCACGACGTCGGCGCCCATGGCGCGGCACAAGGAGACGGGAACCGGGTTGACCAGGCCGCCATCGACCAGCAGGCGATCGTTATGCAGAACCGGCGTGAACAGGCCGGGCAAGGCGATCGAGGCACGCACGGCGCCGGCCACCGAACCCTCGCGCAGCCAAACCTCGCGCCCGGTTGCGAGATCGGTGGCGACGCAGGCGAAGGGCAGCGGCAGGCGGGAAAATTCCTTATCAACGAAATGCCGCTGAAAAAATTCGATGAGCTTCTCGCCCTTGATCAGGCCGCCGGAAAAACTGACGTCGATCAGGCTCAGCACTTCCTTCCAGGCCAGCCCGTCGACCCAGCCTTCCAGCTGGTCGAGGTCGCCGTCGGCATAGGCCGCGCCGACGAAGGCGCCGATCGAACAGCCGGCGACGACGTCCGGCACATAACCGGCTTCCGCCAGCGCGCGGATGACGCCGATATGCGCCCAGCCGCGCGCCGAACCGCTACCGAGGGCGAGGCCCAGCTTCGGCTTCATGACCGCGGCGCTTCAGTCGGGAGCGGCGAGCGGCGCGCTCAGTTGGGCATACAGGTCGTGCACGTCGCAATCCATGACATTGACCTCGGCGAATTCGCCGACCTCCAGATCGTGGCCGTCCGTGATGTAGACCAGACCATCGACATCCGGCGCATCGCCTTCGGAGCGGGCGATGGCGCCATCTTCGTCGATCTCGTCGACCAGCACCGTGATGCGGCGGCCGATCTTGCGTTCCAGGCGCTGGGTCGAGATGTCTTCCTGGTGGCGCAGCAGGCGCGCCTTGCGCTCTACGCGCAGGCCTTCGGGCAGCGCGCCGGGCAGTTCGTTGGCGCTGGCGCCGGCGACCGGCGAATAGGAGAAGGCGCCGACGCGGTCGAGCTGGGCCTCGTCGAGGAAATCCAGCAACTCGTTGAACTCGGCCTCGGTTTCGCCGGGAAAGCCGGTGATGAAGGTGCTGCGGATGGCGAGATCCGGCACTTCGCGGCGCCAGGCGGCGATGCGGTCGAGCACCTTCTCGCTTGATGCCGGCCGTTTCATCAGCTTGAGAATACGTGAACTGGCGTGCTGGAAAGGGGCATCGAGGTAAGGCAGGATCTTGCCTTCGGCCATTAGCGGAATCAGGTCGTCGACGCTGGGATAGGGATAGACGTAGTGCAGGCGCACCCAGAGGCCGAGCTTGCCGAGTTCGCTGCACAGTTCATAGAGCCGCGTCTTGACCGGCTTGCCGCCGTGAAAGCCGGTGCGGTATTTCACATCGACGCCATAGGCGCTGGTGTCCTGCGAAATCACCAGCAGTTCCTTGACGCCGGCCGCGGCCAGCACTTCGGCCTCGCGCAGCACCTCGCCGATCGGGCGCGACACCAGGTCGCCGCGCAGCGAGGGAATGATGCAGAAGCTGCAGCGATGGTTGCAGCCTTCGGAAATTTTCAGGTAGGCGTAGTGATCGGGCGTCAGGCGTATGCCCTGCGGCGGCACCAGATCGACGAAGGGATCGTGCTCATTTGGCAACCTGGGCGGCAGATGCTGATGCACGGCGGCCATGACCTCGGGCATCGCATGCGGCCCGGTGACGGCCAGCACCCTGGGGTGGGCGGTGCGCACCACGTCATTGCCCGCCGCATCCTTCTTGGCGCCGAGGCAGCCGGTAACGATGACCTTGCCGTTTTCGGCCAGCGCCTCGCCGATCGCGTCGAGCGATTCCTCGACCGCCGCATCGATGAAGCCGCAGGTATTGACCACCACCAGGTCGGCGCCGTCATAGCTGCCGGAGATTTCATAACCCTCTGCGCGCAGCCGAGTCAGTATCTGTTCCGCGTCGGAGGCCGCCTTGGGGCAGCCGAGACTGACGAAGCCGACGGTGGGTATCTTGGGCTTGCGTCGGGTAGCCAAACTACTTCTTCTCGGCCTTTTCTTCCGGCTTGACGTAAATGCCCGGGAAAATCTTGCGCGTCTGTTCCTGCATGGTGTCCTGCATCTGCTGGAACATCTTCTGGCTCTGCTCGACGTAGGTGCCCATCATGTGCTGCATCGCCGGTCCCTGGAACTTGAGGAACTGCGCCCACAGATCCTGGCTACTGTCGCCGGCGGCTTCGCCGCCATACAGGGACTTGGCCTGCTCCTTGAGCTTGGCCTGCACCTCGGTGAAGGACTTGATGTTGTTCTCGATGTAGTTGCCCATCATGCCCTGCATCGCATTGCCGTAGAAGCGGATCATCTGCGACAACAGGTCGGAAGAGAACATCGGCGCGCCGCCGGCTTCCTCTTCGAGAATGATCTGCAGCAGGATGGCACGCGTCAGATCGTCCCCCGACTTCGCGTCGACCACCTGAAACGCCTCGTGGGCGAGCACCAGTTCCTTGACGTCGGCCAGCGTGATGTAGGTGCTGGTGCGCGTATCGTACAAGCGGCGATTAGGATACTTCTTGATAAGTCGGCTCTGTGCGGCCATTGGGCTCCCCTCCATGGAAATACATTTTACTACCAAGGTGCCAGCTACGGAGGACCCCGCCGGGGCGGGGCGCTCTATCGACCAAGCTCGGTGCGGATCAACAGTAGTGCAGTCCCCCGTTGATGTTCAGGGTTGCACCCGTCATGTAGCCGGCGAGATCCGACACCAGATAGGCGCACAGGGCGCCGATTTCTTCCGGCTTGCCGAGGCGGCCGACCGGAATCGTGGCGACGATCGAGTCGCGGACTTCCTGCTTGATCGCCATGACCATGTCGGTGCCGATATAGCCGGGGGCGATGGCGTTCACCGTCACGCCCTTCTTCGCCACTTCGGCGGCAATCGCGCGGGTGAAGCCGAGGATGCCGGCCTTGGCCGCCGAGTAGTTGGCCTGGCCGAACTGGCCCTTGATGCCATTCACCGACGACATGTTGATGACGCGACCCCAGCCGCGATCGGCCATGCCCGGCAATACCTGGTGGGTCACGTTGAACACGGAGTCGAGGTTGGTGGACAGCACCGCATCCCACTGGCCCTTGTCCATCTTCTTGAACACGGAGTCGCGCGTGATGCCGGCGTTGTTGATCAGCACATCGATCGGGCCGACTTCCGCCTCGATCTTCCTGACCATCGCGGCACAGGCGTCGTAATCGGTCACGTCCGCCTCGGCGACGATGAAATCGAAACCTTCCGCCTTCATTTTCGCCAGCCATTCGTCCTTGGGCGGAAAATTCGGCAGGCAGTTCGCTGCCACGGTGAACCCGCTCTGCGCCAGCGCCTTGCAGATCGCCGTGCCCAGCCCACCCATCGCGCCCGTTACCAATGCAATTCTCTTTGCCATTTTTGAAACTTCCTATCCGACTAAAAAACCTTTGCGGACCGAAGGCGCGCCGCAAGCCGCGCCTTCGGTCCGCGGCAATCAGTACATGTGCTGACCGCCGTTGATTGAAATATTGGCGCCCGTGACAAAAGCCGCCTCTTCGGACGACAGGTAGGCCACCAGGCCGGCCACTTCTTCCGGCTTGCCCAGACGCGACTGCGGAATCTGCGGCAGGATCTTGCTCTCCAGCACTTCCTGCGGGATCGCCATGACCATCTTGGTGCCGATGTAGCCCGGCGAAATGGTATTCACGGTGACGCCCTTTTTCGCCACTTCTAGGGCCAGCGCCTTGGTGAAGCCGTGCATGCCGGCCTTGGCCGCCGAATAGTTGGTCTGGCCGAAGGCGCCCTTCTGGCCGTTCACCGACGAAATGTTGATGACGCGACCCCAGCCGCGCTCCGTCATGCCGTCCATCACCTGTTTGGTCATGTTGAAGCAGGAATCGAGGTTGGTGTGGATCACCGCGTCCCAGTCGGCCTTGGTCATTCTCTTGAACGTCATGTCGCGCGTGATGCCGGCATTGTTCACCAGCACTTCGACCGGACCGGCGTCCTTCGTCACCTGATCGACACAGGCCTTGCACGAGTCGAAATCACCCACGTCGCAGGGATAGGCCTTGAAGCCGTAGCCCATGTCGTTCATGGTGCGCAGCCATTCCTGGGCCTTGGTGTTGCTGGGGCTGTAGGTGGTCACCACCTTGTAGCCCAGAGCCGCCAGCTTGATGCAGATCGCCTCGCCGAGGCCGCCCATTCCTCCGGTAACCAATGCAACTCTTAGCATTTTCCTGTCCTCTCGTTTTTTGTTGGGATGGAGCTCACGTTGCTGCACCGAAATCCGCGCCCCCGGCAGATTCCAGCGAATTCATTATGCCTTTTCCTTAACGTAGCGTCCCGGAGCCGGTTCGCCGGGCGGATAGGCCTTGCTGCCGAGGCGTCCGCGCGCCGGAATTTCCTTGCCGGCGAAGCCCTTCAGCCATTTCGCCCAGACCGGCCACCAGCTGCCCTTGACCTCGCCCGCGCCGTCGAACCACTCGTCGGCGTTGGCTGTCTTGCCTTCGTTCAGCCAGTAGCTGCGCTTGTTCTTCGCCGCCGGGTTGATGACGCCGGCAATGTGCCCGGATGCGCCGAGGACAAAGCGGGTCTCGCCGCCGAGCAGGCTGCGCGACTGGTAGGAGGTCTTCCACGGCACGATGTGGTCTTCGCGGCTGGCGTAGAGGAAAGCCGGCATGTCCACCCGGCCGAGGTCGGCCTTGACCCCGCACATTGCCAGCTTGCCCGGCACCCGCAGGCTGTTTTCGAGATACAGGTTGCGCAGGTACCAGACGAGGAAAGGGCCGGGCAGATTGGTCGCGTCGGCATTCCAGTAGAGCAGGTCGAAAGCCGGCGGCTTGTTGCCCTTGAGATAATTGCCCACCACGTATTGCCAGATCAGGTCATTGGCGCGCAGCGCCGAGAACACCGTGGCCAGTTCGCTGCCGCGCAGCAGGCCGCCCTTGCCGATGCTGGCCTCACGCGCCTGGACTGCGGCCTCGTCGATGAAATAGCCGATCTCGCCGGTTTCGGAAAAATCCAGCAGCGTGGTCAGCAGGGTCAGCGAGGCGACCGGGTCTTCGCCGCGCTGGCGCGCCACGGACAGCGCCGAGCCGAGTATGGTGCCGCCGACGCAGAAGCCCAGGGCGTTGATCTGGTCGACCTTGCAGATTTCCCGCACTGCCTTGATCGCCGTCAGCGCGCCCTTTTCGATGTAGTCGTCCCAGGTCAGATGTCCGCTATCGGCCTGCACATTGCGCCAGGACACCAGAAACACCGTGTTGCCCTGCTCCACGGCATAGCGCACCAGGGAATTTTCCGGCTGCAGGTCGAGGATGTAATACTTGTTGATGCAGGGCGGCACCATCAGGAAGGGCCGCTGCGCCACCTTGTCGGTCAGTGGCGAATACTGGATCAACTGCATCAGCTCGTTTTCGAACACCACGGCGCCGGGCGTGATGGCCAGATTGCGGCCGACCTCGAAGGCGGAATCGTCGGTCATCGAGATGCGGCCCTTTTCCAGGTCGCCGAGCAGGTTCTGGATGCCCTGCTGAATGCTGTTGCCCTTGGTTTCCAGCGCCTTCTGGACGAACTCGGGATTGGTGGCGAGGAAGTTGGACGGCGCCATCGCGTCGACCATCTGCCGCGTCAGGAAGCGCATGCGGTTCTTCGCCTGGCCGTCGGCCACCGGCGCCGCCTCGGCCATGCGCTTCATGTATTCGGCATTGATCAGGTAGGCCTGGCGCAGGTAGTCGTAGACCGGGCTTGCGGCCCAGGCCGGATGGTCGAAGCGCCTGTCGCCGGCGGATGCGCTCGCCACCTGGGGCGCCGGCTGATCGGGCGCCTTGCCCAGCATGCCCTGCCAGAGCTGGGCCTGGCGCGCCATCCATTCCTGCTGCAGAGTCTTGAGGGCCTCCGACTCGGCGTTCCAGGCCGCCGCATTCACCCCTTGGGGTGCCGCCGGCTGCTGCTGCGCGAGAAACTGGTTGAAGCCTTGTGCCATGGCATTTCCCGCCTGCAACATGGCTTTGAACGGGTCATTCTGATCAGGGGGGGACGACATCCGGGACTCCTCAAGACGATGTTTATTTTGCACTGCACAATAAATGCTGTCAAGAAAACGGAACGTAGAATGACGAAATGTATGTGATCGCGATCGGGTGGCTCTATGTCACCCTGCTGATGGCCGCCACCGAAGCGAATATTGTCGCCGGCGTGCTGAGCTTTGTAATCTATGGTGCCGCGCCGCTGGCCCTGTTTCTCTGGCTCATGGGAACGCCGCAACGGCGACGGAGCCGCCTATCCCGCAAAACGATCGACGATGTGGTGGGTGAGGACGATGGTGCCGATGCCCGCCGCGATCAATAACACCTGCTGCACCGTGGCGCGGATTTCCGGACGTTTGTGCAGTCCCGGGATCAGGTCTGCCACCGCGACATAGATCATGCTCGCCGCGGCGAGCGCGAGCAGCACCGGCACGGCGCTTTGCACCTGGCCCAAGGCGACATAGGCAAGCAGCGCGCCGACCAGCGTCGCCAGGCTCGACAGCAGATTGAAGGCCAGCGCGCGCCCCTTCGAATAGCCCGAGTGCAGCAGGATCATGAAGTCGCCGACTTCCTGCGGAATCTCGTGCGCGATCATCGCCAGCGCGGTAACGATGCCCAGGCGCACGTCCTCCATAAAGGCCGCCGCGATCAGCACGCCATCGACGAAGTTGTGAAATGTGTCGCCGACCAGGATCAGGAGGCCGCTGCGACCGTGATCGTGATCGTGGGCATGGCCATGGCTGTGCACCAGCGGCTCGTGGCCTTCGCAGGCCTCGATGTGGCAATGGCGCCAGAGCACCAGTTTTTCCATGACGAAAAAGGCCAGGATGCCGCCGAGCACGGTTGCCGTGGTGGTCGCCGCATCGCCGCTGGCGGTGATGGCATGCGGCAGCACTTCGAGGAAGGAGGCGCCGAGCAGCGCGCCGATGGCGTAGCTGATCAGCAGCGACACCCATTGCACCCGCGCCGTCCAGGCAAACACCGCGGCGGCGAGCACGCTCAGCGCGCCGCCGGCCAATGACATGACGATGATCCAGGAAAGAACGGACATGGGCGCAGGATTATAGGGGTTATTCCAGCCAGATCAGGCTGGCCATGCGCCCGGTGACGCCGTCGCGGCGGAAGGAATAGAAATTATCCGCATCGCCCAGCGTACAGGAGTTGGCGCTGGCGATACGGCGAATGCCCAGCGCATCGAGCCGCTGCCGCGCCAGCCGTTGAATGTCGCACAGCCATTTGCCCGTGTCGGTCGCGACGAACGCGCCGGCCGCCTGCGGATCGTGCGCGATGAACTGTTCGCGCACCTCGCCGCCGACTTCGAAGGCCTGCGGCCCGATGGCGGGGCCCAGCCAGGCCATCAGGCGCTCGCCCGGCGCGGCCATGGCGCCCACCGTCGCCTCGATCACGCCCGCCGCGAGTCCGCGCCAGCCGGCGTGGGCGATGGCAACCACGGTCGCCTGATCGTCGCACAACAGCACCGGCAGGCAGTCGGCGGTGAGCACCGCGCAGACCACGCCGCGTTGCCGCGTGAAGCTGGCATCGGCCTCGATGCTGGGCAGCGCAGTGGCTGCATCGACGCAGCGCGTGCCATGCACCTGGGTCAACCACAACGGCTCGGCGGGCAATTCGCGACGCAGCAGCGCGCGATTCGCGGCCACCGCCTGCGGCTCGTCGCCGACGTGATCGCCGAGATTGAAACTGTCCCAGGGCGCACGGCTGACGCCGCCGCGCCGCGTCGTCGCCAGCGCGCGCACGCCGGGCGGCGCCGGCCAGTCGGGAACGATGAAGCTAGTCACCTCGCAACTCGTCCAGCAATTGCGCGAAGTCGGCCGGCAGCGGCGATTCCCAGGCCATTTCGGCACCGGTCGCCGGATGGCGCAGGGCCAGCCGCCAGGCATGCAGCGCCTGGCGCGCAAAGGCGTCGAGCCGCGCATCGCCGCTCCTGGCCTTGCCGTAGGCCGGGTCGCCGGCCAGTGGATGCTTGATCGAGGCGAGATGGACGCGAATCTGGTGGGTGCGCCCGGTTTCCAGGCGGCATTCGAGCAGCGTGGCCTTGGCGAAGCGCTCCAGCACCGTGTAATGGGTGCGCGCCTCCTTGCCACCGCTGCGCACGATGGCCATCTTGGTGCGCTGCACCGCATGTCGGCCGAGCGGCGCATCGACGGTGCCGTCGCGCTCGACATTGCCCAGGGCCAGGGCCAGATAGTGCCGCTTGACCGAGCGCGCCTGCATCTGGCGCACCAGGTCGGTCTGCGTCGTCAGCGTCTTCGCCACCACCAACAGGCCGCTGGTGTCCTTGTCGAGGCGATGCACGATGCCGGCGCGGGGGATGCCGGCGAGTTGCGGCGCGTGGTGCAGCAGCGCGTTCAGCATCGTACCGGTGGGATTGCCGTTGCCGGGATGGACCACCAGTCCGGCCGGCTTGTCGATCACCATCAGGTATTCGTCCTCGAACACCACGGCAAGCGGAATGTCCTCTGCGGCCTCGGCAAGAGTTGGCGCTGGCGGCACGGCGACGCCGACATCGAACTCGATGCGCTCGCCGCCATAGACCTTGCGCTTGCCCTCCGCCGCGCTGCCGTCGAGGCGGATCAGGCCGTCCTTGAGCCAGGCCTGCAGGCGGCTGCGCGAGTGTTCGGGAAAGAGTTTTGCGAGGGTTGCGTCGAGCCGCCAGCCGGCGCATTCCGCGGGCACCTGGGTGCTCAGCCTGGCCTGGGCCAGGCCGGGGCTTCGGCTATAATCGGCCGCAAATTCATTCGAGGTTTTCACCATGCGTAGTGTAGCGGCATTCCTCCGGGCGCTCGCCCCTGTCGTATTCTTTGGTGCCGGCCTCGGCTCGACCCTGCTCGGCGGCTGCGGCCTGTTGCCCGACGTGATCGACGAAACCGCCAACTGGTCGGCCAGCAGGCTCTACAGCGAAGCCAAGGACGCCATGGCCGAGAGCAGCTACGACAAGGCGATCAAGTATTTCGAGAAGCTCGAAGCCCGCTTTCCTTATGGCCGCTACGCGCAGCAGGCACAGCTCGAAGTCGCCTACGCGTATTACCGCCAGAACGAGCCGGCCTCGGCGATTGCCGCCTGCGACCGCTTTATCCGCCTGCATCCGAACCATCCCAACGTCGACTACGCCTACTACCTGAAAGGCCTGACCAACTTCAACGAAGATCTCGGCCTGCTCGGCTACGTCAGCCTGCAGGACCTGACCGAGCGCGACCCCAAGGCCGCGCGCGATTCCTTCGATGCCTTCAAGGTGCTGGTCAACAAGTATCCCGAAAGCAAGTACACGCCGGACGCCACGGCGCGCATGAAATACCTGGTCAATGCCCTGGCCTCGCACGAGGTGCACGTCGCGCGCTACTACATGAAGCGCGAGGCCTACGTCGCCGCGGTGAACCGCGCGCAGGCAGCGATCAAGACCTACCCTGACGCGCCGGCCAACGAGGAAGCCCTCTTCATCATGATCAAGGCCTACGACCTGCTGGGCATGAACGATCTGCGCGACGACACCGAGCGCGTAATGCGCACCAACTTCCCCAAGAGCGAGTACTACGCGCGCGGCCTCAACCGCGCCGAACCGTGGTGGAAGCTCTGGTAATCCGCTGAGCAGGATTCCGGCCCGGCCTGCGTTCCAGGTGGGCCGTGCATGCAAGCCCCAAGGAGATACAACATGCCTGTCGACATCCAGTCGCCCTCCCTTTGTCTCGGCATCGTCGGCACCGGCGCCATGGGTCGCGGCATCGCCCAGATCGCCGCGCAGGCCGGCATCCGCGTGCTGCTGTTCGATGCCCTGCACGGTGCGGCGGCCGGCGCGCGCGAAACGGTGATCGGCACGCTGGACAAGCTCGCCGGGAAAGGCAAGATTTCGGCCGACGCGCTGGCGGCGGCCTCGGCCAAGCTGGAAGTCGTGCCGCGGCTGGAAGGGCTGGCCTCGACTCAAGTCGTGATCGAGGCCATCGTCGAGAATCTCGACGTCAAGCAGAAGCTGTTCCAGCAGTTGGAGGACATCGTCACCGCCGACTGTATCCTCGCCACGAATACTTCCTCGCTTTCGGTCACCTCGCTTGCCGCCGCCTGCAAGCGGCCCGAGCGCGTGGTCGGCTTCCATTTCTTCAACCCCGTGCCCTTGATGAAAATCGTCGAGGTCATCGCCGGCCTGCTCACGGCACCGGAGGTATCCGCGGCGATGCTCGATCTGGGCCGGCGCATGGGCCACACGGCAGTCGCCGCGAGCGATACGCCGGGCTTCATCGTCAACCATGCCGGCCGCGGTTTCGTCACCGAAGCGCTGCGCATCCTCGGCGAAGGCATCATCGAGTTCCACGAGGTAGATCGCATCATGCGCGAGACCGCCGGCTTTCGCATGGGACCCTTCGAACTGCTGGACCTGACCGGCCTCGACGTATCGCAGCCGGTGATGGAATCAATTTACAACCAGTACTACCAGGAACCGCGTTACCGCCCCTCGCCGCTGGCGGCGCAGCGCCTGGCCGGCGGACTGCTCGGACGCAAAACCGGCCGTGGCTTCTACCGCTATGCCAACGGCGTTGCCGAAGCGCAGCCGTCAGCCGTCTTGCCGACAGCCCTGCCCGGCCGCGTCTGGTTCAGCCAGACCCAGCCGGAATGGGCCGACCGGCTGCGTGAGATCGCCGTCGCGGCCGGCGTCGACGTGGAAACCGACTACACGCCCAGCGACAGCGCACTGTGCATCGTCACCCCGCTCGGCGCCGACGCCACCACCTGCTGCGTCGGCCAGGGGCTCGACCCGCGGCGCACGGTCGGCATCGACTACCTGTTCGGACTGGTTCCGGGCCGCAGGCGCACCCTGATGACCACGCCGCTGACCGACCCCGCCATGCGCGATGCGGCGCACGCCCTGTTCGCCGCCGACGGCACGGCGGTCACCGTGATCCGCGACAGCGCCGGTTTCATCGCTCAGCGCATCATCGCCTGTATCGTCAATATCGGCTGCGACATCGCCCAGCAGCGCGTCGCCAGCCCGGCCGACATCGACCGCGCAGTGACCCTCGGCCTGGGTTACCCCAAGGGTCCGCTGGCCTTCGGCGATGCGCTTGGCGCGCGCAAGATACTCGGTGTGCTGGAAGCCATGCAGAGTTTCTACGGCGACCCGCGCTACCGTCCCAGCCCCTGGCTCAAGCGCCGCGCGCTGCTCGGCGTCTCGCTGCTGACGGAAGAAAGCTGAAATGCAGAAGCCCTCCGAGCTCGCCGCCTTCCGCCTGCGCCACAGCCTGCGCGTGCGCTGGGCCGAAGTCGATCCGCAGAACATCGTCTTCAACGGCCACTACCTGACCTACTTCGACATCGGCATCACCGAATACTGGCGCGCCATCGGCCTGCCCTATCCGGAGGGCATGGCCGGCACCGGCGGCGACCTGTTCGCGGTGAGGAGCGTGATCAACTACCATGCCTCGGCGCACTTCGACGAGTTCCTCGACATCTGCGTGCGTGCCGAGAAACTCGGCAATTCGAGCATGACCTTCGAGATGGGCATCTTCCGCGACGGCGAGCGTCTGATCAGCGGCGAGATCGTCTATGTCAACGCCGATCCGGAAAGCAAGACCTCGCGCCCGCTGCCGGACAAACTGCGCAAGGCCATCGAGGCCTGGGAGGCGGGCGGTTCTGTCGGCTGAGCAAGGGCGCCCGACACGGCGGGCGAGCTACACGGCATCCCCAGGTCGTTAAACGGCTACACTGCTGCCACAGTTTGCCAACCACGGAACCACAGAAACCTGTCCATGTTTCCGCTGCTCAGGTATTTCTCCATCGCCAGCCTCGCCGCCGTGATCGTCACCACGGTCTTGCTCGGGCTGCTGCACCATCGCGTGGAGCGGATCCAGTTGCTGAGCATCGGCGAAAGCAATCACGTCGCGCTGACCCAGTCCTTTGCCAATACGCTGCTGCCGTCGTTCCGCGAACTCGCGGCAACGGCAAAGAATCTCGATGCCGAGGCATTGAAGCAGCATCCGCTGACCGCATCGATCGACCGTCATGTGCGCGGTGCCATGCAGAATGCGCGGGTGGTCAAAGTGAAGTTCTATGACACCGACGGACGCACCATCTTCTCCACCGATGCGACGCAGATCGGCCGCGATTACCGCGCCAACCCAGGCTTCATCTCGGCCTTGCAGGGCCGTCCGCTGAGTGAATTGACGCACCGGGACAGCTTCAGCGCCTTCGATCGGGAAATCGTCGACCGCGATGTCCTTTCCAGCTATGTCGCGATGAGGGCGTCCGGCAATGCGTCGGCGGAAGGCGTTCTGGAAGTCTATAGCGACGTCACCGACTGGATCGAGCACACCAATCAACAGGCCTTCGTCGTCACGCTCGCCACGATCCTTTCCCTGTGCCTGCTGTATGCCGCCCTCTACATCATCGTGCGCCGCGCCGACGGCTTGCTGCGTACGCAATATCAGCAGCTGCAGCGTTCGGAATCCGAGCTCAGGGTGGCGGCGGCCGCGTTCGAGTCCCAGGAGGCGATGATGGTGACCGATGCCGACGGCGTCATCCTGCGCGTCAATCGCGCGTTCGCCGAAATCACCGGCTACACGGCCGAGGAAGTCATCGGCAAGACGCCGCGGGTGCTCAAGTCAAGTCGCCACGACGCCGAGTTCTATCGGGCCATGTGGCAGAGCATCGCCCAGTCCGGCTCATGGCAGGGCGAACTGTGGGATCGCCGCAAGAATGGCGAAGAGTATCCCGAATGGCTGACGATCTCGGCGGTCAAGGACGGCAACGGCGTCATCACGCACTACGTCGGAGCACACCTGGACATCACCGAACGCAAGAAGGCCGAGGAACAGATCAAGGCCATGGCCTTTTATGACCAGTTGACCGGATTGCCCAACCGGACTCTGCTGATGGATCGGCTCGTGCATGCGATGACGCTGTGTGCCCGCAGCAACCGGCATGGCGCACTGATGTTCATCGATCTCGACCACTTCAAGGCCGTCAATGACTCGCTCGGACACGATGCCGGGGACATGCTGCTGCAGCAGGTGGCGCAGCGCCTGCTGCATTGCATCCGGACCTGCGATACGGCTGCGCGCCTGGGCGGCGACGAATTTGTCGTCATGCTGGAGAATCTTGCCGAATCGCGCCCGGAGGCCGCGCAGCAACTCGATGAAATCGGCAACAAGATACTCACCGAACTCAATCAGCCCTTCCAGCTCGGCGCCCAGGTCGGACATAACACGCCGAGCATCGGCGCAATCCTGTTCAACGGGCGGGAAGCTTCAGTGGATGCCCTCTTGAAGCTGGCCGATGAGGCAATGTATCAGGCCAAGGACCGCGGGCGCAACGGGATAGTCATTCATCAACAGCCTGCGCTCGATGAGCAGGCATAATCCGTCGGTCTGCTCCGGGCGTCGGCGCCTGATTCTCCGTTACCCGGCTCAGACGCCGCGCTGCCGCCGCGCCTCGAACAGGCAGATGCCGGCGGAAACCGAAACGTTGAGGCTTTCGACGCTGCCGTGCATCGGGATTTTCGCCAGTTCGTCGCAGGTCTCGCGCGTCAGGCGGCGCATGCCGGCGCCTTCGGCGCCGAGCACCCAGGCGCAGGGACCCTTCTGGTCGATGGCGTAGAGTTCGCGCTCAGCCTCGCCCGCCGCGCCGATCACCCAGATGCCGCGTTCCTGCATCTCGCGCAAGCTACGCGCGAGGTTGGTGACGACGATGTAGGGCACCGTATCGGCGGCCCCGCTGGCGACCTTGATGACGGTCGCGTTGAGGCCGCAGGCCTTGTCCTTCGGCGCCACCACGGCGTGTGCGCCGGCGGCGTCGGCGACGCGCAGGCAGGCGCCGAGATTGTGCGGATCGGTGACGCCGTCGAGCACCAGCAGCAGGGGCGGTTCGGTCAGCCCGTCGAGCACGTCGTCCAGCGTGACGTGTTTGGCCTGCGCCGCGACCTTGGCCACCACACCCTGGTGCTGGCTGCCGCCGGCCAGGCCGTCGAGCCGTTTCGCGTCGGAAAGGATCACTCGCACGCCGTGGGTCTCCGCGAGTTTCAGCAGGTCGCGCATGCGGCCGTCCTGACGGCCCTCGACGACGGTGATTTCCTTGACGTCGTCGGCGGCGTGACGCAGCTTGGCGGTGATGGCGTGAAAGCCGTGGATCAATCGGGTTTCACTCATGGCCAGCCTCTTTGAGAATGCGGATTTCGCGTTGCGGGAAAGGAATTTGGATACCGGCCTGCTTGAATTCGCGCCAGATCGCCAGGTTGATCTCGGAGCGCAACTGGCCGACGCCGAGCTGCGGATCTGCGACCCAGAAGCCGAGTTCGAGATTGATGCCGGAGTCGGCGAACTCCTTGAGCAACACCGCCGGCGCCGGATCGACCAGGACACGCTCCTGCGCCGCAGCTGCCTCCGCCATGATGGCCATGGCGCGCTCCAGGTCGCTGTCGTAGGCGACCTGCACCGGCAGCATGAAGCGCATCCTTGGATCGCTGTAGGACTCGTTCTGCACCACCGAGCCGACCAACAGCTCGTTGGGCACCAGCGCCTCGACGCCGCCCAGGCTGCGCAGCACGGTGTAGCGCGTGGTGATGCGCGTCACCTCGCCGCGGTCGGCACCGACCGAGATGGTATTGCCGATGCGGATGGAATTGTCGAGCAGGATGATGAAGCCCGAAACGTAGTTGCTGGCGATCTTCTGCAGACCGAAACCGAGACCGACGCCGAGCGCGCCGCCGAATATCGACAGGGTGGTGAGATCGATGCCGACCTGCGGCAGGACGATCAGCACCGCCAGCAGGATCAGCAGCGCCTTGGCCAGGCGCGCGAATACCATGCGCAGATTGTTGTCGAGCCCGACCGCCTTGTTCAAGCGGGCTTCGATCGCGCTCGACAACCAGAGCGCGGCCAGCACGGTGGCGAGCACCGCGACCAGGCCTTGCAGCACATGCCACAGGTTGAGCTTCTGTTTGCCGGCGCTGAAGGTGACCGATTCGATCACCGCGATCGCCTCGGGCAACAGGCCCACGATGTGCAGGGCGACGACTCCCCAGACCAGCAAGGCGAACACGCGCTCGAAGGGCACCAGCCAGGTGGCGCCGACCAGGCTGACGCGCAAGATGTAGAACACTGCGCGTATCACCGCCAGCGAGGCCAGCAGCGGCACGGCCAGCGAGAACAGGCCGACGCGTATCCAGTCCTCCGCCAGCCAGCGCGCCAGCAGCACCAGGATCAGCGCCAGCACGGGGAAGCTGACTCGTTTCAACCCGCCGCGACCGAGTTCCGCGACACGGCCTTCACCGGCCTGCTGGCGGCGCAACAGGCTCTCACCCAGCAGCGCCAGCAGCAGGCATCCGGCCAGGATCGCCAGTTGCCAGATCAGATCCGGTTCGTGCAGATCGGCCTGGACTTCCAGCCAGACGGTGGCCAGAGCGCCTTGCTTCATGTCATTGGGCTCCGTTCATTTTCTGCGCGTCGTCGCGATGCCGCCGCCAGTTGTCGAGGTAACGCTGCACCAGTGCCGGATTGCCGCGCAGGATCAGCAGGTTTTCGGCGTTGCGCGCCTGCGCCGACCAGCTGAAATTGTAGCTGCCGGTGATGACGACGGCGTCGGCATGAGCGGCGTCGATCAGCATCACCTTGTTGTGCGCGGCGGCATAGCGGGTTTCCAGCCAGACCGGAATGCCGCCTTCAAGCAGTTGCGGCAGCAGCGACTTGTCGCTCTTTTCCAGCATCTCGCGGTCAGCCAGGATTTCCACCGCAACGCCGCGTGCCTTGGCATCCGTCAGCGCCTTGGCGATCGAGCGGCTGGTCAGCAGGTAGGCCTGGACGTGGATGCTCTGGCGCGCTTCGCCGACCACGCGCACGATGGCGCCTTCGGCATCGTCCCAGGGGGTGAACAGCGCCTCGATCGTGCCTGTCGCCGGCAGCGCCGTGGCGCCAGCGCCAACTGTTGAGCAGAGCAGCAGCGCGGCGACGAGAAACGACCTTCCCCCCAGCCTCCTTTCCGGGAAAGGGGATGACTTCGGTTCGCGGCCTATGGCCGCTCCATGTTTCACGATCACTTCGCGCGTTCCAGCACCGCCGCGTAGAAGCCGTCGGTGCCGTGCTTCTGCGGCGACAGGCGCATGTCCTCGCCGCAGTCGACGACGATGCCCTGCGCCGCCAGGACTTCCTGCGCCGGAAGGCGCTGGAAGTCGGCATGGCCGGCGAGGAAGGCATTGACGATGTCCTCGTTCTCTTCGGCGAGGATGCTGCAGGTGGCATACACCAGGCGGCCGCCGGGCTTCAGCAGCCTGGCCGCGGCGGCGAGGATGGCAGCCTGCTTGGCGGTGAGTTCATCGACGCTCTGCGGCGACTGGCGCCACTTCAGGTCGGGGTTGCGGCGCAGCGTGCCCAGGCCGGAACAGGGCGCATCGACCAACACGCGATCGACCTTGCCCTGCAGCCGCTTGACGCGCGTGTCGTTCTCGCCGGAAAGGCAGGCCGGATGCACGTTCGACAGGCCGGCACGCGCCGCGCGCGGCTTCAGCTTGGCCAGGCGTTTTTCGGATACGTCGAAGGCATAGAGGCGCCCGGTGGAGCGCATCAGCGCACCGAGAATCAGCGTCTTGCCGCCGGCGCCGGCGCAGAAATCCACCACCATTTCGCCGCGCTTGGGCGCGACCAGGAAGCCCAGCAACTGCGAGCCCTCATCCTGCACCTCGATGCTGCCGTCGAGGTAGGCCGGATGCTTCTGCAGGTAGGGCTTGGTCTTCAGGCGCAGGCCGAGTGGCGAATACGGCGTCGGTGCGGCGGCGATGCCGTCGGCGGCGAGGCGCGCAATCACACCCTCGCGCTCGGACTTCAGGGTATTCACGCGCAGGTCGAGCAGCGCCGGGGTGTTCAGTGCGCGCGCCAGCGCCAGCAGTTCTTCGGGCGTCATTCTCGGCGCCAGGCGCTCCACCAGCCAGTCGGGAAAATCCAGTTGCTCGGCCAGCGTCAGTTCCGGTTCCGGCTGACGCCGGATGTCCGCCAGCCATTCGGCTTCGCCCGGCAGCAGCGCGCCTTCGAGCTGGCGCTGCGACATGCCGCGCACGCGCGACAAGGAGAGCAGCACCAGTTCGCGCGGCGAGATGCGACGTGCGCCGGCCGCCGGCTTGGCTCCGTCCCTGGGCCCGCGTTTGGGCGTCGAACCGGGGGCGAGGAAGGCCGCTTCCAGGTTCGGCCCGCAGGCTGCCAGGCGTTCCAGCAGGCGCTTCCTGCGCAGCACGGCGTAGGCAGTTTCGGCAATGAAGGCACGGTCTTTGGCGCCGCTCTTGCGCGCGCGGAAGAAGGCCGACAGGGCCGCGTCGGCCGGCAGGGCGAAGCTCAGCAAAGCTGCCGTCGCCGCCACCGCGGCGTTCAGCAGATCCGCGGCGAGGCCTTCCGTCACCGGCGCGGCCTCGCCGGCAGCGGGTCTGGCGGCGGGCCGGGCTCCGACGGCAGCGCCTTCGCGGCGCCGGCCGTCGCCCGTACCGCGCCGCGCCGCGCTCTTGCCGCCGTGTTTCCTGTCGTCGTTCATGCTGTCTCCCCCTTTCGCGGAAAGAGGTGGGTGAGTTTGCTCACTGGACTACCCTCCCCCCAACCCCCTCCCCAGGAGAGGGGGTGACTATGGTTCGCCGCTGCGCGGCTCCGTGTGTTGATTGGCGCCCCTTCGGGCGGCCGTGCGGGGTGCTCATTGCTTGTCCTGAACGGTGATTTCCTGCATGTTCTGGTCGAAAATTTCGCCCTTGCGGTCGGTGAAACGGATTTTCACGGGCAGGCCGCGCAGCTCGGGTGCGATCCACACCTCAATGCTGTCGCCGCCGCTGCCGCGGGTCTTCAGGTGCACCGTGCGGCGCTTGCCGATCGGCACAGTCACGACTTCGTCGCCGAGAACTTCGACACGGTAGCTTTCCAGCTTGCGTCCCGTGGCGATCGGCATTTCCAGCGCACCGCTCTTCAGCCCGAGCAAAACCAGCTGGTAGTACATGGACAGCATGTCCTGGGTGCCGGCGACGATCTTGTCCTCGTGCCCGGCATAGCTGACCACCCGGCGCGTCCAGTCGAAGCTTGCCGTATCGAGTCCCTTGACCCGTTCGTGGCGAAATTCCTTCGGCCTGAGACCGGCAGCCGACACCTCGCCCTGGCTGCTCTGCACTACCCGCGCCGGTTTCAGCAAGGCGGCGATGCCGGTGGTTTCGGTCACGCTCTGCATCCTGTAGTTGCGGCCGTCATGTTCCCAGGTATGCAGCACCTGACCGACCACGAAGCCATCGGCGCCATGGGCCAGCGCATAGCTGACCTTGCCCTGGCGCGGCAGGGCCTGCGCCGCGGATGCCTGAAGAGTTGGCGCTGGCGCAGCGGCGGCGAGGGCGGGCGGCACCAGGCCGAAGCCGATCCAGGCCGCGAGTTGCAGCAGGCAGGCGATGGCCTTCATGTCGCGGCGACCTGGGGCACATGCAGCGCGCCGCCGACCGCGACCTCGCCCGAGAGTTTCACCCGCTCCGCGATCAATTGCAGCCTGCCTTCGAGAAACCAGCGCGCGACGCGCGGGTAGAGCAGGTGTTCCTCGGCCAGCACGCGGCGGCCCAGGCTCGCCTCGTCATCGTCGCCCTGCACCGCCACCGCGGCCTGGGCGACGATCGGCCCGCCGTCCAGGGCCGGCGTCACGAAGTGCACGCTGCAGCCGTGCAGCCGCACCCCGGCCGCCAGCGCCTGGGCGTGGGTCTTGACCCCGGGGAACAGCGGCAGCAGCGAAGGATGAATGTTCAGCAGGCGGCCTTCGAAGCGGCGCACGAAACCGTCGCTTAGGATGCGCATGAAGCCGGCCAGCAGCACCAGGTCCGGCGCGTGGCGCTCGATTTCGGCGCCCAGCGCGGCGTCGAATTCCTCGCGCGAGGCGAAGCCGCGATGATCGATCACGGCGGTGGCGATGCCGCGGCGGGCGGCAGCGTCCAGCCCGGCCACAGCAGGTCGGTTGCTGAGCACCAGCGCGCACTCGCCGGGCAGGCCGGCGTCGAGCAGCGACTCCATGTTGCTGCCGCGCCCGGAAATCAGGATCACATAGCGCTTCATCGCAGCCCCGCGACCGGAAGAAACACCGCCGTGGCCAGGCTTTGCGCGACGCGGGCGATGGTGCGGTGGCCCTTGTCGGCGATCAGGGCGGCGAGCAGATCGAGATTGCCGATCATCTTGCCGAATTCGCGCTCGAAGCTGAGGTTGGCCGGCTGCTGCGCCATGTCGTTGGAAAGCAGCAGCAAGGCGCCATCGGCATCGCGCGCGTTGGCCAGCTTCCAGGCGGCGACTTCGAGGTTGCGTGCGCTGTTGTAGAGCTTCTGTGGATCGAGTTCGTCGAGCATGAAGAATTCCGTCTTTTCATCGAAAGCGACATTCAGCATGTCGCCGACGCCGGCGATGAATACCGCCACGCGGTCGCCGCCGAAGTCCTCGCGCAGCGCCAGCAACATCGCATCGGTGCCGCGCCGGTCTGCGGCTGCGGACAGGCGCCAGCCATTGCGCGGATCGAGCAGGCGGTCGAGCGCGATCTCGACGCCGGCATGGCCGCCCTTTTTCCATTCGCGCGGATTGCGCCGGTAGAGCTTTTCGGCCAGCACGCGCAGGCTGGCGAACACCTCGCGGCGATGGATGTCGGCGACGCGATCGACGTCGCTCTTGCCGATCTGCTTGGGGTCGAAGCTGGCGACCGAGTCGCCGATGGCGCGCCCTTTGTCATTGCCAGGCGCCGCATTTTTCGCCCCCATTTGCGCACCGTTGTGGGAACACGCCGTCAGCAGCAGCACGAGGCCAAAGGCCGCCGCGACGCGCATGTTCAGGAAGCCTTGGGCGCAAGGTGATGGCGCAGCCAGGCCAGGGCCAGCGGCACCAGCGACAGGCCGATGGTGCCGAAGATGATCAGCGACAGGTTCGCCTTGACCCAGGGGATGTTGCCAAACCAGTAACCGGCCAGGCACAGCGAGAAGACCCAGAGCACGGCGCCGGCCAGGTCGAAGGCGAAATAGCGCGGATAGCTCATGTTGCCGACGCCGGCGACGAAGGGCGCGAAGGTGCGCACGAAAGGCATGAAGCGCGCCACCAGCATGGTCTTGCCGCCATGCACCTCGTAATAGGCGTGGGTCATGTCGAAGGCCTTGCGGTTGAAATAGCGCGAACCTTCGCCCCAGGCCAGGATGCGCTTGCCGGCCCAGCGCCCGATCCAGTAGTTGGTGTTGTCGCCGAGGATCGCGGCGGAGAGCAGCACAGCGATCACGATGTCGATGTCGAAACTGCCGCCGCCGCTGTTGCCTGAAGCGGCGGCCAGGGCGCCGGCGACGAACAGCAGCGAGTCGCCGGGCAGGAAGGGGGTGACGACCAGGCCGGTCTCGCAGAAGACGATGGCGAAGAGGATGACGTAGATCCAGGTGCCGTACTGGGCCAGCAGCATGGCGAGGTACTTGTCCACATGCAGGATGATGTCGATGAACTGGGCGAGAAGTTCCACTGGGCGGCGGTCGATAGGGAAAGATGCGATTTTACCGGAAGCTATAATCCGAACCCCATGGGAATCATCAAGCCGCTGCCGGATCTTCTGATCAGCCAGATCGCCGCCGGCGAGGTGGTCGAACGCCCGGCCTCGGTGCTCAAGGAACTACTGGAAAACAGCCTCGACGCCGGCGCCACGAGGATCGACGTGCAGCTCGAAGAAGGCGGCGTGCGCCTGATCCGGATCGCCGACGACGGCGCCGGCATCGCGCCCGAGGACCTGCCGCTGGCCCTGGCGCGCCACGCCACGAGCAAGATCGCCAGCCTCGACGACCTGGAACGGGTCGCCAGCTACGGCTTTCGCGGCGAGGCGCTGGCCTCGATCGCTTCCGTGGCGCGCGTCACGCTGACCAGTCGTGCGAAAAATGGCGCGCACGGCTATCGCATTCGTAGCGACCATCCCCCCGTCCCCCTTCCCGGGGAAGGGGGCGACAATATCAGCGCCGCGCGACGCGCGGCGAATATCCCGGCGGAACCGGCGGCGCTGGCCGACGGTACCGTGATCGAGGTCGCCGACCTGTATTTCAACACCCCGGCGCGGCGCAAGTTCCTCAAGACCGAGGCCACCGAATTCGCCCACTGCGACGAAGTGCTGCGGCGCATGGCGCTGGCGCGGCCCGACGTCGCCTTCACGCTGTCGCACAACGGCAACGCAAAACGCCGTCTCGCCAGCGCCAACTTTGCAAGACGCGCCAGGGAAATCATCGGCGAGGAATTTTTTCCGCATGCGCGCCCGCTCGATGCAACGGCCGGGCCGCTGCGGCTGGCGGGGCTCGCCGCGCTGCCGGCGTATTCGCGTGCGGGACGCGACGAGCAGTACTTCTTCGTCAATGGCCGCTATGTGCGCGACAAGCTGCTGACCCATGCCGCGCGCCAGGCCTGGGCCGACATCCTGCACGGCGCGCGGCATCCGGCCTATGTGCTGTTCCTCGAACTCGACCCGGCCGGCGTCGATGTCAATGTGCATCCGGCGAAGACCGAGGTGCGCTTTCGCGATGCGCGCGGCATACATCAGTTCGTCTTCCATGCGCTGCAGCGCACGCTGGCGACGCCGCTGTCCGCCGCTGCCAGTCCGGCGAAGACGGCGCCGGCCGCACCGGCCGCAGCGACCTACCTGCCCTCGGCTTTCTCCTACACGCGCCAGTCGGGCCTCGGCGTCGAGGAGCCGGCGGCACGCGCCTACCTCGAATTCGCCCGCGCGGCCTTCGCCGACACTGCCGACAGCCCCAACGCCGTGTCGCCAGCGCCAACTCCTGCCGCGACGAACGATAGCCGCGCCCCGCTGCTCGGCTACGCCATCGCGCAACTCCACGGCGTCTATATCATGGCCCAGAATGCCGGCGGCCTGGTGCTGGTGGACATGCATGCCGCGCACGAACGCATCCTCTACGAGAAGCTGAAAACCAGCCTCGACGCCGGACCGCCGGCGACGCAAGCCCTGCTGGTGCCGCTGCTGCTCGCGGCCAGCGAAGCCGAAATGGCGACGGCCGCCGAACAGGCCGAGGCGCTGGCCCAGCTCGGCTTTGCCGTCGCCGCCGCCGGCCCGCGCGAGCTTGCGGTGCGCAGCCTGCCGGCGCTGTTGGCGGGCGGCAACGCGGTCGAACTGGTGCGCTCGCTGCTCAAGGACCTGGCCGAACATCCGGCCAGCCGCGTGGTGGAAACCCGGCGCAACGAACTGCTGGCGACCATGGCCTGCCATGGCGCGGTGCGCGCCCATCGCCAGCTCACCCTGCCGGAAATGAACGCCCTGCTGCGCCAGATGGAAGAAACCGAACGCGCCGACCAGTGCAACCACGGCCGGCCGACCTGGGTCCAGCTGTCCATGACGGAACTCGACCGCCTGTTCATGCGCGGACGTTGACGCGGAGGCGATACGGCCAGTAAGGCGGCCAGCGCACAGAGTCGGCGCTGGCGGCACGGCGCCCTGGGACGCCGTATACGAAGAAAGCCCGGCAATGCCGGGCTTTCTTATGTGGCGAAACCCGATCCGGATTAAATCATTTCCCAGATCGTGGTGATGCCCTGGCCGCCGCCGATGCACATGGTGGCGAGGCAGTACTTGCTGCCGACGCGACGTGCTTCGTAGAGGGCCTTGGTGATGATCACCGCGCCGGAGGCGCCGATCGGATGGCCGATGGCGATCGCGCCGCCGTTCGGGTTGGTCTTCATCGGGTCGAGGCCGAGCACCTTGGCCACGGTCAATGACTGGGCGGCAAAGGCTTCGTTGGATTCGACGACGCCGATGTCGTCGATCTTGAGGCCGGCCTTGGCCAGCGCGATGAGGGTCGACGGGATCGGGCCTTCGCCCATGACTTCGTGCGACACGCCGCCGATGCCGTAGGCCACCAGGCGGGCCATCGCCTTATGGCCGCCGGCAGCGGCCTTCGCCGCATCGGCCAGCACCAGGAAGCCAGCGCCGTCGTTGATGCCGGAAGCATTGCCGGCGGTGACGGTACCGTTCTTGTCGAAGGCGGGCTTCATCTTGGCCAGCGATTCCATGGTGGTGCTGGCCTTGATGTGCTCGTCGGTGTCGAACACCACGTCGCCCTTGCGGGTCTTGAGGGTGATCGGCACGATCTGTTCCTTGAAGTAGCCGGCGGCGACGGCGGCAGCGGCGCGGCGCTGCGATTCGCAGGCGAATTCGTCCTGCTGCTCACGCGTGAAGCCGTGCTTCTTGGCCAGGTTCTCGGCGGTGATGCCCATGTGGCCGGCGCCAAAGGGATCGGTCAGTGCGGCGACCATGGCATCGATCATCTTGGTGTCGCCCATGCGCGCGCCGGAACGCATCGCCGGGGACAGGTAGGCGCCGCGCGACATGACTTCGACGCCGCCGCCGAGGGCGAAGTCGGCATCGCCGAGCAGAATCGCCTGGGCCGAGCTGACGATGGCCTGTTGCGAGGAACCGCAGAGGCGATTCACGGCGAAGGTGACCGATTCCATGCTCATGCCGCCCTGGATCGTGGCATTGCGCGCGACATAGGGATAGCGGGCTTCGGTGGGGATCACGTTGCCCACGGTGGCAAAGGTAATGGCCTTGGGATCGACGCCGGAACGGGCGATAGCCTCCTTGACCACCAGGCCGCCGAGGTCGGCGGGTTCCATGCCGGACAGCGAACCCATGAAGGTGCCGACCGCGGCACGAACGGCACTCAGTACAACGACTTCTCTCTTGTCAGCCATTACAAAACTCCTAAATTAGATATCAACTGCCGACCCAGCTGGAAATCCAGACCAGGGCCAGCACGGCCAAACCGAGCACGAGACTGCGCCAAACAAGGCCTATGGTGCTCTGCATGAAGTCGGGATCGGCGTCCTCCCCCAATCCCAGTTCCGGGCGATCGCTCGCGTCGCCCGTGTCTTGAATTACGTCATGTACCGGCATCCCCAGGCGTACGCCCAGCGCACCGGCACCGCTGGCCAGCAGTATACCGGAGCCGCCGTTCGGCCATAGATCGGCCTGATTTCGCCAGCAATACACTGCATCCTCGAAATCGCCGACCACGGCGAAGGCCGCGGCGGTGACGCGCAAGGGCAGCCAGTCGATGAAGGCAAAGGCCTGGTGCGCGAACTGGCCGAACTCGCCGAACTCCTGCTCGCTGCGCCTGCCCCAGTGTTCGTCGAGCGAATGCGCCAGCCGGTAGAACAGGGCCCCCGCCGGGCCCAGTACGGCAAACCACAGCAGCGGCGCAAAGACGTGGCGATGCGACGCGAGCAGGGCCTGCTCGATCGCCAGCCGCGCGATTTCGCCGGAAGTCAGGCTGTCGCCGGCGCGTCCGCGCCATTGCGCCAGCAGCTGCCGCGCCTGCTCGATGTCGCCGACCCGCAGCGCCAGGTGGATGTTGGTGAAGAAATGGCTGAACTGGCGAAAGCCCATGGTCAGGTACAGCACGCCGACGCCCAGCAGAAACCCCAGCAGCGGCTGGAAGACCATCAGCAAGGCATACAGCAGCGACAGCAAGGCGGCAGGCAGCGCGACTCCCACGCCCCAGGCGATCGCGCCGTGGCTGCGACCGCCGTCGTTGAACTTGTCCTCCAGAAACCCCGCCATCCGCGCCAGGGGATCGCGCACCGCACGCTGCACCGGCAGCGCATGCAGCTGCTCGATGATCAGGGCGATGACGATCGAAATCAAACTCATTGACCTGCCCTCCCCCCGGCCCCCTGCGCAAGGCAGGGGGTGACGGTGGTTCGCCGCTGCGCGGCTCCGTATGTTGGCTGCACCCGCCTTGGGGCGGCCCGGCGGCGGGTGCTCATGTCCCCGAATACAGCAGACGATGCAAGGTCACCAGCATGCCGGCGGTCGCGCCCCAGATGAAATAGCCCTGCCACGGCATGGCCCAGTATTCGTGCCGGGCGCCGCGCACCTCGATGCTCTGGCGCTGATGGTTGGCGCTGTCGAGCAGGAATTCGAGCGGCGGTTCGAAAACTTCGGCCACCTCGAAATCGTCGAGCTTCAGGTTCAGGGGCGGCGTCACCAGTCCCACCACCGGGGTGATGACGAATCCGGTGCCAGTCCGGTATTCCGGCAGGCGACCGAGAATTTCGACTTGCGACGCCGTCAGGCCGACTTCTTCCTCGGCTTCGCGCAAGGCGGTGGCTTCGGCAGAGGCGTCGCTGGCTTCGCAGCGTCCGCCGGGGAAGCTGACTTGTCCGGCATGATCGCGCAGGTGCGCGGTGCGCTGGGTCAGCAGCATGGTCAGCCCGGTTTCGCGCACCACCACCGGCACCAGCACGGCGGCGGCGATCAGGTCCTTCTCGGCGGCGACCCAGGATTCGATTACGGGGGACGCGACAAAGCCTTCGCTGAATCGACGACGCATCAGGGAAAGCAAGCCTCCGCTAGAATTCGGGCCTGCGCTATCAAAAGACTCCGGCATGAAACCGATCGCAATATTCCGTCATAGCCCCGGCGAGGGGCCGGGCTATTTTGCCACATTCCTCGACCGCCACTGCCTGCCGTGGACGCTGTTTCCGATTGACGAGGGCATGGCGCCACCGCCGACTCCCGAGGAATTTTCCGGGCTGTGCCTGATGGGCGGGCCGATGAGCGTGAATGACGAGCTGCCCTGGATTGCGCCGACGCTGGAACTGATCCGCGCGGCCGACCGGCTATCCATCCCGGTCATCGGCCACTGCCTCGGCGGACAGCTGATGGCCAAGGCCTTCGGCGGTAGCGTGGGGCGCAACCCGGTCAAGGAGATCGGCTGGGGCCGGGTCACGGTGACCGAGGCGGCGCCGGATTGGCTGGGCGACACGGCCGACTTCGAGGCATTCCACTGGCACGGCGAGACCTTTAGCCTGCCGCCCGGCGCCACCCGCCTCCTACAGAGTACCCACTGCGCCAACCAGGCCTTCGTGCGCGGCTCGCATCTGGGCATGCAATGCCACGTCGAGATGACCGAGACCATGATCCGCAGCTGGTGCCAGCAGTGGGCCGCCGAAAACGTGCCGGCCTCGGCCTCGGTGCAAACGCCGGAGCAGATGCTGACCGACATGGAGCCGCGCATCGCGGCGATGCGCGCCGTCGCCGACCGGCTCTATACGCGCTGGATCGGCGGCTTGCGCAAGGCTTGAAGAGTTGGCGCTGGTGGTACGGCGCCGCGCTGCCTTAATCCCGGAAGTTACCGTACTGCAGCGGAAAGTCGATAATCGACTTCTTCACCAGCGCGATGGCTTCCTGCAGCAGGTCGCGCTTGGCGCCGGTGACGCGCACGGCGTCGCCCTGGATGCTGGCCTGGACCTTGATCTTGCTGTCCTTGATCATTTTGACGATCTGCTTGGCCAGTTCCTGCTCGATGCCGACCTTGATGGTCAGTACCTGCTTCGACTTGTTGCCGCCGACCGACTGCACCGGACCGTGGTCGAGCCGCTTGGTGCTTTCGCGCTCCTTCTTTTCCATCTCGGGGAAAAGGATGTCCTTGATCTGGCTGAGCTGGAACTCGGAATCGCCATGCAGCGTAATGGTCTTGTCCTTCTCGTTCAGCTCGGCGCGCGCCGAGGTGCCTTTGAAGTCATAGCGGTTGCCGATGTGGCGCCCCGCCACGTCCACGGCGTTCTTCAGCGCCACCAGGTCGGCTTCGGAAGTGATGTCGAATGAAGGCATGCCGCTCTCCCCGGATCAGGCGAAATGACAGACGTAGTGGTAGGGCTCGCCGGCGACTTCGATCTCGAAGCTCGAGTTTCCCGGCACCTTGAAGCTCTGGCCGGCGCCGCTGGTCTGCCAGTCCTCGCCCTTGATGCGATAGCGGCAGACGCCGGCGACGCATTCCATGATTTCCGGCACGCCGGTGTTGAAGGTCAGGGTCGACGGCATGATCACGCCGACGCTCTTCTTGGTGCCGTCAGGGAGTTGCACGGTGTGGCTGACGCACTTGCCGTCGAAATACACATTGGCCTTCTTGAACACCGCGACATTATCGAATTGCGACATATCAGATCCCCCACATTTTTTGAATAATCATCTTGGCAATGAAGCCGAGCATGCCGAAAGCCAGGACAAAGAACAGGATGAAGGTGCCGAGTTTGCCCGCCTTGGATTTCCAGGCCAGCTCGCCGATGATGAACAGCATGTAGAGCATGAAGGCACTAATGCCAAACGTCATGCCGAACTCTGTCAGTTGCTCCTCCGAAATGCCGAACATCGGCGCGTAACCCGTCTACCTTCGATGCTTCTTCAACCCTTCTTCTTGGCCGTCCGGCTCTCGTCGCGGTTGGCGCCGATGCGCAGGCGTAGCGCATTGAGGCGGATGAAGCCGTGGGCGTCCTTCTGGTTGTAGGCGCCGGCGTCGTCCTCGAAGGTGGCGATGGTCGGGTCGAACAGCGAATCTGACTTCGAATCGCGGCTGACCACGATCACGTTGCCCTTGTAGAGCTTGATGCGGACCCAGCCGTTGACGTGCTGCTGGGTGTGGTCGATCAGCGCCTGCAGGGCGCGCCGCTCCGGACTCCACCAGTAGCCGTTATAGATCAGGCTGGCATAGCGCGGCATCAGGTCGTCCTTGAGGTGCGCTTCCTCGCGGTCGAGGCAGACCGACTCGATGGCGCGGTGCGCCCGCAGCAGGATGCTGCCGCCCGGGGTTTCGTAGCAACCGCGCGACTTCATGCCGACGTAGCGGTTCTCGACCAGATCGAGACGGCCGATGCCGTGCTTGCCGCCGAGCTGGTTGAGCGTGGCAAGCAGCTCGTGGGCCTTCATCTTCTTGCCGTTGATGGCGACCAGGTCACCCTTCTTGAATTCGAGGTCGAGGTACTCGGCCTGGTTCGGCGCCTTCTCGGGCGAGACGGTCCAGCGCCACATCGACTCCTCGGCTTCGGCGCCAGGGTTTTCAAGGTGGCGGCCTTCGTAGGAGATGTGCAGCAGGTTGGCATCCATCGAATACGGCGAACCGCCCTTCTTGTGCTTCATCTCGACCGGGATGCCGTGCTTCTCGGCATAGGCCATCAGCTTCTCGCGCGAGAGCAGGTCCCACTCGCGCCACGGCGCGATGACCTTGACATTGGGCATCAGCGCATAGGCGCCGAGTTCGAAACGCACCTGGTCGTTGCCCTTGCCGGTGGCGCCGTGCGAGATCAAGTTGGCGCCGGTCTTCTTCGCGATCTCGACCAGACGCTTGGCAATCAGCGGCCGCGCAATCGAGGTGCCGAGCAGGTATTCGCCTTCATAGACAGTATTGCAGCGGAACATCGGAAAGACGAAGTCGCGAACGAACTCCTCGCGCAGATCGTCGATGAAAATGTTCTTCGGCTTGATGCCCATCTGCAGCGCCTTGGCCCGCGCCGGTTCCAGTTCCTCGCCCTGGCCCAGGTCGGCGGTGAAGGTCACCACCTCGCAGTTGTAGGTGTCCTGCAACCACTTGAGGATCACCGAGGTATCCAGTCCGCCCGAATAGGCGAGGACGACCTTGTTGTTTTGCTTGCTGCTTGATTTCTTTGCCGCGCTCATCGATCTTTCCTCAGTCATTCACCCTGCCCAGGAGCAGGAATTCCATCAAAGCCTTTTGCGTATGCAGCCGGTTCTCGGCTTCGTCCCAGACCACGCTTTGCGGCCCGTCTATCACGTCGGCGGCGACTTCCTCGCCTCGATGTGCGGGCAGGCAGTGCATGAACACCGCATCCGTCTTGGCGGCGCGCATCATTTCGGCATCGACCTGCCAGTCGGCGAAGTCGCGCAGGCGCTCTTCGTTCTCGGCCTCGAAGCCCATCGAGGTCCACACATCGGTGGTGACCAGATCGGCTCCGCGCGCGGCATCCATCGGATCGGCAAACTGCTCGAAATGGTCCGTGCCATAGAGGCCGGCGCGCTCGCCCTCGACCTCATAGCCTGGCGGCGTCGACACGTGGACATTGAAATCGAGGACTTCCGCGGCCTGCAGCCAGGTGTTGCAGACGTTGTTCGAATCGCCGATCCAGGCCACCGTCTTGCCTCGGATCGGGCCGCGGTGCTCTATGAAGGTGAAAATATCGGCCAGTATCTGGCAGGGGTGGTATTCGTTGGTCAGGCCGTTGATCACCGGCACCCGCGAATGCCCGGCAAAGCGCTCGATGATGTCCTGCTCGAAGGTGCGGATCATGACAATGTCGCTCATGCGCGAAATCACCTGGGCCGCATCCTCCACCGGCTCGCCGCGACCGAGCTGCGAGTCGCGCGTGTTGAGGTAGATCGCCGAGCCGCCAAGCTGATGCATGCCGGCCTCGAAGGACAGGCGGGTACGGGTGCTGGCCTTCTCGAAGATCATCACCAGGGTGCGGTCCTGCAGCGGCCAATGGCGCTGATAGGCCTTGAAGCGTGCCTTGATGATGCGCGAACGCTCGAACAGGTAATCGAGTTCGTCGCCGGAAACATCCTTGAATTGCAGAAAATGCCGCGGCGCCGTCATGATCAGGCTCCGACAAACTCTTTGATCAGGGCAACCAGGGCGGCAACCAGTTCCGCCCCTTCGGCATCGCTCATGACCAGGGCCGGCAGCAGGCGGACAACCTTGTCCGCGGTGACATTGATCAGCAGGCCGGCCGCCAGGCCGCGCTGGACCAGGTCGGTGCAGGGGCGATCGAGCTCGACGCCTATCATCAGGCCGTCGCCGCGTACCTCGACCACGCCCGGAATGCCGGACAGTCCTTCGCGCAGACCGCCGCGAATCGCTTCGCCCAGCTTGGCCGCATGCGCCATGAGGCCGTCGGCTTCGATGACATCCAGCGTGGTCAATGCGGCTACGCAGGCCAGCGGATTGCCACCGAAAGTGGAACCATGGTTGCCGGGCTTGAACACGCCGGCGGCGCGTCCCGTCGCAAGGCAGGCGCCGATCGGCACGCCGGAACCCAGCCCCTTCGCCAGGGTCATGACGTCCGGGACGATGCCGGCATGTTGATGGGCGAACCAGACGCCGGTGCGGCCGATGCCGCACTGCACCTCGTCCACCATGAACAGCCATTCCTTCTGATCGCAGATCTGCCGCAGCGAACGCATGAAATCCTGGTGCGCAAGGTTGATGCCGCCTTCGCCCTGAATCGGCTCGAACAGCACCGCCACGATGTTCGGGTTGCGCTCGGCCAACTGCTCGATGGCAGCGAAGTCGCCGAACGGCACGCGTACAAAACCGGTCACCAACGGCTCGAACCCCGCCTGCACCTTGCGATTACCGGTGGCCGAAAGCGTTGCCAGGGTGCGGCCGTGAAAAGCCTGCTCCATGACGATGATCGCTGGCTGGTCGATGCCGCGCTGATGTCCATACAGCCGCGCCAGTTTGATCGCCGCCTCGTTGGCTTCGCAACCCGAATTGCAGAAAAACACTTCGTCCATGCCGGACAGCGCGGCAAGCCGATCGGAAGCCGCTTCGGCCTCGCTAATGCGATACAGATTCGAAGTATGAATGAGACGGCCGACCTGCTCGCGCAACACCTTCACCAGCCGAGGATGATTGTGGCCCAGCGTATTGACCGCGATTCCGGCCAGGGCGTCGAGGTAGGTCTTGCCCTGCTCGTCGAACAGCCGGCAGCCCTCGCCGTGGGTAAAGGCAACCGGCAGCCGCCCATAGGTATTCATCAGATGCGGCATGAATGCACTCCGCGAAAACGTAGTTTCAGTGTAGGGTAATGCCGGCCAAATCGGCGCTTATCGTTGTTTAGCACCGCGACCGCAACTAAAAGCTCCACGCAAAAAACATACGGCGGCCGAAGAGCAACGCGGCCGCCGTGCTTGAGAACGCCTCTATACTAAGTGAAAAATTTGCCCCTGTACAGAGCAGCACAGCGGAGGATTCGGCAGTGCGGATGGCGATATTCAATCAGAAGGGCGGGGTCGGCAAGACGACTACTGCACTCAATCTCGCCGCTGCATTGGCAAGAGATTCCGTACCTGGCTTGCTGATCGACCTCGATCCTCAGGCGCATCTGACCGCGATACATGGCCAAGCACTGGGCGAGGCTCACAACAGCGTGTTCGCGCTGTATCAGGACAACCGGCCGCTCGATGAACTCGCCGTAATCTGGAACGGGGTAGGTCGCTTGATCCCGGCGCATGCCGAACTGATCAAGGTCGATTCCATCTTCGGCAAGGGGCCGGCCATCCTCAACCGGCTCAACACCGGCTTGCAGGCTCTGGAAGTGGCCGGCGGCGAAAGCATCGCGATGATCGACTGCTGTCCATTTCTTGGCGTGCTGTCGCTCAATGCGATTTTTGCCGCGGACAGGATATTGGTGCCCGTGTCCTCGGACTATCTGTCCCTGCGCGGCGCCCTGCAGATCGAGCACACACTGAAGGCGCTGGAGCCGGTAATCAAGCGGCGTATCGAACGCCGTTACCTGCTGACACGCTTCGACCGGCGGCGCAGGATGAGCTTCGAGATCCAGGATCGCCTGCGCCAGCAGTTCGGCGCCGAGCTATGCGAAACAGTGATTTCGGAGAATGTCGCCATCGCGGAGGCGCCGGCCATGAGCCGCGACATATTCAGCCACAACGCATCCAGTCGGGGAGCGCTGGACTACCTGGCCTTGCTGGAAGAATTACGGACGGCGCGATTTCTCTGAAACTCCGGTAGCGCCAACCGCAGCGAGGCTGATGCCTGACGCAAGCTCAGCGAACGATGAGGTTTGCGACTTCCTCGAAGCTGGCCACCGGGACCCGAACGCTGCCGTGGTGGCAAACGCATTCCAGAATCTGGCAATCGTGATACACCTGCCGCAGCTTGCGCTGGGCTTCGTGCTCGTCGCGGCCATGGATCATCAAATTATCCACAACCACGCCCAACCGGGTCTTGATACGAAATGCATATTTTATGAACTGATGGGATTGCATAAAACCCCTTTCACTTCAACGAAGTCAGGTGATTATATGCAGTGACTTCAGCAAACTCAACCTATTTATATAATTTAGCAGGGGATTTCACAAATCAGTATGCCAATCGTGGTTATACGGAAATCCGCACAGGCTCGGCAAATAAAAAAGGCTGCCTCGATAATCGAGGCAGCCTTTTTTCGGAACCCTTGATACTGGGCGTTCAGAGTGCCTTGATGGCAGCCGAGAGGCGGCTCTTCGAACGCGCCGCGAGGTTCTTGTGCACGATGTTCTTGTCGGCGATCGAGTCGATGATCGGCTGCGACTCCTTGAACACTGCCTGCGCCGCGGTCTTGTCGCCGGCGTCGATCGCCTTGCGTACCTTCTTGATTGCAGTACGCAACGTCGAACGCAGGCTCATGTTGTGAGCGCGCTGCTCGGTCGCTTGACGGGCACGTTTGCGGGCTTGGACGGTATTGGCCATGTGTCGATATCCGGTAGATCTTGGGAAAGCGCGTGATTATAGGGGGGTCTTCCGCCCATTGCAAGCGGCTTCTGCCCGCGTCATCCCGGATACCATACAGGCGATGAATCTGCTCCGTGCTCTGGCCACCGTCAGCGGGATGACCCTGCTGTCCCGAATTCTGGGATTTGTCCGCGACTTCGTGATCGCCCGCAGCTTCGGCGCCGGCATGATGACCGACGCCTTCTTCGTCGCCTTCCGCCTGCCCAACCTGTTGCGCCGGCTGTTTGCCGAGGGCGCCTTCTCCCAGGCCTTCGTCCCCGTGCTGGCGGAATACCGCGGTCGCCGCGGCGACGAGGAAACCAAGAGCCTGGTCGATCGCGTCGCCAGCGTGCTGTTCCTGATCCTGATCGCGGTCACTACACTCGGCATGGCCGCAGCCCCCGTATTGATCGCGGTGACCGCACCCGGCTTCGCCGCCGATGCCGAGAAGTTCCAGCTCACCGTGGAACTGACCCGGATCACCTTCCCCTACATCCTGTTCATGTCGCTGGTGGCGCTGGCGGCCGGCATCCTCAACACCTGGAGCCGGTTTGCCCTGCCGGCCTTCACGCCGGTCCTGCTGAACCTGTCCTTCATCGGCATGGCACTGTTCGCCGCGCCCTGGTTCGATCCGCCGGTGCTGGCGCTGGCCTGGGCGGTGTTTCTGGGTGGCGCGCTGCAACTGGCAATCCAGTTGCCCGCCCTGGCGAAAATCGGCATGTTGCCGCGCTTCGACCTGGCCTGGCGGGACGAGGGGGTGCAGCGGATTCTCAAGCTCATGGCGCCGGCCGTGCTGGGTGTTTCCGTGGCGCAGATCAGCCTGCTGATCAACACCATCTTCGCCTCCTTCCTCGAAAACGGCAGCGTCTCATGGCTCTACTATGCCGATCGCCTGATGGAATTCCCGGCCGGACTGCTTGGTGCGGCGCTGGGGACCATACTGCTGCCGAGCCTCGCCAGGATCCATGCCAGCGGCAATAAAGAGGACTTTTCGGCGTTGCTCGACTGGGGCCTGCGCCTGACCTTGATGCTGACCCTGCCGGCCTCGCTGGCACTGGCCATGCTGGCGGTTCCGCTGCTGGCGACCCTGTTTCAATACGGTGCATTTGCCGCTGCCGATGTGCTGCGCACCCGCGAGGCGCTGGTCGCCTATTCGATCGGCCTGACCGGGCTGATCCTGGTCAAGGTGCTGGCCCCGGGCTTCTATGCCCGCCAGGACATCCGTACACCGGTGAAGATCGCCCTGCTTACGCTGGCGCTCACGCAACTGATGAACATTGCCTTCATCGGCTGGCTCAAGCATGCCGGCCTGGCCCTGTCGATCGGCCTCGCCTCCTGCGTCAATGCCGGACTGCTCTGGCGCGGCTTGCGCCGGCGCAGCGTCTACCAGCCGCGACCGGGATGGGGTGGGTTCACGCTGAAACTCGTCGCCGCGCTGATGGTGCTGGGCGGCGTGTTGTGGTTTGCCAGCGGCCGGGATGCGGCGTGGCTGGCGATGAGCGGCAGCCAGCGCGTACTGCGCCTGGCGGGCGTGGTTCTGGGCGGAATCGCCAGCTATTTTGCCACCCTGTGGCTGCTCGGTTTTCGCGTGCGCGATTTTCGGCGCAAAGCCGCCTGATCAGTCACCCCGAGCGACTCCTTCGCGACGCGGATCGACCGCGCCCAACCAAGCCTCGGCGCTGCGCACGATCAGGTGCAGACCGCTGGTCATGTCGCTACGCTGCACCACATGGCCACGCCTTTCCAGCTCCTGCGCCAAGGCGTCCGGGATGCGGCCGCGCTCGATTTCGGTCGCTCCGTTGCGGTTGCCGACGTGCGGCAGAGCCAGCACCGCCGCAGGGTCTGTCTGGCCGTCGAGCAGCGCGACCAGGGTCCGCGCCACATAGTTGATGATGCGGCTGCCGCCGGGAGAACCCAGCACGGCATGGAGCCGCCCGCCGGCATCGAAGACCAGGGTCGGCGCCATCGAAGACAGGGGCCGCTTGCCCGGCTCCAGGCGGTTGGCGACGGGCTTGCCGTCGCGCTCGGCAGTTACGGAAAAATCGGTCAGTTGATTGTTGAGCAGGAATCCTCCGACCTGTATGCGGCTGCCGAAAGCGCTTTCGATCGAGCTGGTCAGCGCCACGGCATTGCCGGCTCGGTCGACGATCGAAACATGCGTCGTCGCCGGCAGTTCGGGCGCGTCATCGTCGGCCTGCGCGCGACCGGCCGGAAGTTCGCCCGGCTGGGCGACACCCATGCTGCGCCCGCGCTCGATCAGGCGCGAGCGCCGCTCCAGGTACCGGGAATCAAGCAGCGCGCGCTGCGGCACGGCAACAAAATCCGGATCGGCCAGGTAGCGCGCCCGATCGGCGTAAGTAAGGCGCCCTGCTTCGGCAAACAGGTGCACCGCGTCCGGGCCGGCCGGATCATCTGCTGGCGGCCCGCTGCGTTCCAGCAGACCCAGCAACTGCAGCACGCCGATGCCGCCGGATGAAGGCGGCGGCATGCCGCAGATGCGCCACCGGCGATACTTGCCGCAGAGCGCAGCGCGCTGTTGCGGCCGGTAGTCGGACATGTCCTCCGTCGTCAGCGCTCCTCCGCGCTGCCTGATCGCGGCGGCAATGCGGCCGGCCAACTCTCCCTCATGCAAAGCATTTGCACCCGTCGCCGAAACAGCGCGCAGGACTTCGGCGAACTCCGGATTGCGCAGAATCTCGCCGATCGGCTTCGCCTCGCCGCTCGTCGTGTAATAAAGTGCTCGCGCCGCCGCATCGCGGCGCAGCAATTGATCATCGCGCAACAGTCGATGCAGACGCGGCGAAATGACAAAACCGTTCTCGGCCAGGCGCAGCGCCGGTCGGATCAGGCGCTCCCATCTCAGCTTGCCGTGACGTCGATGCGCTGCTTCCAGCATGGCCACCAGACCCGGCACACCGACTGCCCTACCGGTCGCCAATAATTCGGCGAAACCAGCAGTACTTCCGTCCGCACGTCGTGCAAAGTTGGCGCTGGCGCCACGGGGAGCCGTCTCGCGGCCATCCCAGGCCGACACCCGCTGCCGCCTCGCGTCCCAGTGCAGCATGAAGCCGCCGCCGCCGATGCCCGAGGACTGCGGCTCGACCAGATTCAACACCCATTGTGCGGCGACGGCTGCATCCAGTGCATTGCCGCCCAGTTCCAGGATTTCCACGGCGGCATCGGTAGCATAGGCATTCGCCGTAACCGCCATGAAAGCGCTCCCGGTCACTGCCGGTCGCGGCGCAAAACCGCTGGCCGCCTCCGGTTGCTCACCCCGCGCCCCAGCCTGGGCGGTGCCCGCCAGAACGGCCAGCAACAAGAAAAAACGGGCAGCCCGCGGGCTGCCCGTTCTATCGATCATGTTGCGAAGAATCACACCACCAGCGGCAGGATCAACAAGGCCACGATGTTGATGATCTTGATCAGCGGATTCACTGCCGGACCTGCCGTATCCTTGTACGGATCGCCCACGGTGTCGCCGGTGACGGCCGCCTTGTGCGCTTCGGAACCCTTGCCGCCGAAGTGGCCGTCCTCGATGTACTTCTTGGCGTTGTCCCAGCAGCCGCCGCCAGTGGTCATCGAAATAGCCACGAACAGACCGGTGACGATGGTGCCCATCAACACGCCGCCGAGGGCGCGAACGCCTGCGCCGACGCCGTTCAGCGGGGGCATCAGGAAGTTCATGACGACGGCAACCACGACCGGAACCAGCACCGGCAAGAGCGACGGGATCATCATTTCCTTGATCGCCGCCTTGGTCAACATGTCGACGCAGGTGCCGTATTCCGGCTTGGCCGTGCCTTCCATGATGCCCTTGATCTCCTTGAACTGGCGGCGCACTTCGACCACCACGGAACCGGCGGCGCGACCCACCGCTTCCATGCCCATTGCGGCAAACAGGTAGGGAACCATGCCGCCGACGAAGAGACCGATGATGACTGCCGGATCGGACAGGTCGAACGCGAACTTGATGCCCGGCTTGAGCGATTCCAGGCCGTGCGTAAAGTCGGCGAACAGCACCAGTGCGGCGAGGCCCGCGGAACCGATGGCGTAGCCCTTGGTCACCGCCTTGGTGGTGTTGCCCACCGCGTCGAGCGGATCGGTAATGGCACGCACCGAAGGCGGCAGTTCGGACATTTCGGCAATGCCGCCGGCGTTGTCGGTGATCGGACCGTAGGCATCAAGTGCAACGACGATGCCGGCCATCGACAGCATGGATGTGGCTGCAATCGCGATGCCGTAGAGGCCGCCCATGGTGTAGGAAGCCCAGATCGCGGCGCAGACGGACAGCACCGGCCAAGCAGTGGACTTCATCGACACGCCGAGACCGGCGATGATGTTGGTGCCATGACCTGTGGTCGAAGCTTCCGCGACATGCTGCACCGGCTTGAACTCGGTGCCGGTGTAGTACTCGGTGATGTACACCATCAGGCCGGTCAGCACCAGACCAATCACCGCCGCACCGTAGAGGCGCATATGCGAACCACCGGTGATGTTCAGCACGCTATCGAGCAAGTGATCGTCGATCAGCATGGTGGTCATCGGGTAAAAGGCCACCAGCGCCAGTACGCCGGCAACCGCGAGACCCCGATACAGGGCGTTCATGATCTTGCCGCCGTCACGAGCCTTGACGAACATCACGCCGATGATCGAAGCGATGATCGAGAAGCCGCCCAGGGCCAGCGGATAGATGACTGCCTGTTCGGCGAAAACGGGATTCGCCTTCAGCAACAACACGCCCAGCAGCATGGTTGCCACCGTCGTCACCGCGTAGGTTTCGAACAAGTCGGCCGCCATGCCGGCGCAGTCGCCGACGTTGTCGCCGACGTTGTCGGCGATGACCGCCGGGTTGCGCGGATCATCCTCGGGGATGCCGGCTTCCACCTTGCCCACCAGGTCGGCGCCGACGTCGGCGCCCTTGGTGAAGATACCGCCGCCAAGTCGGGCGAAGATCGAGATCAGGGAGGAACCGAAACCGAGGCCGACCAGCGGATGGATGATATCTTCCAGCTTGATGCTTGGGCCGCCCATTATCTTCAGCACGGCGTAGTAACCGGCAACGCCCAGCAGGCCGAGACCGACCACCAGCATGCCGGTGATGGCGCCGCCCTTGAAGGCGACGTTCAGGGCCTGGTTGAGGCCGACGGTTGCTGCCTGCGCCGTGCGCACGTTGGCGCGAACCGAAACATTCATGCCGATGTAGCCGGCAGCGCCGGAGAGTACGGCACCGATCACGAAACCGATGGCCGTCTTTGTCCCGAGGAATATCAGAATCAGAACCGCAAGCACTGCACCGACGATGCCGATCGTGGTGTATTGGCGGTTGAGGTAGGCTTGGGCGCCTTCCTGAATTGCCGCCGCTATTTCCTTCATGCGGTCATTGCCCGCCGGTTGGGCCAGAATCCACTGGCTCATGATCCAGCCGTAGGCGATCGCCGCCACGGCGCAGATCAGCGCAAACATCAGTCCTGCTGACATAAATTCCCCCCTGATTGATTAATGTAATGAACCAAACGCATAAGTTTATCACGCGATCCTAAGGATCGTAGCCGCAGGCACGGCAACTTGTGCTGCTTCAAACTTAACCGATTGTTCGGCGCTGCCGGGGCTTGGAATGCGACCTTTTGTATGTCTAATCGACATATCTGTTTCCGCCAGTATGCGCAAATGCCGATCGCAGATGCCAAAATCTGTTGATGGCCAAATCGGGTTGATGGATACCGACTGCGCATAATGCCAGATATAGTAGATATCGAATTGCAGGTTCGCCGCCTGCATGTGCTCGATGCTGAATTCATATTCGCTCGCATTCCGGATTATCAATCCAGTCTGTTCAAACGAAAGGAAAGCCAGATCATGCCGCAGGGTAAGGTGTTAGTTGCTCAGGGAGGAGGACCGACCGCAGTCATCAACCAGTCGATGGCCGGCGTCGTTCTCGAAGCCCGCAAGTTCCGCAATGTCGAACTGGTCTATGGTGCGTATCACGGAGTGTCCGGCATCATCAATGAGGAGTTCCTCGACCTCACCCAGGAAACCAGCCACAACATCGAAATGGTGGCCAATACGCCATCTTCGGCGCTCGGTTCGACCCGCGACAAGCCTGACCTGAAGTATTGCCAGGAGATATTCAAGGTCCTCAAGGCACATGGCATAGGCTACTTCTTCTATATCGGCGGCAACGACTCCTCGGATACGGTGCGCATCGTCAGTGAGGAAGCGCGCCGCGCCAACTATGCATTGCGCTGCATCCACATTCCAAAGACCATCGACAACGACCTGGTCGGCAACGACCACACGCCGGGCTTTCCGTCGGCGGCCCGCTTTGTCGCCCAGGCGTTCATGGGAGCCAATCTGGATAACGCCGCGCTGACCGGCGTCTATCTGGCGGTGGTGATGGGGCGGCACGCCGGGTTTCTCACTGCCGCGTCGGCACTGGGAAAGAAATTCCCCGATGACGGCCCGCACCTGATCTATCTGCCGGAGCGCGTCTTCAGCGTCGAGAAATTCCTGGCGGACGTCAAAGCCACCTATGACAAGTACGGCCGCTGCGTGATCGCCGCATCGGAAGGCATCCACGACAACCAGGGCACACCTATCATCACCCAGCTAAGCAGCCAGGTGGAGCGGGATGCCCATGGCAACGTCCAGCTTTCAGGTACTGGGGCGCTTGCCGACCTGCTGTGTGACGAAATCAAGAACAAGCTTGGCATCAAGCGCGTGCGCGGTGACACCTTCGGCTATCTGCAGCGGTCATTCATGGGCTGCGTTTCGGATGTCGATCAGCGCGAGGCTCGCGAAGTCGGCGAAAAGGCCGTGCAATATGCCATGTGGGGCGATCGTGACGGTTCGGTTGCGATCAAGCGCACCGGCTTTTACTCCGTCGATTACCAGTTGGTTCCGCTGGAAAGCGTGGCCGGGAAAACGCGCGTAATGGAAGACGAATTCATCGCCGCTAACGGTACCGACGTCACCGATGCCTTCCGCCTTTACCTGCGCCCCTTGCTCGGTTCCGGCATGCCGGATGCCTACCGGCTGCGGCTCAACAAGGTCGAAAAGATCCTGAATACCGGGAAATAAGCCGGTCGCCGAACCAACGACTCAACGACTGATTCGGCCCGATTGGTCCGGGCTGCATGTCCCGGATCAATCGCCGAAGGCGATGCCCAGGTCCCGGCCGGTCTGCAGGGTATCGCTGTCGAGCGGGACCGCCTTCATGCGACCGGCGACCTCCTCCAGCGCGACATAATTCACATTGGGGAATCCGAGTGCCACCATGATGCCGGATTGCCCTTCCTCCAGCGCGCGAACCGCGGCAGTGCCAAAGCGCATGGCGGCGAGGCGATCGAAGGAAGTGGGACTGCCGCCGCGCAGCAAATGGCCCAGCACCACCACCCGGACATCCTTGCCGGTGCGGTCGCCGAGTACCCGCGCAACTTGTTCGCCGACACCACCGAGTCGCTCCGCATGACCGATCTCCGCTGGAGCCAGCACTTCCCTGTGTCCGTGGATGGGCTCGGCTCCCTCGGCTACCAACACCAGTGAATACATTCTGCCCTCGGCATCGCGAGCGCGAATCTTGGCAGCCACCTTGTCGATATCGAAGGGAATCTCGGGGATCAGGATGGCGTGAGCGCCGCCGGAAATGCCCGCATGCAGCGCAATCCAGCCTGCATAACGCCCCATGACCTCGACCACCATCACTCGCTGATGACTTTCCGCGGTACTGTGCAAGCGATCCAGACACTCGGTGGCAAATGCCACCGCCGTGTCGAAGCCAAACGTAGTGAAGGTCTTGTCCAGATCGTTGTCGATGGTCTTGGGCACGCCGACGACGCGCAGCCCCTTCTGGTGCAGGGCGTTGGCGATGGTCAGCGAACCGTCGCCGCCGATGGAAACCAGGGCATCGATTTCCTTGCGCGCAAAGTACTCGAGAATCTCCCCTGAAAGATCCATGTCCTTGGTCGTGCCGTCCGGCATTTTCATCGGGAAATGCAGCGGGTTGCCCTTGTTCGTCGTACCGAGGATGGTGCCGCCCAGATGCCCTATGCCGCGCACCTTTTCGCGGGTGAGGCGGGACACGCCGCCCTCCGGATAGCGCTCGGGGAAGAGAATGCCATTGAAGCCGTCACGGATACCGTAGCATTCCCAGCCCCGATTGGCGGCGGCGATCACCACGGCCCGTATGACGGCATTGAGTCCGGGGGCGTCGCCCCCCCCGGTGCACACGGCTATGCGACGGATGTGACTGGACATGAAACCTCCTGCGCAAAAAAGTGCCGCGCGCCTATTTCAGCGGAAATCGTCAGCTCAGCGCGGCGAACACTGCACTCGTGATCGAATCAAGCGAACCAATACCCGAAACTTTGCGGTGCCTGGGTGCGCCCTCGGCTCCCGTGGCGGACCACTTCGAATAGTAATCCACCAGCGGCTTGGTTTGGCTGTGATACACCGAGAGACGTTTCCTGACCGTTTCTTCCTTGTCGTCGTCGCGCTGGATCAGCGCCTCGCCCGTAAGGTCATCCTTGGCTTCGACCTTGGGTGGATTGAACACCACGTGATAAGTGCGCCCGGAACCGGGATGCACGCGACGGCCGCTCATGCGCTTGATTATTTCATCATCGCCGACGTCGATCTCAAGTACATAGTCGAGCGCAATGCCCTGGGCGCGCAGGGCTTCAGCCTGGGGAATGGTCCGCGGAAATCCGTCGAACAGGAAACCCTTGGCACAATCGGGTTGCTTCAGGCGCTCGTCGATCAGTCCGAGGATGATGTCGTCGGACACCAGACCGCCGGCATCCATGACCTTTTTTGCCGCCAGGCCCATCGGGCTCCCGGCCTTGACCGCCGTACGCAACATGTCGCCCGTCGATATCTGCGGAATTCCATATTTCTCGCAAATGAATGCTGCCTGTGTCCCCTTGCCGGCGCCCGGGGCACCCAACAGAATCAATTTCATAACCGCCTCCCATAATTTAGTTTATCTACATGATTTAACAGTGCTTTTTACTTTTTCGAGCAAGCCAAAACTTACTCCGAATCAATGTCTGCGTCAAACAGCCGGCGTACGCGTTCGAGGTCTTCCGCGGTATCGACGCCCGGTGCCGGCGCGTGATCGACGCTGACGACCTGGATCGGATAACCATGCCAAAGCGCGCGTAGCTGCTCCAGTGACTCGCAGCGCTCGAGCGGGGAGGCGGCAAGTTGCCCGAAGCGCCGCAGGAAGCTCACTCGATAGGCATAAAGACCAATGTGACGCTGTGCCGGAAGGTCCGCGGGCAACTCGCCAGGCCCGCCTGCAAAATGGTCACGATCCCAGGGGATGGGAGCACGGCTGAAGTACAGCGCGCGCCCGCGCGCGTTGCAGACGACCTTGACCACGTTGGGATTGAAGAAATCGGCGGCTGCCGTCAGGGGATGGGAAACGGTCGCCATCGCCGCTTCGGGGTCGTTGCGCAACGCCACGGCCACGGCCTCGATCAAGGCTGGATCGAGCAAAGGTTCGTCGCCCTGAACATTCACCACGATGTCGGCGTCATTCCACTGCAATCGATCGGCCACTTCGGCGATGCGATCGGTGCCGCTGATGTGATCCGCCCGCGTCATCACGGCATCGAAGCCATGTCGGCCAACGGCTGCGACAATCCGCTCGTCATCGGTGGCGATCCATACGCCATCCACCCGCGCGCGCCGCGCCGCCACCGCCACGCGAACAATCATCGGTTGGCCGGCGATATCGGCCAAGGGCTTTCCCGGCAGACGCGTCGAAGCGTAGCGCGCCGGAATGACGACGCGAACGGTCATCAGTGTTCTTCAGGAGCCAACTGCCGTGCCTCATCTTCCAGCATCACCGGAATGCCGTCCTTGACCGGATAGGCCAGCTTGCAGCCTTTGCAAACCAGTTCAGTGGTGGCCTTGCGGTTCTCCAGTGGCCCCTTGCAGACGGGACAAACGAGGATTTCAAGCAGACGGGTGTCCATTGAGTTTCTCCAGAACAAATGCAGCAAGGTCGGGGCTTACGTCCGCCGTGACGGGCAACACCCAAACCGGCAGCGACAAGGAAAGGCGGCTCAATTTTACGGCATCCTTTTCCGTCGTCAGAATGGCGTCGCCGGCAAGCGCGAGATCGCCGGCACAGTAATCGTGGTGATCGGCGAAGGAATGCCCGGCGAACACCAACCCCATTTCGTGCAGGTGGTCAAAAAAGCGCTGCGGGGCTCCAATGCCGGCTACCGCGTGCAATTCTCGGCCTGCCAGATCGGTTGGCCCGCAGGTTATCCGCGGGTCGTCGAGACGGTGAAAGCGCTGGCCCAGCAAGCGCATCGCGAATACGGGGTGACCATGAGTTGGCGCTGGCGACACGGCGTTGCCGTTCTGCACCACGGCATCGACCTCGGCCAGACGTGCAACGGGCTCCCGCAGAGGCCCGGCCGGCAGGCACCAGCCATTCATGATTCCCCGTTGATCGAATACAGCAATCTCGACGTCGCGCTTCAGGCGATAGTGCTGCAGGCCATCATCGGCAACAATCACATCGCATTGCGGATGTGCCGCGAGCATGGCGCGCGCCGCTGCCGGCCGGTCCTGACCGACAAATACCGGACAGCCTGTGCTGCGGGCCAGCAGCAATGGTTCGTCACCGACGGCGGCGGGATCGCTGTCCGCTGTCACTTCCATTGCCTGCGTGGCATCGCTTCGATAGCCGCGACTGACAATACCCGGATGCCGCCCAAGTGCGCGCAATTGCGACGCCAGATGGATGACCAGCGGTGTCTTGCCGCTGCCGCCGACGGTGATGTTGCCGACTATCACCACCGGCACCGGCAGGCCCTCGGCGTGCAGCAAGCCGCTGCGATAAAGCGCGCGGCGCAAGACGACGAGGACGAGGAACAGCAGCGAAATGGGATACAGCAGGCAGGCCAGCGGGCCACGTTCGCGCCAGACGGCGGCAAGTCCGCCGGCGTCAGCGTTGCGCCTGTTGCGTGGCAAAGGAAATGTGCGACAAGCCGGCCTGCTGGGCGGCCTGCATGACGTCGATGACGCTTTGATGGGCGGCCTTGGCGTCGGCGTTGATGATCACCACCGGTTCCTTCCCGCCTTCTGTCAGTCGCTTCATCGCATTGGCAATCGACTGGATGTCGCGTCCCTCGATCGGGGAGCGATTCACCAAAATCTCGCCAGCTGCGGTGACCACGACATTGATTTCGTTCGGCTGCTCCTTGTTCTGGGTTGCGTCCGCCGTCGGCAGGTTGATCTCCAGTCCGGAAAACTTCGAATAGGTGGTGCTGATCATGAGAAAAATCAGGATCACCAGCAGCACGTCGATCATTGCGATCAAATTGATCTCGGGTTCTTCGCGCTGCCGTCCTCGCTGGAAGTTCATCGCGTCGCTGCTCCTACTTGCGCTCGCCGTGCATGACCTCGACCAACTTCACCGCTTCCTGCTCCATCTCGACCAGGAAACCATCGACCAGTGCCCGGAAGTGGCGGTAGAAGATCATGCTCGGAATGGCGATAATCAATCCGAAACCGGTGTTGTAGAGCGCCACCGAAATGCCGTGAGCCAGCGCCTGCGGATTGTTGCCCGACGACGTCGGCGAGCCGAAAATCTCGATCATGCCGACTACGGTGCCGAACAAGCCCATCAGCGGCGCAATCGAGGCAATGGTTCCCAGCGTGGTGAGGAAGCGTTCAAGTTCATGAGCCACTCCACGCCCCGCTTCTTCGATCGCCTCCTTCATGATCTCGCGCGAACTCCTGGCATTGCGCATGCCGGCTGCAAGCACGCGGCCCAGCGGGGAATGGGCTTCGAGGCGCGCCAGCGCAGCGTCCGATATTCCACTTTGACGGTAGTCAGCCACCGCGCTTTGCAGCAGTCCGGCGGGAACGATCTTGGGGCGACGCAGTGCCGTGGTGCGCTCGATAATCAGTGCGACAGCGATGATGGACGCCAGCAACAGCGGCCAGATGGGCCAGCCGGCGGCCTGAATGATGGAAAACACGGGGCAACTCCGGTAAGCGGGAAAGCGCGAACTTTAGCCCGAGTAGGCCGATTCGGCAATACAAACTGGATAGCGGCCGCCAACACCTTTGTCGCCGCGGGTTGACGCCCTCCAGGCCGGTGCCTGGTGTGACAAGCTTATCCACAAAATCTGTGGATAAGCTTGTGGATCACCATGTGCGAAACTCGCCGAACCGGCCAGCCGCAAGGGCTTGGGCTCGTCGGAGCAATTTTCGAACATTAAAATGTTTAGCTATTAAACATATAGTTAGATGCCGCCGCCAGCGACAGCATGACTCCCGGGCCTTGCCGCAAAGATGCGGCCTCAGGCGAATGCTGTAGAATTTTTTTCTTCCACTTGAGGCCCTCTGCCAGCCCATGATCGATCCTGCAACTGTCGTCACCATCAGCGAACTAAACCGGATTGCGCGCCAGGCCCTGGAAAGGGAGTTTCCGCTGCTGTGGGTGGCGGGAGAAATTTCCAATCTGACCCGTGCCGCCTCGGGCCACGTCTACTTCTCGCTCAAAGATGAAGCGGCCCAGGCACGCTGCGTGATGTTCCGCTCGCGCGCCCAGTCGATTCCATGGAAGCTGGAAAACGGCCTGCAGGTCGAGGCGCGCGCCCTGGTGTCGCTGTATGAAGCACGGGGCGACTTCCAACTGAATATCGAGACGCTGCGTCGTGCCGGACTCGGCCGGCTGTTCGAGGCCTTCGCCCGCCTCAAGGCACGACTGGAAGCCGAAGGCCTGTCTGGGCCCGAGCGCAAGCGCGTCCTGCCGCGTTTCCCGCGACGCATAGGAATTGTCAGTTCGCCGAGCGCCGCCGCCTTGCGCGACGTGCTGGCGGCGTTGAAGCGGCGCGCCCCGCATCTCACGGCGATCCTTTATCCGACTCTTGTACAAGGCGACAGTGCCGCCGGAGAAATCGCCAAGGCGATAGCGGTGGCCGGTCGGCGCAATGAATGCGACCTGCTGCTGATCGTCCGCGGCGGCGGCAGCATTGAAGACCTTTGGGCCTTCAATGAAGAGATCGTCGCCCGGGCGATTGCCGCCAGTCCGCTCCCGACGATCAGCGGCGTCGGTCATGAAACCGATGGCACCATCGCCGATTTCGTCGCCGACCTGCGTGCCGCCACCCCGACCGCTGCCGCCGAACTGGCCACGCAAGGATGGTATGAAGCGGCTGGCGAAATTGCAGGCCTGGGAACCGCCCTGACGCGGTCCATGCAGTACCGTATTGCCCGACAGCAGCAGGGATTGGATCACCTCTCGCTGCGCCTGATGCATCCGGCGACACGCCTGTCGCAAGCGCGTGACCGCATCGCTTTGCTCACCTCGCAGCTCGATGCTTCCCTGGCGCGCGGATTGCGCCGGCATAGGGAGCGACTGAACCGTGCGGCTCTCGCTCTCGGTCGCAACATCCCGCGCACCGAACGACGCAGCGGACAACTTGGACTGCTGGCGCAGCGTCTGCGCACCGCTGTGCACAAACAGCAACAGAACCGCACGAATGCCCTCGAAAAATTTGCGGCGGCACTTGCGCACCTCAATCCGGAAGCAATTCTGGCCCGCGGCTTTTCCATCGTTCGCGATGCCGACGGCAACCTGGTCACCGATGCTGCCAGTCTGCATTCAGACCAAATCGTAAACCTTCATCTGGCGCGGGGCGAAGCCGAAGCGACTATCGTCAGAACGGTTTTCGACTAGCGATCATTTGCCATGTGAATTATTCTTGACTATAATAGTCAACTTTACTGCCTTATATCCCACTGCAACAGGAGAACCAAAATGGAACATACCCTCCCCGCCCTGCCGTACGCGATGGACGCACTGGCGCCGCACATTTCGAAGGAAACCTTCGAATACCATTACGGCAAGCACCATCAGGCTTATGCGACCAACCTCAACAACCTGATCAAGGGTACCGAGTACGAGAACCTGGACCTTGAAGCCATTGTCAAAAAAGCACCGGCCGGCGGCATTTTCAACAATTCCGCTCAGGTCTGGAACCACAGCTTCTTCTGGAACAGCATGAAAGTTGGTGGTGGCGGCACGCCGAGTGGCGCCCTGGCTGATGCAATCAGCCAGAAATGGGGCAGTTTCGACGAGTTCAAGAAGACCTTTCAAACATCCGCCGTAGGCAATTTCGGCTCAGGCTGGACCTGGCTGGTGAAGAAGCCTGATGGCTCGGTGGATATCGTAAATACCTCGGGCGCCGGCACGCCGCTGACCAGCGAAAACAAGGCGTTGCTGGCCATCGACGTGTGGGAACATGCCTACTACATCGACTACCGCAACGCTAGGCCCAAGTTTGTCGAGACCTTCCTCAATTCCCTGGCAAACTGGGATTTCGCGGCAAGGAATTTTGCCTGAGCTAGACAGCACTGCACGGCTGAGTCGACATCAGAAAAGGGCGCCGGGCGGCGCCCTTTTCATTTGAACACTGAGGAATTGGCATGGAATCCAGGATCACGGAACTCGAAATCAAGCTCAGCCTCAACGAAGATCACCTTGAAGAGCTCAACCGCACGGTGTTTCGCCAGCAGCAGCAGATCGACCTGCTTCAGGCGCAGATCCGTGAGTTGTACCAGTTGATGCAACCTGGAGCGGCCAGTGAACCTCGGAATCCGCGCGACGATATTCCGCCGCACTATTGATTGAGCATCACGCCGAAAAGCGACGGCCCTTCAGCGGCCGGCAGGCGCTTTTTCAATCCCGGTGATCGAAAATCCGGCACCCAGGCCGCGACTCCTGAACCAGCCGAGGTTCATTTCCAGGGCATAGCGCGCAGGCTTAGCGGAACAATGGTTGGCGTCCGTCTTGGGCTGCATGTCCTCGACATTGATGATCTGCCCCTTCTCATCAAGGAAAGCCACCGACAGCGGCAACAGCGTGTTGCGCATCCACATACATTGGTTTCCAGCCTCGGGGAACACGAACAACATCCCGCGCTGAGACGCCATGACCGTGCGCAACATCATTCCGGTCTGGCGGCTCTCGGGTGTTGCGGCGACTTCTGCTTCGATCCTGTGCATTCCTGCAAACAATTCGAGCAATGGCAGTTGCGGCTGCTGGGCCCATCCCGGCATCGGAACGATCAGCGACAGCGCCAGCAATACTGTTCTCGACAACATCTTGAACCTCCTTCGACAAGCTTACGGCCACGAGCTGCCGTTCACCCCGACTAGGTGTGAATAGCCAACTCCGGCCGTGGCGCTGGACTTAAACTTTCAGCGAATCGGCAGATTAATCGACAACCCCGGATCAGTGGACAAAAAAATGGCAGGGGGAACCTGCCATTTATTATCCCGGACTGCGGAAATTACTTGGCGGCTTCAGCTTTCTTGGCCTTCTTGGCCTTCTTGGCCTTCTTTTCAGCCTTGGCCGGAGCGGCATCAGCCTTCGGCGCGTCAGCCTTGGCGACCAGGGCTGCCGGGGTGGCGGGTGTAGCCGGAGTGGCGGCAGCCTTGGGAGCCGGAGCAGCCGGAGTGGCGGGAGTAGCAGCCTTCGGTGCATCGGCGGCGAAAGCGGCGGTGGCAATCAGGCCGGCAAACAGGGTCGCGAGAAGCTTGGTCATGGTGTTACCTTTCGTTTGTATATGGGTGGAATTTTTCCAACACCACGGGAACTCGTGGCGTCATGTCCATTAACGCGGGGCCTTGCCACGGGTTGACCTGTAATCTCGAGTTCACGCCATTGTCCCGGCGCGAGCCCCGCCAAGGTCCACTCACCCACGGCCCAACGAATCAGCCTGAGCGTCGGAAACCCGACGCGGGCTGTCATTCGTCGGACTTGACGGTTTTTCCCCTCACGCAAGACCAATTCCAACCATGTGACAGGAATTGCCGCACGATAGCGGATCGGCGGCGTTCTCCCCCATATGTTCTCCGGCTCGGCTATGCGACGCACTTGGCATGGTCGCGTGCGGAAATCACCGAGGTCTACGCCTGCCGCAAGTTGCTGCAAAGCCGCATCGGTGGGGATGCCTTCGACCTGAACCCGATACTGCTTTGCCAACTTGTGCCGCGGATTGGCAATCCGCGCCTGCAACGCGCCATCGTCGGTCAATACGACCAAGCCCTCGGAATCGACATCGAGACGACCGGCGGCATAAACCTTGGGGATGGGCAGATAATCAGCCAGCGTGGGCCGCCCGTGGGCATCGGTAAACTGGGTCAGCACCCCATAGGGCTTGTTAAAGAGAATGAGACGACTCAAGCCAGGCAACCGTTGCCAAAGACGTTGCAAAAACGCTGGGACTCGGGATAGGGAAAGAAGTCCTGCATCGCCCCCCTGCGTATCTGCTCCTGGGTTTTCTGCCAGAACTCCACATCAAACAGATCCGGGTGATGGCGCATGAAGGCATCCCGTATCTTGTCCGACACCAGCAAGAAAGTCTGGAACTCCTCAGGAAAAACATCCAGCCGGGATACCGAATACCAGGCCTCACCGGACATTTCGGCTTCAAAATTCGGTGGCGGCGGTATGCGCCGGAACTTGCAGTCCGTCATGTACTCGATCTCGTCATAGTCATAAAAAACCACGCGACCATAACGCGTAACGCCGAAATTCTTCCACAGCATGTCGCCCGGAAAAATATTGGCAATGGCAAGCTCGCGAATGGCGTTGCCATACTCGCGCACCGCTTCCTCGACCTGGTCGGCGCGCCCCGCCTTCTCCGCCTTCTCGAGGTACAGATTGAGCGGCTCCATGCGGCGCTCGATGTACAGATGCCTGATGATCAGATCGTCGCCATCCTCTTCCATCAGCGACGGCACTTCCTTGTACAACTCGTCGATCAGATCCTGTGAAAAGCGCTTGCGCGGCAACGCCACATTGGAAAACTCCAGTGTATCCGCCATGCGGCCGACGCGATCCACCTGCTTGACCAACTGGTACTTGCGCCGCACCGTGTCGTGATCGACTTCCTTCGAACTGCCGAAGACGTCCTTGATGACCTTGAATACATAGGGATAGGACGGCAGAGTAAATACCAGCATGACCAGGCCGCGAATACCCGGCGCTACGATGAACTGATCCGCCGAATGATGCAAATGAAATATCAAGTCGCGGAAGAACATGGTCTTGCCCTGCTTGCCCAGCCCGAGCATGGTGTAGAGCTCGGAACGCGGCTTATTGGGCATGATCGAACGCAGAAACTGGACATAGCCGGAAGGAACTTTCATGTCGACCATGAAATAAGCCCGCGACAACGAAAACAGCACCGCGATCCGCCATGCATCGAGGATGACAGTATCGAGGTAGAGCTTGCCGTCCGGCGTATGCAGCACCGGAACCGTGAACGGATACTCAAGTGCCCCGTTGACGGCCTTGCCGATCACATAGGCACCCTTGTTGCGATAGAAGGCCGAGTTGAGCACCTGAATCTGCAGGTTGGCTTCACGCGCGGGAACCGTGCCAAGATGGGACTCGATGCTGCGCAAAATGAAATCCGCGTCGCGGTCGAGGTCGTCGAAGTCCCGTGCCCAGCCGAAATCGACGAAAACCTGGCGAATCGACTCGCGAAAGCCTGCTTCATTCGGGTAGTAACAGCGATAGGTGGGCGGCTCGGACTCAATGTACTCGGTGGAAACCGCCGGCCGCACAAAAATGAAATCGTTGTGAAAATAGGTACGGTGAAAAATCTGGCAGAACACCGAGTTGAAGAAAGTCTCGGCCAGTTCCGGCTGCTTGTGGTTCGTCAGCAAACCGATGAACTGAAGCTTCGCCTGTTGCCAAACGCTGTCGCTCAGGCTATCCGCATTCAAATCACGACGCAGTCGCTCGGTTGTCTCCCGGACACGATCGTCGTAGAACTGGATGCGATCCCTGACGGCTTGCTGACCTTCCTGCCAGCGCGCCTGATCAAAGCGCTGCTTGGCAAGTGCCGAACTCGCATGGAAAAGCCGATAGTGCTTGTTGAAGCCATCGACCAGCACGTTGGCAATGGATTCGGAAATCAGGTCATCGGATGAGCCAGCGGACATGGTGCGAATTTTGGTTAGGCTTGACCGTGGCGATTCTAACAGTGTGCCCCGCAGCGCCTTTCCCTGCGCAACGATGGCTGGAGGAGGTCAGCTTTTTGGAGCATAATAAAAATTGATATATCCCGCATCCCTCTCGATTCTCAACACACCATTAATAACGGAGCAGGCATGAGCACTTCCCTAATCAAGGTTCCCGCACAAGGCCAGAAAATAGTTCCCGGGCAGCCAACCCCCGACAATCCCATCATTCCGTTCATCGAGGGCGATGGTATTGGCGTAGACATCACCCCGGTCATGCAGAAAGTCGTGGACGCTGCGATCCTGAAATCATATGGGGGCAAGCGCAAGATTTCATGGATGGAAGTTTATGCCGGAGAAAAGGCCACCCGTCTGTATGGGCCGGATGTCTGGCTGCCGGCCGAGACAATTACCGCATGCAAGGACTACTCGGTCTCCATCAAGGGACCGCTGACCACCCCGGTGGGCGGCGGCATTCGTTCGCTGAATGTTGCCTTGCGCCAGGAAATGGACTTGTACCAATGCGTGCGCCCTGTACGCTATTTCCGGGGCATACCCTCGCCGCTGAAAGATCCGAGCAAGACCGACATGGTGATCTACCGGGAGAACACCGAGGACATCTATTGCGGCATCGAATGGCAGGCCGAATCCGCCCCCGCAAAGAAGCTCATTAAATTCCTGCAGGAAGAAATGGGCGTGACGAAAATTCGCTTCCCCAATACTTCGGGCATCGGCATCAAACCGGTTTCGCGCGAAGGCACCGAACGCCTGATGCGGGCCGCCGTGAACTATGCAATCGCCAACAAGCGCAAATCGGTCACGATTGTGCATAAGGGCAACATCATGAAGTACACCGAGGGCGGGTTCCGCGACTGGGCCTATGCCCTGGCGAAAAACGAATTTGGCGGCGCGGAAATCGACGGCGGCCCGTGGCTGAAGCTGCCCAACGGCATCATCGTCAAAGACGCCATTGCGGATGCCTTCCTGCAGCAGATTCTGTTGCGCCCGGCGGAGTATGACGTCATCGCCACACTCAACCTGAACGGCGACTACATTTCCGATGCTCTGGCAGCCCAGGTCGGGGGTATCGGGATTGCCCCAGGGGCTAACATTTCGGATCTCTATGCCTGCTTCGAAGCGACCCATGGCACGGCGCCGAAATATGCTGGTAAGGATTACGTGAACCCGGGTTCGCTGATCCTCTCGGCGGAGATGATGCTGCGTCACATGGGCTGGACCGAAGCAGCGGACCTCATCATCAAGTCAATGGAAGCTGCCATCGGCGACAAGGTCGTAACCTACGATTTCGCCCGCCTGATGGAAGGCGCCCAGGAAGTGAAGTGCTCGGCATTCGGCCAGGCAATGATTGATCGCATGTAATTGCCGATCCGCCAGTTGTAATAAAAAACAAAGCCCGCCCGACTTACGTCGGGCGGGCTTTGTCTTATCGGAACCGGTATTACCCGGGAGCCGAAATCAAGGCTTCTGAATGTTTGACGCCTGCTTGCCCTTGGGGCCTTGCACCACGTCAAAAGTTACCTTGTCACCTTCCTTCAGGGACTTGAAGCCAGCCATATTGATGGCCGAGAAATGCGCAAACAAATCCTCGCTGCCGTCATCCGGGGTAATAAAACCAAAACCCTTGGCGTCGTTGAACCACTTAACAGTACCAGTTGCCATGTAACTTTTTCCTTAATCAAAAACGAACGAATCGGCCACCGCTGCGGGCTGCAAAACACCGCACCCCGGCCGGGGCATGTTTGAAGTTCAAGTTCGGTAAAGCAGAGGGGGCCAAGCGGCGATTCAGAGGAGCTGCAATTTGACAGACTGTGAGACGACCGTAGGTCACTGCGGGGGAATTTGAACTAAACACGTTTCGCGTTTTACGCACATTGTCAAGCAGCGTCAACAACTTTCGATGCTGCATCGCACAGGCCCACCCCTTGCATATTGGATGAACACCCCAAAATACCAGTCCATCGGTGTCCTATTCCCCTCCTTTTCTTGGTGTTGAACTGCACGGGAATCACATTAGAATCCAGTTATGGTTACACGCAAGCAAGCCGGGCCGGAGAGTGGCGCTGTACTGGCGCCAGAGCAGAGTCGTACCAAACCGCCGCCGATGTACAAGGTATTGCTGCTGAACGACGATTTCACGCCGATGGATTTCGTGGTGATAGTGCTGGAAAAGTTTTTTGGTTTGTCGCGTGAACAATCGACGCAAGTCATGCTCAAGGTGCATCGCGAAGGAAAGGGTGCCTGCGGAGTGTATCCTCGCGATGTGGCTGCGACAAAGGTTGAACAGGTGAGCGAGTTTTCACGTCGACACCAACACCCGCTGGCTTGCGTGATGGAGGAAAACTGATGATTGCCCAGGAACTTGAAGTCAGCTTGCACATGGCCTTTGTCGAAGCTCGACAGAAGCGCCATGAGTTCATCACTGTCGAACATCTACTGCTGGCCTTGCTGGACAATCCCTCCGCAGCAGAAGTGTTGCGCGCCTGCGCGGCCGACGTCGAGGCGTTACGCAAGGAGTTGATGACGTTCATCAACGAGCACACGCCGACCGTTGCCGGCAATGAGGAGATCGATACACAACCCACACTCGGTTTCCAGCGCGTTATCCAACGCGCGATTCTGCATGTGCAGTCGTCGGGAAAGAAGGAAGTCACCGGAGCCAATGTACTGGTGGCCATTTTCGGCGAAAAGGACTCGCACGCGGTGTTCTTTCTGCAACGACAGAACATTACGCGACTGGATGTGGTGAATTTTATTTCCCACGGCATAACCAAGACTCCGCAGACCAAGAGCAAGGAAGAGCCAGCAGAAACCGAAGGCGAAGCCCAGGAAAAAGGCGGAGCCTTGGAAAGCTTCACCCAGAACCTCAACCAGTTGGCCCTGACCGGCAAGATCGATCCGCTGATCGGCCGCGACCGGGAACTGGAACGGGTGATCCAGACGCTTTGCCGTCGCCGCAAGAACAACCCGCTGCTGGTCGGTGAGGCAGGAGTCGGCAAGACTGCGATTGCCGAGGGACTTGCACGCCACATAGTCGAAGGACGTGTCCCGGAGATTCTTGCCAATGCAACGGTGTACTGCCTTGACATGGGCGCACTCCTAGCCGGTACCAAGTATCGCGGCGATTTCGAGCAACGCCTTAAGGGCGTCCTCAAACAATTGGCAGATAACCCGAATGCCATTCTGTTCATCGATGAGATTCACACTCTGATCGGCGCTGGCGCCGCATCCGGTGGGACGATGGATGCCTCCAACCTGCTCAAGCCCGCCTTGTCGTCCGGTGCCTTGAAGTGTATTGGTGCCACCACCTATACCGAGTTTCGTGGCGTATTTGAAAAGGACCACGCCCTGTCGCGGCGTTTTCAGAAGGTCGATGTCGATGAGCCCTCGGTTGATGAAACCGTCTCGATCCTGCGCGGCCTCAAATCCCGCTTTGAAGAGCATCACGGCGTCAAGTATTCCGCCGCTGCGATTTCCAGTGCCGCTGAGCTAGCCGCCAAATACATCAACGACCGCCACCTGCCGGACAAGGCGATCGACGTAATCGATGAAGCGGGCGCCGCCCAACGCATTCTGCCGAAATCAAAACAAAAGAAAACCATCGGCAAACTCGAAATCGAGGACATAGTCGCCAAGATCGCCCGCATCCCGCCACAGCACGTTTCGGCCGACGACCGCTCGGCTCTGAAGAATCTCGATCGCGACTTGAAGAACATGGTGTTCGGCCAGGAAGCCGCAATCGATGCCTTGGCCAAAGCCATCAAGATGTCTCGTTCCGGACTGGGCGACCCGCAGAAGCCCATCGGCTGCTTCCTGTTCTCCGGTCCCACGGGTGTTGGCAAGACCGAGGTAGCACGCCAGTTGGCCTACGGTATGGGCATCGAATTAATCCGTTTCGACATGTCGGAATACATGGAGCGCCATGCAGTGAGCAGACTGATAGGCGCGCCGCCCGGATACGTCGGCTTTGACCAGGGAGGATTGCTCACCGAAGCGGTGACCAAGAAGCCGCATGCGGTGCTGCTCCTTGATGAAATCGAGAAGGCCCATCCGGAAGTGTTCAACATCCTGCTGCAGGTGATGGATCACGGCACCTTGACCGACAATAACGGCCGCAAAGCCGATTTTCGCAATGTAGTGATTGTCATGACCACCAATGCTGGCGCCGAAGCGCTGCAGAAAACCAGTATCGGTTTCACCACCAATAAGGGCCAGGGCGATGAGATGGCCGATATCAAGCGCATGTTTACGCCGGAGTTCCGTAATCGGCTGGATGCAATCATCTCGTTCCGCGCGCTCGACGCAGAGATCATCCTGCGCGTCGTCGACAAGTTCCTCATGCAGTTGGAAGGTCAGTTGCATGAAAGGAAGGTGGAGGCAGTCTTCACCGATGCGCTGCGCGCTTGGCTGGCGGAAAAAGGCTTCGATCCACTGATGGGCGCAAGGCCTATGGCACGGCTGATCCAGGACACAATCCGCTCCGCACTGGCCGACGAACTGCTGTTCGGCAGGCTGGTGCATGGCGGGCGGGTCACCATCGATCTCGACGAGCACGAGAAAGTCAAACTCAGCTACGAAAATACGGTCAATACGCCTGCAATTCCCTCGCCGATCTAGCTTGATGCCCATGGGCGTCTTTGCCCGCGGTGTGATTATTGGTTGAACATTTATGACTGTCCATCATGGACCTGCTCACAACTGATCTCTGCGACGCCAACGAAGGCGACGTACGCGTCGTTGAACCCATGTTCAACAGCTTTGGCGGGCGCCCCGCCTTCTTTGGTCGCATCGCAACGCTCAAGCTTTTCGAAGACAACTCACTGGTACGGCAAGCACTCGAGTCGGCGGGCGACGGCCGGGTTCTGGTGATTGATGGTGGCGGGAGCCTGCGCCGCGCACTGGTCGGCGATCAACTTGCTGCGCTGGGCGTCAAGAACAACTGGACCGGCATCATCGTCTATGGTTGTATCCGCGATTCCCGAGCCATAGGCGAGATGGACATCGGCGTGTTTGCGATCGACACGCACCCGATGAAGACCATTAAGAGAAACGTCGGCGAAGCTGAGATTCCTCTCAGCTTTGGCGGCGTCACTTTCATCCCCGGCGAATGGCTCTATGCAGACGAAGATGGTCTAATTGTCAGTGCAATCGCACTCCATCAGCGCTAGGTCTTATATAAGACATATATCAGCACTCTCGAAAATCCTTTACTATCGCGAAACGCTTTCCACAGTACGAAATAAATTCTTCAACATATTGTTAAATAATAATAAAAAAATTAATCAAGTCTTATATAAGACTATTGCTGCAACGCAAAATCCTCTTTATACTGTGAAGAATGCTCTTACTTGGGGCATCCCCTTCAACAACGACCCTGCAGAGGATTGAACATGAGTGATCGTAAAGCACAAGCCGCAGCCCTAGCCAAGGACTGGGCTGAAAACCCCCGCTGGAAAGGCATCAAGCGCGGATACAGCGCCGAAGATGTCGTTCGCCTGCGTGGCACCTTCCCCATCGAACACACGCTCGCCCATCGCGGTGCGGAAAAGCTCTGGTCACTGGTTAACGGCACCGCCAAGAAAGGCTATGTGAATTCCTTCGGCGCCATCACCGCCGGTCAGGCGATGCAGCAGGCGAAGGCCGGCCTCGAAGCTGTCTACCTTTCCGGTTGGCAGGTCGCCGCCGACGGCAACACGTCCGAGACCATGTACCCCGACCAGTCGCTGTACGCGTACGACTCGGTGCCGACCATGGTTCGCCGCATCAACAACACGTTCAAGCGCGCCGACGAGATTCAGTGGTCGCGCGGCATCAATCCCGGCGACAAGGAGTTCATTGACTACTTCCTTCCCATCGTGGCCGATGCGGAAGCCGGCTTTGGCGGTGTGCTCAATGCCTTTGAACTGATGAAGAACATGATCACCGCCGGCGCAGCGGCCGTGCATTTCGAAGACCAACTGGCTGCCGTCAAGAAGTGCGGCCATATGGGCGGCAAGGTCCTCGTCTCCACTCAGGAAGCGGTCGAGAAGCTGATCTCTGCCCGATTCGCCGCAGATACGATGGGCGTTCCCACCCTCATTCTGGCCCGTACCGACGCCGAGGCCGCCAACCTGCTGACCTCCGATCACGACGCCAACGACAAACCGTTCTGCACCGGCGAGCGCACCCCGGAAGGTTTCTACCGTGTCAAGAACGGCCTGGAGCAGTCCATCAGCCGCGGCGTCGCCTACGCGCCCTACGCCGACCTGGTCTGGTGCGAGACCGGCAAACCCGACGTCGGCTTCGCCCGCGAGTTCGCCCAGGCGGTTCAGGCCAAGTCGCCCGGCAAACTGCTGGCCTATAACTGCTCACCGTCTTTCAACTGGAAGAAGAACCTCGACGACAAGACCATCGCCAAGTTCCAGGACGAGCTATCGGCCATGGGCTACAAGTACCAGTTCATCACGCTGGCCGGCATCCATATCAACTGGTTCAACACTTTTGAATTTGCTCACGCCTACGCCCGCGGCGAAGGTATGAAGCACTACGTCGAAATGGTGCAGGAGCCGGAATTCAAGGCGCGCGAGCAGGGCTACACCTTCGTGTCGCACCAACAGGAAGTTGGTGTTGGCTACTTCGACGACGTCACCACCGTGATCCAGGGCGGCGCTTCTTCTGTCACCGCGCTGCACGGCTCGACCGAAGAAGAACAGTTCCACTGAGCAATACTCGGCAGCAATTCATCAGAAAGCCGCACCGGGAAACCGGTGCGGCTTTTTTTGTGGTTTAGAGTAGTCGCGTGATTTGCCGACGAACCATGCGCTCGCATTTGACTCATCAATGACTGCCAGGCTCCCAAAGAAGGTCCCTTCGATGTTGTGGTCAGCACTCCAGATTGTCCTGCTTGTCTATCTGGGCCTGATGGCCCTGATCTATTTCAAGCAGGCATCCCTGGTGTTCCTGCCCGAGATTGATCGCGGATTCAAAGCCAGCCCGGCGGAGATTGGTCTGCCATTCACCCCACTGAAACTGGCCACTTCCGACGGTGAAACCCTCGATGGCTGGTTTGTGCCGGCCGGCACGAAACCTGGGGCGCGAGGCCTGGTGGTGTTCTTCCACGGCAACGCCGGCAATATGGCGCATCGGCTCGACTATCTGCGCATGTTCCACGATCTGGGCCTGGCGACTCTGATCATTGACTACCGTGGTTACGGCCTCAGCAGCGGAAACCCGTCGGAGGAAGGTACTTACCTGGATGCGGAAGCCGCCTGGCGCCATGCCACGCATGAGCTCGGATTCCCTGCCAAGCGTATCGTCCTCTTTGGCGAATCGCTGGGTGGCGGAGTCGCCGCACGGATGGCGGCGAAGAATCGGCCCGGCGCGCTGGTGCTGGCGTCGACCTTTACTTCGGTCCCCGACATGGGCGCCGACCTTTACCCACTGCTGCCGATACGCTGGCTTGCCCATATCCGTTATGACAACCTGGAACGTCTTTCTCAAATCAACTGCCCGCTACTGGTGATCCACAGCCGCAACGACGACATCATTCCTTACAACCATGGTCGACGATTATTCGACGCCGCCCGCCAGCCCAAGCAGTTTCTTGAAATCGAAGGAGGCCACAATGACGGTTTCGTCTTTGGCCGAGCGACTTGGGTCCGGCAACTGGACGGCTTCCTGCGGCAGGCCTTGCCATAACCCGCGACTTTCGATCATCTATGCGCCGGCCGAAGCCGCCCAATAGGCTGGATCGCGCCAGTTGGCCTTTAACAGATCGATGAACAACCTCACGCGCAGCGGCAGATGCCGGCGCTGCGGCACCACGGCGTGAATACCCACCGGTGGCGCGGCGAAATCATCCAGCACCGTTACCAGCCGCCCCGCCTCGATATCGGCCCCGACCTCCCACAGCGACCGCCAGGCCAACCCCTTGCCGGCCAGCGCCCAATCATGAAGCACCGCGCCATCGTTGCACTCCAACTTGCCGCTCACCTTGACCACCCGTACCTCGCCCTCCACGCGCAGCGTCCACCCGCGTTGCTGGCGCAGCGAGAGACAATTGTGCTCGGCCAGAAAAGTTGGCGCTGGCGGGACGCCGAACTGCGCGATGTAATTCGGACCGGCAACCACCACACGCCGCATTTCGCCCAACCGTATGCTGATCAGGCTCGAATCCGCCAGTTCGCCAATGCGGATCGCGCAATCCACGTTCTCCTCCACCAGATCGACGATGCGGTCGGACAAGTCGAGCCGCACCGTGACGTCGGGATTTTCTTCAATGAAGCGCGTCAATAGCGGCGCCACGTGACGCCGCCCGAATCCGGCTGGAGCCGATATTTTCAAATGCCCGCCGGGGCGAATTCCACCCAGACTCACCGCGCCCTCTGCATCCGCCAACTCGCGCAGGATGCGCTGGCAATCTTCGAGAAATGCCGCCCCCTCGAAGGTCAGCGAAATCCGCCGTGTGGTGCGCAACAACAACTTGACGCCGAGCCGCTCTTCCAGCGCGTCCAATCGACGGCCGATGATGGCTGGCGTAACACCCTCGGCGCGGGCGGTAGCCGACATGCTGCCGCGACTTGCGACGCCAACAAAGGCAGAAATCTGCTTAAACTGATCCATTCGATATTATTAGTAAATAATCATTTGATCGAATCATAGCTTCTCTATCGAATTGGGCAAGAATACAATTCGAGGACTTTAGCAATCCACATCAAGGAGTCCTTTATGAGCCTGCCCGCTGGTATCCAGATCAAAGCCGCCATCACGGCCGAATACGCCAAGATTCTTACGCCCGAAGCGATGGCGCTGGTCGCCAAACTGCACCGTGCTTTCGAGCCGCGCCGCCAGGAATTGCTCAAGGCCCGCATCGCGCGCCAGGCCCGCATCGATGGCGGCGAAATGCCCGATTTCCTGCCCGAAACCCAGCACGTCCGCGATGGCAACTGGAAGATCGAGCCCCTGCCGAAGGCACTGGAGCGCCGCCGCACCGAGATCACCGGCCCGGTCGAAGCCAAGATGATCATCAACGCCTACAACTCGGGCGCGGACAGCTACATGACCGACTTCGAAGACTCCAACAGTCCGAAGTGGGACAACCAGATCCAGGGCCAGGTGAACCTTTACAAGGCCATCCGCCGCGAACTGAGCTTCAAGAACGAAGCCGGCAAGGAATACAAACTCAACGACAAGATCGCGACCCTGCAAGTGCGTCCGCGCGGCTGGCATCTCGACGAAAAGCATGTGCTGATAGACGGTCAGCGCGTCTCCGGCGGCATTTTCGATTTCGCGCTATTCCTGTTCCACAACGCCAAGGAACAGATTGCGCGCGGCGCAGGCCCCTTCTTCTACCTGCCGAAGATGGAAAGCCACCTCGAAGCGCGCCTGTGGAACGATGTTTTCGTCATGGCGCAGGACGCGATCGGCCTGCCACAGGGCACGATCAAGGCCACGGTGCTGATCGAGACGATACTGGCCACCTTCGAACTCGAAGAAATCCTCTATGAGCTGCGCCAGCACAGCGCCGGCCTCAACGCCGGGCGCTGGGACTACATCTTCTCCTGCATCAAGAAATTCAAGCGCAACAAGGATTTCTGTCTCGCCAATCGCGGCGCCATCACCATGGAAGTGCCCTTCATGCGCAGCTACGCGCTGGCGCTGGTCAAGGCCTGTCACAAGCGCGGCGCGCCGGCCATCGGCGGCATGAGCGCGCTGATCCCGATCAAGAACGACCCGGTGGCCAACGAGAAGGCGCTGGCCGGCATCCGTCACGACAAGACCCGCGATGCCAACGACGGCTTCGACGGCGGCTGGGTAGCCCACCCCGGTCTGGTGCCGATCGCCGCGGAAGAATTTCAGAAGGTGCTGGGCGAGCGCCCCAACCAGTGGGAAAAGCAGCGCGACGAAAACTTCGGCCCCAAGGACTGGCTCAACTTCCAGCCCGAGCAACCGATCACCGAAGTGGGTGTGCGCAACAACATCAACGTAGGTATTCACTACCTCGGCAGCTGGCTCGCCGGCAACGGCTGCGTGCCGATCCATAACCTGATGGAAGACGCCGCCACGGCGGAGATCAGCCGCTCGCAGGTATGGCAGTGGGTCGTGTCGCCCAAGGGCAAGCTCGATGACGGCCGCAAGGTCACCGCCGACATGGTGCGCGGCTTCATTCCCGAAGAACTGGCGAAGGTGAAAACCACCGTCACCGCCCAGGGCGAGATGACCGAGACTTACGACCAAGCGGCGAAGATCTTCGAAGAGATGTCGCTCGCCGACAACTATCCCGAGTTCCTCACGCTGCCGTTGTACGAGGCGATGGAGTAAGTACGCATCTCATCCCGGGGAAACTCCAAGAGTTGGCGCTGACGACACGGCGCCCATGACGCACAAGGATTCCTCGCAGTCAGCAGACGGCATTCTCCGCGACGAGGGTGCCGTTTTTTTTGCTGAGGGAATCTGCCCGGCCTGCTTGCCCGCAGGCCGACTGACATTGATGACACCAAAAGCAACCTTCTCGATGGGGCAATCATTTTTTTTTGTGCACTCAATCGGGCACGGTCTGCAATAATCCCCCTGCAACCAATAATGACGTAAATAAATCGTTGCAGGGGGAGATGGGTGAGGCAGAAACTGGGGCCAGTCAGCTTGTGGACTGGCATCAGGTACTCAGTCGAAGTTCTGCACGCCTGACCATTTCCATTTGACTCGAAGTTCGACGTTTTGCCGCTTTCGGCTTACGGACCATTTGGATTTGAATAATGGCTGAAGAAACTCAAAAGACCGAATGCAAAGACGGGTTTTTCCGTTGCCTACTGAATCCGCCTAAATGCTCCATGTTGCGCATGATCGTAATCGGCGTGCTTGGCGGCGTGATTGTCTGGGGCGGCCTCAACACCGGCATGGAATGGACCAACCGTTCCGAGTTCTGCATGTCCTGTCACGAAATGACGATTCCCTTCGAGGAATTGAAGAAGACGGTCCATTACAAGAATCGCAGCGGCACCACGGTACAGTGCGCCGACTGCCATGTCGCCAGCAGCAAGACACCGACCGACTACGTATTCAAATCCGTGCAGAAGATCATGGCCGCCCGCGATGTCGTCGGCCACATTCAGGGAACGGTCGATACGCCGGAGAAGTTTGAGGCCTACCGCCTGACTATGGCCAAGCGGGTCTGGGAAAGAATGAAGGACCGGGATTCGAAAGAATGCCGCAACTGCCATGACTTCAAGACCATGGACCCGGAAAAGCAGAAAGACCGCTCGGTGGTCAAGCACGAAGGCGCGATCGAGGATGGCAAGACCTGCATCGATTGCCACAAGGGCATTGCCCACAAACCGGTACATCAGTTGCTGGAGCAGGAAGAAGCCGCTAAAGCGGCCAAGAAGGAAAGCTGACGGATTTCAGTGCATCGCTAGAGGAATGAGATTATGAAGAAGATTGCATTTGTCGTAACGGGCGCGCTGCTTGCCGGCGGGGCATTCGCAGCTCCCGACTGGAGCAAGGTTTCCCCGCGCAAGATGACTTTGTTCTATCCAGGTCAAGCCTCACTGGAATGGGTAATGAACAAGCCCGACCACTCGGCGGTACCGGATATTGTCGACAAAAAGCGGCCGTGCGCCAAGTGCCATGAGGGTGACGCTCATGAAATCGGCGCGAACGTCGTGGCCGGCAAGCCGCTGGGCAGTTCCAAAACCGTACTTGAGCCCACGCCGCCCGCCGGCAAGGCAGGTTCGATCCCGGTGATGTTCCAGGCCGCGCATGATGGCAACAAGATCTACTTCCGCTTCGAATGGGTGCCTCCCAAGACGGGTGGCAAGAAGCTCGACGCCAAGAACGAAGTCAAGCTGACCATGATGTTCGACGGCGGCGGCACGGTGGAAGGCGCCGAGATAAACGGTTGCTGGGCAACCTGCCACACCGACCTGCGCACCATGAAGAACGCCAAGGACGACAAGACCACCAAGCACATAAAGAATGGCGATCTGGCTTCGGGCAAGTTCATGGACTTGATGCAGTACCGCAGCGGTGAAAAGGGGTTGGTCGACGGTTATGTCGCCGAAGCCCGCCACATGGAGGGCGGCAAGGCGCTGGTCAAGACTGAAGGCAAGAAGGAAGGTAACAAGTGGGTCGTAACTCTTGAGCGAACCCTGGCCGGCGGCGGCAAGGGCGACCATGCCATTGCGGCAGGCAAAGTGTATAACTTCGGCTTCGCCGTGCATGAGGATTACACCAATGCGCGCTTCCACTATGTATCGCTCGGCTATCAGTTTGGTCTGGACAAGCCCAATCCGGGCGTGAAGAGCTATATCGACATACAAAAGCAATAAGCTTTTTTGCGAGCAGTACTTTCATCAATACCAAGGAGGATACAAAAATGACGATGAAGTGGAGAGGATGGGCGCTGGCCACCGGCGTCCTGGCGATTTCCGCAATGGCGCAGGCAGCACCGCCGACGCCGGCCATGTTGTCGAATGCTTGCGCCGGCTGTCACGGCACCAATGGCGGCAGCGCCGGACCGAGCATGCCAAGTCTGGCTGGACAGTCGAAGGAAGCTATCGAAGTGGCAATGAAGAAGTTCAAGAGCGGCGAACGTCCTGGCTCAATCATGAATCGCATAGCGAAGGGCTACAGCGACACCGAGATTGCGGCGATTTCCGGGTATTTCTCCAAACAGAAGCTGCATGCCACCAATCAATCACTCGACAAGGCAAAGATTGCGAAGGGTGCCAGTCTGCAGGAAGCCAACTGCGGCCGTTGCCACATCGAGGATGGCAAGGAAGGCAAGGACGACACGCCGGCTATGGCCAGCCAGTGGCTGCCCTATATGCAGATGCAGATGGCCGACTACCTGTCGGGCAAGCGCAAGATGCCGGAAAAAATGAAAGAGAAAGTTGATCCGATGTCGAAGGCGGACTTGGATGCTCTCTTGCACTTCTACGCCAGCGTTAAATAAGGGAGAAACACAAAATGACTCTGGATCGCAGAAATTTCCTGAAGTTACTGGGTGGCGCGTCGAGCCTCGCACTGGCCGGATGTGCCAGCACTGGAGGCCTGAGCGGCCCGACCGGCGGACGGCGCGTCGTTGTAGTTGGTGGCGGCTACGGCGGCACCATCGCGGCCAAGTACATCCGCATGCTTGATTCGACCATCGAAGTGGTTTTGGTCGAACGCAATGATCACTTCGTATCCTGCCCCTTCAGCAATCTGTACATTGGCGGCATTCTGAAGGATCTGTCTCCGCTGACCATCACCTACGACAAGCTGGCCGCGAATCACGGCATCAAAGTCGTGCAGGCCGACGTGACCAGCATCGACGCCGCGGGCCGTACAGTCATGACTAGCGCAGGCGCAATCACATATGACCGCCTGGTGGTGTCGCCGGGCATTGATTTCCGCACCGAGGAAATCGAAGGTTACAGTGCCAGCACCTCCGAGTTGATGCCTCACTCTTGGAAGGCCGGGCCGCAAACGCTGTTGTTACGCAAGCAACTTGAGCAGATGAAAAACGGCGGTACTGTCGTGCTTTCGGTTCCGCTCGGCCCCTTCCGTTGCCCGCCCGGACCTTACGAACGCACCAGCATGATCGCGATGTACTTGCAGAAGCACAAGCCCAAGTCGAAGATCATCGTGCTAGACGCCAATCCCAACATCGTTTCCAAAGGCAAGCTGTTCAAAATGGGCTGGGACAAGTACTACAAGGGGGTCATCGACTATCGTCCGGCAAAGAAAGTTACGGCCGTTGACAATAACAAAATGGCCGTACTGGTGGAAGGCATCGAGGAGGTCCATGGCGATGTAATTAACTTGATTCCGGCCCAACGCGCTGCAAATCTTGCCGTCAAGGCGGGGCTCGTGGGTGCTGACAAAAAGTGGTGCCCAGTCGACATGGCCACGTTCGAGTCGCTTAATCACAAGAACATCCATGTGATCGGCGATGCCTCGATTGCGGGTGCCATGCCCAAGTCAGGCTATTCGGCTAATTCCGAGGCGAAGGTCTGCGCCACCAACGTGGTCGCACTGATGAACAAACGCGAGATCGTTGAGTTGTCGGGGATCAACACGTGCTACAGCTTCATCACCGAGAAGGAAGCGGTTAGCGTGGCAGCAGTCTACAAGCTGGATGGAGGCAAGATCGTCGGCGTCAAGGGGGCCGGCGGAGTATCGCCCGACCTCAGCGAGACCGAGGCTATCTATGCCCACAGCTGGGTAAAGAATATCCTCACGGAAATGTCGACCTGATCTGCGTCAGCAGCAAGAAGTACAAACCCCGCCGCATGGCGGGGTTTGTTTTTGGCATGCACATTCTCGCGCATTTGCCCGACATGTTTTCGCCGTCTATTGATGCCCCGTGCTGCCGAAGCCGCTGGCACCGCGTTCGCTGGCCGGAAATTCATCGACGACATTGAACGCTACCTGCACCACCGGCACCACCACCAGTTGCGCCAGACGATCCATCGGATTCAGCGTGAAAGTGTCGTGACCGCGATTCCAGGTTGACACAAAAATTTCGCCCTGGTAGTCCGAATCGATCAATCCCACCAGATTGCCCAGCACGATACCGTGCTTGTGGCCCAAACCGGAGCGCGGCAGGATCATCGCGGCCAGACCCGGATCGGACAAATGAATCGCTATGCCGGTGGGGATAAGGATGGTTTCGCCAGGATGAATTTTTATTGCCATTTCGATGCAGGCGCGCAGATCGATCCCGGCCGATCCCGGTGTCGCGTACTGCGGCGCGTAGCGCTCGTCTTTCAGGCGGGCGTCGAGCAACTTGAGGTCAATACTTGCCATGCGGTGTCTCCATCAGACGGACGATATGCGTGACGATGCCGCGCGCTACTTCGGATTTATCCGCGGGCGGCAGCACATGGGCGCCGACCGCATCGAACAGGGTCACGGCATTGCTGTCGCCGCCCAGTCCGTCCTGGATCAGGTTTCCAACCACCAGCGCAAGTCCTTTCGCCACGCGTTTGCCTTCCGCATAGTCCGCAAGGTCCCGGCTCTCGGCGGCGAAACCGACGCAGAATGGTGCGTCAGGCCTGGCCGCGACTTCGGCGAGAATATCCGGATTGGCTTCGAGATCCAGCGCCAGACTGCCGCTCCCCTTCTTGATCTTGTGCTCGACCGCCTGCCGCGGTCGGTAGTCAGCCACCGCCGCGACGCCGATGAACACATCCTTACCGGGCAGCGCCTGCATCACCGCCTCGCGCATTTGCAGTGCGCTCTTCACGTCCACGCGATATACGCCGCGCGGCGTGGTGAGCGCCACCGGCCCTGCAACCAAGGTCACCTCCGCACCGGCTTCGGCGCAGGCACGTGCCAGTGAGAATCCCATCTTGCCCGAGCTCGAGTTGGTAAGACCGCGCACCGGATCGAGCGCTTCGAAGGTGGGGCCGGCGGTCAGCAACACGCGCTTGCCCGCCAAGGATTTGACTTGCAGTGAGGCATACAGATCGTCGAACAGTTCGACGGCCTCAAGCATGCGGCCATCACCCACTTCGCCACAGGCCTGTTCCCCGCGCGCGGGGCCGAAAATGCTGACGCCATCGGCACGCAGCTGCGCAATATTGCGTCGCGTGGCGGGGTTTTCCCACATCTGGCGGTTCATGGCAGGGGCCACCAGCAAGGGGCAATCCCGCGCCAGACAAAGCGTGGACAGCAAGTCATCGGCAAAGCCATGCGCCAATTTGGCAAGAAAATCCGCCGTCGCCGGAGCCACCAGCAAGGCTGCAGCACCGCGTGTCAGCTCGATGTGCGCCATGCCGTTGTCCATGCGCTCATCCCACAGCGCCTGCCATACGCGGCGGCCGCTGAGCGCCTGGAAAGTGGCCGCACCGACGAACTGGGCGCCGGCTGCCGTCAGTACGACATCCACGTCTGCCCCGGCCTTGACCAGCAGGCGCACAAATTCGGCTGCCTTGTAAGCCGCGACGCCGCCGGTAACCCCCAGCACAACGCGTTTGCCCTGAAATTCATTCATGACATTAAAATCCCGCCAATCGGCACTCAAGCGGGGATTGTAAACCATGGCCATACGCGATTGGCCCGCGGCAGAACGCCCGCGCGAACGACTCGCCCAGCAAGGCGCAGCGGCGCTGTCCGACGCGGAACTGCTGGCAATCTTTCTGCGCGTCGGCGTTCGTGGCAAAAGCGCCGTGGATCTCGCCCGCGAACTGCTGGCAAGCTTCGATGGCGATCTGGCCGCCCTCGGCGGCGCCAACACCAAGGAACTTGCCCGCCTGCCCGGCATCGGTCCCGCCAAGGCCGCGCAACTTGCCGCCACGCTGGAACTGGCACGCCGCGCACTCGCCGGCCCACTCAAGCTTAAGGATGCATTGGCCTCGCCACAGGCCGTTCGCGACTGGCTACGCCTGTCCCTCGGCAATCTGCAGCACGAAGTCTTCGTCGCCTTGTGGCTGGATGCGCAGAATCGGCTAATCGCCAGCGAGGAATTGTTTCGCGGCACGCTGACGCAAACCAGCGTTTATCCGCGCGAAGTCGTCAAACGGGCCCTGGCGCACAACGCCGGCGCAGTGATCCTGGCCCACAATCATCCCTCCGGCCTCGCCGAGCCTTCGCGCGCAGACGAAGTGCTCACTTCGTCATTGAAGCAGGCCCTGGCGATAATCGACGTCAAACTTCTGGATCATTTCATCGTCGTCGGCGGCTCCGCGCCGCTTTCCTTCGCCGAACGCGGATTGATTTAAAAAAGGGATTGAATTATCAGGCGATTGTTTGTAAACTAGCCTGCTTTGCGAAATCAGCATTCAGGAGCACTACATGTCTCGCGTATGTCAAGTGACGGGCAAGGCCCCGATGGTAGGGAACAACGTATCCCACGCCAACAACAAGACCAAGCGTCGCTTTCTGCCTAATCTGCACAGCCGCCGCTTCTGGATCGAAACCGAAAACCGCTGGGTCAGCCTGCGCGTGTCAAACGCCGGCCTGCGCACCATCGACAAGAAGGGCATCGACGTCGTCCTCGCCGAGCTGCGTCAGCGCGGCGAGCGCGTCTAATCAGGAGAAAGCATCATGGCCAAGGGCGGACGCGAAAAGATCAAGCTGGAATCCACAGCCGGTACGGGACACTTCTACACGACAACGAAGAACAAGAAGACGACCCCGGGAAAGCTGGAGTTTTTGAAATATGACCCGAAGGCGCGCAAGCATGTCGCCTACAAGGAAGTGAAGCTGAAGTAATTCAGCCGAGCCAATAAAAAACCCGCCTCTGGCGGGTTTTTTATTGGCTGATGATCCACTTCAGACGGCGTAGCTGCGCAGCCGCCGCGAAAATTCCTCAAGTTGCCGAATACCGCTTTGCTCGGCGTGCGCCACCCAATCCTGCAATTGCTTCACCAACTGATCGTGGGAGGCTGAAGAGCGGGTCCACAAGGCCTCCAGTTCGGCGCGCATGGCATAGCCTCTGGCCAGGCGTTCGCTTCTGGCAAGAAGGGCCGTCAAACGTTCTTTCTGCGGCTCTGGCAATGCGGCGCCGTCTGCCCCCAGCAGACGCTTCATCATGCGACCCTCACGAGCGTCGATCTTCAGTTGGCTGAATTCCTCGCCGGCAAGCTGGCGCAGGGTCTTGAGATATCTCGCCAGCACGTCGTAGCGGTGCGTCACAACCGCCTGCAGCATGTCCAGATCAATGGCGGGTCGAATCGCGCCAAGCCGGGGCTTGGGCGCCACCTTCTTGACTCGCGCCACACCCAGCAACTCCATCATCCGGATATACAGCCAGCCGATGTCGAATTCGTACCACTTGTTCGACAGCTTGGCCGAAGTGGCGAAAGCGTGATGGTTGTTATGCAGTTCCTCGCCGCCGATCAGTATGCCCAGCGGGAAAAAGTTGGTCGACGCGTCCGCACAGGCAAAATTCCTGTAGCCCCAGAAATGGCCGATCCCGTTCACCACGCCGGCCGCCCAGAACGGAATCCAGACCATCTGCACGCCCCATATCAGCACACCCGGCCAGACGCCAAACAAGGCGACATCAATACCCAGCATGACGACGATACCCAGTTTGTGCAGGGGTGTATAGAGTTTTCGTTCCAGCCAGTCATCAGGTGTGCCGTGCCCATAGCGCTCCGTGGTATCGGGATTGCGCGACTCCTTCACATACAGAAACACGCCGGTCCACAGCACACGATTCAGGCCGACCACCTGCGGGCTGTGCGGATCCTCCGGCGTTTCGCACTTGGCGTGGTGCTTGCGATGAATTGCCGCCCACTCCCGAGTGACCATGCCGGTTGTCAGCCAAAGCCACAGGCGGAAAAAATGGCTCGGCAGGGGCCCGAGTTCCAGCGCGCGATGTGCCTGATGCCGGTGCAAGAAGATAGTGACACCGGCGATGGTGACGTGAGTCATGGCGAGCGTCGCCAGAAGGTAACCCCACCAGGGAAGATCAAGAAATCCGGAGTACATTGAAAGTTCCTTTCAAGATCAGGTGATGGGTCGATACCAGACCGCTTCCCTCTCAGTGCCTGGCCTTGCCATGTACAGGCGCCACGTCGGCAAGGCGAAAATCAATCTTGTTGGCTTCCATATCAACCCGCGTCAATTCCACACGCACGCGGTCGGCAAGGCGGAAGCGCCTGCCGCTGCGCTCGCCGACCATGGCATGCAACTTCTCGTCGAAATGGAAATAATCCTGGCCGAGTTCGGAAACATGGACCAGGCCTTCGACAAATACCCCATCCAGCGCCACGAAGATGCCGAAGGGCACCACCGAAGAAATGCTGCCTTCGAAGATTTCGCCGACCCGGTCTTTCATGTAGAAGCACTTGAGCCAGGCTTCGACGTCGCGCGTGGCCTCGTCCGCCCGACGCTCGGTCATCGAACATTGCAGGCCGACCTCTGCCCACGCAGTTGCCCCCCCCGCCGGTTCGTAGCGCCGTCCCGCCAGCGCCGACTTTATGGCCCGATGCACCAACAAATCGGGATAGCGGCGAATCGGCGACGTGAAATGGGTGTAGCTCTCGTACGCCAGACCAAAATGGCCGACATTGTCGGGGCTGTAGATGGCCTGGCGCAATGAGCGCAGCATCACGGTTTGCAGCAGTTGCCGGTCGGGTCGCTGGCCGATCGTCTCCAGTAATTTGGCGTAGTCCTTGGCCTTGGGTTCTTCGCCGCCACCCAACTGGAAACCAAAGGTGCCGAGAAAATCGCGCAGTTTGACCAGGCGCTCCGACGTTGGACCTTCATGCACGCGATACAGCGACGGATGCTCAGATTCGCGCAGAAACTCCGATGCGCAAACATTGGCTGCCAGCATGCACTCCTCGATCAGTCGATGCGCATCGTTGCGCTCGTAAGGCTCGATACGTTCGATCTTGCCGTGATCATCGAAAATCATACGCGTTTCGACAGTCTCGAAATCAATCGCGCCGCGCTTGACACGCTCCTTGGCCAACTGGCGGTACAACGCGTCCAGTGCCTCCAGATGGGGCAACAGCGGCTCCAGACGCGCACGCACCTCTGCATTCTTCTCGTACAGCGCCGCCGCAACTTCTTCGTAGGTCAAGCGCGCATGGGAGAACATCACCGCAGGATAGAACCGGTAGCGCCTGATCGCTCCCGTGCCGGCAATTTCCATGTCGCACACCATGCACAGCCTTTCGACCTGCGGATTCAACGAGCACAGGCCGTTGGAGAGCTTCTCCGGCAGCATGGGAATCACGCGCCGCGGGAAGTACACCGAGTTACCGCGCGCGTAGGCATCCCCGTCCAGGTCACCACCGGCGGTCACATAGTGCGAAACGTCGGCGATCGCCACGACAAGGCGAAAGCCCTTGCCCTTGCGTTCGCAAAACACCGCATCGTCGAAATCCCTGGCGGTCTCGCCATCGATGGTCACCAGAGGCAAGCCGGTGAGGTCTTCGCGACCCTTCCAGTCCGATTTGCGAACGGCCTCCGGCAGCTTTTTCGTTTCGGCCAGTGCGGCCGGCGAAAACTCATAGGGCAGTTCATGCTTGCGCAGGGCGATCTCGATTTCCATCCCGGGATCGGCGTAGTTGCCCAGTACCTCGACCAGGCGGCCAATCGGCTGTCCGTGCTTGCTCGGCTGTTCGATGAGCTCGATCATCACGACCTGCCCGGACTGCGCCTTGAGGGCCTTCTTGGCTCCTTTCTCGGGAGGCGCCAGCAGGATATCCTGGCTGATGCGTTTATTCTCGGCAACCACAAAGCGCACACCGTGCTCCTCGATCACGCGCCCGACGACAAACCGGTTTGCGCGCTCGGTGACTTCGACGATCTTGCCTTCCGGCCGCCCCTTGCGATCGACACCGATGACCCGGGCAATCGCCTTGTCGCCGTGCAGCACCTTGTCCATTTCCTTGGCGGAAAGAAACAAGTCGGCACCACCGTCGTCGGGAATCAGAAAACCAAAGCCGTCCGGATGGCCGGCAACACGACCGCGCACCAGATCCGCCTTGTCGGGGATCAGCCAATCACCGCGCCGGTTCTGCATCAGTTGCGCCTCGCGCGCCATGGCCCCCAAACGGCGCTGGAATGACTCCAGTTCAAATGGCTGTACGTCGAGCAGTTCGACCAGGCGCCCGAGTTCGAGGGGTGCCCCTTGCGCCGTCAGAGTTTGCAGGATGTATTCGCGGCTCGGCAGGGGATGCTCGTACTGCGCTTTTTCGCGCTCAAACTGCGGATCGGCCCGACGAATTTTTGAAAGTTTGTGGGTGCTAAGTGACTTGTTTGACAATCTGGGTTTTTCCTATAGAATTCGCGCCTCGTTTCGCGCCTGCCCAGGTGGCGGAATTGGTAGACGCACTAGTTTCAGGTACTAGCGCTGCGAGGCGTGGGGGTTCGAGTCCCTTCCTGGGCACCAAGCATGTAATGCGAAGACGAAAAAAGCAAGGGCCGCCGGATTTTCTCCAGTGGCCCTTTCTCTTTCCTGTCCCTATTATTCGAAGGGATGCCTCAGAACGATGGTCTCTTCGCGATCCGGTCCGGTCGAAATCATGTCCACCGGCACATCGCAAAGTTGTTCCATACGCCGGATGTAGGCCCGCGCCTCGGCCGGCAGCCCATCCAGCGTCTTGACGCCAACGGTACTGCCCTTCCAGCCGGGCAGCGACTCGTAGATGGGCTCGCAACACGCGAGATCATCCGCACCCACCGGCAGAATATCGGACACGCTGCCGTTGATGCGGTAACCGGTGCAGATCTTGAGTTCCTCGACGCCGTCGAGCACGTCGAGCTTGGTGATGCACAGCCCCGAGATGCCGTTGATCTGGATTGCCCGCTTCAGCGCCGCAGCGTCGAACCAGCCACAGCGGCGCGCACGCCCCGTGGTGGCGCCGAATTCGTGGCCCTTGGTGGCCATGTGCTTGCCCACTGGGTCCTGCTTATCCAGCGCATCGTACAGTTCGGTCGGGAAGGGGCCGCCGCCCACCCGCGTGGTGTAGGCCTTGGTGATGCCGAGGATGTAGTGGAGCATGCCCGGCCCGACCCCGGCGCCGGCAGCCGCTGCGCCGGCCACACAGTTGGAGGATGTAACGAAGGGATAGGTGCCGTGATCGATGTCTAACAAGGTACCTTGGGCACCCTCGAACAGCAGGTTGGCACCCGCCTTGTGGGCGTCGTAGAGCGCACGCGGGACGTCGGCAATCATCCGGGTCATGCGTGGCGCGATGGCCATGGCGCCGTCGTAGACTTGTTGGAAATCCACGGGCTCGGCACCATGGAAATTCTTCAGAACGAAGTTGTGGTATTCGAGAATTTCGCCAAGCCGCTCAGCGAATCGCTTCGGCTTGGTCAGATCCTGCAGGCGAAGGCCGCGACGCGCCACCTTGTCCTCGTAGGCGGGACCGATGCCACGCCCGGTGGTGCCGATCTTGTTGCTGCCGCGTGCAACCTCACGCGCCACGTCCATGGCCTGGTGGTAGGGCAGGATCAATGGACAGGCTTCGGATATTTTCAACCGTGCCTCGGCATCGATGCCAGCCGCCGTAAGTTCGTCGAGCTCCTTGATCAGCGCCTCGGGTGACAGCACAACCCCATTGCCGATGTAGCAGGTAACGCCCGTACGCAGGATGCCGGAAGGCACCAAGTGCAGCACGGTTTTCTTGCCGCCGATGACCAGCGTATGACCCGCGTTGTGACCGCCCTGAAAGCGCACCACACCTTGCGAGTGATCAGTCAGCCAATCGACGATCTTGCCCTTGCCCTCGTCGCCCCATTGGGTACCGACGACTACGACGTTTTTTGCCATTTCAGTCTTCCTTCAGGGATTCAATAATCCAGCCTTCGCCGCAACGCACCAGAATCCGGTCACAACCGGCTTCGCGCCAGGACCCTTCATGACCAGGCAGGGCCAGTACCACGCGCTCGCCCTGCGCTCGCAGGCGCAAAGCCTCGGCGTGCAAGGCGTCATCCTCGGGCCATGGAGCGAGAATTGCGCCGTGTGCTTCACCATCCGGCGACAGCCGCACCAATTCACGCAAGTCCATGGAGAAACCGGTAGCCGGTCGGGCACGGCCGTAGGTGCGGCCAAAATCGTCATAGCGACCGCCCAGCGCCACGGCGCTGGCACTGCCGGCGCAATAGGCAGCAAAGGCAACACCGCTGTGATAATGGTAACCACGCAAGTCTGCCAGATCGAAGCTCAAGGGCAGGTCGGCCAGGGCATCCGCCAGTCGTTGCAAATCCGACAGGGCTGCGGTAATTTCCGGCAAAGCCGGCAGGATCTGCATCGCTCGCTCGAGCACGCGCCGGTCGCCATACAGTTCGGGCAAGGCCAGTAGCCCCGAACGAACAGGATCGGCCAGACCGGCGACAAGTTCGCGCACCGTTGGCACATCCTTGCCTTGCAGCGCGCCAAACAGTTCCTCCTCTGCTTGCGGTGCCAGAGCCGCACTCCGGGTCAACGCGCGGAACACCGCAACGTGGCCGAGATCGAAGCGCGATGCGGTGATATTGCAGATCCCAAGCGAGGTCGCCAGCAGACGAATCACCTCGATGTCCGCCTCCAAGCCGCCGTGGCCGTATAGTTCGGCCCCGATCTGCAATGGCTCGCGGGTGGCATTGAAGCCCGCCGGCAGGGTGTGCAGCGCGCTGCCGCAATAGCACAGCCGCGTGACGCCCCTGCGATTCAGCAGATGAGCATCGATGCGGGCGACCTGCGGCGTGATGTCGGCGCGCACACCCATGCTGCGACCGGAAATCTGATCCACCAGCTTGAAGGTACGCAAATCGAGATCGTGAGAGCTGCCGGTCAGCAAGGACTCGACGTACTCAAGCAGCGGCGGGATAACGAACTCATAGCCGTGCCGGGCAAATTCATCAAGCAGACTGCGCCGCAGGGACTCGATGCGAACCGCATCGTGCGGCAGCACATCTTCTATCGCTTCGGGCAGAAGCCAGCGTCGATTTGCCATGTGAGTCAGCGAAATACGGTGAGCAAGACGACGCCGACCAGCATCGATGACAAGCCTATGAAGCGAATCTGCCCGTCGCTCAGTTCAGTCACACGGCGAAAGGTATCGCGCCAGACGCGCGGCACGAGAAAGGGCATGAGACCTTCGATCACCAGCATCAGGGCGAAGGCCAGCAGCAAGGTATTCAGCATTTCAACCCGTACCGCCTCGGATCACTTGCCCTTGCCGCTGCTCTTCAGATACTTGAAGAACTCGGAATTGGGTTCCATGACCATCAGGTCGCTCTTGTTCTTGAAGCTGCCACGATAGGCTTCGAGACTGCGATAGAAGGCATAGAACTCGGGGTTCTCGCCGAAGGCGCGATTGTAGATCGCGGCTCCCTTGGCATCGCCCTCGCCCTTGATTTTCTGTGCATCGCGATAGGCCTCGGCCAGGATCACCTCGCGCTGGCGATCGGCGTTGGCCTTGATCTTCTCGGCTTCCGCAGCACCCTCGGCCCGCAATTCGCTGGCCACACGTTTGCGTTCGGTTTCCATTCGCCGATAAACCGACTCCGAAACTTCCGGTGGCAGATCGACGCGTTTGAGTCGCACATCGACGATTTCAACACCGATTGCACGCATTTCCGCATCGGCCTTCTTCTTCACCACTACCATGATGTCGTCGCGCGCGCCCGAGACTACGTCATGCACCGTACGTCGGCCGAACTCCTCCCGCAGGCCGGCATTTACAGTTTGCGAAAGGCGAGTTCTAGCCAGAGTTTCATCGCCACTAACAGATATGTAGTACTGCCTGACGTCGTGGATGCGCCATTTGACGAAGGAATCCACCAGTACCGGCTTCTTTTCTGCGGTGAGAAAGCGCTCTGGCTCGGGGGTATCCATTGTCAAAATGCGCTTGTCGAATATTCGCACGTTCTGAATTAATGGCCATTTAAATGCCAGGCCCGGTTCGGAAATGACTTCCTTGATCTCGCCGAGTTGGAAAATGATCGCAAACTGACGCTGGTCGACCGTAAAAATCGTCATCGCAAACAACGCCAGGAGGCCGAAAATGAAAGAAGCGACAAACGACAAATGGCGCTGCATCAACGTTCTCCCCGTTCACGCGAGCCAAGATTTCCGCGTGCCCGCGCATCACCCGGCGCCGAACGCTCGGTCTGTGGCGGCGCATCCAGCATGGCTGCGGCGCTGCCGGATACCAGACCGCGCGGAACTGCGGCCGCTTCTGCCGTCGCCGGTGTAGCCGCAACGGCTGCGGTGGCCTGCATCAGTTTGTCGAGCGGCAGGTAGAGCAGGTTGCCCGACCCCTTGGCATCTATCATTACCTTGCTGGTATTGGCGTAGACCTGCTGCACGGTTTCGAGATACATCCGGCTACGAGTCACTTCCGGCGCCTTGCTGTATTCGGTGAGTATCTGCTTGAAGCGCGAAGCATCGCCCTCGGCGGTAACGATGATGCGCTGACGGTAGCCGGTGGCCTCCTCCATCAGCCGCGAGGCCGCACCGCGCGCACGCGGTATCACGTCATTGGCGTAGGCCTGGCCCTCGTTTTTCTGCCGCTCGCGGTCCTGACCAGCCTTGACTGCATCGTCGAAGGCGGCCTGCACTTGCTCCGGTGGCTGCGTGCTTTGCATATTGACCTTTAGCACTTGAATGCCGGTATCATAACGATCGAGGATTTCCTGAATCAGCTTCTGGGTATTCGCGGCAATCTGGTCGCGCCCCTCGTAGAGAACGAAATCCATCTTGTTCTTGCCGACCACCTCACGAATCGCCGTTTCCGCCGCTTGCATGACGGTATCATCGGGATGACGATTGTTGAACAAATAGGCCTTGGGGTCCTTTAGCAAGTACTGCACGGCAAACTGCACCATGACGATGTTCTCGTCATCGGTCAGCATCAACGCCTCTTTCAGCACCTTGTTCTTGTCCGCACCGCGATAGCCGACTTCGACCGTGCGCACTCCCGTCAGATTGACGATTTCATGGCTCTGGATCGGCCACGGCAAGCGCCAGCGCAGGCCGGGCTCGGTGGTTTCCTTGAAGCGGCCGAACTGGAGTACCACGCCACGCTGGGAAGCATCCACAATATAGAAGCTGCTGCCCAGCCAGACCACGGCCACCAGCATCAGGATAATGCCGATACCACCCCCGAACTGCCTCGGGCTGATCGACGGCATCCGGTTCCCGGCATCACCACCGCCACTGTCGCCGCCACCACCCTTGTTGCCAAACAGGCCGGACAAGCGGCGATTGAAATCGCGCCAGAGTTCTTCGAGATCGGGAGGGCCTTGATTGCCGCCGCCGCGCTTGCCGCCACCTGGCTGGTTGCCCCAGCCGTGGTCGTTGAGAGACATGAGGATTCCGGCGATCACGTTGTTTTGGATTGGGTAGTCAAAGAAGGAGGAGTACGTCAGAGAACCATCAGGCTGCGGCGGCGGGAAATTCCTTGTGCCGACTCGCAGTTTCAGCAAGTGCCTCTCGCAGCAAGGACATCCCGGCCCCCGTGCGGGCACTGAGTCGAACGGACGAAATGTTACCACAGTCATCACGCTCGATCGCGGGGCTTGCCGCGGTCAGGTCAAGCTTGTTCCACACCAGGATCTGCGGCACGCCGAGCGCGCCGATCTCCTTCAATACCGCGCCGACCGCTTCGATCTGCTGGTCGCGGTCGGGACTGGCGGCATCCACCACATGCAACAGCAAGTCGGCTTGCGCGGTCTCCTCAAGCGTGGCCTGAAAAGCCGCTACCAGGGCATGCGGCAGATCGCGGATGAAGCCGACAGTATCGGAGAGCACGATCGGCCCCGCACCTTCGATAAACAGCCGGCGCGAAGTAGTATCCAGCGTGGCGAAGAGTTGATCGGCGGCATAGGCCCCGGCCTTGGTCAAGGCGTTGAACAGAGTGCTTTTGCCGGCGTTGGTGTAGCCGACCAGCGAGATCGCCAATACCTCGCCGCGTGTGCGCGCACGGCGGCGCACTTCACGCTGGCGTCCCATTTGCTTCAGGCGGTCCTTGAGCAGGGCGACGCGCTTGCCGAGCAGGCGGCGATCGGTTTCAAGTTGCTTTTCACCCGGACCGCGCAGGCCGATGCCGCCCTTCTGACGCTCAAGGTGGGTCCAGCCTCGTACCAGTCGGGTCGCCAAATGCTGAAGTTGGGCAAGTTCGACCTGGAGCTTGCCCTCGTGGCTCTTGGCCCGCAGGGCAAAGATATCCAGAATCAGACTGCTGCGATCGACCACACGGCATTCGAGGGTGCGTTCGAGGTTGCGTTGCTGGCCGGGCGACAACTCATGGTTGAACACCACCACATCGGCTGCATGCAGGCGCACCGCCTCGCCGACCTCGGCGACCTTGCCCTTGCCGGCAAACAGCGCGGGGTCCGGCCTGGCGCGCGTTCCGGAAATCGCCGCAAGTGGGCGCGCACGGGCGCTTTCGACCAGCAGTATGAACTCTGAGAGACGCTCGGCGAAGTCGCCTTCGCCGAAATCAAGTTGCACCAGAACCGCATTCTCGCCGCTGGCGGGACGCTCGAACATCAGGGCGATGGCCTCATGGCGCTCGCCGGCAGCGGCAGATTGCGGTCAATCGGCTTCGGGGTCCTGCGCAAAACTAACCGGACGCGCAGGCACGACCGTCGAAATGGCGTGTTTGTATACCATCTGGGTCACCGTATTCTTGAGCAGAACAACATATTGGTCGAAGGATTCGATCTGCCCCTGCAGTTTGATGCCATTGACGAGGTAGATGGAAACCGGAACATGTTCACGACGCAAAGTGTTCAGAAACGGGTCTTGTAGCATTTGCCCTTTATTACTCATGATGGGTGATCCTTATAGTTGCGGCCGCTGTGCTTGACGCCGGTAAGGCTGGCGCCAGCCCTCACTGAAACTTCGCTTGCGGTCTATTGGTTTTGTGAGTCGAATACTGTAATCGATTTTGCGTCGCCGTGCCACCAGCGCCAACTTTGGCTCTGCGTATTCGGGATTTCCCATCGCAGACAGGTGCTTTGCACACCAGGGACGCCGCCGCGCACGCAGGCGTCAATCGACGTAAGGGTTCTTGGTTGTCTTGTACTGAATGCGCAGCGGCGTGCCCTGCAGCTTGAAGGCTTCGAGAAAGTAACGTTCCAGAAAGCGCGTATACGAAGCCGGAATGTGTTCCAGCGCATTGCCGTGTATCACGATGATCGGCGGATTGCTGCCGCCCTGGTGGGCGTAGCGCAACTTGGGACGGAAGGCGCCATGACGCGGCGGCGTCTGTTTTTCCACGGCGCCGATCAGCGCGCGGGTGAGTTTCGGGGTCGACATCTTGGCCATTGCCGCGGCGTATGCCTTATCCACCGAAGACAATATCCCGGCGATGCCCTGACCTTTCAGGGCGGAAACATAATGAACGCGGGCAAAGCCGAGGAAATTCAGCTTGCGCGCAATGTCCAGCTTGATGATCTCGCGACGGTAGCTATCCACCGCATCCCACTTGTTTACGGCGACCACCAGCGCCCGTCCGGCATCGATTATGAAACCCGCGATGTGCGCGTCCTGGTCGGAGATTTCCTGGGTGGCATCGACCATCAGCACCACCACGTTGGCCTCCTCGACGGCCTGCAGGGTCTTGATTACCGAGAACTTTTCGATGGTCTCGAACACGCGCCCCTTGCGGCGCAGTCCCGCCGTATCGATCAGGGTATAGGCGCGGCCATTGCGTTCGAACGGCACCTCGATGGCATCGCGGGTGGTGCCCGGCATGTCGAAGGCAATCACGCGGTCTTCACCCAGCAAGGTGTTGACGAAGGTGCTCTTGCCGACATTGGGGCGCCCGGCGATGGCGACTCGAGGGCCCGTCGCAGCATCGTCCGCTTCGCTGTGCTCGGGAAATGGCGCCAGCGCAAGCTCGACCAATTCGCGCACACCTTCGCCGTGAGCTGAGGAAATCACGCAGGGATCGCCGCAGCCGAGTTCATAGAACTCGGCTGCAACCACCGCGCGGTCCATGCCTTCGCCCTTATTTGCGGCAAGCAGCACGGGGCGCCCGCTGCGGCGCAGCAGTTCGGCGATAACCTTGTCCTGCGGCGCGAGACCGGTGCGTACGTCGACCAGGAAAATCAACACGTCGGCTTCGGCAATCGCCGCCTCGGCCTGGCGTGCCATTTCGAGCACGATGCCTTCCTTGGCCTGCGGCTCGAAACCGCCGGTATCGACCACGAGATAGGGCTTGTTGCCGAGACGGCCGTGCCCGTAGTGACGATCCCGGGTCAGTCCCGGCTGATCGGCCACCAGCGCATCGCGCGAACGCGTGAGGCGATTGAACAGCGTCGACTTGCCGACATTCGGCCGACCGACGATCACCAGGGTTGGTTTCATGCTAAGCCGACACCCGCGGCGTTATCTGTGTGACGGAGATACAAAAGACTAACGCGCTTCGAGCGCATACAAGCCACCATTCGCCGTCTGCACCAGCAAGCCGGCGCCGAAACGCACCGGCTCGGCACGCACCGCGCTGCCGTCGGTCGTGGCGCGCGCGGCAAAGGCGCCGTCTTCCCCGCGCAACAGATGCACCACGCCCTGATAATCGGCGACGGCGACCTGGGCGCCAAGCGCCAGTGGCCGCGAAAGCCCACGCAAGGCCAGCTTGTCCTGTTTCCAGACACTGGCCCCGCTATTGCGATCCAGTGCGTGCACCGCGCCCTTGTCGTCGGTGACATAGACATGACGACTGTCTATATCGAGACCGGCGCTGGACGACATTTCACGCGACCAGATCGTATTGCCGGTATTGCTGTCGAAGCAGGCGGCACGCCCCTGGAAGGCTGCAGCGCAGACCGTGCTGCCGCTCACCACCGGGGAACTGGTGACATCGGCAACGCGCTCCAGTTCGGTCGCACCCTTGGGCAGGGCGACCGTCACTTCCCACACCGCGGCACCGTTGTTGTTGGCAATCGCCACCAGCTTGCCGCCGGGGAATCCGGCCAGGGTCACTTTGCCCGCCGATACCACGCCCACATTCGAGCGCAGCGACAGCGTCGGCGTGCTGCGTTGATAAACCCAACGCCGCTTGCCGTCCACCGCGTCGAAACCGAAGATGCGCGAATCGCCCGAGCGAACGATGGCCAGCCCGTCGGTCACGGCCGGCGCCGCCAGGACTTCGGAACTGACGCGCGCCTTCCATGCCTCGCGACCGGTGGCTGCATCGAAGGCCAGCACTTCGCCCTTGGGTGTTCCCACCACGACCAGCTTGCCGTCGCTGCCGACACCGCCGGAAATCGTCTGGCCGGCGGCGATGCGCCAGACCTGGCGGCCGCCATCGAAGCGAGCGATGGCTCCGTCGCGCGCTGCCGCATAGACGCTATCGCCCACCACGGCAGGCGAAAACGCGAACTCACCGGCGCTGCCGACGCTCGCCTGCCACGCGCTCCTCAATTCCGCCGTCGATTGGATTGGCGCAAGTTCGGCCGGCTTGACCTTGGTTCCGCTGGAACCGAAAGGGTTCAGCTTCTCCACCGTCGAGCAGGCGCCCAAGGCCAGCGCGGCAAGCACCGCCAGCACCTTCACCGGCGCCACGGGCACGCTCACTTGGCCGCCCCGAGCGCGTCGCGCTTGGCCTGGATCACTTCCTTGTAGCCGCCGCGCTGGCGCGCCTCGTCATCCTTGGCCAAGGCGTCGAATTTCTGCAGCGCGTTGTCATAGGCATTGCGCGCCTCGGCAATCTTGCCTTGCGCAGCGAACACGTCGCCGCGCAATTCGGCGAAACGCGGCCCAAATGCAGGGGTCGGTTCGGCGGCGAGCTGCTTCGTGGCTTCGTCGTAAGCCTTCTCATCGAGCATCACCGCCGCCAGTCGCAGCCGGGCCAGTTCGCGCAGACCCGGATCCTTGGCATTCTCCGCCGCCCAGGCCAGTTGCACGCGGGCATTCTTCCCGTCGCCCCCATCGACCTGTACCCGTGCGGCCAGTAGCGCCCCCATACCGGCATAGGCCGTAAGGGAATACTTGTCGATCAATTCACCGGCGAGTTCGCGCGCACGCTTGGCGTCCCGCTGCATCGCCGCGGTCTGCAGGCTGGAGTACACCGCCGAGGCCTGGACAGCCTGCTGTCGCTGCCACCAGTTCCAGCCCTGCCATCCCGCCACGGCCAGCGCCACGACGACCAGTATTCCGGTCACCAGATTGCCGTACATCGTCCACCAGGTTTTCAGCTCGTCGAGCTGTTCCTGTTCTTCCAGGTCATAGGTTGCCATTGTCGTCTTCCAGGGGGAAAAGAATATCGCCGAGATGATCGGCCAGATCGTCGAAACTCACACGAATCTGGGCTGCGGGCTGGTCGAGGCCCGCGCGCAGCGGTTTCACGCTGACGGCATTGGCCGCCGTCTCGTCATCGCCAACTATCAGCGCGAGCTGCGCGCCGGAACTGTCGGCCTTTTTCATTTGCGACTTGAAGCTGCCGCCACCGCAGTGCAAATGGATCGCGAAACCGGCGCTGCGCAAGGCTTCCGCGACGCGAAAGGCGAAGCGGCCGGCGGCCTCGCCCTGATGCACGAGGTAGGCATCGGGCGCCGGGGTTTCGTGGCGATGGCCCTGATCCTGCCACAGCGCCAGCAGGCGCTCGATGCCCATGGCGAAGCCGCAGGCCGGCGCAGGCTTGCCGCCGAGTTGCGCAACCAGTCCGTCGTAGCGGCCGCCGGCGCAGACCGTGCCTTGGGCGCCGAGCTGATCGGTGACCCACTCGAACACCGTGAGGTTGTAGTAGTCCAGGCCGCGCACCAGGCGCGGGTTGATGCGATAGGGAATCACCGCATCCTTGAGCAGTTGCTGCACGCCCTCGAAGTGCTTCAGCGATTCCTCGCCGAGATAGTCGATCAGCTTCGGTGCCGCCTCGACCAGGGCCTGCAAGGCAGGATTCTTGGTATCCAGGATGCGCAGCGGATTGCTGTGCAGGCGGCGTTGGGCATCGGCATCGAGCTGGTCGTGGTGAGCTTCGAGATAGGCCAGTAGGTCGGCACGATGGCGTGCGCGCTCGTCGCTCTGACCGAGCGAGTTGATTTCGAGCCGGATGCCATCGAGCCCGAGGTCGTCCCACAAACGCGCGCACATCGCGATCTGCTCGGCGTCGATGTCGGGGCCGGCAAAGCCCATGGCCTCCACGCCCACCTGATGGAACTGGCGGTAGCGGCCCTTCTGCGGGCGTTCGTGGCGGAACATCGGCCCCATGTACCACAGCCGCTTGGGGCCATCGTAGAGCAGATTGTGCTGCAGCACGGCGCGCACGCAGGACGCCGTGCCTTCGGGACGCAAAGTGAGGCTTTCGCCGTTCAGCGCATCCTCGAAGGAATACATTTCCTTCTCGACGATGTCGGTCACGGCACCGATGGCTCGCGCGAACAGCGGCGTCGGCTCCACCATGGGCATACGGATCGGGCGGTAGCCATAAGCGCGCAACCAGTCGCGCACGGCTTCCTCGAACTGCTCCCAGAGTTCGGCGTCGACCGGCAGGATGTCATTCATGCCGCGGATGGCTTGCAGTGTCTGGCTCATGTTGGTTTAGCCGGCAGGCACGGGAAATCAGTGCCCGACGCGATCAATGACTGGCTCTTTCAGGGTAAGTTCTTGCCACATAGTCGTCGACGATCTGGCGGAACTCGGCGGCGATATTGTCGCCGCGCAGCGTGATGACGCGTTCGCCGTCGACATACACGGGCGCCACCGGCGCTTCGCCGGTGCCGGGCAGCGAGATGCCGATGCTGGCGTGCTTGCTTTCGCCGGGACCATTGACCACGCAGCCCATCACGGCCAGCGTCATGTTCTCGACGCCGACGCGCGTCAGGCGCCATTCCGGCATGCGTTCCCGCACATAGCTCTGGATGTCCTGCGCCAGCTCCTGGAACACCGTGCTGGTGGTGCGTCCGCAACCGGGACAGGCCGCCACGAGTGGCGTGAAGGCACGCAGGCCCATGGTCTGCAGGATTTCCTGGGCGACGATGACTTCGCGCGTGCGATCGCCGTTCGGTTCCGGCGTCAGCGATACGCGTATCGTATCGCCGATGCCTTCCTGCAACAGCACGCTGAGCGCCGCCGTGGAGGCGACGATGCCCTTGCTGCCCATGCCGGCTTCGGTCAGTCCCAGATGCAGCGGGTAGTCGCAGCGCGCTGCCAGTTCGCGGTAAATCGCGATCAGGTCCTGCACGCCAGAGACCTTGCACGAAAGCACGATGCGGTTGCCGGCCAGTCCGACTTGCTCGGCCTGCGCCGCCGACTCCAGGGCGGAGGTGACCATCGCCTCGCGCATGATTTCGGTGGCATCCTTCGGCTCGGGACGCCTGGCGTTCTCGTCCATGATGCGGGCCAGCAGGATCTGATCGAGGCTGCCCCAATTCACGCCGATGCGAATCGGCTTGTCGAACCTGCAGGCGATTTCGATCAACTGCGCGAACTGCTCGTCGCGCCGGGCGCCCTTGCCGACGTTGCCGGGATTGATGCGCAGCTTGGCCAGGGCCTCGGCACAGGCCGGGTGCTCGGTCAGCAGCTTGTGGCCATTGAAATGAAAATCGCCGATCAGCGGCACGTCGACATTCATCTGCGCCAGGCGCTCGCGGATCTTCGGCACCGCAGCGGCGGCTTCGCGCGTATTGACCGTGATGCGCACCAGTTCCGAGCCGGCGCGCGCCAGTTGCGCCACCTGCATCGAAGTGGCGAATACGTCCTCGGTATCGGTGTTGGTCATCGACTGGATCACGATCGGCGCCGTGCCGCCAACGCCAACTGTTCCCACCGTGGCAAGACGGCTCGCGCGCCGCGCGGTCGACTCTCTTGACTGCATGCTCATTCCAGGCTGAACCGGGCGACTTCTTCGCGGGTATGCGGTTTGAGATCGATGCTGCGCTCGCCCATGTACAGGCGAACACCTGAGGCCTTGCCGATCCAGACCTGGAACGGCGCCTTGCCTTCGACGTTCTGTCGCGTACCCGCCGGGTACTCGCCGACATACACGATCTTTTGTGTCGCGTCGCGAATCTCGATCCAGGAACGATCATCGAATTCAACCCGCAGGCCGCCGGACGACGGCGCACCCGACACGACGCCGGAGCTTTCGGACTGATTCCCGGGCGCGGGTGCCGGCGCGGCGACCGGTTCGGCGACCGGTTCGGCGATCGGTGCCGGAGTTGGGGCAGCAAGCGGACTGGGCGGGGCAACGGCACCACCGCCGTCCGTGCCGAGCAGGCGCAGCGTCAAGCCCTCGTTGCCCGCCAAGTTCAAGTACCAATAGGCGGTCAGCACCAGCGCGACGAAAAGGACGCCGACAGCGATGAGCTTGGGGGGAATCTGCTCGACGAAATTCGAATGCTCGGCCTCGCCCATATTGGTGGGCGGGCGCACATCGGCCTCGGGCACCGGCACGGCCGGATCAAGCTGGGCGAGCAAGGGTGCTGCATCGAGCTTGAGAAACTTGGCATAGTTGCGCACCAGGCCGCGCACCGCAGTCGAACCCGGCAGGCTGGCATAGTCATCCCGCTCGAGTGCCTCGATTTGCCGCGCACTGAAGCGTATCACTTGCACGACATCGGCAACCGACTGACCGCGCGACTCACGCGCACGGCGCAGCACGGACCCCGGCGTGTTCGACTCCAGCGACTCGGCAAGCTTCACCTCGTCCAACGCTGTCGGTTCGGTGTCCAGGCCCTCAAGCGCCCGCGCTTCAGTCATATTGCCCCTGCGCCAACAAACGCTGTTCCGGCGAACCGAGGAACCGGCGCCGCAATTGCGTTGCATAGCGAGCCTCCGCCTCGCGATTGCCCAGTTTGCGCTCGATACGCAAAGCGAGCCAGATCACCTCGGCAGTGGGTTCCATCATTTTCTCGATATCCGTGGTCCACTGCCGTGCCTCGGAATGGCGCCCTGTGCGATAGGCGATATCGGCCAGCCAAAACAGCGCCTGGGTGTTGGTCGGCGACAGGCGCAACGCGGTCAGCAGATAGTCTTCGGCCGCCTTGTCCTGCTTCAGGCGCAGCGAGCATATGCCGGCATTGGTGTAGGGCTTGGTCGGTGTCGTGTACAGCGGATTCTGGGCTGCTGCCATGAAATGGCTTATTGAAAGTTGCTCGCGGCCGCTCTGACAAAGGAACCAGCCATAGTTGTTGCTGATTTCCGGATCGCCTGGCGCCAGGCTCAGGGCCTTCTGAAAATTTTCCTCGGCCAGCCGGGTTTCATTGAGCACCATGTGCGTGAGGCCCAGCAGATTGTATGCCGGTGCGTAATTGGGATCGGCCGAAAGCGCAATCCGCGCTTCCTCGAGTGCAATCGCGGATCGACCATCGAGCATGTACAAGGACCCGAGTTCGGTATGCACCTTGGCGCGCTGCTGTTGCTCGTTTTCCGCCGGCTGAGCGGAAACCGCCTGTTGCGCACCCTGGCCGGAACCGCCCCCGGTTGCCGTGCAGCCGGCCAGCAGCAGTGCCGTCCAAATCGCGACTAGGGTCTTGTTCATGGGTGCAGTTCGACTCCGGCAGTGGTGCGGGTATCGGAGGCCGCGGCTCGCAGTACGCGCCGCGACTTGTCCTGCACCTTGCCGGCGAGTTGCCCGCAAGCTGCATCGATGTCGTCACCGCGCGTCTTGCGCGTCGTGGTGACGATGCCGCCATTGATAAGAATGGAGGCGAAGCGCCGGACCCGTTCGGCCGAAGAGCGATGTAAGCCGGAAGCCGGGAAGGGATTGAACGGAATCAGGTTGAACTTGCAGGGAACGTCGCGCACCAGATGCAACAATGCGCGCGCATCGGTATCGCTGTCATTGACGCCATCGAGCATCACGTATTCGAAGGTGATGAAGTCGCGCGGTGCATGCAGCAAATAACGCTGGCATGCGGCCATGAGCTCGGCCAGCGGATACTTGCGGTTGATCGGCACCAGCTTGTCGCGCAGGCCGTCAGTCGGCGCATGCAGGGACACGGCCAGAGCGACCGGACATGCCTCGGCCAGGCGATCCATGGCCGGCACGATGCCGGAAGTCGATACCGTGACGCGCCGCCGCGACAGGCCGTAGGCGTTGTCGTCGAGCATCAGGCGCAGCGCCGGCACCAGATTGTCAAAGTTGGCCAGGGGTTCGCCCATGCCCATCAGAACGACATTGCTGATGATGCGCTCGCCGCAGTTGCCGCTCGCCGGATCGCGCCCCAGCGCACGATTGGCCTGCCACAACTGGCCGATGATCTCGGCGGTGGTGAGGTTGCGGTTGAAACCCTGGCGACCGGTGGAGCAGAAGGCGCACTCGAGCGCGCAACCGGCCTGGGACGAAATGCAGAGCGTGCCGCGGTCATCCTCGGGGATGAAAACGGTTTCCACCGCGTTGCGGTTGCCGACGTCGAACAGAAACTTGCGCGTGCCGTCATCCGACAGCTTGTCGCTGATAGTTGGCGGTGGCGATACGGTGGCGGTTGCGAGGAGTTTCTCGCGCAGCGACTTGGCGATGTCGGTCATCGCATTGAAGTCGCTCTCCCCGAAATGATGCATCCAGCGCAGCACCTGGCGTGCGCGGAAGGGCTTTTCGCCCTGCTGCGCGAACCAGGCTGTCAGGCCTTCGGCATCGAAATCGAGGAGGTTGACGGTCATTGCAATTTAACGCGAGTAGACGTTCAGCGCCGGGAAGAAATAGGCGATCTCGACGGCGGCGGTTTCCGCCGCGTCGGAGCCGTGCACGGCATTGGCATCGATGCTGTCGGCAAAATCGGCGCGGATGGTGCCGGCCTCGGCCTTCTTCGGATCGGTGGCGCCCATCAGGTCGCGGTTCTTGGCAATGGCACCTTCGCCTTCCAGGACCTGAACCATGACCGGACCTGAAATCATGAATTCGACCAGGTCCTTGAAGAAGGGACGCGCCTTGTGTACGGCATAGAATCCTTCGGCCTCCTGGCGCGAGAGATGAATCATGCGCGCGGCGACGATCTTGAGACCGTTCGTCTCGAAGCGGGAATAAATCTTGCCAATCACGTTCTTTGCAACTGCATCGGGTTTGATGATCGACAGGGTGCGTTCGACAGCCATTACTTTCTCCAGAACAGGTTGAACTACAAGTCTTTGTCAGACAAAAAACTAACTTGATATTTTAGCTCAGTTTCCTGCCCGGAACCGGGCCGGCAGCGGGGCCAGAGCGACAAAACCAGGCAGATTGGAGTCTCAGTACAGACTGATACCAATGAAAACCAGTGACTTGCCGAATATAAAAAGCAAAGGCCCGGCATTGCCGGGCCTTTGTCGCTGCGAACCTGGATAGCTACATCATGCCCAGTGTCTTGGGCAGCCAGGTCGAGATGGCGGGCACATAGGTGATCACCATGAGATACGCCAGCATTGTGAACAGCCAGGGCCAGACCGCCTTGGAGCAGTCGGTCAGGCCCATCTTGGCGACACCGCTTGCCACATACAGATTCAGGCCGACGGGCGGGGTGATCATGCCGATCTCCATGTTCACTGTGATCATCACGCCGAAATGGATCGGGTCGATGCCCAGCTTGGTCGCAATCGGGAACAGAATCGGGGCCGTGATCAGGATGATCGACGAAGGCTCCATGAAGCTGCCCATGACCAGCAGCAGGATGTTCACCGCGATCAGGAAGCCGACCATGCCGACCCCTGAGTGCGTCAGCCAGTCGGCAATGCCCTGTGGAATCTGCTCGTTGGTCAGGATGAAGGAGAACAGCACCGCATTGGTGATGATGTAGAGCAGCATCGCGCTCATGTTCGCCGAGTTGAGCAAAACGCGAGGTACATCTTTCATCCCCAGGTCCTTATAGACGAACACCGCGATGAAGAATGCGTATACGGCGCTCATCGCCGCCGCCTCGGTGGGGGTGAACAGTCCACTATAGATGCCGCCCATGACCACCACGATCAGCAGCAAACCCCAGATCGCCTTGCGGAAGGCATCCCAGCGCTGGGCCCATGAAAGCGGTTCCTCTCGCGGGTAGTTGCCCTTTTTCGCCTGATACCAGGTGGTGAAGCCGAGGAACAAGGCCAGCAGCAGACCGGGAACCACACCCGCCATGAACAGCGCGCCAATCGAACTGTTGGTCGACACGGCATACATCACCATGACGATCGACGGCGGGATCAGGATGCCGAGGCCGCCGGACGAGGCGATTACGCCGACACCGAACTTCTTCGGGTAGCCTGCCCTGACCATGGCCGGCAGCAGGATCGAGCCGATCGCCACCACGGTGGCCGGCGAGGAACCGGACACGGCGGCAAACAACGCACAGGCGAACACCGCGCTCAAACCCAGGCCGCCACGCAGATGACCGACCATCGAGGTCGCGAAGTAGATCATGCGCTTTGCCACCCCGCCATGGGTCAGGAAATTGCCGGCGAGGATGAAGAACGGAATCGCCATGATCTCGAACTTCTCGATACCGGTGAATAGCTTGAGCGCAACGGCCTCGAGCGGCGTACTGGTAAAAGCGAACAGGAAGGTCAGCACCGTCAAGCCGAGCGAGATGGAGACCGGCATTCCGGACAGCATCAGGAAGGTGAGCAGCGCAAAGATGATCAGGGCGCTCATTTGGCGTCCCCTTTGTCGCTATCCGCCGTGCCGTCAGCACCAACTTTCGGCTCAGGATGGCGCTGCTTGTACTTCAGGTCGCGCATGTGCAGGTCGTCATCCATGTTGTAAGGGTTCACTGCGATCGGAATTGCGTCTTCCTCAATACCGTCAACATGGCCGTGATCGTGATGCGGCAGCTCGCCGGTCTTGATGAAGCTCACGGTTACCTGGAGAAAACGGAAACACATCAGGGAAGATCCCAGCGGAATTGCCGAATACACAATCCAGGTCGGCCATTCCAGATCGGGTGTGGTCGGGCCGGCGTACAACTCCTCGCCGGCAATGCCGAGCATGTTGAAGACCGCGTAGTGGGCGCCGTTCTCCCAGATGAAATGCGCCCCGAGGGTAGCGATGATGCCGGTGAACAATGCCCCGGCCAGCAGGCCGAAGACGATGAACTTGGCCCTTATCCGACCCGACAGGCTGTTGATCAGCACATCGACGCCGACGTGAATGCCGGTCCTCACACCATAGGCGGCGCCGAACTTGGCCATCCAGACGAACATGATGATGCACAGTTCCTGCGCCCAGCTCAGGTCCAGCTTGATCAGCCAATCCTGGACCACCGGAATTGAAAAACCGGCCGCATAGCGATGCATCACCGCAACGAAAATGATCAGCGTCGCCGCACCGATGAGGAAGGTAATGATCCATTCCTCCAGGTGATCAAGATACTTCATGGCTTTGTGCCCCCATATAAAACTGTGGGGGCCGTAGCCCCCACATTCCGCCTGTTTGATCAGAGCTTGGATGGATCGAAGCCGGTGGTCTTGTACACCGCGTCAATGTTCTCCTTGCCGATACGGTCGGCCATCTGTTGATGCACCTTGACCATGGCCTTCTTCATGGCTGTCTTCTGCTCGGCGGTCGGAACCAGAATTTCGCTCTTGCCCGACTTGCGAACTTCGGCCATAGCCTTGTCGTTCTCTTCCTGCGCGATTGAGTTGGCGTACTTCGTCGCGTCAGCCATTGCAGCCTCGAGGGCGCTACGCACATCCGCCGGCAGCCCGTCCCAGAACTTCTTGTTGGTGATCACGGCATAGCCGAGGTAACCATGATTGGTCATCGCGACATACTTCTGCACCTCATGCATCTTCTGCGTATAGAGGTTGGATGGCGGGTTTTCAGTACCATCGACCACCCCGGTCTGTAGCGCCTGATAGACCTCGGAGAAGGCCATCTTCTGCGGAATAGCGCCGACGGACCGCATTTGCGCGTCGAGCACATTGGACGACTGGATGCGCATCTTGAGGCCCTTGTAGTCATCCGGCATCCTGATCGGCTTGTTGGCGCTCATCACCTTGAAGCCATTGTCCCAGTAAGCCAGTCCGACCAGCCCCTTGGTTTCGAGCTTCTTGAACAAGGCCTTGCCAACCGGACCCGTCGTCACCGCGTGCAGTTCCTTGTAGCTGTCGAACAGATAGGGCAGATCGAACAGTTCGAACTCCTTGGCGCCGAGCGGACCGAATTTCGCCAGCGAGGGCGCAAGCATCTGCACCGCGCCAAGCTGCAACGCCTCCATTTCCTCCTTGTCCTTGTAAAGCGTCGAGTTGGCATACACCTCGACCTTGACTTTGCCCTTGGTCAGCTCGGCAGCCCGCTTTGCAAAGTACTCGGAGCCCTTGCCTTTGGGCGTGTCGGCGGCGACGACATGGCTGAACTTGATCACGATCGGCGCCTGAGCCATAGCCAACATCGAGAACGTGGCGGCCACCAAACCAACGAATACGGTACGAATTTTCATTTTTTAATCCTCCAGAACAAAGTTGTATGCATAAGGCTACCACTCCAAACGCAGCGGTGTCGTGAATTTTGCTCACGTGCAGTTGCTTTGCCTATTGTGGATTTCCGCAGACATCTACCGGAGCCGGTCCGTCGCGCTAACATCCACAGATGGAGTCTCCGACACCGTCTCCCTTCACGGAACGCTTCAGCCGCTCGCGCTGGCTTTGGATAATGTCACGCCTGCCATTTATCCTCTTCGTCGGCGGGGTTGCCCTCCTGCTGTGGATGTCCGATCGAGCCGATCGGGAGGAACGACGCACCACGCTAATCAGCGACGTGCTCTGGCTGGAACAGAACCTGCGTTTTCATTTGACACGAAACGAGGAGTTGCTCGGACGTATCGATCTGGCGCATACGGCCAGTGCAAAGGGCTTCGAGTCCTTTGCGCGCACGCTGTTCGGCTTCGAGAGCGGGCTCCGGCAGCTGATCTGGCTGGATGTGGACGGAAATATTCGGCAGGCCCACCCCACCACGATGGATCCAAGTCTGGCGGGCGAAGCGGCCGCTGGACTGCCTTCAAGGCAAAGTTTCCGGCTGGCGCAATCCCTGGGTAAGCCCGTTTACAGTTCGGCCTATCCGTTCTATACGAACGACTGGCAGTTTGAAGTGCACGTACCGGTCTCGCGCGAGGGCCGGATCGTCGGCGTCGCGGTCGGTGTCTACCGAATTCGGGATATTCTTGGCGACAGCGTACCCTGGTGGCTGGCCGAGCGCTATCGAATCAGCATCATCGGGGACACTGGCAAGGTGTTGGGCGCACGTTCAAAAATTGAGTCCGACGTTACCGAGGAAGATTATCAGGTGTCGTTTGATCCGCCTGGATGGGGGCTGGCCCTGCACGCGGTACCCTATCATGCGCCACGCCCCATGGCCAGCATGGTTCTGTCAGCCTCGCTGGTCGTGCTAGCCATGATGGTGCTTTGGAATTTTTGGGCACTGCGGCGCCATGTGCTGCGCCGCCAGGCCGTGGAGGAGCAGCTACGCCAGGAGCATGCCTTCCGCAAGGCGATGGAGGACTCTCTCGACACCGGAATGCGCGCCCGCAATCTCGACGGTGAAATCATTTACGTCAATCCGGCCTTCTGTCGCATGGTTGGCTTGCCCGCGACGGAATTGATCGGCCGGCGTCCCCCGATGCCCTACTGGGCGGACGACTATATGGACGAAACACAGGCAATTCACGACCGCGTCCTCGCCGGGGATGGACCGGTAGAAGGCTTCGAACTCAAGTTCAAGCACCGCAACGGCGAAGTAATCGATGTGCTGATTCATGAAGCCCCATTGATTGATGCCCATGGACAGCACTCGGGCTGGATGGGGTCGATGGTGGATATCACGGAGCGAAAGCAGGCGGCGGAACGCGCGCGCCAGCAACAGGACCGCCTGCAATCCACGGCACGGCTGGTCGCCATGGGCGAAATGGCTTCAAGCATTGCACATGAGCTGAATCAACCGCTGGCAGCAATCTCGAGCTACTGCACCGCAGCGGTCAATCTGCTGCGCAGCCGGGCACCGGCGACAGAAGTGATGCCAGCACTGGACAAGGCGGTGGAACAGGCGCGGCGTGCTGGGCGGGTCGTTCGGCGTATCTACTCCCTGGCGCGCAGAAGCGAGAACCGCTTTGAGCTACTGCATCTCGAAGAACGTGTGGATGCCGCTCTTTCGCTGATCGAAGCCGACCTCCGCCAAAAAGGCATCCGCATTACATTGGACCTGAACGCGCCGATACTCGTGGAAGGCGACCCGTTACTCCTGGAGCAAGCGCTGTTCAATATCTTACGCAATGCGATCGAGTCAATGCGAAATACCGCTTTCGACCAAAGACTGATTTCCATCAAACTGGCCTGCGCCGACAGCTATGCACTGCTTACGGTCGCCGACCGTGGGTGCGGAATTGACGCTGACGTTGCCGACAAACTGTTTGATCCGCTATTTACGACCAAGCCCGAAGGCATGGGCATGGGACTGGCAATCTGCCGCTCGGTGATGGAGAATCATCGAGGGCGCCTCACTTTTGAGGCCAACCCGGGAGGAGGAACGGTGTTCCGCATTCTGCTACCCATGGCTCCGCAATGAACAGTGCGCCCGCGCACATCGTCGACGATGATCCGGCGGTTCGGGACGCGCTGCAATGGCTATTGCGCTCGCGCGCCGTACCGTCGCAAACATGGGAGTCCGCCGAGCGGTTTCTTGCTGTTGCCTGCCGCGATCTCAGTGGCTGCCTGCTTCTCGATGTACGGATGCCTGGCATGAACGGAATCGAACTGTTCGATCGATTACGAGCCTTGCATTGCCGCCTGCCGGTGATTTTTCTGACGGGGCACGGTGATGTACCGATGGCGGTTCAGGCTGTGAAGGATGGCGCCTTCGATTTCATTGAGAAGCCGTACGATGACAACGCGCTGGTAGACACGGTGCTGGCTGCCATCAAGCACGACGCGAAACGCTGCGCCCGAGATGGCGCAATGCTGATGCTGCGGCAAAAGCTGGCAACCCTGACTCAGCGCGAACAAGATGTGATGCAGAGAATCCTCGCAGGCAAGCTGAACAAGGTGATTGCCGACGAACTCAATATAGCGATGCGCACTGTCGAGGTCCATCGATCACACATATTTGAGAAGATGCAGGTGCGATCAGCGGTCGAGTTGTCACAAGTCCTGGGTGTGCTCGGCGACGCCCAGGACTACTAAACCAGGTTTCTGAAATGCAGCTTGCCTGCCTCGCACCACAGCGAATAGCGCTCGAGGTCGATGCGCGGATGCCGATCACTGCCCGCGGTCAGTAACTGACGCACGAACTCTGCGAGTCGTGCCGCGTCCGGCGGCTGAACATGGTGCCATTTCAGCATGGCCCGCAACAGATTTCTGGCGCGGGAGTCGGGCATCTGCGTAAATAGCTTCCGCGGCAGGGGAAATTCGGCGGGACTCTCTCCAAGATCCAGGCGGGCCAGATCATCGAGCAAGGAGTCGGCCTCGCCGAAAAGGCCTGCTGCAGCCGCAAGGTGCTCGCTTGCGCGCGGAAAACGCGAAGAAATGGCCGGAAGAATTTCACGTCGCAGGAAATTTCTTGTAAACCGCGTGTCGGTGTTGCTCTCGTCATCGATCCATGTCAATCGATGGCGTTTCGCGTACGTGAGCAAATTCGCGCGTCGGAGCCCCAGAAGGGGTCGGATCTGGCGTCCGCGCACCTCCGGCATCGCCGCCGCACCACGCACGCCGGCACCGCGTAGCAGGTTATGCAACACTGTTTCCGCCTGGTCGTCGGCGTGGTGGGCAAGAAGAATCCAGTCGGCAGGAGCCGCGTCGAAAGCCTGATGGCGAACACGGCGCGCCGCAGCCTCGATGCCCTCGCCGCTGCAACGCGGCACGTCGACCTGAATCACCGTAAGCGGAATGTCCAGCGCCCGACAGACGCTCGTGCAGGATTCGGCCCAGGCATCGGCATTCGCGCTGAGCCCATGATGAACGTGAAGCGCCGATAAATCGCAACTGACCCCTCCCGCCAAGCGATTTGCGGCATGTAGCAGCACGGTCGAATCGAGTCCACCGGAATAGGCCACGACGAGGGACTGATTCTGTCGGACGTACCGGAAAAGACAGGCGGCGACAGCCTGCAAGACGGCCTCAGTGAATGGCCTGTTCCTTGAAGCGGCCATAACTCATCAGACGATCGAAGCGCCGCTCGATGAGCTCGCTTGACGACAAACCGGCAAGCTGCTTGAGTGCTTCCTGCAGAGATTTTTTGACATTCTGCGCAATAAGGCGATAGTCGCGATGGGCGCCGCCGACCGGCTCGTTGATGATGCGATCGATCAAACCCAGAGATTTGAGGCGAGGTGCCGTAATGCCCATCGTCTCGGCCGCGTCGCCGGCACGCTCGGCACTTTTCCAAAGAATTGACGCACATCCTTCGGGAGAGATCACGGAATACGTCGAGTACTGAAGCATGGCAACTACATCGGCAACGGCGATTGCAAGGGCCCCGCCGGAGCCACCCTCACCGATCACCGTGGCAATCAATGGAACCTTCAACTCGGTCATGACCGCCAGGTTGCGGCCGATCGCCTCCGACTGGCCTCGCTCTTCTGCGTCAATGCCAGGATATGCCCCTGGGGTATCGACAAAGGTGAAAATCGGAAGTCCGAACTTTTCGGCCAGCCGCATCAGGCGTAGCGCCTTTCTATATCCCTCGGGGCGTGGCATGCCGAAATTGCGATGAATCTTTTCCTTCGTGTCACGACCCTTCTGGTGGCCAATCACCATGCACGATTGTCCGTTGAAGCGGGCCAAGCCGCCGACAATCGCGTGATCGTCGGCGTAATTGCGGTCGCCGTGTAGTTCCTGAAAGTCGGTGAAGACCAGTTGCAGATAGTCCAGCGTATAGGGCCGCTGCGGATGTCGCGCTACCAGAGCGCATTGCCATGGGGTGAGCTTCGCGTAGATGTCTTTGGTGAGGCTTTGACTCTTTGCGTCGAGGCGGGAAATCTCCTCGGAAATGTCGACTGCCGAATCGTCCTGCACGAAACGCAGTTGCTCAATCTTGGCTTCAAGTTCCGCGATCGGCTGTTCAAACTCCAGAAAGCTTGTTTTCATGGGACTATTTTAGCAGGCGGCAACAGCAATTTTTCACGGGAAATCCGTGATTGAATACACGAAGCGAATTCCATACTGCCCAAAGCAAAAACCCCCTGCCGGCAATCCGGAGGGGGTTTTTATGGGGAGTCTGGCGTTGACCTACTTTCTCACACGGTGAAGTGCAATATCATCGGCGCGGTCTCGTTTCACGGTCCTGTTCGGGAAGGGAA
>JBDRPN010000042.1:0-124431 GCA_043826925.1 Pseudomonadota bacterium
GCAGACGCTTGCGTTTGGGTGTGGTAGCCATGGCGAATTCTTGCCATGACCGCCGCCGCCGTCAATCCCGCACCCCATGCCAATCCGCCCCCGCGATCTGATCGTCATGCGATTTCACCCACACTATTCCGAGAAGACCCAAAGTTGTAGCGGTTTATGAATCGCGTGTCGACCATGCGCCGAGTTTAGCGGCATCGCCTGGCGCTTGCGCTAGTATCGAGCCCATTCCATACGCAGAGACCCCTGACCATGACCGACTTGTTCAGCCCGCTCCAGCTTGGCGCGAGCACCGTGCCGAACCGCATATTCATGGCGCCGCTGACGCGCTGCCGGGCCGGCGCCGACCATCTGCCGAACGCCCTGATGGCCGAATACTATGCGCAGCGCGCGAGTGCCGGACTGATCATCGCCGAAGCCACCATGGCCATGGCGGGCAATTCGGCCTTCTGGCACGAGCCGGGCATCTACTCTGCCGCCCAGGTCGCGGGCTGGAAGCTGAGCACCGATGCCGTGCATGCCGCCGGCGGCCGCATCTTTCTGCAGCTCTGGCACGGCGGGCGCGCCTGCCATCCGCTGCTCAACGGTGGCGCGCAACCGGTGGCGCCCAGCGCGATCGCGATCACCGGCGACGAGGTGCACACCCCACAGGGTAAGCAGCCCTATGTCATACCGCGCGAACTGCGCGACGATGAACTGCCGGCCATCGTCGCCGGCTTCGGGACGGCAGCCGCGAACGCCCTTGCCGCCGGCTTCGACGGGGTCGAGGTGCATGGCGCCAACGGCTACCTGCTCGACGAATTCCTGCGCGACGGCGCCAACCGGCGCGGCGGCCCTTACGGGGGCTCGCGCGAGAACCGGGCGCGGCTGATGTTCGAGGTGATCGAGGCCGTCAGCGCGGTCTGGGGCAGCGATCGGGTCGGCCTGCGCATTTCGCCGCTCAACAGCTACAACAGCATGATCGACAGCGACCCGGTCGGGCTCGCGGCCTGGCTGGCCGGCCGCCTCAACGATTTCAAACTGGCCTATGTGCACGCCATGCGCGGCGATTTCTTCGGCCAGCAAAGCGGCGACGTGATGACGCCGATCCGCGCCAACTACCGCGGCGTGCTGGTCGCCAACATGGGCTACACGGCCGCCGAGGCAAACCAGGCGATCGCCGCGGGCAAGGTCGATGCGGTGGCCTTCGGCAGCGGCTTCCTGGCCAATCCCGACCTGCCGGCGCGGGTCCGGGCCGGCGCGGCGCTGAACAAGCCGATCGCGGCGACCTTCTACAGTCCGGGGCCGGCCGGCTACACGGACTATCCGACCCTGGGCGCGGCGGAGCCATGCCATGAACATTGAGCTGACGCTGCACGAAACCCGCGTCATCGGCTGCCTGATCGAAAAGGAAATCACCACGCCCGAGCAGTATCCGCTGTCGCTCAACGCGCTGACCAATGCCTGCAACCAGCGCAGCAACCGCGACCCGGTGCTCGACCTCGACGAGACCGAGGTGCAGCAGGTGGTCGACGGCCTGATCAGGAAGTTCTTCGTCAATGAGCAGGGCGGCTTCGGCAGCCGGGTGCCGAAGTTCCAGCACCGCTTCTGCAATACCAATTACGGCACGCTGAAGTTCACCCCGCAGGAACTCGGCATCGTCTGCGAGCTGTTCCTGCGCGGCCCGCAGACGCCGGGCGAACTGCGCAGCCACACGGCGCGGCTGTGCCGCTTCGGCGACGTGACGGAAGTCGAGGCGGTGCTGGACCAGCTCGCGCGGCGCGAGGACGGCCCCTACGTGCAGCGCCTGGCGCGCGAACCGGGCAAGCGCGAATCGCGCTATGCCCACTTGTTCAGCGGCGAACTGCCTGAAGACATGGCGGGCGCCGGGGAGAGCGCGGCGCCGGGGTCGGCGGCGAGCGGCCGTTTCGGCCAGTTGGAACAGCGCGTCGCCGCGCTCGAAGCCGAAGTGGCGGCATTGCGGCAACTGATCGAGGACCTGACCGCGCCCTGAACCGAATCCCGCCGGCGGCGATCAGCTGTCGCCGACGCGGCCGCGCAGGGCCTTCTGCTTGCCGCGCAGGACCTTGCTGTCGACGCGGCGCTGCTGCGAACTGCGCGTCGGTTTGGTGGCGCGGCGCGGCGGCGGCACGAAGGCGGCGGCGGCGATCAGCTCGCGCAAACGCGCCATGGCGGCGAAGCTGTTGCGCTCCAGGCTGCGGTACTGCTGCGCCTTGATCACCACCACGCCGTCGGCGCTGATGCGCTGATCCTTGAACTGCAACAGGCGGGCCTTGATTTCCTCGGGCAGCGAGGAGGCGCGGATATCGAAGCGCAGATGCACCGCGTTGGACACCTTGTTGACATTCTGCCCGCCCGCACCCTGGGCGCGGATCGCGGTGATCTCGACCTCGTCCTCGCGCAGCGTGAATGCGGTTGCGGCGTGCATGAGGGCAATTATGGCTTCGGCCTGGCCGCGGCGTCCACAGCCAGCGCGCGCCAGCCTTCGATCCCCAGTTTTTGCAGGGTTTCGATATTGCGCCGGTAGATGTCGGCGGCATCGGGAAAGGCCGCCGTGGCGCGGGCCAGGCTGGCTTCGCGAATCAGGTGCAGCGTCGGGTAGGGCGCGCGGTTGGTGTAGTTGGCGATGTCCTCGGGGAGCGCATCGGCAAAGACGTAGTCGGGATGAAAGCTGGCAATCTGCAGGGTGCCGGCCAGGCCCTGGTTACGCAGTACCACTTCGGCCAGATCGAGAAAATCGGTGAAAGCCGCAAAATCGGTGAGGACGTCGGGCGTGATCAGCAAGGTAGTGTCGACGGCTTCCGGTGCCGCGTCGGCGAGAAAGCTCAGCTCGCGTTCGAGATCGTCGAGCAGGGCACAGTCCGTCTGCGCCGTGCTGACCACATAACGCACCTGCCCCTTGACGTGCACCGCCTTGGCGAAGGGACACAGATTGAGCCCGATGACCGCGCGCTCCAGCCAGTTGCGGGTGGCGGCGACGATCTCGGTGTGGCGATCGGCGGTAGCGGTCATGAGGCAGGCCTCAGGAGTTGCCGCTGGCGCTACGGCGCTCAGGCGGCCTGCTGATACAGGCGCCGGCGTTCTTCGGCCTGCAGGGCCAGCTTGACCTCTTCGAGCACCGCGTCGACGTCGGCGATGCGCTGCTCGACCTCGATGCGGCCCGTCAGTACGCTCTCCAGCGTCAGGCTGCCGGCTTCGTAGAGGCGCCAGATCTCCTTGCCGTATTGGCTGTCGAGCAGCTCGGGCGCGAAACGGCCGAAGTAGCCGGCGAGGTTGGCGACGTCGCGTTCCAGCATGGCGCCGGCATTGCTGTTGCCCGCGGCGTCGACGGCCTGCGGCAGGTCGATGATGACCGGGCCGTCGGCGCCAACCAGGATGTTGTATTCGGAAAGGTCGCCGTGGATGATCCCGGCGCAGAGCATGCGCACCACCTGGCCGAGCAGCCCGGCATGGAATTCCAGCGCCTGCTCGACGGACAGTTCGATGTCATTGAGCCGCGGCGCCGGATGGCCGTCGGCATCGGTCACCAGATCCATCAGCAGCACGCCCTCGTGGCAGAGGTAGGGCTGCGGGACCTTGACCCCGGCGGCGGCGAGGCGGTACAGCGCATCGACCTCGGCACTTTGCCAGGCTTCTTCCTGCATCTGGCGCCCGTAGCGCGAGCCCTTCGCCATGGCCCGCGCCTGGCGGCTGTTCTTGGTCTTGCGGCCTTCCTGGTAGGACACGCTCTTGCGAAAGCTGCGCTGCTCGGCGTCCTTGTACACCTTGGCGCAGCGGATTTCCTCGCCGCAGCGCACGATATAGACGGTCGCCTCCTTGCCGCTCATCAGCTGGCGCAACACCTCGTCGATCAGGCCTTCGCTGACCAGCGGCAGGAGTCTCTTCGGGGTCTTCATGGCGGCGCGCTCAGTCCGCCCTATCCTGCAGCAAGTGCGCCTTGACCCGCTTGCCTTTCATCGTGCCGGCCGACAGCTTGCGCACCGCCTCGCGCGCGACGCCGCGCGCGACGGCGACATAGGTGCTGGTATCGGTGACGTTGATCTTGCCGATCTGCTCCTTGCTGAAACCGGCTTCCCCGGTCAGGGCGCCCAGCACGTCACCGGGGCGAATCTTTTCCTTGCGCCCGCCGAGGATCTGCAGGGTCGCCATCGGCGGCTGCAGCGGCTTGCCGGGCGCGGGCTGCAGTTCGCTCAGGGTATGCCACTCGATTTCATGGCCGAGCGCTTTTTCGATGTTGTCCACGCGCGTCATCTGGTTGCCGCTGACCAGGCTGAAGGCCCAGCCGGCCTGGTCCACGCGCCCGGTGCGGCCGATGCGATGGACATGGACCTCGGTGTCGGGCGTCACATCGACATTGATCACGGCTTCCAGCTGGTCGATGTCGAGGCCGCGCGCGGCGACGTCGGTGGCGACCAGCACCGAGCAGCTGCGGTTGGCGAACTGGATCAGCACCTGGTCGCGCTCGCGCTGTTCCAGCTCACCGTGCAGGGCCAGGGCGACGAAGCCTTCGGCGCGCAGAATCTGCAGCAGTTCGCGGCACTGCTGGCGGGTATTGCAGAAGGCCAGGGTGCTGACCGGGCGGTAATGCTTGAGCAGCAGGCCGACGGCAGCCAGTTTCTGCTCGGGCGCCACCTCGTAGAAGCGCTGGCGGATCTTGCCGGCCTCGTGCTGCTCGGTCAGCGTGATCTGCTGCGGCTGGCGCAGGAACTGACGGCTCAGGCTGGCGATGCCTTCGGGATAGGTGGCGGAGAACAGCAGCGTCTGCCGCGCCTTGGGGCAGGCCTTGGCCACTGTGACGATGTCGTCGAAGAAGCCCATGTCGAGCATGCGATCGGCCTCGTCCAGCACCAGCGTGTCTAGCGCCGACAGATCGAGGCTGCCGCGCTGCAGGTGATCCATGATGCGCCCCGGCGTGCCGACCACGACGTGGGCGCCGTGCTCCAGACTGGAGATCTGCGGCCGCATGGTGCTGCCGCCGCACAGGGTCAGAACCTTGATGTTGTCCTCGCCGCGCGCCAGGCGGCGGATTTCCTGGGTCACCTGGTCGGCCAGCTCGCGCGTCGGACACAGCACCAACGCCTGCACCGCAAAGCGGCGCGGATTCAGCTTGGTCAGCAGGCAGAGGGCGAAGGCGGCGGTCTTGCCGCTGCCGGTCTTGGCCTGCGCGATCAGGTCCTGGCCGGCCAGGGCCAGCGGCAGGGCGGCGGCCTGAATCGGCGTCATGCGCAGATAGCCCAGTTGCTGCAGGTTGAGCAGCGTGGCCGGGGCCAGCGGCAACTGGTCGAAGCCCAGGCTCGACGGCTGGGCTACGCCTTCAGGCGCGGACGGAGGGGAGAGGCTGGGGCTGGTTGGCGGGACTTGAGTCATGCGCGATTATAAAGGATGCGTCCGCGACATCCTTGATCGCCGCGTCCGACCGACGGACCGGCGCTAGTTCAAATCACGCTGCATTTGCCGATGGCCAGGGCCGGCGTGTTGTCGCCCTCGCGGGACGGGCCACCCTTGTCGCCGTCGCTCCAGTAGCCGATCGGATAGACATACAGGAAGCGCAGCTTGCGGCTGTTGAAGCGAAGATCGAAAACCCCGCTGCAAAACAGGTTGCCGGCTTCATTGAAGTCCTGCTCGCAAGTCGCGCCGGGGCGGCTGTCGCCGACTTCCTTGACTTCCCAGGCATAGGGCTTCTGTGTGGCCTTGGCCACCACGAGCTTTTTTTCGGAGCGGAACATCGCGCTGCCCCACTTCTTCTTGGCGCTGTCGAAGGAAAAGCCGGTGGTGAGATCGGCGACGCAGAGGTAGGACTCACTCGCGCCGGCATTGAGCGAAATCAGCGCCCCGGTCAGAAACGATAGCAAATAGCGGGTCATTGCAATTCTCCTCCGGTGCGTTCTGCCCAATTAGCTGAACCGATCAAATGATCGGTCAGCCATTATGGTGGCAGTCGATATCCCCGCGCAAGGGTGCGCTGCGAACGGCAGGAGCCTGTCGCCAGGCGGTCCACCGCGGAAGGCGCCCGACCGGAAATTTCTAGTGGTGGGCCTGGCCTTCGGCCACGATCGACGCGATGGCTTCGCGTTCCGCCAATTGCTCGCGTGGCCGGCGCAACGGTAGCTGCGCGGCGTCCGAAATGTGGGAGTTCAGCTGACGATCGACCAGGATCAGCTGCGCGAGCAGACGCCCCCTGTCAAACTCCAGCGCGTGGCCGCGCAGCAATTCGAGTTGCGCCAGCACCGCATCGTGCAAGTTGCGATGCGCGATATCCGGCATCGCGGTAAAGGCCTGCATCAGCGCTTCCTCTTCCCGGAAGCTGGCCCGGGTACAAGCGATAAGCCGGTCGAGCGACTCAAGCAGACGTTCCGTGGATTGCTTCTCCAGGTACATCCGCAATACCTCGACCTGGGCATCGACCAGTTCATGGCGGATGATCGACGCCATGCCGGCGGAGGAACGCCCGGGAGCGAAGGTTCTGGAATTCACCGAGGGCAGATCAACAACTCTGTTGGACGTTGACACCTTCTATCCCCTTTTGAAACACAGACCGAAGCATTCAACGACATTTAGTATAGCCATGTCTTGAGCATGGTCAAATGCCCGCCAAGTTTCGGTTGCGGTCATGGCGCCACGTGCCTCAGGTGCTTGCGGCTTCGCGGCGGCGTGCGGCCTGCTCAAGACGCAGTTTTTCGGCGATCACCTTGTTGGCATAGGACTGCTCGATGTCGTCGCTGGCGCCGGCGTAGTACTGCAAGCCCGCCATCAGACCGCCTTGACGGCGGATCGACTCCTGCAGAATGTGGGCACCCATCCTGACGTTGCTCACCGGGTCGAGGAAGGCGCTTCCCGCAGAAGTCTTGGGCGCCTTGTCCTGATGGTAACGGGGAATGATCTGCATCAGTCCCTGCGCCCCCATGTTGCTCTGGGCGAAGGGGTTGAAGCCGGATTCGATCGCAATCACGGCAACGATCAGCAAGGGATCGATGCCGCGTTCGCTGGCGGCGGCCTGAGCTGCCTCGAAAACCGGCAGCAGCGGTTCGGGAGCGACACGGTAGCGCTGTGCGACGAAACCGAGAACTGCGTCCATGGTCGGCGTCAGCGGCCGGTTTGCGGCTACCACTGACCGCGCCGGTCCCGGTTCAGTCGATACGGAGATGTCGGGCAAGGTCCCGGCTATCGATTGGCCGAATCCAAGGTTGTTGGCCAGACCGCCGATCAGGACAAAACTGAGTACGACAGCGGCTACCGCGAGATCGATATGCAGGTAGTTAAGGACCGTGCTGGTGCCACGGACGATCGAATATCGGTGGGTGATGCTTGCGGACAAGATTTCTCCTTTGCTGTTGCTGTTGCACACCCAGCGAATCCCTATGGCGGATGACTGGCTGTTGCAGCGGCTCTTGAGCCCCACGGCGGCATCCTGCGTTTCCTGATATGGAAGGGCAGGGCTTGTTGCCGGGCGGAAGAAACACCGGACGCAGGTGCGCCGGCTTGAAGCCGGCCCATCAGAGCCGGAAAGAATGTTGAAAGACGTCTTAAGCCGCCTGTTTGCGGTTTCTGGCGGCAAGGGAGGCGGCAACGGCAAGATTGGCTTCCGCCAGATCGGCCGCCTGCCTGGCGGCCTTGCCCATGTTGTCGTAGGCCGAATTCGCCGCCGAAAGCGCCGTGCGCATCGCGTTCAGCGCCAGATCGGAACCCGCCGGCGCCGTCTGTGCCGCCTTTTCGAGGGCCATGCCGAGCTTCTCGTTGAGTTCAGCCACCCGGACTTCTACCGCTTTGGACAGGATCGACTGGGTTTGGCTGGCAATTTCATACACGCTGCGCGAATAGGTTGCGGTCGCCTCCGGGTCAGGCTGAGCCAGCGTGCCCTGCAATGCGGCGAAAGCCTGCAAATCCTTGGCGGCGAGCAAGGCACGGGCATAGACATGGCTGTCTTCCAGCAGGTTGCGGGCGGTATTGAGATTCAGTGCCGCCAGGCGTTCGAAGCCGGCGAATGTGGCATTGGCCATGGTCACGAAGGTTTCGACGCCGGCCTTGCTGCTGCCGGCGAGTTGCTTGGATACGTTGTACATGGTGATCTCCCGGGACATCTTCAATGCGATCGGCGGGTGCGTTGAACTTGTTGAATACGCCAAAAGTAGTATTGGTGCACCGCAATAATCGCGCATTCTATTGATTGAGGCGAACTTGTCAAGCTAAATTTATTGCGGCGCAACAATCGCTTGGCGTAATTTCTCGGGCAAAAAAAACCCGATACCGTTGTATCGGGTGAATCCAATCCTTGCGGATCAGAGGAGGAGTAAATTGATCCTACTACTCCCCTTCTTCCGCGTTTAGGTGCATCCCACTAAACGTCGATGTTGCGGGCGTACAGCGCGTTCGACTCGATAAAGGCCCGGCGCGGTTCGACATCGTCGCCCATCAGCGTGGTGAAGATTTCATCCGCGGCAATCGCGTCGTCGATCTGTACGCGCAGCAGGCGACGCACGGTCGGGTCCATGGTGGTTTCCCAGAGCTGCGCGGGATTCATCTCGCCCAGGCCTTTGTAACGCTGCTTGGCCAGGCCGCGCTCGACTTCGTTCAGCATCCACTTCATGGCATCGGCAAAACTGCTTACCGCCAGCGATTTCTCGCCGCGCCGAATCACGGCACCCTCGCCCATGAGCCCGGCGATCATCTGCGCGGTACGGCGAATCTGGAGGTAGTCGCCCGAAAGCAGGAAATCCTCGTCGATGCGCCCGACCCGCAAGTTGCCGTGGCGCATGCGTATCACCGCCAGCATCCAGCGCTCGTGCTTCTCATCGAAACGCGATTCGATGCGGACCGCGCTGGAAAGATGGGCGCTGACGCGTTCCGCGCTGGCGCGCGTGGCGGCTTCGCTCGAGGTATCGACCTCGATGTCGTGGGCCAGCAGGGCGTGGAGGACTTCGCCGTCGATGAAATCCGTGACGCGACGAATCACCGCTTCGGAAAGCAGGTAGGCACGCGCCAGCGCGCCCAGCGCCTCGCCTTCGACCACCGCGGCATCGGCACGCGGCGTCAGCTGCGTGCCTTCCAGCGCCAGGCGCAGCAGATGCTGGTTGAGTTCGTGGTCGTCCTTGATATAGGTCTCGCTCTTGCCGTGCTTGATCTTGTACAGCGGCGGCTGGGCGATGTAGATGTAGCCGCGCTCCACCAGCTCCGGCATCTGGCGGTAGAAGAAGGTCAGCAGCAGGGTGCGGATGTGCGCGCCATCGACGTCGGCGTCGGTCATGATGATGATGCGGTGATAGCGCAGCTTGGCGATGTCGAAGTCTTCGGTGCCGATGCCGCAGCCGAGTGCGGTTACCAGGGTGACGATCTGCTCGCTGGATATCAGTTTGTCGTAGCGCGCCTTTTCGACGTTGAGCACCTTGCCGCGCAGCGGCAGGATGGCCTGAAATTTCCGGTCACGTCCTTGCTTGGCGGAACCGCCGGCGGAATCGCCCTCGACGATGTACATCTCGCACAGTGCCGGATCCTTTTCCTGGCAGTCGGCCAGCTTGCCCGGCAAGCCGAGGCCGTCGAGCACGCCCTTGCGCCGCGTCATGTCGCGCGCCTTGCGCGCGGCTTCGCGTGCCCGGGCGGCCTCGACTATCTTGCCGGTGATGATCTTGGCATCAAGCGGCTTTTCGAGCAGGAAGTCCGCAAGCTTCTGCGCGACCACTTCCTCGATCGCCGGCCGGGCTTCGGACGAAACCAGTTTCATCTTGGTTTGCGACGCGAATTTCGGGTCGGGCATCTTTACCGAAAGTACGCAGGCCAGGCCTTCGCGCATGTCGTCGCCGGTAATCTCGACCTTGGCCTTCTTGGCGATTTCATTTTCTTCGATGAACTTGTTGATGACCCGGGTCATCGCCGCGCGCAGGCCGGTCAGATGGGTGCCACCGTCCGATTGCGGAATATTGTTGGTGAAACACAGCACCTGCTCGGCGTAGGAGTCGTTCCATTGCATGGCGACTTCGACATCGATGTTGACGCCGTTCTGCACCGAGACTCCGGACGAATGGAATACCGAGGGATGCAATACGGTCTTGGCGCGATTGATGTATTCGACGAAGCCCTTGACGCCTCCCGAGAAGGCAAAGTCCTCCTCTTTGACGTTGCGCTGGTCGATCAGCTTGATCTTGACGCCGTTATTGAGAAAGGACAGCTCGCGCAGACGCTTGGCCAGGATGTCGTAGTGAAATTCGACGTTTTCGAAGATTTCGTCATCGGCCATGAAATGAACTTCGGTGCCGCGCTTCTCGGTTTCACCGAGGACCTTCAGAGGCGATACCTCGACACCGTTCTGGATTTCCACCAGCCGATCGACGGCGTGGCCGCGATTGAATTCCATCTGGTACTTCTTGCCGTCGCGACGAATGATCAGGCGAAGCCACTGCGACAGGGCGTTGACGCAGGAAACGCCGACGCCATGCAGACCGCCGGAAACCTTATACGAATTCTGATTGAACTTGCCGCCGGCATGGAGCACGCACATCACGATCTCGGCCGCCGAACGCTTGGGTTCGTGTTTGTCGTCGAACTTGATTCCGGTCGGAATACCACGACCGTTGTCGGTGACCGAAATCGAATTATCGGTGTGTATGGTGACCACGATATCGTCGCAGTGCCCCGCCAGCGCCTCGTCGATCGCATTGTCGACAACCTCGAACACCATGTGATGCAGACCGGTGCCATCGGAGGTGTCGCCGATGTACATGCCCGGGCGTTTGCGAACGGCCTCGAGGCCTTCAAGCTGCTGGATGCTCGATTCGTCGTAGGCAGGTGAGGTGTTGCTTGGTGTCATTGGGTTCTTTTCTGGTTTCTATGTCAGATGCGCATCGGCATCACGACGTACTTGAACGTCTCGTTGCCCGGCAATACAAAAAGTGCACTGGAATTCGCGTCGGCAAGATGCAGTTCGATGATTTCGTTGCTGACGTTGTTCAACACGTCGAGCAGGTAGGTCACGTTGAAACCCACATCCAGGGCATCGCCGCTGTAGTCGATTTCGATTTCTTCCTGAGCTTCTTCCTGTTCCGCATTGCTGGAAATGATCTTGAGGCTGCCCTCGGCCAGAACCAGACGCACGCCGCGGAACTTTTCATTGGTCAGGATGGCTGCGCGCAACAGGGAATGCAGCAACGCGTCGCGCGAGAGCTTGATCAGCTTGCTGTGGTGTTGCGGAATGACACGCTCATAGTCCGGAAACTTGCCGTCGATGAGCTTGGAAACCAGTTCGATATTGCCGAAACTGAAACGCGCCTGGGTCGAAGTCAGGGCTATTTCGAGCGGATCGTCGTTGTCGGCCAGTTGGCGCGACAGTTCGAGTATGGTTTTGCGCGGCAGGATGACTTCGATCGGCGCAGGTGTTTCGGCAAGCGTTTCGGCGGCATAGGCGAGTCGATGGCCGTCGGTGGCCACCATACGCAGTTCATTGCCCTTCGCCACCAGAAGCAAGCCGTTCAGGTAGTAACGGATATCCTGTTGCGCCATGGCGTACTGAACCAGCGCGAGCAGGCGTTTCATCTGCTTTTGGGTGATCAACAGGCGTGTCGCCTGGCCCTCGGTCGTGGTCATGCGCGGAAAGTCTTCGGCTGGCAGCGTCTGCAGGTTGAAGCGGCTCTTACCGGCCTTCAACTGCAAACGTTTCTCATCGAGCGCCAGGCTGACTTCCGCAGTTTCGGGCAGGGAGCGCAGGATGTCCTGCAACTTTCGGGCACCGACGGTGATGCCTGCCTTGTCGGCACCGACTGTCGCGGTCTTGGTGGTGATCTGAATCTCGATATCCGTCGCCAGCAAAGTCAGCTTTTCGCCATCCTTTTCCATCAGAACGTTGGAAAGAATCGGCAGCGTATGGCGTTTTTCGACAATGCCGCAAACCGATTGCAACGGGGAAAGAAGTTGATCGCGTGGACCTTTAAATAGGAGCATATATAGATCTCTTATGATTAATAAGGGCAGCTCTTTGCTGTGGATAAGCGATTATTGTTCAATTAATACAGCTGATTATAACGTGGATAAACGCGTTGATAACTATACGATCTGCTTGTGCGCGATTGTGGATGAATCTTGCCCTGGTCCTTCGCAACAGGGTTTATCCACAATGTTTCATTGTTTTGTTCAGTGCACTTGCGCACAGCTCAACCCTTGATTGTCTGCATCAGGACATGCAGGTCGTTATTGAGTCTGCTGTCTTTGCCGCGCAAGTCGACGATGGTGCGGCAGGCGTGCATTACCGTGGTGTGATCGCGTCCGCCGAAGGCTTCGCCAATCTCGGGGAGGCTGTGTGACGTCAGTTCGCGGGTGAGCCACATGGCGACCTGGCGGGGCCGGGCAATGGCCCGGGTGCGTTTCTGGGAGTACATGTCGGCGACTTTGATTTTATAAAAGTCGGAAACGGTTTTTTGCACCAGTTCCAGTGATATCTGGCGATTGGTGGCGCCGATGATGTCACGCAATGCCTCTTTCGCCACTTCCAGATTGATGTCGCGACCGTGAAAACGGGCATAAGCCACCACGCGGTTGAGTGCGCCTTCGAGTTCCCTGACATTGGATCTCAGATTCTTGGCGATCAGGAAGGAAACCTCGTCTGAAATGCTTATGTGTTCCGCCTCGGCTTTTTTCTTGAGGATGGCAATCCTCATTTCGAGTTCCGGGGGTTCGATGGCGACGGTGAGACCCCAGTCGAACCGCGATACCAGGCGCTCTTCGAGTCCCTGAACATCCTTCGGGTAGGTATCGCAGGTGATGATGATCTGTTTTTTTGCCTCGACCAGAGCGTTGAAGGCGTAGAAAAACTCTTCCTGGGTCCGGTCCTTGCGATTGAAGAACTGGATATCATCGATCAGCAGCAAGTCCAGCGAACGATAGTAGCGCTTGAATGCTTCGCGCGAATTCTGTTGAAAGGCGCGCACCACGTCGGAGAAATAGTCCTCGGCGTGAACATAACGGACTTCCATGGTGGGGTTGGCAGCGTAGATCGAATTGCCGATGGCGTGGATCAGGTGGGTCTTGCCCAGACCGACACCGCCGTAGATGAACAGCGGGTTATAGGAAACCCCGGGATTCATCGCCACCTGTTGGGCGGCGGCACGGGCTAGATCGTTGGCGCGACCGGTGACCAGGGTATCGAAGGTGAATTCGGCATTGAGCCGGGTCTTTTCATAGGCCGGGTCACCGCTTCGCGCCGCGACGGCAGGAGCGACGGCTTCGCTGGACGGCAAGGATTCGACGTTGTCTGCGGCGATCGGGATATCGGCAACGGTTCCGACGACGGCCAGATTGATGTTGATCGGAGCGGAATAGTGCTCGAGTCCCAGGGCTTCGATCTGGGATAGATAGCGCTCGCGCACCCATTGCATGACGAAACGGTTGGGGGCGATCAGGCGGAAATGTCCGGGACCGGCTTCGTCGGCTTCCAGGCGCAAGCCCTTTATCCAGGTGTTGAACTGCTGCGCAGGAAGTTCCTGCTCGAAGCGGTTCAGACAGGTGGACCAGAATTCATTCATTGCAATCGGATAGGCTCGGGACGAGAAACGGCGGGATGAAATAGTAGGACTGCGATGTTTTTGTGGTGCCGCCCGTTTGTGTTGGCTGCAGACGCATTCTAGCCGTTTCGCCAATAGTTATCCACAGCCCTGGCAACTTGTTGCCCTTGACAAATCGGCCGCGAAAGGCTGTAATCCGCCGTTTTTCTTAATTCAGGGGATATTGCCATGAAACGCACCTACCAGCCTTCGGTTGTGCGCCGTAAGCGCACCCACGGCTTCCTAGTGCGCATGCGCACCCGCGGTGGCCGTGCAGTCATACGGGCGCGTCGTGCCAAGGGCCGTCATCGTCTCGGGGTCTGAACACCGGGCTTCGTTTTGCTCCAGGCAGCGCCTGCATCGGCCCGAAGAATTTTCGGCCGTGATGGCGGCGCGAGGGGTAGTGCGAGGCGTGTGTTTTGATTTGCACTATAGCCGCGCCGTCGAGCAGTTCGGCGCGCGCCTCGGATTGATTGTTCCGAAGCGACTGGCGCGGGCTGCTTCGTTGCGCAATGCGATCAAGCGCCAGGGACGCGAAGCTTTCCGCTTGATGGCGATTGAAATTCAGCCGCGCGACCTGGTTTTGCGCCTGAGACGTCCTCTCGTGGGCGTAAGGGCCACAGACCATGCGCAGCGCAAAGCCTGGCGGGCGGAAATTGAAGTCCTGCTGAGGCGCCTTCCAGTGTTGTCGCCATGAGGTCCTTGCTGGTGCAGCCGCTGTTGTTGCTGATCCGCGCCTATCAACTGGCGATCAGTCCGATGCTGGGCAATCGCTGCCGGTTTTACCCGAGTTGTTCGGAGTACTCCATGGAGGCCTTGCGTCGCCACGGATTATTCAGAGGCCTGTGGCTGTCCGTGCGACGAGTCGGGCGTTGCCACCCCTGGCATCCGGGCGGGTATGATCCGACTCCCTGATTTTCCAGTTGTGGCCGCTGTGCTTGTTGCCGATGGAAGCCGCGTTGGCCGCCGCTGAAACTTCGTATTTCTGACCTGAATCACTGCCGAGACAGTAATGGATAACCGACGATTGATGCTGCTTTTGGTGTTCAGCTTCTCGCTGATCATGCTGTGGGACGCCTGGCAAAAACAAGGGCAGCCCAAGTTGGCTACCGCGACGACGCCAGCGATTGCGACGGCGGTTGCGCCGGCCGGCGTGGTGCCAACGCCAACTTTGCCGCCTGGCGGCGCCGCAGCAGTGCCCGCTTCGGTTCCGACCACTGCTGTGGCGGTGGTGCCGGGAGCGGCAAGCGCAAAGGTCAGGACCGATCTGTATGTGGCGGAAATTTCGTCGCAGGGCGGCGACATCACGCGCCTTGAACTGGTTCGCCATCCCGCGACGGAAGATAAATCGCAGCATTTCGTGCTGTTCGACAATGGCGGCAAGCACATCTATCTGGCTCAATCCGGCGTGATCGGAGAGGGCCTGCCGAATCACAAGACGCAGTGGACACTGGCAGCCGGGGAGCACGTGCTCAAGGATGGCGAGCAGCAGCTGGAACTTCGTCTGGAAGCGGCAGCGGCAAATGGCGGCAAGGTGGCGAAGACCTACATCTTCCATCGCGGCAGCTACCAGATCGAGGTACGCCATGAAGGTGCGGCACCCGGCTCCCATGCCTATTACCAGATCACCCGCGACGGCAAGCCGGCCGAGGGGCAGGGCAATTCGATGATGATGGGGGTGGTGACCTTCACCGGACCGGCGGTGTTTACCGACGCCGAGAAGTTCCAGAAAGTGGAATTCGCCGACATCCTCAAGGAAAAGGCCAAATTCGCACAGAAGGCCGACAACGGCTGGCTGGCGATGGTCCAGCATTACTTCGTCTCCGCCTGGCTGCCGCCCGCCGGCACGCCGCGCGAGTTCTATATGCGCAAGGTCGGGGAAGACCTGTACTCAGCCGGCGTGATACTCCCGGTTGCTGCCGACGGCAAGAGCACGGTGTCGCTGTATGCCGGCCCGCAGGAGCAGGACAAACTCGAGAAAATCGCTCCGGGCCTGGATCTGGTGGTCGATTATGGCTGGCTGACGGTCATAGCGGCACCGCTGTTCTGGATTCTGGCGGCGATACACAAGCTGGTCGGCAACTGGGGTTGGTCCATCATCGGCCTGACCATGCTGCTCAAGCTGGCGTTCTTCCCGCTTTCCGCCGCCAGCTACAAGTCGATGGCGAAAATGCGCGTGCTGACGCCGAAGCTGGTCAAGCTCAAGGAAACCTATGGCGACGACAAACAGCGCCTGAACCAGGAAATGATGGCGTTGTACAAGAAGGAAAAGGTCAATCCCCTGGGTGGCTGCCTGCCGGTGCTGGTGCAGATTCCGGTCTTCATCGCGCTGTACTGGGTGCTGCTGGGTACCGTCGAAATGCGCAACGCGCCCTGGCTGGGCTGGATCACCGACCTGTCCGTGAAGGATCCGTTCTACGTGCTGCCGCTGATCATGGGCGCCACCATGTTCATCCAGACCAAGCTCAATCCGACGCCGCCCGATCCGATCCAGGCCAAGGTCATGCTGTTCATGCCCATCGTGTTCACCGGCATGTTCCTGTTTTTCCCCGCCGGCCTGGTGCTGTACTGGACGGTGAACAACATTCTGTCGATCGCGCAGCAGTGGCAGATCACCCGCCTGGTCGAGGCCGGGGCAAAGAAATAGGCCAGACTCCGGTCCTGCGGGACCGGAGAGTTTGTCGGCGCGCGTTGCGCTGACTCCAGGAGAGCCGGATGGGAAAGTCCCGCAGCGGAACCATCGCCGCCATCGCCACGGCCCCCGGCCGCGGCGGCATCGGTGTGGTAAGGGTGTCGGGGACCGGCCTGCTGCCCTTTGCCGAGCTTCTGATCGGCAAAGCGCCAATGCCACGCCACGCCACGCTGGGCCACTTCCTGGGGGCCGACGGCGTCGCCATCGATCAGGGCATCCTGCTGTATTTTCCGGCACCGCATTCCTTCACCGGCGAGGATGTCCTTGAGCTCCAGGCTCATGGCGGTCCGGTAGTCCTGCAGATGTTGCTGGCGCGCTGTCTCGAACTCGGAGCGCGGGTCGCCGAGCCCGGCGAATTCTCGCAGCGCGCCTTCCTCAACGACAAGCTCGACCTGGTTCAGGCTGAAGCGGTGGCGGACCTGATCGAGGCCGGCACCGCAGCGGCGGCGCGTTCGGCCTTGCGTTCGCTGTCCGGCGAGTTTTCGCGCGAGGTGCGGGCGCTGGTGGCGCGCCTGACGGAGTTGCGCATGCTGGTGGAAGCGACGCTGGACTTCCCCGAGGAGGAAATCGACATCCTGCGCGATACCGATGCCGCGCAACGCCTGGCGGCCTTCCGCGCCGACCTGGCGGCCCTGCTGGCGCGCGCGCGCGCCGGGCGCCTGCTGCGCTCGGGACTGCAGGTGGTGCTGGCCGGCATGCCGAATGTCGGCAAGTCCTCGCTGCTGAACCGGCTGGCCGGCGAGGAGCGCGCGATCGTCACCGAGGTCGCCGGCACCACGCGCGACGCGGTGCGCGAAACCATCCAGGTGGAAGGCATACCGCTGCACATCATCGACACGGCGGGGCTGCGCGACACCGATGATCCGGTGGAGCGGATCGGTATCGAGCGCGCCTGGCGCGAAATCGAGCGGGCCGACGTGGTGCTGCAGTTGCTGGATGCGCGGGCTGGCGAAACGCCGGCCGATCACGCCATCGCTGTGCGCCTGCCGCCCGGCATCGAACGTATCGTGGTGGAGAACAAGTGCGATCTGGCGGGACAGGCGGCGCAGCGCTTTGCCGAGGGCGGTCGCGTGCATCTGCGCCTGTCGGCCAAGACCGGCGCGGGCATCGATCTGCTGCATGACGAGTTATTGCGTGTGGCCGGCTGGAGCGGCCATGGCGAGGACGTGGTGCTGGCGCGCGAGCGGCACCTCGAAGCGCTTGGCATGGCGGCCGAAAAGTTGGCGCTGGCGACACGGCAACTGGATCGGATCGAGCTCTGCGCCGAAGAGCTGCGCCTGGCGCAGGAAGCCCTGTCGCGCATCACCGGGGAATTTACCGCCGATGATTTGCTGGGAGAGATCTTCTCCCGCTTCTGCATAGGCAAATAGACCGGTCGGCATGCCTGAAGTCGACCTGATCCTGTTGCTGGCGGCCGCCCTGTTCGCCGGTTTTGTCGATGCGGTGGCGGGCGGCGGTGGTTTGATACAGGTGCCGACCTTGCTCATGGCCCTGCCCGCCGAGTCGCCGGCGACGGTGTTTGGCACCAACAAGCTGGCGAGCATCTTCGGCACCGGCAACGCCGCACTGCGTTACGCCCGGCGCATTGCCCTGCCGTGGGGTGTCGCCTTGCCGGCGGCGCTCGCGGCTTTTGCCTTTTCCTTTGCCGGGGCCGCCGCCGTGGCCTGGCTGCCCAAGGAAGTGGTGCGCCCGCTGGTGCTGGGCCTGTTGGTGCTGGTCATGGTCTACACCGCGGCCAGGCCGAATTTCGGCGTGGTATCCGGAGCGCGCTTGGCGCCCGGGCGGGAACGGCGTCTGGCCTTGCTGGCAGGCGCCGTATTGGGCTTCTACGATGGCTTCTTCGGCCCCGGTGCGGGCAGCTTCATGATTTTCGCTTTCGTGCGTTTCTTTCGGCTGGATTTCCTGCATGCGTCGAGCGCTGCCAAAGTGGTCAATTTTTCGACCAATGCGGCGGCGCTGGCCTACTTCATACCCAGCGGGCATGTCCTGTGGGTCACCGGCCTGGCGATGGCGGTGTTCAACATCGCCGGCGCATTGCTCGGTTCGCGTCTGGCGCTGCGCCACGGCAGCAGTTTCGTGCGTTGGGTGTTTATCGCGGTGGCGTCGATATTGATTGCTCGCCTCGGCTATGACACATTTGCCTGACAGCGCGGCGCGGCGGTAAATTCTGGTCTTGTAGCCAAAGCGCATAAGCTCGTAATATTCGGCACTTTGTTTCTGGTTTGTCTATACTGACAAGTATTACAGTTCATATAGCCGGCTTTGATTGGCGCCCCATGCGTTTGCAGGGGATAAATGGGGAGGAGCCCTTGCATGAAGCTTGGTAAGACTGCCGTTGCCATGACGGTGGCGTGCGCAGCATTTGCCGCCAATGCCGACATCACGATTGGTGTCACGCTGTCGGCAACCGGTCCGGCGGCTTCGCTGGGCATTCCGGAGAAGAACACCATCGCCTTGTTGCCCACCAGCATGGGTGGCCAGAAGGTCAATTACATCGTTCTCGACGACGCCTCCGATACCACGACCGCGGTCAAGAACGTGCGTAAGCTGATTACCGAAAACCGGGTCGATGCGATCATCGGATCGACGATTACGCCAAATTCGCTGGCCATGATCGACATCGTCGCCGAGGCGGAAACGCCGACCATATCAATGGCGGCTTCGGCGCGGATCGTCGATCCGGGCAATCCCAAGACCAAATGGGTGTTCAAGACACCGCAGAACGATCAGCAGATGGCAACCGCAGTCGCGGCTCACATGGCGGGTCAGGGCGTGAAGACGGTGGCCTTCATCGGCTTCAACGACGCCTACGGCGAAGGCTGGTATCAGGAGTTCATCAAGTACGCCGACACCTACAAGCTCAAGGTCGTGGCCAACCAACGTTACAGCCGTGCCGATACCTCGGTGACCGGCCAGGTGCTGAAGATCATGGTGGCCAAACCGGACGCAGTACTGGTCGCGGGTTCGGGTACTCCTGCCGCCTTGCCGCAGGTGACGCTCAAGGAGCGGGGCTATGCCGGCAAGTACTACCAGACTCATGGCATTGCCAACAATGACTTCCTGCGAGTCGGCGGCAAGCACGTCGACGGTACCTTTCTGCCGGCCGGGCCGATGCTGGTCGCTGCGCAACTGCCGGACCGCAACCCGATCAAGAAGGCGTCGCTGACCTATATCGCCAAGTACGAGGCGGCCCACGGCAAGGGCAGCATTTCGACCTTTGGCGGCCACGCATGGGATGCCGGTTCGCTGTTGCAGAATGCGGTGCCGACCGCCCTCAAGAAGGCCAAGCCGGGTACCAGGGAGTTCCGTGCTGCCTTGCGCGATGCGCTGGAAGCAACCCGGGAACTGGTAGGCGTCCATGGTGTGTTCAACATGTCGCCCAGCGACCACCTCGGCTTCGACCAGCGTGCCCGCGTCATGGTGCGGATCGACAAGGGAGCCTGGAAGCTCGTTCAGTGACCGGCGCCTTGGTAGTCGAAGAAGCTTAGAACGGCGGGCAGGGCAATGTATCCTGCTCCGGTCGCTCCCCGGCGGGAGTGGGTTCAAGACGGGTCCGCCGCGACTGACCCGGACGCTAGGGGCGGCTGCGTGGGCAAGCAAGCACGGGGTCGCCGAACTTACTGAGAACGGACGAATGGATCTGCAAATTGCGCTCCTGCTTGGGCAGGACGGGATTACCAATGGCGCCATCTATGCGCTGTTGTCACTGGCACTGGTGCTGGTTTTCGCAGTTACCCGGGTAATCTTCATTCCGCAGGGAGAGTTCGTTGCTTTTGGCGCCCTGACGCTGGCCAGCTTTCAGGCGGGCAAGACGCCGGGCACACTCTGGCTGCTGATCGGCGCCGGTGCGGTGGTGGCGCTGATTGATCTCACCCTTGCAGTGCGCGCCGGCACAGTCAGGAAAATTCCCCGCATCGTCGGCTGGAATCTGCTGTATCCGGCGGCGGCGGCGGCGGCGGTGTTCCTCTTGAAACCAAACGAGTTTCCGTTGCTGCTGCAGATCGTTCTGGCCTTGGCGCTGGTGGTGCCGCTGGGACCCATGATCTATCGTCTCGCTTTTCAGGCTGTGGCGGAAGCCAGCGTGTTGGTCTTGCTGATCGTTTCAGTGGCCGTGCACCTGGCCCTGGTCGGGTTGGGTCTGCTGTTCTTCGGCGCGGAAGGTTCGCGGACGCCGGCATTTTCCGAGGCCAGCTTCGACCTGGGGCAGGTCAGGGTGACCGGCCAGACGCTGTGGGTGATGGGCGCCAGCCTGTTGCTGATCGTGGTATTGGCCCTGTTTTTCGAGCGCACCATCTATGGCAAGGCGCTACGCGCCACGGCGATGAATCGCACCGGGGCGCGTTTGATGGGCATTTCCACGGTGATGGCGGGCAAACTGTCATTCCTGCTGGCGGCCCTGATCGGGGCGTTTTCCGGCATCCTGATCGCGCCGATCACCACGGTTTATTACGATACTGGCTTCCTGATCGGCTTGAAGGGCTTCGTCGGTGCCATTGTCGGCGGCCTCGCGAGTTATCCGATCGCCGCGGCGGGGGCCGTGCTGGTCGGGCTGCTGGAGGCTTTTTCATCATTCTGGGCTTCCGCCTTCAAGGAAGTGATCGTGTTCACCCTGATCATACCGGTGCTGGTTTGGCGCTCCTTGACCACGCGTCATGTCGAGGAGGACGAGTAATGGCGGCGCGTCTTCTGCTTGGCGGATTTCTTTGCCTGGTGCTGCTTGCTCCGCAAGTAGCATCCGAATTCCACGTCACGCTGCTGAATTACATCGGTCTTTACGCCATCGTTGCCCTCGGTCTGGTGCTGCTGACCGGAGTGGGTGGCCTGACCTCGTTCGGGCAGGCCGCCTTCGTCGGTCTCGGCGCGTATACCACGGCCTATTTGTCTACTGCGGAGAATCTTCCACCCTGGCTCGCGGTATTCGGTGGATCGCCCTGGATGGGCCTGCTCGCGGGTCTGCTGCTTACGGCGGCAGTGGCCTTTGTGCTGGGCTTATTGACCCTAAGGTTGTCAGGGCATTACCTGCCACTGGGAACCATCGCGTGGGGTATCAGCCTGTATTTTCTGTTCGGCAACCTGGAGTTTCTCGGGGGCCACACCGGCATGTCGGGGATTCCCGCGCTCTCCCTGTTCGGTGTCGAACTGAGGGATGGCCGCATCTATTATTACGTGATCTGGGCGGTGATGCTTGGTGCCGTCTGGCTAACCCGGAATCTCCTGGATTCCCGCGAGGGCAGGGCTATCCGCGCCCTCAAAGGGGGAGTCGTGATGGCCGAGGCGATGGGTGTGGATACGGCACGATCGAAAGTGGTGATCTTTCTGGTGGCCGCCCTGTTTGCGTCCATTTCAGGCTGGCTCTACGCCCACCTGCAGCGCTTCGTCAATCCAACGCCGTTTGGCCTGGCGATCGGCATCGAATACCTGTTCATGGCCGTGGTGGGAGGCGCCGCGCACGTCTGGGGTGCGCTGATCGGCGCCGGTTTGATCACCATACTCAAGCAATGGCTGCAGGACTGGCTGCCGAAGTTGCTGGGCGCGTCAGGCAACTTCGAGATGATCTTCTTCGGTGTCATGATGATCTTCGTCCTGCAGCGCGCGCGCGACGGCCTGTGGCCGATCCTGACCCGCCTCATGCCGCTGCGCCAGGTGCAGCGCGCCGTGCCGCAGGGAGTGCCGCTGCCGAAGAAGCCGATTCCGGCCGCGGGCCAGGTCTTGCTGGAGGCGAAGAATGTCGTCAAGCGTTTTGGGGGTTTGGTGGCAAACAACAACATGAATCTTACGGTCAGGGCGGGTGAGGTGATGGCCTTGATCGGCCCCAATGGCGCCGGCAAATCGACCATGTTCAACTGCATCTCTGGTGTCGATTCGGCCACCGAGGGCGAGGTGCTGTTTTGCGGCCAGGCGGTGACCGGGCTCAATTCGCGGCAGATCGCGCGTCTGGGGATGAGCCGCACCTTTCAGCACGTGCGACTGCTGCCGACCATGACGGTGCTGGAGAATGTGGCGATCGGCGGGCACTTGCGCGGCAGCAAGGGCGTGTTGCCAGCGATGCTGCATCTCGAGCGCGCCGAGGAATTGCGCCTGCTGGCCGAAGCAGCACGCCAGGTGGAGCGGGTGGGCCTCAAGGATTCGATGTTCGAACTCGCGGGCAGTCTGGCGCTGGGTCAGCAGCGCACCCTGGAGATCGCACGCGCTCTGTGCGCCGATCCCTGCCTGCTGTTGCTGGACGAACCGGCGGCGGGTTTGCGTTATATGGAGAAGCAGGGTCTGGCCGAATTGCTGCGTAAATTGCGCGGCGAAGGCATGGGTATTCTGCTGGTGGAGCACGACATGGATTTTGTGATGGGCCTTGCCGATCGCGTGGTGGTCATGGAGTTCGGCGAAAAGATCGCCGAGGGTTTGCCCGATCAGGTGCAGCGCGATCCGGCGGTGCTCGAGGCCTATCTCGGGGGAGTCGATTGATGAGCGAAGCCAGGACCATACTCGAAGTGGAAGATCTGTGCGTTGCCTACGGCAAGGTCGAGGCGTTGCACCACGCCGGCATCAAGGTCGGGGAAGGGCAGATCGTGACCGTGATCGGCCCCAACGGCGCCGGCAAGACCACCATGCTGTCGTCGATCATGGGCGTGCTGCCCCACACCAAAGGCAAGATCCGGTTTCTCGGAGAGGAGCTTGGTGACGCAGAAGTCGAGGACATGGTCGGGCTCGGCGTCAATCTGGTACCCGAGTCGCGCGCCCTGTTCGGCGAAATGAGCGTCGGCGACAACTTGTTGCTGGGCGCATTCATGCGGCACCGCAAGGGCCACCGCGACCATGAGCAGACCATGGACGAGGTGTTCCGGATCTTTCCGCGGCTCAAGGAGCGATGGGCGCAACATGCCGGGACCCTATCCGGCGGCGAGCGGCAAATGCTGGCCGTGGGTCGTGCCCTGATGGCCAAGCCCAGGCTGCTAATGCTGGACGAGCCGAGTCTCGGCTTGGCGCCGCTGATTGTGCGTGAAATCTTCCGCGTCATTGCGGACCTCAAAAGTACGGGGGTTTCGATTCTCCTGGTGGAGCAGAACGCCCGCGCCGCGCTACAAGTGGCGGACTACGCCTATGTGCTGGAGACGGGCGAGATTGCGCTGGAAGGTCCGAGCGAAAGGCTGATCGACGACCCGAAGGTGGTGGCGGCCTACTTGGGGCTCGGTGGCAAGCATTAGGCTCTTGTTTCACGTGAAACAAGTTTCAGCCGGTTTCACGTGAAACAACGCGCCGGACTTGCTTCGAATCGCGGCGCCGCCGCCTGAATCGGCCCTGGCCCTGTCGTCACCGTCAACAACGCTGCGTTTTTGAGTCGGGAGGCGTATGATTGCGCCTCTTTTCTTTGCGGCCTGACTCGGTCGTCCCTGAAATTTGAATTTCCTAGGGTCTCCTGGCGTGGATTTTCCGTCTTCTTTCGATGTGATTGTGATTGGCGGCGGTCATGCGGGGACCGAGGCGGCGCTGGCTGCCGCGCGCACCGGAGCGCGAACTTTGCTGCTCACGCACAACATCGAAACCCTGGGGGCGATGTCCTGCAATCCGTCAATCGGCGGCATCGGCAAGGGGCATCTGGTCAAGGAGGTCGATGCGCTTGGCGGTGCGATGGCCTTGGCCACCGACGAGGCCGGCATCCAGTTCCGCATTCTGAATGCCTCCAAGGGGCCGGCGGTACGTGCCACCCGCGCCCAGGCCGATCGCCAGATGTACAAACAGGCGATCCGCAGTCGTCTCGAAAACCAGCCAAATCTGACCCTGTTCCAGCAGGCCGCCGACGACCTGATCCTCGCCGGCGACCGTGTCACCGGGGTGGTCACGCAGCTGGGCATCCGTTTCGAGGCGCCGGCGGTCGTGCTGACGGCAGGCACCTTCCTCAATGGGCTGGTGCATGTCGGACTCGCCAATTACCGCGCCGGACGCTTCGGCGATCCGGCGGCGATCTCGCTGGCCGAGCGCCTGAAGGAAATCCAGCTCCCCGTCGGTCGCCTGAAGACCGGCACGCCGCCAAGGCTCGACGGACGCAGCATCGATTTCGCGATGTTGCAGGAGCAGCCGGGCGACGATCCGGTGCCAGTGTTCTCCTTTGTCGGCAGGCGCGACCAGCATCCGCGCCAGGTGCCGTGCTGGATCACCCATACCAACAGCCGGACCCACGACATCATCCGTTCTGGACTGGATCGGTCGCCGATGTTTACCGGCGTCATCGCCGGCGTCGGGCCGCGCTACTGCCCGTCGATCGAGGACAAGATTCACCGCTTCGCCGGCAAGGACAGCCACCAGATTTTTCTCGAGCCGGAAGGCCTGGATACCCACGAGATCTACCCGCAGGGGGTCTCCACCAGCCTGCCCTTCGATATTCAGCTGGCCCTGGTGCGCTCCATCCGCGGCCTCGAACGGGCGCATATCACGCGTCCCGGCTACGCCATCGAATACGACTACTTCGATCCGCGCAACCTCAAGGACAGCCTGGAAACCAAGTCCATCGCCGGCCTGTTCTTCGCCGGCCAGATAAATGGCACCACCGGCTACGAGGAGGCCGCCGCCCAGGGCCTGCTGGCCGGGATCAACGCCGCGCGCCTGGCCAGGCAGTTGCCGCCATGGTCGCCGCGTCGCGATCAGGCCTACCTCGGCGTGCTGGTCGACGACCTGATCACGCGCGGCGTGTCGGAACCCTATCGGATGTTTACCAGCCGCGCCGAGTACCGCCTGTCCCTGCGCGAGGACAACGCCGACATGCGCCTGACCGAAATCGGCCGCGAGCTGGGCTTGGTCGACGATCAGCGCTGGGACGCCTTCAATCGCAAGCGCGATGCCGTGGCGCGTGAAGTCGAACGCCTGAAAGCCACTTGGGTCAATCCGCGCCAATTGCCCGAGGCTGACGCGATGCGTGTGCTGGGGCAGCCCATGGAACGTGAATACCGCCTGTTCGATCTGCTGCGGCGGCCCCAGGTCAGCTACGCCAGTCTGCTGTCCCTATCCGGGGCAGGCGAGGCGCTGGCAGCCCCCGAAGCCATCGAACAGGTCGAGATCCAGGCCAAGTATCAGGGCTATATCGAGCGGCAACAGGATGAGATCGACAAGAGTCTTGCCCATGAATCCCTGGCGTTGCCGAACGATATCGATTATGCAGAGGTTCCGGGTCTGTCTTTCGAAGTGCGGCAAAAGCTGACCCAGATGCGACCGCAAACCCTGGGGCAGGCCTCGCGTCTGCAAGGCATGACTCCGGCGGCAATCTCGCTGTTGCTGGTCCATTTGAAGCGGCGCAAGGCGGCATGAGTCTGGCTGCAGTCTTGCGCGAAGGCCTTGCTGGCCTGGGGCTGGATCTGCCTGCGGCAGTGCAGGCCAGGCTGCTGGCCTATGTCGCGCTGCTGAAAAAATGGAACGCGACCTACAACCTGACTGCAATCCGCGACGAGGGTGAAATGGTCACCCAGCACCTGCTCGACTCCCTGTCGGTGCTGCCGGCATTGCAAGAGTTGGCGCTGGTGGGACGGCGCTGGGCCGACATCGGCAGTGGTGCCGGACTGCCGGGCATCCCGCTGGCCATCGTGCGACCGGACCTCGACATGACGCTGGTCGAGACAGTGACAAAGAAGTCTGCCTTCCAGCGCCAGGCCAAGATCGAGTTGGGCCTGGCGAACCTCGCTGTGGTTAACCGGCGTGTCGAAGAATTGCCGGGCGGAGGCTTCGATGCCGTGATTTCCCGCGCCTTTGCGGAACTCGCGGATTTCGTACGCCTTGCCGGCCATTTGCCAGCGCCGGATGGCCGCCTCTACGCCATGAAAGGGCTGCTGCCCGAAGACGAAATCAGCCGCTTGCCGCAAGCCTGGGCGGTAGTCGATTGCATCAGGCTGAGTGTGCCGGGACTGGACGCACAGCGTCACCTGATTATTCTTGAGAGAGCCTGACGATGCACATATTTGCAATTGCCAACCAAAAAGGCGGGGTCGGCAAGACCACCACGGCCGTCAATCTGGCTGCCGCGCTGGCGGCCAACGGCCAACGCACCTTGCTGGTCGACCTCGATCCCCAGGGCAATGCCACAATGGGCAGCGGAGTGGAAAAGCGCAGCCTCAAATCATCCGTGTATCAAGTGCTGCTGCAGCTTGCGACACTTGAGCAGGCGCGGGTGATTTCCCCCGCCGGGAAGTTCGACGTGCTGCCGGCCAACCGCGACCTGGCCGGGGCCGAAGTCGAACTGGTCGATCTCGAAATGCGCGAAATGCGGCTCAAGACTGCCCTGGCCGGGCACAAGGAGGATTACGACTTCGTCCTGATCGACTGTCCGCCCTCGCTGTCGATGCTGACCTTGAACGGGCTGTGCGCGGCGCATGGCGTGATCATCCCGATGCAGTGCGAGTATTACGCGCTGGAAGGCCTGTCGGATCTGGTGAACACCATAAAGAAAGTCCACGCCAACCTGAATCGCGAGCTCAAGATCATCGGCCTGCTGCGCGTCATGTACGATCCGCGCAATACCCTGTCCACCCAGGTTTCGGCGCAGCTGGAAGAGCATTTCGGCGACAAGGTGTTCAAGACCCTGGTGCCGCGCAATGTACGCCTCGCCGAAGCGCCGAGTTATGGCATCCCCGGAGTGCTGTTCGACAAAGCGGCCAAGGGGGCGCAAGCCTACATGGCCTTCGCCGTGGAAATGATCGACCGCGTCAATTCCTGGAAGGAACCGCTTTGACGCTCGTCCCCATCGTCTCTGCTTCCTGCGCAAGGGGAGTGACGATTACCCGGCCGCGACGCGGCTTCTCGATTTTTGACTCGCCGCCCCCGTGGGGCGGCTCTGCGGAGACAGCATGAATCCACCAAAACAAAAAGGCCTCGGACGTGGGCTGGATGCCCTTCTGGCCGCCAACAACACCCCCGAGACCCAGCGCCAGGACATGCTCGCCGTGGGCACGCTACAGCCGGGAAAATACCAGCCGCGCACGCGCATGGACCCCGGTTCGCTCGAAGAGCTGGCGGCTTCGATCAAAGCACAGGGCCTGATCCAGCCGATATCCGTGCGTCCGGTCGGAAGCGGCCGCTACGAAATCATCGCCGGCGAACGACGCTGGCGGGCCGCCCAGATCGCCGGCCTGGGCGAGGTGCCGGTATTGATCCGCGACATTCCGGACGATGCCGCGCTGGCCATGTCGCTGATTGAAAACATCCAGCGCGAGGACTTGAATCCGCTGGAGGAGGCGGCCGGCATCCAGCGCCTGATCGACGAATTCCAGATGACTCACCAGCAGGCGGCCGATGCGGTCGGCCGCTCGCGGTCGGCGGCGTCCAATCTGCTGCGCCTGCTGCAACTGGCCAAGCCGGCACAGGACATGCTGATGGCCGGCGACATCGAGATGGGCCACGCCAGGGCGCTGCTGCCTTTGTCCAAGAGCGAGCAGGGCCGTGTCGCGGCGCTGGTGGTGGACAAGGGATTTTCGGTGCGTGAGACCGAGCGCATGGTGGCGCGGGAGCTGAATCCCCCGGTCAAGAAAGGTGCTGAGAAAAAGCCGGATCGCGATCTGTTGCGCCTCGAAGAAGAGCTGTCGGACCGCCTTGGGGCCACGGTCAAGATCAGCGCCAATCGCAAGGGCGGCGGCAGTCTGACGATCCGTTTCGGCAGTCTCGACCAACTCGACGGTTTGCTGGCAAAGCTTGACTGATTTTGTCTTTCGACGTGTATCGACACACGTCGATGCGGAGGTGAATTAATACCGAAGACATATTTATTTTGCGACTGGTTTTCGAATGGCGCATTGCAACATAAAATATTTGACAACCCCCGATCAATGGCCTATATTCGCGGGCTTTTGGACGCGGCCCGGTCTTATAGATGTTTAGAGCCGTGTTTCATCAAGGCGTCGCAACCCTGATCGTTGCTGGGCTCGCGTGGTTTTGGGCAGGACCGCACGCGGCACTGTCGGCGGCACTGGGCGGTGCGGCGGTATTCGTACCGAACCTGCTATTCGCCATGAGTTTATGGGCGGCTGCAAAGAGCGGCAGGGCTTCGGTGGCGAGGTTTTTTGTAGGCGAATTCATCAAGGTCGTGGCAACGCTGGCGTTGCTGGCGATCGTGGCGGGGGCGTATCGAGACTTGCACTGGCTGGCACTGCTGGCCGGGCTGATCGTTGCGCTGAAAGCGAACCTGTTTGTGATATTGATTAAGGCCTGACTGACCATGGCAGCCGAGCACGCACCAAACGCATCGGAATACATCGTTCACCATCTGACGCACCTGAACAGCCTGGGTCACAAGCAGGCTGCACTGGTCGATTGGACGGTTTACCATCTCGACACCCTGTTCTGGTCCGTTTCGCTCGGGCTGCTGGCTGTGCTGATACTGGCGCGCGCTGCCGCCAAGGCGACCTCGGGCGTACCGGGCCGCTTCCAGGCTGCGGTCGAAATCCTCGTGGAAATGGTCGAGTCGCAGTCCAAGTCGATCGTCCATGGCGATCGCACTTTCATCGCCCCGCTGGCGCTCACCGTATTCGTGTGGATCTTCTTCATGAACGCGATGGACCTGCTGCCGCTCGATGTCTTGCCCAATATCTGGGCATGGATGTTCGGCGTCGCCGGCCATGATTCCAGCCACGCCTACATGCGCGTTGTGCCCACCGCCGACCTCAACGCCACGCTGGGCATGTCGCTGGGCGTGTTGCTGCTCTGCCTTTATTACAATGTAAAGATCAAGGGCTTCGGCGGCTGGATGCACGAATTGTTCACGGCCCCCTTCGGCAGCCATCCCTTGCTCTACCCGGTCAATTTTGCGATGCAGATGATCGAGTTCGTCGCCAAGACCGTCTCGCACGGCATGCGGCTGTTCGGCAACATGTACGCCGGCGAACTGATCTTCATGCTGATCGCGCTGATGGGCGCAGCCTGGGCCGGTACGGCCGGCAGCGGCCTGCTGTGGCTGGGCGGCGTTTTCGCCGGAACCGTCTGGGCCATCTTCCACATTCTGATCATCACGCTGCAGGCTTTCATCTTCATGATGCTGACGCTGGTCTATATCGGTCAGGCGCACGAAAGCCACTAATCCCCCGTATCAATTGTCACAACCTTAAATCGTTACTAAAGGAGTTGTCATGGAACAAATCGTTGGTTTTGTAGCTCTTGCCGCCGGTCTGATCATCGGCCTCGGCGCCGCTGGCGCGTGTATCGGCATCGGCATCATGGGCAGCCGCTTCCTCGAAGCTTCGGCGCGTCAGCCGGAACTGATGAACACCCTGCAAACCAAGATGTTCCTTCTGGTCGGTCTGATCGACGCCGCCTTCATTATCGGTACCGGTATTGCGCTGTGGTACACCACCGCCAACCCGTTCATCGCCGCCCTTCCCAAGTAATCGTCTTCCCCAACGCTTAAGGAGCGATTACCGTGAATCTGAACGCAACGCTGATTGCCCAGCTGGTTGTGTTCCTCATTTTGGCGTGGTTCACGATGAAGTTCGTGTGGCCGCCCATCATGAAGGCACTCGATGAGCGCGCGGGCAAGATAGCTGACGGGCTTGCGGCCGCAGACAAGGCCAAGACAGACCTGGCGCATGCTGAAAAGAAGGCCGCTGAAGAACTGCGCAAGGCGCGCGAATCGGCAGCAGAGTTCCGCAGCGGTGCCGAAAAGCAGGTGGCCCAGTTGATCGAAGAGGCGCGCGCGGAAGGTGCTCGCATCGTCAATGCGGCCCGCGAGGCTGCCGAAGCAGAGGCCGGTACAGCGTCACAACGCGCCAAGGAAGCCCTGCGCGAGCATGTGGCTGCACTTGCAGTCGCCGGCGCCGAACGCATCCTGCGCAAGGAAATCAATGCCCAGGCCCATGCCGAGCTGCTGACGCAACTCAAGTCGGAACTGTAATCTGCCATGGCCGAAAACGTCACCCTTGCGCGTCCCTATGCCGAGGCCGCGTTCCAGCTGGCCAAGAGCGGCAATGCGCTGGCCGCCTGGTCGGATGTGCTGTCCGGGCTTTCCGCCGTTGCCGGCCGTCCCGAGATGGAAGAGTGCATCGGCAATCCGCGCCTGAGCCCGGCGCAGCTGGCACAACTCTGTCTTGATGTGGCCGCCGCCGATATCAAGCTCAGCCTGACCGCCGATCAGCAGAACTTCGTCCGCGTGCTGGCCGACAACGACCGCCTCATAGTCCTGCCCGAGATCGCCGAGCTTTTCAACGAACTCAAGCATGGTCAGGAGGGCGTCAAGGACGCCGAGATCACGTCGGCCTTCGCGCTCGATGAGGCGACGCTGAAGAATCTCGTGGCCGATCTCGAACGCAAGTTCGGGTGCAGGATCCAGGCGACCGTCAAGGTCGATGCCGAACTTATTGGTGGCGTCCGCATTGCCGTCGGCGATGAAGTAATCGATGCCTCGGTCCGCGGCAAGCTTGCTGCCATGGCCACCGCGCTAAAGAACTAGGAGTAATTCCATGAACCTCAATCCATCCGAAATCAGTGACCTGATCAAGAGCCGGATCCAAAACATGCAGTTGGCCGCCACCGCCCGTAACGAGGGTACCGTGGTTTCGGTCACCGACGGCATCTGCCGCATCCATGGTCTGACCGACGTGATGCAGGGCGAAATGCTGGAGTTCCCCGGCAACACCTTCGGCCTCGCCCTGAACCTCGAGCGCGACTCCGTCGGCGCCGTGGTACTCGGCGATTACGAGCACATCACCGAAGGCGACACGGTCAAATGTACCGGTCGCATTCTCGAAGTGCCGGTCGGCCCCGAACTGCTCGGCCGCGTGGTCAACGCCCTGGGCGAGCCGATCGACGGCAAGGGTCCGATCAATGCCAAGCTCACTGACAAGATCGAAAAAGTCGCGCCGGGCGTGATCTGGCGCAAGTCAGTGTCGCAGCCGGTGCAGACCGGCCTCAAGGCGATCGACTCGATGGTTCCGGTCGGCCGCGGCCAGCGCGAGCTGATCATCGGCGACCGGCAGACCGGCAAGACCGCCGTCGCGGTTGACGCGATCATCAACCAGAAGGGGCAGAACATGTTCTGCATCTACGTCGCGATCGGCCAGAAGGCTTCGACCGTTGCCAACGTAGTGCGCAAGTTGCAGGAGCACGGTGCGATGGAATACACCATCGTCGTCGCGGCCACCGCTTCCGACTCCGCCGCGACCCAGTTCATCGCACCGTACACCGGCTGTTCGATGGGCGAGTATTTCCGCGATCGCGGCATGGATGCATTGATCATTTATGACGACCTGACCAAGCAGGCCTGGGCCTATCGCCAGATTTCCCTGCTGCTGCGTCGTCCGCCTGGCCGCGAAGCCTACCCCGGCGACGTGTTCTACCTGCACTCGCGTCTGCTCGAGCGCGCTGCGCGCGTCTCCGAAGCCTGGGTCGAGAAGCTGACCAACGGCGAAGTCAAGGGCAAGACCGGTTCGCTGACGGCGCTGCCGATCATCGAAACCCAGGCCGGCGACGTTTCCGCCTTCGTGCCGACCAACGTGATTTCGATTACCGACGGCCAGATCTTCCTCGAAACCGACTTGTTCAATGCCGGCATCCGTCCGGCCATGAACGCCGGCGTTTCGGTGTCGCGCGTCGGCGGTGCGGCCCAGACCAAGGTGATCAAGAAGCTCGGCGGCGGCGTGCGTCTGGCCCTGGCTCAGTACCGCGAACTCGCGGCCTTCGCCCAGTTCGCCTCCGACCTCGACGAAGCCACGCGCAAGCAGCTGGAGCGCGGCCGCCGCGTGACGGAACTCATGAAGCAGCTGCAGTACGCGCCGCTGTCGGTCGCCGAAATGGGCGTCACGCTGTATGCGTCCAACGAAGGCTTCATGGATGACATCGATGTCACGCGCATCCTGCCCTACGAAACCGAACTGCATCAGTACATGCATCACAAGCATGCAGACCTGATGAACAAGATCGAGACCACCAAGGATCTGGACAAGGACGCCGAGGCCCAACTCAAGGCCGCGGTCACCGAGTTCACGAAGTCCTGGTCCTGATCGCGCAGCGCTAACGAGGGGCGATCATGGCAGGCAGCAAAGAGATCCGCACCAAGATCAAGAGCGTTCAGAACACGCGCAAGATCACCAAGGCCATGGAGATGGTGGCCGCATCCAAGATGCGCAAGGCGCAGGAACGGATGCGCGCGGCCCGTCCATACAGTGAGAAGATCCGCCGCCTGGCGGCCAATCTTTCGCAGGCCTACGTGACCGAATACCGTCATGCCTTCCTGGGCAAGACCAAGGCGGCGATGGCGAAACGTATCGGCCTGATCGTGGTGACGACCGACAAGGGCCTCTGCGGCGGCCTCAACACCAACATCCTGCGCCAGGCGCTGAACCACATGCGCCAGTGGGAAACCGACGGTGCAACCGACATACGCGTCACCTGCATCGGCAACAAAGGCCTTGGCTTCATGCAGCGCATGGGCGCCAACGTCATATCCCAGATCACCCATCTGGGCGATACGCCGCATCTCGAAAAGCTGATCGGGCCGATGAAGGTCATGATCGACGCGTTCCAGGCCGGCGAGCTGGATGCCGTGCACATCGCCTACACCCGCTTCGTCAACACCATGAAGCAGGAGCCGGTGATCGAGCCGTTGCTGCCGCTGTGCGGCGAGCGCATGGGCACGCCGGAGCGCAGCTGGGACTACCTCTACGAACCCGATGCGCAAACCGTGATCGACGAACTGCTGGTGCGCTACGTCGAGGCCCTGATCTACCAGGGCGTGGCCGAGAACATGGCATCCGAGCAGTCGGCGCGCATGGTGGCGATGAAGGCCGCAACCGACAACGCCGGCAGCGTGATCAAGGAATTGCAGCTGGTCTACAACAAGGCGCGTCAGGCGGCGATCACCAAGGAGATCTCCGAGATCGTTGGTGGTGCGGCGGCCATTGCAGGCTGAGCGACGTGTTGACTGAATTTGGCGGAATTACATTAAGGAAACAACCATGAGCAACGGAAACATCGTCCAGTGCATCGGCGCTGTGGTGGACATCAAGTTCCCCCGCGAAGCGATGCCCAAAGTGTACGAAGCGCTGACTCTCGACGAGGCCGATTCCGGCAACGCCGAATCCGGCCTGACCTTCGAAGTGCAGCAGCAGCTCGGCGACGGCATCGTGCGCACCATTGCGCTCGGTTCCTCCGACGGCCTGCGCCGCGGCATGTCGGTCAAGCCGACGGGTGCCGCAATTTCGGTGCCGGTCGGTTCCGGCACCCTGGGCCGCATCATGGACGTGCTCGGTCGCCCGATCGACGAAGCCGGTCCGGTTCCCTACGACGAACTGCGCCCGATTCACGCCAAGGCACCGAAGTTCGACGAACTGTCTCCTTCGACGGAACTGCTGCCCACCGGCATCAAGGTTATCGACCTGATGTGCCCGTTCGCCAAGGGCGGCAAGGTCGGTCTGTTCGGCGGCGCCGGCGTCGGCAAGACCGTGAACATGATGGAACTGATCAACAACATCGCCAAGTCCTACGGTGGCTACTCGGTGTTCGCCGGCGTTGGCGAGCGCACCCGCGAGGGCAACGACTTCTACCACGAGATGGAAGAGTCGAAGGTTCTCGACAAGGTGGCAATGGTGTTCGGCCAGATGAACGAGCCTCCCGGCAACCGTCTGCGCGTGGCGCTGACCGGCCTGACCATGGCCGAGAAGTTCCGCGACGAAGGCAAGGACATCCTGCTGTTCATCGACAACATCTACCGCTATACGCTGGCCGGTACCGAAGTGTCGGCGCTGCTCGGCCGCATGCCGTCCGCCGTGGGCTACCAGCCGACGCTGGCCGACGAAATGGGCCGCCTGCAGGAGCGCATCACCTCGACCAAGGTTGGTTCGATCACCTCGATCCAGGCCGTGTATGTGCCTGCCGATGACTTGACCGACCCGTCGCCGGCGACAACCTTCCTCCACCTCGACGCCACAGTCGTTTTGAGCCGCGACATCGCCTCGCTGGGTATCTACCCTGCGGTCGATCCGCTCGATTCCACCTCGCGCCAGCTCGATCCGCTGGTGGTCGGCGAAGAGCACTACAGCGTCGCCCGCCGTGTGCAGTCGAACCTGCAGCGCTACAAGGAACTGCGCGACATCATCGCGATTCTGGGCATGGACGAACTGGCTCCCGAAGACAAGCTGGCCGTGACCCGCGCCCGCAAGATTCAGCGCTTCCTGTCGCAGCCCTTCAACGTCGCTGAAGTGTTCACCGGCACGCCGGGCAAGATCGTGCCGCTGGCCGACACCATCAAGGGCTTCAAGATGATCGTCGACGGCGAATGCGACACGATTCCCGAGCAGGCCTTCTACATGGTCGGCGCGATCGAGGAAGTGTTCGAGAAGGCAAAAACTCTCCAATAAGCGCTGCAGCCAGCGAATGGAAAGCCGGGAACGGGCGAGTCGTCGCCCGAACCGCGGCTAGCCACTCTCGATACAGATTGAGGTAAATTATGGCCATGACTATTCATGTGGACGTCGTTAGCGCCGAGGAACTGATTTTCTCCGGTCTGGCGGAATTCGTCGTTCTGCCGGGCGAGGCGGGCGAACTGGGCATACTGCCCGGCCATATGCCGCTGATGACCCGGATCAAGCCGGGTGCGGTGCGGGTGCAGCAAGCCGGCGGCAAGGAAGAGCTGATTTTCGTCGCCGGCGGCTTGCTCGAAGTGCAGCCGGGTTTGGTGACCGTGCTGGCGGATACCGCCATCCGCGGTGCCGATCTGGATCAGGCGAAGGCGCTGGAAGCAAAGAAACTGGCCGAAGAAGCCATGGTCAATCGCGGTTCCGAGATCGACTACGCGCGGGCCCAGGCGGAACTCGCCGAAGCCATTGCGCAACTCGCCGCGATCGATCGTTTGCGCAAGCAGCGTCACTGACGTCGGCGCGCAAAGCGCGTTTCTCGGCGCATTCGAAGAGGCAGCTTCGGCTGCCTTTTTTGTTTAGGTGTGAAGCTTGGCAGGAGCCCGATTTCGATGTAGACTGGACTGTCCAGTCTAGCCTGGGTGCTCCCTTCCCGTGACCCTGCTCGCGCACCACGATTCCTCCGCTTGCCGCTCGCGCCTGATCCAGGCCGCGACCGAAATCTTCATCGAGGAAGGCTACCGGGCCAGTGTCGAGCGGGTTGCGCTGCGCGCCGGCGTCGCGCGGCAAACCCTTTACAACCACTTCCCGTCGAAGGCCGAACTGTTTGGCGAAGTCATCAAGCAGGTCACTGCCGCCTTGCTGATCACCCTGGATGACGAGGCGATAGGCCTGCGTGAGCGCTTGCTTCGTTTCGGTATCGCGTTCCGCGCCAAGGCGCTGAGCGCGCAGGGCTTGGGTTTCTATCGGGCCCTGATCGCCGAGACGACGCGCTTTCCGGAACTCGCCGCGAGCTTCTATCGTAACGGTCCGGCCCAGACGGGCGCACGCCTGCGTAGCGTCCTGCAGCGAGCCATGGACCGCGGCGACTTGCGCCCGGTCGATGCCGAGTTCGCCACCACCACTTTGCTGTCGATGCTGGTCGGCGCCGAGCGCAGCCATCTTCTGCTCTCCGGCGAACCGCCACCGGAACCGGATCCGGCTCGCGTCGCTCAAATCGTCGATTGCTACCTGCGCGCCCTTGCCCCCGAGGCATCCCCTCCCCATCCCGTCCCCCAACGGAGCACCCCATGAGAAAACACATCCCCCTGCTGTTGCTTGCACTCCTGGCCGCTTGCGGCGATGGCGGGCAAAAGGGTCCGCCCGGCGCCGCGCCCGGTGCCGCCATGCCGCCGCCCGAGGTCGACGTGGTCACCGTCGCCGCGGCCGGCGCGACGATCACCCAGGATTTGCCGGGGCGACTGCAGGCAGTGCGTTCCGCGCAAGTGAGGGCTCGCGTCGAAGGGGTCGTGGAAAAGCGTTTATTTACCGAGGGCACGGATGTCGTGGCGGGCACGCCGCTGTTCCGCATCGATGCGCGCACCTACCAGGCGCAGGCGGCGGCGGCGGCGGCCGACCTGGCGGCTGCCAAGGCGGTGTTTGCGCGTTACACGCCGCTGCTCGACATCAAGGCGGTCAGCCAACAGGAATTCGATGCCGCCGATGCGCGTGTCAAGCAGGCCGAAGCCGCTGCGGCAAAGGCGCGCCTGGACCTCGAAAACGCCGTGCCGCCAGCGCCAATTGCCGGCCGTATCGGCCGCGCGATGGTCACCGAGGGTGCGCTGGTGGGCAAGGGCGAGGCGACGCATTTGGTCACCATCGAACAGCTCGACCCGATCCGCGTCGAGTTTTCGCAGTCCTACTCGGACCTGCTGCGCCTGCAGCACGCGGTCAGGAACGGCAAGCTGAAAAAAGCCGATGCGGCGAAGGTCGAACTGGTGCTCGAAGACGGCTCGCTCTACCCGGAGAAGGGCCGCCTCCAGTTCACCGACCTCGCCGTCGATCCGAACAGCGGTGCCGTGCTGCTGCGTGCCGAGTTCCCCAACCCGCGCCGCGATTTGCTGCCCGGCACCTTCGTGCGCGTGCGTTTTCCGCAAGCCCGGCTCGACAACGCGATCCGCGTGCCGCAACGCGCGGTGCAGGGCGGCGCCCAGGGCCAGTTCGTGATGGTGGTCGATGCCGCAGGCAAGGTGGCGCCGCGGCCGATCAAGACCAGCACCATGTCCGGCGGCGATTTCATCGTCGACGACGGTCTGAAAGGCGGCGAGCAGGTGATCGTCAATGGCCTGCAAAAAGCGCGGCCGGGCGCCGTGGTCAAGCCCCTTCCGTGGACTCCGGGCGCGCCGCTGATGGCCGCGCCGACGTTGGCAAACCCGGTGGCAAACCCGGCGGCGCCGGCCGCCAAGCCCGATGAAGAAAAGAAGTAAGCCATGATCCCAAAATTCTTCATTGACCGGCCGATCTTCGCCTGGGTCATCGCCATCATCATCGTGCTCGGCGGCTTGCTCGCCTTGCGCCAACTGCCGGTGGCAAGCTATCCGGCGGTGGCGCCGCCGGCGCTGGCGATCACGGTCAACTACCCCGGCGCCTCGGCCAAGGTGGTCGAGGAAACCGCGATCGCGCTGATCGAACAGGAACTCAACGGCATCGAGAACCTGCTCTACATGGAATCGGCATCGGAACAGAACCAGGGCTCGATCACCCTGACCTTCCAGGCCGGCACCAATCTCGATCTGGCCTCGGTGGAAACCCAGAACCGCATCAAGCGCGCCGAGCCGCGCCTGCCCGAAGAGGCGCGGCGCCTGGGCATCACCGTGGTCAAGTCGGCACGCAACTACCTGATGTTCCTTTCCCTGTTCTCGCCGGACAAGTCCCTCGACAACGTGGCGCTCGGCAGTTACGCCGCGGCCAATGTGCTGGAAAGCATCCGCCGCACGCCGGGCGTGGGCGAGGCGATCCTGTTCGGCACCGAGTATTCGATGCGCCTGTGGCTCAAGCCTGAACGCCTGACGGCTTTCGGCCTGACCCCGGCCGACGTGGCGAAGGCGGTGCGCGCGCAAAACGCCCAGATAGCCACCGGCGAGCTCGGCCAGGTGCCGGCCGCGCCGGGCCAGGAATATGCCGCCACCATCATCACCCAGGGCCGCCTGGCGACCCCGGAGGAGTTCGGCAACGTCATCATCAGGAGCGACGCCCGCGGCGCCACGGTGCGCGTCAGGGATGTCGCCCGCGTCGAACTCGGCGCGCAGGATTATTCGATCGCCGCCCGCGTCGATGGCCAGCCCACGGCCGCGATTGCCGTGCGCATGGCGCCGGGCGCCAATGCGCTCAACACCGCCAAGGCGGTCAACGACCGGATGACCGAGTTGGCGAAATACTTTCCGCCGAGCATTTCCTGGATGGTGCCCTACGACACCTCGACCTTTGTCGACATCTCGATCCGCGAAGTGGTCAAGACGCTGATCGAGGCCATGATCCTCGTTGTGCTGGTGATGTATCTATTCCTCGAAAACGTGCGCGCCACCTTCATCCCGGCCGTGGTGGTGCCGGTGTCGCTGTTCGGCGCGCTGATCGGCCTCTACCTGCTCGGCTATTCGATCAACGTGCTGACCCTGTTCGCCATGGTGCTGGCCATCGCCATCGTCGTCGACGATGCCATTGTCGTGATAGAGAACGTCGAGCGCATCATGAGCGAGGAAGGCCTCAGCCCGCGCGATGCGACACGCAAGGCGATGGGCCAGATCATCAATGCCATCATCGCGATTACCGTGGTGCTGACGGCGGTGTTCGTGCCCCTGCTGTTCTTCGGCGGCGCGGTCGGTGCGATCTACCGCCAGTTTGCCGTGACGCTGATCCTGACCATGGGCTTCTCGGCCATGATGGCGCTGACGCTGACGCCGGCGCTGTGCGCGACGCTGCTCAAGCACGAGTCGGGCAAGGACGACGTGATGCCGCACAGCGGCTTCTTCGGCTGGTGGAACCGCTTCTTCGCCGCCACCGTGAGCCGCTACATCGGCGCCACGCGCCGCATCCTCGGCAGGCCGGGGCGCTGGCTGATCGTTTATGCCACGATCCTGGCCGCCACCGGTTGGTTCTTCAGCAAGCTGCCGGGCAGCTTCCTGCCCGGCGAAGACCAGGGCTACTTCCTCAGCATCGTTCAACTGCCCCCGGGTGCGACGCGCGAACGCGCCCTCGAAGTGCTGAGCACCGTCGAGCAGCACTACCTGGCGCAGAAGGAAGTCGCCCACGTCATCGGCGTCGCCGGGTTCTCCTTCTTCGGCCGCGGCCAGAACGCCGCGATCACCTTCGTTCGGCTCAAAAGCTGGGACGAGCGGCCGAACAAGGACAACAGCGCGGACTCGGTGGTGCAACGTGCCAACATGGCCTTCTTCCGCATCAAACAGGCAATGATTTTCGCCATCAACGTGCCGCCGATTCCCGAGCTGGCGGCCGTCGGCGGATTCGATTTCCGCCTGCAGGACCGTGGCGGCCTGGGTCGCGACAAGCTGCTCGAAGCGCGCAACATGGCGCTCGGCCTGGCCGGCCAGAATCCCGCGCTGGTGGGCGTGCGGCCCGAAGGCCAGGAGGCCGGTCCGCAGGTCTTCCTCAGCGTGGACCGGGTCAAGGCGCGTGCGCTGGGCATCGATCTCGGCGAGCTCAACGACACGCTGCAGGCCACCCTGGGCACCGCCTACATCAACGACTTCGTGCGCGAAGGCCGCATCCTGCGCGTGCAGATGCAGGCCGAAGCCGACACCCGGCGCACGCCGCAAGACCTGCTGCGGCTGCCGGTCAGGAACGCGCGCGGCGACATGATCCCGTTGGCCGAAATCGCCACGGCGAAGTGGATCGTCGGCAGTCCCAAGCTCGACCGCTACAACGGTTTGCCTTCGATGAAGATCGCCGGCAATGCGGCGCCGGGTCGTTCCACCGGCGAAGCCCTGCTGGCCATGGAAGACGTCGCCGCCAAGCTGCCGGCCGGCGTCGGCTACGAATGGTCGGGCAGTTCCTTCGAGGAGCGCCTGTCCGGCACCCAGGCGCCCTTCCTCTTCGCCGTCTCGCTGATCGTGGTTTTCCTCTGCCTCGCGGCGCTCTACGAGAGCTGGTCGATTCCGTTCGCGGTGATGCTGGTGGTGCCGCTGGGCATCTTTGGCGCGGTGCTGGCCGTGACTTTCCGCGGCCTGCCCAACGACGTCTATTTCAAGGTCGGCCTGATCGCCATCATCGGCCTTTCGGCGAAGAACGCGATCCTGATCATCGAGTTCGCCAGAGAGCTGCAGGAGCAGGGCAAGGACCTCATCGAAGCCACGCTCGAAGCCTGCCGCCTGCGTTTCCGGCCGATCCTGATGACCTCGATCGCCTTCATGTTCGGCGTGCTGCCGCTGGCGGTGTCCACCGGCGCCGGCGCCAACAGCCGCATCGCCATCGGCACCGGGGTGATCGGCGGCATGTTCGCCGCCACCGCGCTGGCGGTGTTCCTGGTCCCGGTATTTTTCGTCGTGGTGCGGCGCATCTTCCCGGGCCATGCGCGCCATCACGAGGAGAAGCATGATGCGTAAATTGCTGCCCCTGGCGGTCGCCTTGATCGCTGCCGGCTGTTCCTTCACGCCCGAGTATCAGCGCCCGGAGGCACCGGTGCCGGCGGCCTGGCCGGCAAGAGTTGGCGCTGATGATACGGCGCAAGGCGCGGCGATCACCGCGGACTGGCGCGCCTTCTTCAGCGATCCGCGCCTGCAAACCCTGATCGCCGCCGCGCTGGAACACAACCGCGATTTGCGCATATCAGTCGCGCGCGTCGATGAGGCGCGCGCGCTGGCCGGCATTGCCCGTGCCGATCGCCTGCCGACCGTCGATCTGGCGGCCCAGCGCGCCGCCTCGCTGACGCCGGCCGACCTTTCCGGCAGCGGCCGCCAGGTAAACAGCCAGCGTTACGACGTCAATCTGGCCGTCGCCGCCTTCGAGCTGGACTTCTGGGGCCGGGTCAGGAGCCTCGACGACGCCGGGCGCGCCAACTTCCTGGCCAGCGACTACGCGCGCCAGGCCTTCCGCCTGTCGCTGATCGCCGATGTGGCCAACGCCTGGTTGAGCCTGCTGGAACTCGGCGAGCGCCGCGCACTGGCCGTCGAGACACTGAAGAGCCGCGAAGAAACCCGCAACCTGGTCGGCCGCCGCCGCGACGTCGGTCTCGCCGGCGATCTCGATTACCTGCAGGCCGATGGCGCCTACCAGAACGCGCGGGCCGAAGTCGCCGGCCTCGCGCGCAGTCACGCCGCGGCGGAAAACGCCTTGCGCCTGCTGGTCGGCGCGGCGCCCGCGGAAACCGCGGGCGGCAGCCTGGCGCAGAGCGGGCTGGTCGCCGAAGTCGCAGTGGGTTTGCCGAGCGAGGTGTTGCTGCAGCGACCCGACGTCATGGCCGCCGAACAGAAGCTGATCGCCGCCAATGCCAACATCGGCGCCGCGCGCGCCGCCTTTCTGCCCAAGATCGTGCTGACCGCCGCGCTGGGCACCGCCAGTCGTGGCCTTTCAGGTCTGTTCGAGGCCGGCAGCGGCGCCTGGAGTTTCATGCCGGTCCTGCGCCAGCCGCTGTTCGATAGCGGACGCACGGCTGAAAACCTCGACCTCGCCAGCGCGCGCAAGCTCATCGCCGTCGCCGAATACGAAAAGACCCTCCAGCAGGCCTTCCGCGAAATCGCCGACCTGCTCGATGCACGCCGGCAACTGGCCGAACAGCTGCAGGCCCAGGATGCCAATGTCAAGGCACAGGGCCAGCGCCTGACGATCGTCGATGCGCGCTACCAGGCCGGCGTCTCCAGCCACCTCGAACTACTCGACGCCCAGCGCGAACACTTCGCCGCACAACAGTCGGCGCTGGCGGTACGGCGCCAGCTGCTGTCTACGGCGGCGAGCTTCTACAAGGCGCTGGGCGGCGGCGTGGTCGTCCAGTAACGCCGGCCCGCGATTCAGGCCAATCGCTGCAGGCGTTTTTCCAGGCGTGCCACGTCGTCGCGCAGCCGGTCGATATCCTCGGCAAACGCCGCGATATCCGCCTGGCGCGCAATCAGCGGCTGTTCCTCGGTGAAGTATTCGGCCAGATTGGCGGCGAAGTTCTGCGCCGCCTGCTGTTGCCAGGCGGCGAATTCGCGCGTGCCGTCGACGATGCGGTGCGCCGCGATGTCGCCAACGATATTCGAGAGGTCTTCCTCGGCGTCCCAGCGCAGGTTGCGGATCACGAAGCCCAGCGCCTCGGCGAATTCGGCCGAACCCTCGATGCGCGCCGCGCGCATCACGGCATCCTTGCCCTGCAGCGCAAGCAGCGGCGTCGTCGCCGGCAGCGCGATGCTGACTTCGAGCACGGCATCTGCCGCCGGGGCGGAAATCGTGCCGTCCGCACCGATCAAAAAAGCCGCCTCGAAAGGCGGCAGTTTGATCTGGGCGGCGTGCCCGGAGAAGGGCGCCAGCTTTTCGCGCGCCCATGCCGCCTGCCCGAGCAGGTGATTGATGGCGGCTTGCAGCGGCGCGGGCAGGGCTTGCATGCTCGAAAACCTAGACCTGCTGGATGCCGGCGACATTCCAGCCGCGGCTGCCGTCGGTCGGCTTGACCAAGTGCCAGATCTCGGTGAAGGCTTGCGGCGCGGCGTTGGCTTCCTCGCGCAGCTGGCCGGAGAAGCGCACGCTGGCGATGTGGTGCTTGTCTTCGGTGACGACTTCGAGCAGCTCGGCGTCGAGCTGCATGACGTCGGTTTCCTGGCTTGCGCCGCCGCGTTCCTGATACTGCATCTGGATTTCGGCGAAGATTTCGGGCGCGGTGAATTGGCGGATGTCGTCCATGTCGCCGCGGTCGTTGGCGGCCTGCAGGCGCACGAAGTTGAGCTTGGCCTGGCGCAGGAAGCCTGCCACGTCGAAATCGGCGGGAATGCTGCCGCCGGCCGCATTGGCCGCCGTACCGCCAGCACCAACTCCTGTGGCTTCGAACTGGGCGGGCTTGAAGTTCGCGGCATTGCCGGGACCGGCAGCGGCGTACTGCATGCCGGACTGGGGTGTGCGCTTGCTCATCAGCCAGCGCACGACAAAGACCGCGGCCATGACCAGCAGCGCGAGCATCAGCATGCTGGCGAAACCTTCACCCAGACCGAAGTGGGAGAGCAGGGCAGCGATGCCGAGACCGGCGGCGAGGCCGGCCAGGGGGCCGAGGAAACGGCTCATGCCGGCCGGTTTGGCGGCGGCAGCCGGAGCGGCAGCAGTTGGCGCGGCGGCAGGCTTGCCCGCCGTGGTCGGTGCCGTCGGCGCGGGACTCGCCTGACGTTTCATGCCGAAGGATCTGGCGCCGCCAAAACGCGCGGCTTCGGCGTCGGGAACGATCAGGGCCAGGCCCACTACGGCCGCGAACGCGGCAATCACTAGTCGCTTAGCTCCGGCCGCTGCACTTAACGTCGATAAGGCCGACGTTAGCCTGCTCTGAAACTTCGTTTTCATTGATTCTTACTCCTCGTTAGAACTTGTAACCACGATGCAGCGCGACGACGCCGGCTGTCAGATTGAATACTTCGACCCGTTCCAGCCCGGCTTGTTCCATCATGGCCTTGAGCGTGGCCTGGTCCGGGTGCATGCGGATCGATTCGGCGAGATAACGGTAGGACTCGGCATCCCCGGCGATCTTCTCGCCCAGCCAGGGCAGCAGCTTGAACGAGTAGGCATCGTAGGCCTTTTCCAGCGGTTTCCACACTTTGGAAAATTCGAGCACCAGCAGGCGTCCGCCGGGCCGCAGCACGCGGCGCATTTCGGCCAGCGCGCGGTCCTTGTGGGTCATGTTGCGCAGGCCGAAGGCCACCGTGACGATGTCGAAATGGTTGTCGGGGAAGGGCAGCTTTTCCGCGTCGCACTGCGCCACCGGCGCCAGCACGCCCTCGTCGAGCAGGCGGTCGCGGCCGACGCCGAGCATCGCGTTGTTGATGTCGGTCAGCCAGACTTCGCCGCCGGTCTGGTCGAAGGCGCCGACGCGCTTGGCGAAGGCCGACGACAAGTCGGCGGTGCCGCCGGCCACGTCGAGCACGCGTTCGCCCGGCCGCGGTGCGGCGATCTCGATGGTGAATTTCTTCCACAGGCGATGCAGCCCGGCCGACATGAGGTCATTCATCACGTCGTACTTCTGCGCGACCGAGGAGAACACGCCGGCGACGCGGCGGGCCTTTTCCTTCTCTTCTACCGTCTCGAAGCCGAAATGCGTTTCCGCCATATCAGTGTTTGCCGCAGCCGCCGGCGGCCTTGGGTGGCAGGGTGGTCGAATCTATATCGCGGCTGGCACCGGCTTTTTCAAGGCGTTCCAGGTATTCGGCCCACAGCGACTCATGGTTGGCGCCCAGGTGGTAGAGCAGGTCCCAGGAATAGATGCCGGTGTTGTGGCCGTCGGAGAAGGTCGGCTGCACCGCGTAATTGCCGACCGCGTCGAGGGCGGTGATTTCGACGTTGCGCTTGCCGGTTTGCAGCGTCTCCTGGCCCGGGCCGTGGCCGCGGACTTCCGCGGATGGGCTCCAGACCCGCAGGAATTCGGCGGGCAACTGGTAATGGCTGCCGTCGTCGAAGCTCAGTTCGAGCATGCGCGACTTCTTGTGCAGGGTGATCTCGGTGGGGATCGGGGTCTTGGTGTCGAGACCGGACATGGCGACAACTCCTGTTTTGGGCCGGCTATCATAGCGCACACAGCCGGTCGAATCGATGTCACGGAATCGTCATCAAGCCGCAATAGACTGGCGTTTGTCCCTTTGCTTGGTAAGCCCATGTCCGCAACGATACTGGTAGTTGAAGACGAACCGGCGATCCAGTCCCTGATCGAAGTCAATCTGCGCCGGGTCGGGCACGTCGTGCAGCTTGCCGCCGATGCCGAGACAGCGCGTCGGCTGGTGCAGCAGGCCTTGCCCGATCTGGTGCTGCTCGACTGGATGTTGCCGGGCATGAGCGGCGTGGATTTTGCGCGCCTGTTGCGTAGCGAAGCACGTACCCGGCGCCTGCCCATCATCATGCTTACCGCGCGCGCCGAAGAGCGCGACAAGATCGAAGGCCTCGAACTCGGCGCCGACGACTACGTGACCAAGCCCTTCAGTCCGCGCGAGCTGGTGGCGCGCATCAAGGCGGTGCTGCGCCGCCATGCCCCGCAGGCCACCGAGGACCAGGTGGAACTCGGCGGCCTGCGGCTCGATCCGGCCACCCACCGCATCACGGCCGGCAGCATCGAGGTGAATCTCGGCCCGACGGAGTTTCGTTTACTGCACTTTCTGATGACCCATCCGGAGCGGGTGCATGCCCGCGCGCAATTGCTCGACCAGGTCTGGGGCGATCACGTATTTGTCGAAGAGCGCACCGTCGATGTGCATATCCGCCGCCTGCGCGCGGCACTCGAGGCGAGCGGACACGACGGCCTGATCCAGACCGTACGCGGCAGCGGCTACCGGATTTCGGCGACGTGAGCGCCGCCCGCCGGGCCGCCCCAAGGGCGGCGCAGCCAGACCCCGTAGCCGCGCAGCGGCGAACCGCAGTCACCCCCTCCCACGGGGAGGAGGCTGGGGGGAGGGTAGTCCAATGAAAGCCGTACTGTCCGAGCTGCTGACGGCAATTGCGCTGACTGCCCTGGCGGCATTGGCCGGATGGTTCGTCGGCGGCGAGCGCAGTGCGCAGCTGATGGCACTGACCGTCGTCGCTTTCTTCTTCCTGCGCCAGCTGTGGATGGTGCTGCGGCTGATCCGCTGGGCCGGCTGCCCGCTGGGAACGCCGACGCCGAGCGCCAGCGGCGTCTGGGGTGCGGTGTTCGAGGCCTTGCACCGGCGTGCCCGGCTGGCCCGCGCCGAACGCGAGCAGGCGACCGAGGAACTGGCGCGCTTTCGCCGCGCCGCCGAAGCCCTGCCCGACGGCGTGATGATCCTCGACGGTCGCCGCAGCATCGAGTGGATGAATCTGCACGCCGAAGTCTGTCTCGGCCTCAAGGCATCGGTCGATACCGGCAGCCGCATCACCCACCTGCTGCGCGAGCCGGAATTTCGCGACTACCTCGACAACCCCGATCATCGCGGCGTGCCGCTGGAGCTGCACACCCAGCGCAATCCGGGCCGCAATCTGCAGATCCAGGCCGCGCCCTTTGCCGCCGGCCGCACCTTGCTGCTGGTGCGCGACGTGACGCAATTGCAAAAGCTGGCGACGATGCGGCGCGATTTCGTCGCCAATGTCTCGCATGAACTGAAGACGCCGCTGACCGTCACGCTCGGCTTTGTCGAAACGGCGCTGGATGCCTTGCACGACACACCCTCGCAGGAGCTCGCGCAGTATTTGCAGACCGCGGTCGAACAGGCGCGACGCATGCAGCAATTGATCGACGATCTGCTGACCCTGTCGGCGCTGGAAACCGATTCGCCGCCGCCGCTGGACGATCCGATCGAAGCGGCCGCCCTGCTGGCCGATGTATTCCAGGAAATCCAGGTGCTTTCAGCCGGGCGGCATCGCCTTACGCTGGAGAACCAGGGACCGCGCGGTCTCCTGGGCAGCGCGCGCGAGTTGCGCTCGGCCTTTGCCAATCTGGCCGGGAACGCCGTGCGCTACACCCCCGAAGGCGGCGAGATCGCGCTGCGCTGGAGCGCGGAGGGCGAGGCCGGCGGACGGTTTTCAGTACGCGACAGCGGCATCGGCATCGCCCGCCAACACCTGCCGCGCCTGACCGAACGCTTCTACCGCGTGGATCGCGGCCGCTCGCGCGAGGCCGGCGGCACCGGGCTTGGCCTCGCCATCGTCAAGCATGTGCTGGAGCGCCATCAGGCGGTGCTGCAGATCGACAGCGAACCGGGGTGCGGCTCCACCTTCAGCGCGGTGTTCCCGCCGCACCGGGTTCAGTCGTAGAAATTGCAGCGCTCGAATTCGGTGCCCCGATCGAGCACGCGGAACAGCTTGAGCACCTGCAGTTTCTGATCGACCATGACTTCGACATTGCGGTCGATGCGAAATGTGCCGCCGGCAAGGACCACGCTGGCCGGTTCCTTGATTGCGTCGATCGCCGGCAGGAGGAATCCCTGACGCCAGTTGCCGCGGACTCCGCCCGCGTCGATGGTGCGCACCGCCACCGGGAGGGGTTCGCCCGGGAACAGCTGGATGCCGGCCACCAGCCAGTCGTCGCCTTCGCGCAGCGCCCAGCGCACATTGCCGAGGGTGAAATGGCGGGCGTCCGCGGTCTTCGCGGCAACCATCATCCCGGCGCCGATGCGCACGCCATTTTTGAGCGTCCGCGTCAGGCGCAAGCCGGCAGCCGATTCGTCGTTTACACGCCAGTTCTCGAGCAGCGTATCGCCTTTCTCCTCCGCGGCTGCGGTGCGATGACTGCGCTCGCCGAAGGTCTCGAATTCCTCGCGTTCGCGGCGCAGCGTCGTGTCGTCGCGGGAGGGCGCACGGAAAGCCTGGCCGCCCGAGAGGTGGAAGTGCGCGGTGTCGAAACCGGTAATCAGGCTGCAGTCGGTGTTGGCGCTGTGCCGCTCATGGCGGCGTTCGGCACCGCCCTTGCACCAGCGCTGCAGCACGTGCAGCAGCAACTGGCCGGCCGCCGGCTGGGTAACGTCGTCACCCAGCTGCAGGTCGGCCGGAGCCCGGCCTTGCTCCAGCAGCGTGATGCGGGCCACCAGGCTCTTCCTGAGTTCGGTGGTTTCCAGCCAGCGACCGCCTTCGGCCGGGTGCGGCACGTAGCTCGCCGGCTGATCCGATTCGAGGTCGACCCACAGCGGTACGGCGCGGTTGCGAATGTCCTCGGGCGGGACCTTGAGCAGCACCAGTTTGCCGCCCCAGCGGCGGGCCCAGCGCGCCACCCAGCCCAGGTGGCGGGTGGCCAGTTCGTAGACATTGGCGGTGCTCAGCAGATTGCATTCGGCATAGGCGGCCAGTGCGCTGGTATGGGTTTTGCCATGACGCACCGAATCCCTCACGCTGTGGCCGGCGACGCCGAGGGTTTCCGCGGCAAAGAATATATGGTGCAGTTGCTTCCAGTAAGCGGCATTCGGCAACTGCCCGCTGCGACAGAGATCGAGCTGCCAGTCGCCGAATACCGAGAGCGTACGTTGCGCCAGGGTGGCAGCCAGCGCCGCCTGATCGGGGTTGGCGGCGCACAGTGCGCGCAGTTCGAGCAAGGCCGGCATCGAGAAGGCGCCGGCACTGTCCGCACAGAAGGTGTCGAAGCAGCGCAGGTAGCCCAGCGACAACATGTGCCAGACGTTCAGCGTGGTATCCAGCGCTGCCTGTTCGTGCGGCGCGAAGGGCAGGGGCTTGGCGGCGAACTTTGCCGCCGCATCTTCCTGCACCTCGCTCAGCGGGCGGCGCAAGGCCTCGAGTATGGCCAAGCGTTCGCTGGCCGGCAGGCTGTAGCGATGCAGCAGGCTGAGCTGGCGCAGGAACATCGATTGCGCCTGCACGGCATTGGCTGGCATCTTGAGCAGCCAATCCTTGCAGTCGGCCGCATTGAGAAAAGCGGGGCTCTGTTCGGTTCCGGTGGGCGGCAGATCAAAATTCATGGCGTGTCATTCAGGGTCGAGAGTTCGGTTTTCAGGGCTTGCTGCAGGCGGGTGCTGCCGACACCGGGGCGGGGCTTTGCGCTGCGTTGCGCCGCGGCCCAGATCGGCGCCGGAAAGTGGCTGTCATCGCGCCAGCGCGGGATAACGTGCCAATGCAGGTGCGGGACCAGGTTGCCCAGGCTGGCGAGGTTGATCTTGTCCGCTTGAACGCTGAAGCGCAGGGCGCGTTCGGTAGCCAGCACCACATTCATGACGCGATGCGCATCGCCGGTGCTGAGACTGCTCATTTCAGCGACATGTTGCCGGCAGATGACGCGACAATAGCCGGGGAATGCCGCCCCTTCGGCGCCGCCCACGCGCACCACGCGGCAAACATCGTCCTCCCACAGCAGTTCGCCGCCGGGACCCGCACACAGTTCGCAATCCTGGTTAGTCGCCACCGGATAAGCATAGCGCCAATCGCAGGCTCTGTGCAGGCGCGATCGGACAGGCAGTGAAGTGCGTCACAGCTTGCTGCAGGCGCATCACGCTCAGAGCAATACCCGTTCGACGCCGCCATTGTTGGCGGCGCGGATGTAATCCTGCATCCAGTCCGGGCCGAGGATGGCCTTGGCCATTTCGACCACGATGTAGTCGGCCGTGATATCCGCATCGTTGTCGTAGCGCGACAGGCCCTGCAGGCAGGACGGGCAGGAGGTGAGGATTTTCACCGCCGGGTTTGCCGTACCACCAGCGCCAACTCTGTCAGCGCCGGCCTCGCGGAGGCGCGTAGCGCCGATTTCGATCTCCTGCTGCTTGCGGAAGCGGATCTGGGTCGACACGTCGGGCCGCGATACGGCCAGCGAGCCGGATTCGCCGCAGCAGCGGTCGCTGAGGTCGACACGCTGGCCCATCAGGGCGTTGGCCACCTTGATGCCGGAATGGTGTTTCATCGGCGTGTGGCAGGGCTCGTGGTACATGTACTGCACGCCTTTGACGCCGTCGAGCTTGATGCCCTTTTCGAACAGCCATTCGTGGATGTCCACCAGCCGGCAGTCGGGGAAGATCTTGCCGAATTCGTATTTGAGCAGCTGGTCCATGCAGGTGCCGCAGGAGACCACCACGGTCTTGATGTCGAGGTAGTTCAGCGTATTGGCGACGCGGTGGAACAGCACGCGGTTGGCCGTGGTGATGGCCTGGCCCTTGTCCTCGTCGCCGCTGGCGGTCTGCGGATAGCCGCAGCAGAGATAGCCCGGCGGCAGCACGGTGGTGGCGCCGGCATGCCAGAGCATGGCCTGGGTGGCCAGCCCGACCTGGGAGAACAGGCGTTCGGAACCACAACCGGGGAAGTAAAACACGGCTTCCGATTCATCGCTGGCTCGCTGCGGATCACGGATCACCGGGATCAGGCTGTCGTCCTCGACGTCGAGCAGCGCGCGCGAAGTTCGATTCGGCACGTTCTTCGGCATCGGCTTGTTGAGGAAGTGGATCACCTGCGCCTTGAGCGCCGGACGGCCCAGCGTCGCCGGCGGGTGTTTCACGCTGTCCTGAATCAGGCCGAAGGACTTCGCCAGCCGGTGGCCCAGGCGCTGCGCCTTGTAGCCGAGCTGGATCATGCCGGCGCGCACCAGCTTGATGGTCGCCGGGTCGGTGGCGGACAGGAAGCCCATCGCCGCCGCGGTGCCCGGGTTGAACTTCTTCTTGCCCTGGCGGCGCAGGAAGTTGCGCATCGCCACCGAGACGTCGCCGAAATCGATGTCGACCGGGCAGGGCGTCACGCACTTGTGGCACACCGTGCAGTGGTCGGCGACGTCGGAGAATTCGTCGAAATGCTGCAGGCTGATGCCGCGCCGCGTCTGCTCTTCGTAGAGGAAGGCCTCGATCAAGAGCGAGGTGCCGAGGATCTTGTTGCGCGGGCTGTAGAGCAGGTTGGCGCGCGGCACATGGGTCGAGCAGACCGGCTTGCACTTGCCGCAGCGCAGGCAGTTCTTGATCGAATCGGAAATCTTGCCGATGTCCGATTGCTCCATGATCAGCGATTCGACGCCGAGCAGCGCAAAGGAGGGCGTGTAGGCGTTGGCCAGGTCGGCGCGCATCTGCGGCAAATCCATCAGCTTGCCGCGGTTGAAGCGGCCTTCCGGGTCCACCCGCTGCTTGTAGTCGCGGAAAGGGCGGATCTCCTCGTCGCTGAGAAACTCCAGCTTGGTGATGCCGATGCCATGTTCGCCGGAGATCACCCCGCCCAGGCTTTTCGCCAGCGCCATGATGCGTTCGACAGCCTTGTAGGCGGTCTGCAGCATCGCGTAGTGATCCGAGTTCACCGGGATGTTGGTATGCACGTTGCCGTCGCCGGCATGCATGTGCAGGGCGACGAAGACGCGGCCGCGCAGCACGTCCTGGTGGATGGCCTCGATACCGGCCAGCACCGGGCGGAAGGCATTGCCTTCGAACAGGCCTTCCAGCGGCGCCTTGAGTTCGGTCTTCCACGACACGCGCAGGCGGTAATCCTGCAACTCGCGGAAGTGTTGGTCGAGATTGTCGAGCAGCGCCTGCCAGTTCGCGCGCACGCCGGCGACGAGTTCCAGCGCCTGCTCGCGCTTGTCGCCCAGCAGCAGTTCCGGGTCGAGGTTGGCGTCGCCCGCATGCAGCGGTAGTTCGCCCTGCAGGTAGTCCGTCAGCGCATCGGCCAGCGCGATCTTGTTGGCCAGCGAGAGTTCGATGTTGATGCGCTCGATGCCGTCGCAATAATCGCCCATGCGCGGCAAGGGAATGACGACGTCCTCGTTGACCTTGAAGGCGTTGGTGTGTTTCGAAATCGCCGCGGTGCGGGCGCGGTCGAGCCAGAACTTCTTGCGCGTCTCGGGCGAGACGGCGATGAAGCCCTCGGCGCCGCGCGCATTGGCCAGGCGCACCACTTCCGAGGCGGCGGCCATCACCGCCGTGTCGTCAGCGCCAACTATGTCGCCGATCAGCACCATCTTGGGCCGGCCATGATTTTTCGCTTTGGTCGCGTAGCCGACGGCGCGCACGTAGCGCTCGTCGAGGTGTTCCAGGCCGGCCAACAGCACGCCGGAAGCAAGTCCCGCGCCGCCCGGCTTGAAGTAATCGGTGATTTCGACGATCGAGGGCACGGCGTCGGTGACGCGGCCGAAGAATTCGAGGCAGACCGTGCGCGTCACCGGCGGCATCTTGTGCAGCACCCAGACTGCCGAGGTGATCAGGCCGTCGGTGCCTTCCTTCTGCACGCCGGGGATGCCGGCGAGGAACTTGTCGGTGACGTCCTTGCCCAGGCCCTCCTTGCGGAACAGCCGGCCGGGCACGTCGAGCTGTTCCTCGCCCAGCTTTTTCTTCCCGCTCGCGTCCCAGCGCACGAGGCGGAAGCTGACCAACTCCTGCTCGTGGATCTTGCCGAAGTTGTGGTTCAGGCGCTCGACGTCGAGCCAGTTGCCGTCGGGCGTCACCATGCGCCACGAGGCCAGGTTGTCGAGCGCCGTGCCCCACAGCACGGCTTTCTTGCCGCCGGCGTTCATCGCGATGTTGCCGCCGATGCAGGAGGCATCGGCCGAGGTCGGGTCACAGGCGAAGACCAGATCGGCCTTTTCCGCCGCTTCCATGACGCGGCGCGTGACCAGGCCGGCGCCGGTGCGTACCGTGGCGTAGTCTCGGTCGGTGCCGGGCAGTCGTTTCATTTCGACGGCGCCGAGGTCGATCAGCTTCTCGGTGTTGATCACCACCGACAGCGCATCCAGCGGCACCGCGCCGCCGGTATAGCCGGTGCCGCCGCCGCGCGGGATGATGGTCAGGCCCAGCTCGATGCAGGCGCGCACCAGCGGCGCCATTTCCTCTTCGGTGTCCGGCGCCAGCACGACAAACGGATATTCGACGCGCCAGTCGGTGGCGTCGGTCACATGCGAGACGCGGGCCAGGCCGTCGAAGCAGATGTTGTCGCGGCGGGTGTGGCGCGCCAGCACCTTCTGCGCCTTCTTGCGCAGGCTGCGAGTTTCCTCGAACCAGCGCTCGAAGGAAGCCACGGCGCTTTGCGCGGCAGTCAGCAGCAGCGCCACGCGCTCATTTCCCTCGCGCCGCTTGTCGATTTCCCGCAGGCGGTGGCGCAAGGCTTCCACCAGCGCCTCGCGCCGTTCGCGGTTGCCCAGCAGGTCGTCTTCCAGATAGGGATTGCGCCGCACCACCCAGATGTCGCCCAGCACCTCGTAGAGCATGCGCGCCGAGCGGCCGGTGATGCGCTCCGCACGCAGTTCGTTGAGCGTCGCCCAAGCCTCGGCACCGAGCAGGCGAATGACGATCTCGCGGTCGGAGAACGAGGTGTAGTTGTACGGGATTTCGCGCAGGCGGGCGGTCATGCTCAGTTCGGTGGAGCCAAAGGGGCTCTATTGTAGGCGATGGGCCGCGGCAGAGGCCCTGTGGGGCGTGTGGTCAGCGCCGACTTTCCGGGCAACCGGAGCCGTTCTCCCTCCCCTTCAAGGGGAGGGTCGGGGAGGGGATGGGGTAGTGCGAGCAGCAAGAGCGCCCACTGCTCGATTTCCTCCCCGGCCCGCGGGCTACTGTCCCGGAGCAAGGCTCGCCGGGCCGGTCGCTAAACTCGCTGCGCTCAGACAACGCGACCGGAATTCCCCGGCGAGCGTTTCTTGCTCGGTGGGTCAGAGGGGAAGGAGAGCCCCCGCGCGCGGAAGGTCGCAGGGGGAGTTACATCAAGGCGGACAGATTTTTTGGAATTCGGCGGCGAACTCGCGGCTAGCTTTTAGCTTTGTCGAAACCGGCCAAATCTTGCGCGTGGCGACACCATTTGGAATCGATAGCGCATTGTCAATGTCAGCAGCAGAGAGACCACAAAGATGGCTACAAACCTGTAGAGCAAGCGCCCGACCGGTTTGCGACGGCTTTCCATTCGGTAGGTTCCACCAAGACGTACCTTCTAGGTGGCATGGCCCGGTCAAGAACATTTCTTCAGCGTCGATGATCACGAATTCGTGATTGACTGTAATGAGGCGTCCTGGTGGTTCGTTGGCACCGAACAGGCACGCCGCGAATTCGCTCCTTGGCCAATCCAGAAGGTGTTCGATTTCGGAACCGCAGAGATCGTCTACAGTTTCAACTGATCGTCCGAGCAAAAACCTGAACGGGCATGCCGCGGAGCATGCCGTTGATGGATGCTCCTTCAAGAACCAATGGGCTGCGTGTACCTCTCCCACGGCCTTGCCGAGCATGCGGGCGCTTCCTTTATCGAGGCGTAAAAAAGCTGAACTTTGACAAGACCACCCCATTCTTTGCGCCAAGCGAGCGAATACGATCTCGCGATATGCGTAAGAGGCACCTCTTAGTTTTGTGAGCCATTTGTCCCCGTTCTGGTCACATCCGATCCAAAAGCCGTACGAGGAAGCGTGGGGCGCAATGAAGGGCTCCCATATCCAACCCGTAGTATCAAGGACTGCTGGAATTTCATTGATGAGCGGAAAGGATGGCATGACTGAGCAATCTAAGGACGCTGACTAATTGTGTTATCGGGATCAGGGTCAGAATAGTTTTCGCGGTATCGGGATTCTTCCAAAAGTCGGCGCTGGCCACACGGCGCATCAGGGTCGCCGCAGACGCTCAGTGATCGACGCAGGATTCTGGCGACAGTCGAGCACGGCCACGACGGTCGCAATGTCGTCTCTCAGGTCGTAGTAAATCGCGAACGGAAAACGCTTGGCGAGGGAGCGATGCAGGTTTCCAATCGGCTTGGGATGAATGCCAGCGCATCGATGTCGGCGAACAGACTGTCGAGGAAATACTCGCCAATACCTGCCTGTTGCTCTTCGTAAAACGCATAGCCTTCGAGCAGGTCGGTTTCTGCCGAGCGGGCTATCCTGACCTGCATCAGTGAGACTTGATCTGGGCGCGGATGCGTTCCTTCGCTTCGTTCCAAGGCGCCACCGATTCCTCGCCGCTGGCAAGGCGGCGCAGGCGCTGCTCAAGCACCTCGCCATGCCATGAGGGCAACTCTATGTTCCCGCCGGATTGCATGCATAGCGAGTCCCAAAGTGTTTCCATCAGCTTCAGCTTTTCGGCAACCGGCATGGCAACGATGTCGGCGGTGGTCATTGGAGAACTCCTTGTCTTGGTGCTGCTATGGGACAGATGCTATCAAAAGTCGGCGCTGGCGGTACGGTGCCAGCGCCAACTCTTGCGTCCGCGCGCTCTCGCCGGATTTTTCCAAGCCGGCAAAGCGGCATGCAACGCGCCTTCAGCCGCCGCTCAGCGCCTGGACGATGATCAGTTCTTCGCCGGCGCTGACCGGTTGCGCAAGCTCGCGCACCTGCGCGCCGTTGACGAAAAATCGGATGTGCCGGCGAATCCGATTCTGTTCGTCGATCATGCGGAAGCGGATTCCCGGATATTGCCGGTCGAGGTCGGCGACGACCGCGGCAAGCGTGGCGCCGCTGGCCTCGGCGTGTGCGCTCTCGGTGTAGGAACGCAGCGCGCTGGGGATCAGGACGTTCACGGTAACGGCGCCGCTAGGCCAGCTCGGCCGCTTCCACGGCGTAGATCTCCGGCAGGTGCCGGACGATGCAGCGCCATTCCTTGCCTTCGTCGCGGGTCGCCCAGAGTTCACCGCTGGTGGTGCCGAAATACAGTCCCAGCGGGTTGCGCCGGTCGGCCGTCATGGCTTGCCGTTTGACGGTCCACCAGGCCTCGCCGGCGGGCAGGCCGGCGTCGAGACGCTGCCAGGTCGCGCCGGCGTCGTGCGTGGCATAGACCGCCGGCCGGCCAGCCGGGCTGGTGCGCGGCCAGACCTCGGTGCCGTCCATCGGGAATACCCATGCGGTATCGGCATCGCGCGGATGCAGCACCAGCGGAAAGCCGACGTCGCCGACCTGTTGCGGCATGCTCTTGCCGATGCGCAGCCATTGCCGCGACGGCCGGTCGAGACGGTAGATGCCGCAGTGGTTCTGCTGGTACAGGCGATCCGGATTGCTCGGGCACAGGCGCACGCAGTGCGGGTCGTGAAACGCGATGTCATTGCGGTCGAAGCCCTCGACCACTTCAAGTCCATCGACGATGGGCGAGAAGCTTTCGCCGCCGTCGGTCGACTCGTGTACGCCGCCGCCCGACATCGCGAAATACAAGTGCGCGGCATCGCGCGGATCGACGATGATCGAGTGCAGTTTCGGGCCGTCCGGCGTGCCGTCCTGCACCGTGCCCATCCATTTGCGGTATTGCGGGTCTTCGTTGATGTTGGAGAAGGGCGCCCAGCTCACGCCGCCGTCGGCGGAGCGGAACAGGCCCTGGGGCGAACTTCCCGCATACCAGACATCGGCTTCGTCGGCATGGCCCGGCGTCAGCCAGAAGCTGTGATCGACCGCGCGCCCACCGTCGGCGACCGTGGCGAAGGCCGGCGGTTGCGCGGCTTCCTTCCAGCTGCGCCCCAAATCCGTGGAGCGAAAAATCGTCGGCCCGAGGTGGCCGGTCTTCGCCGCGGCGAGCAGGGTTCGGCCATCGCGCGGATCGAGCACTATGTGGCTGATGATGTGGCCCAGAAAGTGCGGGCCGTCGGCGCGCCAGGTCGCGCGTGCCGGATCGCCGTGGTAGAGCCAAGCCCCTTTGCGCGTCGCGACCAGCAACAGGGTGTTGCCCTGCTTGGGTGTGGCTGCATTTTGGTTAACTGCCATGATCCACTCCTTTCCTGAAGTCATCTGAGATTGCAGCGTGAAACCCTTGCAGCAGTGGGCCTACCGCCGCCGGAACCTCCTGCTTCGATAGCGAAAATGCCGGCAAGTTGCACCGGGTAAAAATTCCCGCCCCTTGCAATCGCCGCGCATCGCCGCCATATTCCGTTTGTTTTCGTCATGTTGGAGATTGCCATGCGTATGCGTCTGTTTGCCGTGCTGGCCCTTGCGGCCAGCCTCTTGTCCGGTTGCGGCTACAACCAGATCCAGATCAACGACGAGGCGGTGGCTGCCGCGTGGTCGGAAGTGCTCAATCAGTACAAGCGCCGCGCCGACCTGATTCCCAACCTGGTCTCGGTGGTGCAGGGCTATGCCAGCCATGAGAAGGATGTGCTGACGCGGGTTACCGAGGCGCGCGCCAGTGTCGCCGGGCTCAAGGCGACGCCGGAACTGATCAACGATCCGGAAGCCTTCGCCAAGTTCCAGAAGGCCCAGAGCGAACTGGGCGGCGCGCTGTCGCGGCTGCTGGTGGTGGCCGAGAACTACCCGAACCTCAAGGCCGACGCCAATTTCCGCGATCTGCAGGCGCAGGTGGAAGGCACCGAGAACCGCATCACCGTGGCGCGCAACCGCTACATCAAGACGGTGCAGGCATACAACGTCTCGGTGCGCACCTTCCCCAACAACCTGACCGCGATGGTCATGGGCTGGAAGACCAAGGCCAATTTCACGGTCGATGACGAAAAGGCCATGTCGGCACCGCCGGCGATCAAGTTCGACGCGCCGGCCCCGGCAGCGGCACCGGCTTCACCGACCTCGGCCGGCTATCAGTAAGTGCGCCGCCTCTGGCCCGCCCTGCTGGCGCTGATCTGGCTGGCGCTGCTGCCGGGAGGCAGCAGCGCGGCGGAGTTGGTGCCCTTGCCTGCCCTGAGCGGCCGCGTCACCGACCTGACGACAACGCTGGATGCCACGCAACGCGGCCGCCTCGAAGCGCAACTGGCCGCCATTGAAAGAAGCCGCGGTGCGCAGGTCGCCGTGCTGCTGCTGCCGAGCACCCAGCCCGAGGCCATCGAAGCATTCGGCATACGCCTGGCCGAGGCCTGGAAGATCGGCCACAAGGGCGCCGACAACGGCGTCATCGTCATCGTCGCCAAGAACGATCGGACGATGCGCATCGAGGTCGGCTACGGACTCGAAGGCGCAATACCCGACGCGATCGCCAAACGCATCGTCGCCGAGCGCATGGCGCCGTTGTTCAAGCAGGGCGACTTCTTCGGCGGCCTGCAGGCGGCCGTCGAGGCGCTGGACCGGGCCATCGGCGGCGATGCACCCGCCGCATCGCCCGCGCGCCCGGCTGGCGGCGCCGGCCAGAATGCAGAGCAGGCCGACCTGTTTCCCTGGCTGATGGCGGCGGTGGTGGCCGGCGGCGTGCTGCGCAGCCTGTTCGGCCTGTTCGGTTCGCTCATCGCCGGCCTGGTCGCCGGCGGCTTGGGCTTCGTCATCTTCGGTTCCTGGCTGGCAGCGGGCCTGGCCGGCGTGGCGGTCTTCGTCCTGTCCTTCTTCAATCTGCTGTCGCGCGGCGGCTTCGGTGGCGGCGGCGGGTTTCGCGGCGGCGGCGGTTTCTCGGGGGGCGGCGGCGGCTTCGGCGGCGGCGGCGCTTCGGGGAGGTGGTGAGATGAAACCGATGCGTTGCCTCCAGCATCTGCTGCTGCCCGACTGGTGGTTGCGGCGCGTATTTTCCGCGGCCGACCAGGCGGCGATCGGCGCGGCCATCGCGGCCGGCGAACAAGCGCATCGCGGCGAACTGCGCTTCGTCGCCGAAGGCTCGCTGCCGCTGTCCGCGCTGTGGCGCGAGCTCTCGGCGCGCGAGCGGGCGGTCGAGCTGTTCGCCGCCCTGCGCATCTGGGACACCGCGGAAAACAGCGGCATCCTGATCTACGTGCAACTGGTCGAGCACCGCGTCGAGATCCTCGCCGACCGCGGCATCGCGGCGCGGGTGCCGCAGTCCGAATGGGACGCGATCTGCCGCGAGATGGAGAGCAGCTTCGGTCGCGGGCAGTGGCGCGAAGGCGCGTTGCACGCGGTGGCGCGCGCCGGGGAAATGCTGGCCGCGCAGTTTCCGGCCGGGGCCAGCAATCCGAACGAACTCCCCGACCAGCCGCTGTTGCTCTGACGTTAGCAGGGCCGCTTACGTGGGGCCGGTGTTGTGGGGCCGGCTGAAGTCGGTCAGGGGTGGATGGCGGACTGAAGTCCGCCCTACGGTCCGCCCGACGGCCGGGCCTAATGTCCCTTGTCGCGGCCGATGAAGGAGATCGGGAACACCGCTTCCGGTCCTGCGCCCTTTGCCGCCTGCGATTCGTAATCCGGCATCTGCTCGCCGATGCCGGCGGCTTGCGTCAGTTTGCCCAGCAGCACCTGCAGCTGGTCGGTGAGCCAGTCTTCCTCGCAGCGCGTCGGCACGAACAGCAGTTCGCGCACGCGGTCGGGAATTTCGTCGTTGGGGATGATGTCGTTGGCCGCATAGGCCGCCGAAAAGAACGGCCCGGCGATGAAGCGCAGGGTCCAGCCCTCGTCTTCGTCGGGCAGCAGCAGGAAGACGCGCGCGCCTTCGGCCTGCATGTTCTCGTCGCCGTCGTCGTCGCCGAACACCGGCATGGCGGCGAAGGCGGCTTTCCTGCGTTGTTTGACGAAGACCACGGCTTCATTGAAGCTGAGGCGGTTCAGCGCGTTTTCCGACATTTGCGTCTCCTGGGGATTTACAACAAGGGGGCGAGCCATTTTTTGGCTTCTGGAATGGGATAGTTGGCGCGTCCGGCCCAATCTTCAAGCTGGTCGCGATCGATTTTCGTGATGGCGAAATAATGTGCCTCGGGATGGGCGAAGTAGAAGCCGGCGACCGAAGCTGCCGGCGTCATGGCGAAGCTCTCGGTCAACTGCATCCCGGCACTGGCCGGCGCGTCGAGCAGCTTGAACAGTCCGGCCTTCGACGTGTGGTCGGGACAGGCCGGGTAGCCGGGCGCCGGGCGGATGCCCTGGTATTTCTCGGCGATCAGCGCCGGGCGGTCCAGCGATTCGCCGGCAGCGTAGCCCCAGTAGTTGGTGCGTACTTCGCGGTGCAGCCACTCGGCGGCGGCTTCGGCCAGGCGGTCGGCCAGCGTCTTGAGCATGATGGCGCGGTAGTCGTCGTGCTGCGCCTCGAACTCGGCGAGCTTGGCCTCGATGCCGATGCCGGCGGTCACGGCGAAGGCGCCGGCGTAATCGCCGGTCGGTGCAACGAAGTCGGCGAGGCACTGCTGCGGCTTGCCGGCGGGACGCTCCTGCTGCTGGCGCAGGCCGTGCCAGGTCATCGCCGGCTTGCCATCGACCAGGAAGTCGATATCTTCGTCGTGGCGCGTGACCGGGAACAGGCCGAACACGGCGTTGGCGGTGATCCACTTTTCGGCGATCAGCTGCTGCAGCATCGCCTTGCCATCCTTGAACACATTGCGCGCCGCCTCGCCGACCACGGCGTCGTCGAGGATTTTCGGGTACGAACCGGCGAGGTCCCAGGTCTGGAAGAAGGGGCCCCAGTCGATGTACTCGGCCAGCAAGGCCAGATCGAGATCTTTCAACACGGTGACGCCGAGCTGCTTCGGCCTGACCGGCGCGTACTCCAGCTTGGCATGGTTGGCGCGCGCGGCGGCGAGCGAAACCAGCGGCACGCCCTTCTTGTTCGCATGCTGGCCGCGCACTTTTTCGTAGTCGGCGGCGACTTCATCGACATAGGCGTCGCGCATGTCGAGCGAGAGCAGTTTGGTCACCACGCCGACCGCGCGCGAGGCGTCCGGCACATAGACCACCGGCCCAGCGTAATTCGGCGCGATCTTGATTGCGGTATGCGCCCGAGAGGTCGTCGCGCCGCCGATCAGCAGCGGTACGGCAAAGCCCTGACGCTGCATCTCGCCGGCGATGTGGCTCATCTCCTCCAGCGAGGGCGTAATCAGGCCGGAGAGGCCGATCGCCTGCGCGCCGTGTTCCTTCGCCGCGTGCAGGATCTTGTCGGCCGAGACCATGACGCCGAGGTCGATGATGTCGTAACCGTTGCAGCCGAGCACCACGCCGACGATATTCTTGCCGATGTCATGGACGTCGCCCTTGACGGTGGCGATCACGATGCGGCCCTTGGAGGTGCTGCCGGTGCGCTTCTTTTCCTCCTCGATGTAGGGGATCAGGTGGGCCACGGCCTGCTTCATGACGCGCGCCGACTTGACCACCTGCGGCAGGAACATCTTGCCGGCGCCGAACAGGTCGCCGACCACGTTCATGCCGTTCATCAACGGCCCTTCGATGACCGACAGCGGCGGCTTGCCTGTGGCGAAAAGCGCCGCGCGGCATTCCTCGGTGTCGGCCACGACATACTCGGTGACGCCCTTGACCATTGCATGTTCGAGGCGCTTGTCCACCGGCCATGCGCGCCAGGCCAGGTCCACTACCTGCTCTTTCGCAGCGCCCTTGACCCGCGTCGCGAGTTCGATCAGCGTGTCGCCAGCGCCGACTTTCCGGTTCAGCACCACGTCTTCCACCGCCTCGCGCAACTCGGGCGCGAGGTCGTCATAGACGCCGAGCTGGCCGGCATTGACGATGCCCATGGTGAAGCCGGCCCTGACCGCGTGATAGAGGAAGACGGTGTGGATCGCCTCGCGCATCGCGTCGTTGCCGCGGAAGGAGAAGGACACGTTGGAGACGCCACCCGAGGTCCGCGCCTGCGGCAGGTTCTCGTTGATCCAGCGCACGGCGTTGATGAAGTCCACCGCGTAGTTGTCGTGCTCGGGAATGCCGGTGGCAATCGCGAAAATGTTCGGGTCGAAGACGATGTCCTCGGCCGGAAAGCCGTCGGCCACCAGCAGCTCGTAGGCGCGCCGGCAGATGCCGATCTTGCGCTCATAGGTGTCGGCCTGGCCCTGTTCGTCGAAGGCCATGACGATCACCGCCGCGCCGTAGCGTCGGGCGAGGCGAGCCTGTTCGAGGAACTTGGCCTCGCCTTCCTTCATCGAGATGGAATTGACGATGCCCTTGCCCTGGATGCATTTGAGGCCGGCTTCGATGACGTCCCATTTCGAGCTGTCGAGCATCAGCGGCACCTTGCAGATGTCCGGCTCGGAGCCGACCAGATGCAGGAAGCGCACCATCGCCGCCTGCGAATCCAGCATCGCCTCGTCCATGTTGATGTCGACCACCTGCGCGCCGTTCTCGACTTGCTGGCGGGCCACGGCCAGCGCGTCGTCGAAGCGGCCTTCGAGGATCATGCGGGCGAAGGCTTTCGAGCCGGTGACGTTGGTGCGTTCGCCGACGTTCACGAACAGGCTGTCGTCGCCGACGTTGAAGGCCTCGAGTCCGGCCAGGCGCAGCTTCTTCTCGACCTGCGGAATCGCGCGCGGGGCCATGCCCTTGAGCGCCTCGGCAATCGCGCGGATGTGGTCGGGCGAGGTGCCGCAGCAGCCGCCGGCGATGTTGATGATGCCGGCCTTGCCCCATTCGGCGATTTCGTTGGCGAGCATCTGCGGCGTCTCGTCGTAGCCGCCGAAAGCGTTCGGCAGACCGGCATTGGGGTGGGCCGAGATATAGCAGTCGCAGAGTTTGGACAGCTCCTCGACGTACTGGCGCAGTTCCCCGGCACCCAGCGCGCAGTTGAGGCCAAAGCTCAGGGGCCGCGCGTGGCGCAGCGAATTCCAGAAAGCCTCGGCGGTCTGTCCCGACAGCGTGCGCCCCGAGGCGTCGGTGATGGTGCCCGAGATCATCACCGGCCAGCGCCGGCCGGCATCAATGAAGAACTTCTCGATGGCGAACAGCGCGGCCTTGGCGTTGAGCGTGTCGAACACGGTTTCCACCAGCAGGATGTCGGCGCCGCCTTCGGTCAAGCCGCGCGCGGCCTCGACGTAATCGGCCACCAGCGCGTCGAAAGTGATGTTGCGCGCGCCGGGGTCGTTCACGTCGGGCGAGAGCGAGGCGGTGCGCGAAGTCGGCCCCAGCACGCCGGCGACGAAGCGCGGCTTGTCCGGCGTCGAGAATTTGTCGGCGGTGTCGCGCGCCAGCCGCGCCGCGGCGACGTTGAGTTCGTAGGCTAGCTCGGCCAGCCCGTATTCGCCCTGGGAAACCCGCGTCGCATTGAAGCTGTTGGTTTCGATGATGTCGGCGCCGGCTGCCAGGTATTCGGCGTGGATGCCGCCGATCACGTCGGGCCGCGTGATGCAGAGCAGGTCGTTGTTGCCCTTGAGGTCCTTGCCGTGGGCGGCGAAACGCGAGCCCCGATAGTCGGATTCAACGAGACCGTGGCGCTGCACCATGGTGCCCATGGCGCCATCGAGAATCAGCAGGCGTTGCGCCAGCAGTGTGCGCAATTCGGCGCTGCGGTCGGGTTGCGGTCCGGTCGTGTTGGTCATGCGTCTCTCCAATCCATGACCGGGGCGGGGAGCCTTGCTGCGTGGCGGCTCACCTTGTGCCCCGGCGGAATACTCCAAGGGTGGGTGAGCGCCGTTGTCATCAGGTTCCGAGCCTAGGGTCGCGGCCCATCGACACTGGGCCATCCACCTTGCAGCGCTCCTCGGAAGCGAGGGCGGATTATACCGCCGTCCGGCCGGCGCCGACTCTTAGCACGGGGCGGTGCAGGCGTCCACCGGCAGGCCGCGCTTGAGCCAGCCCGGGCCGGCGGCGCTGCCGGCCATGCCTTCCTTGACGTTATAGACCTGGGTGAAGCCGACGCTTTGCAGATAGCGCTGCACCTGGGTGGTGCGATTGCCGGTGCGGCAGATCAGCGCGATCGGCGCATTCCTGTCGCCCTTGACCTCGCCCAGCAACTGCTCGACGAAGCCCGGCGCGCCCTGCGGATGCAGCATGTTCACGCGCCGCGCGCCCCTGGCGACGCCGGTTTCCTTCCATTCCGGCGGCGTGCGGATGTCGATCAGCGTGATCTTGCCGGCCGCCACGGCGGCGGCCGCATCGGGTGCCGCCAGATCCGGCGTGGCGCGGGCGAAACCGGCCGCCGCCAGCAGGACGAGGGCGAAAACGAATTGACGCAGATTCAGACTATGCACAGCGATATCCTCATGAAATTCAGCGGGTGGCAGGCTCCGACCGGGTGCGCTGCGTTTGGTTCATGCCGGGCTCAACCGACCGGCGATTCCTCGCGGCGCGAAGTCCGGGTGACGAAGCCGTCCGGGCTGAAGTGCACGTGGAACCAGGCGCTGTTGCCCGGCGTCACCGGGTCTATGCGCCATTCCCAGACCACCTCGGGCTTCAGCGGGAATTTTACTTCGCCGGCCGGCTTGCCCAGCAGGCGCTGCACCTGTTCGCCGCTCCAGCCTTTTTGGATGCGGGCGAAGTTCTCCTCGGTCAGCGCCTGATCGATTTTCTGCAGCACGCCGCCCGCGTTCAGTGTCAGCATCCAGCAGCGCGTGCCTTCGGGTCCGCGCGGGTACTCCCACGTCACGCTGCCGTCGCCGTTGGGCCACTCGGTGCCGGGCAGGCCGAGCCGCTCGCGCACTTCCTGCGCGGTCGAAATCCCCGGCTTGAGTTGGGCGAGCTGATCGGCATCGCAGCCGTAAAAGCCGATCATGGAAGCAAACGTGAGAAGCAGGCGGGACAGCGGATTCATGACCGGATGATACCGGAGCGGCCTTGAGCCGGAACTGGGCTGGGCTAGAATCGGAATTACACAAGAACAAGGAGTTGCCATGAAACACCTGACCCCCAAGGAAGCCGCGCAGTTTCTGCACGACAACCCCAGTGCCCTGTTCGTCGATTGCCGCAGCGAGATGGAATTCTTCTTCGTCGGCCATCCGGCCGGCGTCAGCCATGTCTCGTGGAACGACGGTCCTGACTGGGAAATCAATCCCCACTTCGTCGGCGAAGTGCGCAAGCTCGCCGGCCATTCCGGCGACCGCCCGGTGGTGCTGATCTGCCGCAGCGGCAACCGCTCGGTCGATGCCGGCCACGCGCTCGAAGCCGCCGGCTTCACGCGCGTGTTCAACGTGCTGCACGGCTTCGAAGGCGAACTCGACGACACCCACCATCGCGGCTCGATGAACGGCTGGCGCTTCGAAGGCCTGCCGTGGGAGCAGTGCTGACACCGTCCCGCGCAGCGGACTTGTAGGGTAGGGCGGACTTCAGTCCGCCATCTACCCCGGCCAGTTGAAACCGGCCCTACAACTGACTGGAAAGTCGGCGCTGGCGGGACGGCGTCCCGTTCGCGGATTGTCAGTGTGTATAATGCGCACGATGAATAGCGCGGACATTGTCAAGCAGCTTGAACGTGTCGGCTGGGTGCTTCGTGGCGTCAAGGGATCCCACCACATCTACGTCCATCCGTTCAAACCCGGGCATATCAGTGTGCCGCATCCGAAAAAGGATCTGGGAACCGGTCTGGCGCACAAGCTGCTGAAACAGGCGGGGCTCAAGTGAAGGAGGCCAATGATGAAATATCCAATTGCCATTGAACCGGGCAACGCCAGGAAAGCCTTCGGCGTCGTGGTTCCCGATCTGCCCGGTTGCTTCTCGGCCGGCGATACGCTGGATGAAGCCATCGACAATGCCAGGGAAGCCATCGAGCTGTGGCTGGAAACCGTAATCGACGACGGTGGTGCGGTGCCCGAAGCGCGGCCGGTCGCCGGGCATCAGGCCAATCCGGAGTTTGCCGGCTGGATCTGGGCCGTGGTAAGCATCGATCTGGCGTCATTGTCGGACAAGGCGGAACGCGTGAACATCACGCTGCCGGCCCGTGTGCTGCGCCGGATCGATGCGGCAGCCAAGGCGGCCGGCGAATCGCGCTCCGGATTCATCGCGCATCTGGCGCTGCGGGGATGATGGGCGGAACGGGCGGCTGAAAGTCGGCGACTGCGAGCCGGTGGGCGAAGGTGTTTCGGAAATGCGCATCCACCATGGTCCTGATTATCGGGTGTATTTCAAGCGCACCGGCATGGAGATTGTGATCCTGCTGGCCGGCGGCGACAAGAGCACCCAGGCGAAGCACATCAGGAAAGCGCTGAAGCCGGCGCGCGAATCGTATGAGACGGCAATGGCACTCAAGCTGAGCAAATGGGATGTGGTCGAATACCTGAAAACCGAGGAAGACATGGCGCTCTACCTCGACGCATGCCTGGATGAAGACCCCGGCGAAGGTAGTCTGGTGCGTGCCGCGCTCAACGACATCGCCCGCGCTCGCGGCATGTCGCAGCTTGCCCGCGACACCGGCCTGACGCGCGAGGGACTTTACAAGGCCCTGTCTGCAACCGGGAACCCCGAGTTCTCGACCATGCTGAAAGTCATCAAGGCACTCAATATCAAGCTGCACGCGGCGCCGGCAACTGCGGCAAAGGCGCGCAAGGGCATTCGCAAGAAGGCGGCAGGGGAACAGGCGGCGGCTTGAACTTCTGATAGTTGGCGCTGGCGGGACGGCGGCGTCAGGAGGGCGTGCTTCGAATTGACTTCATTCGATGGCCTGACCAAATGCACAGGGAATGCCAGTCGCCAACCAGATCGGCTTGCGTTTTATTGCGAGGTCGCTCTCAAAAAATCCTTGAACGTAATGACGTTCGAACGGCCTTCGTATTCAGCGTACTTGGAGCGCTTCAAGGATTCGGGGACGACAAGATATATCCCGTCATCCCGCATGTCGGCAATGGCGTCTGCGGCAACCTTGTCATCAACCGTGGCGAGGAACACGTCGCAGTTGCGGGCTTCCTTGACTACCTGCTTCCAGCGTTCGCGTAGAGTGGTCTTCGGGCTCAGGATCAACGCCTCGTCGCGTAAACGAGTGCTCAGATGGAGTCGTGACAACGACGGAAGTATGAAATCCGGGCGCTGATTTCCGCTTGGCTTCTGTTCATCGAAGGGCAATCGATCATATATTCCGAAGCTCGAAGTCGCCGTAGTAAATTCCATCGTGGTAAATAAGCGTTCCATAAACGTATAGCGGTGGAACAACCGTTTCATTGGGGCTCATGGGGCTGAGTTCTTCTCCTCCTACAAATGTCATCCCAACCCCAGAAGTGTAAATCAGTGGAAGCTTTCAAGAGGGCCAATCCATGGACCATCCGTTCCCCAATCCTCCATATCACAGTCGGGCGAAGCTCTGCCATGCAGCAGTTTGAGATATAGGCCCTGCGGAGTAGGCGGCGCGTGGTGCGTGTGCATCTTCAACAGATCGTGCTCCTTCGCGGCGGTGAGGATGATCTCAGAGGGCACAGATTCCAAACACCTTGAAACGAATTCCGTTATCGCTGGCGACAATTGACCTCCATTGCTCAACAACGCTTGTACCTTCTTTTCTGCCATGTGGCGAAGCGCATCGCGATACTCGGGTTGGGTGTCCGTTTCCATCGAGTGAACTACTGGCGCGACTGCTGGAAGATTTCAGACCGGTGCCGCGCAATAAATGCGGTGTTTGGAACAAATCGCTCTGGGATTTCAATCGTCTTCCCTTGAAGCGAGAGAATAGCGGCGCGGATTAAGGTGTCGGTTCGCAGATGGAGTGAGTCTGCAATGAGAACGGTCAAGTCATCAGTCAGTGAGATCAGTCCGGCATCGAACGCGCGGTCATGAAGAGCAGAAAGACAAAGGCCATTGCTAGGATTCAGTCGATTCGCCTTGTCCTTGCTCCACGGCACTATATGGCTGGCGACTAGCAGGCGCGGTTCCGCCAGTCCGGACATGCAGCAGCGGCCGCGATAGCTGCTCAGTACGGCGCGGCGAAAGAAGTGTTGTTTGATGCGTTGCTCGGTGACCACGCGGCGGGTTTCGCCGGTGAAATCTTCCAAGCCGGTGGCCTCATCGGTATCGAGGGCAGTTGTGGGTACTTGACCTTTCGACTCGACCAGTTCCGTTCTAAGGCGATTGCATTCGACGGCCAATCCTTCCCAGTCGGCGTGGAACTCTTCCCAAATCTCACGGTCGCGCGAACCGGCGTTGCCCAGCCCCGCGCGTCCAGTTAACGTGATTGCCGGGTCCAAGCTGGCGAAATTCACCAGCTTCATCGCTACAGCACCCGGTGTGCGACCAATCAGTTGCGCCAGTTCCACGATTTCCGCATTGCGACTGTGCAACTTGCCGAACGGCAATTGGCAATACAAGTGAAACGCGAGCTTGAGTTGTTCCCCGGTCCAGCGATCGTTTCTCACAATGCTCTCCTTGTTCCTGCCATTGCATTCAGATCTGTCATATCGAGTCTAGCCGGTTCGGTCGTTTCTGGAGAAGTGGAATTTCGGTATGAAACAAGTATCGACGGTCGCTGGCTCACCAGACGAGCCAGTCGCATAACGATGGTATCTCGTCAGCGTCGGCGAAAAGTGGTCGTGTCCGTTAAGATTGGACGATGAATTTGTCCTCCAAGCTGCAAACCCTGCTTCCCAAGAAACGCTGGCAACGCCTTCTCCTCGAAGCCGCCCTGTTCATCGCCGTGATCCTCGGCGCCCAGTACTGGCAGACGCGCGATCTGCCGGCGGGTGCGGCGCCGCCCTTGGTCGGCGTGCTTACCGATGGGACAACCGCAAGAGTTGGCGCTGGCGACACGGCGACAGGCGCGCCGACGCTGGTCGCGTTCTGGGCGACCTGGTGTCCGGTGTGTTCGGCGGAGGAGGGCAACATCGTTGCCGTCGCCAAGGGTCATCGCGTGATCTCGGTGGCGATGCAGTCGGGCGACGCGGCGACGGTGAGCAAGCATTTGCAGGAACGCGGCATCGCGCTGCCTGCGCTGGTCGATGCCGACGGCCGCCACGCGGCGAACTGGCGAGTGAGCGGGGTGCCGACGCATTTTGTCGTCGATGCTGCCGGCAATGTGCGCTTCCGCGTGGTCGGCTATGCGACGACCTGGGGGCTGAAGGCGCGGCTGTGGTGGGCGGAGACTTTCCCGGCGTGAGCAATTCAATCGAGCAGCGCGAGCCGCAGTCACCCCCTTTCCCGGAAAGGGGGCCGGGGGGAATGCCCCAGTTTCCACCCGCAGGTCTGGCGTGGTCGGTCTGGGGCCTCGGCGCGCTGCTCTACCTGATCGCCTTCTACCTGCGCGTGGCGCCGGCGGTGATCACCGACCAGTTGATGGTCGAGTTCGCCATCAGCGGCGCGGCGCTGGGCAATCTCTCGGCCTTCTATTTCTATTCCTACGTGGCGATGCAGATCCCGACCGGGATGATGGCCGACCGCTGGGGGCCGCGCCGCCTGCTGACGGCCGGGGCCGGCGTGGCGGCGCTGGGCACGGCACTGTTCGCTTTCGCGCCAACCATCTTCTGGGCCAGCATGGGGCGGCTCCTGATCGGCGCCTCGGTGGCGGTGGCCTTCGTCTCGATGCTGAAGCTCGCCAGCCACTGGTTCGCGCCCAGGCAGTACGCGCTGGCTTCGGGCATGGCGCTCTTGATGGGGGTGGTCGGCGGCGTGGTGGCCGGTGTGCCGCTGCGCTTCCTGGTCGAGACCTTCGGCTGGCGCCCGGTGATGGGCGTTTCGGCGGCGCTGACGGCGCTGCTGTGCGTCGCCACCTGGCTGCGCGTGAGGGACGACCCGGCGCAGCGCGGCTATGCCAGCCACTTCCAGGGCGTGCATGGCGCGCACGGTTCGGGCTCGCTGCTGCGCGGCTTGGTGGACGTACTGTCCTACCGCAACATCTGGATCCTGACGGCGGTGCCGATCGGTTTTTCCGGCGCGGTGCTGACTTTCGCCGGACTCTGGGGCGTGCCGTACCTAAGACAGGTGCATGGGCTGGACCCCAAGGCCGCCGCCGCGATCACCTCGATCCTGCTGATCTCGTGGGCGCTGGGCGGGCCCATGCTGGGCAGCTGGTCGGAACGCATGGGCAAGCGGAAACCGCTTTACCTGATTGCTTCCGGCGTGGCGCTGTTAGGCTGGGTGGCGATCATCTTCCTGCCGCTGCCGCTGTGGGCGCTGGTGCTGTTGCTGATTCCGACCGGCTTCGCCTCGGGCAACATCATCATCGGTTTTGCCTGGGCCAAGGAATCGGTGCCGCTGCGGCTGGTGGGCACGGCCTCGGGCTTTTGCAACATGGGGCCGCTCCTGGGCGGCATGCTGCTGCAACCTGCGGTGGGCTGGATGCTCGACCGGCGCTGGGACGGCACGCTGGCCGCCGGCGTGCGGCTGTACGACGCAGCCGCGTATCAGGCCGGCTTCGCCCTGCTGGTCGCGGCGATGGTCGTCGCCGGCATCGTTTTGACTTTCGCCCGCGAGAGCCATTGCCGGCAAATGCACGAATGAGGGTTTTCGAATCATGACGCCAGACATCCTCTGCCAACGTGACGGCGAGATCGCGACGGTGACGCTGTTCAATCCGGACAAGCTGAACGCGCTGAATGCCGCGATGTGGCGCAAGCTGCGCGCGACCATGGTCGAACTGGCGGCCGACGAGTCGCTGCGCTGCATCGTCCTGCGCGGCGAGGGCGCGGTCTTCGCCGCCGGCGGCGACCTCGAGGAATTCCGCAGCGCGCGCGCCAGCGTCGATCTGGCGCTGGCCTATCACGAGGCGGTGGGCGAGGCGCTGGCCGCGATCGAGTCCTGCCCGCAGCCGACGCTTGCCGCGATCCTCGGCCCCTGCGTCGGCGGCGGCCTGGAAATCGCCTGCGCCTGTGACCTGCGCATCGCCGGCGAGGGTGCCAAGTTCGGCGCGCCGATCATGAAGCTGGGCTTTTCGATGTACCCCGGCGAACTGGCGGGTTTGCTGCGCCTGGCCGGCCCTGCGGTGGCCAAGGAAATCCTGCTCGAAGGGCGGCTGCTGAACGCCGCCGAGGCTTATGCCAAGGGCTTGCTGACGCGCGTGGTGGCCGACGCCGCGGTGCTGGCCGAAGCCGCGGCCACGGCCGCGCGCATCGCCGCGGGCGCGCCGCTGGTGGCGCGCTGGCACAAGCAGTGGATCGCACGGCTGCTGCAGGAAAGGCCGCTGAGCCTGGAGGAGAAACGCGCTTCCTTCGACTTCATCGCCACCGAGGATTACGCGGAAGGACTGGCGGCCTTTCTGGAAAAGCGCCCGCCGCGTTTTACCGGGCGCTGAGCCCTCAGCGCCGGCTTGCCGCCAGCGCTTCGTCGATCAGGTCCTTCAGCGGCTCGATGCCGAAGCGCGGCAGCGGCTTGCCGTTCACGAAATACTCGGGCGTCTTGGTCACCTTCAGCGTCTGCGCGTCGAGCAGGTCCTGCTCGATGACGCCGGCGATTTCGGGCGCGGCCATGTCGGCGCGCAGCTTCTGCAGGTCGAGGCCGGCTGCTTCCAGGTGCGGCCAGATCCGCCCCACCTGCGCCGAATGGTTCTGCACCCAGTCGTGCTGGCGTGCCAGCAGCATCTCCAGCGCCTGCCAGTACTTGCCCTGCTTGCGCGCCGCTTCGAGCGCCGCCACGACCTGGTCGGAGCCCTTGTGGAAAGGCGCGTAGCGCAGCACCAGGCGGATTCGTCCGGGGTTCGCCGCCATGATCTGCTTGACCAGCGGATAGAAGGCCGCGCAGGTTTCGCAGGCGGGGTCGAGAAACTCGACGACGACCACGGACGCCTCGGCCGGGCCCAGGCTCGGCGAGTGCATGCGCACCAGCGCCGCGTTGTTCGCCGCGGCGAACTGGCCGGCCTGTTCTTCCTTCTCGACGTTGTAGAGCAGCGCCGCGACGATGAAACCCAGCAGCAGGAGTACCACGGCAATCACGAACAAGGTCTTCTGTTTCATTTGCGGCTCCGCAGATGCGCCGCGACCAGCAGCGCGATGATGGTTGAAAAAGCCACCGCCGACAGCAGCGGGATGGTCAGGAAACCGAACCACTCGATCACGGTTTCCGAACAGGGCACGCCCTGGGTGCAGGGCTTGATGCTTTCCGGAACCACGCCGGCGACCAGCAGCAGGTGGAAGACCGCCACCAGTCCGCCGGGCAGCGCCAGCGCCAGCCCGTAGCGGACCACCCGGGGGTCGAGCGGGAACAGGCCGAGCGGCAGGATCAGCACCAGCGGAAACATGAATATGCGCTGGTACCAGCACAGCACGCAGGGCGGCAGTTGCATGACCTCGCCGAAGAACAGCGCGCCCAGGGTCGATGCCGCGGCGATCAGCCAGGCGCCGAAGATCGGCATCCAGGCAGCCGCCGCTGCATTGCCGGGCGCGGGGGAGCGGGTGCCGTTCATCGCGGCACGGCCTGCGTCAGCAGCGGCGCGGCGAGCGCGGGATCGAAAGTTGGCGCTGGCAGCACGGCGGGAAACTCGACGCTGTCGAGCTTGGTGCTGCCGGTGTACTGGTCCATCGCGAAATGCCTTTCGGTCATGGCGACGCGGCGGCCGCCGACGCTGCGGTAGTTTTCGTAGCCGGTGGCGAACTCCATCGAGGCCCGGTTGAGGGTCAGAATCCCGCGCGAGCGATGTATCAGCCTGGTTTCTTCATCGATTTCGACGATCAGCTTGATGCCTTCCTGCACCGGCCATTCGAGAATTCTGAGGGGCCTGCCCTGGCTGCTCCTGCCGGCGCCGAGATCGACCACGCGCTGCGCGTTTTGCTGCAGCCGCCAGGGCAGCGCCATGCGCGCCGCCTGCAGCAGCAGCGCGCCGTGGAACGCCGTGGTGGCGGGCTGTCCCTGCTGCCAGGCCTCGGCGCCGCGCAGCAGGCGCGATTCCGCGGCGCCGGGGTAGGCGATCTCGATGCGGAAGCGGTCGGGCGCCTGCCACCAGCGTTCCATCGGCCCGATGCCACGGCGCATGGATTCCGTCGTGCCGCGCTCGTGGATTGCCGCCGGCGCCGTGCCGCCGCCGTGCGCGGCAACCACCTCGGCCAGCAAGGCGCCGACATCGGCCAGCGCCGGCGCTGCCAGCGCCAGCCAGGTCAGGCCAGCTGCCAAAATTCTGCTTGCATATCCCCTCATGATTGCTCCCGTGTCCCTGCGGCGCCGCATCGGCCCGCTTCAGGAATCCAGCCGGCCCTTTTGCTCCGGCCGCGGATTCGGCTGATTCGGCGGGGGCGCCGCCTTGGGCGCCAGATTGACCTTGGCGCCGCCCAGGCTCTTGGTGATCTCGACCACGCCGGACAGTATCCGGTCCCCGGGGTTCTTCTGGCAGTAGCTGTCGAGCAGCGGGATCAGCACATTGACATTGGCCACCACCGGACTGGCGGCGCCGCCGCCGGTGCGCGCATACACGTTGTGGCCGGCGATGAAGCCCTGCGTCCACTGCAGAGCCATCGCGCGCGATTCGCCGTTGCGCGCTTCCTTCCACTGCTGCCACTCGCTGCATTTGCGGATGCCCATGCCCGAGAGCTTGACGTCCCTTGTCTGCGCCAGGGCGCTGCCGGCCAGCAGCAGGGCGAGGGCGGGAAGCAGCAGGGCGGCGTGAGTGCGAAAGCGGGACATGGCGGGAGCGGGTTGGGAGTGGGAGGCAGCCGATATCCTAGCAGCTTGCCGCCGTTCAGCCGACGAGTTGCGCGGCAACCTGCTCGGCCAGCGCCAGGCAGGCGGTGAGGCCCGGCGATTCGATGCCGTAGAGGCAGACCAGTCCGCGCACGCCGTGTTCGGCCGGGCCGGAAACCAGGAAGTCGCAGGCCGCTGCGCCCGGCGCGTGGGGTTTCGGCCGAATCCCGGCATAGGCCGGCAGCAGCGCGCCGTCGGGCAAAAGCGGCCAGTAGCGGCGCACCTCGGCGTAGAAGGCGTCGGCGCGTCCGGGAGCCACCGCGTAGTCGATGCGCTCCACCCATTCCACGTCGGGACCGAAGCGCGCCTGGCCGCCGAGATCCAGCGTCAGGTGCACGCCGAGCCCGGCGGCCTCCGGCACCGGATAGATCAGGCGCGAGAAGGGCGCCGCTCCGGCCAGCGCGTAGTAGTTGCCCTTGGCATAGAAAAGCGGCGGCACCGATGCCGGCGCCAGACCGCGCAGGCCGCGCGCCACGCCCTGGGCGCCGAGCCCGGCGCAATTCACCACGCTCGTCGCCTGCAGTTGCATGCTTGCGCCCGCGGCGCCGCCGATGTCGAGCACGATGCCGTCGGCGACGATCTGGCCGCCCAACACCGGGCTGTGCAGCGCGAGCACCGCGCCGTTGCGCTCGGCGTCGCCGAGCAGGGACAGCATCAGGGCGTGGCTGTCGATGATGCCGGTGGCGGGCGACAACAACGCGGCCGAGCATTCGAGCGCCGGTTCCAGCGCCCGCGCCGCATCGCGCGACAGCAACTGCAGGTCGTCCACGCCATTGGCCGCGGCGCCCGCTGCAATGCGGCCGAGCTGCTCGCGCTGGGCCTCGCTGGCGGCGACGATCAGCTTGCCGCAGCGGCGGTGCGCGATGCCGCGCTCTGCGCAATAGGCGTAAAGCCTGCGGCGGCCGGCGACGCAGAGCTGTGCCTTGAGCGAGCCGGCCGGATAGTAGATGCCGGCATGGATCACTTCGCTGTTGCGCGCGCTGATGCCCGTGCCGAACGCGCCCTCGGCTTCGAGCAGCAGCACTTCGCGGCCCTGCGCGGCGAGTTGGCGCGCCACGGCGAGGCCGATGACGCCGGCGCCGATGATGGCGCAATCGATTTTTTCCATGGGGATTCTGTGGCAGAGTAATACCGTTCAAGGATAACCGAAGGCTACGCCGCCGCTCAGGAGCAAACCCATGCACAGACGATTTTTCGCCATCCTCGGCCTGCTGGTCGGCCTGCTGGTCAGCCCCTTCGCGCTGACGCCGGCGTCAGGCGCGGCGCCCAAGTCCGCGGCCAAGGCCGCCGCAAAACATCGCGTGGTGTTCCAGGTCAATGAAGACGACTCGCGCAAGTGGAACACCATCCTGGCCAACATCAACAACGTGCAGGAGGAACTCGGCAAGGTCGAGGTCACGGTGGTCGCCATCGGGCCCGGACTGGGCATGCTCAAGGCCGATGCGCTGACCGCCAACGGCGTGCAGGACGCGATGGCGGCCGGCGTGCGCTTCGTCGCCTGCGGCAACACCATGAAGTCGCTGCACCTGACCAGGGACGACATGATCGACGGCATCGCCTATGCCCGCGCCGGTTACGTCGAAATAATGCGCCTGCAGAAGCTGGGCCATGCCTATCTCCGCCCCTGAGCCGCCGCTCGTCGACTGGTCGCGCATCGACAGCGTCCTGCTCGACATGGACGGCACCCTGCTCGACCTGAATTTCGACAACCACTTCTGGCAGGTGCATCTGCCGCAGCGCTATGCCGCGGCGCGCGGCCTGCCGCCGGGCAGCGGGCGCGAGGAGCTGATGGCGCGCTTTCACGCCCGCGCCGGCACGCTCGACTGGTATTCGGTGGATTTCTGGGAGACCGAGCTGGAGCTGGACATCATGCGCCTCAAGGAAGAAGTCGCGCACCTGATCGACATCCATCCGCACGTCACGGCCTTTCTCGATGCCGTGCGCGCCAGCGGGCGGCGCGTGGTGCTGGCGACCAATGCGCATCACAAGAGCGTGACCTTGAAAATGGCGCGCACGGGACTCAGCCCGCGCTTCGATGCGATAGTCAGTTCGCATGCGCTGGGCGCGGCCAAGGAGGAGCAGGAATTCTGGCAGCGCCTGGCCGCGATCGAGCCCTTCGCTCCGGCGCGCACGCTGCTGGTCGACGACAGCCTGCCGGTGCTCGACAGCGCGCGCCGCTACGGCATCGCGCACCTGGTGGCGGTGAAGAAGCCGGACACGCGGCAGCCGGAAAAAGACACCGGCGACTATCCGGCGATCGACGATTTCTCGCAACTGATGCCGCACTAGCGGTTTGCTGCAGCGCAGCTTGACGCCTGCCTCCGGGCTCCGGTATGTTGTATACAAAATATCGTATGCAAAAATAAATCCACGTGAAAACAAGGGTCAATCGCTCATCTTTGTCGCAGCAGGCTATCGATTTGCTGCGCGAGCAGATATACGACCATCGCCTGACGCCGGGCCAGCGGCTGGACGAGGCGGTGCTCGCCGAACAGCTCGGCATCAGCCGCACGCCCTTGCGCGAAGCGCTCAAGGTGCTCTCGGCCGAAGGCCTGGTGGACCTGCAGCCGCACCGGGGCTGCTTCGTCACCGAACTGACCTTGCGCGACCTCGAAGAGATCTTCCCCATCATGGCCACGCTCGAAGGCCGCGTCGCCCACGAGGTCGCGGCGAAGCGCACGGCGGCCCAGCTCAAGGCGCTTGATGCGCTGCATGAAAAGCTCGAAAAGCACGCAGCGGCCGGCGACGTGAATCGCTACTACGAAACCAATTACGTGTTCCACGACCAGTTGCAGGAGTGCGCCGGCAACCGCTGGCTGCAGATCGTGATCGGCGACTTGAGAAAACTCCTGAAGCTTTCCCGCCATCACTCGCTGCGCCTGGAGGGCCGGCTGGCTTCGTCGCTGGCCGAACACCGGGCCCTGATGCAGGCGCTGCATCGCCAGGATGCCGATGCGGCGGAGCGGGTGATGCGCGATCACCTGTTGGCGCAGCTCGTCGCGCTGCGCAAATTGTCGATGACCGAGGAGCTGGTGCATGGTTGAAGGACTGGTTGAGCGCCTGCGCTCGATAGTTGGCGCTCGCGGTACGGCGAGCGTGCGGCCGCGACGGCTCGACGAATGGCGCCGGCTGCTCGCCGAGTGCGCCGAGGCCAAGGGCGGCGAGGTTTCCGCGCGCACCCGGGCGGCGGCCCTGGCGCAGACCTATCTGAAGCTCGACGACAGCGCGCGCCACGCCTTGCTGCGCCTGATTTCCCTCGAATTCGGCCCGGTGCCGGCGCGCGTCGCCGCCGCCCACGAGGCCTATCAGCGGGCCGCAGGCACGGCCGGCCAATGGGATGCCGAAGCGGACCTGCGCGCGGCCCTGCGCTCGGCGCGCATCCGCATCCTGACGCAGTTCAACGCCATTCCGCAGGGCGTCAAGTTCCTCGTCGATCTGCGCGCCGACCTGCTGCGCTATCTGGAGGAGGACGCCGAACTGGCACCGCTCGACCGCGAGCTGGAATCGCGCCTGGCGGCCTGGTTCGATGTCGGCTTTCTCGAACTGCAGCGAATAACCTGGAACTCGCCGGCAGCCCTGCTGGAGAAACTCATCCAGTACGAGGCGGTGCATGAAATCCGCTCCTGGACGGACCTCAAGAACCGGCTCGACTCGGACCGCCGCCTGTATGCCTTCTTCCATCCGCGCATGCCCATGGAGCCGCTGATCTTCGTCGAAGTGGCGCTCACCGATCACCTGGCCGACAACGTGCAGGCCCTGCTCGACGAGCATGCGCCGGTGTTCGACGCGCGCCGCGCCGATACGGCGATCTTCTATTCGATCTCGAACACGCAAGCCGGACTGCGCGGCGTGTCCTTCGGCAATTTCCTGCTGAAGCGCGTGATCGACGACCTGCAGCGCGACTTTCCCAAGCTGCGCCACTTCGCCACCCTGTCGCCGCTGCCCGGCTTGGCCGCCTGGGTCGGCAAGAATCCGCAGGAACTGGCGGCAGAAGGGCTGGAACTCGATGCCGCCCAGCTGGCGGCCGGAGAATGGACCCAGGATGCGGCCGCCGCACGCCGCATCAACGAGGCGCTGGCGCAACTGGCGGCGCGCTACCTGACGCTGGCCAAGGCCGGCCGCGGCGACGGCCGCCAGCCGCGCGACCCGGTGACGCGCTTCCATCTGGGCAACGGCGCCCGCATCGAGCGCATCAACCTGCAGGGCGATGCTTCGTCCAAGGGCATGCAGCAGTCCTTCGGCGTGATGGTGAATTACCTGTACGACCTCGACGATCTGGAGCAGAACGTCGAGAGCTTTGCCCGCGAGGGCGCCATCGCCATGTCGGCCGCCGTCAGGCGTCTGGCGCGGCAGAAGTCGGCGCCTTCCTAGCCGCAGCGGCGCTGGCCGGGACAGATGCATGTCCTGCAATCGAATTGAACAACGGAAGCCTTTTCATGAATCAGAACCTGTACGCGCTGCTCGCATCGCATTTTCCGCGGGATTCCGCCGCGCCCTGCATGATCCTGCCCGATGGCCGGGTGTGGACTTACGGCGATATCGAGCGCGCCTCGGCGCGCATCGCCAACCTGATCGTCGGGCTGGGCCTCGCGCCGGGCGACCGGGTCGCGGCGCAAACGGAAAAGTCGCCCGAGGCGCTGGTGTTGTATCTTGGCGCGCTGCGGGCCGGCATGGTGTTCCTGCCGCTGAATCCGGCCTATCAGCGCCAGGAGTTGCAGTATTTCCTCGGCGATGCGAAACCCGGTCTGTTCGTCTGTCGCCCGCAGATGCGCGCGCTGGCCGGCGAGCTGACGGCAAAGACCGGCGTGCCCCACGTGCTGGAACTCGACGACGACGGACGCGGTTCGCTGATCGATGCCGCCGCGCCGCAGGCGGACAGTTTTTCCACCGTGGCGCGAGCAGGCGGCGATCTCGCGGCGATTCTCTACACCTCGGGTACCACCGGGCGTTCCAAGGGGGCGATGCTCTCCCACGGCAATCTTGCGCACAATGCGCGGACCCTCCACGATTACTGGCGCTTCCAGCCCGGCGATGTGCTGCTGCACATGTTGCCGATATTCCACGTGCATGGCCTCTTCGTCGCCTGTCACTGTGTTCTGCTGAACGGTTCGGCGATGTTCTTCGAACCGAAGTTCGACGCCGCGCGCGCCATGCAATTACTGCCGGAATCCACCGTGATGATGGGCGTGCCGACCTTCTACGTGCGCCTGCTGCTGCACCCCGGCTTCGGCCGCGACGCCTGTCGCAACATGCGTCTTTTCGTCTCCGGCTCGGCGCCGCTGCTCAAGGAAACCTTCGATGATTTCAAGGCGCGTACCGGCCACACCATACTCGAGCGCTATGGCATGACCGAGGGCGGCATGTTCACCTCGAATCCCTACCAGGGCGAGCGGCGCGGCGGCACCGTGGGCCTCCCCCTGCCGGGCACCGAGCTGCGAATAGTTGGCGCTTGCCGGCCCGCGCAGCGGAATCCCCGGCAGACAGAGTCCGGCGCGGCGGTGAAGGCCGGCGCGGTCGGCCACATCCAGGTCCGGGGCGCAAACGTCTTCGTCGGCTACTGGGGCATGCCGGAAAAGACCAAAGAGGAATTCACCGCCGACGGCTGGTTCAAGACCGGCGACATGGGCAGTTTCGATGCCGACGGCTATGTGGTGATCAGCGGCCGCTCGAAGGACCTGGTGATCACCGGCGGCCTCAATGTCTACCCGAAGGAAATCGAGGAATTGATCGACGCCATGCCCGGCGTGGTCGAATCGGCGGTGATCGGCCTGCCGCACCCCGATTTCGGCGAGGCGGTATCGGCCGTGGTGGTGCGCCAGAAGAACCCTGCCGGCGCGGCCCTGACCGAGGCGTCGATCATCGCGGCGATCAAGGGCAGGCTGGCGAATTTCAAGGTGCCCAAGTGGGTGTATCTGGTCGACGACTTGCCGCGCAACGCCATGGGCAAGGTGCAGAAAAACATTCTGCGGCAGACCTACTCGCGCTAGTTGGCATGGCGGTCGAAGCTTCACGGACGGTTTGTTTCAACTTCACCGGCAGCGGTTCCAGGCTGAGCGGAGCAGCCAGGGTGAAGGTCTTGCAAGTGCCACCGATTTACCTGTCCCCGACAGGCGGCACCTATCCATATCAATAACCAGCCTGAGGAGATCAAAATGAAGTCACGCAAGTCAGATACGAATACGACGAACCGCGCCGCCGCCAAGGCAGGTCGCACGCGCCTGCTTCCCGCCCTGGGCGTGATCCTGGCCACCGCCTTCTCGACGCCGGTGCTGGCAGACAACATCGTGCTCAAGGCTTCGCACCAGTTCCCCGGCGGCAAGGGCGACGTGCGCGACGAGATGGTGCAGATGATCGCGCGCGACGTGGCCGCTGCCAACGTCGGTCTCGAAATCAAGGTTTTCCCCGGCTCCAGCCTGGTCAAGGCCAAGGAACAGTGGAAGGCCATGCAAACCGGCCAGATCGACATGACGGCCTTTCCGCTGGATTACGCCGCGGGCTTCCACCCGCAGTTCGGCGCCACCCTGATGCCGGGCCTGGTCAAGAGCCACGAGCACGCCAAGCGGATCAACGCCTCGCCCTTCATGAAGGACATCAAGGACATCATCGAGAAAGCCGGCGTCAAGGTCGTGGCCGACGCATGGCTGGCCGGCGCCTTTGGCGGCAAGGAGAAATGCATCCGCGCACCCGCCGACGTTGTCGGCATGAAGGTCCGCTCCGCCGGCGCCACCTTCGCCGAAATGTGGGCCGGCGCCGGCGCATCGATCGTCTCCATCCCTTCCAACGAGGTCTATAGCGCCTTGCAGCAGGGCGTCGCCCAGGGTACCGACACCTCGTCGGGCAGCTTCGTCTCCTTCCGTCTGTACGAGCAGATCAAGTGCCTGACGGCGCCCGGCGACAATGCCCTGTGGTTCATGTACGAGCCGGTGCTGATGTCGAAGAGCAGTTGGGACAAGCTCAACGACGCGCAGCAGAAGGCGCTGATGGCGGCGGCGAAGAAATCGGAAGACTATTTCACGGCCCAATCCAAGGGACTCGATGAAAAGATGGTCGCCGCGTTCAAGAAATCCGGCGTCGAAGTGATCAACCTGAGCGATGCGGAAGCCGCGGCCTGGCGCGCAGTGGCACAGAAGACTTCGTACAAGGCGTTCTCCGACAAGGTGCCGGGCGGCAAGGAGCTGATCGAAAAGGCCTTGAGTGTCAAATAACCATGACAGGCCGCTGCCCGTCTGGGTAGCGGCCGTGCACGGGGCGTCGCGTGCATTCGGCGTGTTCTCCGCCGGGCTCATCGTGCTCTCGATCATCGTGGTCTGTCACATGGTGTTCGTGCGCGCGGTGCTCGGCGAATCGTCGATCTGGCAAACGGAATTCGTCACTTTTTCGCTGGTGGCGGCAACCTTCCTCGGCGCCCCCTTCATCCTGCTTTCACACGGGCATGTCTGTGTCGACGTGGTGCCGCTTATGGTCTCCACCTCGGCGAGGCGCCGGCTGCATTTCGTCGGCAGTCTCGTCGCGCTGGCCTTCTGCGCGGTGTTTCTGTATGGCGCGATTCCCTGGTGGTGGGATGCCTGGAGCACCGGCCAGACCACGCCGTCGATCTGGAAGGCGCGCATGTGGATTCCGATGCTTGCGGTGCCCGTGGGCCTTGGCTTGTTGTGTCTGCAATATGTCGCCGAAATCTGGCTGGTGCTGTCGCGCCGGGCCCAGCCTTTCGGCCTGTCGGCGGAGGACAAACTGTGACCCCGCTCATCATCGGATTGCTGATCATCGTAGCCACCGTGCTGGTGCTGGCCACCGGGTTGCCGATCGCCTTTGGTCTCGGCGCCGTGGCGCTGGCCTTCATGATCGTCTTTGACGGTTGGCACAGCGTGCATTTCGTGCCCGAAACCGTGTTCGCCGGGCTTGACGATTTCACCCTGGTGTCGCTGCCGATGTTCATCATCATGGGTGCGGCAGTGGCTTCCTCGCGCGCCGGCTCCGATCTCTACGAAGCACTGGCGCGCTGGCTGCACCGCGTGCCCGGTTCACTGGTGATCTCCAACATTGGTGCCTGCGCGCTGTTCTCGGCGCTCACCGGCTCATCGCCGGCCACCTGCGCGGCGATCGGCAAGATGGGCATTCCGGAAATGCGCAAGCGCGGCTACGACGCCGATCTGGCCACCGGCGCCATCGCCGCCGGCGGCACGCTGGGCATCCTGATCCCGCCCAGCATCACCATGATTCTCTACGGCATCGCTTCGGAAACCTCGATCGGCCGCCTGTTCATCGCCGGCATCATTCCGGGACTGCTGCTCACCGTGCTGTTCATGGCCTGGGCGCTGTTCCTCAGCTGGAAGCGCGGCACGGTGCTGATCGACAACGACCGCATCTATTCGCTCAAGGAAAAACTCGAACTACTGCCGCGCCTGCTGCCCTTCATCGCGGTCATTGTCGGCGTTGTCTATGCGCTCTACGGCGGCATCGCCACGCCCTCGGAGGCGGCGGGTGTCGGCGCGATGCTGTGCCTGGTGATGGTGATGGCCATCTACCGGGTCTGGCGGCCGATGGAACTGTGGGTGATCCTGCGCGCCGGCCTGTGCGAATCCGGCATGCTGCTGATGATCATCGGCACCTCGATCCTCTTCGGCTACATGATGTCGTCCCTGCAGGTCACGCAATCGGTGGCCGAAGCCATCGCCGAAATGCAGGTGAATAAATGGGTGGTGCTGGCGGCGATCAATGCCTTGCTGCTGGTGGCCGGCATGTTCCTGCCACCGGCCGCGATCATCCTGATGACAACGCCGATCCTGATGCCGGTGATCGTCTCGGCGGGATTCGACCCGATCTGGTTCGGCGTGATCCTGACCATCAACATGGAACTGGGACTGATCACGCCGCCGGTCGGCCTCAACCTGTTCGTCATCAACGGCATCTCGCCCGACATCAAGCTGCCCACCATTCTGAGGGGCGCACTGCCCTTCATGGCTTGCATGGTGGTGGCGATCCTGATCCTGTGCGTCTTTCCCGAGCTGGCGACCTGGCTGCCCAGCAAACTGATGGGTTGAGCGCCCGCATGCTTGTCAGCCGTACCCGGCCCGGCCCCCAGCCGGGGACGGCGACGGTTCGGCTATGATCCGGCGATGCTGAACTTCCTGCCGGCGCCGCTGATCGGCGCACTCGCCTCGCTGTTGCTGACGCTCAATGCGCTGTTCTGGGTGCCTGTCCTGCTGGGCTTTGCGCTGCTCAAGCTGATCCTGCCCGTGAAGGGCGTGCGCCTGCGCATCGATCCGATCCTGGTAGCCATCGCCGAGGCCTGGATTTCCTGCAACAGCGGCTGGATGGCGCTGACCCAGCGCACCGAGTGGGATGTCCATGGTATCGTCGGGCTCGATCCGCACAACTGGTACCTGGTCAATTGCAATCATCAGACCTGGGCCGACATCTTCGTCCTGCAGCACTTGTTCAACCGCCGCATTCCCCTGCTCAAGTTCTTCATCAAGCAGCAGCTGAAATGGGTGCCGGTGATGGGCCTGGCCTGGTGGGCGCTGGATTTTCCCTTCATGCGCCGGCACGGCGAAGACTACCTCAGGCTGCATCCGGAAATGCGCGGCAAGGACCAGGCGGCGACGCGCCGCGCCTGCGAGAAATTCGCCCTGATCCCGACCAGCGTGATGAATTTTCTCGAAGGCACGCGCTTCACGCCGGCCAAGCACCAGCGCCAGCAATCGCCCTACCGGCATCTGCTGAAGCCCAAGGCCGGCGGCATCGCGCTGGCACTGAACGCCATGGGCGACCGCTTCCGGGCCATCCTCGACGTCACCATCGTCTACCCCGACGGTGCGCCGAACTTCTGGGACTTCCTGTGCGGCAGGCTCGGGCGGGTCGTGGTGCGCGTGCAGACCCTGCCGGTGCCCGGGCACCTGATGAAGAGCGACTATGCCGCCGATGCGGCGACGCGCGAGGCTTTCGGCCTCTGGGTGCAGCAGCTGTGGCAGGACAAGGACGCGCAGATCGAGCGGCTGCTGGAAGCGGCAGGGCGCAGCGAACGCTAGCGGAGGACGGCATGGAATCCAGTCTCACTGACATCAGTCGCGTCATCCAGTTGGCGGTCGCGCCGGTGTTCCTGCTGACCGCCATCGCGACCCTGATCAATGCCCTGAACACGCGCCTGGGGCGCATCGTCGATCGCCGCCGCGTGGTGCAGGAGCGCCTGCACACGCGGGCCGCCGACGCCGCCGCGGCGGCACAGCTGGAAATCCGCACCCTGGTACGGCGCAGCCGGCTGGTGTATTACGCGATCTTCTGCGCCGTGCTCTCGGCGCTGCTGGTCTGCCTGGTGGTGGCCGGCGCCTTCCTCGGCGCACTGCTCGGCGTCGATCTGGCGCGCAGTGTGGCGACGCTGTTCATCGCCGCCATGCTGGCCATGATCGCCGGGCTCGGCCTGTTCCTGCGCGAGGTGTATCTGGCGGTGCGTACCGGCACGCACAACCAGCCTTGAGTCACAGCCTGCCCATTCCGCAGCAGGCCTGCCGCGAATCTTTCGGAGACCCTGACATGATCGACCTCTACTACTGGACCACGCCCAACGGCCACAAGATCACCCTGTTCCTCGAAGAGACCGGACTGCCCTACCGCATCATGCCGATCAACATCGGCAAGGGCGAGCAGTTCGCCGCGGACTTCCTCAGGATTTCGCCCAACAACCGGATTCCGGCCATCGTCGACCACCAGCCGGCCGATGGCGGCGCGCCGATACCGGTGTTCGAGTCGGGCGCTATCCTGCTCTACCTGGCCGACAAGACCGGGCAGTTCATCGCGCCGGACCTGCGCGCCCGCAACGAAACCCTGCAGTGGCTGTTCTGGCAGATGGGCGGGCTCGGCCCGATGGCGGGGCAGAACCATCATTTCACACAGTACGCGCCGGAGCAGATTCCCTATGCCATCGAGCGCTACGTCAAGGAGACGGCGCGGCTGTACGCGGTGCTGAACAAGCACCTGGCCGGTCGCGAGTTCATCGCCGGTGACTACTCGATCGCCGATATGGCCTGCTACCCGTGGATCGTGCCGCACCAACGGCAGCGCCAGAATCTCGACGATTTTCCCGAACTCAAACGCTGGTTCGCGGCGATCCGCGAGCGCCCGGCGACGCTGCGCGCCTATGCGCTGGCGCAGCAGATAAACCCGGCGCCGGTGGTGACCGAGGAAGCGAAACGCGTGCTGTTCGGGCAGGATGCGACCACGGTGCGTCCTGCCTGAGGAAGCCGGGCTCAGATCTTGAGGTAGGTCCAGCCCTGTTGCACGCGCTCGGCGACATGCTCGATCGCGGTCCTGGCCACCGTCGTTTCGGGGACCAGCTCGACGTCCACGCCGACGCTTCGCAGGCGCGCGATGGTCTGCCCGCAGGCGACGAAGCCGACGCGCGCATGCTGCGCCTGGAGTCCTGCAATGCGGGCGGCATAGGGTGTGGTATCCACCCGCAGCAGTTCAAGGCCGCGGTGGTTGGCGATGATTTCGATGCGGGCGTCGCTGGCCTTGGCCAGATAGGCTTCCGCCAGGTCCAGCGCAGCGTCCATTTGCTCCGATTGCGAACTGTCGATGTGGATCAGGATGCGGCCGGGTTCCGCCGCGAAGGCGCGGCCGACCCAACTGGTCGCCGCGCCTGGCGCTTCGGCGGTGGCCGTCGCCTGATGTCCCAGCCAGCCGGCCAGTACGCCGACCATCAGGGTGATGCTGGCGGCGAGTGCGCCACACCAGAGCGGCAGGCGGCGATTCAGCCTGTGGTGTGCGGGCGGCACATTGCCATAGGCATGGCGTACCAACTCCTTGGCGGAGCGCAGGGCGCACAGCCGTTGGCCCAGTTCGGCGTCGCTGGCGATCGCGGCGAGAATCTCGTCGCACTCCTGAACACCGAGCTGGTTGTCGACGAAGGCATTCAGGCGCTCATCGGAAAAATCCCTGGGCTGGTTCATTTCACGCTCCTCAGGTGTCTTTGGGCCACCGGCGGTTCCAGCAGGAGTTCCTTCAGCGAAGCGCGTGCGCGGCACAGGCGGCTCATCACGGTGCCGATCGGTATCGCCAGAATTTCGGCAACCTCGGCATACGAGAAATCCTCCAGGTCGATCAGGGTGACCACCTGGCGTTGCCCCAGCGACAGGGCTGCGATCGCGGTGCGCACCCGGCTCACAGTCTCCTGGCGTTCGACATGGCTGTCCGGCCCCGGCAGATCCGACGGCAGTTCGGCCAGCAACTCGTCGTCGACGTCCTCGCGGCGGCCGCGCAGGTGGTCGATCCAGCAACGGTTGAGAATCGCGAACAGCCAGCCCATGAGGCGCGCCGAGTCGCGCAGCTGATCGAGCCTGGAAAGTCCGCGCGTCAAGGCTTCCTGCGCCAGATCGTCGGCCAGCCCCGCGTCGTGGCACCAGGCGAAGGCGAGGCGATACAGCCGCAGGCGGCTATCCTTGATCTGTTCCACCAGCTCGCGCTGTTCTCTCGACTGCAGCCACTTCATGCGGTTCTACCTCCTGTCTCCATAAGACGCAGCATACGGCAGATTTATTCCCTCGCGCCAGCAACCGCCGCAGGGAATAAACCGCAGCTCAAACGCGTCTTATGGCAGTGGCCGCCGGGCTACACGGGTACGCAGAGTTCAAAAAACAGCTTCATTCATCCACACAGAGAGGAGTCACCATGATTCGCAGAACATTCGTGCAGCTGGCACTTGCCGGAACCATGATCGCTGCCGCCGTGCCGGCAGCGATTGCGGAACCGGCCAAGCAGGGCATCGTGATCCAGGTCAGCGACGGCGATACCAAGACCTGGAATCAGGCGCTGAACGTCGTCAAGAACATCCAGGCGGAATACGGCAAGGACAAGGTCGATATCGAGCTGGTGGTCTTCGGCAATGGTTCGGGGCTGCTCAAGTTCGATTCGCCGCTGGCGAATCGCATCGACGACACACTGGCCAGCGGCGCCAGCGTCTCCATGTGCCAGAACACCATGAAGGGACAGAAGCTGGCGGTCGCAGACATGCATCCGAAGATCGGGTATGTGAAGGCCGGCATCATCGAGATCGTCGAGAAGAGCAAGCAGGGCTGGACCGTGGTCCGGCCGTGACGCTCATGGCTTCGATAAGCCGCCCCGTATTCTGAAATCTCGCACCTTCGATGGGCCCCGAGCTGGCAAATGGGCCCGCCCCTCCCATCCTCCCCTCACGGGGAGGCTACTGATCGGCTCGCTGCGCTCGACTCCGACAAGTCGCGCTTGGCGATGTATTTCACGATAGCGCTTGTGTAAAGGCGGCGTTCAGCCGGTCAGAAGGCCATGCAGCATCTTGCTCGCCAGTAGCGCGAGGAAGCCGCCGAAGGCGCGCTTGAGCTGCTTGACCGGCAGCTTGTGCGCCAGTCGGGCGCCAACCGGGGCCATCAGGAAGCTGACGGCGACCACGCCGACGAAGGCCGGCAGATAGACATAGCCGAGCGAGAAATCCGGCAGGCCTGAAGTCTTGAAGCCGCTGAGGATGTAGCCGACGGTGCCGGCCACCGCGATCGGGAAACCGAGCGCCGCGGAGGTGCCGACGGCACGGTGGATCACCACGTTGCAGAACACCATGAAGGGAATCGTCAGGAAACCGCCGCCCGCGGCGACCAGGCTCGACACCACGCCGAACAGCGTGCCGGCGATGACCATGCCCGCGGTTCCCGGCAACTGGCGGTGCGGCTTGGGCTTGAAGTCCAGCACCATCTGTAGCGCGGCGTAATACACGATCGCGGTGAATACCATGGCCAGCGGTCGGGTCGGCACCCAGGTGGCGATGAAGGAACCGGACAGGGTACCGAGCACCAGTCCCGGCGCAAAGCTTTTCACGATATCCCAGCGCACGGCGCCGTGCCGATGATGGGCGCGCATGCTGGCGATCGAGGTGAACACGATGGTCGCCATCGAAGTGCCGAGCGCCAGATGCATGCTGTGCTCGACCGGGAAGGCCTGCGCCGTGAAAATCATGAACAGCAGCGGCACGATGGTCAAGCCGCCGCCGACGCCGAAAAGGCCGGCCACGAATCCGGCGAATACGCCGAGCAGCGGGTAGCACAACCACCAGAGCGTCATTTGGACGCCTTCTTCATCAGTTTTCCGATGATGAACTTCCACTCGGCGGGATCGACCGGGGTGATCGACAGCCGGTTGCCGCGCTGCAGGGCGCGCAAGTGCGCGAGTTCGGGGTGCGCGCGCAGTTCGTCGAGTCCGATCAGCCGTGTCTTCTTCACGACGCGCACATCGACATTGACCCAGCGCGGACTCTCCGGCGTCGATTTGGGGTCGAAGTAGGGACTTTTCGGGTCGAACTGGGTGCGGTCCGGATAGGCCAGCTGCGCAACTTCGGCCAGCCCGGCGATGCCCGGCTCGGCGCAGGACGAGTGATAGAACAGCACGCCGTCGCCGACCTGCATCTGGTCGCGCATGAAATTGCGCGCCTGATAGTTGCGCACGCCCCACCAATCGACGGTCTGTTGCGGCATTGCCAGTACGTGGTCTATGCCCACCACCGCGGGCTCGGTTTTCATCAGCCAGTAGCGTGTCATTCAGCCAGCCTCATGCGTAGATATCGTCCCGCCCGAAAGGGGCCGGGACACAACGAAACAGGGCGCGAAAAGCTTCGCGCCCTGTTGTTTGATTCCCCCGCAAGTGCCGTTTGGCCGGCAGCCTGAACCTGGGTTCAGAGTGGCCACGTTCCTGCCGCTTCAGGTTCGCTCACGAGGAGCGATCACAACAGCGGCGTCCTTGGTCTGCGGCCGATGCCAATGGGTATTGGTTCAAGGAATGTATGGCCTTGGCGAACACTGCAGGGGAAGCTCTGGGAAGCCAGGCAACTCATTCGCGAATCGACTGCGGGAACCGGCTCAGGCAACGATCAGAACAACTGTTCGTGCTGTGCCAGCGATTCGTCGAGCTTGGCTTCGATGAAATCGATTCTACGCTGAATCGTTTCGCTTTCAAGTGTCGTCGCACGATGTTCCGGAGTGCTCTGCATGGCGAGCAATTCGTGGGCAAGATTCAGCGCCACCATCACCGCCACGCGCTCGCCGGAGCCGCGGGCCTTGTCCCCGGCTTCGTGCAGCTTGGCATCCAGCAGGGCCGCGGCGGCCAGCAGTTGTCCGCGTTCTTCGGGCTCGCAACTGACGCGATAATCCTTGCCCAGCAGTTTGACTTCGAGGGATGCGCTCATTCGTCGGGCAGGCGTGTCATCAGGGTTTCGAGGCGTTCGCGGGTGGCGTCGATCTTCTTCGTCAGCGCCGACTTTTCGGCCTCCAGGCTTGCGACGTGGGCACGCAAAAGCTGGTTCTCGCTGCGCAGGCTGCTGCACACGGCGACTATCTGGTCGACCTTGTGCTCAAGTTGATCGAGGGAAACGCTCATGGAGCGAGTTTCATGGAAAAGTGTAATCAGGTCAAGCAACAAGCTGCCGATCTGAATGTCGTTTGGAGGGCGTCGTGGGTAATTTACCCGGGTCTGGCAAAATGCGCCCATGCCCCTTGAAGTCTTCTCTGCGGCCAGCCTGCGTCGCGCGCTGGTGATCAAGCTGCGCCATCACGGCGACGTCCTGCTCGCCACACCGGTAATTTCCATGCTGCAGCGCATTGCTCCGCAATGCGAAGTCGATGCGCTGGTCTATGCCGACACCGCGCCCATGCTCGACGGCCACCCGGCACTGGCGCAACTGCACCTGATAGACCGCAACTGGAAACGGCAGGGCTTGCGGCGTCAGACGGCGGCCGAAGCTCGGCTGATTCGCCAGTTGCGGTCGCGGCATTACGATCTGGTCGTGCATCTTTCGGTGCATACGCGCGGCGCCTGGCTGGTGCGCCTGCTGCGGCCGCGCTGGTCGGTGGCACCCAGGTTCCGCGCCGGCTTCTGGGCCAGGAGTTTCACCCATCTCTACCCGGCGCAGTCGGACCCCTTGCGCCACACCGTGGAAACCAATCTCGACAGCCTGCGTGCGCTGGGCATGGAACCGGCCGCTGCCGACAAGCGGGTGATCATGATGCCGGGGGCCGCGGCCGAGGCGCGCGTGGCGGCCTTGCTGGCGCAACACGGACTGGCGGCGGGCGGCTTCATTCACATTCATCCCGCATCGCGCTGGGCCTTCAAATGCTGGCCCGCCGCACGCGTGGCGGCCTTGTGCGATGCGCTGGCGGCCAAGGGCTGGCCCATCGTGCTGAGCTCGGCGCCGGACGCGGGCGAGAAAGCGCTGATCGCCGAGGTAGCTGCAGCCCGCGCCAGGAACGCCGGGGCGCCAGCGCCAACTATCGACCTCTGCGGACAGCTCTCGCTCAAGGAGCTTGCGGCGCTGACGGCGCAGGCGAGGCTCTTCGTCGGCGTCGATTCGGCGCCGATGCACATCGCGGCGGCGATAGGCACGCCGGTGGTGGCGATCTTCGGCCCCTCGGGAGACCGCGAATGGGGGCCCTGGGGCGAAGGCCATGTGGTCGTCGCTTCGAACACCCATCCCTGCCGTCCCTGCGGCATGGCCGGCTGCAACGACAGCAAGATCAGCGACTGCCTGACGACGCTGCCGGTGGCGCAAGTGCTTGCCGCCTGCGAAGAGCTGTTGTGAAGCTTGCCATCGTCAGGCAGAAGTACACTCCCTTCGGCGGCGCCGAGCGCTTTGTCGAGCGTGCGCTGGCGGCGCTGAAGGCCAGGGGCGTCGATGTCTCCATCGTGGCGCGGGAATGGCAAGGCGATGCGGCGGGCGGCGTGCAATGCCTGCGCGTCGATCCCTTCTACCTTGGCCGCCGCTGGCGCGATGCCGGCTTTGCCCGCGGCGTGCAGCGCCTGATGGCGCAAGGGCACTTCGACCTGGTGCAAAGCCACGAACGCATTCCGGGCTGCGACATCTACCGCGCCGGCGACGGCGTCCATGCCACCTGGCTGGAGCTGCGCAACAAGGCCTTCGATCGCTTTGCGCCCTGGCACCGCTACACGCTGGCGGCCGAAGCCGCAATGTTTCGCCATCCGCGCCTGCGCGCGGTGATCTGCAATTCGCGTATGGTCAGGGACGATATCGCGCATCGTTTCGGTGTCGCCGACGAGAAGCTGCAGGTGATCTACAGCGGCGTCGATCTGCAGGCCTTCCATCCGCGCCTGCGCGAGGAGCGGGGACTGGGCCTGCGCGAGAAATCCGGCCTTGCAGCGGCGACGCCGGTAATTCTTTTCGTCGGTTCCGGTTACCAGCGCAAGGGCCTGCCGACCCTGCTGCGCGCGCTCGCCACGATGCGGCAGAACGACGCGCAGCTCTGGGTGATCGGCCGCGACAAGGACGAGATGCCGATGCGCAAGCTGGCGCAGACGCTGCTCGTCGACGACCGCGTGCTCTTCCTTGGCGCCCAGGTCGACGTCAAGCCCTTCTATGGCGCCGCCGACGTGTTCGCCCTGCCCACGCTCTACGACCCCTTCCCCAACGCCGCGCTGGAGGCGCTGGCCTGCGGTCTGCCGCTCGTCACCACCACCACCTGCGGCGCGGCGGAACTGGTCACGGCGGACAACGGCGCGGTGATCGATGCCGGCGACGTCGCGGCCCTGGCGGCCAGCCTCGACAGCTTGTGCGATCGTGCGCCGGCGATGCGCGAGGCGGCGCGCGCCAGCGTCGCCCATCTTGAACTGGACGCGATGGCGGCGCAGTTGATGGCGCTTTATTCCCGCCTGACTTGAAGTTCGGCGTCGGCCAGCACCGGCCGCAGGCGTTCGACGAAGGCGTCGAAGGAGAAGCGCGCGAGATGGGCCTGCGCCAACTCTGGTTGCGGCCGCGCCCGGCCCGCCAGCAATTCGTCGAGCAGGCGGCCGAAATCGGCGCCGCCATCCTGGCGCGGATCGCGATAGAGAAAACCCGTCGCGCCGTCCACCACGGTTTCGGTGAAAGGCGGCGCATTCACCGCGATCACCGGCGTGCCGCAGGCCTGCGCCTCGATGATGTTGAGGCCCAGCGCCTCCTTTTCCGGCAGGCCGGAGAGCAGGTAGTCGAGTTCGCGATATATCGCCGCGACATTGCCCTGCTGGCCCCAGTAGCGCACCTGCCCGGCGCACGGCCGCAGCGCCGCGTCGAGATCGCGCACCGAGGCATAGCCGCCGCTGCCGAAGATTTCCAGGTGCACCTGTTGGCGATGCGCCAGGACCGGCGCCAGCTGCGCGAACAGCAACGGAAACTGCTTGATCGGCGTCAGACGCGAGACGATGCCCAGCGTCAGGCCGGGGCGTCGGACGAAGGGTGGATGCGGCCGCAACGCCTCGATCAGCGGTTCGAGCGCGCCGAGCAGGCGGTCGCGCCCCTTGCGCCGGTCCCAGTCGTAGCGGCTGGTGCGGCGGATCGCACCGGCGCCGGTGCGCACAGCCTCGCTTTGCGCGTCGGGGTCTCCGCTGCGCGGGCCGACGTCGGCGACACCGTACAGCGGTTCGTTCCAGGCCGGCAGTCCGGCGGCCGCGAGCCCGTCGCGCACCCAGGCGGACACCGCGTATATCCGGTCGTGATCGGCGAAGGCTGCCGGGTCGCGGCCCTGCACCGGCATGTGGGCGATCGCAGTGCGCAGCCGGCCCGGAATTGCGCCGCGCAGCGAGGCCGGCAGCGGGCCGTGCGACAGCAGCCACAACGGACCCTGCGGCAGATGCTGCGGCAGGTCGGCCGGATCGGCGACGGCAATGCGTTCGGTGTCGGCCGGCAAGCCGAGGCGGTCCCAGAAGCCTGCGCGCGGATGCACCAGGAGGCGCGTCGGCAGGCCGAGTTGCGACAGCGCGCGGCAGAGGAAGGCGGTGTATACCTCGCCGCCGCCGAAGTGCGGCTGCAGGTTGATCTGGACGAGGTTCATGTTTTCTGCTGCGGATACTTCATCGCCGCGATCAGCACGCCGCAAAGGAAGGCGAACAACCCCAGGCGCCAGCCGGACAGATGGCCGTCGAGCAGGCAGCGCAGCAGGTAGCCGCCAACCAGGAAACAGAACATCAGGCCGGCCGCGTCGTCATGCTGACGGAATTGCCGCCAGCCGCCGCGCATGGCGAGTCCGGCGCTCAGCAGCAGCAGGGCGAGGCCGGGCAGACCGGCCGCCAGCGCGAAATCCAGCCAGCCGCTGTGGCTGCTGACCATGCCCTTGAATCCGTATTTCGCCTCGACCGCGCGGCCGAAACCGTCGCGGCCGTAGCCCAGGCCCAGCGGCTGCTCGACTATCGCCTGCACGGCCTGGTGCGCCCAGGCGGCGCGCAGGTAGGCCGAATCGTCGATGTCGGCGCCGGAGCGCGCCGATGGCCGCAGCGTCTGGTCGGCTGTCAGCCAGTACATGCTCGGCGAATTCCAGCCAGCATCAAGGGATTCCTTCAATCCGCTCCAGCGCTTGTCGAGCGCCAGGGAGGTGCCGCCCAGCACGGCCACGAAGACCAGCAACAGGACGAAGCGCGACCGGTGCCGCGCCATCCAGAGCGCCGCCAGCGACAGCAGGAGGGCGCTGACGAGGGTACCGTTGCGGACCCGCAGCACGACGTCGGCGAGCAGTACCAGGCCCAGCCCGACCCATGCCGGCCGGGCTGAAAAAAATCCGTCGCCGCCGCTATGGGCCGCCATTCTTTCGCCGAGCAGCAAGGCCAGCAGGAATCCGGCGAGCGTGCTGTGATAGTCGCGTTCGCCGAAGGGCACGATGCCCTTCGATCCGTCGGCCACGGCGCCGGTGGTGAGCAGCAACCAGAGTTGCCAGCCGAACATCCAGAGCATGTGTGCCAGCAGCGCCGCGACGACGGCGCGGATGGCCAGCCGAGCTTCCACGCGTGCCGCGGCATAGGCCGCCAGGGCCGCGGTCAGCAGCGGCAGAATCCAGTCGCCGCGCAGGTTGTCCAGCGCAAGAGTTGGCGCTGGCGCCACGGCGATGGAATGCACGGCCAGCCAGACCGTGGTCGCCACCAGCGCCCATGCCGCCGGTTTCAGCAGCGGCCGCCGCAGCGGACGGCGCGCGCCCCGCAGCGTGGCCAGCACCGCCAGCAGGCCGACCAGCAACAACAGGTTGCGCAGCGCGATGGTATGCGGAATGGGAAAAACGAAGACTGCGGCGGCCAGCCAGGCCTGCCAGAACCAGCTCATCGCGGCGGCCGGCATCATCTGCCGATCCCGCCCAGCCAGGCGCGCAGCCAGTGCCGTGCGATGCGGCGGCGTTGCGGCAGGTTTTGCGCATGGCGCCACAGCAGCCGCAGGAAGCCTTCGCGGCGCAGGCGTTGCAGGGTGGCGGCCGCGGCGGCGCGGTCGGGCATTTTCGGCAGCTTGTGGAACACCGACAGCGCACCGTCGACCAGGTGGTCGGCCAGCAGCCGGCGCAGTTCGGGGTCGTCGTCAAGCTGGGCGCACATCGCCGCCAGTGCCTGGGCGTTGACCACGCTGCTGTCCACGATGGCCAGCAGGCGGCGCTGATCCTGCTCGGGCGTGAAGCGTCGCAGCGGAATCCGGTAGTGCACGGCGACGTGCCCGGTGTAGCGCACGCGCTGTGCCGCCAGCAGCGCACGGGTGGTCCAGATCACGTCCTCGTGGATCAGGCGCGGCACGAAGCGGAGATGATGGGCCTCGATGAAATCGCGGCGGTATAAATGCATCCAGACCATGTGCAGCAGGCGCCCCGCACGGAAGCGCCGGCGCAGCCACTCGCGACCGGCAATGACGTCGGTGGCGGGCACGTCGGCGTAGATCGCGTAGTCGGCCTGGCGGCCTTCGAAATGGTAATTAGCGTTCTGCAGCACCATGTCGAGGTTTTCATCCTCGGCCAGGCGCAGCGCCTCGGCGTAGGCATCGGACGCGACGAAGTCGTCCGAGTCGACGAAGGCCAGGTACTTGCTGCGCGCCGCATCGAGCCCGGTATTGCGCGCCGCCGAGAGGCCGCCGTTCTCCTGGCGGATCACGCGCATCTGCGGCAGGCGCGGCGCGAACTCGGCAAGAATTCTCGGGCAGTCGTCGGTCGAACCGTCGTCCACGACGATGATCTCGTCGGCCGGCGGGTTCAGCGCGGCGAGGCTTTCCAGGCAGCGCGGCAGATAGGGCGCGACGTTGTACACCGGCATGACGATGGAGAGCGCCGGCGGGTTCATGGCTTCGGCGCTCCGGCTATCGCTTCGGCCATCGCCCGGGGCAGGTTCTCCAGGGCGATGACCTCGACGTTTTCGGCCAGCGGGTAGCCATGGTCTACGGGTGCGATCACCCAGGCACGGTCGATCGCGAGGTCTTTCATCGCATGCCAGAAGCCCTTGGTCGGCTTCGGCGTCATCGAGTATTTGATTTCGAAGGCGAAGCGCCGGTCACCCAGCGTCAGCACCAGGTCGATCTCCGCGCCGGCGGCGGTGCGGAAGTAATTCAGTTCGGCACCGGGCGGGGCATGGGCAGCAATTTGTTCCATCACGAGACCTTCCCAGGAGGCGCCCAGAACCGGGTGGGCATGCAAGGCGTTGCTGTCCGCAATATTGAGCAGGGCATGGAGCAAGCCACTGTCGCGGATATAGATTTTCGGAGTTTTTACCAGGCGTTTGCCGAGATTGACGGCCAGAGGTTCCAGTCGGCGTACCAGCAGGGCATCGACCATCAGATCGAGATAATGGGCGACGGTGGAATGACTTGCCCCGCCCAGGGACTGGCCCAGTTGCGAGGCATTGAACTGTTGCGCGTGAACATGGGCCAGCATGCGCCAGAAGCGGTGCAGTGTCGCCGCCGCCGTTCCCACGCCCAGCTGCGGTAGATCGCGTTCGAGAAAGTTGCGGATGAAATCCTCGCGCCACAGCATGGACAAGGCATCGCTGGGCGCGTCGAAGCTCGGCGGGAAACCGCCGCGCAATAGCAGCTTGTGCAATGTGCGCGTCGTGGCCTGCACTTCGCTCGCGAGCAGCGGCGCCAGTTCCAGGTAGCCAACGCGGCCCGCCAGCGATTCGGCGCTCTGCCGCAGCAGTTTGCCCGAGGCCGATCCCAGCAACAGAAAACGTCCCGGCCGGCGCTCCTCGTCGATTTCCGGTCGCAAGGCGGCAAAGAGGCCGGGCTGGTGTTGCACCTCGTCGAGGATTACCAGGCGCTGCCGGTTCTGGCGGAAGAAGAGTTCCGGCTCGGCCAGGGCGGCACGGTCGCCCGCCCGCTCAAGATCGAGGATCAGCGCGTCCGGGTGTGTCGCGGCAAGCGCTTTGGCGAGCGTCGTCTTCCCCGCCTGGCGCGGCCCCAGCAGGACCATGCCGGGGTAGAAATCGAGGCGTTCGCGAAGGACTTCCAGCAGGCGACGAGGATAATTCATCCTTGCATTTTGATGCTAAGACGATCAAATTGCAAGGATATCTGCCGGGATTAGGCCGCGGCGGCCTTCATGCCAGGAAATCAGCGCGCGGTGCAGGGTGGCGGCTCGTTTGGCATAGGTGTGGTGCGCCAGAACATGGGCGTGGCAGCGCTCGGCCAGGTCGCGCACGGCGGCGAAGTTCGCCAGCCAATGTTCGATGCGGGCCACGGCGTCGTCCAGTCCGTCGAACTCGGCCCAGTTTTCGCCCGGAGTGAAATCGTCGCGCGCATGGGTGCGCCGGTCGCAAAGCAGGAAGCCGCCGCAGGCCGGGATGCCGTAGCAGCGCTCGGGCAGGCCCGAGGCCACCGGTGCGCCGAAATCGCAGGAGGCGCCGAAGTTCAGGTTGATGCGGCTGTTCTGGACCAGCGCCACCTGCTCCTCAGTGCTCATGCCGGCGGATTCGCGGAACAGGAAGCGGATGCCGCGCGCCGTCAGGCGCTCGCCCAGCGCGGCGAAGAATTCCTGGCGCGCGCGCATCTCCTTGTAGCGGGCGCCGTCCATGGCGCCGAAGAAGCTGACGTCGTGCTCATAGCGGTTAGGGTTGCGCAGACTCTCCAGCGTTGCACCGTACAGGTGGTAGCGGGTCGTGTCGGCGGCATTCGGCAGGTAGAGCGTGCTGTCGGCAAAGCTGCGGCGCGCATCGACCAGGCTATGCGTGGCATAGATGTCGTAGAGGCGGGCGTGGTCCAGCCAGTCCAGTCGCCATCCGGCGCGGTTCAGGTAATGCGGTGCATCCTGGTTCCAAACGAAGAGCGGTATGCCCTGCCGTCGCAGGAAGCGGCGCATGCCCCAGATGGTCAGCGGATGGCGCAGGCCTTCGTAGAACCAGGTGTAGGCGCCGAGGATGCGCTCGGGCTGGCTGCGATCGGCGTCCTGCCAGCGCCGACTCTCGCGCAATTCGAGACCGCGAGCGGCCAACTCGCGGCGCAGGGCCGGATGCAGGCTACCGTGGGCAATCAGCAGGACATCCCTGACCGTCATGCCACGCGGTGGAAGAAAAACACGTTCTTGCGGATCAGCGAGAAGTCCAGCGCGAAGCCTTTGGCCACGAGGCCGGCGAACATCTCGGACAGCACCCGGTCGCCGAGCACGTCGGGATGGGTTTCGACGCAGATCTTCTGCACCGTCGCCAACTCGGCGCCGGCGAAGAACTCGGCCTCGCCGCCTTCGATGTCCACGATCAGGAAGCTGGGTTTGACGCGCGCCAGCTCGGCGTTGAGGTCGAGCTGTTTGACGGTGATGGCGCGTCCGCCCGTGCGGTGTGCCGACGAAGCCCAGAAGTCGTCTTCGAGGTGGAATTCGCGCTCGCCGTCGCCCTTCGCCAGCAGCGCGTTGATCAGGGTCGGCGCGACGTCGTTCCTGGCATGGGTTTCGCGGATCAGCGGAATCAGTTCCGGGTTGGCCTCGTAGGCGAACACCTTGTCGGCGCCGGTGCGCTTGGCGCAGTACGCGGAGAGAAAGCCAAGCCCGGCGCCGACCTCGAACACCACGTCGTCGGTCGCCAGGCGCTTAGAGATGATCTCGATTTCCTTGGCCTCGTAGTCGCCCAGATAGATCTCGCGGGCGATGCCGGGTGAGACCAGCCTGTGCTTCACCGGCAGCAGCACGCCGTGATTGTCGGCCCAGTCGGGTTGACTGAAGCGCCAGGCGAGTTTCTTCAGCTTGCGTGCGGTGCGGCCGTTCTTGCGCATGATTTATTCCCTGTATTTTTTGATCGTGGCCGGCACTCCGGCGACCACCGCATAAGGCGGCACGTCCTCGCGCACCACGGCGCCGGCGGCAACCACGGCACCGTCGCCGATGGTCACGCCGGCCAGGATGATGGCATTGGCGCCGAGCCAGACGTCGCGGCCGATGCGTATCGGCAAAGCTAGCACCGGTTGCGAGCGTATCGTCGCGCCGCGCGCATACCGGTGCTGGTAGGAGATGATGCGCACGCCGGGGCCGACCAGCGTGTCCGCGCCGATATCGACGCCGCCGGTGCCATTGACGATGCTGTGATTGTTGATCTCGACCCGGTCGCCCAGGCGCACGCCGCCATTGCCGCCCTGGACGTAGGCATAGCGGTTCAGCGTCACCTTGTCGCCGAGTTGGACGCCGGGGCTGCGCGAGGCGTCGACCGAAGCGTCGGCGTGGATCTTGCAGCCGCGGCCGAGTTCGATGCGCTCATGGCCCTTGAGGTAGGCGGAGAAGGACACGCGGTTGCCGGCGCGGCGCTGTTGCAGGATGAACATCAGATGCTTGACGAGATTCAAGGTCAGCCTTCCAGCGGATGCGTTTCGAGCCAGGCCAGCAGCACGGCGAAAGTGTACATCAGGCGTACATTCCCCCGCCCTTGCTGCGCTTCCTGCCACAGGGCGGCGAGCGGGGCGGTGGCCAGCCAGGGTGCGCGCGTCTCGGCGGCGGCGACCTGGGCTGCGCCCCAGTCGCGCCACGCGCCGGCGAAGTTGGCGCGCAGCGGTACCGAAAAGCCGTGTTTTTTGCGGTTCCACACGGTTTCCGGCAGGTGCTTGCGCGCCAGCGCACGCAGGACCGCCTTGCCGCCGCCGGCGTCGAAATGCACGGCGGCCGGCAGGCGCAGCATCCTGTCCTGCAGCGCGTTGGCCAGCAGCGGCACGCGCACTTCGAGGCCGTGGGCCATGCTGGCGCGGTCGGTCTTGGCCAGGCAGTTTTCCGAGAGATAGGTCCACAGGTCGGCGCGCAGCAGGGCGCTGCGATCGTAGTTGCCATGGCGCGCGGCGAGTTCGCGCCAGAGTTCGAGCGTGTGTTCCGGCCGTGCCCTGCGGGCGACCTCGGGTGTCAGATAGCGGCGCAGGTCCTTGCGGCTGCCGCGGTAGTCGCCGAGTTCGACGCGACGATAGAGCAGCAGCTCCGCTCCGGCCAGCGCGCGCCGACGCAGGCCGGCCGGCGCCAGACCGTGGCGCAGCAGCGCGCGCAGCAGGCGCTTGCCGGCACTGTCGGGAAAGCGGTCGGCGCCGTCGAGAAAGCGCGGATAGCCGCCGAAGAGTTCATCGCCGCCGTCGCCCGAGAGCGCCACCGTGACGTGTTGCCGCGTCAGGCGCGACAACGCCCAAGTCGGGATGTAGGCCGGATCGGCCAGCGGCTGGTCGAGATCGGCGAGCGCCGCGGCCAGCGTGTCGGCGGTCAGCTCCGGGGCGTCGAGCACGTGGTGCTCGGTGGCGTATTTGTCGGCCACGGCGCGCGCATGCGGGCTTTCGTCGAAGCCGGCCTCGGCGAAGCGCACGCTGAAGGTTTTCAATGGGGTGGCGCCGGCCTGCGCCATGTAATGCACCACCAGGCTGCTGTCGATGCCGCCGGACAGGAAGGCGCCGAGCGGCACGTCGGCCACCAGCTGGTCCTTGATCGCCTGCGCCAGCAGGGCATCGGTCTCGGCCACCAGGGCTTCGTGCTCGGGCGCCTTTTCCGATGCGTCGGGAATGGCCCACCAGTGGCGCGGTGCCGCCCGCGCGCCGGGCGTCCAGCGCAGGCAGGCGCCCGGCGGCAGGGAGTGGATGTCGCGCACCAGGGTGTGCGGCGCCAGCGGCGTCTGGAAGGCCAGATAGTCGCGCAGGCCTTCGGCGTCGAGCTGTTTCGGAAAGGCTTGCAGCGCGAAAAACGGCGCCAGGGTCGAGGCCGCAACGAGACTATTTCCTTGCTCGCCCCAGAACAGCGGCTTGATGCCGAGCCGGTCGCGGGCGAGGAAGACGCTGCCGTCCTGCCGGTCGTGAATGGCGAAGGCGAACATGCCGTCGAGCTTGTGCAGCACGGCTTCGCCCCAGTGCCGGTAGCCGGTCAGCAGCACCTCGCTGTCGGAGCGCGTGGCGAAGGCGTGGCCGGCGGCTTCGAGTTCGCGCCGCAACGCGGCGAAGTTGTAGATCTCGCCGTTGTAGACCATGGCCAGACGGCCGTCGGCCGTGCTCATCGGCTGGCGTCCGCCGGCAAGGTCGATCACGGCAAGACGCGCGTGGCCGAGCAGGGCGTTGCCGTGGGCCAGGGTCTCGCGCGCATCGGGGCCGCGCGCCTTGAGCGTTTCCAGCGCAGCGGCGAAATCGGCACGGAAGATTTCGCCGCTGGCGAAAAGGATGCCGCACATCAGCGGCGGCCTCGGGGCGGTCGGTAGCGGAGCACGATCAGATCACCGCCAAGTGCCGGGGCTTCGCCCCCGACACGGCTTTAAGCGGCACGGCACGGTCGAGCGTGACCAGGGTTCCACCCTGTGCCACGGCCAGCGCCAGCAGATAGGCATCGGTCACCTGACGGCTGCCGAGCACCGCGTTCCAGGCGATGCGCTCGGCGTCGAGCAGGCTCACGGCATCGGGCCAGAAGACATGGTGCGGCGTTTGCGTGGCTTCCGCCAGACGTGCCGCGATAGCCGCGGGCGGCAGGGGATTCGGGTAGCCAGGCTGCGACATGATGCGGATGCAGCCGTTCTGCGTCAGCGGACATGAGGCCCAGCCGGCCGCGATGTGTTCCTTGAGCCAGCCGCGGGCGCGGACATGGTGCAGGTGAGCGCCGTCGAGCAGGGCGATCAGCACATTGACATCGAGCAGGGCGCGCATCGAGGACAGGGCTCAGATGCCTTCTTCGTCGCGCAACTGGTCGACTTTTTCGTTGCTGACTACGCCGCCGCGGGAGGGGAAGGGCCGGAAGCCATAGATCGCTTCGGGCTCCTGAGCCGTGCCGGAGGTCGGTGCCGCCTGGGTCAGGGCGCGCCGCGCAAGGTCCGAAATCACCCGTCCGGCGCTGGTATGGCTGCGCCGCGCCAGTTCCTTGGCGGCCGCCAGAACGTCGTCTTCGATGTCGAGGGTGGTGCGCATGGCTTGCTCCGATAATTGATGCGGTGATGCTAGCGCATCAGATGCCTGCCGGCAAGAGAAATGCCGCTCACGCTTGGCTCCGCGCCAGACCTTCCCAGGCGTCCAGCGCCCGCTTCGCAGCGTAGGGCGCCAGCGCGGCGGCGACGGCCTCGGCGCCGGGCTTTGGCGCCGCCAGCATGGCTCGCATCGCCGCCGCCAGCGCATCGGTGTCATTGCAGGGCACCAGGCCTTGCGCCAGTTCGCCGACGAGGATCTCGCGCGGACCGGAAGGGCAATCGGTGCTGAGCACGCGCGTGCCGCAGGCCAGCGCCTCGATCAGCACATTGGGCAGGCCTTCGTGGTCGGAGCACAGCACCAGCATTTCGGCGCCGGCCATCCACGGATAGGGATTGGCCTGAAAGTTGGCGCTGGCGACACGGCGTTGCAGGCCGTGCTGCGCGACCAGTGCCGTCAGCCGCGCGTCGGGCGGCGTCAGCAGCACCAGTTGCTGCGGCAAGTCGGCTTGCGCAAAGGCGGCCAGCAGCAGGTCGTGGCGCTTCTGCGCGGCGTAGCGGCCAACGTGGAGAATGTAGGGGGCCGACGGCCGCGCCGGGCAGGGTTCGGCGGCCAGCGCCCGGATCGCGGCGAAGTCGAAGGGATTGGCGATGACGCTGACCTGCTTTGCATCGATGCCGAATGACGCCTGCAGGTCGGCGGCCACGCCCTGCGAGACGGCGACCAGCGGCCGCGCGCCGTATAGCGTGCGGTAGCGCGCGATGCGGCGCCGGGCCTTGGCTGCGGGGAGTCGCGCGACCTCGGCCGACAGCGTGTTGGCGATGCGGCAGACGTGGCGCGGGATGCCGGCCAGTGCCGCGACTTCGTCGGCGAAGGGCAGGGTCGACACCAGCAGGTCGGGCCGCTTCGATGCCAGCAAACGATTCAGGCGCCAGGCCAGGTGCCGCTTGCCCAGCCAGCCGTGGCCGGCGCGCGCCGCCAGCGCCTGGAAGCGGCAGCCGGCCGGCGGCGGGTATTTGCCGCCATCCTCGCAGACGATGAAATCCACCTCGTGGCCGCGCGCCGCGAGCCCGCTGGCTATCTTGGCCAGCGCCTTCTCGGCGCCGCCGCCGGCGAGATTGGTGGTGAACAGGGCGAACCTCATGCCGGACGGGTTTCCGTCATGTGTTCGCCGAGCGCCTGCTGCACGGCGGCCCAGACGCGATCCACCGTGATCTCGGCCATGTCCGCCTCGGGCGTGCAGCGGTCGGCCAGCGGATGGTCGATCGCATACAGGCAGGGATGGTCGAGCGGCGCCAGCACGCGGCTCGGCGAATAGCCGTGGTAGAGCGCCACCATCGGCCGCTGCATGGCGCCCATCAGGTGCGTCGGCCCGGTGTCGACGCCGACATAGAGGTCGACGCGATTCATCAGCGCCGCGGTTTCGCGCAAAGTTAGCTTGCCGGCGCACAGCGTCGCGGCGCTACCGAGTTCGGCCGCCAGCGCTTCGGTGCGGTCTTTCTCAAGCTCGCCGCCGAAGATCAGGAAGTGCGCCTGCGGCCAGCGCGCGCGGATGCGTCGGCATAGTTCGCTGAAGTGGCCGGGTGGCCAGTCGCGGTAGGCCTTGGTCGGAAAGCTCGCGACCTGGAGGCCGATCAGTGGATGACGTTCGGATGCCTGGTGCTCGGCCAGAAAGCCCGCCGCCCATTGTGCCTCGTCGGCGGTGACGCGATAGCTGAGCGCCTTGCCGGCCGGTGCCGCGCCGACCGCAGCCGGCAGCATCAGCTGGATGTCCACGGCATGGGTGGTCTGCAGCGCCGGATGCTCGACGGCTTTGTACAGCCGCGCGTTCAGCGCCGCGTCGGGCTGGCGGAAGGCCACTACGCGCCGCGCGACGCGCAAGGCGTAGTCGACCAGCGGTGCGTCGAAATTGCAGACGAAGGCCAGGTCGTAGGGCTTGCCCGGCAGCCATCCCATGAAACGCGCGCGCTGCTTTTCGATGCTGCCGGTGCGATGGACGAAGGGCAAAAAACGCAGCACTTCCTCGCGCTTCGGATGCGCGAGCAGCGTTATGCGCGCCTGCGGCCAGCGCGCGGCGACGGCGCGCACCGCCGGCGTCACCAGCAGCGTGTCGCCGATGCGCGAGACATTGATGTAGAGGATGTCGCGCGGCGCCGGCAGTTCGGCTTCAGTCGCGGCGGACGAACTCATACAGGTAATCGGGGAAGGAAAATTCCACCGGTTCCAGGAGCCAGCCGATCAGGCGCTTGACCAGCAGCGCCGCCGGCGAGAAGCGCTTGACCAGGTGGTAGGCGGCCAGCGCGATGCCAGCGCGGCGTGCCAGTTCCATGGCCAGGGTCGGCGTGATCCAGGCCACGTGGTCGAGGTTCACCACCATCACGCCTTCGCGCTTGAACTGGCGGAAGAACTTGCGCGAGAAGGGATTCGGCGTGGTCACGTAGAGGCTGCCGCCGGGGGCGAGATGGCGCGCGGCAAACTTCAGCAGCAGCACCGCGTTGTCCACGTGCTCGACCACGTCGCCGATGAAAACCACGTCGAAGCGCTCGCCCATGTCGATCTCGGACGTGGCATCGACGCAGCGCACGTTGAAGCCGCGCTCGTTGAGCTCCTTGACCAGTGGTTCGAGGATGTCGATACCGACGCAGTAGCCGGCCGCCTTGTGGATGCGGCCGTGGCGCCAGTCGGGCAGGTCGAAGTAGCGCGCGCTGTGCGACACCACGCCGATGTCGAGCACGCGTTTGCCCCGCACCAGGCTTTCGATGTGGCCGAGCAAGTCGTTGTCGGTATGCACGCGCTGCGCGGTCTTCAGCCAGGCGCGCACCGCGGCCTTGGCGTCGCGGTTGTTGGGGTCGTCGGACACCGTGGTCCAGTCGAGGGGCTTGCTCATGATGATGTGGCCTGGCGGAAGACGGATTCCATACGATCGAGCATGGTCTCCTTGGAAAAGTTGGCGCTGGCGCGCCGCCGCGCGCTCTCGCCGAGGCGCGTGGCGAACTCGCTCTCGTCGAGCAGTCGGGCGATGGCGCGCGCCAGTGCCGCGGCATCCTGCGGCGGCACCACCAGCGCCGTGTTGCCGGCGCTGACGGCTTCGAGGATGGCGCCGACCGGCGTCGTGACTATCGGCAGGGCACAGAGCATGGCCTGCAGGATCGCCTGCGGTACGCCTTCGTTGGCGTAGGACGGCAGGCAGAATATGTCGAGCGCCTGCAGCCAGTGTTCGGGGTCGCTGCGCTGGCCGGCTAGCGTGACGCGCTCGTCCAGCTTCAGCGCGGCGATCTTGTCTTCGATCGGGCCGCGCATCGGGCCTTCGCCGACGATCAGCAGGTGCAGGTCTGGTCGGTTCAGGCTGGCGAAGGCATCGAGCAGGAACAGATGGCCCTTCCAGCTGCGCAACGTGGCGACGATGCCGAGGTGGCGCTGCTGCGGGTCGAGGCCCAGCGCTGCTTTCGCCGCCGCCTTGTCGGCCGCGCATTTGACAGGACTAAAGCGCTGCGTGTCGATGCCGGTGGGCACCGAGACCACGCGCCGCGGGTCGAGGGCCAGGGTGTCGAGCAGATGCCGGCGCAGGCTCTCGCCAGTGGTGACCACGCCTTGCGCCTGGCGGTAAAGCCAGCGGTTGGCGAAGTTGCCCGAGACCGGCGCCGAGATATGGCGGGTGCGCACGATCGCCGGTGGCTTGCCGAGCGTGGCGCAGGCAAGCCCCGTCAGCCATGAATCGGCTGAGCTGTGGGTGTTCACTACGTCGGGGCGTGTCGCGGCGAGATGGCGGCGCAGTGCCCTGAATCCGGCGACGGTCTTGAATTCGAGCGGCAGCGCCAACACCGGCACGCCGAAACGCGGCGCCTCGGCCGTCATCCGGGCATGGGCCGGGCAGGCGATGCTGACCTCATGGCCGCGCGCGATCAGGCCGCGCGACTCCTCGAGGATGCGGATTTCCTGGCCGCCCCAGCCACAGGAGGCTTCGGTGTGGAGAATCTTCACGCCGAAGATTCCTCGTAAAAGCTCCAGGCTTCGGTGTGAAGAATCTTCATGACTGGAATTCGCCGGTCAACATCCAGTCCACCGCGGTAGATACCGTGACTCCCTGCGGAATATCCAGGTGCGGTGGAATGTCGAGGCTGATGATTCTCAGTGCAGCACGCGGGTAGTGGGCCGCGGCATCGAGCAGGGCGCGGACTTCGCGTTGCTGCGTGATGCTGTCATCGAGGCTGGCGCACACCTGAATCAACTCTTCCGCGCCGTCGGATGAACGAGCGAGAAAGTCGACCTCGTAGCCGCCGGGCGTATGCACGTAGGCCACTTCGGCACCGCGCCGGTCGAGTTCAAGCAAGACTGCGGTTTCCAGGGCATGACCGAGGTTGGCCTTGCCGGACCGGTCGAAGATTGGGATGAGGCCGGTGTCGATCGGATAGACCTTGCGCGGATTGACCATGCGGCGGCGTTCCGAATCGGTAGCCACGGTAATCAGCCTTAGCAGAAAAGTATCCTCCAGATAGCCGAGATAGTCGTGGAGCGTATTTTTTGCGACGGCAATGCCCTGCGACTTGAGATCGCCGTGGAACTTGTTCACGCTGAAAGCTCCCGCCGCGTTGCCCAGCAGCTGGCGCACCATCCAGCGCAGGGCGACGGGATGGGACACGGCGTGCCGCTCGATGACGTCGCGCAGCATGACTACATCGACATAAGCCTTGAGCAGCTCGTTGCGGTCCCGTCGATCCAGGTTCTGCGCTTCGGGAAAGCCGCCCGTGGCCAGATAGTCCCGCATGTCCTTTTCCAGGGAAGAACGTTCGGCCTTGGTGATGCGCTCGATGGAGGTCACCGGCTCACGTCCGTGATGGCGGAGGTATTCGCGAAAACTGAAGGGATAAATCCGCGCCTCGACGGCTCTGCCGCGCATGCTGGTGGCGACTTCCCGCGACAGCAGGCGGGCCGACGAGCCGGAAAGAAACAGATCGATCTGTTCGCTGTCGAGCAGGCGCCGGACAAAACCTTCCCAGCCGGGGACATTCTGGATTTCGTCGAGAAAGAAACTGACCCGCCGCTGGTCGCGCCAATCCGGATTCAGCCGGTAATACTCTTCAAGCAGGAGATTGAGGTCACTGACGGTCATTCCTGCCAGGCGTTCGTCCTCGAAACCGAAATGCAGCAGTCCTTCCCGCCCGATTCCTTGCGCCAGGCGGTCGGCCAGCAACTGCCAGAGATACGTGGTCTTACCCGCCCGCCGCATGCCGATCACGGCCACGGCTTTGTTCGCAATGGCGGGCAAATGAGTGTCCCGGCGTGTCAGGCGGGGTATGGGCGTGGCGAGACTATCGACAATCTTTTGCCGGATCACGCCTCTTAATTGGCTTTCCATGACAGCCATTATAGATGCGTATTGTCTTTATAAAAAGGACATAACTCGACTCTTGCTGTGCGGCACATTGCGGATGGCATCATTTTTCCGCTTCGGCAAACTGCAGCCGGTACAGGCTGGCGTAGACGCCGTTGGCGGCCAGCAATTCGGCATGATTGCCGATCTCGGCAATACGTCCCTGCGACAGCACCACGATGCGGTCGGCGCGCTCGACGGTGGACAGGCGGTGGGCGATGACCAGCGTGGTGCGTCCGCGCATCAGTTCTTCGAGCGCTTCCTGCACGGCGCGCTCGGATTCGCTGTCGAGCGCCGAGGTGGCTTCGTCGAGGATCAGGATAGGCGCGTCCTTGAGGATGGCGCGGGCGATCGCGATGCGCTGGCGCTGGCCGCCCGAGAGGCGCGCGCCGTTCTCGCCGATCACGGTGTCGAAACCCTGCGGCATCGCGGCGATGAAGTCCAGCGCATGCGCGGCGCGTGCCGCGGCTTCGATTTCTGCGCGGCCGGCATCGCGCTTGCCGCCGTAGGCGATGTTGGCCGCCACCGTGTCGTCGAAGAGGAACACGTCCTGGCCGACATGGGCGATGTTGGCGCGCAAAGACCCCAGTGTCAGCGTCTCGATGTCCTGGCCGTCGATGCGGATCTGGCCGCTGCCCGCGTGATAAAAACGCGGCACCAGATTGACCAGGGAGGTTTTGCCGCCGCCTGAGGGCCCGACCAGCGCGACGGTCTCGCCGGGGCGGATGGCGAGGTCGATGTTTGCCAGCGCATCGCGCTCGGTGCTTGCATAGCGCAGGCCGACGCCGGCAAACCCGATTTCGCCGCGGGCGCGGCCCAGCGTCACGGTGCCGGCGTCGACCTCGGTTGCTTCGTCGAGCATGCGGAACACGCTTTCCGCGGCGGCCAGCCCGCGCTGCAGCGGCGCGTTGATGTCGGCCAGGTGCTTCAGCGGCGCCAGCAGCAGGAGCATCGCGGTGATGAAGGAGACGAAGCCGCCGATCGTGGTTTCGTTGCTGGCCGACTGTTGCAGGGCGACATAGACCACGATGGCCAGCCCCACCGAGGCGAAGATCTGGGTGATCGGCGCCACCGCGGCGGCGGCGATCGCCTGGCGCATGCCGTAGCCGCGCAGCGCGTTATTGACCCGGGCAAAGCGCGAGGTGGCGTGCTGCTCGCCGCCGAAAATCTTGACCACCTTGTGGCCGCGGATCGATTCCTGCAGCACTTCGTTCATCTGCGCCATGCCTTCCTGGGCCGAGAGCGACAGCCTGCGCAGGCGCTTGGAGAAGGCGCGCACCACCAGCGCGGTGAGCGGGATCACGGCCAGACTGATCAGGGTCAGCTTCCAGTTCAGATACAGCAGCCAGCCGACGAGGCCGATCACCGAGAGCGTATCGCGGATCAGCACGGTCAGCGTCGAGGTTGCCGCCGCGGCGACGCCATTCACGTCGTAGGCGATGCGCGTGGCCGGCACCGAGGAGGCGTGGGCGTCGAAGTAGCTCGCCGGCAGGCGCATCAGGCGTTCGAACATCAGCTGGCGCAGGTCGGTGATGACGCGGTTGGAAACCCAGGACATGCCGTAGGAGGCGAAAAATCCCGCCACGCCGCGCAGCACGAAAATGCCGACGATGGCCAGCGGCAGCCAGGCCAGCCAGCCCTGCTCGCCCTGGCCGAAGCCCTTGTCCAGCAGCGGCTTCATCAGCGCCGGGAACAGCGGCTCGGTAGCCGCCGCCAGCGCCGTAGCCGCCAGCGTCAGGACGAAGCCCTTCCAGTGCGGCCGCACATGGGAAAGCAAACGGAGATAAAGCTCGCGGCTGCTATGCATGAAATGCCTTCCCCCCAACCCCGCCCCACGGCTGGCTTTGCACAGCCAGCCGGCTGCGGCAGCGCAGAGCAGTGCTCCGCGAAACCCTGCCTTCGCCCCCAGGAAAAGGGGTGACTACGGTTCGCCGCTGCGCGGCTCTGGTGAATGGCTGCGCCCACCTTGGGGCGGCCCGGCGGAGGGCGCTCACGGCTTCATCCCCGGCAGCGTCCACGGCGTCCAGCCGCTGGTCGCCGTGATGCCATCGGCAATATCGAAGGGCTGTGCCGTGGTGCAGGCGACGAAGCCCGGAATCGTCGCGTCGCCATAGAACTCGCGCAGCCGGCGCAGACCGCGCAGGTCATGGGCGTCGGGCCGCTCCTTGTATTTGCATTCGATGCCGAACAGGCGCTGCTGCCATTCCACCAGCAGGTCGACTTCGTGGCCGCCCGAATCGCGCCAGTACCAGAGTGTCGCTTCCGGGTGCTGCCAGTGCCGCCAGCGCAGCCACTGCGTGACGACGTGGTTTTCCCACAGTGCGCCGCCCACATGCTCGGGCGGCGGCGCATCGTCGGTCAGCCCCATCAGGAAGGCGGCCAGCCCGGTATCGGTGAAGTAGAGCTTGGGCGACTTGACCAGGCGCTTGCCCAGCGAGCGGTGATAGGGTTCCAGCAGCAGGATCTGGTTCGAGGCCTGCAGCGCGCCGATCCATTCGCGCGCCGTGGTCGCGGAGATGCCGACGTCGCGGCCGAGGTCGGACATGTTGAGGGTTTGCGCGCAGCGCGCGGCGCAGGCGCGCAGGAAGCGTTCGAAGTCGCGCAGGCTGCCGACGCGCAGGATGTTGCGCACGTCGCGTTCCAAGTAGGTGGCGAGATAGCCCTGGTACCAGCGTTCGCGCGAGACCGCCGGGTCGTTGTTCCACAGGCCCGGATAGCCGCCGCGCAGCCAGAAGCGCCCCCAGGTGCTGCCGGCGGCGGCCGGCGAGGCCAGCCATTCGGCGCCGGACAGGCCGAGGAAGGGAATCACCGCCGCGCGCCCGGCCAGGCTGTCGGAAATCTCCTGCATCAGCGCGTAGTTCTGCGAGCCGGTGAGCAGGAACAGGCCATTGGTATTGCGATGCACGTCGACATAGGCCTTGATGTGGCGGAACAGCGCGGGGGCGTACTGCACCTCGTCGATGATGACCGGCGGCGGAAAACGCTGCAGGAACTCGGCCGGCCGCGTTTCGGCCATTTCCGCCTGGCTCGCGGTGTCGAGCGAGACATAGCGGAACTCGGGAAAGTCATGCTCCAGCAGGGAGGTCTTGCCGACCTGGCGCGGGCCGACCAGCGCCACCACCGGAAAGCTGGCGGTGAGCTTGCGCAGTTCCTCGGCGAGTGTCCTTTTGATCCACATTTTGCAATTTTAAGGCGGCGGCGCGAAATTGCAAAGCCGTCAGCGCGAAATCAATGGGCCGCATCCCAGTTGGCGCCGACGCCCATTTCCACCAGCAGCGGCACCTTGAGCTGCGCCACGCCGCCCATCAGCCTGGGCAAGGCTTCGCGCAGCGTGGCCAGTTCATCGTCCGGCGCCTCGAATACCAGTTCGTCATGCACCTGCAGCACCAGCAGGGTGCGCAGTTTTTGCGCGTCGAGCCAGTGCTGCACGGCCAGCATGGCGCGCTTGATCAGGTCGGCGGCGGTGCCCTGCATCGGCGCGTTGATTGCGGCACGCTCGGCGCCCTGGCGGCGGCCGGCGTTGGACGATTTGATCTCGGGCAGCCACAGGCGGCGGCCGAACACGGTTTCGACATAGCCCTTGTCGCGGGCGCCGGCGCGGGTTTCTTCCATGTAGCGGGCCACGCCCGGGTAGCGCGCGAAGTAGCGGTCCATATAGGCCTGCGCCGCCGTGCGATCGACGCCGATCTGCTTGGCCAGGCCGAAGGCGCTCATGCCGTAGATCAGGCCGAAATTGATCGCCTTGGCGGCGCGGCGCTGTTCGCCGCTGACCTCGATCGGCGTCAGGCCGAAGACCTCGGCGGCGGTCGCGCGATGCACGTCCTCGCCCTGGGCGAAGGCTTCGAGCAGGCGCGGATCGTCGGAGAGATGGGCCATGATGCGCAGTTCGATTTGCGAATAGTCGGCGCTGAGGATACGGTGGCCGGCGGGCGCGACGAAGGCTGAGCGGATGCGGCGGCCCTCGGCGGTGCGGATCGGGATGTTCTGCAGGTTGGGGTCGGTCGAGGCCAGCCGTCCGGTCACCGCCGTGGCCTGGCCGAAGCTGGTGTGCACGCGGCCGGTGGCCTGGTTGATCATCTTCGGCAGCTTGTCGGTGTAGGTGTTCTTCAGTTTGGCGAAGCTGCGGTGTTCAAGGATCTTCTTCGGCAGCGGATAGTCCTCGGCCAGCTTCTCCAGCACTTCCTCGTCGGTCGAAGGCCCGCCGGAGGGCGTCTTCTTCACCACCGGCAGGCCCTGCTGGGTGAACAGGATTTCGGCCAGTTGCTTGGGCGAATTGAGGTTGAAGGGCTGGCCGGCGAGTTGCTGCGCCTCCGCTTCGAGCGCCATGATCTTGCGCCCGAGTTCGTCGCTTTGCTGCGCCAGGGTCGCGGCGTCGATCAGCACGCCGTTGCGCTCGATGCGGAACAAGACTTCCGCGATCGGCAGCTCCAGCTCGCAGTAGAGAGTTTCGAGTTCCGGCTCCGCCGCGAGTTGGGGCCGCAGCACCTGGTGCACCCGCAGCGTGACGTCGGCATCCTCGGCGGCGTATTCGGCGGCGCGCGCGAGCTCGACCTGGGCGAAGGAAATCCGGTTGGCGCCCTTTCCGGTGACGGCGTCGTAGCTGATCGTAGATAGCCCGCAATGCCGCGCCGCGAGGGCGCCGAGATCGTGCGTCTTGTCGGATTCCAACACGTAGGACTGCAGCAGCGTGTCCTCGACGATGCCGGCCAGGCGCACGCCGTGGTTGGCGAAGACGTGGCGGTCGTACTTGAGGTGCTGGCCGAGCTTGCCGTGGCGCGGCGATTCCAGCCAGGGCCTGAGCTTTTCCAGCGTCGCCGCCAGCGGCAGTTGCGTCGGTGCGCCGGCATAGCTGTGGCCCAGCGGCAGGTAGGCGGCATGGACCGTGTTACCCAAACTCGCGTCCGCGTCAGGGATGGCGAAGGAAATCCCCACCAGCCGCGCCTGCATCGGATCGAGGTCGGTGGTCTCGGTGTCGAGCGAGACCAGCGGCGCGGCGTCGAGGCGCGCCAGCCAGGCGTCGAGCTGAGCGGCATCGAGGATGCATTCGTAGCCGCTGCGGTCGGGTTCGACGCTTGGTGCGGCCTCAAGAGTTGGCGCTGGCGTCACGGCGGTTCGGGAGCGGGTCGCCGGCGGCGGCGCATCGCCCTTCAATTCGCGCAGCCAGCCCTTGAATTCCAGCCGCGCATACAGTTCGGCGAGCTTCGCCGTATCCGGCGCCAGCGGCGCCAGATCGGTCACCGCCTGCGCCAGCGGCAGGTCGCAGGCGACAGTGACCAGCTTGACGCCGAGCGGCAGGAAGTCGAGGTGCCGGCGCAGGTTCTCGCCTACTGCGCCGCCGATCTCGGCGGCATGGGCGACGATTGCATCGAGCGAACCGTAGGCGTCGAGCCATTTGACGGCGGTCTTGGGCCCGACCTTGGCGACTCCGGGCACGTTGTCCACGGTATCGCCGACCAGCGCCAGATAATCCACCATGCGTTCCGGCGGCACGCCGAACTTGGCCTTGACCCCGGCCGCGTCGAGCTTCTCGTTGTTCATGGTGTTGACCAGCGTGACGTGGCCGTTCACCAACTGCGCCAGGTCCTTGTCGCCGGTCGAGATCACGCAGGCTATGCCGGCTTGCGCCGCCTGCCGCGACAGGGTGCCGATCACATCGTCGGCCTCGACGCCGTTCACCATCAAGAGCGGCCAGCCGGCGGCACGGATGCAGGCGTGCAGCGGCTCGATCTGCGCCACCAGGTCGTCCGGCATCGAGGGCCGGTGCGCCTTGTATTCGGGGTACCAATCGTCGCGGAAAGTCTTGCCCTTGGCATCGAACACCACGGCGCGATAATCTGACTTATAGTCGGCTTCGAGCACGCGCAGCATGGACAGCACGCCGCGGACCGCGCCGGTGGGTTCGCCCGCCGAAGTGCGCAGATCGGGCAGCGCATGGAATGCGCGGTAAAGATAGGACGAGCCGTCGACGAGCAGTAGCGTGGGCATGGAGGAGCCGTACCAGATGAATGAGAAAGGCAAGTTACCCAAACACGGATCCAGGGGTTTGTTGCGGGGCACGAAGGGCCTCGAAGCGGCCTCTGCCCAGCAGACCGCGACCAGCGCCCGCGAAGCCTGGCGGGTGTTCGGCATTATGGCAGAGTTCGTCGAGGCGACCGAGCGCCTGGCAGCGGTGCGGCCGGCCGTGTCGATCTTCGGCAGCGCGCGCGTCGAGCGCGATTCGGAGTGCTACCGCCTGACCGAAAACATCGCCCGGCAGCTTTCGGACGCGGGTTTCTCGGTGGTGTCCGGCGGTGGCCCCGGCGTCATGGAGGCGGCCAACAAGGGTGCTTTCGAAGGCAAGAGCATGTCGATCGGCCTCAACATCCAATTGCCCCACGAGCAGGCGGCCAATCACTACCAGGACATTTCGCAAAGCTTCCGCCATTTCTTCGCGCGCAAGTACATGTTCGTCAAGGTCGCCGCCGCCTATGTCGTGATGCCCGGCGGCTTCGGCACACTCGACGAGCTGCTCGAAGCCCTGACCCTGATCCAGACCGGCAAGAGCCCGCACATTCCGCTGATCCTGGTCGGCACCGATTTCTGGGCCGGCCTGCTCGACTGGTTTCGCGCGCGGCTGGTGGTCGAGAAGATGATCGATCCTGGCGACATGAATCTGATCCAGGTCATCGACGAGCCCGAAGCGGTGGTTGCCGCGATCTTCGACCATTACGAGACGCGCGGCTTCGGTCCACTGCCGGAAGAGCACGAATTGCTGCTTAACCTTTGATAAACTGAACGGAATTCTTGAAGGACATCCCATGCGCCGCACAATTCTCGTTCTGCTGTCTGCCCTTGCCTTGAATGCTGCCGCGCAGACCCAGGCGCCGAAACTGGAGCCGCTTCCCGAGCCGCCCCCGGCGCCGCCCGGCTCGCTCAACGAATCGCTGGAGCCGCAGGTCACCATCACCAAGCGCGGCGCAGACAAGGTCGAGGAATTCCGCATGAGCGGCAAGCTCTACATGCTCAAGGTCACGCCGCCGCACGGCGTGCCCTACTACCTGCTCGACAATACCGGCGACGGCCAATGGGTCCGCCAGGATTCGAAGGATGCCGGGCTGCGGGTGCCGATGTGGGTGATAGGCACGTTCTGATCGACGCCAGGCAGACCGATGATCCCGGCCCCGCGCCGGGATTGTTTTTGGACGCCGCGCCGCCAGCGCCATCCCAGGGGATACCGTTGCACATAACTTTCGACGTCGCCCGTTACGGCCAGGTGTTCACGCCGCCGGCGATCGTCGAGCGCATGCTGGCGCTGTCGAAGAACCACGGTCGGGCGCTCGATCCGGCCTGCGGCGACGGCGCGTTTTCCGGGCGCCTGCCCGGCTGCGTGGCGATCGAGCTCGACCCAGCGCACTGCCCGCCGGGCGCGCTCAACATCGACTTCTTCGTCTATCCCGAGAGCGAAAAGTTCGCCACCATCATCGGCAACCCGCCCTACGTCAAGGCCCGCGACATCCTGCCGGAAACCGCGCTGCGCCTCTCCTCCGGCCTGCTCGACGGCCACGCCAACCTCTACCTGCACTTCATCGAGAAATGCGTGCGCCACCTCGCGCCGGGCGGCGAACTGATCCTCATCACGCCACGCGATTTCCTCAAGGCCACCGGCGCCGGCCGGCTCAACACCTGGCTCTGCGACCAGGGCACGATCACCGATTTCGAGGATCTCGGCGACGCAAAGATCTTCGCCGGCGCCGCGCCCAACTGCGCCATCTGGCGCTTCGAGAAGGGCAACAACAGCCACCGCCTGCACGACGGCCGGCGCATGGCGCTCTCCGGCGGCCAGCTGATGTTCACCCGCGGCATCTACAGCCTGCCGCTGGCCAGCGTGTTCGCCGTCAAGGTCGGCGCCGTGTCCGGCGCCGACGAGATTTTCAGCAACGAGGAGCACGCCAACACCGAGTTCGTCTGCTCCCGGACCGCGCAGACCGGCGCCACGCGGCGCATGATCTATCTCGATCGCGAAGGTCCGCTGCCCTGGCTGGAACAGTTCAAGGAGCGCCTGCTGGCGCGGCGCGTGACGCGCTTCGACGAAGCCAACTGGTGGAAATGGGGCCGCCGCCATCACGTCTCGGAGTCGCCGCGCATCTACGTCAATAACAAGACGCGCAATCCGCAGCCCTTCTTCCTGCATCCCTGCAACGACTATGACGGCGCGGTGCTGGCGCTGTTTCCGCACCGAGCCCGGCTGAAGTCCGCCGATCTCCAGCGTCTCGCCGCGATGCTCAACGAAGTCGATTGGCACGAACTCGGCTTCGTCTGCGACGGCCGCTTCCTGTTCTCGCAGCGCAGCCTGGAACAGGCCCTGCTGCCCGAGTCCTTCGCCGAATTCGCGGTCAAGGGTCTGGTGTAATATCGAGCCAAAAACCGCTCGCGGTTTGTCGTTCAGGTAAAAAATAATTATGGTTCCTCATCTCACGACCGCGCTGACAGGGCCGCTGCTCGAACTCGAGCGGCGCATTCTCGAGCACGACACCACCGTCGAGCGCTGGCTGCGCACGCAGTGGCTGGAACATACGCCGCCCTTCTACAGCTCGGTCGATCTGCGCAATGCCGGCTTCAAGCTGGCGCCGGTCGACACCAACCTGTTTCCCGGCGGCTTCAACAACCTCAATCCGGCTTTCCTGCCGCTGTGCGTGCAGGCCGCGATGTCGGCGATCGAGAAGATCTGTCCCGAGGCGCGCAACCTGCTGCTGGTGCCGGAAAACCACACGCGCAACCAGTTCTACCTGATGAACGTGGCGCGCCTCGCCAACATCCTGCATCACACCGGGCTCAACGTGCGCATCGGCAGCCTGCTGCCGGAGATCACCGCGCCGACCACGCTGGATCTGCCCGACGGGCAGAAGCTGGTGCTGGAACCCTTGAAGCGCATCGGCAGCGAAGGCCGCCGCCTCGGCCTGGAGGATTTCGATCCCTGCGCCGTGCTGCTCAACAACGACCTTTCGGGCGGCGTGCCGGAGATACTGCAGAACATCAACGAGCAGTACCTGATTCCGCCGCTGTGGGCCGGCTGGCACATGCGCCGCAAGTCCAAGCATTTCGCCGCCTATCAGGACGTGGCGATCAGCTTTGCGCAAGAACTCGGCATCGATCCCTGGCTGATCAATCCCGAATTCGAAGTCTGCGGCAAGGTGAATTTCCACGAGCGCTCCGGCGAAGAATGCCTGGCCGCCAACATCGACACGCTGCTCTACCGCATGCGCGCCAAGTACAAGGAATACGGCATCGAGTCCGAGCCCTTCGTCATCGTCAAGGCCGACGCCGGCACCTATGGCATGGGCATCATGACGGTGAAGGACGCCAGCGAGGTGAAGAACCTCAACCGCAAGCAGCGCAACAAGATGGCGGTGATCAAGGAAGGCATGGAAGTCACCGAGGTCATCATCCAGGAAGGCGTGCCGACCTTCGAGCGCGTCGACGAAGGCACCGCCGAGCCGGTGGTGTACATGATCGACCGCTACGTGGTCGGCGGCTTCTATCGCGTCAACACCGCGCGCGGCATCGACGAGAACCTCAATGCGCCCGGCATGACCTTCAAGCCGCTGGCCTTCGAGACCGGCTGCTGCCTGCCCGACATCCAGCTCGGCCCCGACGCGCCGCCGAATCGCTTTTATGCCTACGGCGTGGTGGCGCGGCTGGCGATGCTGGCCGCCTCGCTCGAGCTCGAACGCGCCGCGCCGCAGGAGTAAGCCGTGAAGCTTGCCTTCGTTCTCGATCCGCTGGAAAGCCTCAAGGCCTACAAGGATTCCAGCGTGGCCATGATGCGTGCGGCGGCGGCGCGCGGCCATGAAGTCTGGACCATCCAGCGCGCGGCCCTGACCTGGCGCGATGCCTGCGTCGCCGGCCGCGCGCAGCGCCTGAAAGTTGGCGCTGACGACACGGCGTGGTTCGCCGTCGCCGAGGAATTGGTGCAGCCGCTGACCGCCTACGACGCGGTGCTGATGCGCCAGGACCCGCCCTTCGATTTCGAATACGTCGCCGCGACCTGGCTGCTGGAGCGTGCGGAAAGCCAGGGCGCGCGCATCTGGAACAAGCCGCGCTCGATACGCGACCATTCCGAGAAAGTCGCCATCGCCGAGTTTCCCCAGTTCATCCCGACCACGCTGATCGCGCGCGATCCGGCCGATATCCACGCCTTCATCGACGAGCTCGGCGACGTGATCCTCAAGCCGCTCGACGGCATGGGCGGCAGCAGCATTTTCCGCGTGCTGAAAGACGATCCCAACCGCAATGTCATCGTCGAGACGCTGACCAATTTCGGCGTCCGCAGCATCATGGCGCAGCGCTATCTGCCGGCCATCACCCAGGGCGACAAGCGCATCCTGCTGATCGCCGGCGAACCGGTGCCCTATTGTCTGGCGCGCATTCCCAAGCCCGGCGAGACGCGCGGCAATCTCGCCACCGGCGGCAAGGGCGTGGCCCGCCCGCTGCTCGGCCGCGACCGCGAAATCGCCGAGGCGCTGGGCCCGATACTCTGGGCGCGCGGCCTGCTCATCGTCGGCCTCGACGTGATCGGCGATTGCCTGACCGAGATCAACGTCACCAGCCCCACCTGCTTTGCCGAAATTGCCCAGCAAACCCGCTTCGACGCCGCGGCGATGCTGGTGGACGCCCTGGAACGGGAGTGCCGGGCGTAAGCCGGCCCCTGAGCCGGCTCCTGGGCCTGCTCGCCCTGGCCTTGCTGCTCGCGGCTTGCGGGCAGCCGGCGCCGTGGCGGCAGGAATCCTATGTTTTCGGCACGCGCGTCGAACTGGCGATCGCCGGCGTGCCGGAAGCCCAGGCGCGCGCCGCCGGCAACCGCGTGCTGCAGGATTTCGACGTCCTGCACCGGACCTACCATGCCTGGCAGCCGTCCGAACTCTCGGCGCTCAACGAGGCCATCGCCGCCGGCCGCAGCCACGAGCTCAGCGCCGAGTTCGCCGCCTACATCCGCGAGGCGCAGGGCATTGCCGCCGCCGGCGATCACCTGTTCGATCCCGGCATCGGCCGTCTGATCTCCCTCTGGGGCTTCCATAGCGACGAGATCCAGCCGCGCCTGCCCGATCCCGCCGCGGTCAAGGCGCTGCTGGCGCAGCATCCCTCGATCGCCGATCTGTCGGTCAAAGAGGGGCCATGCCCGGAGCCGCGAAGCGGCGAACCAAAGTCACCCCCTTTGGGGCGAAGGCAGGGTTTCGCGGAGCACTGCTCCGCGCTGCCGCAGCCGACTGGCTGTGTAAAGCCAGTCGTGGGACGGGGGGCGGGGGGATGGTGCGTAACAAGCCGAAGCAATAGCGTAGCTATTGACTTCGGCGGGTATCTAAAGGGGGTGGCGCTCGACCGTGCCGCCGCGTCCTTGAAGCAGGACGGCATCGCCCATGCCCTGATCAACATCGGCGGCAACGTCATGGCGCTGGGCAACCGCGACGGCAAGCCGGGCGGCGGCGCCTGGCGCATCGGCATCCAGCACCCGCGGCCGCAGGGCGTCGGCGGTGCGCCGCTGGCGACGCTGGAATTGCACGACGGCGAAGCCATCGGCACCTCGGGCGACTACCATCGCTATTTCGAAGTGGCGGGTCGCCGCTACTGCCACCTGCTCGATCCGCGCACGGGCTTTCCGGCCACCGCCACCCAGGCCGTGACGGTGCTGATGGCGCCGGGGCCGGGTGCGGGCATGCGGTCCGATGCGCTGTCGAAGCCGATATTCATCGCCGGATCGGACTGGCGCGGCATGGCGCGTAAACTCGGCGTCGAAGCGGTATTGAGAGTTGGCGCTGACGGCACGGTGAGCGCGACCCCGGCGATGCGCTCGCGCGTAAAAATCGAAGTGCCCGAGCTGAAACTGGAGCTAGTCCAGTGAGTGACGATCCGCAAATCCAGCGCGCCGTGCGGCGCACCGTCGGCATCGCGGCCCTGAAGCGGATTCGCCGCATCGTCGATGCCGACAACGAGCTGGAGGCGGGCAAAGAGCGCTGGGCGCGACGCCTGGGTGTTCTCTTCATGCTGGCCGCCGTGCTTGCGCTGGCCTGGATGCTGATCCGATAGAATGTAGACATGATCGGTATCTTCCTTCTCACCCACAGCACCTACGGCGAAGCCCTGATCCAGTGCGCCTGCCATGTGCTCAACAAGCGGCCCTTGCAGATCGTGCAACTCGGCGTCGCCGCGCAGGACGATCCGCTGGATGCCCTGCCGCTGGCGCGCGACATGATCAAGCTGGTCGACACCGGGCGCGGCGTGCTGATCATGACCGACATCTACGGCGCCACACCGTCCAATCTGGCGATCAAGCTGCTCGAACCGGGGCGCATCGAAGGCATCGCCGGGGTCAATCTGCCGATGCTGTTGCGCGCCCTGACCTACCGCGACAAGGACATGGACACCCTGGTCACCCGCGCCATCGCCGGCGGTCGCGACGGCGTGCTCAACATGCTAAAACACTGATGCCACGCGCCGACGCCGAAATCCTCAACAAGCTGGGGCTGCATGCCCGTGCCTCGGCCAAGCTGACCCAGCTTGCCGGCTCGTTTCCGTGCGAGGTCTGGATGGAGCGCGGCAGCCGCCGCATCAATGCCAAAAGCATCATGGGGGTGATGATGCTGGCCGCCGGCAAGGGCTCCACGGTGACCATCGACACCGACGGCGAGCGCGCCGAGGAAGCCTTGCAGGCCATGCTCAAGCTGATCGCCAGCAAGTTCGGGGAGTCGGAGTGAGCCGCGACTGGCGCCGGGCCGCCCCAAGCCAGGCGCATTCACCAACCCGGAAGCCGGCCAGCGGCCGGCTGAACCGCCGTCACCCCCTTCCTCGGGGAGGGGGCCGGGGGGTGGGCCTCCAATGACCTTTAGTCTCCACGGCCAGGCCGTTTCCGGCGGCATCGCGATCGGGCGTGCGCATCTGGTTTCGCACGCGATTCTGGAAGTCGCCCAGTACCAGTTGCGCGAGCGCGACGTGCCGGCCGAGCTGCTGCGCTTCGACCAGGCCGTGGCCGCCGCCGGCGCCGAGCTTCACGGCTTGCGTAGCGAAGCCAGTGTGCCGGGTGCGCCGGCCGAGCTGTCCGCCTTCGTCGACCTGCACTCGATGATCCTCGCCGATCCGGCGCTCACCGAAGGCGTGCGCGAGCTGATCCGCGAGCGCCGCTGCAATGCCGAATGGGCCGTGGTGCAGCAGATGCAGCTGGTGGTCGACCAGTTCGACGAATTCGAGGACGCCTACCTGCGCGAGCGCAAGCAGGACATCGTGCAGGTAGTCGAGCGCGTGCTGCGCGTGCTCCTGGGCAAGACCCGCAAGCTGGCCAAGCGCAAGACGACCACCGACGACGACCTGATCGTGGTCGCCAACGATCTTTCGCCGGCCGACACCATCCAGTTCAAGAGCCTGCGCATCGGCGGCTTCGTCACCGATCTCGGCGGTTCCACTTCGCATACCGCGATCGTCGCGCGCAGCCTGGCCATTCCGGCGGTGGTCGGCATGCAGCATGCGCGCCCGCTGATCCAGGACGACGACCTGCTGATCGTCGACGGCACGCGCGGCGTGCTGATCGTCGATCCCGACCTCGGCGTGCTGCAGGAATACCGGCTGCGCAAGTCCGAGCTGGAACTCGAACGCTCCAAGCTCAAGCGCCTGGTCAGCGGCCGCTCGCGCACGCTGGATGGCGAGACCGTGGAGCTGCACGCCAACATCGAATTGCCGCAGGACGCCGAGCGCGCCAGGGAAGTCGGCGCCGACGGCGTCGGCCTGTTCCGCACCGAGTACCTGTTCATGAACCGCGACGAACTGCCCGACGAAGACGAGCAGTTCGAGGCCTACCGCAGCGTCGCGCGGGCGCTCGGGGGCAAGCCGGTCACCATCCGCAGCCTCGACATCGGCGCCGACAAGGAAGCCCGCGCGCTGCGCAACCGCGCCGGCAACCACGCCGCAACCAATCCGGCGCTGGGCCTGCGCGCGATCCGCTTCTGCCTGGCCGAGCCGCAGCTGTTCCTGGTGCAGCTGCGGGCGATCCTGCGCGCCTCGCATTACGGCAAGATCCGCCTGCTGATCCCGATGCTGGCGCAGGCCCAGGAGATCGTGCAGACCCTGGCCCTGATCGACCTGGCGAAGATCCAGTTGCGCGAATCGCGGCACAAATTCGACGACGGCATGGAAGTCGGCGGCATGATCGAGATCCCCGCCGCGGCGCTGTCGCTCGGGCCCTTCCTGCGGCGCCTGGATTTCCTCTCGATCGGCACCAACGACCTGATCCAGTACACCCTGGCGATCGACCGCACCGACGGCACCGTCGCCCATCTCTACGATCCGCTGCACCCGGCCGTGCTCAAGCTGATCGCCCAGACCATCCAGAGCGCCCAGCGCGTGGCGATGCCAGTCGCGGTCTGCGGCGAAATGGCCGGCGACCCCAAACTGACCAAGCTGCTGCTGGGCATGGGCCTGCGCCAGTTCTCGATGCATCCGGCGCAACTGCTCGAAGTCAAGCAGCAGGTGATGATGGCCGACGCCGCGCAACTGTCGCTGCGCGTCGCGCGCTTGCTGAAATTCGACGAACCCGAGAAAATCAGCGAACTACTGGAAAAGCTCTGATGGCAGGAATCGGCATCGTCGCCGCGCAATGCGCGCATTTCACCCAAGCCCTGAAGCTCAAGGGCGGCGGCCTGCTGCCCGCCTTCGACCTGGTGTATGAAACCTACGGCACGCTGAACGCCGCGAAATCCAACGCCATCCTGGTCTGCCACGCCCTGTCCGGCCATCACCACGTCGCCGGGCGCACCGCCGACGAGTTTGGCAAGCCCACGGCCAACATCGGCTGGTGGGACAACATCGTCGGCCCCGGCCGGCCGCTCGACACCGAGCGCTTCTTCATCGTCGGCGTGAACAACCTCGGCGGCTGCCACGGCTCCACCGGCCCGGCCAGCATCAACCCGGCCACGGCCAAGCCCTGGGGCGCCGATTTCCCGGTGGTTACGGTCGAGGATTGGGTGGATTCCCAGGCACGTCTGGCCGACCACCTCGGCATCGCGGCCTGGGCCGCGGTGATGGGCGGTAGCCTGGGCGGCATGCAGGCGTTGCAATGGACGCTGTCCTACCCGCAGCGCGTCAACCATGCCCTGGTCATCGCCGCGGCGCCCAAATTGTCGGCCGAGAACATCGCTTTCAACGACGTCGCCCGCCAGGCCATCCTGACCGACCCGGATTTCCACGGCGGGCACTTCTACGAGCACGGCGTGCGCCCGCTGCGCGGCCTGCGCCTGGCGCGCATGCTGGGCCACATCACCTATCTGTCGGACGACCAGATGGCCGAGAAATTCGGCCGGCGGCTACGCGTCGGCGCCGGCAGCTACGGCTTCGACGTCGAATTCGAAATCGAGTCCTACCTGCGCTACCAGGGCGACAAGTTCGCCGGCGTGTTCGACGCCAACACCTATTTGCGCATGACCAAGGCGCTCGACTATTTCGACCCGGCGCTGGATTTCGACGACGACCTGGCGGCGGCGCTCGCCCGCGCCCGTGCCGGCTTCCTGGTGGTCGCCTTCACCACCGACTGGCGCTTCTCGCCCGAGCGCTCGCGCGAGATCGTCCATGCCATGGTGCACAACGGCCAGGATGTCGCCTACGCCGAAATCGACAGCGCCCACGGCCACGACTCCTTCCTCATGGACGAGCCGCACTACCATGCCGTGGTCGCCAACTACCTGAAGCGGATCAAGCCATGAGCGCCGACGCAGGGCCGCCCCAAGGCGGCGCAGCCAACAACACGGAGCCGCAACAGCGGCGAACCTCTATCGCCCCCTCTCCCGGAGAGGGGGCCGGGGGGCAAGCTGTCCAATTTCGTGCCGATTTCGACCTCATCGCCAGCTGGGTGCAGCCCGGCGAGCGCGTGCTCGATCTCGGCTGCGGCGACGGTTCGCTGTTGAAGCGCCTGATCGCGGAGCGCGGCGCCAAGGGCTACGGCGTCGAGCTCGAAGGCGCCGCCGTGCTGGCCGCCATCGGCAACGGCATCAACGTGATCCAGGGCAACCTGGAGCAGGGCCTGGCCGGTTTCGACGACCAGACCTTCAACCATGTGGTGCTCTCGCGCACCCTGCAGACCGTGCGCCACACCGAGCGCATCCTCGGCGAAATGCTGCGCGTCGGGCGCGAGGCGGTAGTCAGCTTTCCCAACTTCGCCTACTGGAAGAACCGCATGGCGGTCATGGCCGGGCGCATGCCGGTGTCGGAAGACCTGCCCTACGAATGGTTCGACACGCCCAACCTGCGCTTCTTCACCCTGCTCGATTTCGAGGCGCTGTGCGCCAAGATGAGCCTGGTCATACGCGAGCGGCAGGTGCTCGACGAGGCCGGCCGCCTGGTCCTCGAAGAACCGAACTTTCTCGGCAGCCTGGCGGTATACCGGCTCGCACGCTGAGTCCGGCGCGCGCTGCGCGGCGGCGGAAGTTCAGGGAACCGGCTTGACCTCGGTCGCCGGGGGCGGCGCAGCCGGAGCGGGGGTTTCCGAGCCGTCCGGATTTGCGGTCGTGCCTGCCTTGCGCAGGCGTTTTTCCTCTTTCTTGGCCTTCTTCGCGAGGTCTCGCTGGCGCTTCTCGAACGAATAATTGGGTTTTGCCATCGGTTGCCTCTGTCAGGAAATGGGTAATGTGAATGCCCCGATTGTACGGCAGTCCACCTGAAATTCTGCAGCGCGGCTGCGTCGCCCCCGCGGTTGCGCCGCTCCTTAAGCGTCGTAGGACAGCAGGACCACGTCCGCCGCCTGCTGGCGCAGCGGCACCAGGGCCTGGTAGGCCGCCGATGCATGCCAGCCGGCGACGGCCTGCTGATCGGGAAACTGGATCACCACCACATCCGGGTGCGTGTGCTCACCCGCCAGGAGCGCCGCCCGCGCGCCGCGAAAGACCAGTTCGCCGCCCCACGGCATCAGCGTGGCGGGAACCCGGCTGCGGTACTCGTCCCACTTGCCCGCATCCCTGACGGTGATGTGCCCGATTACGTAAGCCTTGCCCATTCGATCGCTCCGACGTCCTTCAAATCGCGCCTGCCGCGCTCCAGCACTTGTTCGGGACCATGGTACAGAAAGTCGGCGCTGGCGACACGGCGGCACCATGAGGTGATCAAGATGAACGCGCATCGCATCCTCCGGCAAGTGGCTATGTGCGCTGGCGTACATACCGCGCAAGGGATTCAGGCTATAAGCATAGCGCTACGGACAGCGAGTCCGCAGCCGCCGGCGGCCACGTCAGGGCAGCCGTGCAAGCGGGCGGATTGCGCGAACGCCGAGGCCATCGCGGCGGTCGAACAACATTAGTGAAGCGTGGAGCGCATGCCGCGCCCGGCCCAGCCGGAAAACCAGCGGAGGCAAGACACTATGTGGCGACTATTCTGCGTGACCCTGCCCCTGATGCTGGCCAGTGCGGCACAGGCACAGGAGCTGACCCTGTTCGCCGGCGGACTCGAAGAGTCCGGGACGCGGCAACGAACCTCCGCGTGGGCCTTCGAGTATCAGCATCCCCTCGGCGAAAACCTGGCCGCCAGCTTCTCCTGGCTGAACGAAGGCCATGTGCCCGGCCACCATCGCGACGGGCAAGGCATTCAGATCTGGGCCCGCAGCAATCTGCTCGACCGCCGGCTGTCGCTGGCCGCCGGCATCGGGCCCTACCGCTATTTCGACACCACGCCGTCGTCGGCCAGCAACGGCTATGCGAACGTCCATGGCTGGGGAACCATCGGCAGCCTGGCGGCGACCTATTACTCCGAAAGCCGCTGGCTGTACCAGATGCGTTTCAACCGCATTGTCACCCCCAACAGCATCGACACCAGCGCGCTGATGTTGGGCATCGGCTATCTGCTGGAACCGGTATCCGAGCGCGGGCCGCATGTTGCCGCGCCGCGCCAGTCGACGGCCACGACGAGCGATGAAATCACGCTGTTTCTCGGCAAGACCATCGTCAATAGCTACGAATCGGAACTCAGCACCGCGCGGGCGTTCGAATACCGCCGCGGCCTGGCGCGCCATGTCGACCTCACGCTGGGCGTGTTGAACGAAGGCGATGCCCGACTGATCCGGCGTACCGGCGTCACCGCGCAGATATGGGGCGTGCGCGAGGTGCTCGCCAGCGACCGCCTGGCCCTGGGCATCGGCTTCGGCCCCTACCTTGCCGTCGACAGCTACCGCGCCGCCGCGCCGGGCGAAGGCGGCGACAGCAAATTCTCCTGGATCTTCACCGCGACCGCCGCCTACCGGTTCAGCCCGCAGTGGGCCGCACGTTTTTCCTGGAATCGCGTCAACACCAACCACCACCGCGACACCGACGTGATCCTGTTCGGCGCCGGCTATCGCTATTGACGCGGCGCCTGCGTTCTGGCGGTCGTCCCGAATGCATCACGCCTCATGTCCGGTTTTTGTTCATCGTCCCGCAGCTTTGGATTGGGCCTCTCTTACTCATAGTGCGTCCACATGCGCAACACACGAACCGCCCGCTCCTTTGGGAAGACTTCATAAACCAAACGATGCTGAATATTAATGCGTCGTGAATACGCGCCAGCAAGATCGCCTACAAGCTTCTCGTACGGCGGTGGATTTTGAAACGGGTCGGCAGCGAGAACGGCCAAGAGTTCTAGTGCCTTGGCCTTTAGGCCCGCAGCCGCCAGTTTCTTCGCATCCTTCTGCGCATGTTTCGAATAGACCACCTGCCAACTCACCATTTAAGTTCCTTGGCGCTCTTGCCAAGCGGTTGAGCCATGCCCTCCTTGATGGATTCGCGCATGCCGGGAATGGAAATGAGGTATAGCGTTTCTTGAATTGCGTCCCAATCTTCAGTTGAGAGAAGGACGGCGCTTGTACGCTTTCCGGCGATGTGAATTGGCTGATGTGACTCAGCAGCCTGGTCAATGAGCCGATACAGGTTGGCGCGTGCTTTGCTTGCAGTAAGTGTGGCCATCTTCGTTCTCCGAATAGAAGAAGCTTAATGGTACGCATTACCGTACGCATAGTCAATCTACGCTTTGAGAGGCCCAACGTTCAAGGTCACCGGCGCTGCGCGGCTTCATCGCGCAGCGTCCAGAGAGCGAAGCGAACGGGGTCGACCGCCGGGTGTGCGCCCAGCATGGGCGCGATGTAATGGGGTGGAAGTCCCCTGTGGGAGTACCGACATGGATTCATGATGAAGACATGATAACCACTAGCCGAAGGCAAGGGCAAGACCGCGAGGGCTTGTCCGGAGGAAGCCGGAGTGCAAATGTGCGAGGCGACGAACAGAAACTGCATAGAAGGCTGAGGGAGCCGAGGCGAGCTGGCACAGGACAGCGAAGCCCATCGGTACGGCGCCTACGGTAAATGCAGCGCTTGTGCACGGAAACATCGCGTTCTTACCTGGGGAGATCTGTCGGGCGTAGCGATGTACTGCTGAACCGTAATTCCAGAAAGGGCGGAACTGGATGATCAAGGCCCAGGCGCTGCGGCGAGTTGCCAGCCGCAAGCGAGCGAACAGGCAACGAACGGGACAGCGGCAAAGCGCGGCGGGAAGGGATTCTCGCCGTGACCGGACAGAAGTCAGCAGAGGTCGTAGTAGTTGCCTCCCTTCTCACGAGGAAGGTGCAGCGAAGGGCCGAACATGAAGAGAAGGGAGGAGCGGTGACCAACTCGATCTGGACGTTGAACCCGACCGGGTGAGTTGCAGACGGCGTTGCGTCATGTCGCCAGCCATTCGCGTTGAGCCCGGACATACGGGAGCGACGTGTAAGCCTCTTGATGAACCGCCCACTGCGGACCCGCATGGTGGGTGGTGTGGGGAGGGCCGGTTAGAAGCCGGTCCTTACCCGATTGGGC
>JBDRPN010000043.1:0-60334 GCA_043826925.1 Pseudomonadota bacterium
ACCACCCGGCCTACGCCGCTTCAGGAAAAAGCCTTCAAGCTGCTTGGAGTCAACCTTCCCCGTACCCAGTAGCGCCCCTGCGGCACGCAAGCAACCTCATGAAGAGCAACAGATTCTTTAAGCGATCAGATCAAAGTTCGGACTAGCGAGGTCGTGAGGAGAGTTTACCCATCAATGCCAGCATCTCATGCATGAGTGCCAGTTTTAGCGTTAGCGCAAATAGGCGGACCCGATCTGATCCCAGTCCTGACGAATATTTGTACAAGAACTTGGCGTACCGCCAGTAGAAACTGCCTCGGTTACGATCCGATCTCATGAGTACGTGGGAAATAAAGATTAAGCACCAATGGCTTAGAAGATCGTAAATATTGCGGCGCCTATCCGACTGGAGCGTGCTTGCATCAAGTATTTGGATGGCGTGAGCACACAAGTCCTCCTGTGCCGTCGCATAGGCTTCAACATCGTCACTAGAGTATGAAATCGAGTCTGGGTGAGTACGAAAAAATAGCAGCGGCGCATCGATGTAGCACAGCTTCTCCAATGCTCCCGCCCGAATTGCCAGCAAGTTATCCGAGTAAGGTGAGAATCCGTTGCCGAGTTTGGTCATGCCCCCGAGAGAATGCAGGTACCGCGATTCAAAAACGCCGTAACAACCGAGGGTTCGCAGATTGCGTGACAAGTACTTGCGCAAGAATACTCGCCCTTCCATTGGAAAAACCCTACCCTGAAAGTCCACGCTCTCAGGCTGACACGCCGTACCGCTATCGTAATTGGTGAATACTGCAGTTGGGGCTTCGTGTCGCAGGTGCGCATCACGCACCGCCTGCAGGAAAGTGGTCGCATATAAATCATCGTCTGCTAACCACGTAAAGTATGCACCTCTGCTTTGAGCAAGCAGCTCGTTCATATTTCCAATTTCACCGAGGTTAATCGGATGATTGAGTATGCGTATCCGCGGATCTGAAATTCCCAATACATCCGGCGTCAATGAAATTGACGGATTATCATTTCCCACCAGTACCTCAAAATCACCGAACGTCTGGCCAAGAATTGACTTAAGCGTTTCGTTCAACAATTCGCGCCGATCGAATGTGGTGACCCCGATACTGAAGTAAGGCCTTCCGCTCAAAATGCCCTCGATGGAAATCTAATAACTAACGCGTACGGTCAATCAAAGCTTCTTCGCCAGAACCTGGAGCATCACATCGCGATCACCCTTCCAGCGATAACGCGTTAGCTCAAGTTCCTTGAAACCCAAATGCTTAAGCATCGCCTGCAGTTTGGCTGCCGTGTAGCAGTTCGTGTGAAACTGCCCTTCTCCATTTTGGCTGCCGAAGATCATAGCGCTCAGATAACCCCATCGATTTTCGGTTGAATAGGAATACTGACCGAACCAGTGTTTGTTGCGTATCGCCTCCGGATCGTTTCTGTAAAACTCCTTCCATTCATCTTTTGCGGCAAGCCATTCTGTGACGGCCGCCTCAAAATCCGGAGTGGCAAGACGTAGCAACCCGCCAGGCTTCAGCACTCGCTTCATCTCATAAAAGAACCGCGGTTCGTCGACGAAAGGCAGATGCTCAACCAATGAATCGGCTCTAACTTCGTCGACTGTGCCATCGGCATAGGGCAGATTGAAAATATCGTAGTTGTGGACTTGCAGGTCATCCGAAAAATGCTGCTGCGGGTACCGCTCCCTGAGCGTCGCCAAGCTGTCCATGTCGACGTTGATGTAATCCGGCAGCGGTGATCCGCCGCACCCGAGATTCAGCCTGATCTTACCGTCGGCACAAACTGCACCGGTTGTCATGAACGCACCCCCTGCAACAGTGAAATTGTTTCGGCGATGCCCCGTCGAAGGTCGCCATGAAACTCGAAGCCGCAGTTGCGGAAACGCTGGCTGGAAACGTGGTAAGAAAGCTGGTTCATGATTTTGGTATCGACATACTCAACGGCGATGTCGGGAACATGGGTCCGGATGACATCGAGGATTTCATTGACCGTGGCATTCAAAGTCAGGACGTTGTAGATATTTCCGTCATAGCGGTCGCCACGCATGACGAAATCAATGGCACTGACTGCGTCCTCAAGGTCGAGATAAGGACGGACTTGATGCAAAGCGGTACGCCACACCGTTATCGGTTGTCCGGTCACGGCCTGCCAGCAAAACTTGTTAACAGCAGTATGAAAGCGCATGCCCGGGGAAACACCAAAAATCGTACCGAAGCGGAAAGTGACGAAGCGCAGACCATCGCTTCGCCCAAGCCCGGCAAGCAGCTTTTCCTCACGCAACTTTGTTTCGGCATAGGGACTTTGCGGCTGGAGATCTTCCTCGCCACAATCTTCGTCGACGATGTCCTTCTGGGTTCCATAGACGCTAGTCGATGAAATATTGATCAGTGCCGATCCGGTCCTGAGACAGGCTTGGGCGACTCGTTCGGTGGCGAGATAGTTCTCCCGCTCCAGTTTCTCCCGGATCTCGAAGCTACCGGCAGCATTGGTCAAAGCTGCCAACTGCACCACCACACCGGCGCCGTCGAATACCGGCGCGAGATCGGCTGTTAGAACATCCTTCTCGATAAACCGATAGCTTCCATCGCCAGGCAGATTGAACAAGGACGAGTAGCGCTGGCTCGAGAGATTGTCCAGCAATACAATTTCGATGCCGGGATGCTGCTCCGGGATCATCCTGATCAGGCGCGAGCCGATATGTCCCAGCGCGCCGCAGACGACAATTTTCTTGGTCATGGATTATTGCTTGCCTTCGATAACGGCGCGGGTCTGCCGCAAACCGGATAAGAAATCATGGCGCGGCTGCCAGCCCGTGAGGGCCTGCAGGCGGGCAGAAGAGAACTCCACATGATCGACTTCTATGCGCCGCCGCTCGTCCGGCCACTCGATATGCTCGACAGACCCGTTCTGAAAAACCTCGACGATCCCGCTCGCGATGGCTGAAACGGACATGTGCTGGTTGCTCGTGGCAAACAACGTTTGCCCGATGAGATCGGGCTGCTGCGCAGCCAGATGGAGAATATCGACAGCATCCTCCGCATACAGCACATTGCGCAATTGGTCACCAGATCCGAAGATCTTGATTGGCTGGCCGCTACGTGCGAGATGAATGAAATAGTTGATGAAGCCGAACTCCGGGTAACCCTTGCCATAGGGACCGAACAAGTTCGCGAAGCGCAGCACCACGGTCTTCAAATCGTGGATGGTGTTATAGATACGATAATACTTCTCGGCCACTCCCTTGTTGGCCGAGTATATCTCCAAGGGACGTTCCGGATGGTCTTCGTCCACCACACGCTGTTGCGCCTTGCCTATCACTGTGCTGCTCGATGTATAAACCACCACGGCGTCGCGATTGAGGAGTCGCACCGCTTCGAGCAACTTGAGGTTGCCTACGCAATTGATGTCGGCGTCGAGCAGCGGGTATTGGATAGAAAGTGGATGCGAGGTCTGCGCCGCGCAGTTAAAGATCACCTGTTGCCCCTGCACCACCTCAGCCAGCAGCGTTTCGTCGCGCAGATCACCCCGGACGAAGCGAATCTTCTTCCAGACCGGTTGCAGATGGGCTGTGGTGGCGTGCAAGTGCGGATCCAGAGAGTCCATCACCGTCACCTCGGCACCAGGCTCGGCAAGACAACGTCGTACCAGATTCGCGCCAAGGAAACCCGCCCCGCCGATGATCAGGAGTTTCATATCAAGCTCTCAATGAGGGTATCGATGCCCTGTGGCAAGCCATACTGAGCCCGCCACCCGGTCGCTTCGGTAAAGTGGCGAGTATCAGCAACGAAGTTGCGCTCTTCGATGGGCGACAGCCCCGCCGGAGGGTCAACGCTGGTGACCGGAGCAAGCCTTCCGGTTCGCGCCGCCACACGCTCGGCGACGAGTTGAAGTGCTTGCGCGATGCTGTACCCGTCTCCCCGGCCAATAACGTAGTGGCCGCCATTCAGTGCGTCCGCATGTACCGCGGCCGCGAGAAAGGCGCGCGCCACATCTGCTACATGCACGTAGTCGCGAAGCTGATCGCCTCGTCCGTAGACAGTCAGCACTTCGCCCCGAAGTGCACGCCCGACCATCTGATTAAGTATTCCTCGATCAGCCCGACTGGAGCGCGGTCCCGGCCCGTAAACGTTGGCCAGGCGCAATGCGGCGCCGCGTCCCGCGCCAGTGCGAACGTAATACTTGAGGTAGTTCTCCGCCATCTGCTTGTGCAGATCGTATATGGTGATCGGCGCGTCGGGACAGCTTTCATCAACCGGCAAGCGCTCTGGCAGACCGCAGATTGTTACTGTACTGGCGCTGATTACGACTGGACGGACATCCCTATCCCTGCAGGCCTGCAGCAACAACAGCATTGGCAGCACATTGCTGTCGAGGTCGGAACGCGGGTCGCGGTTGGCCTCGTAGGTACTGGTTTGAGCGGCAAGATGAAACACCATGTCAAAACCGCCCACCACGGACTTCCACAGATCCACATCGCGAACGTCACCGACCAGATTCTCGACTCGGGCACGACCGGGATCGGTCCAAGCCTCGGCCGGACGCCTCAACAGGCGCACGATACGGCAATCGGTGCCGCACAACAGCGTGATAAGACATGCGGCAATGAAGCCACCGCCTCCTGTGACGAGAATACTCTTGCCCGAGAAATAACTCAGCAATGTCTCGTCTTGTCTGGCCATGTTCAGGGCTTCAGGCATGCGTGGCTGGGGATGCTGCTTGGTCAGGCTTTGCGAAAGAATCCGAGCACCGAATCAATCACGGCGCCGACCTCGTCGTCGCCTAGCTCCGGATAGATCGGAAGCGACAATACTTCATTCGCGACATATTGGGTGACGGGCAGATTGGCCGGAAAGCGGGAAATGTAAGCAGGTTGTTTGTGCACGGGAACCGGATAATGGATACCCGCCGCAATGCCCGCTCGCAGCAAGTGAAGTCGCAAGGCCTCGCGCTCTGCTGCGCGTACCACATATAAATGAAATACATGGCTGCTGCCGGAGCGCGTCGCGGGAAGGCGTAATCCGCAATCCGCCAGCGCCGTACTATAGGTGCTGGCGATTCGGCCGCGCGCCGCATTATCCGCATCGAGATGGCGAAGCTTCACGCGTAAAACGGCAGCCTGCAACTCATCCAGGCGACTGTTCCAACCCGGAACTTGGCTAACGTAGCGCTCAGCCCAGCCGTATTCCCTCAACAGGCGCAATTTCCTCGCCAGAAGGTCGTCGCTGGTGACGACCATCCCGCCGTCGCCGAGTGCGCCGAGATTCTTGGTGGGATAAAAACTGAAACAGCCGAGTGCGCCGAAGCAGCCGACCGGACGGCCCCGATACCTTGCACCGTGTGCCTGCGCGCAATCCTCGATCACCGGCACCCCGTGACGTCCGGCAATTTCAACAATCTGTTCGAGATCAGCCGCCTGACCATAGAGATGGACCGGAATAATGGCCTTCGTGCGCGGCGTGATGAGCCTCTCGAGCCCAGTCGGATCGAGAGTGCAATATGTATTTTCAATATCAGCAAAGACCGGTGTCGCACCCGTCAGCTCAATCGCCGCAATGGTGGCCACTGCAGTATGGGAAACAGTTATGACCTCGTCGCCCACTCCAATGTCGCAAGCCTTGAGCGCGAGATGAAGGGCTTCGGTTCCGCTACCTACGCCGATGCCATGATTCGTACCGACATAGCCGGAAAACTCGCGCTCGAATGCCTCTGCCTCCTGACCCAGTACATACCAGCCGGAATCGAGCACCCGCTCGATTGCGTCGTCAATCTCCGGCTTGTGTGCCAAGTATTGCGCCTGCGGGTTGCCACACAGAATCATTAGCTAACCTGCACCCTGGGCACGTAATTGATCCATTTACCGCCCGCATCGCGAAACTTCTGTTCCTTGGCCATGATCTCTTCGGCGTGGTTCCATGCGAACAGCAACGCGTAGTCGGGGTAATTCTCCTGAAACGCACTGTAGGGCCTTACCGGGATGTGGGCGCCGGGGCTGAACTTGCCCTGCTTGATCGGGGTGGTGTCGCTGATGAACTCGACCAGATCCGGCGTTATGCCGCAGTAGTTAGTCACCGTAGTGCTCTTGGAGGTAGCGCCGTAGCCGACCACACGCTCGCCCTGGCGCTTGAGGTCGCGCAGTAAAGCCATCAGTTCATCGCGCGAGCGCTCAATGTTGCGTCGCAGTTCGACATAGGTGTCCGGTCGATTGAGTCCGAGGGACTCTTCCTTTGCGCGCCGTTCGGCAACCGATGGCGAAACAGGACGTGCGCCCTTGTGTGCAATGACATAGCGCATCGAACCTCCATGGACATTCTGCGGCTGCACATCGATCACTTCCAGCCCATGCTCACCGAACAAGTGACTGACAGATGCGACCGAGAAATAAAACGCGTGCTCATCGTAGATCTGGTCGTATGAAACCTTCTGCACGATATCCCCCATGTAGGGATCTTCGAACATCAGTACGCCACGAGGCTTGAGCAGTATTTGGATACCGGCGGCGACGGAATGCAGGTAGGGAATATGGCACATCACGTTGGCGCCCAGGAAGGCATCCGCCGGGCCGTGCTCCGCGACGATGCGACGGGCCAAATCCTCGTTGAAGAATTCCGAGATGGTGCGGATACCCTTGCCGCGGGCAACCTCCGCGACATTGGTCGACGGTTCGATGCCCAGATGGCGCACGCCGGCACGCGCAAAATTCTGCAGCATGATGCCGTCGTTGCTGCCGATCTCCACGACAAAAGGATCGGACGGATCGAGATACCCCTTCATCACGCCCTCGGCGAAACGCTGAAAATGTTCCGCCATGCGAACCGAGGTGGACGAAAAAAACGCGTAATTCTCGTGAAACATTTTTCGCTCATCAACCAGCTCGGTCAGCTGCACCATTTTGCAGTGCGGGCAGAACGCCGTCGCCAGTTCGAAGCAGTGTTCCTCGGAGTATTGCTCAGGAGTAAGGAAGCCGTTGGCGATCGGCATCTTGCCGAACGACATGAACGGCTCTATCGGATTCTTGCAGATCAAGCAGGGTTTCAAATGGGATCCTTCCTGTTTCATTGGGGTTTCGCGCGCCGGAAAAGCCAGCCTCGCAATTCACACGGTTCCGGCGCATCTTTTACGCAAGGCCGATCACCAATCTCGAACTCGCGGTCAATCACAAAACCAAGGGATTCGACTAAACCGAGCAGATTCGCGCGATTGAACTGCCAATGCATCATTGTCGAACCATACACACGTTGCACTGCCGCAAATGTCGGCACCCGTTCAACAACTGGCAGCCGGGTAATGTAGAGCCATTCACCTGCTGCAGCAGCAATCCGACGCAACTGCCCTTCCCAGTCTTGGGTATATTGTAACGAGCCACTGAGCAAGATGACATCGTATTTTCGAGCAAGGCAGATTTCGTCACTGTACCAGCTGGCTTCAGGCACGGTTTGCCGACCGGCCGCCGCCAGTACAGGAGTTTCCTTGCAGTGATAGTCAATGGCAATTTCCGGAAGCGCCGCCTTGGCGACATAGCAATAGTAGCCAAGTCCACTACCCCAATCCAGCACCGACAGGGATGCCTTGCCGTGCGCTGCCCGGGCCAGTACATAGGCGAAACTCACATGCAAGTTATGCTGATGCCCGGTCCCGAGCGGCCCTCCATTCCGCAAAAGTCGATACGATTCGGCGTTTTCCACTCGAGTCGCATCCACCACGCTGGTGGCATTCCAACCCGCCGATGCGTTGTCCGCAACGAGTTTGTCGTCCCAACCATTAGGTGCGTACTCGAGTACAGGAAGCGGCGGATTCAGCCGTCGGCGCAGAGCCCTTATCGATTCGGTAACGAAGGGAGGGAGCACGCCTATCGCCAACCGCTTGATCATGGATCGCCCCATATCAGGCACGGCCGTCCTGACTGATCCGCAACGGCTGCGCGTCCCTCATGTACGGATGCCTTTCGAAATCGATGAACTGGGTACGGCCGAAGTCGTTCAAGAAGGCTGCCAGCACATCGACCTGATGCATGAGAGTGTTGTCGTCCGCACTTCGCATCCATTCTGCCGCGTCGGCCAGTACCTTGGACGGTGTAATCTGCACTATCTGCCGGTAATCGTAGCGTGGACAGAACAGATAGCTGGCGCTATGAACCATCGGCAACTCGAAGTACATCACGATCTTGGCGGCCTTGATTTGTTCGGGCTTGAGTCTTTCGAGTCGATCCAGCCCTCTCAAGCAGGTCTCGTATTCTTCCGCAGTTTCCGGCTCTAGCGTGAAGCCGAAACCGCTATAGGGGCTTTCGCCAGCCAGCAGGCAGGGAATGCCGACACAGGCGTATTCCATACCTGCGGTACCCAGACAGGTAACGATCGCGTCCGCAAGAAAGCGTATCGACAGCGCATTGAAATCGGCATCGGCATCCAAAAATACAATATTCGGTTTGGACACTTTGGCGAACATGGCATGCAGATTCACATCTCTAACCGGATAGAGGCTTGCAGCCGGATGTTCCTTGAACACCCAATTTACGGTATCAACTGTCTGGGCAATCTTAAGCGTGCGCTCGAACCAGTCGAAATAGTCCTGGAACGCCAACGGCCGTGCAAAGTGTGAATGGGGATGGTCGTTAAACGCGTGAAGCATCACGAACGCAGTCTTCTTGTTCGGATCGAGCCCCGTAGTCAGACAGAAATCGTCCCGGCGCTCAAAAAAGCGCTTGTTCCGGTTGAAGGCCAATTCTACGGCGATATGGCTTACGCGCTGGTTGTGCCGCTCGTCCAAGTATGCATTTGCCTTTGGCAGAACAATATCATCGGGAAGGCTCATCATGTGCTCAAAATGGTGCCACTCGGGCTTGGCGGGATAAAACCCGACATCAGCAGAACTCCTGTATTTCTGCACAAGAATCTCGTGCGAGCCAACGCGGTTGATCACTTCGATGCCCTGTTTCAGCAAGTATCGACTGAAGGTGCCGCCGAACATTCCAATCGTGTGAGCGACGACGAACGAATCAAGCCGATAGCGCCCGATGATGTCGTTGATGATGAAGCGGTGCTGGAAGAAATTGTGCAGTACCGACAGGACATCAGAATCGACTTTGCTAAGGGTCGCGTAGCCCCGTACCAGCGTGTTGTCGTAAACGATATCGCCGAACTTGATGCCGTCGATCCGGAATTCGAGGATATCGCGGGGTGTCCGCAGTCCTATCCATACCCGCCACGCCTGTAAAAAACTCCAGGGCCACGCGAGCAGGTACCGCATACTAGTGGTGTGGATAAAACACGCTTCCGGATGGTAGGACTGCAGTATTCGCCGCGTGGAGCGATCGCGAAATCCATTCAGCAGGTAGATCGGGCGCAGGTTTCGAGCATGGCAGACGATCGCTCCAAACGAGGCATTGCACAGATTAATGATCGGATTTTCGGAGGCTTCAATCAGGACGAAGGCACGGTCTTCCTGACTTCCACGGGATGCCCAGTAATGCCTCCAGAACTCGCGATTGACCTCGACAAAACGCTTCTCCCCGTCAGTTGGCACAAAAGACGCCAGGTATTTTCTGGTGCGGCGCAGAATTCTTAATAGCATTTTTCGAGAGGCCGTGTCTCAGCCAGCCGGCGGATTCCAAGAATCCCGGAACAGTGCGGCGTGAATTATGTCGACTTCGCAGCCCTCGATGAGGGTCTGCCTAACCCGCCTACCGTCCTCGATCATTCCGGCAGCATTCATAAGGCCGACCATCGATGCATTTGATGCACAGGTACCTGCGGTAATCTTGCGGATGCCTGCCTGCATGAACAGATATTTACATGCCGCAAGCCAAGCCTCCCGCGCGTAGCCCTGCCGCCAGGCAATCTTGTTTCCGACAATGATGCCGAGGTCCGCCACCTGGTCATGCAGGTCGATATTGGCGTTCATGTTGCCGATGTGCCCCAGACCCTGCTCATGTTCAACGATCGCCCAGAAATGATTGGGCGTGCCGGCATAGGATCGCCAGTACCCTCGACAGGACTCCAGCGTATGCACCCGATGGCGCTGGGTACTGAAGCGCACCACTTCGGGGTCATTTAGCCACTCGACATATTGCGGCGTCAAGAACCGTTCGCTGAACGGAACGATGCTGAGTCGGCGGGTGGTTAATTGCGGTGTTTTGCTCATGGCCGCAGCATCATGCCGCATGCGCGGCGAGCTGGAACTTCCGTGGCTAAGAAAGCCTCTGATTATATTCGATTACCCTTCCCCCGATCTCTTCCCGACCAACGCCGCAACACCTCGACGACGCGCCCAACGGCGCCTGAAACCAGCACGGCTTCTCCGTCAAGGCGGGGCATGGCCCCCTCGCGGCCTAGCAGGGCGCTAAGTTGTTTCCGCAATTCGGCGCGATTCAAGACATGGGGCGTCACCCCACTACGCACGCTGGGTAGCAGGTCTACCTCCGAGGCTTGCGCCAGCACTGCCAGCGTGGGCCGCCCAAGCAGCGCCGCCTCGAGCAGCAGCATGGATGTCATGCCTATCGTCAGGTCGCTGGCATAGACCAGTTCCAGAGGAGACCCACCACTGCTGAAGCGATCGATCTCGTTCCCATACTCGGCGTAGTCTTCGACCTGCTCAATGGGGTGTGCCCGGAAGACCACGTATGGTTTCTCCGTCAGCGTCGCGACCGCGTCCAACACCTCTTCAAGAATAATCTTGGTGCGGCCCTTGTCGACGCCGCGGCCGGTAAAACCGTAGTCACCCGAGGTCCGCTTCGGAAGAAGTTCATAGCGCAGGGCGCCTTCACTAATGAAGATTATTATCTTTCGTCCGGGCGCTACTTCAGGAAACAGGGTCTTGCGAAGCGCTCCCGTTCCACCTTCATCACTCCATCGAGCTGCAAGGATACGCGTCTGGTCGTATTGCGGATGGCCGCAGACGGCAATGCATTGCTGCGGATAGCCAAGACCAACGAAGGCATCTAGCGTCTTTCTGTCCGGCACCAGCAGCCAGTCCGGCGCATGGGCAAGAGGATTCGCGGTGCGACCCCGGAAGCGATAGGCCGCGCTCATCAGGGCATCGATGAAAGCCACCGAGGGAATTCCAGCCGCACGTGCCGCGTCGACCAAACGCAGGCCAAGGGTCTCAGGATTCTCGGCGGTACCGGTCAGGACGCAGCGCGGATTCGTCTGTTGCAGCACCAGGCCGGCGTCAGCGTCCGCCGCCACCTCGATGAATTCCACGCCTCGAGATTGCAGCCATCCGCACGCGACAGCCGCAGCGTACAGATGCGCACTCCAGCCCTCCCGAGCCAGAGCGGGTAATAGGAGTGCAGCGTAATTGGCGGCACTGGGGTCTTCGGCGAAGAGCAAAATATCGATGCGTGCCATCGCAGACTGCCACCAGGTCAGTGAGCTTGCCTAAGCCTGTCGAAATTGCTCCAGACTTTGCGGAAAGCGCTGATCAGGAGATCGATGTCCTGCGCCGTGTAGTCGAACAAGCACATGCTCATGCCGATGTAGCGCCGGTCATGCAGATCCTCGGCCACCGGGCAGATGCCCTTGGCGTAAGACACCGTACCATGGTAGAAGGGCGCACTCCAAGGAAAGCCGTTGCGGCCATGGGCAACGCGCCGCTGGTACATTGGCAGAAGATGCAGGTTGAGGTAGCCCATCGATGCCGGTACGCCCTCGGCGCGCAGCGCCTTGACCACCTGTTCGCGCGGAACTCCGGTCTGCGTATCGTCATACACCAGTGGATAGACGTAATAGACGTGGCTGCAGCCAGGCTTGACGATCGATGTGCGCAAGCCGCGCAAATTGGCAAGCCCGGCGTCGAGGCGGTCCGCCTGGTTGGTGCGTGCAGCGGTCAGGATATTGAGCTTCTTCAACTGCTCGATCCCTATCGCGGCTTCGATCTCCGTCATGCGAAAATTGAAACCGATCATATTCGATATATCGTCAACTCCCTTGCCGGCGACCACCGCTTCAGCATGGTTGCGGATCAGCTGCAGCCTCTCGGCGAGAGTAGCGTCATTGGTCACGCACACGCCGCCTTCGCCAGTGTGGATGTGCTTGTGGTAGTTGAGGCTGTAAACACCGATGTCCGCGATTGTGCCCGCATAACGGCCACGGTAACGGGCCGCCGGAGCCTGGGCGCAGTCTTCGATGACCTTTAGCTTGTGCTTGCTGGCTATGGCCATGATCACATCCATGTCTGCGGCATGCCCAAAAATGTCGGTCACCATGATCGCCCGGGTGCGGGGGGTGATATTCCTCTCGATGGAAGCGGGATCCAGGTTGAAAGTCTCGTCCTCGATATCAGCAAAAACCGGTATGGCATTCCAAATCACGATTGCAGTAGCCGACGCGGACATGGTCCAGGGACTGACGATAACCTCGTCGCCCGGCTCGATGCCGATTGCGCCAACGGCCGCGATCAGCCCGGACGTATTCGAGTTGACGGTGACGGCGTGCTTCACCCCGAAAAACTTCGTCCAGTCCTTTTCGAATTCGCGAACCTTGTCGCCGCCGAAGAACTTTTCGTCCCAACTGCCATAGAAACCCGAGAGCTGTCCGCTTTCGAGGACCGCCTTACCGGCTTCTATTTCTTCGCGGCCAATGGAGTTGTATTTCGCGAACGGCTGCGCGATGGTCTTCGGGCCGCCGAATAGGGCGAGTTCAGTCATGATGCTTGGCGCTTTCCGGAAGTTGGTCAAGTACGCTGCACACCCGGTCTATGGTCCGCAAGGTATCCAGCGCGCTGGCCCCGCTGGACAGCAAGGGCTCACCTTGGTCGAGATGCCGGTACAGGGCATCGACTGCGTGCCACTGGTAGCGCTTCAGGTCGGTAGGTAGCACCTCCACCTCGTGTGCAAGTATACGGTAGCCGGGCAGCGCCGGTTCGGCTCGGGCCCGCCTCAGTTCGATTCGGTGGCCGCCATCGATGTAGCGCACCGTACCGCCAGCGCCAACTATTTCGAATCCGATGTGACTGAAACATTCCTCGCGTCCCGAGAGCAGAACGACACGCGCAGGTCCGAAGCTCAGGCAGACGTCGGGCTCCGGATCCTGTCCTTCCCACTTCCGGCCGACCTCCAGCACCTTAATGGATGCGGTATCGCCGAGCAGAAATCTGAGCAGGTCGATGACATGGGAGCCGTTGTTGCGCAGCCCCTTGCTGTACCAGGCGCTGCCCTTATAAATCTCGCCCAGCGCGCCGTCGGCAATCAACCGGCGCAGGGCCAGCACGCCGGGCTCGAAACGTCGCATGTAGTTGACGGCCAGCGCGCAGCCGCTTTCGCTGGCGACGGCGACCATCCGCTCGCCCTCCGCAGCACTCGCCGCGAGCGGCTTCTCGCACAGGATGGCGACTGGGCGCAGCGCAATAATTTCCTGGAAGAAACCGAAATGCAGGGGTGTCGGCACGGCAATGGAGCAGACCTCCGGTCGAATGCCTGCTGCCAGCATGGCGGCGACATCGGGAAATGCCGGTACGCCGTAGTGCTGCTTGAGCAGCGCACGCCCTTCCTTGTCCGGATCAATGCCTCCCACGAGTCTATAGCCGGGATGCGTCGCGTAAGCCCGGACGTGGCTGGTCACCCGGTCGTCGCCATTCATCCCCAGGTCGTAGCGCAGGCCGACATTACCCAAGCCGGCAACAACCGCATCGAAGCGTCTCACGTATCGCCCTTGCGCTTGACGTGGCGGTTGATGGCCAGCCAGCCGGGATTGGCCTTCAGCAGGGCCACGGTCTCGCGGCAGCCGAAGTAGGGGTTGGCGTCGCCGAAGTGCTCGAAGATCGTCTTCAACAGTAAATAATCCGCTTCCTCGTCGAGACTGAGATCGATCTCGGGCCAATGCTGGTCCTGTGGCGCCACCAGATACACGTGGGGAAATATTTCGGGATGCCTGCGCATGTGCAGGGTGACGTGTTCGCGCTCAATTGCATCTTCGGTCATCGATGCCGACCGGCGCAGAGTTTCGAGCCGGTACACCTGCACCGCGTAGCCGCCGGGAAAGGTGTGTACGTGACCATTTGTTGCATAGTCACAGCGGTTGTTAAAGAACATGCGAATGGTCTGCTCGGTTAATAGCGGATCGAGCAGCGGGCAGTCACCGGTGATATTGACCACGATGTCGGCATGTGCAGCGTCACCGGCACCAAGCACCCGAGCCATCACGTCGTGCTCGCTGCCGCGAAAACAGCTGACGCCATACTCCCCGGCGAACTCGGCCAAGGGCTCATCCGCTGCGTTTACCGTGGTCGCCACTACGATTTCGTTGATCGAAGGCACCTGCCGCAGACGCTCGACCAGATGGCCCAGCAGCGGCCGACCAACGGCCGGCAGCAGCACCTTCCCGGGCAAGCGCGTCGAGGTCATGCGAGCCTCGATGATCGCGACTATCTTGCCGTGCCGGGTATTCATCGGCTGATCAACCGCAGCAAGTCCTGCGCCAAGGCGTCAGCCTCCGGCAGGCGCAGGGCCTTGCGGCTGCGGCCGCAACCAGATGCCCTTGCCGTCTGCCGCAGGATAGAGCGTGGATGGGTCATAGACTCCGCGGCGCAGGCGGTACTGCTTCTCGAGTTCGCTCTGGACTGGAAGTTTGTTCCCATCGCCCAGTGCAACTTCAAGCGTGCGCAGTTGCGCGATCATGTCGGCGAATTCGTCCATGGTCATTGCAAAAGGATGATCCGGGCCGGCCTGGCCGCGGTCGAAGGTGACGTGCTTCTCGACTGCCACGGCCCCCAAAGCCACCGCCGCGATCGCCACCAGACTGCCGGGAGTGTGATCGGAGATTCCGACAGGCAAACCGAACTCTTCCTTGAGTGTGACCATGGCGCGCAAGTTCATCTCTTCCCAGCACGGCGGGTAATTTGCCACACAATGCAGCAATGTGATGTCGCGTGCGCCGGATTGCGTAAGTACGTTCAGCGCCGTCTCGATATCAGCGAGAGCGCTGGCACCCGTGGACATGATCACGCGCTTTCCGGTTGCGCCCACCGCCTGCAGGAGGGGCAAGAAGCTGATGTCGCCGGACGCTATCTTGTAGGTGCGAACGCCGGCGCGCTCCATCAAGTCGACGGCCTCGAGATAGAACGGCGTGGAAAAAAATTCGATGCCTGTTTGGTCTGCACAGCGCTTCAACTCGAAATGCCATTCGTCAGGCAGTTCGAGACTGGAAAATGCCTTGTAGACCGGGTTTTCGACCCATCTACCGTCAACGTAAATTCGCGGCGCGACGAGCTTGTCCTTGCGCAGCGTCTGAAACTTCACCGCATCCGCGCCGGCCCTCTTGGCCGCACGCAGGTAGTCGAGCGCGCAGTCGAGGCTGCCGTTGTAATTGGAGCCGACTTCGCAGATAGTGAATACATGGTCTGCCATTGATCGTTACCTCGTTACCGCCCGCCCGGCACAGGAGCGGTGGATGAAAGTCACTTTTTGTCCTTGAGATATTGCAGCAGGCGCCGGCGGTGCGAAATAGCAAAATTGCCGGATACCTCGGCTCCTTCCGCAACATCCTCGACGACCACGCTACCCGCTTTGACACTGGCTCGCGCGCCAACGTGCACGTATTCGCGCACCATCGCCGAGGTGCCGATCCAGGCTCCTTCACCGATTCGGACACGCCGCGCAATCACGCAGTTGCCGGAGATCACGCAATTGCGCTCCAAATTCGCCTCGTGCCCGATGGTGCTGGCTATGCCGACGATAACGTTGTCGCCGATTACTGTCGGCAGTCCGGGATGGATCGCGCGCACGACCACGGCATTGGCAAGAATGACAGCGTGGCTACCCACGCTCACGGAGCCGCGATGCCTGATCCGCCTGTGATCGCCGCCGTCGTCAAGATAGAGGATGCCTTCGGCGCCGAGGATTGCTCCGGCGTCGATAAAACTACCGTCGCCGATCTCGACGTCGTCGCGGATCACAGCGCGCTCCGAAATGACCACCCCCTTGCCGATCTTCGCCTTTGGCGAAACGATGGCCGAAGGGTCGATCATCGCGCCGTCCTGCGGGGGACGGAGATCGAGTCGCTCGTGCAGCCGGTAGAACGCATTGCGCGGATTGGCGAGCGCCACCACCCCCTTTGGGGAAGCCGCCTTGCCGGCCAGTTCGGGCGTAAGCAGGACGCAACTGATGTTGGCGTTGGTATTCGCCATCTCCAAATAATGCACCGAATCACAATAGGCCAAGGTCCCTGGCATCCCGCTTTCGGCATGACCAAGGTCGACAAAGCGGCCATCCCGCCGCACTTCGTCCGGACTGAAATAGTCCGACAGGCGCCTGCTCATGAACTCGATGCTTTCCTGCTCAGGCCTGACGGCCCGCATTTGTCAGTTCGCGTTCGACGAGCCCGACGAGTTCGTTCATTGTCTTCACTTCATCGATCTCGGCATCGGGGATCTTGATGTCGAAATGTTCCGTCACCGCCAGCATCAGCGACATCGCTTCGAGTGAGTCGATACCGACATCGCTGAAATTCCGATCGAGGTCGGCAACATCCTTCAGGGTGGCCTGGGAATTGACTTCAAGCGCGATTCGAATGAGCGTCTGCTGTAGCGGGGTCATGGCATTCCTTGGATTTTTGTACTGTCTATCAAGTTCGCGTCAGCAGGCAACTGGCCCAGGACAGGCCTACGCCAAAGCCGCTGAGAAGCATGCGGTTCAGCCGCGGGTCATCCAGGCGATCCTGCAACAACAACGGCAATGAAGAGGATATTGTATTGCCTTGGCCGGAGAGATTGAGCGGCACTTTTTCAGGAGGCAGCGCAAGGCGCTTAGCCAGTTGATCGACGATGAACTTGCTTCCCTGGTGAAACAGGAACAGGTCGATATCCTCCGGACCCAGGCCGGCGTCCTTGAGCAACCTGGTCACCTGTGGTGGCACCTTAGTCGCGGAGAAGTTAAATACTGCCCGGCCATTCATGTGTAAAGTGCCGTTGCGGTTTTCCAGCGCACCACCATCCTTGCCACAGGTACCGAAGCGGAAAGTGCCGGGTGCCCACGTCCCGGGAATGCTGCCTTCCTGCAGAAGCGTGGCCGTGGCCGCATCTCCGAACAGCAGCACGGTATTCTTGTCCTGCGCATCGATGATCTTGGAGTAGGGATCCGCTGTAAACAACAAGGCGCTCGACATGCCGTTGTCACGCATGAACGCCTTGACTATGGACAGACTGTACACATAGCCGGAGCAGCCCAGGCCGACGTCGAAACAGGCACAGCTCTCCGGTAAGCCAAGCTTGCCGTGAACGATGGCCGAAGTATGGGGCAGCCCGACACCATCCGGATTCTGCGTGCACACAACAAGGCAATCGACCGCGTCAATACGCCGCCCGAGGCGTGTCTCGAGATCGGCGTGGGCTTTGACGCACATGTCGGAAGTCTCTTCATCCGCCGCCTTGCGCGACACTTCCTCGACTCCCAGCTTGTCGCGAATGAATTCGTCATCGATGTCGAACTGCCCTTTCTTGGCGTAGTTCGACTCGCGTCCCCCGGGAATGTAGCTGCCGATGCGGACAATGCTTGTCATCGCGCGACCGCCGAAAAATAGATATGGCCGAGCAAAGCCTCCCCTGCCCGCACGGACGATTTCGTCAATCGGTTTCCCAATGTGTGCAGCAGTTCCACCTGAAGGGTATCCCTGTCGCTGTCCTCCAGCGGGCGGTTCAATTCCAGTCGGGTGAACGCCCAGCCGAGCGGGCCCGGGCGCAGGTTCGAATGGAGATGCTTGGTCAGCGAGACCAGCACTTCGATGGGCGAGAATGTCGCCCCCGTTGCGGCGATGATGGCTTGTCCCTCGATCCGGCTTCCGGCAACGATCTCGTCCTCCGGATAGGGCCGACTCGCACGCACCGGCCGGTCAGTCTCGCTCAGCCAGCCGGACACATTGTCGGACAGGAAGAACTCAAGCCGCGGATTCTCGGGCCTTGGGCAGCGCTCAGGTCCAATGCTGTAGCGCAGGTCCACCTGGTTGCGGGCGAATTCGTGCATCACCATTTTGAGCGGGCTGCGCACGCGTTGCGGTATGCTGCGTCCCAAACATTCCATGATGGCATTGTACATATCGGTACCGTGTAGATAGGTGCGCGTTCCCTTGTAGGCAAGCTCGAGCGGCACGGTTTTAAATGCATTCACGACGGCATCTCCAGATCAGGGTAGATCGCGACGGCAATCCGGTCGGCGCCGCGGCCATCAACGCATTTCCTGCCACGAGCCGCCATCCGCCCGCGCAGCCCTGAATCTCCGGCCAGTGCGACTAGCTTGTCGCGCAGGCGATCGGCATCAAATCGTTCGAGCGGTCCAAGGTCAAGCGCTACTCCTGCGCGTTCCCACGCCTGAGCATTGGCACGCTGATTATCAGCGATCTGCACGATGATGGCTGGCACACCCAGCATCGCCATCTCGAAAGTGGTCGTGCCCCCCGCAGTAACCGCGATGTCGGCTTCGGTCATGCGGCGTGCAACATCGGGATCGTCGAGGAGAAGTTGAATCCCGGCGTCAGCATTCCGCTCGATCCAGCGACGGATGGACGGAATCTGCGGATTGTAGCTGCTGCTCAGGATGACCACCTCGAATCCGCCCGTTCCCGGCAGCGCAGACAAGCACGCCAAGCAGGCACCGCGGTCATCGCCGCCGCCAAAGGTGAGCAGCAGCCGGGTTGCCTGCTGGCTAACCTGCTTGGGCTTCCTATACCGCAAAAATTCTTCGCGCAGAATCGCATAACTGGGGCCGATCAGCAGGTGCGTTTCCGGACGGCACTGCAGCGTCCGATACCGTGCTTCATCGGCCGCCGGACTCATCGACACAACCCAGTCGGCCCACAGGGGGATCTGCGCCGCCCCGTCAAACTGCAGCCAGCGAATTCCGCCCTTCAGCAATGTGCTCTGGTATACCTCATCCGCCTGGTAATGGTCGACGATCAGGCGGTCTGCTCCGACGCTCCGACAGTATTCGACAGTACGAGCTGCGTCGGCCTGTCCCTGCATCGAGGGTTCCAGCGCCACGCAGGCTCCCGCAAATTCGCCGACTTCCGCAGCCGGATCAAGACCTTCAGCTTTGGTGAGGAAGTGAACATCCACGCCTGCAGTGCCCAAGCGCCGCCCCAAGGCAGCGCAGCGCCGCATGTGGCCAAGTCCGATGCGGGCGGAAGCGTCCACCCGAACCACGACTCTGTGCCGGCCATCTGCCTGGCTTCTCACGTCAGGCGCTTGAATCCGACTGCAGAGGGCTGGCCCTCGAGCCGTTTTTCGACATCCCCACTTTCTAGAGCCGCCGCAATTTCGGCCAGCGCGCCATCGGCAGCGGCAAGATACGCACCGACATGCTCCGGCTGGTGCGCGTACATCGCATAGAAAGAGTTGGACGCGAGGAAACCCCGGTCGAGCATCAGCTGGATGAACAATGCCTTGAGCGACTGCGCCAACGGATGATCGAAAGCGAAATGGCTGAGCGGCGGGATGCCGCGTACATGGGCCGGCAGCCCGTGCTTCTCAAACAGCGTGCACCAGCCTGACTGGACAAGTTCACCCATGGCGGAAAGGTGCTTGCCTGCATCCACTGCGCGATGCTTGCGCAGCGTCGCCAAAGCGGCCGTCGGGCCGGTGCGCTCGGTCCAGCAGGTGCTGCTGATAAAGGAGCGCTGCGCCGCCTGCATGACACTTCCCTTGCCGATCACGGCGCCAATCGGGTAACCATTGCCCAGTGCCTTCGAGAACACGGCGATATCCGGCTCCAGCCCCAGCCACAGATGAGCGCCGCCGGAATTGGTGCGCAAGCCGGCGGAGATTTCATCCACCACCAGCACTGCTCCAGCTTCGTTCGCCAACTGGCGGGCGCCGCTGAGAAACTCATCGCTCGGCCGCTCGTTGCGGATGGGCTCCATGACGATAGCCGCCAATTCGCCACGATTCGCAGCAACGATACTTTTCAGGTCGTCGAGATTTCCGTAGCGGAATGGCAGCGCCGTGCCCTTGAGGCCGGCCGGAACGCCCGCCGGCTCGAGACCGGGCAACAGATGGGCGCCGAGCGCATTCTCGGTACCGACATTCGCCGCCAGATACCAGTCGTGCCAGCCGTGATAACCACAGAAGGCCAACTTGTCACGCCCGGTGTGCGTACGCGCGATGCGTACCGCAAGGGCCATCGCCTCGCCCCCCGAGCGGGTATAGCGGGCCATATCCGCCCACGGGTGAAGCTCGCAGAGCAGATCAGCAAGTTCGACCTCTTCGGGGCAATTGAGCGACGAGCTGACCCCTCGCCGGATGGCTTCAATCACCGCAGCATCGACATCCGGATCGGCATAGCCGAGCACGTTGGCACCGATGCCGCCTATGCTCATGTCGACATAGCGATTGCCGTCGAGATCCCATACTTCTGCGCCCTGTGCGCGACTATAGTAGCCCGGCCAGACACCCAGACTGAACATATCCGGTCTTTTGGAAAGCAACTGCGTCATGCCGGGTATGCGCAACCTGGCTCGTTCCTGCATCGCCAGAGATTCAGGGATTCTGGTTTTCATTCTTTACTTTCCATTCGTTGTCCTGCTGTCGCGAACGCTGCAGCCCTTCGTTGCGCGCGATTCCATCGTTCAACCGCAACAAACCCGGCTCCTGATCCAGAAGGCGGTAGATGTCTTCCGAACCGAAATCGGGACTTCCGGGATACAAGCGCTCGTAGACTTCTGTCACAAAAGCAAAATCAGCAGGCTCGTCGACAGTCCAGCGGAAGCCGGAGCGGTCGGGAAAACCCGTATAGCTGCCGATTTTATAACGCTCGGGATGGTGCCTCATGAAAGGAGTCACATGCTCGCGCTCGGACGGCAGCGTTGCTTCCCGCCATGCCTGTTCAAGCAACTGAAAGCGAAACACCGCCGCATCCAGACCATCCGGGAATGTTGGCTCGATCGCGTTACTGACGAAATCGAAGTCGCCCTGAAGGTGAAACTCGATAACACGATCAATGAGTTCGGGATCGGCAAGCGGGCAATCGCCGGTGAGCCGCACCACATGCGCCGGAAAAAACGGCTTCGCTGCCTGGTAGAAGCGGTCGAGGACGTCGTTCAAACTGCCGCGGAAACAGTCGACCGATTCAGCAGCACACAGATCGGCTATCGGCTGATCCGACAAATCCTCGCTGGTAGCCACCAGCAACTTGTCAATGCGCCTGCAGCGGCGCAATCTTTCCAGCTGTCGCGACAACATGGGACGGCCAAGGATGGGCTGCAAAACCTTGGCCGGCAGGCGGCTGGATGAAGCACGAGCCTGTATGACAGCGAGGACGCGCGTTTGCGTCGTTTGGGCCGAAGCGTTCAAGGCAGACTTGCCTCGTTTCGGCATTTCTCCACCAGTATGGAGTCGATGTAGCGGCCATCGAAGAGAATGTGCTGCCGGAACCGGCCAACCTCGCGATAACCAGCCTTGATAAATGCACGATAGGAGCCGAGATTTTCTGCATACATGCCTGCCCACAGCTTGTTTAGCCCAAGTTGCTCGAAAGCATGGCGCGTGGCAAGCGCAATGGCCTCGGTGCCATAGCCTTTGCCCCATGCCGAGCGCCGGCCGACGATCAAGCCGAGATCGGCGGAACGATGGGGCTCGCGGATGCTTCCTATCTTGATGTTGCCTATGTGCTCATCACCTTGCACAAGAAAGATGCCGAACAGGTAGTCGCGGGGGCTGGAATTGAGGTTGCGGACGAAGGCACGCAAGGTGTCGAGAGTCTGCGTCTGGTCGCGACTCTCCAAATACCGGGTTACCAGAGGGTCCTGCATCCACCCCAGATAGTCTTCGCCGACGTTTTCCTCCCCAAGTTGGCGAAGAAAGATGCGTTGCCCCGTAATTTGCATCGCCCCTCCACTCACATGTGCATCCGGATCGGAATGCCGGCATTACTGATTCGGGCTCGTGTCTGCAAAGGCGTCTGGTCCTTGAAGCAAAAAAAGGTACCTGCCGCCACGGCGTCGGCCAGGCCTTCGGAAAAGCCTTCGACAAAATGGGCCGCGGTACCGCAACCACCCGACGTAATGACCGGAATGGAGACAGCATTGACAATGCTGCGGGTCAGTTCCACGTCCAATCCCGCTCCGGTGCCGTCGCGATCGATCGAAGTAAGCAGCAGCTCGCCGGCGCCGCGTTGTTCACATGCAACAGCCCATGCGACCGGGTCCAGCCCCGTATCTTGCGTTCCGCCCCGGATGAACACAGTGTATCGACCGTCCGCGTTGCGACGATAGTCGATGCTTACCACCACGCATTGCGCCCCGAAAGCATCGGAGGCGCCCCCGATAAGTCCGGAATTTTCGACGGCTGCAGTGTTGATGCTGACTTTGTCCGCGCCAGAACGCAGCAAAGTACGGAAATTCTCGATCGAACGCACGCCCCCGCCAACAGTGAGCGGCATGAAAATTTCCTCAGCTGCTTTTTCCACGAGCGCGGCCATGGTCGGACGCGCATGGAATGTGGCATCCAGGTCAAGAAAGATGAGTTCGTCTGCGGTCTGAGCCTGATAGACCTTGGCTTGTGAAATGGGATCACCTGCCTGCACAGTCTGATCAAAGCGCACGGTAGTGATCAGAACCATGCGCTCGGCATTGCCGAGCCGCATGGACCGCAATTGCAGCTTTGGAATCAGACGGCGCTTGAGCATCAGCCGGGCGTCCAGTCCGCAAAGTTTTCCAGAATACGCAGACCGGAGTCCTGACTCTTCTCCGGATGAAACTGGGTACCGACAATGTTGTCACGCCAGACTGCCGCCGTGACGCGACCACCGTATTCGCACCAGGCAGACACATTGGTCGCGTCACGACAATTCATCCAGTAGGAGTGCACGAAATACATGTCGGGCTTTTGCTGCAGACCAGAGAACAAAGGACAATTTTCACGATACTCGATATCGTTCCAGCCGATCTGCGGTACCCGCAGTTGCGCTGGCTGCGGCTTGAGGCGCACGACATCGGCGTCGAACCAGCCCAGTCCCGCTTGTTCGCCGCCTTCCAGGCTCATCCGCGCCATCATCTGCATACCGACACAAATTCCTAGAATAGGTCGATGCTGGACGATGGCCAGTTCATGCAGAGCCTCCTCGAAACCGCGGCTGCGCAGGTTATCGATGCAGTTTTTGAATGCGCCGACACCGGGCAGGATGATTCTTTCGACCGCGTACAACTGCTGCGGTGTGCTGCAGAGCTGCGCATCCGCACCTATCATCGCCAGGGCATTCGTCACGGAAAGCAGATTGCCCGAACCATAGTCAACGATCCCGATCATATCGACTTGATTGGTATCGTCCCCCGCCAACGTGCGAGCTGTCCTTCAGCTTCTGCCCGCGGCATTGGACCCTCGTGGGACCACTGCTGGAAATCGTGAACCCTTGCGCCAGGCTGGGTGCAGGCCGGGTCATGCACGTAGGGCGAAACCTGGTGGCTCATGGCGACCTCCAGGAATTCCTCTTCACTCAATCCAATGAACTCGAGAAACAGGTCCAAGCTAGGCGGGCGCTTGCCCTCGAACTGACGGATCATTTCACGTGCATCTTCCAACGTCATGCGATGGTTTCGGATGTCTATCGCAGCAAGATGGGACGGCCGGGTATAGCCACGCTTGATGTACTTGATGTAATCGCGCACACCCTGCATGTAGCATTCGATCTTTTCGTAGCCATACTGTGGTGGCACGTTTTCGACCTCGTCGCCCTGCCAGCCGAGTTCGCGCTGGATGATCTCCGACTGGCGCTTAACGTCCCAGGCCACGAAGGAACCGAGGCAAACCGAACGGTAGCCGATGCGGCGCAGTTCCTTCATTGGCGGATAGGTGAACGGCTTGAGATCGCGCTCGGCCACTTCCCCGCCGAGACGAACGTACATGTCCTGCGCAGTGATGCCCAGATTGGTCGACCTGTTGAAGCGCTTTTCGTCCACTTCTTCGGGTTGGTCGTAGGAAAAATAGGCCGTGTATTCCGCTGACGGTTCACCCCAGATGATCAGCGGCACGTTGTACTGGATCGCCACCCACATCGGGTAGGAAAAGATGCCTGTATGACAATGCCAGCAGAAATCCCCCTTCTCGAGGAAGCTTTGCAACATGAGCTTGCGTACGACCTTCCAGTTGGGCCGAAAATGAAGGAAGTCCGCACCGAGCCGGCGCAGAGTACGATCGGTGTCGTCGATGACGTTCTTGCGCAGAAAACCATGGTCGAATCGCACGACCAGCGGCTTGAGTCCATATTCCTTCATCAGATAGTACAGGGTCCAAGTGCTGTCCTTGCCCCCGCTGAATGGCACGATGCAATCGTAGTCATACTTGTCGCGATAGCTTGAGACCAGTTCGTCCAGTTGCTGCTTACGCGCATTCCAGTCAACCCCGGTTTGCTTCAACTCCTGCCCGCGGCAGATATTGCACACGCCCGCTTCGTCGAACAGGATCGTTGCGTGTGTTTCGGGAAGGTTGCATCGGGTACAGCGTTTCATTTCCATTTGAACTCCATGCGTCGGATCAGTTATCAGTCTGAAGAAGGGAAGATGTTACGCCTGGTTCAGGTGCCATCTGGAGGGGTCCAGCATTGCCAAATCGGTCAAGGCAAATTGGGTCATAGCGTAAGCGTCGACTTGCGCCGCCCGCGCCGCGAGGACCTCCTGAAGTTGTGTGGCGGTATTGACGCCGAGTATAACGTGGTCCAACTCGGGCAGGCCAAGAACGAAGCCCAGAGCCGCCTGCAGGGGAGTGAGGCCGAGACTTTCAAGGTAATCTCGATAGCAGGACAGGTGGTTCCTGATCGGCGAGAAATATGCCGGAAGATTCTCAGGCGGCATCAGCAGCAGGCCCTGAAGAAACGCCGAGCGTGAATGTATTTCTACTCCGGCGCGCTTCAGCGCTGCGAGGTGTCCGCTGGTAATCAACCGCTGGTCCAGCACGCTGACCGGCAGCTGCACCAGTTCGACGGAATGTCGAGCCATGACGGCATCGATCTGCGCCGCGTTGTATACCGAAACCCCAACCTTTTTGACCAGTCCCTGCTGCTTGAGTTCCAGCAAAACCCCCATAAGCCGTTCGCCATGCACCGACAGCAGATCTTCGGCGCGGTGTACCAGTACGCCATACAGTTCTTCCTGTCCCAGTTTTGACAGGGAGCGACGAAACGACTCCCCGACACGCTCGATATACGCGTCACCAGTTTCGTCGGCGCGTTGCGCCGGAGTCTTCGTCACGACGGCAAACCGATGTTGAGTCGGGAGCGTGCGACCGAGCACTTCCTCGCTGTTGCCATATCCGGTCGCAGTATCGAGTATGCGGACACCCTGGCCTGCGGCCAAACCGAGGATGCGCGCCGCTTCTGCTTCCGGCGTCACTCCCGCCGAGTTGGATACGCCATAGTCCAGTCCGAACTGAACAGTGCCGAGGCCCAGTTTCACGCCAGAATGCTGCGCAACTGCTGCGCCACGCGCTCCTGATCGGGTTCGCCGAGACCGAAAAACATCGGCAGACTGATCGCTTCAGCGTAATAGCGCTCAGCCTCCGGGAAATCTCCGGCGCGAAAGCCCAATTTGCGGTAATACGGTTGGATATGCACGGGGATGTAATGCACATTGACGAGAATCCCGTTTTCGCGCAGCTTGGCAAACGCTTCGCCGCGCGCCTTGCGGGCATCACCCGGCACACGCACGACATAAAGGTGCCAAGCCGACCGCGTATTCGACCGTTGATAAGGTCGAACCAAAGGGAGTTCAGCCAGCAATAGCTCGTAGTTGCTTGCGAGGGAGTGACGGCGTTCGATGAATTCGTTCAACCGGTCAAGCTGACTCAAGCCCAGTGCCGCCTGAATATCGGTCATGCGATAGTTGTAACCCAGTTCGGTCTGCTGGTAATACCAGGGCCCATGCGAAGCCTGATCCATCAGGGATGGATCGCGGGTAATTCCGTGGCTTCGCAATAGCTTCAACCTGGCGTCGATCTCGGTACGGTTGGTGAGCAGCATTCCGCCTTCCCCGGTAGTCATGATCTTGACCGGGTGAAAGCTGAATACGGTGATATCGGAATGAATGCAGGATCCGACCCTCGCGACACCGTCGCTTGCCCCGATCGCATGGGAAGCGTCTTCGATCACCGAAAAACCATAGCGCCGGGCCAAGGCGCCGATCGCCGCCATGTCACAGGGCTGACCGCCGAAATGTACCGGCACGACGATCTTGGGCAATCTGCCTGTCGCCTCGGCTAATACAAGCTTTGCCTCCAACTGATCTACGCTCATGTTGTAGGTGCGCGGATCGATGTCTACGAAATCGACGCTGGCGCCGCAATAAAGGGCGCAATTGGCCGAGGCAACAAATGTATTCGGGCTGGTCCATAACCAATCGCCAGGACCAAGGTCGAGCGCACGGCAGGCAAGATGCAGGGCTGCCGTCGCATTGCACACCGCGCTGGCGTAGCGGGTGCCGCAATACGTCGCTACCGCTTCTTCGAATTGTTCGATTACCGGTCCCTGGGTCAGCCAGTCCGAGCCAAGTACGCGAACCACGGCGTCGATATCGGCCTGGCTGATGTCCTGCCGGGCGTAGGGAATGTCTTTCATGCCCCGTTCATGCGCCGCAACTCGTCCACGGAAAGAAAATTCGGATTGGTACCGGAACTGTAGTCGAAGCCTTCGACAACCGGCGCCCCAGTTTCGCCAAGGGCATTGGCGGTGTAGTCTGCCTGCTTGATGAAGCGTATTGAAGGGCAGATCACGAAATGGTCGGCAAATTCCAGCGTCAGATGGCTGTCATCAGCCGGACACATGATCTCGTGCAGCTTCTCTCCCGGACGTATGCCGATGTTTTTGATCGGCAGGCCGGGCGCCAGCGACTCGACGAGATCGAGGATGCGCATGGACGGGATCTTCGGCACGAAAATCTCGCCACCGTACATGCGCTCAAAGCTGCGAATGACGAATTCGATGCCCTGTTCCAGCGTAATCCAGAAGCGCGTCATGCGCGGGTCGGTAACCGGCAATTCCGTCGCCCCGCTTGCCAGCAACTGCTTGAATACCGGAACCACCGATCCTCGCGATCCGACCACGTTGCCGTAACGCACAACAGCAAAACGCGTGGCATGGCCGCCAGCGATATTGTTGGCGGCGACGAACAGCTTGTCCGAGCAGAGCTTGGTGGCGCCATAAAGATTTGCAGGATTCGCCGCCTTGTCCGTCGATAGCGCAATCACCCTCTTGACTTCATTATCCAGCGCGGCGGCGATCACGTTCTCGGCGCCGTGGATGTTGGTCTTGATGCACTCCATCGGGTTGTATTCAGCCGCCGGCACCTGCTTCAGCGCGGCCGCATGCACTACATAGTCGATACCTCGCATGGCCTGGCGCAGCCGCGTCCCATCCCGGACATCTCCGAGAAAAAAACGCATCACCGGCTGCGGAAAGCACTGCTGCATCTCGAACTGCTTCAATTCGTCACGCGAAAAGACCACGATCCGGCTCGGCGTGTAATTCTCGAGCAGAGTTTCGATGAACTGATGGCCGAACGAACCCGTGCCGCCGGTGATCAGAATGGATTTATCGTTGAACATGGTCTGCGCTCTGTGTGATCCGTGGTTTGTTCGGGCAAAGGCGATCTTGCCAAGGCCGTAGCCAATTATCTCACGGGAAGATTTCCGCTCGCCGCAGGGGAATACCTGCCCGGTCCTTTTCCGACAAAATCGGGGTACCCGCAAGCGGCCAATCGATGGCCAGTTCCGGATCGTTCCAGAGCAGCGAGCGCTCGTGCTGTGGCGCATAGTAGGCGGTCTGCTTGTAGAGCATCTCGGCGTAATCGGAAAGAACGCAGAAGCCGTGGGCAAAACCCGGCGGCACCCAGAGCATTTGCCGGTCGTCCGCGGACAACCGGACGGCCACATGGCGCCCGCAAGTCGGCGAGGATTTCCTGATGTCGACCACCACGTCGAATACCTCACCGGCGACCACCCGGATCAGCTTTCCCTGGGGCTGATGAATTTGGTAGTGAAGGCCACGCAACACCCCCCTGACGGAACGGGAGTGGCTGTCCTGGACAAACTCGGCGCCGATGCCGCCGCCAGCAAAGTCGCGGGCGTTCCAACTCTCGAAGAAAAAGCCACGTGTATCGCCGAACACACTGGGTTCGACCAGAATTACGCCGGGAATGGACGTATTCAGGAATTTCATGGCGTTGCCGCGGCCAGCAGGCGAAAACTGGCGCTGCTCTCAAGCAGAAAATCGTAGGAGCCGGCGGCCACGATCCGCCCCCGGTCGAGTTCAATGATGGTGTCGCAGCGCCTGACCGTGGTGAGGCGATGCGCAATCAGAATGACCGTAAGATCACGATTCAGGTCTTCGATCGCTTCCATCACGGAGTTTTCGGTCACGCTGTCGAGCGCGCTGGTGGCCTCATCGAAGACCAGGACTTTCGCCCTCTTGTAGAGGGCCCGCGCAATGCCGATGCGCTGGCGCTGGCCGCCGGAGAGTCTGATGCCCCGCTCACCGACATATGCCTCATAACCCCCGGCACCGCTCTCGATGAACTCGGCGATATGCGCCTGGCGCGCGGCATTGCGTACCCGGTCGAGGTCCATCGATTCCCGCGCAATACCGAATGCGATGTTCTCCGCGACCGAGCTGTCGGCGAGATAGATATGCTGCGGCACATGGGCGATCAGGCTTTGCCATGCCCCGCGCCGTTCCCCGATTATTGGCAACTCGTCGACCAGAATTTCCCCGCGCACCGGATCCAGCAGACCCATCAGCAAGTCCAGCACGGTGCTCTTGCCGCTACCGGTAGCACCCACAATGCCGATACGACCGCCTCGGGGAATCGAGAGATTGAGATCCTCCAGCACCCAGGGGCCGTCGGGGTGATAGCGAAAATCGACATTATGGAATCGGATTTCGTGCTCGAAACTCAGCGACTCGATTGCCGCCCGGGACCTTGCCGGCGGCGCCGGCTGATCGAGCAAGTCAAGCGCATCGGCGAGCGAGGCCTTGCTGCCCGTCAGCCCTGCCCAGGCGCCATAGGCCGCCTGCACCGCTTGCAACAGGCGCTGGGCGCCCAGAGCCAAGGCACCCAGAACTGGCAACGCGGAGGCAAAGCCCTCGCGTTGATGAAACAAACCGTAGGCGATGGCAGCAATGAGAACCATGGCGACGGTTTCGATCACGAAGCGGGGTGAAGCCGCTATGAACAGGTTGCTCCCCTGCGCGTGCCGCAAAGGTTGATCGGCCTTGCTGTAGATGCCGCAATAAAGCTCCTGGGTGCCGTCGAGCAGAACGTCGCGGATGCCCCCCAGGCCTTCCTGCAAGGCCTTGAGCACCTGGGTCTGCTCCGTCGCTATGCGCTGGCCGTTCACCTCCAGTCGACGCCGCGCCAGCCAAGTGATGATCCCGTAGGACACACCGACCACCACCGCCGCCACGAGCGCCACGACCGCGTCGATGCCCAGCAGTGCGCCCATCACCGCGAAAATCATCAGACCGGAACTCAGGAGGGTGAGCGCCGGCAGCAAACCACCATAGACGACACCGGCGACCTTGCCGGTAATGCCGCTGATCACCTCGCTGCTGTTGCGGGCGACATGCACGCGGTAAGGCTGGTAAAGGGTACGGCGGTAGACCTCAATGCCGAGTTCGGCGCCGGCGGCAAACGACATGCGGGTGGTTGCCCAGAGCAGCGCAAGCCGGATCGCTCCCGCCGTCACCGCAACGGCGGCAAAAGCAAGGGTCAATGGCAGTACCAGTTCCTCCCCCGACGCGAAGCCCCAGCGCGGCGCCATGCCAGCCACCAGCGGATGGTTGAAAACGCGTTCCGGGGAGGCCAGCACGCCGAGAAAGGGCAGCAGGGCGCCGAGACTGACGACCTCGGCCAGGGCACTGGCCACCATCAGCCCGAACATCGCGAACAGCTGTTGGCGGCGCCGACGGCTCAAGTGACGCCAAAGGCGCCGCAGCAAGAGCCACAGACTGTCCGCCTGCGGGCGGCCGAACGCCGTCCTGTCTTCAGGCTCGGCCATCGGGGCTTGAAGGTCGCAGCCGGTCCGGCGAGGATAGGCTGAACATTGCAGAAACCCGTCCGCCAACGGATATCGGGGGTTTTGTCATGCGCATGGCTTGCTACGGGATGACTTCAAAGCTTATCACGCAGCCGCAGATACCTCGGGAAGCGCGGCATCCCTTGCGGCGTCAGTTCGCGATAGCGATAAGTAACGAGCGTGCCAAGCGGCGGCGGGTTGCACCGCAGGTCGTCGCTCAGGCCGCTGCCGAGCGCGAAGCGGCGGCCGTCGGGCATTTCCATGCGCAGCGCGCCGAGCTTGCCGGCGTATTTGCCCTTGCCGGGCAGATGGGCGACGACGCGCGCTTCGGCGTCCAGCCACGGCGTCAACTTGAGCAAGGCATCGCTGCGGCCGACCTGGCAGGCGGCATCGTCGCGATGCAGCATGAGTCCTTCGCCGCCCTGGCGGACCACGTCGCGCAGCTTTCCCTGCAGCGCTGCCGCATCGGCCACGCGAAATTGGGCTACGGCCTGCAGCCAGGGCAGCTTCGCGGCGGCGGTGACGGCCCTGATCTGTTCTGAACGTTCGGTAAAACTGCCGGAAGCATTCGGCAACTCGAAAATCATGTAGCGCACGCGCCGCCATTCGCTGTCGTCGGGCGACTGGCGGCGGACGGTGGCCGAAAGTTGATCGAAGCTGCCGCGTCCGAGCCAGAGTTCGCCATCCAGCGGCTGCCTGGGCAAGGCTTCGACAAACCACCGCGGGGCAGGAACCGGGTTGCCGCTGCGAAAACGCAGGGTCTTGCCGTCCCAGACGGCGCGCACACCGTCGAGTTTTTCGCTGACCCAGTAGCGCGAAACATCGACGCTGTCACGATAGCGTTCCGCCAGAAGCAGCGGCGGCGGCTCGGTGGCGAGTGCCGAAGGTGGCGAAAGGTAGCCAACGAGGACAAGCAGCGACAGAGCAATCCCACGCAACTGCCGCCACGAACGCCTTGGGCTAAGGCGTTCAGCCGCCATGCCGTGCGAGGTAATCCCGATAGGCCAGCGCGATGCCTTCGTGCAGCGGAATCCGCGCCTGCCAGCCGATGTCGCGCAGGCGGCTCACGTCGAGCAGCTTGCGCGGTGTGCCGTCCGGCTTGCTCGAATCGAATACGATGCGCCCGGTGAAACCAGTGACGGACATGACGGTTTCGGCGAGTTCGCGGATGGTGACGTCCTCGCCGACACCGATGTTGTAGATGCCATCGCCGACGCCCTGCTCCATCAGAAACACACAGGCATCCGCCAGATCGTCGACATAGAGGAATTCCCGCATTGGTTTGCCGCTGCCCCAGACCACGAGTTCGCTGTCGCCGCGCTGCTTCGCTTCATGCGCCTTGCGAATCAGCGCCGGCAGCACATGGCTGTTGGCCAGGTCGTAGCTGTCGTTGGGACCGTAAAGATTGGTCGGCATGACCGAGAAGTAACGGGTGCCGAACTGCCGGTTGTAGCTTTCGCAGAGCTTGATGCCGGCGATCTTGGCGATCGCATAGGGCTCGTTGGTCTGTTCCAGCGGACCGGTGAGCAGATAGTCTTCCCTGATCGGCTGCGGGCAGTCGCGCGGGTAAATGCAACTCGACCCGAGAAAACACAGCTGCTTGACGCCGGCCTGCCAGGCGCCATGGATCAGGTTGGCCTCGACCATCAGGTTTTCGTAAATGAAGTCGGCGCGCAGCGTGTTGTTGGCGTGGATGCCGCCCACCTTGGCCGCGGCCATGAAGATGAAATCCGGCTTTTCCCGTTGCAGGAAGGCTGCCGTCGCCGCCTGATTCAGCAGATCCAGTTCGGCGTGCGTGCGGACGACGATGTTGTCATAGCCGGCCTGCTGCAGGCGACGAACCAGCGCCGAACCGACCATGCCGCGGTGACCCGCGACGTAGATACGGGCGTTCTTTTCCATGATCCCTACTCGTTGCGGTCGAAGGCCTTGAAGCCGTGCTTCTTGACCAGTTCGTCTCGTTCGGCGGCCTTCAGGTCCTCGCGCACCATTTCGGCGACAAGTTCGGCGAAGCTGATTCTTGGCGTCCAGCCCAGCTTTTCGCGCGCCTTGGTCGCGTCACCCAGTAGGGTCTCGACTTCGGTCGGCCGGAAGTAGCGCGGATCGACCTGGACGATGCAGTTGCCGTGCGCGTCGTAGCCCTTTTCATCGACGCCGGTGCCACGCCATTCGACGGTGATGCCGATTTCCGCCGCCGCCGCATCGACGAAGTCGCGCACGCTGTACTGCACGCCGGTGGCTATGACGAAATCCTCGGGCTTTTCCTGCTGCAGCATCAGCCACTGCATCTCGATGTAGTCCTTGGCATGGCCCCAGTCGCGCTTCGAATCCAGGTTGCCGAGGAACAGGCACTCCTGCAATCCGAGCTTGATGCGCGCCAGGGCGCGGGTGATCTTGCGCGTGACGAAGGTCTCGCCACGGATCGGGCTCTCGTGGTTGAACAGGATGCCGTTGCAGGCATACATGCCATAGGCCTCGCGGTAATTGACCGTGATCCAGTAGGCATAGAGCTTGGCCACCGCGTAGGGGCTGCGCGGATAGAAAGGCGTGGTTTCCCTTTGCGGAATTTCCTGCACCAGGCCGAAGAGTTCGGAAGTGCTGGCCTGGTAGAAACGGGTCTTCTTCTCCATGCCGAGGATGCGCATGGCTTCGAGGATGCGCAGCGCTCCCAGGGCATCGGAGTTCGCCGTGTACTCGGGCTCCTCGAAACTCACGGCGACATGGCTTTGCGCGGCGAGGTTGTAGATCTCGTCGGGCTGTACCTGCTGGATTATGCGCACCAGGCTGGAGCTGTCGGTCATGTCGCCGTGGTGCAGCGCGAAGCGCCGGTTGGCGACGTGAGGATCCTGGTACAGGTGGTCGATGCGGTCGGTATTGAACAGCGAGGTGCGGCGCTTAATGCCGTGCACCTCATAGCCCTTGTCGAGCAGGAACTCGGCGAGATAGGCGCCGTCCTGGCCGGTGACGCCGGTGATGAGAGCAGTCTTATGAGAAGTTGTCATGGCAATGTAAGTTGAATCATCGGCCTGTGTCGGCCAGCGGGTTGATATGCGTCACGCCGGGAAATCGTTTGAAGTCGTTGTCTGCGGAACAGATCGTGTAACCATGCTCCAGCGCCAGCGCGGCAATATGCGCATCGGTGGTCAGGTTACCGGCGGTGCCCGCCTGCCGCATCAGGCTCTTGAGAATTGCCCAGTGCGTGGGGCCAGGCGCAACCGTTCTGACATTCGGCCTGTCGAGCCATTCGTCGATAAAACCTGTGGCCTGTTCCGGACTCAACGGGCTGTCGAATATTCGCGGATTGGTGCATATGCGTAAGAAGGCCATCAGCGACACCCACGGCAATCCAACGTCACCGGCTCCGGACAGCGACTCTTCCCACCAGGCCCTGGCCTGTTTGTGTTGAGGCAGATCTTTGTTAACGGCATAAATCAGCAGATTGGCATCTACCAGAATCACTTGCGCTGCTCCAGCTTCGCACTGATCGCCCCATCTTCCAGTTGATCGGCCAGTTGCAAGGCCTTGCCAAGATCGACGCCCGGCTTTGGCACGCCCATGGCTGCCGGAGTCAGGCGGTAGGCGCGGCGTGGCGGCGCGTTCCGCCCGCGCAATCCGGCGCGCAAGGTTTCATTTACGACATTCTTGAACGGCTGACCGGTTTCAACGGCGAGCTTTTTCAGCTCCTTCGCCAGCGGGTCATCCAGAGTCAGCGTTGTGCGCATATTGTCACCTCAATTCGAGCATCAAAGCATCAACATGATACACGTACCGCGTCAAGGCTTTGATCGGACGGAAACACTATCGTCCGTAGTTGTCTTCAAAGCGCACGATGTCGTCCTCGCCCAGATAGCTGCCGGACTGCACTTCGATGATCTCGAGCGGAATCTGGCCGGGATTTTCCAGCCGGTGCGTAACGCCCAGCGGGATGTAAGTCGATTCGTTCTCGCCGAGCAGCAGTGTTTCCGTGCCGCGCGTCACCTTGGCGGTGCCGCGCACCACCACCCAATGTTCGGCGCGGTGATGGTGCATCTGCAGCGACAGCGTGGCGCCGGGGCGCACCACGATGCGCTTGACCTGGAAGCGCTCGCCGTTGTCGATGCTGTCGTACCAGCCCCAGGGCCTATGCACCTTGCGGTGCAGATCGGCTTCGTTGCGTCCGGCAGCCTTGAGCCGGCCGACGATGGTCTTGACCTCCTGGGTGCGGGCCTTGGGCGCGATCAGCACGGCGTCCGCAGTTTCCACCACGACCATGTCCTCGCAGCCGATGCAGGCGACCAGACCGTGCTCGGCGATGATCAGATTGCCGTGCGAATCCTCCAGCCAGACATCGCCCTTGACGGCATTGTCGTCGGTGTCGCGGTCTATGGCCTGCCACAGCGCATCCCAGGCGCCGACGTCGGACCAGCCGACATCGAGCGGGACGATACGGCTGGGGATTCCCAGGTCCATGGCGGCAGGGAGTTTTTCCATCACCGCGTAGTCGATCGAGTCGGCCGGCGACACGGCGAAGGCGGCGGCGTCGAGCCGCACAAAATCGCCGTCGTCTTGCGCCGCTTGCACCGCCTGGCGGCAGGCAGCCAGTATCTCCGGCGCAAAATGACCGATGGCCTTGAGCCAGACCGAGGCGCGCAGCATGAAGATGCCGCTGTTCCAGAAATGCCGGCCGCCGGCGACATAGGTCGCAGCGGTCGCCGCATCCGGCTTCTCGCGGAAGCCCAGCAGGTCGATGGGCGCACCGTGCGCCGTATCGCCAGCGCCAACTCTTGTCTCGATGTAGCCGTAGCCGGTCTCGGGGCGATCCGGAACGATGCCGAAGGTCACCACGGCGCCTGCCTCGGCCTCGGGCAAGCCGCGCAGCACGGCGCCGCGGAAGGCTTCGACGTCGCGCACGTGATGGTCGGCCGGCGTCGCCAGCAGCACCGGGTCGGCGCCATCGCGAGTGGCATAGAGCGCGGCGGCCGTCAGCGCCGGTGCGGTATTGCGCCCGCTCGGCTCGAGCAGCAGCGCCCATTTCGGCAGCCCGAGCTGGCGCAGTTGCTCGGCGGTGATGAAGCGGTATTCCTGGTTGCTGACGACGATAGGCGCGCCCAGCGGCAAGCCTTCGAGACGCCGCAGGGTGTTCTGCAGCAGGCTCTCGCCGCCCAGCAGCGGCTGCAGCTGCTTCGGGTGCTTCTCGCGCGACACGGGCCACAGGCGGGTGCCCGAACCGCCGCTGAGCACCACGGGAATAATCCGCGAATCAGGCATGGTAGCTCCGGTACCAGTCGACAAAGCGGCGCACGCCCTCGGTCACCGGCGTTGCCGGCGAGAAGCCGGTGACGCGATTGAGTTCGGTCGTATCGGCGTAAGTCGCCGGCACGTCGCCGTCCTGCAATGGCAGGAAGTTCTTCGTCGCGGCCTTGCCCAGCGCCTGCTCCAGCGCCTCGATGTAGGCCATCAGCTCGACCGGCTGATGGTTGCCGATGTTGAACACGCGGTAGGGCGCCCAGCTCGTTGCCGGATCGGGCGCCTGCTTGTCGAAAGACAGATCGGGTTGCGGCGGGCGATCGAGGACGCGGATCACGCCTTCGGCGATGTCGTCGATGTAGGTGAAATCGCGCCGCATCCTGCCGTGGTTGAAGACGTCGATCGGGCGGTTTTCGAGTATGGCCTTGGCGAACAGGAACAGCGCCATGTCGGGACGGCCCCAGGGGCCATACACGGTGAAGAAGCGCAGGCCGGTGGTGGGCAACGCGAACAGGTGGCTGTAGGTATGTGCCATCAGTTCGTTGGCCTTCTTGGTCGCGGCATAGAGGCTAACCGGGTGGTCGACGTTGTCATGCTCGGAAAACGGCATGCGCTCGTTGCCGCCGTAGATGCTGGAACTGCTGGCGTAGACAAAATGCTCGACGCCGTTGTGGCGGCAGCCTTCGAGGATATTGACGAAGCCGACCACGTTGCTGTCGATATAGGCATGCGGATTCTGCAGCGAGTAGCGCACGCCGGCCTGCGCCGCAAGATTGATCACGCGCTGCGGGCGTTCCGCCGCGAACAGGGCGGCAATGCCCTCGCGATCGGCGATATCCAGCCGCGACAGCTTGAAGCGCGGACTGGGCGTGAGCCGGGCGAGCCGCGCCTCCTTCAGTGCAACATCGTAATAATCGTTGAGGTTGTCCACCCCGACCACTTCGTCGCCGCGCGCCAGCAGTAGCTGGCAAACGTGCATGCCGATAAACCCGGCAGCGCCGGTGACCAGTACTTTCATGGGGATTTTCGCTGAAAAGTCAGCATTTTCGCATATTTGGCGAAGCTCGCACCACAGCCGACGAGGATGTGCACCAGGCCGGGAAGCCCGTCGAGCAAGCCCAGGCGGAAGAAGTAGAACTTGATGAAACGCAAGCCAGGCGACAGCAGCAGGCGAAGCACGCTGGCCCGCTCTCCGCGCGCCAGCGCCGCGTCGGCGGCCAGGCTGCTGTAGCGGTTCTGCTTGGCGAAATAGGTTTCCAGCGACTCGGCCGAATCGTGCAACAGATCGCCTTGCAGGGTGCCGGTCTCGCCGCCGGCGATGACTTTCTCGTGCACCGCGTCGTCCGACCAGCGCGCTACACGACGGTCGAACAGGCGCAGGCTCCAGTCGGGATAACCCTCGCCATGCTTCAAATAGCGCCCCATGAATTTGTTGCAACGGGCAAAGCGCCAGGCCTTGAAAGTTGGCGCTGACAGCACGGCGATGATGCTCTCGCGCAGCAGCTCGCTGACCCGCTCGTCGGCGTCGATGCAGAGCACCCAGTCGTGGCTTGCCTGCTCAACCGCAAACTGCTTCTGCGGACCGAAGCCACGCCAGGCGGATTGAATCACGCGCGCGCCGTGGCACTCGGCAATCGCCACCGTGGCATCTTCGCTGCCTGAATCCACAACGAGAATCTCGTCGCAGAACGCCACGCTAACGAGACACTCGGCAAGCTGGCTTGCAGCATTGCGGGTGATCAGGACTGCGGAAAGAGGCGAGCGGTGCTTTGTGGTCATGGGCTTTATAATTCAAGTCGGGATGCATTTTACGGCGCAAGGCGTCATCCCTATCCTACCGATGCGCATTCTCCTGATCAAAACCTCCTCTCTCGGCGACCTCGTGCACAACCTGCCGGTCGTCACCGATCTGCGCCGCAGCTATCCCGACGCACAGATCGACTGGGTCGTCGAAGAAGCGTTTCGCGAGATTCCACGGCTGCACCCCGGGCTCCACCGCGTCATTCCGGTGGCGCTCAGGCGCTGGCGCCGCGCTCTGCTGGCACCTGCCACATGGCGCGAAATGCAATCCTTTCGCAGCACCCTGCAGGAACAAAGCTATGACCTGGTGATAGACACGCAAGGCCTGCTGAAGAGCGCGCTGATCGCCCGCTTCGCGCGCGGCAGCCGCTGCGGCTACAACGCAGCCTCGGCGCGCGAACCGCTCGCGGCACGCTTTTACGATGTCCGCTTCGCGGTGGGCAAGGACTTGCATGCCGTGGAGCGCAACCGCCGGCTGGTCGCGCTCGCCGCCGGCTACAGCGCATCCGCCGCGCCGGACTATGGCATCGCCGTTGCCTGCCCGCGAAGCGGAATTCCAGGTACGCAGAGCGAGCCAGCGCCAACGCCTGCAGGACCAGGCGCGGTGCTGCTCACCGCCACTTCGCGCGACGACAAACTGTGGCCCGAAGAGCGCTGGATCGCGCTGGGCCGTGCCCTGCATCAGCGTGGGCTGAGCTGCCTGCTGCCGGCCGGCAGCCCAGCCGAGAGGGCGCGCGCCGCACGCCTGGCGCAGGCGATTCCGGGTTCCGTCGCCCTGCCGCCGCTGAGCCTGACCGAGTTGGCCGCACGGCTCGGTGCGGCGCGCCTGGTGATAGGCGTCGATACCGGCCTGGTCCATCTTGCCGCGGCGCTGGGACGGCCCACACTGGCGCTGTTCTGCGCTTCCGATCCGGCACTGACCGGCGTCTACGCCAGCACGCCGGCGCTCAACCTCGGTGCGCGCGGCCAGCCGCCCGGCGTCGAGGAAGTGCTGGCTGCGGCGGCGCCACTGTTCTGATGGCGCGCTTCATCTACACCCTGGCGGTGCTGGCCCTGCTGCCCTGGGCGGTGCTGCACCTGCTGTGGCGCGCGCGGCGCCAGCCGGAATACCTGCGCCACTGGGGAGAGCGTTTCGGCTTTTTTGCCACCACATCGCCAGCGCCAACTGTCTGGCTGCACGCCGTTTCGGTCGGCGAAACACGCGCCGCACAGCCACTGGTGGCTGCCCTGCGGCAGCGCTATCCGAAGCACCGCATCCTGTTCACCCACATGACGCCGACCGGACGTGCGACCTCGGAGGCGCTGTTCGGCGACGATGTCGAGCGCATCTACCTGCCCTATGACACGCCCTGGGCCGTGCGGCGCTTCCTGCGCCATTACCGGCCGGCTTTCGGCCTGATCATGGAAACCGAGCTGTGGCCGAACCTGATCACGGCCTGCCGCGAAGCTGCCATGCCGCTGTGCCTGGTCAATGCCCGGCTCTCGCAGCGCTCGGCCAAGCGCTACGGGAGCTTCCCCGCGCTGACGCGCGAAGCGCTGCAAGGCCTGGCGACGATCGGCGCCCAATCGGCCGACGATGCGGCACGCTTCACGGCACTCGGCGCACGCGGCGCCACGGTGACCGGCAACATCAAGTTCGACATCGAGGCTCCGTCGGCGCAGCTCGAACTCGCACGCGAACTGCGCGCCCGCTGCGGCAGCCGGCCGGTGTGGCTGGCGGCCAGCACGCGCGAGGGCGAGGAAGCGCTGATTCTCGATGCATGGAAGAGAGTTGGTGCTGGCGGTACGGCGCAGCCGAATCCCCGGCAGACAGAGTCCGATATAGCGAAAGCGGCGAATGCAGCGCTGCTGGTCATCGTGCCCCGCCATCCGCAGCGTTTCGAGGAAGTGGCGCGACTCGCGACGGAGCGTGGCTTCAGCGTACAGCGGCGCAGCGAAAATGCCGCGGTCGCGCCATCAACCCAGATAGTGATCGGCGACAGCATGGGCGAGATGTTCGCCTTTTATGCCGCGGCCGACATCGCCTTCATCGGCGGCAGCCTGCTCGATTTCGGCAGCCAGAACCTGATCGAAGCGGCGGCCTGCGGCACGCCGATCCTGATCGGGCCATCGACCCGCAACTTCGCCGAGGCGGCGCGGGAAGCCGTCGCCTGCGGTGCGGCACGGACTATCGTCGATGCCGGCAATCTGGTGCGTCAGGTGCTCGACCTGCTGGCCGACGACGCCTCACGCCGGGCCATGGGTACGGCGGGGCGCGCCTTTGCCGAACGCCATCGCGGCGCCACGGCGCGCACTCTCGATCTGATTACTGCAGCAGTGCGTTGACCGCGGCCACGTCGTCCTCGCCCAGGCTGCCGGCGGCGGCCTTGAGCTTGAGCAGCGCGGCCAGCGTGTCGAGGCGGGCCTTGGCCAGCTTCTGGCGGGTATCGAACAACTGGCTCTGGGCATTCAGCACGTCGATGTTGATGCGCACGCCGACTTCGTAACCCAGCTTGTTCGAATCCAGCGCCGACTGCGAGGAGGTCAGCGCCGCTTCATAGGCCTTGACCTGCGCCAGCCCGGAACTCACGCCCAGGTAAGCCTGGCGCGCGTTGAGCGCGGCGGTGCGGCGGGCGTTGTCGAGATCGGATGCGGCTTTTTCCTTCAGCGCGACGGCCTCGCGATCCCTGGAGGCGACCGCGCCACCGGCGAAGATCGGCAATGACAACTGCAGGCCGATGGTGCTCGCGTTGCTGTCGCTGCCGAAGCCGAAGGTCGAGCTGTTGGTGGCCGAACTGCGCCCGCGCGACGCGACCAGATCGAGCGTCGGATAATGCCCGGCGCGCTGCTTTTCGACTTCGCGCGTTGCGATCTCATACAGCGCCTGATAGATCTGCACCGAAGCGCTCGCCGATTCGGCCATCTCCACCCATTTGTTGATGTCGTCCGGCTGCGGACCCGCCAGCTGCACGCCGGGCCGGAGATTCTTGAGGCCTTCGGGCTCCTTGCCGATCACCGTGCGCAAGACCTGGCGCTTGACGTTGAGGTCGTTCAGCGCCGCGATTTCCTGGGCGCTGGTCAGGTCGAAGCGGGCCTGCGCTTCGTGGGTGTCGGTGATGGTCGCGGTGCCGACTTCGAAATTGCGCTTGGCCGATTCGAGCTGCTCGGCAATCGCCACCTTCTGCGCCTGCGCCGTGGCCAGCGTGTCCTGCGCCAGCAACACATCGAAGTAGGCCTGCGCGGCGCGCACGATCAGTTCCTGGCGGGCCAGGCCGAACTGCGCTTCGGCCTGCGCCACGGCGAGTTCCGACTGGTTGTAGGCGACCCAGTTCTGCCAGCGGAACAGGGGCTGCGTTAGCTGCACGGTCCAGCCGTTGCTGTTGTAACTGGTATTGGTTTCCGTCGCACCGGGGATGCGCCGCGTCGTATCGACGTCATTCCATGTCGTGTTGGCGGACAGGCCGACCGTGGGCAGCAGGCCGGCGCGACCCTGCGGCAGTTTTTCGCGTCCGGCGTCGAGCGCCGCCCGCGCGGATGCGAACTGGGCATCGTAGGCGACCGCATCGCGATACACCGCCATCAGGTCGGCGCCGTGGGCGAGGTTGGCAAATCCGCCGACAGACAGACAGCCGGCAATCATCAGGGGCACTGCTCTTCTCATCGCGTTCTCCGCGTTACGTCTCGGTTTCATTTCAATACGTCGGCATCGACGGATCGACTTCCCGTGCCCAGGCGGCAACGCCGCCCTGCAGGTTGATGATGCTGCCGAAGCCCATTTGTTCCAGAAACATGCCGGCCTGAAAGCTGCGCGCGCCATGATGGCAGATCATGACTATGTCCTGATCGCGGCTGAGCTCCTGATATCGGGCCGGCACCCCGCGCATCGGCATCGACAGCGAGCCGGCGATGCGGCAGGTTTCGAATTCCCAGGGCTCGCGTACATCGAGCAGGACCGGCTTGGCCCGCTGCGGATCGGCGAGCCATTCATTGAGCTGGGATGCGGAAAGCTGGCGCATCGGCTCAGAAAGCGAAAGCCGGTGCCGGTTCGGCGTCCGTCAGGGGAGCCACCACGGTTTCGAATACTGCGACGCGTCGGAAGGCATCGCCCACGCGCGTGTAGAGCGCCGCCTGCATGGCCGGTGCGGCGCCTTCGATGGCGAACAGGCGGCCGCCGGGCTTGAGCTGGTCGAGCAGTACCTGCGACACCTTGGCCACGGCGCCGGAGACCATGATCACGTCGTAAGGGGCGTGGGCGGCCAGGCCTGCCAGACCGTTGCCGACCTCCACCGTCACATTGGTCACGCCGGCGCGGCGCAGGTTCTCGCGCGCCGTCGCGGCCAGTTGCGGATCGATTTCCAGCGACCAGACCCGGTCGGCATGGACTCCCAGCAAGGCAGCCATGTAGCCGGAACCGGTACCGACCTCGAGCACGTTCTCATGCTTTTTCATCGCCAGGGCCTGCAGCGCACGCGCTTCGACTATGGGCGAAAACATGTGGGCAGCGTCCCCGCCGCCGAGCGGAATCTCGGTGTCGGCAAAAGCCAGGCGGCGATGCGCCGGCGGCACAAACTCTTCACGCTTGACCACGAACAACACGTCGAGCACCTCCGGGTCCAGCACTCGGGCGGGGCGCAGTTGCTGTTCGACCATGTTGAAGCGGGCTTGTTCGAAATTCATGACATCTCCTGTTTGCAATATTAGCATACGCTAATATGTAGACAAATCCGACAAAAACAAGATTCTACGCCGCGGACGGCCCGGATTCTGGCGCCTTGACCCTGAACCACGCCGCATAAAGCGCCGGCAGGAACAGGCAGGTGAGCACCGTGGCGACGATCAGACCGCCCATGATGGCGACCGCCATCGGCCCCCAGAACACCTGCCGGGTCAGCGGAATCATGGCCAGCACCGCCGCCGCCGCGGTCAGCACGATGGGCCGGAAGCGGCGCACCGTGGAGCCGACGATGGCCTCCCATTCGCTCTTGCCGTCGGCCTCGTCCTGCTCGATCTGGTCCACCAGAATCACCGAATTGCGCAGGATCATGCCCATCAACGCAATCACGCCGAGGTTGGCAACGAAACCGTAGGGCACCTGGAACAGCAGCAGCGCCAGCGTTACGCCGATCAGGCCCAGCGGCGCCGTAAGCAGGACCATGATGGTGCGGCTGATGCTCTGCAGCTGGATCATCAGCAGGGTGATGACGCCGACGATCATCAGCGGCACCGCGGCCTTGATCGAGTTTTCGCCCTTGGCCGATTCCTCGGTCGAGCCGCCGACTTCGATGCGGAAACCGGGCGGCAGCTTGGCGCGCAAGCCGGCCAGCTGCTGGTCGATCTGGGCCGAGGCGGCCTGCGGCTGCAGGCTGCCGACCACGTCGGCGCGCACGGTGATGGTCGGCATGCGGTCGCGGCGCCAGATCAGACCTTCTTCCAGCACCGGCACCAGACGCGCGACCTGGGCCAGCGGGATGTGGCGGCCGCTGGCGGAGACCAGGTCGAGATCGGGCAGGCGGCTCAGGGTACGCGGGTCCGGATGGCCGCCTGCGTCGCCACGTCCGGCATCCGCACGCCAGACCACGTCGATCAGCTGGTCGTTCTCGCGGAACTGGGTCACCGTCGCGCCGACCAGCCAGCCCTGCAGGGTCAGCGCCACGTCCTGGCTGGAGACACCGAGCGCGCGGGCGCGGGCCTGGTCGATCTCGACCCGCACGGCCTTGACGCGCTCGTTCCAGTCGAAATTCACGTTGCGCAGGTTGGGATGGGCGCGCATCAGGCTCGATATGCCTTCCGCGTTGTCGCGCAGGGCGACCAGATCCTCGCCCATGACGCGGAACTGCACCGGATAGCCGACCGGCGGGCCGTTCTCGAGCCGCACCACGCGCAGCCGCAGATGCGACCACGAGCCGTCGGCGGCGTCGAAGGCGGCTTCCAGCCGGTTCTTGACCACCTCGCGCTCCTTCAGACCCTTGGTCACGATCACCATCTGACCGAAGTTGTCGGCGAACAGCTGCTGGTCGAGCGAGAGGAAGAAGCGCGGCGCGCCGTTGCCGATGTAGGACGACCACGAGGCGATGTTGTCGTCCTTGCCCAGCAGGGCCTCGACGCGCTTGACCTCGTGTTCGGTGGCCTTCAGCGAAGCGCCCTGCGGCAGCCAGATATCGACCATGATTTCGGGCCGGCTGGCGGGCGGGAAGAACTGCTTCTGCACGGCCTTGTTGAACAGCACCAGCGACAGGGCGAAGAAGCCCACCGTGGCGAAGATCACCAGCCAGCGATGGCGCAGGCACCACTCGACCAGGGCGCGGATGCGGCGATAGAACGGCGAATCGTAGATGTCGCCGCCGTGCTTCTCGGCAATCGCGCGCAGCTTGACCGGGTCGAGCAGCTTGTAGCCGAGCCAGGGCGTGAACACCACGGCGACGATCCACGACACCAGCAGCGCGATGGTGACCACCTGGAAAATCGAGATGGTGTATTCACCGGCGCCCGACTTGGCGAAGCCGACCGGCGTAAAACCCGCCGCCGTGATCAGGGTGCCGGTCAGCATCGGAAAAGCGGTCGAGGTGTAGGCGAAGGTGGCGGCCTTGAAGCGGTCCCAGCCCTGCTCCATTTTCACCACCATCATTTCCACGGTAATGATTGCGTCATCGACCAGCAGGCCCAGCGAAATCACCAGCGCGCCCAGCGAAATGCGCTGCAGGTCGATGCCGAAAACCTGCATGGCGAGGAAAGTCATGGCCAGCACCAGCGGGATCGACAGCGCGACCACGGTGCCGGTGCGCCAGCCCAAGGATAGGAAGGACACCGCGAGCACGATGATCATGGCCTCGCCCAGGGTCTGCACGAAAAGATTCAGCGAAGTCTTGACGATCTGCGGCTGGTCGAACACCACATGCACGTCGATGCCCACCGGCAGGTCCCGCTGCAGCTTGGCCATGGTCGCCGAGAGATTCTCGCCGAGGTCGATCACGTTGCCGCCGCGCGCCATGACCACGCCGAGACCGACCGCGTCGCGCCCGGCGACGCGCATCCGCGGCTGCGGCGGATCGGCCAGGCCACGCGTGACGCGGGCGATGTCGCCCAGGCGGAAGCTGCGCCCGCCGACGGCCAGCGAAGCTTCGCGCAACGCATCGACGCTGTCGAAGGGACCGGAAACGCGCAGCCGCACGCGGTCGGTCTCGGTCTCGACATGACCGGACGGCACCACGGCATTCTGCCGCTGCAGTGCATCGAACACCTGGGTCGGCACCAGACCCATGGCCGCCAGCCGCGCCGGGCTGACGTCGATGTAGATCTTCTCGTCCTGCACGCCGATCAGTTCGATCTTCTTCACATCCGCAACGCGGCGCAGTTCGCGCGCCAGCCTGTCGGCCTCGCGGCGCAGGTCGCCCATGCCGTAGCCGGCCTTGTCGTCACGCGACGTCAGGGCGAAGATCTTGATCTGCACATCGCCGAACTCGTCGTTCGGAAAAGGCCCCTGCACGCCGGCCGGCAGCGTGTGGCGAATGTCGTCGAGCTTTTTCCTGACCTGGCGCCAGGCTTCGGGCACCTCGGCCTTGGGCGTGTAGTCCTTGAGGATCACGATGGTCAGCGACTCGCCGGGTTTGGATGCCGTGCGCAGCACGTCGACCCAGGGCGTCTCCGCCAGCTTCTTCTCGATGCGCTCGGTGAGCTGCTGCTCCACCTGCTGCGCGTTCGCCCCGGGCCACAGCGTGCGTACCACCATGACCTTGAAGGTGAAGTCCGGATCCTCGGCGCGGCCGAGCTTGAGGAAGGCCAGCACGCCGCCGACCATGAACACGATCATCAAATAGAGCACCATCGACTGGTGCCGCAGCGCCCACTCGGAAAGATTGAGCTGCTTCATCGCGAACTTGCCTGAGCCGCGACGCGCACCTTTTCGCCGGCGGTGAGGAGGTTTACGCCGGCGGCGACGATCTGCTCGCCACCCGCCAGACCGCCGCTGACCACGGCCCCGGCGTCGGTGTAGGCGGACACGGTGACGGCCTGCAGGCTCACCGTACCGTCAGCGCCAACTTTCCACACCGCCGGCTGCTTGCCCTGCTGGAAGATCGCCGTCAACGGCACGATCAGATTTGCCGCACCGGGCGCGCCGGAAGGAAAGCGCACCGTCGCGCTCATGCCCAGCGGCAGCAGCGGGTCGGCGTCCTTCAGGCTGACGCGCGCGGCATAGGTGCGGGTGACCGGATCGGCCACCGGCGAGATTTCGCGCACGCGCCCGGTCAGCACCTTGCCCGTGGCGCCGGCCCAGAACGTGACTTCGGCGGCCTGGCCGAGCTTGAAGCTGATCACTTCATTTTCAGGCAGGGCGATCGCGATTTCGCGTTCGCCGTCCGGCGCCAGGCGAAACACCGCCTGGCCGACGCTGACCACCTGGCCCGGCTCGGCCAGCACCTGGCCGATGACGCCGCTGCGGTCGGCCACCAGGGTCGTGTAAGAAGCCTGGTTCTTCGCCAGCTGAGCCTGCGCTTCGGCCGCCTTGAAGGCGGTTTCGCGCGCATCGAGCGCCGAGGCGCTGATGTAGTTCTTCGCCTTGAGGTCGCGGTAGCGCGCAACGTCGGCCGCCGCCAGCGCGCGTTGGGCCTCGGCCTGGGTCACTTGCAAGCCGGCATCGGTCGGATCGAGCCGTGCCAGCACCTGTCCGGCCTTGACCGCCTGGCCAAGCTCGGCGCGACGCTCGACGATCTTGCCGGCGACGCGAAAACCCAGCGTGGTTTCGATCCGTGCACGCACTTCGCCGCTGTAGCTGCGCTGCGCACCGTCCGTCGCCGGGTCGCCAGCGCCAACTTTCAGGGTGCGCACCAGCTTCGGCGCCGCCGGGGGCGGCGGCGCTTCGCTGCAGGCGGCAAGGAACAGGGCCAGCACGGCCAGGGTGACAAACTTATTCATCGGGCAACTCCGGAAAAACGGCGCATGAACATCCAGTAGAGAAGGGGCATGACGAACAGCGTAAGCACCGTCGAGAAACCCAGGCCCCAGACGATTGAGGCCGCGACCGGGCCCCACAGCAGCGACTTGCCGCCGAGGCCCACGGCCAGTGAAAACAGCCCGCCGATGGTGGTGACCGAGGTGATCAGGATCGGCACCACGCGCCGGCGCGCCGCATACACGGCGGCATGCAGCACGCTCATGCCCGAGGCCAGGCGCTCGTTGGCGGCGTCGATCAGCACGATGGCCGAATTGACCGCAATGCCGGTCAAGGCGATGACGCCGTAGAGGGTATAGAGCGAGAGCGGAATGCGCGCCACCAGCAGGCCGAGGATCACGCCGGTGAAGGCCAGCGGCACCGTGACCAGGATCAGCATGGGCTGCAGATAGCTCTTGAACTGCGCGGCGAGGATCAGGTAGATCAGGCCGACGCCCATCAGGAACAGCACAGCCATGGCGTCGAGGCTTTCCTGGATGTCGTCGAGCTCGCCGGAGAAATCGATGTCGGTGTTGGGGAACTGGGTGGCGAGCTTTTTCCACTCGGCGGCGATGATCCTGTTCGCCGCCACGGTATCGGTAACGGTCTTGTCGAGGTCGGCTTCGACCGTGATCGCGCGGCGCAGGTTGTAGTGCTTGATGACACCCTTGCCGATGCGCGTCTCCTCGGTCACCAGTGCGCGCAGCGTGGTCGTGCCGCCCGCCGGCAATGCGATCGGGTCGTCGAGCAGGCCGGTGATGTCGGCGCCGACCGTGCCGGCGGACTTGCCGTTGCCAGCGCCATGTTTCGCCCGCACCCGCAGTTCGACCTTCTCGCCCTTGTCGCGCATCATCGCCACGATCTCGCCGTCGGCGTGCAGGCGCAGCAGGCGCGCCACCTTGCCGGCATCGAGGCCCGAGGCGCGCAGGGCGCCGCGATCCAGCGCCAGCACCAGTTCCGGGCGGCCGGGTATGTCGTCGTCGGCCACGTCCTTGGCGCCCGGCACGGCGCGCACGATGGCCAGCAGTGCGTCGCCGGCGGCGCGCAGTTCCTGCGGGTCGTCGTTCCTCACCCGCGCCTTGACCGGCTTGGCCAGGGGCGGGCCGCCCGAAATCATGGTGAAGGTGATCTTGCCCGGCGTCGGCGTCGCTTCCACTTCGGCGCGCATGCTCTCGACGATCTCGGCCACTTCGCGGCCGCCATTCCTCGGATTCAGCGACACCGTGACCTGGCCGTAGGATTCGCCGTAGAGCGGCTCGGTATCGGAGAACTTGACACCGGCATAGGACGCCAGATTGCGCGCTTCATTCGGCTTGAGGTGCTTGCGCACCACGGCTTCGAGGCGCTCCGCATTGGCCAGCGTCTGCTCGATCGGCGCGCCGGCCGGCATGTCGACATTGACATAGAACAACCGGATCGGATCGAAGGCGAAGAACTGGATGCGCACCAGACCCACGCCGACCGCCGCCACCGCGCCCAGCATCAGCGCAACGGCGATGACCAGCGAGCGCTTGGGCCGGCGCATGACCCACAGCAGCCAGCGCGAATACTTGACGCGTAGGAAATGGTTGAAGCGGTCGCGCCAGTTGTTGAGGTGGCCGTCGCCGGCCTTGGGCGCCATGATGGCCATGTGCGCTGGCAGCATCCAGTAGGCTTCGAGCAAACTGATGGTCAGCCCAAGGGTGACGACGAAGGGAATCACGAACATGAACTTGCCGACGATGCCGGGCAGCAACATCAGCGGCAGGAAGGCGGCGATGGTGGTCAGCACCGAGGCCGTCACCGGCGCGAAGACTTCCCTCACGGCACCGATCGCGGCGCTGTGCACCGGCTCGCCGCGCTGCATGCGGTAGTAGATGGTCTCCACCACCACCACGGCATCGTCGACCAGCATGCCGAGCACGATCACCACGCCGAGCAGCACCGAGATGTTCAGCGTGTAGCCCAGCGCATTGAGAATGGCAAAGGTGCCGGCCAGCGAAAACGGAATGCCGATTCCGATCAGCAACGCGACGCGGGTGCCGAGGAATAGCCAGGTCATGGCCAACACCACCAGCAGGCCCTGCAGCGCGTTGCGCTCCATGGTGGTGATCGCCTCGCGCGTCGGCACGGTCTGGTCATCGAGCAGTTGCAGTTGCACGCCGTCATTGGTGAAACGCGGATTCTGCTGGGCGATGTAGCTGTCGAGCCGCTCGATAAGTTGCAGCGTATTGGTGCGGCTCTTCTTGGTCACGGCGAGGATCACCGCGCCCTTGCCCTGATAGCTGGCCAGGCTGCCGGCCTTGGCGCGGCCGCGCGAAACCTCGGCGACGTTGCCCAGCGGTACCGGTTCCCTTCGGGTGGCGCTGCTGACCGGAATGCGGGCGATTTCATCGGGATCGGCGGTCTGGCCGACGACACGCACCAGCCAGGCGGTGCGCTCCTGCTCGCCGGCGGTTTCGACCTTGCCGGCGAAGGTATCGCGGAACCAGGCCATGACCGCGTCGGACGCATCGGTGGCGGTGAGGCCCCGGTTGGCCAGCGCTACCGGATCGAACTCGACCTGCAGTTCGGGATCGCGCAATCCCGTGGCGAACACCTGGTCCACCCCGGCGATACGCTCGATGTCGTCCTTGAACTGCCGCGCCCGGCCGCGCAGCAGTTCGTCGGCGGCCTGGCCGGTGACCAGCACCATGGCCGTGGGGAAGCCGTTCGAAGTGGTGATTTCGAGCACGCGCGGGTCCTTGGACTCGACCGGCAGCTCGCTCTTGGCCTTGTTCTGGATTTCGCGGCGCAGGTCGTTGATGCGCTTGTCGAAGACGCGCTCGTCGATATCGCGGAAGCGCACCAGGATCGAGGCGACGTTCTCGCGCGAAGACGACATCACGAAGCGGATGTCGGCGACGCCCTTGATCGCGTCCTCCAGCGGCTTGGTCACGCGCTTTTCGACGTCCTCGGCCGAGGCACCGGGCAGCACCGTGGTGATCATCACCCAGTTGAAGTTGATCTCGGGATCCTGCTCGCGCGGCATGGTCAGGTAGGCCAGCGCGCCCATGACCAGCACCACCGCGAAGGCGATGTTGGCCAGCGGGTGGTTCTGGATCAGTCTTGCGTAGAAGCTCATTTCGCCGCGGGTACCGGCTCGAGTGCGACGCTCATGCCATCCTGCAGCGCATGGCGACCGCGGGTGACAATGCGCGCCTCCGGCGAAAAGTCGGCGCTGGCGGGACGCCCCTCCTGGGCCTGCGGCAGTTCGCGGAAGCTCGCCTTGCTGCCGTCGAGCACGAATACGCCGTAGCGGCCGTTGCGGCGCAGGATGTAGTCGGCGGGAATGTGCGGTCGCGGGTCGCGCCAGATCAGGCGGCCCTCGCTGCCGGGCGCCGGCGCCGGACCGACGAAGCGGTAACGCGCCTCGACCGTGCGCGCCTCGCGGCTGATCGCACCCGAGATGCGCAGCGGCGTCAGGGCGTGGATCCGGCCGGCGGCGGCGAACTCGACTTTTCCGGCGGCTGCCAGCCCTTCCGCATCGCGCGCCTGGACCTGGGCCACCGCCTGCAGATCGCTGGTATCGGCCAGGGTCAGCAACGGCGTGCCGGGCGCCGCGAGTTCCCCGACCTGTGCCGTGCGTCCCCTCACGATGCCGCTGAAGGGCGCTGTGATGACGCACTTGTCGACACCGCGCCGCGCCGAATCGCGGTTGGCGCGCGCCGCCTGCACATCGGCCTGGGTCGCCGCGAGTTCGGTCTCGCGCAGCGTCAGCGCCTCGGCGGAGATGAAGTTCCTCTCGCGCAAGCTACGCGCCCGCGCCATCTGCGCCTCGGCCTGGGTCAGGCGCGCAGCGCTTTGCGCCAGCCCGGCTGCGGCACGCGCCAGCGCCAGCTCGGCATCTTTCGCATCGAGCCGCACCAGCACCTGCCCGGCCTTGACGGCGTCGCCGCTATCGACCGCAATCGCCACGATGCGCGCGGAGGCCTCGGCCGCCAGTCGGGTTTCGTTCTTGCCCAGCACCGTCGCCGGCGCCTCGCGCTCGGGGTGGAAGCCGAGTTCGCCGAAACGGACGACTCCGACCGCGAGCGTCGCGGCCGCAGCCGGCGGCGCCTCGGCGGGCTTTTCGCCGCAGGCCGCCAACAGCAGCAGGCTTGATGCAAGCATGACCAAGGGTTTCACTTTGACGTTCTCCGTTTGCCGGGTGCGACCGGCGCCGCCAGGCCGCGCAAGGCCAGGTCGAGATGGGTGTTCAGATAGACCTGCGGGTCATGCGCCGTACCGCAACAGGCGCCCAGCGAGTAGCGCCAGATCAACAGCATCAGCACCGGGGCGAAGATCACGTCGATCGCGGTTTCGACGTCGACCGCACGGAACTCGCCCGCTGCAATGCCGCGCTGCAGGGTGCGCCGCATCAGCTCGCGGCCGCGGGTGATCACGGTGTCGTGGTAGTAAATCGCCAGTTCGGGAAAATTGCCCGCCTCGCTGATCATCAACTTGGGCACGCCGGCCAGGTGCGTGCTGCCGATGCGCTGCCACCACTCATTGATAAGGGCGCGCAGCAGGTCCGCGGCGCTGCCCTTGAAGCCGTCAACAAGGCCCGCACCCTGTTCCAGAATCGGCAGGATGCCCTCCTGGATCACGGCCTTGAACAGCGCTTCCTTGCTGTCGAAATAAAGGTAGAGCGTGCCCTTCGACACCCCGGCACGCGCTGCGACGTCCTCCAGCCGGGTGCCGACGAAACCCTTTTCGACGAACAGCTCCAGCGCCGCCGCCATCAGTTCGGCGGGACGCGCTTCCTTGCGGCGCTGGCGGGGGTGGGTGACGGCTTCCATGCGAAACCTCTAATTACTGACCGGTCAGTCAGTATATAGAAGGATAACTGGGCGTCAAGCCCTGCGCCCGACCTCGGGCGTGCCGCTGCGTTTCCGCGGTATGCTCGCCCATGCTGCGTCCACGGTCAGCCCCGACGCCCAGCCCGCGGCACCCACCAAGGAAGACCCCATGCGTATCGAAGAAGAGCTCAAGCTCGATTTTCAGGACGTGCTGATCCGGCCCAAGCGCTCGACGCTGACTTCGCGCTCCGAGGTCGATATTTCGCGCGAGTTCGTCTTCCGCCATTCCGGGCGCCGCTACCACGGCGTACCGATCATCGCCGCCAACATGGACACCGTCGGCACCTTTGAGATGGCACAGGCGCTCGACAAGCACCAGTTGGCCACCGCGCTGCACAAGCATTACGAAGAGGCCGAACTGGTGGCCTATTTCCGGGCCCTGCCGGAATCCTCGACGGTGTTCTATTCGATGGGCATCACGCGCGAGGATTACGACAAGTTCTGCCGCGTCAAGCAGCAGGCCGGCGATGCGATCGGCTATGTCTGCGTCGATGTCGCCAATGGCTACACCAAGTCCTTCATCGATTTCCTGCACAAGCTGCGCGCGGCCCATCCGGCAATCACCATCATGGCCGGCAACGTCGTCACCGGCGAGATGGCCGAGGAACTGATTCTCGACGGCGCCGACATCGTCAAGGTCGGCATCGGTCCCGGCTCGGTATGCACCACGCGCAAGATGACCGGCATCGGCTATCCGCAGCTCTCCGCCATCATCGAGTGCGCCGACGCTGCCCACGGCCTGGGCGGGCTGATCTGCGCCGACGGCGGCTGCACCTCGCCGGGCGACCTGGCCAAGGCCTTCGGCGGCGGCGCCGACTTCGTCATGCTCGGCGGCATGCTCGCCGGCCACGACGAATGCATGGGTGAGGTCGCCGACGAGGGCGGCGTGCGCAAGGTGCGCTTCTACGGCATGAGTTCGCGCGCGGCGATGGACAAGCATGCCGGCGGCGTTGCAAACTACCGCGCCTCGGAAGGCAAGGAAGTACTGCTCGACTACCGTGGCCCGGTGGACAACACGCTGCAGGAGATCCTCGGCGGCGTACGCTCGGCCTGCACCTACGTCGGTGCGCACAAGCTGCGCGAATTGTCCAAGCGCACCACCTTCATCCGCGTCGCGCGGCAGCTCAATGAGGTTTTCGGCCAATCCTGACCCCATGCAAACCCGGATCGCCCGCGGCATACTCGCCGTGTTCGTCGTGCTGCTGGCCGTCGCCTGCGGCGGCGACAAGAAGGAAGCAGCGCTACCGTCCGGCAGCAAGGTGCTGGCGCTGGGCGACAGCCTGACCGCGCCGCACGGCGTCAAGCCCGGCGAAGACTGGCCGACGCTGCTCGGGCAGAAAACCGGCTGGGTGGTGATCAACGCCGGCATCAGCGGCAACACCAGCGCCCAGGCTCTCGAACGCCTGCCGGCGCTGCTCGACGAACACCAGCCGCAACTGGTGCTGGTCAGCCTGGGCGGCAACGACATGCTGCGCAAGCTGTCGCAGGCGCAGACAGTGGCTAACCTCGGGCGCATGCTGGACCTGGCCAGGGCCAGCGGTGCCAAGGCGGTGCTGCTGGCGACACCGAAACCCAGCATCGCCGGCGCGGTGTTCAACAGCCTGTCGCCCGCCGATTTCTACGCCGAAGTGGCCAAGGACAAGAAGGTGCCGCTGATCGCCGATGCGCTGCCCGAGGTGCTGTCCGACACCGCGCTGAAGGGCGATCAGTTGCACCCGAATGCAGCCGGCCACGCCCTGCTCGGCGAGAAGATCCACGCGGATTTGAAGAAAATCGGCTTCGCCCGCTGACGTTTCCACAATTTGTCCTTTCCGCGCGCCGGGTTGCATTCGCGCCGCCTTTCCAGTAGTTTCAGGCCCCTGCCCCACCCCTTCCCGAATCGAGCTTGCCCCATGAACGCCAACGAAAATTTCATCGCCGCGGACGCCCACGTCGACGCCGCCGCCATCGCCCCGCTGCCCAACTCGCGCAAAATTTACGTCACCGGCAGCCGGCCGGACATCCGCGTGCCGATGCGCGAAATCGCCCAGAGCGCGACCGCCGACACGCCGAACCCGCCGATCACCGTCTATGACTGCTCCGGCCCCTATACCGACCCGACCGCCAGCATCGACATCCGCAAGGGCCTGCCGCAGCTGCGTGCCGGCTGGATCGCCGAGCGTGGCGACACCGAGGAACTGCCCGACCTGTCGTCCGAATACGGCCGCCAGCGCGCGATCGATGCCGAACTGGCCGGCCTGCGCTTCGACCTCGCGCGCCGCCCACGCCGCGCATTGCCCGGCAAGAACGTGTCGCAGATGCATTACGCGCGCCAGGGCATCATCACGCCGGAAATGGAATATGTGGCGATTCGCGAGAACCAGAAGCTCGACGGCCTCGAAGATCTGCTGCGCCAGCAGCACCCCGGCCAGAGCTTCGGTGCCTCGATTCCGCGCGTGATCACGCCGGAATTCGTCCGCGACGAAGTCGCCCGTGGCCGCGCCATCATCCCCAACAACATCAACCACCCCGAATCCGAGCCGATGATCATCGGCCGCAACTTCCTCACCAAGATCAATTGCAACATCGGCAACTCGCCGCTGGCCTCGACCATCCAGGACGAGGTGGACAAGATGACCTGGGCCATCCGCTGGGGCGGCGACACGGTCATGGATCTTTCGACCGGCAAGAACATCCACGAGACGCGCGAATGGATCGTGCGCAACTCGCCGGTGCCGATCGGCACAGTGCCGATCTACCAGGCGCTGGAAAAGGTCGACGGCAAGGCCGAAGACCTGACTTGGGAAATCTTCCGCGACACCCTGATCGAGCAGGCCGAGCAGGGCGTGGATTACTTCACGATTCACGCCGGCGTGCTGCTGCGCTACGTGCCGCTGACCGCCAAGCGCATGACCGGCATCGTCAGCCGCGGCGGCTCGATCCTGGCCAAGTGGTGCCTGTCGCACCACAAGGAGAACTTCCTCTACACCCACTTCGAGGACATCTGCGAAATCATGAAGGCATACGACGTTGCCTTCAGCCTCGGCGACGGCCTGCGTCCGGGTTCGATCTACGACGCCAACGACGCGGCGCAGATGGGCGAACTGGAAACCCTGGGCGAACTGACCAAGATCGCCTGGAAGCACGACGTGCAGGTGATGATCGAAGGCCCCGGCCATGTGCCGATGCACATGATCAAGTTCAACATGGACGAGCAACTGCGTCTCTGCGGTGAAGCGCCCTTCTACACGCTCGGTCCGCTGACCACCGACATCGCGCCCGGCTACGACCACATCACCAGCGCCATCGGCGCGGCCATGATCGGCTGGTACGGCACGGCCATGCTCTGCTACGTGACGCCCAAGGAACACCTCGGCCTGCCCGACAAGAACGACGTCAAGGACGGCATCATGGCCTACAAGATCGCGGCGCATGCCGCCGACCTGGCGAAGGGACACCCCGGCGCGCAGGTGCGCGACAACGCGCTGTCGAAGGCGCGCTTCGAGTTCCGCTGGGAAGACCAGTTCAACCTCGGCCTCGACCCCGACAAGGCGCGCGAATTCCACGATGAGACCCTGCCCCAGCACGGCGCCAAGCTGGCCCATTTCTGCTCCATGTGCGGGCCGCACTTCTGCTCCATGAAAATCACCCAGGACGTGCGCGAATACGCGGCGAAGCTGGGCGTCTCGGAACAGGAGGCGCTGAACAAGGGCATGGAAGTGAAGTCGGTGGAGTTCGTCAAGGCCGGCAGCGAGATCTACAAGGCAAGCTGAGAGTTGGCGCTGGCGCTACGGCAAATCGACGGTAAAAATTAGTGGACTGCCATCCCGGCTGCGGCGCCTGCTGCATTGCGCCCTCGATCAGCACCCTGGACAAGCCCGCCGGGCAGGCCTGCGTGCACCTGACGCCCGACTATCGCTGCACGCTGTTCGGCAGCTCGCGGCGTCCGTCCTGCTGCAGCGGGCTGCGGCCCTCGGCCGAGATGTGCGGCGCAAACCGCGAACAGGCGCTCGCCTGGCTCACCCATCTGGAACAAGCCACCTCGCCCTGACTGATCTGGCAACCCGAGCCTGGGCTGCGTGTGGAACTGGAGCTTGCCCCAACCTCCGCACCTCGCGGCGACTTGAAATTGTCATACATCCGGCTAGAATAACCACACTGAAATGGCGTGAATTCTGACGGGGTCAAATCTTCGTGGGCGCATATACCTCCAACTTCTCCTCCTGGGCCGATATTGAGTCACTGCTGTCAGCGGCGCAGGCGTTTGAATCAAGCACCACCTACACCTCCGTAAAAGACTCCCTGGCCTCGCTGCTGGGCTATCTGAATACCGCTCCAGTGTCTTCGAGTGGCACCAGCTACAGCGCTACCCTGTATTACGCGAATGGAGTCACCGCCTACCTGTACGGATACAACTTCGGAACGGCGAGTGCAGTTGTCAGCGGTATCGAGGTAGTTGATAGCATCGCCAAAGTCAGAGTTGATGGATCCCTCAGCGTAAACGCCAGCGGATACCTTGTAGGCACGCTTTCCTCAATGGCCTATTGGGGGTTTGGCTACTACGAGTTGGCTGTGGGCCGAATACCCGTGGATGGATCGCCGCCGGAAATCACCAGTTGGTCATCCGTCGTTCCGACCAACTTGGGCAATGTTTCGTTCTATTCCACCGGATCGTCAACTCGCTCCGGGGACAGCGGTACGAAAACGTACTACACAACCACGATCTCGGACAGCGATGGACACTCGGCGCAACTCACCGGATTGAACTACACAATTTCGGGAAGCATCTCGACGTCGCCCGATTACGTGCAAATCCTGCACAACATGCTTTCCGGGAATGACACGGGAAATGGCGGCACCGGCGCCGAAGAGCTTCGCGGCTTTGCCGGTAACGATACCCTCGACGGAAAATCTGGCGCAGACACCATGGCAGGTGGTACCGGCGACGACACCTACGTCGTCGATAATTCCGGCGATGTCGTGGTCGAGGTAACTGGCGAAGGTATTGACCTAGTCCAGTCTTCCGTAAGCTTCACGCTCCCCGACAATGTGGAAAAGCTCACACTTTCCAGTACCGGCAGTATCAATGCCACCGGAAATGCAGCAGACAATCAACTCACCGGAAACTCCGCCAACAATACGCTCGAAGGTGCAGCCGGAAATGACACGCTGGACGGCGGCAGCGGCACCGACACCGCGCGCTACAGTGGTAACCGGGCCGACTACCTGATCACCGCTGTCAGCAACGGTTACACCATCGCCGACAGCGTTGCCGGTCGCGATGGCACGGACACCGTTACCGGCGTCGAGAAACTCCTGTTTGCCAACGTGACCTCGATGAACCTCGGCAGCAACAACCTTCCCACCCTCGCCGTCCCGCCAGCGCCAACTTTCACCGACACCAGCGCCAACGACAGCTTCAGTCCCGCCAGCGGCACTCTCGCCGGCAGCGACCTCGACGCAGGCCCGCTGACCTACGGCGTCACCGGCGGCACGCTGAATAGCGGAGTTACAGTCAAGACAGGCAGCTACGGCAGCCTCGCCGTGACTGCGAGCAGCGGCGCCTGGATCTACACCCCCGACGATGCCGCAATCGAAGCCCTCAAGACCACCGCTACGGAAAGCTTTACCGTCACTGTCAGCGACGGTACCGCCACTGCCAGCGCCACGCTTACTGTCAATCTCACCGGCGCCGACGATACCGCGTTCTTTGTCGCCAGCAGCGCCAGCATCGCTGAAAACGTCCCCTCCGGCAGCGTCGTGTACACCGCGGCCGTCATCGACCCCGACACCCTGCATACCGTTAGCTACAGCCTTGGCGGCACGGACGTCAGCGCCTTCGACATCAATGAAAACACAGGCGAGATCAGCATCAAGGCTTCCCCCGACTTCGAGACCAAGTCGAGCTACAACTTCACTGTCACCGCCAACGACCCGGCAAACAGCCTGAACATTTCCCAGAGCATGGTGCTGACAGTGCAAGACGTCGTGACGTCGCGCTACACCCTCCTGGGCACCGGCGCCAACTTCATGGACTTCCATGTGCCCTACGGCAATCTCAACCTCGACGGCCAGGAAATCGTCTTCAAGGGCAACTCCGGTGTCGATACGGTGTATGTCGGATCAGACGCGATCAGTGTTGATTTCACCCAGGCCGGTCTGGGGATCGACCGGGTCTACCTTGCCGGCCACTGGGCCGACTACGCCAAGAGTTACAGTGGCTCGGTCGTCAACCTGACCCGCACCACGGGGGGCAGTGAATTCCTCCGGGTAATCAGCGGTGACAGCCTGGTGTTCGCCGATGGCACCGTCAGTGTCACCAGTGTCTTGAACTTCCTCAAGGGTTTGGCGGGAGAGCCCGTCCCCAGTGGGGAGAGCACAACCCCCTTCCCCATCGCCATTGTCGAAGGCACCAGCAATACAGTCCGCGCCGTGGTGCTCGATGCGTCGGGCGAAACGCTGGCCCTGGCCCGGCCCGGGCTGGACCTGACGATCAAGGGAGGCAGCGGTACCGATATTGTGTATGTCGCGCCCGGCAGCACGGTGGATGCAACACAGTTGGGTCTGGGACAGGACACGCTCTACCTGGCCGGGCGTTACGGCGATTACACGGGAGGCTATGCCGGATCGGTGGCGACCCTGACGCGGTCGGTGGAAGGCTACGTGGAAACAGTCAAATTCCTCGGCGGCTCCACTGAGGCCTTCGACAGCATAGTGTTTGGCGACGGCTCTATCAGGTCGGTGGACATCTTGGATCACCTGAAGGGTGGCGCGATTCCGCTACTGACCGGTGAGGTGACGCCACAAATGCCGGTAGCCAAGTCGCTGATCCCAGGTACGGCGGGCGACGACATGCTGGTGGGGACGGTCTGGGGCAACCTGCTCGACGGTGGTACCGGGACCGATGTCCTGACAGGGCTGTCGGGGAGCGACATCTTTGTTCTAGGGCCAGGTTATGGGGGAAGCATACCAGGCCTGGCCGATACCTTTTCGGACTTCGAGGATGGCATCGATATGATCGGGTTGACGGGCGGTCTGAGTTTTGCGGACCTGACCATCACCCAGGGTAACGGCACCGACACCGCCGCCGGCAACACGGTCATCGGCACCAGCAGCAACGAGTATCTGGCCATCCTGCTCAATACCAACGCCGCCGTCATCACACAAGACGACTTCGCCTCGTGGCATCCCTAATGCGTCTTGGGAACCCAACATGAACAGGCCCTATCGCAATTTGGAGCCCTATGACACACCGCTGACAAGTTCTGCAACGCAACATTCCAGATTTCGGCAATGTTTGCGCTGACGTTGACCGTGGTCAATTGTTCAATTCATTCACTACGTATAGTGCAACCCATAAAAGCATCTCCAAATCAATTAGTTATATAACTTAAGGCATAGACCTTCGATGCTGAAGTCCTTGCCAAATGGGGGAGAAACTATGGACGACCATCGTGTAGATCGGCCTGAAGCCGGCACCACGAGCAACAGCGTGGCTTGCTTGGACTTCCAGCGCGTTGAGCCCATCGTTTGCACCCGAGCGCACCCGTCGCGACAAGCAGCCAGTCTCTCCGCAGTTTGGTGACACCCCCGGCATGGTCGATATTCCTGCTTGCGATTTGGGCAATGCAGGCAGGTAGCTCGATGGGCGCAGCCATGTCCAGCGAGTTGATTCGGCTTGCGCAAACCTCACCCGCCGCTGGAGCGATCGGTGATGGCTGCCTTGTCACGACAGACTCCGGCGCAACTAAGTCGCCGTCCACCTCACCCAGACTGGAATACATCCGCTGCCTGCTGGACAAGGGACACACCGCGTTGGCAATTGTCCTTTTGCAACAGGTGGTCGCCGACGATCCATCCAACCACGAAGCAAGCTCGCTCCTTGAAGTACATCTCGACAAAGTCGCGAGCCGACCACCGGTACCGGTTGCCCAGCCGGCAATAGGCATCGGGATAATTGGATGGCTCGCCGCCGAACTCGGGCACGACTCCAACATTAACCGCGCCACCAGTGCCAAGGTAATCGATATTCCGCTCTTGAACTATCGCAGCCTCTCGCTTCCGGATCTTCTGGTTGAGAAGCGCAGCAGTTTTGCGGGCCTGCAAGGCGGCGCGGCGGTCCGTCTGCCACTCACACCAGGTCTGAGAGCAATTATTCATGGGCAGGCCGGCATCCGCGCCAACTTTGCCGAGGTGTCCTACCTGCCGCACAACTATTTCCTTGGCGCGCAGCTTGAGCATGACATCGGCCGCACAACCGTGGCGATAGGCGGTTCGGCGTCCCAGCAATGGCTCGCCAAATATCCGCTTCTGGAACGCAGTGCGGTGAGAATCCAGGCAACCACGAAGCCGACGGTCGATTATGAAGTCGGAATTGCTGCCGATTCGGCGTGGAATATTTATCCGCAATTCGACAAGCTGAACACACGCGAACACAGCATCGAGCTTCGCGCTGCCTATCGCCCGTTCGGTCTGCAGATTGGCGCCTACTGGGGCGAGGAAGCCTCGCACGGCACGATCAAGGATCTTGACCGGACATTCGATGGCCTTGCCCTCGGGTGGCGCCGTCCTCTGACCGAAACCTGGCGGCTGGCAGTCGATGCGTCATACGGTCGATCACGGTATCAACAGTTCAGCCGACTGTTCGCCAACCATCGTAGTGATCGATACAGCGAGCTGTCACTTGCCATGCAGATCCGCCTGGCCGACAACTGGTCGCTCACACCGCGGCTGACGCTGGAGCGAAACGACTCCAGCATGGCGCTGAATGGCTATCGACGCACCCAGTATCTGGTCGAACTGAGAAAGGACTTTTGAATGGAGCGCATCCTGCCCACACTGATTTCAGTCCTGCTCACGCTGTGTTCGTTGTCCGCCGCAGCCGGAGGCGCGCTTCCGCGAGTCGTGTTTCCTGCCGATTACGTCCTGGCGATCGATGCGGAGGGCATCGTCACGGCAGACGTCGCCCTGTTACAGGTGGAACTGCACCCGGACCTGATCGTCAGCGCCGAGCGCGGCACGCAATTCACTGTCACGCCAGCAGGTGCCGACAGTGATTCGACCAGCTTCAGAGTCATGCGGGGAACCGTGATCGTGGCCGATCTTCTGGCGAATGCAGTCACCCGGCTTGCCCCAGGGCGTTATGTCATTACTCGGAAGCAGGGCTTGGCATCGGAATCCAGTGTCATCCCTGACGACACGCCGGAAAGCAGCAGTGTCGCCGGCAACGATCCGGAGCATCTGACTCCAGGCTATCGCTTGTCAGACGCCGTCATGGTTCAGCAGCAGAAATACCTCGATTCACTGAAGGTCGACGTGCGGGACGTCAACAATATTCTCGCCTCGATTCTTCGCAGTCTCGTTCCACGTCGCCAATAGATCAGCTTTCCGAACGCATCCATCCCTCACACCATTCAATCGCCATCAAGGAAATCCAATGAGCAACCTGACGCTGAACCTGACCCAAGCGCAAGCGGACCAGATCCGCAGCTTCTTTGACGGCCTGACAGGAGCGGGAGGCTTGTCGAGCGCGGACTACAGCGCCGCAGCCGATGCCCTGGAGTTCGGCACGCTGGAAGAAGTT
>JBDRPN010000044.1:0-43449 GCA_043826925.1 Pseudomonadota bacterium
CCGGGCAAGGTCCCGCTGGGAGATTTCAGGGTTCTGTTCGATTGCGCGAAGAATCTGAAAATGGACTTGTTCTTTTGGGGTCATTGAAATTGAGGGACTTGCCTGATTTGCACGTTCAAGAATGAGCGCAGACTATAGCGACAGTTGGCCGGTATGGCAACGTATTTTTTGGTCGCATTTTTTGGTCGGGGGTCGCCGGGGCCGTCAGGACACTGCCAACTCCGCCATTGTCTTGCCTTCCGCCATCCATGCATTGATCCAGCGCGGTGTCTTGCCTCGTCCGGACCATGCCAGCTCGGCTTGCAGCGGATGCCGAAACTTCACGGGCGCCGGCCGGCGCTGCGTCCGGCCCGGATCAGCCATTGCCGCTGGGTCACCGGTGAATTGAGGTGATGCCAATAGATCATCGAGATTGAATCCCCGCGCCCGCGCCAGTGCAGCCAGCTCCTCCCTGACCAGAGCCCGCTCCTGCGCCCGCCTCTTTTCGATCTCCTTGGGCAACGCCACGAGAAGATGCTGCAGGTCCGCCAGGGGAAGCTGTGAAATTTCGATGATCATGCCGCCTCCGCGATCGGGATGATCCGAGCCGTTGTCGCCGTGTTGCCGGTGGCCGGATCGGCATTGCCGTCGTGCTGCTCATGATCCACCCGCGGAGGAGATGAGTCGGTGGCTGGAGGCAATACCTTGCCGGTGCGGGATTCTGCGTCTTTTCCGGCGTCCATACCCTCCTCCTCGTCTTCCTCCAGCGAGTTTCCCGGTACCTGGACATCCAGTGCGTTCGTATCCACCAGGGCCTGAAACTCTTCCAGAATCTCCGCCTGGTGCTGATTCAGGTAACGCCGTACCGCTTCATTGCCCAGCAGTCGGGTCAGATAGCCCTTGGCGACCGTCAGGTGCAACAGATCGGCACCGTAGGTCTGCTCGGCCTGCTGATACTGGCCCTGCACCTTGTCCATCTCGCGCGCCAGCTTCGCCATCTGTTCGGAGGTGGCCGCCGGTTTGACCTTCGGCGGCCGATGGTTGCCCGCCAGTTGCTCCGGCGGCGTGGCATTGAGCAGGGCCGCCGCGTAGGAGACGTTGATCGCATTGGCCGAAATCATCAGCTCAACCGCTTCCACCTGCCTTTCCGGCCGCATCTTGCGCAGAACACGCGCGACTTCCGGAGTGAACTGGTGGTCGCGCAGCAGTACCACGGCGCCCGCGGTGACGCCTTCAAGCAGATTCACGCGTTTGTCGATCGAGCTGATATCCAGGTTGAAGGCCCGGGCCAGACGTTCCTTCGACACCCCGCGGTCGATCGCCCGGCGCAGCATGTAGTGTTCCTGAATGGTCGACAGCCGGTTGATGCGGTTGTTGTAAGTGTAGGTCTCGTCGTCCGTGGCGATCAGGCACGGCGCTTTGGTCTCACCCAATTCCCGCAGCGCCAGCACCCGCATGTGGCCATCGAGCAGCAGGTATTCGCTCTTGAGTGCGTCCGGCTGCGATATCGACAGGGGCTCGATCAAGCCGACCTCGACAATGGACGTCCTGATCTGCTGAAACTTGCGCGAGCTCATGGCGCCGTCCGGCACCTTCTTGCTTGGCAGCAAGGCATCGAGGGCAATCGTCCGGGTTTTGAGATCAAACCCGACCAGTGTGTTCAGCAAAGCCATATCCATCATGCGGCTCCTTGCTGGAGGATGCGGGCGGTCAAGGGGGCCGGCAGACTGCCCAGTCCTTCCGCCCGCAACAAATTGACGAAGTTTTCATCGAGGAAGAGGGTGCGCAGGGCTTCAATGACAAAGAGCAGCTTGTTCTGAGAATACTCGGCCTTGATCACCATTTTTTTCTTGCGCGCGACTTCCCTCTGGTAGGTCCGCACCAGGCTGTATTGGGAGACCGCCGTGGCGAATTTCGGCACCGGACCGCGGGAGCCCGCCGGCCCGAGGGCTTCGCGTCGTTCGATCAGGCGCCTGGCTTCCACCAACTGCCGGCCGCGCAATTGGCCGGACTCATAAGCCTGCTGCAGAACGTTGCCGAGTTCCTTGTTGGCCTCGCCGGCCTTGGCAATTTCCAGCGCCGTGGTGAGTGGAATCTGGCCTTTTTGTACCGCTTCGATCAAGCCTTCCTCGCCGCGTTCAAGCAGGAAGATGATGTTGTGCACGTACTGCGCTGACAGCCCCGTCTTTTGCGCGATGGCTTCGGGACCATAGTTTCGCTGACGCAGCGATTCGATGTCGGCGAGAATTTCCAGTGGTCGGTACTGGCGACGGGCGATGTTCTCGGCCAGGCTCATGATGAAGGCGTCTTCCTCGGTCACCTCCACCACGAGCGCAGGGATATGGGTTTCGCCGAGCAGGCGGAAAGCATTCAGCCGCCCTTCGCCGCAGACCAGGATGTACGCGAGCTCGCCGTTCAGTGCCTCGCGTTGTGTAACGGTGATCGGCTTCTTGAGGCCTATGGATCTTATGTTGCCCACAATCTCCTCGAAAACCTTGGTATTGCGGTCTCGGGAGTTGAGCACCTCGATTCGGTCGATGGGGATCAGGCGCACGGCTTCGGGTGATTCTCGCATCATGGTGCTACCTCCTGTTCAGGGTCAGGCTGCGATGGAAGCGTCGCTATTCAAGCCACGACGCGCGCGGAGCCCGGCGAGGACATCGATGCGGCGGGCAAGGTCATAGAAGAAGTCGAGGGTAGTGAAGCGGAAGCATTCGTACTCGGGAACGTTCTGCTCCCTGAGATGGATGCGGCCAAACTGGAAGTTCAGCCGGGGCAGCAGGAAGTAGTCGAGTTCGGTTTCATTCGCGGGGTCGAGACGGATGGCGAGGGTTATGTCGGCAGCACATTTTGCGGGATCGAAACGCACCCGCCAGCGCTTGCTTCCACTCGGCGTGATCCGGCAACGAGCCAGCACCAGGCTGATGACCAATTCCTGGTTCAGGTGCAGCAGGTCGGTCGCTGGATCTCGCCATAGATCGCCGCCGAGCTCGGCAATCGTCTGTTGAGTTCGTGCCACGATTTCGGGATATCGCAGACGCAGCTTTCGATTGACTTCGAAATAATGCAGATCGATCTTGGGACGAAATCCGATCAAATCGTAAGCATGGGCCAGGGAGCCGAAGCGGCGGGTCACCGCGTCATATCCAGGCAGATCGGGTGACTGGTCGATGATGAAGGAGGAGAGCCGACCTCGCTTCTGGCAGACCAGACGCAGACGCTCCAGCAGTTCTTCGTCGGTGTACTTCGTGGCCCGGGCGTTCAGGACCTGCTGGGCGGCCTGGAATATCTCGGGCGGGACGATGCCCTCAAAGGCAGCTTCCTTGCGGATCCACATCGCTGGCGGATTCTTGATCTGAAGTTTTTTCAGCTTGAAGGACCGCCGGTTATAGATGTTGTTGCCGATGTACTTCTCATTGGTCAGCACTTCGCGTGCCGTGCTGAACGTCCAGCGTCGGCCGAGATCGGTACGCACATCCATTTTGTTCAGGCGCGCGACGATCTGGGAGATGGACAGATCCTCGTCGATCAACCAGCGGAAAATGCTATTTACCAGGCGCACTTCGTCCTCCGGCCCCGGCAACAGAATCACCCGGTCGGTCTGGATGTTTTTTTGTTCGCCCGGATTCAGCGTGCCCTTGATGTTGCCGGCCTGGTCGATCAGCACGCGGCGCAGCCCGAAGCCGGCGGAACCGCCCTGGCGGAAGCCGCTCTCGATCATCCGGCACTGGCCGGCAAAGACTTTGGTGGAGAGTTCCCGGCTGTACTCGCCGGCCATGGCTCGTTTGACGCCCTTGACGATGGTCGAGACAGGCGAGCCATCGTTTTCGAACTGCTCTGCGACGTAGCTGACGAGTATGCCGGCGCGCTTGCAGATGTATTCGTAATAGGCGGATTCGTCGGCGTCCTGAAAGCGCCCCCAGCGGCTGACGTCATAGACGAGGATGAGGCTAAAATCGGCCTCGCCCGATTCCACGTCCGCAATCAAGCGCTGCAATGCCGCACGGCCGCTGATCGATAGCCCGCTCTTGCCTTCATCGGCATAGGTGCGCACAATCGTGATGCCCCGCCGCGCGGCATATTCGCGGATCTTGTCCGACTGGTTGAGGGTCGAGTACTGCTGATGTTCAGTAGACATCCGCACGTATTGTGCTGCCCGCAGAAGTGCCGGCACGGCTTCTGACTCCTCAATTTTGTAAGGCTTTTCCAGTGCAGGCATATGCGCAAAGATCCAGAGAGTTCGAAATGACAGTCATCAGGTTTAGACATCGTTACCAGTAACGAACGAATAATACCAGAAATATCGTCGTTATCAGTAACGAATGTCAATCGATAATAAATCTCGCCAGGCCGCCTTCCGACAGCGCATGCGCTTGGCAGGAAAAAAGGCAATCACACTCTGGGTATCGCCAGAAGAAGAGCGGGAGATACGAGCGATCCTGAGCAGAAACGCCGATAGCAAAGAAGAAACCAATGCGTCGCCGGTTGCGGTGGACGAAAAGTCTTCGGCTCCGGCGGCTCCGGGGCGGCGCAAGTCCACTTAGAACTTGGTGGTACGGCCAATTACCCGCGAGGTTTTGGTCAATCCGGCCACGCCAAATACCGCCAGTTCACTGGCAAAAGTTGTTCGATAGGAAGCCAAGCGCTCTACTTGGCTTAGGCAACTTAGCTAAGCCCTGTGCATCTTCTGATGCCGGGGCTTTTCACATCTGGAGCTCGGTGAAGGTCCGTCAACTTCCCTGGACCGGCCAGGTCCGCCGTGGGTTTTCCAGCGCGTGTCGGCAGGAAACTTGGTGCTACCATGGTTGTGAAGCGCGAGGCGTGACCCGCCACGCGAACGGACGGAGACGAGAATGGCGTTCGAATCCCTTGTTGCATTAGGCTTGGCCGTAGCTTTTCTTGCCGGACTTGCGTGGTATGCCGATAGTCATCGAACTGAGGACCGGAGATCGAAAGATGATCAGAAGTCCGTTTAACGCGACATCCGGACTCCCGCTGGAGTATTTGGTGACTCCCGAGGAGGGCGCGTTCGTTGCGCGCTGCCTCAATCCCGACGTGGCAAGCGATGGCGATACAGCGGAATATGCGTTGGCCAATTTGCAGGAAGCCTTGGAGCTTTACTTCGCGGACGAAGTATGAGCATGCGTATTTCGCGCCATCGTGACCGGTGATTTCGCCAAAGCGTGACCGACGTTTCACGGAAGCGTGACCGCGATTTCGCGGCTATCGTGACCGATGGTGGGTGTGCTGTATGGATAGTTGAAGGTAGCCTCGCCGCTTTTTTTGAAAGCGAGCGGGCATGCCCCAGGACAGACTATCCATGCGCAAGATACGAGACGTACTCCGATACCGGCATAGCACCGACCTGAGCCTTGACGCCATCGCTCGGGCGCTCAACATTTCCAAAGGCGTCGTCGCCAAGTACCTGAAGCTGGCGGCGGATGCCGGATTGGGCTGGCCACTTCCCGCCGAACTGGACGATGGCGCGCTGGAGCGGCGGCTCTACAGTCAGCCCTCCGCCCGCGCATCGGCCTTCACCGAACCCGACTACGCGCTGGTGCATCAGGAACTCAAGCGCAAAGGGGTGACGCTCACCTTGCTTTGGGAGGAGTATCGGGCAACCGTGGGCGATGCCGCCTTCCAATACACCGCGTTCTGCACGCGCTACAAAGCCTGGGCCGGGAAGCTCAAGCGCTCGATGCGCCAGACCCATCGCGCTGGCGAGAAACTGTTCGCCGACTACGCCGGCCCGACGATGCCGATCATTGACGCCGACACCGGCGAGATCCGACCCGCCAGCATCTTCGTCGCCGTGCTCGGCGCCTCCAGCTATACCTTCGCCTGTGCTACCCCGGGGCAAACGCAGGTCGACTGGCTGACGGGGCTGGATCGGGCGCTGCGTTTCATCGGCGGTGTGCCCGAACTCATCGTTCCGGACAATCCCCGTGCCTTGGTCACCGTGGCCAACCGCTACGAACCGGAACTCAACCGCGCCACGGCGGAATTCGCGACGCATTACGGGACGGTGATCCTGCCGGCCCGGCCCAGAAAGCCGCAAGACAAGGCCAAGGTCGAGGTCGGCGTTCAAGTCGTCGAACGCTGGATCATGGCCCGCCTGCGCCACCGGCAGTTCTTCTCGGTGGCCGAACTGGATGCCGCCGTCGCCGAACTCCTGCCGGCGCTGAACAACCGGCCGTTCAAGAAACTGCCCGGCTGCCGCCACGACGCCTTCGAGAAACTGGATGCGCCGTACTTGCGGGCGCTGCCGGCCGCGCGGTTCGTGATGGCCGACTGGAAGCACGCCGGCGTCAATATCGACTATCACGTCGAGTACGACGGACATTACTACAGCGTGCCCCATGCGCTGGTGCGCCAGCAGGTCGAACTGCGCATCACCCGCAGCACCATCGAGGTCCTGGCCAAAGGCCGCCGGGTCGCCAGTCATCCGAAAAATCCCCGCAAAGGGGGCTACTCCACCATCGCCGACCACATGCCGGCGGCGCATCGGGCGCACGCCGACTGGTCGCCCGGTCGGCTGATGAACTGGGCGGCGTCGGTCGGGCCGGCCACCGGCGAACTGGTCAAGCGCCTGCTCCTGGAGAAGCAGCATCCCGAGCAAGGCTACCGCTCCTGTCTGGGCCTGATGCGACTGGCGCGTACCGCCGGGCGGGATCGCATGGAGGCGGCCTGCACCCGCGCGCTGGCCATCGGTGCCCATCGCTACCGATCCGTCGCCTCGATTCTGGAGAAGGGCCTGGATCGCCAACCCGTTACCGGACCGGCGCAAGCCGAGCTGGCTTTGCCGGACCACGCCAATGTGCGCGGCCCGGATTACTACCACTGACCCAAGGAGACAGGATGTTGATGGAACAGACGTTGCAAACCCTGAATGCACTGCGCTTGCCCGGCATGGCGACCGCCTTTGCCGAGCAACAAACCAGTGCGGCGGCGATGAGCCTGCCGTTTGATGAACGCTTTGCCATGCTGGTGGATCGGGAGCACACCTGGCGCGAGAATCGCCGCATCGTCCGGCTGCTACGCGAGGCCAAACTCAAGTCCAGCCAGGCGTGCCTGGAAGACGTGCGCTACGGCGGCGGGCGCAAGCTGGACAAGGCATTGATGGCCCAATTGGGCAGCTGCCAGTGGATTCGCGCCCACCAGAATCTGATCCTGACGGGGGCGACGGGTTGCGGCAAGACGTGGCTCGCGTGCGCGCTGGGAAACGCCGCCTGTCGGCAGGGACTGTCGGTGGTCTATGTGCGCACGCCTCGGCTCTTCGAGGAACTGCGCATCGCTCATGGCGACGGCAGCTTCGGCAAGCGGCTGTCCAGTTTGGCGAAGACCGATCTGCTGATTCTGGATGACTGGGGGTTGGCACCCCTCAATCAAGCAGAGCGCAATGATCTGCTGGAGGTGCTCGACGACCGCGTCGGTGCACGTTCGACGGTGATCACCAGCCAGTTGCCGGTGGAGCACTGGCATGCGTATCTGAACGATCCGACGCTGGCCGATGCGATTCTGGACCGGGTGCTGCACGCGGCGCACAAGCTGGCGCTGACCGGTGAGTCGTTGCGCAAGCAGGAGAAGGCCAAACCATGACCGCCTGCACTCCGAGCACGGGTTACCCACCGCGCCGTCCGCTTCCGGTAGAGAGGGACCTCTCGCTCCCGGCGCCGTGGATAACCCTGCCGAATCACAAATTTCACGTCATCGTGACCGAGGTTTCGCCAAAGCGTGACCGCCGCTTCACGGCGAGCGTGACCGATTGATGTAAGATTTACCCCTATCCATGCAGCATCTCGCCATCGGTCACGATGACGCGAAAACAGCGGTCACGTTCCGCGAAATATGAAATGAGCATCAAGTACGATGATCTGGTCACGCTCGAACGCAATATCGATACGATAGTTAATGCGGTCGATGCTCGCCTGACCAGCAGGATAGAGAAGCTCGAAATCAAGGTCGATGGGCAAATTACCACTCTCAAGTGGATGTCTGGTGTTGCGATCTCACTTGGCATGGCGACTTGTGCCAAGTTGCTGCTGATGCACTGACCGGCAGCATTGCAACTCGATCCCGGTACCCTCGGAGGCCTCGCGCAAGCGTCGTGTGCCTCCTTTCCTTAACGGACTACCGCATGCCCGCTGTCTCCACCCGGCTATGCGCCGGAAGCCGGTGGGCGAGGTAGCTCATCTGATCGGCGACGATATGGCGACCCGAAAGAATGAAGTGCTCGAACCGACAGGGCTCATACGGGATGTACAAGAGCGGCATACGCGCTTCTTCCGGTGTGCGACAACCCTTCCTCATATTGCAGGATCGGTGCGCCGCGACGACATTGGTCCAGACGTCCTTGCCGCCACGCGCTTTCGGGTGCACATGGTCGCGTGTCAGATCGCCCGACAAAATCCGGTCGCCGCAGTAGGCGCAGATCATGCGATCACGTTTTCCGAGCAGGAAGTTGTCATCGCGACCAAGCGGAATGGCGTACGCGTGACGAACCATAGCTTCGCTCCGGGCCAGGGCAATCACCGGTGGCAGGACGAGCTCGCTGCGCAATCCAGAAGTCCGCTGTGTCCCTCCATGCAGGATCATGGCAGGGTCGCCGAGAGTCCATGCGACCTTGTCGGTCGCCACGTAGTAGGCCGCACGATCAATGTCCATCCAGCGATGAGGCATGCCGCTGATGCTGAGCGCAAGAATTCTCATGAAATCTCCTGCCGGCGTTGCTTGCGCTGCCGGGCGTTTTTTCTCCGATGCATGATGCGAAATGGTGTGAAATTCAGGAAGGTTGTAGGGTGTTCTGGCATCCCTGCCGTGATCCGAACACGGGACTTGCGGACTAGAATTCCGCTGCTCGTCCGCTGAGCTACAGGGATAGAAGCTGGCCCGCTCGGAGAGACTCGAACTCTCTACCTCGATCTTCGGAGGATCGCGCTCTGATGAAGCCGCTGCGCAGCAGGGCGGGCGAGCAAAGAACGCTCACCTCGCCGCTGCGGATTCCAAGTGAGCTACGAGCAGGTTGACTGGGGTGTCCGACCGGGATCGAACCGGCTGCCTCGTGAGCCACAATCACGCGCTCTGCCACATGAGCTACGGACACCATTGAAACGGCTAGGGAGGAAGGATTCGAACCTTCGATATTGCCGGGTTCAAAACCCGGTGCCTTGGGCCGCTTGGCTATCGCGCGAAATGGTGGTGCCTACGGTCACGAATCGAACGGACGACCGGCCGCTTACAGGGCGGCTGCTCTGCCAACTGAGCTACGCAGGCGAAAGTGGGGGTTCATGCTGGAATCGGACGAGCGACCACAGCCTTGTGAGAACTTCGCTCCGATGAAGCCGTTGCTCAGAAGGATGGGGCATCAAAAGATGCCGCCCTCATCGCTGCGGATACCATTGAGCTAATTGAACCAGAACTGGTCTCCCCGAAAAGAATCGAACTCTTACGGTCCGGATTAGAAGTCCGGGCGGCACTCCAAGGCGCGAGGAGAATGAATTGGTGGTCGGATGAGCGAGATTCGAACTCGCATTCCTTGCGCACCCTTCGCTTTTAAGGCGCGGACGTCTACCGATTGCGTCACCATCCGGTGCAATACTGGTGCCCAAGCGCAGAGTCGAACTGAGAGAATCACTCACTCTTGAGGCGAGCCGCTTTGCCAAATTGCGCACTTGGGCGCGATTCGTGGTGCCTTCCCCGAGATTCGAACTCGGAACATCTGGTTCCTGAAACCAGCGCGTCTTCCAATTGCGCCAGGAAGGCATTCATTGATGGTGCCCAGGGCGAGAGTTGAACTCGCACGTCATTGCTGACGCTACCCCCTCAAGGTAGTGTGTCTGCCATTTCCACCACCTGGGCCTATTGGTGCGTCATGTCGGGATCGAACAGACGACATCCGCTTAGTAGGAGCGGCGCTCTGATGAAGCCCCTGCGCAGCAGGACGGGCGAGCAAAAGACGCTCACCTCGCCGCTGCGGATACCGGCTGAGCTAACGACGCGTGTTGGGCTTTGGAGGAGAGGGCGAGGCTCGAACTCGCATGCCCTTTCGGACAACACAGTAGCAGTGTGCCGGCTTACCGATTCGCCACACCTCTCCGAATTATGTAGATGTATTGGTCTCGCTGACAGGAGTCGAACCCATGGCCTCCGCGTTCGTAGCACGGCGCTCTGATGAAGCCCCTGCGCAGCAGGGCGGGCGAGCAAGAGACGCTCACCTCGCCGCTGCGGATTCCTACTGAGCTACAGCGAGATTGATCTGGCGGAAGGAGAGCGAGTCGAACGCTCGCGCCATATTGCTATGACCATCTGTTTTCGAAACAGCGCCGTTTGGCCTCTCCGGCATCCTTCCATTTTCTGGCGACCCTTGATGGTCTCGAACCACCTGCCTTCGGATTTGGAAACCGACGCTCTACCCGGTGAGCTAAAGGGCCAATCGTTGGTGCCTGTTGTTCGGATCGAACGAACGACATTCGCCTTATCGAGACGGCGCTCTGATGAAGCCCCTGCGCAGCAGGGCGGGGGAGCAAAAGACGCTCACCTCGCCGCTGCGGATGCCAACTGAGCTAATCAGGCGTTGCTGGAAGAGAGGGCGAGGTTCGAACTCGCGTGCCGCATTGCTGCGACCATCACATTTCCAATGTGCGCCATTTAGCCTCTCTGGCACCTCTCCATTGTTTGGGCAAGCCTGCGCGTGGCCGCCATCACTCATTCGGGAGCCGCCCGACAGGTGATGGCGCGGGATCTCCCCTGCGCAGTGGGGTTAGCTGGCTAGGCATGGCTTTAGTTGCTGCTTGCTTTCTGGCGGAAGATGGAGCACTCGAAGCCCACGCCCACGATGAATGGACGCCCTCTGTTTTCAAGGCAGTGCCGGCACGCCTGTCCGGTTCATCTTCCATGTCTGTGGTCGGAGTGGAGAGATTCGAACTCCCGTCTGCCTGCTCCCAAAGCAGGCCGTCTGACCGCTGGCTTACACTCCGACAATGCTTGGCGGCCCGGCTATCCGCACTGGGCGGCCTCGCCGGATTGTCTCGCGCGGGGAAGGATAGGTCTTCACCTCGGCGTCTAGCCTTGAACTGAATGGGATAGCGACTATCCCTTGATGTTGATGACCGGTTGCAGGTGATGAACGACCTCAACCAGGTCACGTTGCAGTTCCATGACATCGAACACGTTCTTGTAGGCGCCCGCCGACTCGTCCAGAGTAGATTCGTCGATGCGCGCCTGAATCCCGCGCTCCTGCATCTCGGCCTTGAACGTCTGCATGTCGAGAACCCGCTTTGCTTCACCCCGACCCATGACACGCCCCGCGCCGTGCGAGCTGGAACACATCGACGCCGCATTGCCCTTGCCGCGCACCACAAACGAACCGTCGCGCATCGACCCGGGAACGATGCCCAGCATGCCATCCTCGGCGTGCGTGGCGCCTTTGCGATGAACCCAGAGACCGTCCGCGCGTTTTTCTGCATGGTTGTGATTGCGGTTGATCATCGAGTCCCACTGGACCTTGCCGACGCAGACTTCCCTGGAAACAGCGTTCTCGATCGCGGACACCATACCGCGGCGATTCTCCAGCGCGTATTCGAGGCAGAACGCCAAATCCGCAATGTAGCTACGACCCTCGTCGGAGTCTTCATCGAGTGGATAGTGACCTTCGCGCGCCCTCTGTCCACCGGAGGCCTGTTTCATGTAATACGTGGCGACCGAATGACCCAGGCCGCGCGAGCCTGAGTGAATCACGATCCACACCGCGTCCGATTCGTCGTGCGCCAACTCAATGAAGTGGTTGCCGCCACCGAGAGTATGAAGGTCAGTCATTCCCTTTCTGGCGAGGATCGAGCGCAGCACGTCCGATGTGGGAAGTGCCTCGCCGGCGACCCACTGGCGGGCCTTGGCGTGGTGCTTGAAGCCCACGGGCACGTCGCGATAGATCCGGTCGAAGATCGCCTTGGCCTTGTTTCTGACGGCTTCCAGCTTGAAGGTGGTTTTGACCGCCAGGACCCCGCAGCCGATGTCGTATCCGACCCAACTCGGCAGGATCTTGCCGCGTGTGGCCACCACAGCGCCGATCGGCAGTGAGTAGCCGACATGTGCGTCGGGCATCAACGCCCCTTGCACCACGTAGTCTTGTTTCATGGCGTCGTAGAACTGGGAGAGCGCCTTCCCTTCAATGCGATCCGAGAAGATCGCGACTTGATTTTCCATGATGCTCTCCAGAGAGGAATTACGATGGGTTGCGGGAGAAGGAATCGAACCTTCGTCGCAGCGGCTTATGAGACCACGCGGCCTACCAGCAGGCTTCCCGCCAAAGCATGGCTCCCCGATCACGTTTCGAACGTGAGACCTGGCGGTTAACAGCCGCCCGCTCTACCAACTGAGCTATCGAGGAATTGAAACTGCAAACGGCTGGTGACTGCTGAGCGAATTGAATCGCTATCGGCGCCGGGCGCCGTTTCACTCACCATGCGATTGAAGCCTTGTTGAATGGTAAGAGCGGAGAGATTCAAACTCATCCTTGGCCCGGTTAAATGCCGGGTGCCTGGTCACTAGGCTACGCTCCCACAATTCCATCTTTGCTGCTCGCCGCGTGGCCTTTTCGCTCCTGCCGTGCGCCCCAGCCTTGCGGAATAGCGCTGGTGCGACCAGTGGATTCCTCGGCCGCACCAGCATGGTCTTTCGTTTCATCTCGATCTCCTGATTGGTTGAATGTCAGCCAATGCGCTGACGCGATCCGGCGGGCACGATGTCCTCGCTTCCTTGCCGGAGATGCTGGTTGCTGCGATGCCGGAATGCGCGCTCGCCGAGCTTCACCCATCGGTTCCCCGCGGTGGTGTGCTTTGCGTGTTGGCATTGCCGGCACGAGCACGATTTTGGTGTTGCTTTCACCGGTCACCTCCCTTCGTTCGTTGCCAGGCGCAGGTTCCGCTCCTGCCTGCGGCGTCACCCAGTTCTCGGGACTTGCCGCCGGTTGCCATACTCCGCCGTCCTGTATGGACGGTCGACCGCGTGGCGTTCGAATCAATGCGACTCGAATCGTGGTGGAGAATGTGAGACTCGAACTCACCGAAGGTTGCTTGCAAAGCATCCCTGCGCCCATGCGCATTCCCCGTGTTCATCCGGCTGCGCTTGTTCAACGGAGACCGGTCCCGGTTTTGATCGGCTCACGCTGCTGATCGCCCGCGCAACTCCGCCAATTCCTGGCGGCCGGGAAGCGGACATTCCCTCCTGCGCTCATTCCTGTGGTTTCCTTGCCTGGAATCGCCAGTTCGCGTAAGGCTCATTCACGCTGACAGCTTTCGTTCTGCTGCCGCTCGGGTTCCACTACCGTCTGCGGGCGACCTGCCGCAGCTCAGGTACAACATTTGCTGGTGCCGCCAGCAGGGATCGAACCTGCGCGACCCGCCTCTTCAGGGCGGTGCTCTACCAACTGAGCTACAGCGGCAATACATCGACATGAAGCGGACAGCGAGCTTCGAACTCGCGACATCGAACTTGGAAGGATCGTGCTCTGATGAATCCCCTGCGCAGTGGACGGGCGAGCAAAAGACGCTCGCCTCGCCACTGCGGATACCATCTGAGCCATGTCCGCAGTGAAGTGGTAGACCGTGTGGGATTCGAACCCAACCTCGCCACCTTGAAAGGGTGGTGACCTCACCAGAAGTCGAACGGTCCATTGGCGCCGACGAAGAGAATCGAACTCTCATGAGGCGGATAGACAATCCGCTGCTCTACCAATGAGCCACGTCGGCATATTTCCAACAGGTGAGAACCCTTCGGCCGGCTCCTCGCAACGGAAGCCTCCGGCAGTCCGAATCGACGAATCGGCGGTGGTACCCGGTATCCGATTTCGTCCCGTGCGCATCGCTTCCCGATGTACCAGATCGGGATCGAAAGGCGCTCGCCTGTTGGAGCGGACAATCGGTCTCGAACCGATCACCTCGACCTTGGCAAGGTCGCGTTCTGCCAACTGAACTATGTCCGCAAACTACAACGCTGGCAGCCAATGCGCGTGTTATCTCACCTGCCAGGCCCCATGCCCGACAGCGAACACCGCTTTGTCCCGCACGTCGGCACACCCGCCGCCAGCGCTTCTACAACCTTCCCGAATTGTTAGAGATCGTTCCAGTGCCCGGCTATTCCGGGATGGGCCTGATGAGCTTCCACCAGGACTATGTTTACTTGCCCAGACCCCACGCTTTGCGGGTTGTCTCGATGAGTTGTTTCAGTTCGTTGCTCATTTCCCGTTTCCTTGGCTACTACCGTAACTGGTGGGTGCGGATGGATTCGAACCACCGTGCCTCGTGAGACCTGATTTACAGTCAGGCGCATTCAACCGCTCTGCCACACACCCAAAAACCTGCTTTGAAAATGCACAAGGCCCGGAGTCCTGTTCGGAGCATCCGGGCCTTGTGGCCTTCGATCTTTCGATCTATCAGTTGGAGTTATCCATCTCCATCCGGGATGCTTGCCTGTCTGTTCCAATCCTTGTGCTCATATCCAAACGGCGCACAAATTGGGCAGCCTGCGGGTGACGTACCAAGTACGGACGACAGGGCGCGCAAGGACATGGCTATCGCCTGCCGCTTGCTTGTTCTGCCGATGGTGACCCGTAAATGATGCACGTCGAACTCCTGGTTAAGTTGTTGGGGGAAATACGCCCGCCACTCGATAACGCACATTATGCGGAAGGCGTTGACACGAATCAACAACTATTTGCAAATACTTTGCATGGCGTGCAAATAATTGTTGCTTGGATGCAACATTGTTACAATCCGCTCATGCCAAAAAAGAAATCGAATCCCCGCCGCGCCGTCGTGTGGCGCGTTCGTGTGCTGATGGCCGAACGCAATGTGCGCTCCGTCTCGGAGCTGGTACGCCGCATGGAGGACATCGGTGTTTCCATTTCCATTGCGCAGCTTGGTCGCCTTATAGACGGCAAGACGCAGCACTGGAGTCAGGAGGTCATTGAGGGTTTGATGACGATACTGGAGTGCCAGGTCGGCGACCTCTGGAAAGAACGGTGATTACGGTCGAACCCTGATGCAAGATTGTTCGGGTGAACAGCGACTAAGAATGCGCTTCCAGCCATTGCGTGCTGCCACGGCTTCGCCAAGAATGTCGAGATACTCGTCGCCGTCGACGCGATCATCTCCGGGTAATGGTTTCAGCGCCAATTCCGCCAATAGTTCTTGTCGATGTTTCTGATCAACGCCCAGTTCGAGAATCCGGCTGTATGCCTCGCAGGCATAGGCGAAGGTTTCGCGTTTCCTAAACTCGATCTCGAGCAACCATTCCCTGCGACGTGAGGACGGCAGCCCCAGGGATTCGCGCTTGCAGTTGTGAAAAACATGCGCGGCCTCATGAAGTACGTAGTCCTCGAAGTGGTTCTTGGTATGGAAATAGTCAGTCGAGACATAGCAGGTGGTTCCGATACCGAGCCCGAGAAGCTGGGGGGCATCCTCCGCAAGCAGTTCCACCGAGCAGCTTGCCAGATAAAGGTTCGCCAGGTCCCATGTCGTACCGAGCCAGGCCATCTCTCGAAGAACCGATACGATATTTTCTGGCGTCAGGAACACGACCGAGCGCTCAAGCACGGACAGCACGATCTCCTGCTCGGACCGAGGGAAGAGCCCCTTCACCATTGCACAGAACTTCTGCCGTGAAAATTTATGGAGATCCATGCCATCGGGGATGGCCGGACCTTGCTGGTTTTTGGTCCGCCGCAATACCTCGACGATGAGTGCGTCTCGAAGATTTGCAGTGCCGATCCGTGACTTGTCGAGGACACCGTTTCCGGGCCAGGCAAAAAACATCGGATCGTGCTCGCCGGTCTTCAGGTAGGCTTGAATTGCGTCGTCGGGTCTCACATTCATGGGCGATAGGTTCAAGATTTCTTGCGGAATCGCAAACGATAGGGGACTTGTTGCTGTCGCGCAAATAAAGACGATGGCGCTGCTCGAAATTGGCGTATGTCATTCTCGATAACTACCAGTAACAAGAAACGATTGTTCTGCGATAGCTTCGGAATCCGTAACGGCACCTGAAGCAATGTCCCCCTACAGCCGCGTGTATTTGATGCGATCCAGGGCTGCTTGATCAATCAAGCGTGCCAACTTTCCCGAGGGCCTCCAATTTCCACCTTGAGAAACAAAGCGGGTCGCCGCATCAACAACGACCAACGTTTCCTCCGACTCCGTGGCCATTCAGCGATTCGCTGATTCAAGGCAGTCAATAAATTCTTATTTGGCATGTTCGGCCAGGATTCATTTCGTCGTCATAGAACATTCGACGCAGGCACGAAGAGCAGAGGTCAGCGATTTCGATCAAGTTAGTCCCGTGACCAAACGGTGACTAATAAATCGTGACCATCGTGTGACCAAGCGGATTCGGCTCGAGGGTTACCGTGGGGATTTTTGACTACTGCTCTCCGTGACCGCTTCGTCAGGCAGATGTTCGACCAGCTGTTCAATCCGGCATCCAAAATAGGTGCATAGCCGGTCGAGGATATCGGCACTCGGGTTATAGCCCCGGTGGTTTGACAGCTTTGATAGCGTCATCCGATGTATGCCGGTAGCATTAGCGATCTCGAGCATCGTGACAACTCGCCCTTCCTTGAATTCCTTCTCGGCGATCAGCTCCTTGAGTCTGAAGCGAAGCATGTCGTAAGCCTTCTAGCGTCACGTGAAGCGTAAATGTATCAGAAGATGTTGACAAACGTCCGAACATGCATAGAATAGGCTTTGCATGAAGCGTATATGCATCATTCAAAGCCCACTTTATCCATGGAGAAATGCCATGCCTCAGACCTACCTGACCACCGACGAACTGTCGGCCCGCATCAAGTACGACACCCGCACCATCCGCGAGCGCCTGAAGGACTCCGTCCTGCTTGAGGGTGTGCATTACTTCCGCCCCTTTGGCGGCCGCAAGATCCTCTACATCTGGGAAGCCATCGAACACGACATGAAGTCGCCCACCGATGCGCTGACGATCCCGATGGCCAACGGCGCCGTCTACCACGGCTGATTGGCGCTCACCCAACCCAATATTTCTAACGTGAGAAAGGAGACCCATCATGGGTAGCATCCAGGTTCGCAAGGAAACTGGAAACCTGATAGTAGATTTCTACTATCAGGGCCAACGCCGGCGCGAGCAAACCGCCTTGCCGGACACGCCGGCCAATCGCAAGAGAGTCCAGAAGCTACTCGATCGCATCGAGTCCGAGATCAGCCTTGGCACCTTCGACTATGGCCGGATATTCCCCAACAGTAAGCAAATTGCCAAGGTCGATGACACACCCATGGCAACTGCGGTCAAGGCGGTCGCAGCGGCAGTCGCTGGCGTACCGTACCCCGCGCTGAACCCGGCACTCGATTCAACGCCTCTGCTCAAGGATTTTGCCGAGATCTGGTTTGCAGAGAAATCGGTGGAATGGCGCAAGTCACACCGCGCAACCATTCGCCTGGATCTTGACAAGGTCATCATTCCCCGTTTCGGGGAAAAGGTGGTCGGTCGAATCACCAAGGCAGACATTCTTTCCTTCCGCGCTGATCTCGCCAAAGTCCAGGCGCGGGGAAAAGACACCATGCTTTCCAACCGGCGGATCAACAAATTGTTGGCTCCGTTACGGATGATCCTGTGCGAAGCGGCCGACCGATTTGATTTTCGCATGCCGTTCCAGAACATCAAACAACTGAAGGTGCGCAGGGCCGATGTACAGCCCTTCAGCCTGGATGAGGTCAAGCTGATCTTGGATACCGTGCGCTCCGACTACCGGAACTACTTCACCATGCGTTTCTTCACTGGCATGCGCACCGGCGAAATCGATGGGTTGCAATGGAAGTATGTGGATTTTGACCGTCGGCTGATCCTCGTGCGCGAAACCGTAGTGAACGGCGAAGAGGAATACACCAAGACCGACGGCAGCCAGCGTGATATTCAGATGAGCCAAGTGGTGTTTGACGTGCTCCGGATGCAGGAGAGAGCCACTCGGTCGAAGTCGAAGTTTGTCTTCTGTAATCGGGATGGAAAGCCGCTGGCGCACAAGAATGTCACGAACCGCGTCTGGTATCCCCTTCTCCGATATTTGGACATCACGCCTCGGCGGCCGTATCAATGTCGGCATACGGCAGCCACCCTGTGGCTGGCTTCCGGTGAATCGCCGCAGTGGATCGCGATGCAACTGGGACACACGACGACAGAAATGTTGTTCCGGGTCTACGCCCGCTTCGTGCCCAACCTCACCCGCCAGGACGGCTCGGCCTTCGAGCGCCTGCTCCTGCAAAGCGGCACCGTCGCCGCAACTCCGGCCCCCGCTCCGGCCATACCCACCCCGGTGCCAACCTCCAACGAACTTGCAAAGGAATTCAGCCATGAATAACCCTTCCGTTCCCTCCGCTCTGAGCAACGCTGCCAACGCAATCACGCACGCCTTTCCGTTTCCGCCAATCGAGGCCTACCTTCCGGATTCGCAGGTGAGCGGTGATCATGCGCTGCGCGACGATCCCTTCGCCAATCTCTCCTTCGATCTCGATCTGCCAGCTCTCGATGCCGATAGCGACACCGACATCCCGGCTTCGCCGTCGTCCCGTTCGGCGCCAGCACCTGATCTGCTCGATGTCCTGCCTGCTGTCATGCGTATCCAGTCCCTGAGCCGCCTGCTCGAACACGACAGGATCGTGAACCGGGCGGTTCTCTATCACCGCAAGGGGAGTCTCTGTGTGGACTGGATCACCCAGCAGGTCGACACGCGTCTTCATCGGAATGGCCTGGTCAGCATCCGCCCTGCTGCAAGCACGCACAGCAGTGACGGTGCGACACGGATCCAGCGTCTGCTGCCGGTGACGAAGCCGATGCCGTCCTTCAATCTGTTCGAGACCATCCTGCCTGGCTGGGTCAAGGATCAGAATCTGGCCCGCCGTGCCGCGGCTGTATGGGAAGCCCTGCCGCGTCCGCTGGGCCATCTGGTCAATGCAGTCCTGTGGGACAGCGACCGCCTGCACCGCTTCGTGACCGGCCCCTCGTCCATCCGCGGCCACCACAACGAGCCCTCGGGCAACTTCCGTCACAGTGTCGAGGTGGCCGAGCGTGCGAGCCGTCTGGGGCAGATGTGCGTGCTGGCCAATGGCCCCCTGCTCATCGCCGGCGGATTGCTGCACGACGTCGCCAAGGCGGCCGAGTATCGCTACGACCGTGGCGGCCGTCGCTTCCGTCTCTCCGACCGCGGCGAACTGGTCGGTCACCGCGATACCCTGATCGAGTGGCTGGCCGTGGCCCGAGAGAGCGGCGGCGTGATCATCGACGAAGCGACCTGGCTGGGTCTGCTCCACATGCTCAACGCCGCGCACGGCGCGCCGAGTTGGCTGGGACTGCGTGAGCCGCGCAGCCTCGAAGCGGAACTGCTGTCCATTGCCGACCGTCTGTCGGGCCATGAGGATTTGCACCGCCTCTGTGCGCCGAAGGAAGGGCGGGAAGGCTTTGGCCGCTACCACCCGCATCTGGGACATCGGACCTACGTGACGCGGGAGGCCCGCAAGTGAGCCTCCACGATATCGCTCCCTATCTTTGGAACATCCTGGGCCTGCTGCTGATCTGCGTGCTGGTCGTTCTGACCGTGTTGCTGCTGACGCGAGGCAAGCGCTCGACGGCCAGGGATACGGCGACCGAGGGGAAGGCGGCTGCGGATCGCAAGGGTGTGCATCCGGGTATCGACCCCGCCGACTACGCCGACGTTGCCGAACAGCAGGCCGCCCTTGATCGCCTCAGCGAATTGCCGCAGTTTCACCGCGTGATGGATGGAACGCTGGTGGAGTGGGGAACAGGGGCGTACATCGCCCCCTGCGACTGCCGTCAGCCGCCGGTGCCCCATCTGATGATTTGCTGGGGGAGGGACTGGGCGCAGGGGATCGTGACGAGGAATGGCCTGGCCCACTATCTTGCCTATCACGAGCGTGTGGCCGCAGCGCTGCTTGCCAGCCGGCAGGAGCCGGACGCTGCCGGGGACACGAAGGGAAAGCACCGATCATGACCGACGCACTTGATGATTTTGTTGGCCTTCGCCGTGGAGGTCGCCCAGCGGCGAGCTTCGGTCGACAACAAAACACTCATTTTCTGGAAAGGAACCATGATGACGTTCCGAATTGACGAGATCGAACTCGATGAACAGGGGTGGCGGGTCCAGTTCAAGGGGCTGGATGGCAAAGGAACTTACGCGCGGCTGATTACGGCGCCCGATGGCCGCGGCTTGTACGTCGTCGATGATGGCGATATCACTTTGCGCAAGGCGGGCCTGCAGTTGCTGGGTGAGAGCGAGTTCAGGATTTCTCGCGAGAGCACCAGGGAAGCGGCGATGCGGTGCGCTGCGGCAGCGCTGACGAGGCTGGGGTGGGGGCCGGAGGTGAACACTGCCGGGAAGATTGTCGCGCAATCGGCAGGGGAGGAGTCGTGATAGCCGTACCGCTGTTGCAGCGCTGCCCTTCCATTTTGCGATGGGCCCGAAATGTCTGCACCATTCATTGGCAATCCCTCGCTGCTGATTCTTTGCAAGTTGTGCGGTGAGCTTGACGCCGAATTGATAGACATCTTGCGGCCTGAATAGGCGCAGCGTGTTTGGTCGGTCTAGAACTTGGCTGTAGATGCGCCGATTGCCAAGGCTGTGCGAACTTCAACTCACGCTTCCTTCGAGTATCTCCCATAGCGGCGCCGGAGTGTGCATGAGGCCCGCGTTGTTGATTGGCAGTTGCGGTGGCCCCAATGTCGTCAGTACATGGCGAGCCCATTGGCCGACCTGCATATCGTCGAATGCAACGCCTGCTTAGAGATGGTTCGGCTCAAGGCCATTTTCAGCGAATCCGATACCTTCAAGGGCCAGCGGTTGGTGCTGCAAATGATGCTGGCCTCGAAGGAGATTTGCAACCATCCGGCATTTGCCGCACTTCCCGGTCCGCGCTAGGCAGGTCGACCGAGCTACCACATCAAGTCGTCCGGGATCTGGAAGGCGGCATACGGATCGTCTGCATCAATTTCGGCGCTGGTCTTGTTCACGCGCACGACGATCGAGGGATCGCGCTCGGCTATCTTGTCCGCGATAATCTTGGGTACCAGTTCGGTGGCGTCGCCCTGGCAGACGATCACCAGGCGCCCCGCCATCAAATGCGCCTGGACCGCGGGCGACACATACAGCCGCTTGATTTTATTGCCATGGGTGAAATTGTAGGCAATGTCGCCGCCACCCTTGCTCTGACGATTCTTCTGCACCATCTGGACAATTTGCGCCGCGATCGCCTTTTGCATGGTGGCCGCATCACGCTGGGCATTCAGTTCGCGGGCCCGCTCGGCATTCTTGCGTTGCGTTTCGAGTGCAGCCAAGCGCACATCTTCGACAGTTTGCGTGCCGGTATGGCGCTCGACTTTTTTCTGTTTGTTCTTTTCCTGGTTGGCCAGATTGACTTTCTTCTTGTCGACCAGACCGGCTTTCAAAAACTGTTCTTGCATAGAGGCCATGAGAGCCACTCCGTAAATTGGGTTCGCCGGCCCAGACAGCGGCGCCGGCCAGTGAAAAGTGGAAAGGTGGAAGCATAGCAAAGGCGACTCCGCAAACCGCGACCGCAGCCCTGCTGGCGCTTCTGGGCCCTCGGTGCAGACAGCCCGAAAGCGGGCAATGGGGCACCTCCGGGATGTGGCGTTGAAGATTGCATCGTCAACGGCATGGCCATTGAATGCCATCTCCTGTTGGTGCGCCGACGGACATCGGCTATCTGCCCTTTTGGCAAGTCCGCCGGCATTTGCCGGGAAGAGCGTGTGTCCAAGAATGTGTGTTTTCCGAAGGCAGCGTCGCTACGTGCAGCAACCATATGCAGAGGTGAATTCGATCTGCGGCTGGGGCCGTGAACCCGGCGCGCAGCAAATCAACGTGAGCGGCACCATTGCGATCAGTAAGCTGACAAAGCCCTTGGCCGTTACATTAATTATCGGGTTACATCTGCTACGCTAATCTTTTGTCCTAATAGGGAACACCCATGGCAAATCTCGCCACCGTCCTCAAATTAGAAATCACACGGATTGCGCGCAGGGAACTTCGTGCGGAGACCGAAAGCCTCAAGAAGGCCACAGCGCATTACCGCTCGGAAATTGCGGCGCTGAAGCGAAAGGTCGCAGAACTGGAGCGGCAAGTAGCTAAGGTCGGGAAGTCGATGGCTAAGGCAACACCCGACGGCGCGAGGCTTGACGGTAATGGCAGTGGTGAAACTAAGATCCGCTACAGCGCTAGAAGCATGGCCGCGCAGCGCAAACGCCTGGGCCTATCAGCTGAGAGTATGGGCAAACTCTTTGGCGTTTCTGGTCATACGATTTACGGTTGGGAGACCGGTGGCTCACGACCGCGCAATGGACAAATGCCAGCGATAGCGGCCGTGAGAAAGTTGGGCAAGGTAGAGGCGGCTGCTATTGTGGAGAGCCTGTCAGGTTGATCGGTAGCCGATCTTGTTTCAGCATGGGGCTGGATTCTGGCTTTCAAGAGTAACCGGGTCGGCAGGAAGCTGTTTCAGCCGTTATGGAAAGCTTTGCATAAGGCCGAAGACTGGACCGACAGAAAACAGTGCCGAGCGACGGGTTCTGGATCAGTTGGCCGCCGGTCGTGCCCAGGGATTATTCACAGCCACTACGGAGCTTGAGGGCTGGGAGCATCCGGTCACCAACGTCAGCTGTATGGGAGAGATCGGCAGATCGCCTTAAGGACGCGAGCAATACGGGACATGGTCTTCGGAGGTATTCTCGTCACGAATTGTTTGCACGAGAGGAAGAGCACCAGGTCCGTATTCAACAAGCTTCCCATCCTTCCATCCAGTCACTACGCGACCCGCATCAACGGCGTCGACGGCAGCTTTCCGCGTAACCGATTGGGCAGAACGCAGAATTATGTTGAGCGGAAGATCGGCAACATGCTTTCTCACGACAATGATCCTAGGCGCAGAATTCGCTGCGGTCAATTGTTGGGGTATGGCTGTAAGGTGCACGCAATGGCGTCCCCGGGTGGCCAGCAGGGGCTACTCACCGGTTTCCGAATCAGGCCCAGCGACGCCATCCACTGCTGCAACTTCGCATCCGACTGCGCACGCCGCCATTCCAGATCGTCGCCGGGTCGGGTGCCGATCCAGGGTTCGAAGCGACGTGCCATGGCCGACAGGTAGCCACCCGGCTGTCCGCGCAGAACCCGTTCCACCGCCTTCAGAGTCCGCAGCTCGGATGCCGCGAACTCCTGCCTCAGCAGGCCGTAATCGATATTCCTTCTCCTCGCCTGATACGCATGGACACGATAGCACCTGGATTCCTGAATATGTTCGTTGATCAGGCCATCCCTGATCAGCACCCGACGCACCGTGTCCATCTCGTTGGCCTCGGGGCCGAACGGCCAGCGCGAATAGACCGCGCCGGAAATGGTGCGGCCGTGCTGAAGGAAGTGGACGAGGTCGGCAAACCATATCAGCCTGTTCAAGGCATGGCGACCGACTATTTCTCCTGTGGTCAGCAGGACAGTCATCGCGGCCAGACGGTCAAATGAACTGGGGATGGACTTCATGGAATCACCGTCCCGCGGGGATCAGCGGTGCCACCTGGAAGGCGATGCGCTTCCAGTGATTGACCAGGGCCTTGTTGTCCAGGGCCTCGAGCGTCTGGTGACAGGTGCGGCTTTCGCCTTCGTCGCGGATGCGACGCTCGACCAGTTCCTTCGGCGTCAGCAGGCGGCTGTCGCCGGTCGCGGCATCGACGCCGATGGCCTGCGTCAGCAGGACGCCGTGCGGATTGCAGTGCATTGCCGCGACATGCAGCGCCGTCATGCCATGGCGTGCCTCGCGCTGCGACAGATCGGCGCCTCGCGCGTGGAAGGATTTGGCGATCGCCAGAAAATCCCGGTAGATCGTATCGCGGGATTGCGGATAGAGATGCTCGCGAGCATCGATGCTGCCCGCCGCCCACCAGAAAATCGCCGTGCTGCCGTCCTGCGCCGCCACGGCGGGATCGGCGGCGGCATGGAGCAACTCAGTCACCGTGTCGATCGCCCCGGTGTCGAGGCGCAGTCCCGCCTGCGCAGCAAAAAACAGGGCCGTGTGGCCCGCCGGGGTTCGTGCATTCGGGTTTGCGCCGTGGCGCAACAGGAGGCGCAGCAGATGGTTTTGTGGCGAGGTTGCCGCACCGTAGCGGGCGGCCAGCATCAGCGGCGTCTGCCCGGCGTGCTGCCCACCGGCGCAGTCGGTGCAGTTCACGTTGGCGCCGGCCAGGAGCAGGGCTTGGGTACCCGGAATGTCATTGCGCAGGATGGCCAGCGCAAGGTCCGCATTCACGCCCGCGATGGCGGCCGCAAGTGGCGCGCGATCCGTAGGCGTGGGCGGGGCCGTGGCATCCGACTGCTGCGGTGGAGTGTACTCCGCGCCCAGCGGCGGCCAGCCGTGTTGCAGATCCTGGCGGCCGTCGGCAGGCTGGGTGGAAAAGTATGAACTGCCACGCCGGACAGGGTCCGCTGCCTGCGCGACGGCGTGCAGGGCGAGGCCGGTGAGGAGGAGGGCGGGCCAGCGAAAACTGCGGGGGCGGAGTGGCATTGAAGGTGTCTTTAGGAACCTTCAACCAACAGCGTCCGAATGCCGCAATCGTAGTGGCCTGCGCCAATTCGGGATCTTTCGATCCAAGTGCAAACTTCGGGCAGCAGACTACTGCCCGCCCACTGACCGCTGCGTATCGCGTACGGTCCGCAATTCCTTCCAGGCCTTGTAGAGGTAGATTGGACCGACCACGATACCAATCACCGCTGCTGCTCCCGCCTGCAGCGCCAAGTTCAGCCAGCGCATGGACATAAAGATATAGCCGCCGCTGGGCGCGAAATAGCGCCGCAGGAAACTCCATCCCGGCGGGAAGAATACTGCCATCAAGGAATACAGGACGAGATCTGCCGGCGGCACGTGACCCCACAAAATGACAGGGGTCACGATCCCAAGGGCAGCCATCAACGCCAGTTGCTTCCACAGCGACGTGGAAACGTTCTGGTTAATGGCCAAGGCGCAGTTCCCGCAGAGCGGCGGAGTAAATACCGATACGCAGTCGGCACAAAGTCCCCTCCCACAACTGTTGCAGGTGCCTACCGCGCCCAACTCGATGTGTTCTGCACAATTCATGTCTGCTCCTCCGGGTAACCGCACTAATTGAATGGTTATCAGGTGGGCATACTAAGCAATCCTTAGTATGCCGTCAATCGGTTTCCTAAGACTCTCTTAGTCCTCATCAAAGGGGACTAAACATGGAGGGGAAGGCGACGTTCGCCAGGCGGCTACGGGAGGCTCGCGAAGCGGTCGGTATTTCTCAGAAACAACTGGGTGTTCTTGCCGGGATCGATCAGTTCGTTGCCAGCGCCCGGATCAATCAGTATGAGCGTGGCAAACACGTCCCGGATCTGCTCACTGCGCAGCGGCTGGCAGCTGAACTGAAGGTTCCCGTGTCCTACCTCTATGAACCTGATGACAATATCGCGGCCTTGCTTCGCATTGCAGGGCGATTGCCAAGCCACAAATTAAGCAAGTTGCTCAAGGCGTTCAGTGGCGCCACCGCGTCCTGACCCGGAGGGGAAGCAAGCATCGGTCAAGCATGCAGCGTGGCTGGTGCACGGAATGGACGATTCCGATGCTTACAGCGGCAAAAGCCAGGCTTTTGACACTGGCCACTGGCCGAGCACCGCCTTTTATGTGGATCTACATAAGGTGGATGCATGCCGTTGACCGTAGAAGCCCGAAAGGCCAAAACTGCCATCAATGATCGATTGCTCTGTGTTAGTGGTTGAGGTCTAGTGCGCGGTTGATCTAGTCCTCCTCTAGCAGATCCAGCCGGTCTCTAGTCCTCGCTATGATTTCAGAGCGGTTGTGGATTGCTAACGGCTTTAGCCAGCGCCGCTTGTTCCTAATTTTCTCGGCCAAACAGACATCTATGTCAACCGTATGATTCGAAGTCAACGCGTATCCAAGCAATTCCATTTCACGCGTGTTCTTGTCATCAACCACTTCAATCTCGCCCAGTTGAAGGAGTGACAAACGAATCCACTCCGGGTCATGGGAGTTGCCTTCCAAGATGTAGCCTCCATTTCGTCGGCCTTGAATGAGATGGCAACCGGCAAGCGAGTACGTATCGGTCGACAGAGCGTCCGCTGCAACAATATGATTCCCCCCGAGCGTCCTTTCCCCCAAGGCCGAATACCGAATGGTTTGCGCCTGACCGCCGGAACGCCCGTAGCTATTTCGCGAGACCTTCTCATCTGGGCTCTCTGCGAGCTTTGCAACAGCGTCTTCCAGCGTGATACTACTCGCTTCCGCTTGATCAACGAGCTGGTTACCGACATCCACCGCTGCCATCGATATCTTTGAGGCACATTCAGCAATTTTTTGGGCTTCAGCAAGCGACGATTCTGCAATCGGCAGTGAAGGTTCCCGATGATTCGATAGCTCAACTTGATCAGAGTCCTTGGACGTCTGATCTTCATTGGTAACGGCATCAACTGGATGCTCGGGATTGCGCGCTACATCAAGCGAGCCTTGATCCGTTGCCGGGACAACGAGCTTCAGCTTACAGCGGGCAGGAAGCTCAATAATCACCTCGCCATATGCAGTTTGAGGACACACCCGTTTGAGATCGGCACCTGCTTGGTTGAGCTGCTGAATTGCACTTGCAAGCGTTACCGCATGCCCGGGGAACGCCGCATCCGTCGAAGAAACGACGCCGAAACGGTTGGTCTGCAGGCACTTGAGATCGAGCTTTCTCATCCTGCTATTCCTTAGGTATTTTTTCCGGGGCTTACTCTCCGAATTTTTCTTCATGGCGCGTCTCCTTGGGTCATCAACAAAATGGAAAGAGCACAAACACTTACTAAGAATGAAAGTTGGGGTGATGCCCGCGACTTGCCGGGGGCTTTGGGTCCCTTTTCGGGCAAGAACTTGAGTGATGCTTGAATACCTCGCTTGAAATATCGAGATGGCAATCCTTTCGATCGCATAATGCCAATGTCGTCCCAGCGATCCAGGATATAGTTGTCCATGGAGGAATTGCTGCCGGGCTTTAGATCGGCTTCCAGCTCGATACCATTTGCCCGCCAGGCCCCGACCCAGGGCCTCAATTCAAGAAGGTCTTCAGGATTCGCGAAGCCCCACGGATCCCCGATTTCGGACATGACGGTCACCAGACGGTTGATGGCGGCGGGGTGCGGAGACGCGGCTTCCATCGCGATGGCCAAGCCACACCCAAGCACCTCGTCAACAAACACATCCCGGTTGATATCTTCTCGGGCCTTAAGAAGTGAGACGCGGCGGCGATTCAGCGCAGTGATGCCTTTTTCTAACGCCCGGGCGGAATCCGATGTCATTTTGGAGGCAAGCTGCGAGGCATTTTCCGATTCGCCGAGGAGCCTCAATCCGACATACAGCGCTGAGCCCGTTGAGACATCTTCACCGACGAAGTCAGGATTCCAAGGAAGCTGATACTGGCCCTCCACGACTAAGCTTGAGAGTTGGATTAGCTTTACGCCAGTGGTGGGTACAGAGACGGGATCGAAACCTTCAAATACGTCGAATTGTGAAGTACCAAGCCGAGAGATCCGCTTCCTGTACGTAGCCTCGGGAACCCCGGTTACCTTTGACAAAAACTTCGTGGAGGGTTTGCAGTTCAGATCGTCATTGATCTTGGTGACCCAGCTGCGGCGATGGACATCGAAGTTGTGGGCGTAGTTTTCCATTGGCACGTCAGGGGCGCTTTGCCCCGCCGCAACCGTGACGCGAAACATACCCTGGCGGGCCTCCAGGGTCCGCTGGAGACGTGATGCCTTGAACGGGTTCAGCAGGGAATCGATTTCCCTGGAAATGACGCAGTCTCTAGGGTCGTGCGGTCGGATCACAGCGGAGCCGGTCGCGCGAACCAGCGCTTCGCAGATCAGGGCATGAATTCGCCGGGCTGTCCGAGTCGTTCGCGGATCATCGCTATCCCCGAAGATCCGGACGAGGCCATCGTTCGGAAATCGTGCTTCACGTTGCGTACATATCTCTTCGAGATTGGCAACAAGTTCCTCCTCGAATATCTCCAGTATGCGCGGCGCATTTCCTGTCTTTAGGTCCGCCCCCGCCTCCCAGGTGATCACAAGATGAGGATGGTCACACTTCAGAAACACATCACACAAACGCAAATTTTCTATCCCATCCCACCGATGCGGCTGCCGAAGCAGCAACTGCAACGCGACAGCCGCCAGATGCCAATCGTCACCAACACGGATCTGCAGACCCCTGAGCATACGGACGGCGATTTCTCCCTCACTGAGGGATGGCATTTCAGCGTATTTAAGTGAAGCGGGGGGTGGTCCTGAGCGCCGAAACGATCGCAAATCGATTCCCATCCATCCGAGTGCATGATTGATTGCGGTGCGATCCGGGCTTTCATTGATCGAACCGTCATCGTTTTCCAGGCAGGACGTGACCAGGGACCTCCAATCAACCTGCGAAGATCCGAACTCTGCCAACGCAACCACCGTCTTCTCCAGAAACCTTCGTACCCCAGTCTCATACCGAACGATAGTGAATATATTTTTCTGGCTCTGGCAGAGATAGAGCAGAAAGCTCGCAGTGGTATATCCCTGACTGGATGTCTCAAAGTCTGGAAGAATGGCCCCCAAGTAGTTTCGCAGCCATTCAATCTGACTCTTGTGAGACCTATGTCGATGGACTTGCTGTGCCGCCCTCGTCAAGGCTTGCTGAATCTCTCTTTGGCTGCGCGCTGGCCTGCGATGCTGCCGCCGGCGAGTATCAAACCGCGGATGCTCGATCAATCCGAACATATGCCGGGCGACGGTTTCCGGTCGCGAAGTACGTGTGAATCGAAAACCTCGCACCCATCCATACAAAACACCGGGCATTCGTATCGCGTAGCAAGCGGACGCACACGTCATCACAAACTCGAAACCTCGACCAGCGGCTTCAGGAAGTCCCTGATTCAGGAATTCATCGAGAGTCTTGTCGAGGTCAGCAAGGGTGGCCGGGGTCTGGCTCGGTTCGAGGACGTTGTGCACCAGTCGTACCGTGGTCTCGGAAAATCTGGTTCTCCGGATCCCAAGGCTCGCCGGCACGCAATCGACAAAGTTTTCCCGCTCATGCCGATAGAGTGTCCCTGTTTGCAACTCGTGTAACAGCCCATCAAGCTCGTCCCGATGGATGACACCATCCTCAATCACCAGGCTCAGTGCGACCCCAAGCCACCCACTGGGCGGGGCATGCCGGCGCCAAGTACGGAACAATTTTTCATAGTTGCTGGCGAGGACGACGGTCCCGTCCTGAAAAGGACATGGCTCCGCTCGACGAGAAGGATGATCGTCGGGCCATTCTGGTGAGGACTGAAGCAGACTGGGGATGTATCGAGGCAGCTTGGTCCTGGTCGCCACAAAGGGAAACGGGCGCGGCGAAAGGTCCGGTGCGGGAGGTAAGGACAGGGTGTTGAGCCAATTTTCAATGACATCAGCGCAAGCCTGCAGGGATTCCTGGGGAACGGCCGCGCTCCAACTAGAGAAAGCTTCCTGGCCAGGATAGCCACGCCCCATCCAACCCATGATTGCGGCACTATCCAACCCGGCCTCCCGGAAAAGCCAGTCGAGAAAATGCCGACCTCCATTGCTTTTGATGTCGTGCTCACTATAGAGCGCGGTCAAATCGCCAGCGCCCAGTGGAATGACTTCACCTTTTTCCCCGAACCGGAATAGCAACGGATGAACGTCACCGTCGGGACTGATGTCGATCGCGGTTGCGATTTTGTTGGCGAGCGCACGGTCTTCCGAATACAGACGGTAGGCAACGAGCTGAAGCCACAAGAGGTAGGTGTTGAGCCAACTGCGCAGGGTCGGACACAAGAAGGCGAGTCTGCGCTCGTGATAAGGCGCGGTGCGCTTGTCCGTGTTGACCGCCACACCACTGACGGGATCGATCCTGGACCGAGCGATGGTTTCTTCGGTTAATGCCCTTCCGCCCAACAGCAATTTCAGGACGGCATTGATTCTGGTGGCTACCTTGTTGTGCGCGGCGAACAGCCTTTTCTTCGTCGCCCGCTTGGGCAATAGTTTGATTTGCCTGCTCGTTTCCGCGAAGGTCGAGTTCAGAAATGCACCGACGTTCTCAATATCGGGGAGCCAAAGTGAGCCAGTGTCCTCAAGGGTTTCTACGGACAACTTTCCCGAAAATCCAATGCTTCGGTAGGCCTTGCCGAGAATGTCAGCGCACCGGGTTCCGCGCATCGTGAAGTAATTGAAATTGGCACTCGTGCCGATGGTGAAGTCGATCCCGATTGCGGAGGCATATGCTTCGTCATGGCATTTGTACAAAATGTAGCGTGACCAGGTTTTGGAGAGGCGAGTCAGGGTCGGCCGGTGAGACGTCAGCGAAAGCCTCCGGAGCATGGACTTAGTCGTTTTGGCAAGAACTGCCATGTCCCCTTCAAACAACTGATCAAGGCTCGGAGGATTGCCTACCTTGCTTGCGCGCCATCGCAGGTCTATGGCAACTTCAAGCGGCAGTGGAATTCTCACCATGCGGTCATTGGGGGAGCGCTGAAACGGCTTTCCTTCGGGATGGCTTGAAATTACCTCGTCCAAGTTCACGCAGATACAGCCTGCCTCCACATCGATCCAGATGCCGGCACCGTTGGCATGGGAGAGTGGAATTTTGGAGAACCGGGTTGGAAGCACGCGGGTGAAGATGGTCAGAAGTGCGGCTAGGCCTTCCTCACCGCAAGTGCTCTCCCACTGACGGATGACCAGCGGGATGCTGAGGTCAAGTTCATAGGGCTGCATCCCGTGATAGGTGGGAACCCCAGAAAACACCCTGACGCCGGCCTTCCCAGGTTCGGCGAGAAAGCCACGGAGGGGATCGGAAGGAGTCCTTTCCTCGGACGAAGCAGGCTCGCCGTCATCATCTTCATCGTCCTCGACCTCTGCGACCTTTTTTGTAGGTGCCACAAAGGTTGCAGCTGGTCCCTGGTCCTCAAACGGATTGTTCAGTTTTGCTTCGAGTGCCTGGATCAAATGCACAATCAGTCGGGCAGTCTGGGAGTCAATTTCATAGCACTGCCGAAGTTCTCTCAGTTGGTGGGCCTGAATGCCTTCCGGCACCAGAGACTCGGGACCATCACCGCCGAGCCAGCGATTGAGCTCCCCGGTCAGGTCCGCAGAAATTTGATCACTACCGGCAAGCAACTTGAGGGCAAGAAGCCCGCGTACCGCCCGAACAGCGCGGTGACGCTTGGCTGTCAGGCTTTTACCGAGGGGTGACAAAAAATCGCGGAGCGGACTTTTGCGTTGGCTGCGGAGGGATCCCATGTCACGTACGTGATCATCCCTCCACCCAGCGATCAGTTTGGTCCGAAGATCTTCCAGGGAATTCGCCCAAGGCGGGACATCAATAATATTGCGCAACTCGGCCAGATCGGCTCTGAGTTCGCCAAGCAGACCCTGCAGTCCGACCCCGGATTCAGGAAGCAAGAATGTTTTTACTAGCTGGTCAAGAACCATGACACCCGAGCTGTCGAGGCAATCCCGTACAGCGTCTAGCGAGAATTTCGCCGGGGTTTTGGCTATGTCTGGGCGAGTCCAAGCCTCGCCAGTGGGCGATTCGATAGGGGCACCACAAGTTACGGTATCCATAACAAGCTCCAAAACGAAGACGACAAAAAGCCGGTGACGTCAAAGTGACGCACGAGCGGAAGAAACTGCTTGCGTGGGAAAGCCTTGTCGCTACGGGAAGAAGCGAGTGGCGAGTGGCCTAAACAGACGGGGCCAACCGAGGCAAAGCCAAGGTGACTAATCCTTTAGAGCTCAATTTGAGAGGGAAATTTTGGGCGCACTACGCCTGTCCGTGCGGGAACTAGGCGCCCACAAGCCAGAACAGACGCTTTTCACGGCGCTGTGAACGCCAAAACCGGCGTTCGTTTTACTTGCAGCTCAGTGCTGCCTCGCGGTGGAACTTTGATCCGCGAATTTAGCGGGTCGTAACGGAGACCCGTGACCAGTCGGCTACTGGTGCCAACGCCCGCATCATAATTCAACTCTTGAAAAGTATGCAATACTTATAGCAGAGCAGTAGTCATTTCTCGGGTTCTCAGAACCCAAGCTGGATGGTGGATTTGTTAGATCGTTTGTGACATATCTGCCCGAAATCGTGATTCGGCGTTGTTGAATGTCACAAAGTGGGTGACGGATTTTTTCAGTGCATTCAGTCAGATCAAGTATAGAGTTTGTATTCGGATCTCTGGCGCCCACTTAATAACTGTCAAAAACTACTATCTGCTTTTCCCTCCGAAGCCAGGGTTGTGGGTTCGATCCCCGCCGAGCGCGCCAACTCATTGTATCGCAAGCACATTCTGCGATAAGCTGACTCAAGGCGGTCAATAAATTCTTATTTGGCATTTTCAGCCAGGATTCAATTCGTCGTCATAGAGCATTCGACGCAGGCACGAAGAGCAACGGTCAGCGATTTCGATCAAGTTAGCCCCGTGACCAAACGGTGACTAAACGGTGACTAAACCGTGACCATCGTGTGACCAAGCGGATTCGGCTCGGGAGTTACCGTGGGGATTTTTGACTACTGCCGTCCGTGACTGATTCGTCAGGAACGTATTCAGCCAAATCTCCTGGCGCGCAGTTGAAGTAGCAACATACCCGTGCGTCGAACAGTTGGCGCTGGCGCTACGGCGCGCGGTTTAGCAACTGGCCTCGATTTCGGCCAGCATGCGCAATCTCAAAGGCCAAGCTTGCGCTCCACCTCGGCCAGGGGAATGGTCTTGCGATTCAGGCGGGCGCGGGCTTCAGCAAGGTAATAGTCTTCAAGATCGTCGATGTACTCGACGATGGCTTCTCGTGCCAACGCGGTTTTAGTGCGCCTTGTTTCGCTGGCCAGGGCATTCAGGCGTTCCTCGATTGAATCGGGCAGACGTATGACGAGCATGCTTGTTCTCCTCGCAGACAATTCGCTATACACCGTTCTGCTACCAGGGTTGCAATTGCCTCACACGAATGTCGCGGGGGATACCCCGAAGCGCTCGCTGAGTGCCCGGATTTGGCGAACGTTGAGATCCCGCTTGCCGGCAAGGATCTCCGAGACGACGCCTTGGCTGCCAATCTCGCTCAGATCGGCTTGCTTGAGTCCGTGTTGTTCCATCAGAAATTTCAAGGCCTGGACGCCGGTAACATCGGGCAATGGGTGATGCTCCGCTTCGTAATCCTCGATCAGATCGCCGACGATATCGACCAAGCCCATCGCGGGATGATTTTCGTTGCCGCCGGCCTCATCGAGCAGCGCTTCGAGCATGGACACCATCCGCTGATAGTGCTCTGCATCACGAATCGGGGCGATATTGGTTGCGCTGCGGAAGGCCTCCCACGCCGGGAGCAGGTGTTTGACCTGGATGTGTGCGTTCATGATTTCCATGCTCCTTTGTCGTAGTCCCGATGGGTTAGCACCGCCTTGATGTAAACGATCTGCTTCTCGAACCGGATGTAAGCGATAAGCCGAAACTTGTTGCCGCCAATGTCGAAAACCGCCAGATCACCGACTTTGTCGATCTTGCTGAACGCCGCCTTCAATTCCGTTGCCAAAGTTAGCGGTTAGCGCACTCGCCAGATCAGGCGGCAAGCAATCCAGCCCCAGTCATTGCGAGGAGCGCCCCTCTCTCCGTCATCGCGAGGCCGAAGGCCGTGGCGATCCAGCGCGTTCTGGAATGCCACGTCGGCTACGCCTCCTCGAAATTGATCTTCAGGCGCTTGCCGATCGCGGCGGCAGCCTTGGTAAGCGTCAGGAGCGTGACCGAAGCATTTTCCGGATCGAGCAGGCGATCAAGTTGCGAACGGCTGGTGCCAATGCGCTTAACCATCGCGACTTTCGAAATCTTCTGCGATTTCATCTCTTCTGCCAGCATGAGAGCGATCACTTTTTTGACAGCAGCCGCCTCAACATCCTCATAGATGCCTTCTTCCTTGAGGAGGTCATCGAAACCCGATCCTTCGTGCGTATTCCGCTTCACTTTGCATCCTTCCATTTCTTCCAGCGTCGCTGCGCCAGATTGATGTCGTCACGATCCGCTTGCCGCCCAGGTCTTCCAGCGTGATGCCCTAGGTCGCCATTTTTTCCTTGATATCCGCAATCGCCGCACCGATCTCGGCCTTGCGCGCCGCTTCCGCCTGGCGCATCAGGTCTTCTGCCTGCGTGACACTGAACCACTGCGGATTGGGTATGGCACGCATGCGTTTGGGCTACGCCGGGAATTTACGGGCCGAGTGGACCACATTCAGGACAACGATCGCGTCAGGAAGCAGCTTCACGAAAACGACGTAAGGCAGCTTTTTCACGACAAGCTCGCGGGCGTCAGGTACGCGGTCGCTTTTCCTGATCCGTTCCGGGAACGGCGGCAGGCCTTCTATCTGCTCGACGATCCGCCGTTCTATCGATCCGGCAACACGCGGCCCGGCCTGGACGTAGTAGTAGGCGAGTATTTCCTCAAGGTCGTCGAGCGCTTCGTCGGTCCAGACGATCCTCATGCCTACACAGTCTTACGGGCGAGCCTCGCGTCCAGACGCGACTTCAGCGTAGCCATCGCGTCCGCGTGCTCGCGCACGCCGGACTCGCCGGAATCCACCCGGCGCATAGTCGCAGTGACTTTGCCGAACAGCCATTCGCCGTACCCGGGCTCTTTTTCCATGATCAGTTCCTGGATCAGCGTGTCGGCGGCGTCCTCGATCGAGATCATGATCCCCACCGGACGGTCGTTTTTCGTTACGACGACGGGCTCGCGCCTCGAGGCATCGAGAAATTCACCGAAGTGGTTCTTGGCGTCGCGGGCAGACATGACTTTCATCGACGTATCCTTTTAGTGACGTAAATATATGTACATTGTAGCTATTGTGCACACAATTGCAAGGATCGCTTATCCTCACCCCACCGCGAATTCCTCCCGCGTCCGGCCCTTGGCCAACTCGGCCGCCAGCCACGTCGCCGCCCCCGCCCGCCCCGTAGCAGCGAGCTTGCTCGCAATGACACCAAACCCCATCATCGCGAGGCCGCCCCCAACCCCGTCATCGCGAGGAGGCGTAGCCGACGTGGCAATCCAGCATGCCGTCCATCCGCCGTCCAACCAGTAGCCTGTCCGGAGTCTGTCGAAGGGCCGACTTTCCACCAGATTCACCGCGCCGCCCGTCCGTGAATGGCTTTCAAGCATCTTTTATCAACTTGAATAGTTTTTATCATCCTGATAACATCGTTTTCCGTGGAGAAGATCAAGCCCCATTACCAGCTATCCGCAGTTCAGGATTAAGTCGCCAGGCGCGGCACGGCAGCCTTCACCATGACCGCGCTGCGGAATGGCCTCGCGATGGGGCTCACGGTGGCACAGATGATCGACGTGGTTCGCAGTCTCACGCGCGGCAACTTCTACAAGTCCATGACTACCCACGCCAATCATCGCGTATGGCAGGACGTTTATCACGCGGCGACACCGGCCGGGAAGATGGCTTATATCAAGATCACTGCCCAAGGCATGCCGCCAGTCATCCAGTTCAAGGAGTTGTAATCATGAAGATGAAGTGCCCGGAATGCAGCAAGGCGATGAAGCGGGAGAAATCCCGGACTGAACGGGTCGAGTACGACGGCGAGACCACGATGGTCGAGGGCCTGGCAGGCTGGTTCTGTCCGTCCTGCGGCGAGGCAATCCTTGATGACGAAAGCGCCCGTCGCTACGGCGAGGCTGGGGATACGTTGCTTGCTCGCTCGCGGGAACGGCGCCAGGCCGAAATCCGTCGTATCCGCAAGAAGCTGAAGCTCACACAGGTTGAGGCCAGCCAACTGGTCGGTATTGGCAAGATCGCCTTTTCCCGTTACGAGCGTGGCGAAACTCAGGCGCCCGCACCCCTGGTCAAGCTGCTGCGCCTGATAGATCAACATCCGGAACTGATGAGTGAGGTCGGCGCGCTGTAGGGCTCTGTCGGCGCTGACACCACAGCGACTCACCGCCCCGGCGCCTGCTTATCGCACCACTGCTGCCAGCGCCAGGCGTCTGCGCACATCTGCCCCAACTCTCTCCCGGCTTTCCAGCCGAGCAACTGGTGGGCGAGGCCTGGATCGGCCCAGCACTGGGCAATATCTCCCGCGCGGCGCGGCGCGATCTCGAAAGGAATTGCCCGGCCGCTGGCCTGCTCGAAGGCCTTGGCCATCTCGAGCACCGAATAGCCACGACCGGTGCCCAGATTCACCGTCAGCAGACCGCCGGACCGATTCAGGTATTCAAGCGCCGCAATATGGCCTTCTGCCAAGTCCATCACATGAATGTAGTCGCGCACGCCGGTACCATCTGGCGTCGGATAATCGTTGCCCCAGACACTGAGAAATTCACGACGGCCAACCGCCACCTGGGCGAGAAAGGGCATCAAGTTATTCGGCATACCTTGCGGATCCTCGCCGATCAGGCCCGACTCATGAGCACCGACCGGATTGAAGTAGCGCAGGCGGGCGATGCGCCAGTCCGGTTCCGCAAGATGCAAATCCGCGAGGATGTCCTCGATCATCAGCTTGCTGCGGCCGTAAGGATTAGTCGCCGCGCGCGGAAAATTCTCGCGAATCGGTACGGTCTCCGGGTCGCCATACACCGTCGCCGATGACGAGAAGACAAACGTCTTCACCTGCGCCCGACGCATTGCAGCCAACGTTTGCAGCGTGCCATGAATATTGTTGTCGTAATACTCGAGCGGCATTGCGACGGATTCCCCGACTGCCTTGAGGCCGGCGAAGTGCATCACCGCTCTGATCGAGTGGCGGTCGAAGATGTCATCGAGCAGGGCCGCGTCCCGGCAATCACCTTCGATAAAAGCAGGTCGCCGACCGCTGATTTTGGACAACCGATCAACCACGCCAGCGCGGCTGTTGCAGAGGTTGTCGAGAATCAGCACTTCATGACCGGCTTGCGCAAGCGCGACGCAGGTGTGCGACCCGATATAGCCGGCACCGCCAGTGACGAGGATCATTGGGTACTGCGCTCCTGTCGCCAAGTTGCTCCTGCCGGACTATCCAACCAGAAACTCCTCGCGCTTCTTGCCCTTGGCCAGTTCATCCGCCAGCCAATGCGGTGGACGGCCGCGACCGGACCAGGTTTCTCCACTCGCCGGGTGGCGATACTTCGCCGCCACACTCTTACGGGTGCCGGGCTTCTTCGCCACACCACCCAGGTCCGCCACAGTGATTCCGTAGTCGGCCAGCATTTCCTCGGTAAGACCCGGATACACGCCAATCCAGAAGGTGTTGTTCATGATCGTATCGGTATTGGTCAGCGTGCCGCTGATGCGGAAGTTGCGCCCGATCATGTAGGGCTGACGCGTCAGGTTGCCGGCAAAGAGCAGGCGCGTGCCTACTTTGTTCTGGTCCAGGTAATTGATCAGATCGGCGCGGCTGACGGGTGCGTTGTCACGCAGCGTGATCGGAAAGCCGAACCAGGACGGGTCCGAATTTTCGGTGGCCTCGGGCAGGATCAAAAATTCCTCGCAGGACTTGAGGCGGCCTTTGAGCCAGGCGAAGTTGTCCTTGCGCGCCTGAACGAAGTGATCGAGCCGATCCATTTGCGCCAGGGCGCAGGCAGCTTGCATGTCGCCGATCTTGAGGTTGTAGCCGAGGTGGCTGTATGTGTACTTGTGGTCATAGCCCTGCGGCAGTTCGCCCAGCTTCCAGCCGAAACGCTTGCCGCAGGTGTTGTCCTTGCCGGGGGGGCAGTAGCAGTCGCGGCCCCAGTCGCGGAATGATTCGGCAATGCGCTTGAGTTCGTCGTTGTTGGTGAATACCGCACCGCCTTCGCCCATGGTGATGTGGTGCGCCGGGTAGAAACTGAGGGTGCCGATGTCGCCGAAAGTGCCGACTTTTCTGGAGGCCGCCCCCCCTCCCCGGCCCTCCCCCGCGAGGGGGGAGGGAGAAGAATAGGTGGAACCCAGGGCATCGCAGCAGTCTTCGATCAGCCAGAGCTTGTGCTTCTTCGCGATGCGGGTGACTTCAGCCAGGTTGTAGGGGTTGCCCAGGGTGTGGGCCAGCATGATGGCCTTGGTCTTGGGGCTGATGGCGGCTTCGAGTTGGGTGACGTCGATGTTGTAGGTGGGGATGTCGACATCGACGAATACCGGCACGGCACCGAATTGCAGGATGGGGTTCACCGTGGTCGGGAAGCCGGCGGCGACACCGATCACTTCGTCGCCGGGCTTGATCGCGCGGTCGCCAAGCTTATGGCTGGTGAGCGTGGAAAACGCGACCAGGTTGGCCGAGGAACCGGAATTGACGGTGATCAGGTGCTTGACGCCCAGATACCCGGCCAGCCGCTGTTCGAAGGCATCGTTGAAGCGGCCGGTGGTCAGCCAGCCGTCGAGCGAGGCCTCGACCATGTTCTTGAGTTCCGGCGCGCCGATGACCTTGCCGGAAGGGGGAATGACGCTGGCGCCGGGGGTGAAGGGCTTGGGGGCAAATGCGATCGCGGCGTATTCCTCGACGAGGGCGGCGATTTGCTGACGGAGGATTTCTTGCTGGTTCATGGGTCGAGGCGGTTTGTCTGGTTAATAAGTTGGCGCTGGCGATACGGTGATCTGAAGCTTGTATGCAGAAAGATTTCAATCCTGTTTAGCAATGACCGCGTTGGCAGCGAAGTCAACCATGTTCTTGGCGAGATTTCCTGATAACCAGAATCATGCGCCTAGGTCGCCGAGAGCAGGCCACGCGTCATGGCTTCTGTTTTGATCGCAGCCACAACGCGAAACAGCAATTCCGTGGCTGACTTCGCCGTAATCAATGCTTCATGAAAAAGCTGGGGCTCGGTCATGTATTCGTGCACCAGCAGGTTGCGAAGTTTTCGTGCGCCAATAAATTCCTCCGCATCGGCTACCCATCCCATGCGCTCGGAATACGCCATGACATCGAGCAGCGACTTGGGTTGCTCGCCAAGAAGCCTTGCAAACGCCGGCAGCAGTTTCTCGCCGATATGATCCTGGAGGCGTCCGAAACGGCCAACAAACGCATCGATTTTTTCCGCGAGATCTTCTCGCGCTACCAGCGCTTCGACCCAGGCAATATCAATGGGCTCGGCATACAGAGTGCGGTAGGTATATTGCAGATGACCGGCTTCCCGTTCTGCAAGCTCGAGTGCGACACGTGCAGGGTCGGCTTGCTCGGCCAGGTAGGGCAAGTTCATAGCAACACTCCACTCTTTCGCGCTGCATGGAATATGGGGGCTTCAGCGGTTTGCGCATCCTTGAGCAGGACGTCGATCTTGCGGATACCGAGTCGTACGGCAAGCGCCCCCTCGATCCGGCACAGTGCGTTTGTCCGGCTGGGAACAACGCTGTCCGTTTCGATCAGAAGGTCAATATCGCCGCCGCGCTTGGCGTCATCGACGCGGGATCCAAAAAGCCATATACGGCTTCCCTCCCCGATAACACTCGTTACGGCGGATTTGATCGACTGGCGCTGAGCTTCAGTTAGACGCATGCTGACGCCTTGGGTGTTCGCCGCTTCATGGATGAATGTGGGATTGGTAGTCGGCAATCTGTGGAAAATGTGCGGCGATGTAGTCCCGCAAAAACCGATAGAGCGCGCTCAAGTCCGCCGCGCCCGCCATGAAGCGATTGATTGCGCCCGCTCGCAATTCGGGATCTTCAGGATATTCATGCGCCAAGGCGTTGCGGACAATCCGGAATTTCTTCCATTCTTCAGCCGAGGGTATTGCCCCTATCCGCTCCAGCCTATTCAATTTCTCGGCAAACGTCGCATTCGTGGGCATGGTTTCTTCGGCCAGTTCCAGAATCAGCGGCAAGAGTTTCTCGCCCATCGAATCCTGTAGCTTGGCGAATCGATATGCGATCTGGTCAAGAATCCGCAGCATCTCCTTTTCGATCACGGCTCCGGACGATAACGGGGTCCAGCCCAGTGCATCGACTAGCCCTTCATCGAGCACCGCTGCATGCAACGAGCACTCGGCAAGACAAATCTTCATTGATTGTTCCGGCGTCATAACCGCACCCCTTCGCGCCTGGCGACTTCATAAATCGGCGTCTCAAAAGCGGAAGCCCTGCGCCTCACGACAATATCGATTCTCTCGTCCTCAAATTGGGGCGTATCCTGAAGCTCCGCCAGCAGCGAAATCTTTCGCTCGATAATCTTATCGGCATCACTGACGCTTGTTTCGACGAGAAAATCATAATCTCCGCCTTTCTTCCTGTCGTCGACGCGCGAACCGAACAACCACAATTCGGCATCCTTGCCAAAATAACGACGGGCAAAGGCATCAAACACTTTCAGTTGCTCGGAAGTGAGTCGCATGGTTTCGTCCTCCTCGGTCGGGCGGCTGGACGTCGTGGCTAATCAAGTGAAAGTATGTGAGTTTGGTACTCGGCGATTTGTCGCAGGGAAACCATCTGCATATTATCGCCGCTCAGCGCCTGCTTGTGCCAATGGATGATGCTTTGGAGCGTGGTCTGCAGGTTCCAGCGCGGATGCCAGCCTAACTTGGCGCGGGCTTTGGAGCAGTCAAGCTTCAGGTAATGGGCTTCGTGAGGCTGGGGATTGGTGTCCACTTCCCAGGATGCACCTTCACCCCACAGCTGCGTGAGCTGCTCGACGATCCACTGCACCGGCTTGGCGTCTTCATCGGCCGGGCCGAAGTTCCAGCCTTCGGCGTAGGCGGGACCGTCGGTGAAGAGTTTCTCGGCAAGCTTGAGGTAGCCGCTCAAGGGTTCCAGCACATGTTGCCAGGGGCGGATGGCATGCGGGCTGCGGATATGGACAGGGCGCCCGGCTTCGATGGCGCGCAGGATGTCGGGGATCAGGCGATCAGCAGCCCAGTCGCCGCCGCCGATGACGTTGCCGGCGCGGCCGCTGCCGATGGCGACACCGTGCTCGCTGTGCTTTGCCGGATTGAAGTAGGAATTGCGGTAAGCGGCGGTGACCAGTTCGGCGCAGCCCTTGCTGTTGCTGTACGGGTCATAGCCGCCCATGGGTTCGTTTTCACGGTAGCCCCAGGGCCATTCTTTGTTCTCGTAGCATTTGTCGCTGGTGACGATGACTACCGCACGCACGGTGTCTGCCTGGCGCACGGCTTCGAGCAGATGCACGGTGCCCATGACATTGGTGGCGTAGGTTTCCACCGGCGCCTCATACGAATAGCGTACCAGCGGCTGGGCGGCCATGTGGATGACGATCTCCGGCCTGGCTTCGCGCATGGCCTTCGCAAGGGCTTCGGCATCGCGGATGTCGGCGATGATGGAGCGCATGCCCTCCCCGACTTTGGCCACCTCGAACAGGCTGGGGTTGGTGGGCGGGTTGAGCGCATAGCCGGTGACGTCGGCACCAAGCTGTTGCAGCCACAGCGATAGCCAACTGCCCTTGAAGCCGGTGTGGCCGGTGAGGAAGACGCGCTTGCCGCGCCAGAAGCCGAGGGTCATGCCCAGACCTTCCACGGGGCCTTGCCGGTGGCCCAGAGTTCTTCGAGGTGAAGTTTGTCGCGCAGGGTGTCCATCGGCTGCCAGAAGCCTTCGTGCGGATAGGCCTTGAGTTGGCCCGACTCCGCAAGCTGTTCGAGGGGATCGCGCTCCCAGATTGTCTGGTCGCCCTTGATGAGATCGATGACCTTTGGCGAGAGTACAAAGAAACCGCCGTTGATCAGGCCGCCATCCCCCTTGGGCTTTTCCTTGAAGGAGGCCACGCGCTGATCCTGATGAATGTCGAGCGCGCCAAAACGGCCCGGCGGATAGGTGGCGGTCAGCGTGGCTTGCAGGCCGTGGGCGCGATGGAACTCGATGAGCTGGGTGATGTTTACGTCGCTAACGCCGTCGCCATAAGTGAAACAGAAGGCCTCGTCGTCATGCAGGTAGGGAGCCACCCGCTTCAGGCGGCCGCCGGTCATCGTGTCTTCGCCGGTATCCACCAGCGTGACACGCCAGGGTTCGGCGTAGTGGTGATGGACTTCCATCTTGTTCTGCTGCATGTCGAAGGTGACGTCGGACATGTGCAGGAAATAGTTCGCGAAGTACTCCTTGATCACGTAACCCTTGTAGCCGCAGCACACCACGAAATCATTGATCCCGTAGTGGGAGTAGGTTTTCATGATGTGCCAGAGGATCGGCTTGCCGCCAATTTCGATCATAGGCTTGGGCTTGATGTTGGTTTCCTCGGAGATTCGGGTTCCGAGACCACCGGCGAGGAGGACAGCTTTCATTTCATATACTCACTTGCAGGTTAAGAGTTGGCGCTGGCGGGACGGCGATTATGCATATTGCCTCATCGACCAAGTGCCACTTCGTGTGATCAAGGCTTCGTGCTGGGCCGGGCAAGTCGTTCATCCGGACAATGTTGAGGTCGCGCTGGGTGTTCTCGATGACCTTGGCGGCTTCGGCGACTTTGATGGAACTGGCCTTGTGGGTGCCGGCGGTGATGATGCTGCGGTAGAGGGTATCGACGAAGTCGGCGATTTCCGGGGTGGAGCCGGAGGTGACTTTTTTGATGGTGGGCAGGCGGTGTTGTTTGTCGCCGGGGTTGATGCGCTCGGGGCTGTAGCCGCAGTGGAAGATGTTTGCCTCCGTCCCCTCCTTGTTCCCCATCCCCTCCCCGGCCCTCCCCTTCTCGTTCCCCATCCCCTCCTCATTCCCCATCCCCTCCCCGGCCCTCCCCTTGAAGGGGAGGGAGTAGTAGCGGAGGCCGGAGTGTTTTTCCAGGATGGGAACGCAGACTTCTTCGGTGGCGCCGGGGTAGACGGTGGATTCGTAGATGACGATGGCGCCTTTGGGCATGACCTTGCCGACGGTTTCGGAAGCCTTGATTAGCGGGGTGAGGTCGGGGCGCTGGGCGTTGTCGACGGGGGTGGGCACGGTGACGATGAAGACATTGCAGTTGCGCAGTTGTTCCGGGTCGGCGGTAAAGCTGAGCTGACTGGCTGCGGCGAGTTCGGCGGGCTCGACTTCGCGGGTGCTGTCGCGGCCGGCCTTGAGTTCGGCGATGCGGCCTTGCTTGATGTCGAAGCCGGTGACGGGGTATTTCTTGCCGAACCCGCTTGCGAGATGCGCAGCCAGAGGCAGGCCGACGTAGCCGAGGCCGATGATGGCGATTTTTGGGGTGGCGGGGAATGTCATGGGCGGCGGACTGGAAAGTTGGCGTTGGCGGGACGGTGCTTGTTCAATTACCGCCCAAGCTCTTTTTTACCCGCTGCAACAGTTTGGCGTATTCGGGCAGCCGGGCCAGGATGGCCATGAACTCTGCCGGATCGTAGATGTGGCTTAATTTGTTGCGATCGTCGATGGCGGCAATCAAAGCCAGGTAGTCATCCTCCGAGAGATGTCCGGACAGGTACCAGGCTTTGACAACTTTTTTTGGGGAGGCTTCGTCGATGCCGTCCTGTTCCTTGAGGGCAAGCTTGATG
>JBDRPN010000045.1:0-145614 GCA_043826925.1 Pseudomonadota bacterium
CCGGCAGGCGCGCGCTGATCAGATGGAACAGCGTGGACTTGCCGGCGCCGTTGGGGCCGATGATGGCGTGGCGTTCGCCGCGATGGATGTCGAGATCGACGCCGCGAATGATTTCGCTGGCGCCGAAGTTCTTCGTCAGGCCCTGGATTCGAATTGCCGGGGAGGTCATGCTCTATCCCCGTGCAGGGTGGCGAGCGCCGAGTTCCAGGCGACGCGGGCGCGGCCGCCGATCCAGCGCGTCAGCGCCAGGCCGAGCGCCGCGGTGCCCAGCGCCGCGAGCCAGGGGCCGGGGGTGTTGAGATGGAGTTCCAGCGTCATCACCCTGGTCGCCGTGTCGCCAGCGCCAACTCCTTCGCCGGCCAGCAGCGCATAGCCCATTTCGATCAGGCCGATGAGCCCGGCCAGCAGCACCAGCACCGGCAGCGCGGTGGCCAGGTAGCGCGGCAGCATGCGACCGAACAGTCCGCCCAGCCACAGGTTGCGCTGCACCGCGATGACACTGGCGATGCCGCCCGGCGCCATCAGCACCATGAAGAGGAAGAACAGGCCGAAGTAGAGCAGCCAGGCGTGCGTCAGGCCGCCGATCACGATCTGCATCACGGTGATCAGGATCGCGCCGATGATCGGCCCGAAGAAGAAGCCGATGCCGCCGACGAAAGTCATCAAGAGCACCACGCCCGAGGTGTGCGCGTTCAGCGTCTCGGCCGTGACGATTTCGTAGTTCAGCGCCGTGAGGCCGCCGGCGATGCCGGCGAAGAAACCGGACAGGATCAGCATCAGGTAGCGCACACGCTGCGTGTCGTAGCCGACGAACTCGGCGCGCTCGGGGTTGTCGCGCACGGCATTGGCCATGCGCCCCAGCGGCGTCTGCGTCAGCGCGAACATGGCGACGGTGGCCAGGAAGGCCCAGACCACGATCAGGCCGTACATCTCGACCTGCGGCCCCCAGGTGAAACCGAGGAAAGTCTGCTTGGCGATCACGCGGTTGCCCGAGATGCCGCCCTCGCCGCCGAAGAAGCCGGGAAACATCAGCGAGCAGGCGGCGACCAGTTCGCCGATGCCGAGCGAAATCATGGCGAAGGTGGTGCCGGCCTTCTTGGTCGTCACATAGCCGAGCACGACACCAGCCAGGAGCCCGGCCAGCCCGCCGACCAGCGGCAGCAGGGCCACCAGCAGCGGGCTGCCGTCCTTGCCGATCAGGTTCAGCGTGTGCATGGTGGCGAAGGCGCCGAGGCCGTAATACACGGCGTGGCCGAAGGAGAGCAGGCCGGTCTGGCCCAGCAGCATGTTGTAGGACAGCGCGAACACCACCATGATGCCCATCTGGCACAACAGCGAAACCACGAAGCCGCTCTTGAACACCAGCGGCAGGGCGATGGCGAGGGCGAGGCCGCCGCCCCAGAGCAACAGACGGCCGCGGGGGAATATCGAACTCATGAGCCCACCCCCCAATCCACGGCCGGCACTGCATTGCCGGCCGGCTGCGGCGGCGCGAAGCAGTGCTTCGCGAAACCCCGCCTTCGCCCCCCGCCCCGAGGGCGGGGGTGACCAAGGTTCGGCTGCTGGCGCAGCCTCCATGATGTTGTCTTGCGCCGGTTTGGGGCGGCCCTGCACACGGCGCTGTTCATGACTCGCGCGCTCCCATCAGGCCGCGCGGGCGGAAGATCAGGATCGCCACCATCAGCACGTAGGGCAGCACCGGCGCCAGCTGGGTGATGGTCAGGCGCGCCACTTGCGAACCTTCGGGTAGCGCGACGCCGATCACGGCGAAGACGTCAGTGATGGACAGGGTCATCGCTACCGAGAAGGTCTGGATGCAGCCGATCAGCAGCGAGGCGACGAAGGCGCCGGTCAGCGAGCCGAGACCGCCGACCACGACGACGACGAAGACGATGCTGCCGACGGCCGCTGCCATGCCCGGTTCGGTGACGAAGGCATTGCCGCCGATGACGCCGGCCAGGCCCGCCAGCGCGGTGCCGCCGCCGAACACCAGCATGAAGATGCGCGGCACGTTGTGGCCCAGCGCCTCGACCATGTCGGGCTTGGTCAGTGCGGCCTGGATGATGAGGCCGATGCGGGTGCGTGTCAGCAGCATGTACAGAGCCACCAGCATGCCGACCGAAATCAGCATCATGAAACCCTTGTAGATCGGGAAGGAGGTGTCGAACAGTGTGAACAGGGTGCCGTCGAGTTCGAGCGGAATCCGGTAGTCCACCGCGACCTTGCCCCAGATCAGATGCACGACTTCCTCGACCAGGAAGGCCAGGCCGAAGGTGAATAGCAGTTCGGCGACATGGCCGAACCGGTGCGCGCGGCGCAGGCCGTAGCGCTCCACCGTCGCGCCGACGGCACCGACCAGCAGCGGCGCGACCAGCAGGCCGGGCCAGAAGCCGACCCAGGTGCTGATCTGGTAGGCGAAGTAGGCGCCGAGCATGTAGAAGCTGGCATGGGCGAAGTTGAGGATGCCCATCATGCTGAATATCAGCGTCAGCCCGGACGACAGCATGAACAGCAGCAGGCCGTAGGTGATGCCGTTCAGCAGTGAGATGACGACGAACTCCACTGGACCTCCTGGCTATGCGGTTTGGGTGTGGCGGGTTGGCAAATAAAGACCCGGAGGCAGGCGCTGCCTCCGGGTCGGCTCAAGCGGAACGCTGGCTTACGGCCGTTCCATGATGCAGGAGGTCGGCAGCTGCGAGTCGCGCTGCGAGATGGAGGCCAGCGTCTTCCAGCCGTAGCCGGTGCCTTCCGAATCATGCTTGACCGCCTTGCCGTCCTGCTTGGCGAAAATCGAGATGTACAGCGGCTGCATGGCCTGGTGGTCGCTCTTGCGCATCCAGACTTCGCCCGTGTCTACCGCGAAACGCATGTCTTCCAGCGCCAGGGCCACGGCCTTGGGATCGGTCGACTTTGCGGTGTTCATCGCCTTGGCCACCATCTGCACCATGTTGTTGACGCGCAGGTAGTAGAAATAGAGGCCCGGATACTTCTTGTTGAAGTCCAGCGCGAACTGCTCGGTGGACTTGGTCGGCACGTTCATGTGCCACTCGGTGAGCTGGATCACCTTGTTCTCGCCGGAGGCGCCCATCGCCTGCGGTGTGCCGAGACCGCCCGCGTAGTAGGTGAAGAAGCGCGCGTCGAGGCCGGCGTCCTTGGCGGCCTTGACCAGCAGCGAGAGGTCGTTGCCCCAGTTGCCGGTGATCACGGTATCGGCGCCCGAGGCCTTGATCTTGGCGACATAGGGAGAGAAGTCCTTGACGCGGCCGATCGGGTGCAGGTCCTCGCCGACGATCTTCACGTCCTTGCGTTTTTGCGCCAGCATCTCCTTGGCGTACTTCGCCACCTGATGGCCGTGGGCGTAGTCCTGGCCGATGATGAAAACCTTCTTGATCTTCTTGTCGTTCAGCATGAAGTTGGTGATCGCTTCCATCTTCATCGCGCTGTTGGCGTCGAAACGGAAATGCCAGAAGCTGCATTTCTCGTTGGTCAGGGTCGGATCGACCGCCGCATAGTTGAAGAACAGCACCGTCTTGTCAGGGTTGCGCGCATTCCACTTATTCACCGCGTCGATCAGCGAATGGGCGGCGCCCGAGCCGTTGCCCTGGGTGATGAAACGGAAACCCTGGTCGATCGCGGCCTTCAGCTGGATCTGGCTTTCCTGTGGGCTGCCCTTGTTGTCGAAGCCGACGAACTCAAGCTTCTGGCCCATGATGCCGCCCTTCTGGTTGACCAGGATCTCGGCGGCTTCCTTGAAGCCCTTGAGGCCGCCGTCGCCGACGTTGGCAAAAGGTCCGGACAGCGGATCGATGTAGGCGATCTTGACCTGGGCGGCGGCGCTGCCGCCGATCAGCATGACACTCGCGGCAAGGGTAAGGCGTTTGACGAAGCTGCTCTTCATGGATGTGTCCTCCTGTAGGTAGTCCGGTCCTGGTCCTGGCTCCGGTGACTGAATCATCGTGTTCCGCGTAGCGGAACGTAGTTCTGTAATACACGATGAATGATACTGATAGTGGGGTGGGCTGTAAACGATTTTTTGAGTGCCGCAGACGCCGTTTGGTTCGCCCGGCCCCTATCGGGCCTCGGCTCTGCGGCGCATGGCCGCGAATTGCCGCGGGGCGTGCCTGGCATTGCAATGGGAATCTAAATGCTGCACTGCGGAATAACGTGCGGCGATCCGTCCGGCTTTGCGCCGGCTCAGGACATAGCGAAGGCTATTTGGTGTGGCAGGAGAGGCAAACCGTGGCGCGCGGCTTGCGCAGGAAGGTGGCATTGAACAGCGAGCCGTTGGTGACACCGTGGGGATCGTGGCAGGAGCCGCATTCGACCGACGCGTCGGCGCCGCTGCCGTACAGGCGGATTTCGCCCTTGTCCATGCGGTTGTCGGCGTCGTCGTCGAAAAACATTGCTCCCGTGACGCTGCCGCCCGGCGTTTTCCAGTCGGTACCGGTGCCGTTCGTGGCGGGGTATTTGACCCCGACCGGATGATCGTCGCGCAGGTCGGTGGTGATCGCCGCGACAGTGAAGTCGGCGGCGCCGGCGCCGAGAAAGCCGGCGTTCGATGCGTGGCAGGCCAGGCATTCACCCTGCTTAAGCCCCAGATGCGCGAAAGGGCCGGTTCCGCTGGGATTGCTCCAGGTATTGAGGAATGCCGCATTCGGCGTCGAACTGTAACGCCCGGAACCCGGCATGTTCATGATCGCATCCACCGCCTGCTGTCCGTCATGGCAGGACAGGCACACCAGCGAGGCTGCTCCCGGCTGGGACGCCGTCTGGCTCATGCTGTTGGAGCTATAGACGGTGTAGGTGGTGTTCAGAATGGCCCGGTTCCAGAGCGGCGCCCCGACATTGGTGTTGGCGGCGTGGGGCGTATGGCAGTAAACGCAGATCTCGGCATAGTCGTTGCGGTAAGGATCCATATTGACGCCCGACGGCCCGCCGGAGGCCTGCCGCTGCGTCAGGTTGTGCCGGGTGTTGCGGATGGTGCCCTGATTGGAGAACTTGCTGGTCAGGTCGCCGTCGGCGCTGCTGTCGTCGGCACCAAGGCCGAGCAGGATAAGGGCGGCGAGGTGTAGCACCGCGAGCAGCGAAATGCGGCGTGGTGCATTGCGTAGTCCGGATCGATTCGGGACAGGGTTGCGCATCATGATTTCTTACCTCCTCGGTACGGCGGTCTAGCTTGGGCGCTGCTTGCGTGCTGCCAGTTTCAGGCGCGCTTCATCTTCGCTCAGCCAGCGAAATACTTCGATCTTCTTGAAATACTGATCCAGCACATACAGGCGTCCGGTCTCATCGATGGCGATGCCGGCCAGCAGGGCATAGTTGCCGGGGCCGGGGTCGCGGCTCAAGCGGCCCAGGGGCATCAGCAACTGCCCGGTGGGACTGAAAATCTGCACATTGTTGAAGCCGCCGTCGCCGACATAGATATTGCCCTCGCCATCCAGGGAGATGGCGCGCGGTCGCGAAAACAGGCCGATTCCGGTTCCCGCCCCGCCGAACTGGAACTTGAATTCGCCCTTGGCGCCGAATGCCTGGATGCGGAAATTTCCCGAATCGACGACGTAGAGCGTGCCGTCGGCGGCGACCGTGGCCGCCAGTGGAATATTGAACTGCCCGGGTGCCCGGCCGCGCGGGCCGAGGCGGAAACGCTCGCTGCCGTCGGGCGCCAGTGCCACCACCTTGTGGTCGTCCTGTTCGACATTGCCGCGATCGACCACGTAGATGGTTTTGCCGTCGCCCTGCACCGCGATGCCCACGGGATTGGTGAACTTGCGCCCCAGGGCGATCGCATGGACGAACAGCCCGATGGCGTCGAAAACCATCACCTTGCGCAACTGCGGATCGAGCACATAGACCTTGCCCTCGTCGTCGAGGGCAAGAGCCTGGGGGCGCTTCAGCACGTTGGGCTCGCGCAGGCCGAAGCGGAACAGCCGCTTGCGCGAGGCATCGAAGACCGTGATGGCGGCGGCCGACGGTTCCGCGACATAGACGCGGCCGGCCCGGCTGGCGATCGCCGAGGGCTTGTCGAGCACCAGCCCGTCGCTGAGCGGCCGCCCACCCTGGATCGAGCGTTGCCAGCGCTCGGCGTCGCTTTCCACGGTGATGTCCTTGGCGGATTGGAGGACGGTCTCGAATTCGAAGCGCGGCAGATCCGGCGGCGGGGGCCACAGCAGGTTTTGCGGGGCGGCAGCCTTGGTCTGCTTGGTGGCAACCGGCGCGCAGGCGCACAGTCCGATCAGGAGCGGGGCCAGCGCCAGCCATTGCCGAATTCCGGGCGCACGGCCACGTCCCGCAGGCAAAGGATTCCCCGTTTCCCAAGGACTCATCGTCCCTTGACGCCTTCCATGAAACATCCTCCTCGACGCCTCTGCATTTTCCCGGTGGTCGGTATTTCGTGGCGAAATAGACCAAGATCAGGTTAATTTGAGATCGAACTATACGGGGAAGCCCTATCTACATCAAGGTTTCTGGTTGCCTGCTTGCCTGACGACCAGAAACCGCAGGCTTCAGTCGGAATTTGCCGCCTGGTGCGCGCCGGCGGCGCCCGGCACAAGGGCGCGCAGCCGGCTCAGGCAGCGTTCGCGGTCCAGTAGCCGTAGTGATCGCCGCTACGTCGGGCGATGGCCGCCATTTCGCGGCGCACAGCGGCCGCGCCTTGACTGGCGGCGTAATACATCGGACCGCCGCGGCTGCGTGGAAAGCCATAGCCATAGGCCCAGATCAGATCGATGTCGCTCTGGCGATGGGCGATGCCTTCTTGCAACAGCCGCCAAGCCTCGTTTACCAGTGACAACACGCAGCGCCCGACGATCTCACTGTCGGCAATGCTGCGACGGCGCCGGATACCATGGGTCGACGCAATGTCCGCCACCACCCGCATCACCGTCGCATCCGGCAGCGGCTGACGACCTTCATAGGTGTAATAGCCCTGTCCGCTTTTCTGTCCCAGGCGCCCCATGGCATGCAGCATCTTGGTCGGCAGGCGGTAGGCCGGATGATCGTTGGGCGCCAGCGCCTTTTCGCGCTCGGCCAGGACCTGGCACGCGGTATCGAGACCGATCAGGTCCAGGCTGCGGCATGGCCCCATGGCAAAGCCAAAACCCTCCATGGCGCCATCGATCTGCTGCGGCGTCGCGCCATCGAGCAGCAGGAAATCGGCTTCGCGCAGCATCGAAGCGACCATGCGCGTACCGATGAAACCGAATCCGACCCTGCTTTGCACCGGAATGTGTCGCACCCGGATCGCCACCTGCCGAGCCACAAACAACGCGTAATCACTGCTGGCTGCCCCACGCACCACCTCGATCAGTGGCTGGACATTCGCCGGCACCAGAAACAGCATGCCGACCACGTCCTGCGGCCGGCCGCTGGCACGTGCCAGGTCATCGATATCCAGCGAAGACGTGTTGCTCGCCAACACCGCGCCCGGCTTGCACGTCTTGCCCAGGGCCGCCATGACATTGCGCTTGAGATCGAGATTCTCGAATACCGCCTCGACGACCCAATCGGCCGCCGCCAGATCGCCCCACTCCATCGTCGGACGCAGCAGTGCCATCATCTGCTCGACATCGGGCGCCATCAGCCGTCCCTTGCGGCGCGACGATTGCAGCGCCTCGCGGACCCGCGCAACGCCACTCGCCAGGGCTTGGGGCGAGCGGTCCAGCAAGACCACGGGAATCCCTGCATTGAGGAAGCTGATGGCAATCCCCGAACCCATCACCCCGGCACCGACCACTCCCACCGATTCCAGTCGTAAGGGGAAAGCCTGCGACGGCCACTCCGGCCCACTGCCGGCATCGAGTACGGCCTGGCGCAGATAGTCGGCAGCCGCTTTGGCGGCCGCCGGACTTACCGTGGGGTCGACTTGCCACGCGGGTGCGGAGCCCATCAGTCGCCTCGCACCCGCGCCAAGCCGTTATCGGGCGTAATCGGGACAATCAACTCCTGCCACATGGTAAGCCTCCCTGCAAGTGAGCTTCGTTCAGGCCGCCACCGCGTCTGATATCATCGTTCTGCTACGCGGAACCAAATGCTTTGCTTGGCTGCAATGATACTTAAGCTCGCTTTTTCTGTAAACAGGCTTGGGACCATTCAGGAGATCGTCCAGAAAGGCCGAATGCGGCGTATATCATATTGAACTAGCGATACTTATTATCCATATGGATCATATCGCTACACGCCGGATGGGGCACGAAACACCGCAGCAGCGGGCGATCCATGGCTGCAATTGCGTCACTCAATTGCAGCTGGCGACTATCCATATTCAAATTGTTCGCCGCGCATATGTACTGCTGTGCGGAACCACTGTGTGGAACTGCTGTGTCGTGCCACCGAAAGAGCGTAAAAGTTTAAGGGGCCACCCATCAGCCGGCCGGCTGATGGGTGGCCCCTTCTCCTTCGAGACTGCAGGGTTCAGTCGGGGTTTGTTGCCTGGGGCGTGCTGGCGGCGCCCGATTCGTCGGTTGCCGCCGCGAGCATCGCGGCGCGGCTGGCGGGGGTTTCCAGGCTGACGCGGCCGAGCTTGCCGGCGCGGTAGTCGGTGAGCAGGACCATCGCCGCCTTTTCCAGGTCGAGCTCGCCGCCACGGCGGCCCTTGACGATGCAGCCGCGCTTTTTCGCCACCGCCTCGACCACGCCGACGCCGTCCATGCCTGCGGTGGCGAAGCCATAGCGCTCGGCCAGCGCCGCCGGGTAGCGCTGCAGCAGCAGCTCGGCGAGGAATATCGCCACTTCCGATTCGATCACCGCATTGCGGCCGATGGCGTGGCTGGCGGCCAGCATGAAGCCGTCGCTATCGTGGGTGATCTTGGGCCACATCAGGCCCGGCGTGTCGGTGATGCTCATGGTGGGCCCCAGGTCGATGCACATCTGCGACTTGGTCACCGCCGGTTCGTCGCCGACGGCGGCCACGCGGCGCTTGAGCAGCGCATTCATCAGGGTCGACTTGCCGACGTTGGGAATGCCCATGATCAGCATGCGCAAGGGCTTGACGCCGTCGTTGCGGTGCGGCGCCAGGCTCTTGCACAGGCCCGGCACGCGCGCCGCCTCGCCGGGTTTCTTGCTCGATATGGCCACCGCCTTGACCCCGGGCTGGCTGTTGTAATAGTCGAGCCAGGCCTGGGTCGCCGCCGGGTCGGCCAGGTCGGACTTGTTCAGCAGCTTGAGGCAGGGGCGCTGGCGGTGCAGGCGCAGCTCGCGGATCATCGGGTTGCTGCTGGCCTCGGGCAGGCGCGCGTCGCAGACCTCGATCACCACGTCGGTCAGCGCCATGGTTTCGGCCGCCTTCTTGCGGGCCGAGGTCATGTGGCCGGGGAACCACTGTATGGTCATGGGGAGGCTTTCACGATGCGGATCTCATCGTCGGCCACGGAAACCGTCTGGCCGGGGCGCAGCTTGCGGCGGATGCGGGTTTCGACCAGGCCGTCGACGCGTACCTCGCCTGCGGCGATCAGTGCCTTGGCGCCGCCGCCGGAGGGCGCCAGCGCCAGCAGCTTGAGCAGTACGTTCAGCTCGATGAACTCGCCCTGGAGTTGAAAGTCTTGCATGGTCGGTACGCTGTGCGGAAGCGCCGATTATAGTCGCCGCCGTCTTGCCGCCGCGCCGGGCTCAACAGTTGGCGCTGGCGACACGGCGCCGCCTTGGTTCACAATCGCGTTTGCCGGGGAGCTGCAATGAACTTGCAGAACGCATTTAATCCGCAGATTTCGCCGATTCACGCAGATGGATCTGGGCGTTATTTGGTCGGGTCGTACCACCTGCCGGGTCAACCGTGGGCACCGGCCACGGTTCTCTCTGCGTAATCTGCGTAATCTGCGGATTGGACTGAGGCTTTTAGAATGAATTTGTTCGACTCGTCGTATGAATCGCGCCGGATCGCGGTGAATGGCACGCAGATCCAGGTATTGCTCGCCGGGCGGCCGGGCCAGCCGGTGCTGCTGCTGTTGCACGGCTACCCCGAGACGCATGCCATGTGGCACCGCGTGGCGCCGCTGCTGGCGGCGGATTTCTCGCTCGTCATGCCCGACTTGCGCGGCTACGGCGATTCGGCGAAACCGCCCTCGCTGGCGGACGCCGCGAACCAGTCGAAGCGCGCGATGGCGCAGGACATGGCGGAGCTGATGACGGCGCTCGGGCATCGGCGCTTCCATGTCGCCGGACACGACCGCGGCGCGCGCGTCGCGCATCGCCTGTGCCTCGACCACCAAGCGCGCGTCGCCAGCGCCTGCATCATGGACATCGCGCCGACCCTGACCACTTTCGAGCTGACCGACCAGGCGCTGGCCACCGCCTATTTCCACTGGTTCTTCCTGATCCAGGCGCCGCCGCTGCCGGAACGCATGATCGCCGCCGACCCGGAATCCTGGCTCCGGGGCTGCCTCGCGCGCTGGAGCATGGGCAACGAGCAGGCGTTCGCGCCGGCGGCGGTGGCCGAATACCTGCGCTGCTTCTCCGATGCCGACGCCATACGCGCGAGCTGCGACGATTACCGTGCCGCGGCCGGCATCGATCTGGCGCACGACCGGGCCGACGCCCGGCGGCGCGTCGGCATGCCGCTGCTGGTGCTGTGGGGAGCCCGCGGCTTCGTCGGGCGCAATTACGACGTACTCGCGCTGTGGCGCGAGAAAGCCGCCGACGTCAGGGGTGCGGCAATCGACTGCGGCCACTTCCTGCCCGAGGAAGCGCCGATCGAGGTGGCGAATTACCTGCGGGAGTTCATCCCCGGGTAGTTTCCGTGTCGGGTGGCCAGCGGCCGCTTCGCCCGTGCATGCCTCATGAGGCGGTAGATTCCTGCCTTGTCAGTGTTGCCCGATCACATTCAGGATCTGGTACTCCATGCCGTTCAGCATCAGCGTATGCCGATAAGGCGACAGCTCGTGGGCGCGAACGTGCAGTGTGGCGCGCGTCGTCAGGTCGCGCACATCGAGGCACTCTTGCGCCGCATAGGTCTGCTGCAGCGTCGAGCCGCGCCTGTCGCATCCGCGCAGCAGTATCTGATACTTGCTATTCATGGCTGAACTCCCGTTGTGATGAGGTGGAAAAGGTGCGGAACATTTGAATCGGTCGAATCAGTCATCGTGGTGCCGGTGGTGTTTGTGGTGTCGGCCGCCGAAGCGCTGCACCACGTAGGCATTCGCTTCGTAAGGCCGTTCGGTGCCGAGCACGACCGACACCCCGGGCGCACCCGCGACCACGATGCCGGTCGGCAGGCTGGTGCCGACCCGCCAGCCGCCGCCATCGAGCCAGAACCAGAGCTGCGTAGTCGGTGCGAAATAGACTTCATGGCGCGGGTAATAGATATATCGATACTGTTTGGCGCGATGGCCATGGGCCGCCGCCCAGGGCGGCGGATCGGCGAGCGCCACTGGCGGCAAGGCCAGCCCTGCCGCGAGCAGCGAGCTCACTGCGAGTCCAAGGAGTTGTCTTTTCATTGCATTCTCCGAGCGCGCACTTCATGGTTTGGTCCTTGTCGCCATGCCCGCGCCAATCGGTGCGTAGACCTGACTATGCAGCGACCGTGCCAGTGCTAAAAGGTCAATGTATTCAATTGGATGGCCTGTCTGATGGGTGATGGCCGCGCAGGCGTTCCGTCGCCATTCGGCGACAGGATTTCCCGGATTTCAGGCAGGTTGTTGATTCGAGGCGTTTTCGGCTGTCGCCGGATGGCGACAGTCACGCGCCCTGACTGCGCTTCAAGCCGGCTTGCGCTGCCGGGCGATGAAACGATCGAGCTGGTTGGCGAAGTTCTGCCGGTCGCCGAGGCCGAAGGCGGGCGGCCCGCCGGTGTCCACGCCGCTGCTGCGCAGGCTGTCCATGAAGTTGCGCAGGTCCAGCAACTGGCGGATGTTCTCGGCGCTGTAGAGTTCGCCGCGCGGATTCAGGGCAAAGGCGCGCTTTTCGATGACCAGGGCCGCCAGCGGGATGTCGGCGGTGATCACCAGGTCGCCCGCCGCCACTTGCTCGACGATATGGCTGTCGGCCACGTCGAAGCCCTGCGCCACCTGCACGCTGCGGATCCAGGGCGAGGGCGGCACGCGCAGCCACTGGTTGGCGACCAGGGTCAGCGGCAACGAATGCCGCACGGCGGCGCGGTAGAGAATTTCCTTGATGACACCGGGACAGGCGTCGGCATCGACCCAGATCTGCATAATGCGGCTTTTGAGTTTTGGACAAGCACGATGAGCAATGGTAACAGCGGCCATTTCGCGCCGCCCGCGGACGGTCTGGCAAATCTGGCGGCGCCTGAACTGCAGCGCCTCGCCGCGCGCATGGCGCAGGATGCCTTCACGCGCATTTTCCGCCTCACGGTCGAGGCCGACGCTGCCGCGCTGGACGCCGCCGTGGGCGAGATCGGCGAGCGCGCGCGCAACTGGGTGCAGGCCGCAGCGGACGAGGAGGCGCGCGCCCTGCGCCTGGCCCTGCTGGTGGCCGGCATCGACCAGTGGGGGCTGGCCTATGCGCAGGCCTTTGGTCTTGCCGCGATGCCCGGCGTCAGCGGCTTGCTCGGCAGCCTGCGCATGGATCTCGACGCCGCCGCCGAGGCGCGCCTGCAGCGGGCTTTCGCGGCCATCGAGCAGGCCGAAGGCAATGCCGTCGATTTCAAGATGGAACTGCGGCGCAACATCCATCTCGCGCTGTGGCACGCCATGATCGCCTGCGCAGAGCGGCAGGAGGCCACGCCCATCCTCGCTGCGCTGGGCGCCATGATGGTGGCGCTGGTGGAGCGCATGCCGGTACTTGGCTGGCGGCTGGTGGCCGACGCCCTGGCCCACATTCAGTTGCGCTGCCTGAGCGATGCGGCGGCGACTACCGACTTGGCACGGGAAACCAACGCGGCGCTGTTCACGGCTCTGCGCCAGAACCTGCCGCGTGAAATTTCCGAACCGATGATGGCTCACGCCAACCAGGCCGTGATTGCCTGGCAGCAGGCGCGGCGCAGCATCCACTAAGGCACGGGGCGGACCACTGCGCCTATTGCTATTGTGGGGCCGGCTTCAGCCGGCCTGGCAGACTGAAGTCTGCCCTACACGGAAGGTCATTCCCCTGGCGCTGCACTAGCTGTCGCCGCCGGCGATGACCGAGGCATACACCAGCTGCGCCGCGACCGCATCCTCGACGGCCTGACCGAGCGCCTTGAAAATCACGGTGACGCCTTGCGGCACCTGCACCTTGCCGGCCAGCACCTCGCCGATCTCGCATTGCACTTTGGCGCCGGAGAGGATCACGTCGCCCGATTCGGTTTCGGCCGCCTGGCGCTGGTCGGCGATCAGGTAATTGCCCATGGCCTCGTCGTCGAGTTCACGCCAGCCCGGGCGCGGCGCGCCGACGGCATGTACCAGGGCGCCGGGCTTGAGCCAGCGGCCCAGGAGAACAGGCGTGCTGGCGTTGGTCACCGTCACCACGATGTCGGCCTCGCGCACGGCGCTCTCGGCATCCGCACAGGCGTGGCCGTCGATGTCGGCGGCGCAGCGTTCGGCGTTGGCGCGGGTTGGGCTCCAGACGCGGATGTCGGCGAGCGGGACGACTTTGGAGAGCGCCAGCGCGTGGCTGCGCGCCAGTGCGCCGGAACCGAGGATCGCCAGGCGCTTGGGCTCACGGTCGCGCAGGGCGCGTGTGGCGACCGCCGAGACGGCGGCGGTGCGCAGTTCGGTCAGCCAGGTGGCATCCATCACCGCCAGCGGCACGCCGGTCTGCGCATCGAGCAGCAGCAGCGTGGCGATCATGGTCGGCAGGCCGCGCGCGGCATTGCCCGGCACCTGGGTGATCAGCTTGGTGGCCAGGGCGCCGCCGGCGAGCGCGGGTTTGACGAAGAGCAGGCTGCCGGGGCCGGGCAGTTCCAGCACGGTGCGCAGCGGCTGCAGCACGCGGCCGGCGGAAAGTTCGATCAGGGCCTGTTCGATCGCCGGCAGCAAAGCGTCGAGCGCGAGATGGCGGCGCACGACGTCGTTGTCCAGCAGCAGGGGAAGGTCGCGCGCGACGTTAGCGATCTGAGGGCGGGTCATGGCGGGAATGTAGGGTCGGTCGGGTCCGCCATCCTACCTCGTCGGCGCCGGATGCATTAGGATGCGAGTCTTGACATTCGTTGCCGGAGAAAGATATGAAAAAGCTGTCGCTAGAACTTCATGCGGAACTGGAAATTCCCGACGACTGGGAACTGGTCGAGCATTCCTCCGGCATCTATGTACTCAAGATCGGCGACCGCTTCGTCGATTTCGACATCACGCCGCTGGTCACCACATCCACCGCGCCCGACGCGACCTGGAGCGACGAAGACGAGGAATTCACCGACGACATTCTCGACATGGTGACCGGCCTCGATTCGAAGATGGAGATCACCTACCTGCAGTGAATAAGGGGGAATCGTTGAAGGAGCAATGCCATGCGTATCGCGATACCACTGTCCTGCCTGCTGCTGGCGGTTTCCGTACAGGCCGCGGGCGACCCCAAGCTCGGCAAGGCGCTGCATGACAAGCAGTGCGTGGCTTGCCATGTCAAGCTGCTCGGCGGCGACGGTTCCGCCATGTACACGCGCAAGCCGCGCCTGATCAACAACGCGACGGCGCTCAAGCAGCGCGTCGCGGCCTGCAGCGCGCAGACCAGCGCCGGCTGGTTCCCCGAGGAAGAGGAACACGTCGCCGCCTGGCTGAACCAGACTTACTACAAGTTCAAGTAGCAACCCGGCTGCCGGCGCCGCTGCGGCGGGCGGCTGCATGATCGTCCGCCTCATGAAGCCGACCCCCGCACTCACTCCCGGCGCCTCCCTGCTGTTCGGCCTGCTGTTCGTCGCCAGCGGCGTTTTCCCGATGCTGGCGGCATTCGACATCGGGCCGCTGGGCCGCGAGGACATCCAGGGTCCGCCCTGGCTGGGCTTCGTCGCCGGCGGCACTTTCGTCGCGGCGGGCCTGGCGATCATCGCCGGGCCGCGTGCGCTCCTGCTCAACAGCCTGTTCGCCATCCTGGCGCTGGCGGGGCTGGCGGCGCTGGGCAACTGGGTCGCCTTCGGCGCCGGCGCGCGCGTCTGCTCGGGCAGCCTGGAGCTGCCCTGGCTGTGGGGCGAAGGCGATTTCTCCGGGCTGGCCTGCCGCATCCCGTTCGGCCTCGGCGCCGTCATCACCGATGCCTTTCTCTGCTGGATGATCGTCGCCACGCTGCAAAAAGCCCTCGGCGGTCCGCCGCGGCTGGCAGGGCTGCTGAAGGCGGCGCAATGGCTGATCCTTGTCAGCCTGCTGCCGATCCTGCTGCCGCTGCTCGTGGTCCTGCTCGCGGGAGTCGCCCTCGGCGCGCTCAAAACCCGCGTCACCACGGGCGCCTGGCCGCGCAACGAGGGCTTCGTGGCGCGGCAGAAGGCCAAGGGCCTGCTGCGCGGTTTCGGTCCAGAACGCCCGATGGATTGAAGTGAGAGGCTCTATCATTCGCGCATGGATATCCTGACTCATGCCGTGATGGGCGCGGCGCTGGCTACCGGTGTCGCAGCGCTGCGCCATCGCGGCGAAGAGTTGCCGTTGGCGACGCGGCGCAGCGCGGCCATAGTCGGCGCCGCCGCCGGCCTGCTGCCCGATGCCGATGCGCTGATCCAGAGCGGCAACGATGCGCTGCTGGTGCTCGATTACCACCGCCATTTCACCCACGCCCTGGCCTTTGTCCCCATCGGTGCGCTGATCGCGGCGCTGCTGCTGTGGCCGCTGCTGCGGCGGCGCATGGATTTCGGCGCGCTCTATCTGTATGCGCTCGCCGGCTATCTGCCGCATCCGCTGCTGGATGCCTGCACCAGTTACGGCACCCACCTGTGGCTGCCGTTCTCGGAACGCCGGAAAGCCTGGAATTTGATCGCGGTGGTCGATCCGCTGTTCACTCTGTTGCTGGCGCTGCCGCTGATCTTCTTCCTGCGCCGGCCCGCTTCGCAGGCGCTGCGCTGGGCTCTGGTGCTCGGACTGGCGTATTTCGGCCTGGGCTTTTTCCAGCAGCAGCGGGCGCAAACGGCGGCCATGGAACTGGCGCTGGCGCGCGGCCATCAGGCCGCGCAGTTGTCGGTCAAACCTTCGATGGCCAACCTGGTGCTGTGGCGTGCGCTGTATATCCATGACGGACGGGTGCAGGTCGACGCCTTTCATCTGGGATTTGGTCTGCGCCACTATCCGGGCGCTTCGGCGCCGCTGCTCGACGCGGCCGGCGCGCGGCAGGTTGCGGCTGGCGAGGCGCGGCGGCTGCAGGACATCGAGCGCTTCCGGGTGTTTTCCGACGGCTTCCTGGTGGTCGATCCGCGCCGTCCGGGCTTTGTCGGCGACGCGCGCTATGCCATGCAGCCGACCGCGATCGCGCCGATCTGGGGCATCGCATGGCGCGGCGCCGGGAAGGCGACGGAATTCGTCAGCCATCACGACTTTTCGCCCGCGATGCGCCGCGATTTTTTCGCTATGCTGCGGGGCCGCGAGCTTTCCGCGACTCGATAATCCACGCCCATGCTGGCCTACATCATCCGCCGCCTGCTGTATGCGATTCCGATCCTGATCGGCGTGAATCTGTTGACCTTCGCCCTGTTCTTCGTCGTGAACACGCCCGACGACATGGCGCGCATGCAGCTCGGCGTCAAGCGCGTGACGCCCGAGGCGATCCAGAAATGGAAGGCCGAGCGCGGCTATGACCAGCCGCTGGTGTGGAACTCGGCCGCGGCCGGCACGGCAAGCGTGACTGAGACGATTTTCTTCAGCAAGTCGGTGCGCATGTTCGTCGGCGATTTCGGCCGTGCCGATGACGGCCGCGACATCACGCGCGAGATTGCCACGCGCATGGGGCCGAGTCTTGCCATCGCCGTGCCGACCTTCGTCCTGGGACTCTTTGTGGCGATTTCCTTTGCGCTGCTGCTGGTGTTCTTCCGCGCCACGGCGCTGGATATTTCGGGCGTGGTGCTGTGCGTGGCGATGATGTCGATCTCGGGCCTGTTCTACATCATCGGCGGCCAGTGGCTGGTGTCCAAGGTCTGGCACCTGGTGCCGATCTCGGGCTACAGCGGCGGCTTCGATGCGGCGAAGTTTCTCATCCTGCCGGTGATCATCGGTGTGATCGGCGGCATCGGCGCATCGACGCGATGGTATCGCACCATCTTTCTCGAAGAAATCAGCCGCGACTACGTGCGCACCGCGCGCGCCAAGGGCCTGCCCGAGCGCGTGGTGCTGTTCCGCCATGTGCTGAGGAATGCGCTGATTCCCATCCTGACCGGCGTCGTGGTGGTGATCCCGACCCTGTTCATGGGCAGCCTGCTGACCGAATCCTTCTTCGGCATTCCGGGCCTGGGCAGCTACACCATCGACGCCATCAACGCCCAGGATTTCGCCGTGGTGCGCTCGATGGTCTTCATCGGTTCGGTGCTCTACATCGTCGGCCTGCTGCTGACCGACCTGTCCTATACCCTGGCCGATCCGCGGGTGCGATTGCAATGAGCTTTCAGGTCGTTTTCCTGTGGTCTGACGTTCTGCTCTTCATCCTGATAGCGGCCATCGCCGGCCTCATGCTCTGGGCGCGGCGCCAGGACGCTCTGCGCGCGGCCTGGGGGCGCGTGCTGCAGGACGGCATGGCGATGGCGGCGGCGACGGTGCTGGCAGTCTTCGTGCTGATCGGCCTGCTCGATTCGCTGCACTACCGGGCGCGCCTGCCGGCGCAGCCGGGGGCCGCAGCACGCTATGCGGTGGAAGTGCACTCGGCGCTCGACGCGCTGCTGTCGGACATGCGCCAGCGCAGCGAGAAGACCTATTCGGCGCCGCTGGCGACCCACTTGTTCGCCCGGGAGGCGCTGGAGAATTCGACCCAGCGCGAATTTCCGCGGCTCAAGCACGGCGGCGCGCATCTCGGCGCGGACTTGTCCGGCCACGAGTTCGACATTGCCGTGCGCGTCTCGCGCGGCTGTGCCGGCGGCCTCGTCATTTGGCTGCTGCTGGTGAGCGCGTGGTGCCGGTGGCGCGGCGTGGCAGTCGTCGAAATGCTGAAAGTTGGTGCTGGCGGGACGGCGATTCGTCCGGTGTTCCTCACGCTGCTGACTATCCTGCTGCTGTTCGGCATTGCGATCGCGGTGGGCGGCGGCTATCACGTCTTCGGCACCGACAAAGTGGGCCAGGACGTGCTCTATCTGTCGCTCAAAAGCATACGCACTGGCCTCTTGATCGGCACGCTGACCACGCTGGTGATGCTGCCGCTGGCCGTGCTGCTGGGCATTCTTGCCGGCTATGTCGGCGGCTGGGTCGACGACGTGATCCAGTATCTGTACACCACGCTGTCCTCGATTCCCGGCGTGCTGCTGATCGCGGCGGCGGTGCTGATGATGCAGGTCATCATCGATACCCATCCCGAGTGGTTCGCCACTTCGGCCGAGCGCGCCGACGCGCGTCTTTTGGCGCTCTGCCTGATCCTCGGCATGACCAGCTGGACGGGTGTGGCGCGCCTCCTGCGCGGCGAGACGCTGAAGCTGCGCGAGCTGGAATTCGTCCAGGCGGCGCAGGCCTTCGGCGTCGGCCGCTTCGCCATCATGCGCCGCCACATCCTGCCCAACCTCATGCATATCGTGCTGATCGCGCTGGTCATGGATTTCTCCGGCCTGGTGCTGGCCGAGGCCGTGCTGTCCTATGTCGGTGTCGGCGTCGATCCGACCACGATTTCCTTCGGCACCATGATCAACACCGCGCGCATGGAGCTGGCGCGCGAGCCCATGGTCTGGTGGTCGCTGGCGGCGGCCTTCAGCCTCATGTTCGCCCTGGTGCTGGCTGCCAACCTGTTCGCCGACGCGGTGCGCGACGCCTTCGATCCGAGGTCGTCGGCATGAGCGCCATCCGCAGGGCCGCCCCAAGGATGGTGCAGCCAATAACGTGGAGCGGGCGAAGCCCGCGAACCACCGTCACCCCATCCCCCGGGGAGGGGGCTGGGGGGAGGGTACATCCATGATTCTTTCGGTACGGGATCTGGCCATCCACATCCGCGAAGCGCGCCCGGTCGATGGCATCAGTTTCGACATCGCCGCCGGCGAGTGCTTCACGCTGCTGGGCGAATCCGGCTGCGGCAAGTCGATGACCGCGCTCGGTCTGATGCGCCTCCTGCCGGCTGCGGCCCAGGTCGTCAGCGGCAGCGTCGGCTTCGAGGGCACCGACCTGTTGGCGCTGCCCGAGTCGGGCATGCGCGAGATCCGCGGCGGCGGCATCGGCATGATCTTCCAGGAGCCGGCGACTAGCCTCAATCCGGTGCTGAGCGTCGGCCGCCAGATCGTCGAGGCGCTGGAACTGCACGCCGGTCTGCGCGGTGCCGCGGCGCGTGCGCGGGCTGCAGAGCTGCTCGACCAGGTCGGCATTCCCGATCCGCGGCGGCGCCTCGACGAGTTCCCCTTCCAGCTCTCGGGCGGCCTGCGTCAGCGCGTGATGATCGCCTGCGCCCTGGCCGGCTCGCCCCGATTGCTGATCGCCGACGAGCCGACCACCGCGCTCGACGTGACGATACAGGCGCAGGTGCTGGACCTGCTCGACGAGCTGCGCCGCAAGCAGGACATGGCGTTGCTGCTGATCACCCACGACCTCGGCGTGGTGGCGCGCATGGCCGATCGCATCGGCGTCATGTATGCCGGACAACTGGTCGAGGAAGCGCCGCGCGCAGCCTTCTTTGCCCAGGCCGCGCATCCCTACTCGGTGCGCCTGTTCGCCGCGTTGCCCGATGCCGAGCGGCGCGGCGGGCGCCTGGCGACCATCCCCGGCAGCGTGCCGGCGGCCGAAGTGCGGCACCTCGGCTGCCGTTTCGTCGACCGCTGCAGCGAAGCCATGGCCGAATGCCGCAGCGCGCCGCCGCCCTGGCGCGAAATCGCCGGCGACCAGCGCGTGCGCTGTTTCCTGCCGGGCGCCGCGCCGGCCGTCGCCGCAAGAGTTGGCGCTGGCGACACGGCGGCTTACGTCGAAACCCGGCCGCTGCTCGCTGTCCGCGACCTGCAGGTGCATTTCCCGATCCGCCACGGCCTGCTGCAGCGCGCCGTGGGCGCCGTGCGCGCGGTCGACGGCATGTCGCTGCAACTGATGCCGGGACGCACGCTGGCCCTGGTCGGCGAATCCGGCTGCGGCAAGACCACGGCGGGCAAGGCCATGCTGCAGCTGATCCGGCCGACCGCCGGCAGCGTGCAACTGGATGGCGTCGAACTGACCACGCGCTCGACCAATGAGCTGCGGCCGCTGCGCGCAAAAATGCAAATGGTCTTCCAGGACCCCTTCGCCTCGCTCAACCCGCGCCTGCGCATCGGCGACATCATCGCCGAGGGCATGCAGGCCCTTGGTATCGGTGGCATCGGCGGCATGGGCAACAGTGGCGGCGTGGGCAGCGACCGCGACACGGCGGCCAAGGTCGGCCCGCTGCTGGAGCAGGTCGGTCTGCGCGCCGACATGGTGAGCCGCTATCCCCACGAATTTTCCGGCGGTCAGCGCCAGCGCATCGCCATCGCGCGCGCCCTGGCGGTCCATCCGCAACTGCTGATCTGCGACGAGCCGACCTCGGCGCTGGACGTCTCGGTGCAGGCGCAGATCCTCAACCTGCTGTCCGACCTGCAGCGCGAGCTCAAACTCGCCTATCTGTTCATCACCCACAACATCGCCGTGGTGGATTACCTGGCGCACGACGTGGCGGTGATGTATCTCGGCCGCGTGGTCGAGTACGGCAGTGCCGATGAAGTCCTGCGCTCGCCGCGCCATCCTTATACCAAGGCCTTGCTCGCCGCCGTGCCGCGCGTCGATGGCGCCAAGAGCGAAGTGCCGAAGCTGGCCGGCGACATGCCCTCGCCGGCCAATCCACCGTCAGGCTGTCATTTCCATCCGCGCTGCCCGCTGGCCGACGAGGCCTGCCGGCAGAGCTATCCGGGCGAGACGCGCTTCGCCGCGACGCAGGTGGTGCGCTGCTTCAAGGCGCAGTAGCCAATACGGCGCAATGCCGTGATACTACTTGCCTAGCATATTGGCGAGGTGATGCGGTAATACCCATCATGCAGGAACGAATGGGGCGGCGCCTTAAGCCAGCCGGCCATGGGAAGGCGAAAAACTTTGAACCTATTTCCGCGGGATGCTTCTCCATGGCGGCGCGTACCGAATTGAGTTCGATATAGCCCGGCAACCGAGGACATAGGCTTCCGGATCGGCCAAGAATTGCCTTCGAGAGGCCTATTCCATACTCATGAAGTTCTTCTGTTGCGACGTTGTAGCGCGCTGGCAGGGGTGATATAGTGCGTCATGGCTGAATCTAAACCACAGAAGGTCCAGGATCTATCGACCCGTTTGGCAAAGAAACGGGGAAACGGGATTCTGAGGCGAGAGGTTTGGGTGGACGGCAAGGGCAGGGTAGTCCGTTACAACCTGGCCTATATCAACCACGACATTTTTCAGGGCGACAACGGACGGGTGCTTGGTTACGACAATGCCCACGGCGTTCATCACCGGCATTACAAGGGCAAGGTGGAGGCCGTGGAATTTCAAGGTTTCGGCAATATCGAAGAGCGCTTCGAAGCGGAGTGGTTGGCGTTCGCCAGAAAGGGCAGCAAATGAGAACCGTGATTAAGGTGGAGGGTCCGGCCGACTTTTTTAAGCGCGGGAAGCAGGTGGCGAAACTCGCCGATCAAGGCAAGGCGATCCCCCGCGAGCACATTATCGCTTTTGAAGATCCGGAGGATATGGCGCGTCTGATCACCACAGCGAAGTTGGCGCTGTTCAGAGAGGTTCGCCAGGGTGCCGGGTCGATCACTGAGCTTGCCGAGCGACTGCATCGCGATCGCAGCGCGGTCAAGCGGGACATCGATGAGTTGGAAAAAGCCGGGCTCATCGAAGTCCAGGATATGCCGCTGCCCGGGCACGGACGAAAGAAAGAAGTTCGTGCGGTGGCGGAGCAGATATTGTTGGCGATCTAACCTGATCTTCCCTCATTAAGCTTCGCCGCGACGCAGGTGGTGCGTTGCTTCAAGGCCTAGCGTTTCTTTGGCCTCGGCGCCGGTTTGCGGATCTTGACCGTGACGGCTCTTTTCTGCTTGCCGCCGGACTTGCCCTTCTTCTTCCACTTGGTGGCCTTCGGCGGGCTGACCGGCGTTTGCGGCAGGCGGGCGGCGATCGAGTCGTAGCCGACTGCATCCTTGCCGGGTACCAGCAGGGCTAGGCCGGGGATGATCCGGGTTCGCGCATTGATGCCATTCAATTGTTTCAGGCGCGCCAGACTGATGCTGTAGCGCCGGGCCACGGCGTCGAGCTTCTCGCCTCGCTTCAGCTTGTGCGTGAGCCAGGCCGAGAGGGGCTTGTCCTGGGCTTCGTGGTCCTGCAGGTTGGCAATGAAGGTCTGTACCTTGTCGGCCGGCAGCACCAGCGGGCTGTTGGCCGCGGTCGGCATCACCGGGCGGCTGTAGGCGGGATTCAGCGCGATGAATTCCTCCACCGGAATTTCCGCCAGCCTTGCCGCCAGCGCGACGTCCATTCTGTCGCTGCGCTCCACCATGCCGAAGTAGGGCCGGTTGGGAATCGGCTCCAGGCTGAGGCCGAACAACTGCGGCTGCGCGATGATGTTCTTGATCGCCTGCAGCTTGGGCACGTAGTAGGCCGTCTCGGCCGGCATCTTGAGGCTGCGGTAATCGGTCGGCAAACCCTTGGCCTGGTTCTTCGCCACGGCACGGCCGACGGCGTTTTCGCCCCAGTTGTAGGAGGCCAGCGCCAGATGCCAATCGCCATGCATTTCGTAGATGTATTGCAGGTAGTCGAGCGCGGCGCTGGTCGAGGCGACGATGTCGCGGCGCTGGTCCAGCCACCAGTTCTGCTCCAGCTTGTAGGTCTTGCCGGTGGCGGGAATGAACTGCCACATGCCCAGCGCGCGGGCCGAGGAATAGGCCAGCGGGTTGTAGGAGCTTTCGACGATGGGCAGCAGGGCCAGTTCGGTCGGCATGCCGCGCTTTTCGAGTTCGTCGACGATGTGATGCAGGTAGCGCCGGCTGCGTTCGAACACGCGCTGCAGCAGATCCGGCCGGTTCAGGTACCAGGCCTGGCGGTCGGCCACCAGCGGGCTGTCCAGATCCGGCATCGAGAAGCCGTTGCGCATGCGCTGCCACAGGTCGTCGGGCGGCGTGGTGAGGTCGATGGTCGGGATCGGTGGCAGTTCGTCCTGCACTTCGCGCGAAGGATCGGGCAGCAGGGCCACTGCAGGCGGCGATGCCGGGCTGTAATTGAAGGCCGGCGCGGGCGCCAGTTCCGGCGACAACTGGAGCGCCTGCTCGGCGCGTGCGAAGCCGCTCAGCAGAATCAGCAGTGTTGGAATGAGGCAGCGGAACAGGGACATTGGGCGGGGCGGGGGTTGGCAGGCAAGCTGCACGTGAAGGCGGCGCATCTTAGCATCCACAGCGGATTCATTTGAGCACCGGGGCGGATTCGGTACGGCGGATTCCGCCGCCGAGCGATCCGATCAGCCGGCAACCAGGGTCTGCTGGCGCAAGGCGACCAGTTCCTGCCTTTCGGTCTGGCGGAACTGTCCCTTCTTGTTGCGGACAATCTGTTCGCGCCGGATTGCGAAATTGATACCCGGCACCAGCCACAGCTTGATTTCGAGCTGCTGGTTCTGCGTCAGGTTCCAGCCCGTCCCTTCGATGCGGAAGCTGTCGAAGCTTCCTGCCGGCACGGCTATGGTTTCCCTGCCGGCGATATGCATGTCGAAATAGGCATTCGATGTCTTGCCGCGCTGGGTGCGATGGAATGCCGCCGTCCATTTCTTGCCGACCTGGAACTCGGCCGGCGTGAATTGCACCGGGGTGTCGAACTCGGCTTGTCCCATCTTGATCGGGTTGCCCATGAGGTCAGTGATCGTGGTGCCTTTGTTGTATTCGACGCGGTCGGCGTCGTAATCCACCTGGGTCACGATCACATGGCGGGTCTGTTCCTCGATGCCGGTCAGGATGTCCGAGATGCGGATGGTCGCGGCGTCGCCGACGGAAAATACGCGGCTGAGCGGATAGCGGCCGGCGGAATAGGGGTTGGCCGACGGCGCGATCAGCATCGGCACGGCGATGCCGGCGCTGATATCGAGCATCGGTGCGGAGGCTGGCGCGGCCGCGGGCGGTTGCGGGCTTTGGCTGGGGGCGGGCGTGGCCGCCGCCAGCGGCTCCGGCTTGACGCTTGCCGCCGCGGCAAGCTTTTCCCGTTCCAAGCGGCGCTGGTCCTCTTCCAGTTGTCTTTGCGCAGCGGCGAGGCGCTCGGCTTCGGCGCTGCGCTGCCGCTCGCGCTCGATTCGTTCCTGTTCCTGGCGGCGCTGGAGTTCGAGGCTTTGCTGCTCGGCCAGGCGCTGGCGCTGTTCCCGGGCCTGCAGTTCCGCAAGTTGCTTCTGCTCGGCCGCCTGACGCTGTGCTTCGGCAAGCCGCCGTTGCTCGGCCAGGCGCTGTTCCTCGGCGACGCGAATCCGCTCGCGTTCGATGCGTTCCTGCTCCAGGCGCTGCTGTTCGACACGCTGCCGCTCCTCGCGCGCCTGTTGTTCGGCCCGGGCTTTCTGCTCTTCCTGCCGACGCTTTTCCGCCGCGAGTTTCTCGGCCTCGGCCAGCAGGCGGTTCATGCGCATCTGGGCGATTTCGGCGAAGCGGCCGTTGGGAAAATTGCGCAGGTAGCCGACCCAGTCGTCGATGGTCTTCGACGACTTGATGCGGGTCCATTCCGTCACGTCGGCTTCGAGCTGTTTTTCGATCTCGGCTTCGCTGAGCTGGCTGGCCCCGCCGTTGAAAATGAACACGTCGCTTTCCAGCGAGGTGGTTTCCCAGGGAACCTGCGCGCCGTGCGAGGCCAGCCGCACGTTGAGGCGCACGCGCTTCAGGGCGTCCTCGATGCGGGTGCCGCGCCGGCCCAGTTCGCGCACCAGATGCTCGGTGTAAAGACCGTTCTGTCCATCGCCGTCGGAGGCGACGTTGCCCGGCGCCGTGGCGTAGGCCAGCAGGCTGCCGACCGGGGCATCGAACTGCGACAGGCCCTTCTGCTCGGGCCGGTAGACGGCGCCGAAGGGATTGTTGCGGCAGGCGTCGAGAATGATGACGAAGGTCTTGTCCTTGGCGGCGTTCAACTGGCCCAGCAGCAGGCTCAGGTCGATGCAGCGCTGTTTCATGTGCTCCTGTTTTTCCACCACCGCGTCCACCGGCAGCAGATAGTTGCGCCAGTCGAGTTGGGCGCCGTGGCCGGCGTAATAGAACACCACCAGCCGGGTCTCGGCGCGCCTGGCCGCCGCGCCGAAGCGTTCGATCGCCGCCATCATGTCGACGCGCGTGGCGTCGAGCTGCGAATCCACGCTGAAACCGGCACTGGCAAAGAGGCCACCGACCGCTCGGGCGTCGTTGGCGGGGTTGGTCAGCGGTGCATTGGCGTAGGCGCTGTTGCCGATGATCAGCGCCAGGCGCGAGGCATCGGGCGCGGGAGTGGCGCCCCAGCTGCGGCGCAAGGACAGCGCCGGCGGCAGCGCCGCGAGGGTCTTGATGAAGCTGCGGCGCGTCGTCACGAGGGGAACGGCTTAATGTGAAATACGTCGCCAAGCGCGCTGTGTCAGGTTCGAGCGCAGCGAGCCAATTGATAGCCTCCCCGCGAGGGGAGGATGGGAGGGGCGGGCCCATTTGCCAGCTCGGGGGCTATCGAAGGTGCGAGATTTCATAATGCGAGGTGTCCTACCGAAGCCATGAGCGTTAAAAGCGGTTCTTCCACTCGCGGATGGCGGCGAAAGTCTCCACCGCGTCGGCCGGCACGTGGCCGAGGCGGCTGGCCGCGGCGGCGCGCACGGCAGGCTGGTCCCAGCGCAGGAAGGGATTGGTTTCCAGTTCGGTGCGGATGCGCGTCGGGATCGTCGCGCGGCCCGCCGCGCGCTCCGCCGCGACCTCCTCGCTGCGCCGCTGCACGGCGATGCTGCCGGGTTCGACGGCGACGGCGAAACGCAGGTTGCTCTGGGTGTATTCGTGGGCACAGTACACAAGAGTTGGCGCTGGCAAGGCGGCGAGTTTGGCCAGCGAGGCATGCATCTGCGCCGGGGTGCCTTCGAACAGGCGCCCGCAGCCCGCGCCGAACAGCGTATCGCCGCAGAACAGCGCGCCGTCATCGCCAAGACTTGAGCCATAATAGGCGATGTGGCCACGGGTATGTCCAGGCACGTCGATGATCTCGAATTCGGTACCGATCTGCGGCAGTTCGATGCGTTCGCCGCCGGCCAGCGCCTGCGTCACGCCGGGAATGTCCTCCAGCAGCGGGCCGAAGACGGGAACGGGAAAGCGGGCGACAAGTTCCGCCAGGCCGCCGACGTGGTCGCCGTGGTGATGGGTGGCGAGAATCGCACAGAGGCGGTCGCCGCTGGCTTCGAGATGGCGCAGCACCGGTGCGGCGTCGCCCGGGTCGACCACCGCGACGTGCCCGCCGGCGCGCAGCAGCCAGATGTAGTTGTCGTCGAAAGCGTGCAGGGCAAGTATTTCAATCATGAATCAATTTTCTCCCAACGGGGCGCAATGTCAATTCAGGGTTTCGAGGACTGGTTGAACACCCCGGCCGGCCGGTATGTGCTCGACTGGGAACAACAGAAGCACGACCTGCTGGTGGCGGACATCTTCGGCTTCAACGCCGTGCAGCTGTCCCTGCCCAGCCATCCGTTCCTGCGCGCCAATCGCATGCCGCTGCGCTTTCGTTGCGACGACGGGCGTTACGACGGCGCCTCGGAGGTGCGCTCCGACCTGCATTATCTTCCCTTTGCGGCGAACAGCATCGATCTGGTGGTGATGCCGCATACCCTGGAGTTCGACGCCAACCCGCACCAGGTGCTGCGCGAAGTGGAGCGCGTGCTGGTGCCGGAAGGCCATGTGATCGTCACCGGCTTCAATCCCTTCAGCCTGTGGGGCGCCAAGCGCAGGCTGTCGCGGCGCCAGGCCATGCCGCCCTGGCGCGGGGCGTATGTCTCCGTGCCGCGCCTGAAGGACTGGTTCTCGCTGCTCGGCTTCGAGATGCAGGCCGGCGCCTTCGGCTGTTACGCGCCGGCCGTGACGCAGGAAAAATGGCTGCGCCGCTTTCAGTTCATGGATGTGGCCGGCGATCGCTGGTGGCCGATTGCCGGCGCCGTGTATATCGTCCAGGCGATCAAGCGCCAGCACGGCATGCGCCTGATCACCCCGACCTGGAGCGACCGCAAGGCGCGCGCCAAGGCCCTCGTAACCGTTACCCAAAGAGTGGATCAATGATAGAAATATTTACCGACGGCGCCTGCAGCGGCAATCCGGGCCCCGGCGGCTGGGGCGCCATATTGCGCAAGGGCGACACGGAAAAGGAATTGTTCGGCGGCGAGATCCTGACCACCAACAACCGCATGGAAATGATGGCCGTGATCGAGGCCCTGCGCGCCCTCAAGGGGCCGGTCGCGGCGCGCGTGCATACCGATTCGCAGTATGTGCAGAAGGGCATCAGCGAATGGATCCACGGCTGGAAGCGGCGCGGCTGGAAAACCGCCGGCAAGCAGCCGGTGAAGAATGAGGACCTGTGGCGCGAACTCGACCGCCTCGCGGCGCAGCACAGGATCGAATGGATCTGGGTCAAGGGTCATGCCGGCCACGTCGACAACGAACGCGCCGACGTGCTGGCGCGGCGCGGCGTGGATCTCGCCCGCAACGGAGGCTGAGCCATGCGCAAGGTCATACTCGACACCGAAACCACCGGGCTGGATTTCCGCACCGGCGACCGCGTCATCGAAATCGGCTGCGTCGAGCTGCGCGGCCGCCAGCTTACCGGCCAGCGCTTCCACGCTTACCTCAATCCCGAACGCGAAATCGATCCGGGCGCGATCGCGATCCACGGCCTGACCAACGAGTTCCTCGCCGACAAGCCGAAGTTCGCCGAGGTCGCCGCCGACTTCCTGGAGTTCATCCGCGGCGCCGACCTGGTGATACACAACGCGGCCTTCGACGTCGGTTTCCTCAATAACGAGCTGGGACTGCTCAAACTCGATGGCGTCGAGCTACTCTGCCACGAGGTGATCGACACGCTGCGCATGGCGCGCGAAATGCGGCCGGGCAAGAAGAACAACCTCAATGCGCTGTGCGCCGAATTCGGCGTGGATAACTCGGGGCGCCAGCTGCACGGCGCACTGCTCGATGCCGAACTGCTGGCCGAGGTTTATCTGGGCATGACGCGCGGCCAGAACTCGCTGGAGATCGAGTTCGACAGCCCGGTGGTTGACTACACGGCCGGCGGCACGCGCCAGCGCCCGCCGCTGGTGGTACTGCGCGCCAGCGCGGATGAGCTGGCCGAGCATGAGCGCGTGCTGGCCGAGATCGCCAAGGAGAGCAAGGGGCGCTGCCTCTGGCGCGACCTTGGGGCGGCGACGCCGGGTTGAGCCGCTGCGGCGGAGCGAGCGACCCAAGTGATCTGCCTGAGTCCTGACCAATGAACTCCGCCCCCGCCTCGCAGAAAGAAGAAGCCGCCCCGCAGCGCAGGACTGCGTTCCGCTTCCGCCTGCTGCGCTATTTCACGATAGCCGGCCTGAGCGCCTTCCTCGTCATCGGCGCCCTTCTTTACTTCCTCCAGGCGCGGGAAGTCGCCTTCTTTGCCGAAGTCCAGCGCAGCCAGGCGGCGTTCCTGCGCGAAGTACAGTCGGATCTGTCCGGGAAGACCGAGCAGACCGCCAAGGGCAGTCTGGTGGTGACGCAACAGGAGGCCAACGTCAATCTGACCAAGCTGTTTGCCAACATGCTCTGGGACTCCGACTTCGCCCCGTTCGCGGCGCGCGTGCAGGCCCTGGCGACAGGCGACTGCCGGGCCGCCGCGCGGCGCGACTGCGAAGTCGAATTGGGCAACAGGATCCGGGCGCTGCCCGGCTTCGCCGCGCTCGACCGGCGCACCGCCGCTGCCATGCAGGACAGCAGCGTGTTCAAGATCAAGGTCTACGACATGCGCGGGCTGACGATCTATTCCTCGGAACATGCCCAGATCGGGGAGGGCAAGGCCGACAACGCCGGCTGGCGCTCCGCCGCCGCGGGCACGGCGGCCAGCGAACTTACGCATCGCGACCAGTTCAGCGCCTTCGAAGGCCTGGTCGAGAACCGGGATCTGCTGTCGAGCTACATCCCGGTGCGTCGTCACGGCAGCAAAGAGGTGGTCGGCGTGTTCGAGATCTATGCTGATGTCACTCCCTTCCTGCGCCAGGTGAATGCCAGCACGGCGCAGATCGCCGGCATCGTGGCGGCCAACCAGGAAAAAATCGAGCAGAGCGCGAAACGCGACGTGGACAAGGTCGCGGAGAGTTCCAACGAATTCCTCGGCATCGTCGGCGGCGTGCTCGCCATGCTGTTCCTGGCGCTGTTGTTCATCGTGCGCCGCGGGCAACGCAACATCGACGCCCAGGCCCTGGACCAGGAGCAAAGCGCCGAGAAGGAGCGGCTCTGGCATCGCGAGAGGATGGTGAGCATCGCGGCGGTGGCGGCGGCGCAGGAAGACGCCCTGTGCCGCCTGCAGCGCATCGCCAGCCGGGTGCCGGGCGTCGTATACGAACTGCGCCGGCATCCCGACGGCCGGTACTGTGTTCCTTACGCCAGCGACGCGCTGCGCGAGATCTATCGCATCGGCCCTGATGCGGTGCGCGACGACGCATCGCCGCTGTTCGCCGCGGTGCATCCGGACGACCTGGCGCAGCACCTGGCCGCGCTCGACGAGTCGGCGGCGAAGCTGGCGCCGTGGCACAACGAGTACCGGCTCCGCTTCGCCGGCGAGGCGCCGCTGTGGTTGCTGGGCAACGCCATCCCGCAGCGCGAAGCCGACGGTTCGGTGCTCTGGCACGGCTTCATCAGCGACATCACGGCGCGCAAGCTGGGTCAGGCCGAACTCGACCAGCATCGGCACCACCTCGAGGAACTGGTGTTCTCGCGCACCGCCGAACTGGCGCAGGCCAGGGATGCCGCCGAAGCCGCCAGCCGTGCCAAGAGCGTGTTCCTGACCAACATGAGCCATGAACTGTACACGCCGATGAACGCGATCATGGGCATGACCGGCCTGGCCTTGCGCCGCGCGACCGACTCGCGGCAGATCGATCAGCTGGGCAAGAGCATGGCGGCGGCGCAGCACCTGCTCGCCGTGATCGACGACGTGCTCGACATTTCCAGGATCGAAGCCGACCGCATGACGCTGGCGGAAAGAAACTTTTCCCTGCCCGAAGTGATCGACGAGGTGCTGCGCATGCTGGAGGCGGCGGCGCAGGCAAAGGGACTGCGGCTCGCCAGGGACATCGACCCGGCGCTGCCCGGCGTGCTGCGCGGCGACGCCTTGCGTCTGCGCCAGGTGCTGCTCAATTATGTCGGCAATGCGGTCAAGTTTTCCGACCACGGCGAGATCCGGGTGCGCGCCGACGCCATCGAGCAGGACAGCCTCAGTGTCCTGCTGCGGATCGAGGTCAGCGACCAGGGCATAGGCCTGAGTGCCGCGCAGCAGGAGCGGCTGTTCAGCGCCTTCAGCCAGGTCGATGATTCATCCACCCGCAAGTACGGCGGCATCGGGCTTGGCCTCGCCATCTCGAAGCGGATCGCCCGGCTGACGGGCGGCGACGCGGGCGTGGTTAGCGAGGAAGGCGTCGGCAGCCGCTTCTGGGCGACGGCGCGGCTGCGGCGCGGCGTCGAGGAAGCCGGCATGGTCGCGGAGGATCTGCCGGCGCGGGAAATGCTGGCCCAGGGCTTTGCCGGCACGCGCATCCTGGTGGTCGATGACGACCTGGTGAGCCGCGAAGTTGCGGTCTTCCTGCTCGAAGACGCCGGCCTGGCGGCCGACGTCGCCGGCAACGGGGCGGCGGCGGTGGAACTGGCGAGCCAGGCCGATTACGCGCTGATCCTGATGGACATGCAGTTGCCGGTCATGGATGGACTCGAAGCCACCCGTGCGATCCGGCTGCTGTCGGGACTTGCGGCGATCCCTATCCTCGCCATGTCCGCCGACGCCAGCGACGAGGATCGCCAGCGCTGTCTCAAGGCCGGCATGGACGACCACGTCGGCAAGCCGCTGAAGCCCGAAGTGTTCTATGCAGGCGTGCTGCGCTGGCTGCAGGACACTTCCGCCGCCGATCGGTTCCGGCGCGCCGGCCCGCTTGGGCCATAATTGCCGCTTTGCCGCCTGCCCTGTGGTGCCCATGCAAACTCCCGCTGCCGATCGTGTGCTGGTTTTCCTCGCCCTCGCGCTGCTCGGGGTCGGTTGCATTCTGGTGCTGTGGCCCTTCCTCACCGCCCTGGTCTGGGCCGCCATCCTGGTCTCGACCAGTTGGCCCGGCTTTCTCTGGCTGGACCGGTTGGCGGGTGGGCGGCGCATCCTCGCCGCGCTGCTGATGACGCTGCTGGTGACCCTGGTACTGCTCGGGCCCCTGGTGGCAGTCGCCCTGGCCCTGGCGGACAACGTCGCCGAACTCGGCCGCGCCGCCTCGGCGCTGTTCAAGGACGGCCTGCCCGACGCGCCGGGATGGCTGGCGGATCTGCCGCTGGTGGGGCAGTCGATGCACGACTACTGGCAGCGGTTCGCCCACAACGGGCAGCGCCTGATCGAGGAACTGGAAAAGCTGGCCAAGCCCGCCCAGGAGATCGCCCTGGTGGCCGGGCGGGTGGTCGGGCGCGGCGTGCTGGATATTGCCATTTCGATCTTCCTGGCCTTCTTCTTCTTCGTACACGGCGAGGCTCTCGCGCGGCGCCTGATCGTCGCCCTGAAGCGCCTCACGGGAGAGCGCGCCACCTATTTCATGCGCATAGCGCGCGGCACGGTGAGCGGGGTGATCTACGGCATCCTCGGCACCGGCTTGGCGCAGGGGGTGCTGGCCACCATCGGCTTCGCCTTCGCCGGCGTGCCGGGTGCCGTGCTGCTGGGCGTGGCGACCTTCTTCCTGTCCGTGGTGCCGGTGGGACCGCCGCTGATCTGGGGCGGCGCCGCGGTCTGGCTGTTCCAGCAGGGCCAGCCGGGCTGGGCGGCATTCGTCGCGGCCTGGGGTTTCTTCGTCGTCAGCATGGTCGATAACCTGATCAAGCCGCTGATCATCAGCCGTGGCGCCAGCCTGCCGTTCGCCATCGTGTTCCTCGGCGTGCTGGGCGGCGTGGTGGCCTTTGGCGTCATCGGCGCCTTCCTTGGGCCGACCCTGCTCGCCGTCGGTTATCGTCTTGTCATGGAATGGACCTCCGCCGACCTGGCGCCGCCGGCGCTCGCCGCGAAAAAGGAGACCACGACGTGAAGCGCCGGCCTTCCGGCCCCGGGTTCCGCGCAGGCGGACGCCGAAACTTTTTCATGTAGGTCGCTTCGTCATGCCGTCCGATCGCCAAGTCCGCCTCAGAGCCATCATCGACCTGCTGGAATCCGGCATGATCGAGCGTTGCCAGAGCGTACGGCTGTGCCTGCTTGCCGCGCTGGCCGGTGAGCACACCCTGTTCATCGGCCCGCCCGGGACCGCCAAGAGCGAGCTGGCGCGCCGCCTGCACACGGCATTCCGCGATGCCGGCTATTTCGAACGCCTGTTGACGCGCTTCTCGGTGCCCGAGGAACTGTTCGGCCCGCTGTCGATCAAGGCGCTGGAGGAGGACCGCTACGAGCGGCACACCGCCGGCTTCCTGCCCGACGCGTCGATCGCCTTCATCGACGAAGTGTTCAAGGCCAACAGCGCGATCCTGAATGCCCTGCTGACCCTGCTCAACGAACGCGAATTCGACAACGGCGCTGGCCGCCAGCGCTGCCCGCTGATCAGCGCCGTCGGCGCCACCAACGAGGTGCCGGAAGATGAGATCGCCGAGGCCTTCTTCGACCGCTTCCTGGTGCGCCTGCCGGTGGCCGCGGTCAGCGCCGAGGGCTTTGCCGCGCTGTTGGAAGCCGGGCGCGGCAAGAGCTGGACGCCGCCGGCGCGCGAGCTGGCCCTGGACCGCGAGGATCTCGCCCGGCTGGCGCAGGATGCCGCCGGCGTCGCCATTCCCGACGCATTCGTCGCCGTGCTGGCGGAACTGCGCCAGCGCTTCGCCGGGCAGCAGATTTACGTCTCGGATCGGCGCTGGGTCAAGATCGTCTGGCTGTTGCGCGTCGCCGCGGCGAGCGAGGACCGTGCCGCCGTGGCGCTGTGGGACCTGCTGCTGCTGCCCTGGCTGACCGCGCCCGACGCGCCGCGCCAGGCCGCCGTGGCCGACTGGCTGGCGGCCCGGCTCGGGGTGCGCGAGGCGTTTTCGCCGCAACGCCTGACGCGCGTGGTCGAGGCCTTCGAGGGGCAGCTCGACGCCGAACTCAAGGCCAATGATCTCGACTACGACGAGACCGGGCGCCTCAAGTTCAGCGCCACCGAACTGGCCGACCAGGTCGGCGACGCCAAGGGCGGTGCCGCTGCGCCGCGCATGAGCTACAGCCGGCGCCGCCGCTACGGCGAGTCGCACATCGGCGCCCGCGTGCGCCAGGTCGATGCCCTGCTCGAACGCATCGCCGGCTATGCCGCGGAGATAGCCGCGCAGCGTGCGCAACTCGCCGACTACGCCGCGCGCAGTCTCTGGCTCGATCAGCAGCTCACGGCGCGCGCCGCGACGAACCTGGCGGCCACCGCCGCCGCGATCGACGAACTCGCCGCGCGTGCCGCTGCGGCGCGCAGCGGCTTCCTCGACCTGCCGCGCCTGCCCCAGGACAACGGCATCGTGCCCGAGCCGGTCGCGCACGAAGGCCTCGACACGCCGTGAGCGCTCCGCACGGCCGCCCGAAGGAGCGCCAGCCATCACACGGAGCCGCGCCGCGGCGAACCGTTGTCACCCCCTCTCCTGGGGAGGGGGCTGGGGGGAGGGTAGTCCCGTGAGCGCCGCTGCTTCCGCCGCCTTGCCGGCGCCCATGCTGTTCGCTGCAGGGGAGGGCCGCCTGGCGGCGCTGGATGGCCTGGTGCGCGCGCTCTGGCTGGGCGGGCTGACCAATTCGCAGGGCAGCCTGGAGCCGCGCCTGGCCGCGCTGGCGGCCTTGCGCCGCGAGCTGCTGGCCGGCGCCGCGCCGTCGGCCGACGACTGGCCCTGGCCGCCGCCGCCGGTCGCGCAGGCGCTGGCCGAAGCCATTGCGGGTCTCGGCCTGCCGCGCTACTGCAGCGGGCAGCAGGAACTGACCGACACGGTGCTGCTGAGCATCCTGTTCCATCTCGATTTCATCGTCGATTACGTCGATCGCGGCGCCGCCGAGGATGCCGCGCTGCGCATGGCGATCGAAGCCTTCACCGCCGACTGGCAGCAGCACTGCGGCCAGATCGACGAACTGGTCGAGGTCTTCGGCATGGTGCCGGATGATTGCGAGCACCAGCGCTGGGACCGCATGCGCGGCCTGCTGCAGTCCTCCGGCTGGCAGGAGGTGCTGCGCATCCGCCGCCTGCTGGAAGGCCTGCCGGAGCTGGCGAAGATCATCCGCGCGCTGGGCCGCTCGCGCCCCGCCGAGGAGGACGCGGCGGCCAGCATGACCGTCGTCGAGATCATGCAGCCGGCCACCGCCCAGCGCGCCGAGGCGCGCACCGTGCGCGTCCCCGACATGCCCGGCGAGACGCGCGGCATCCACCGCTCGGACCGCATCGCGCGCATGCTGCCGGCCGAGGCCATGCTGCTCGGCCATCCGCGCCTGCGCCTGGTGTGGCACGCGCGGCGCGCCGAGCGCACGCTGCTGAGCTACGAGGACGACGACCGCCTGACCGAGATCCGGCTGCATCAGGCGCCGGTGGTCGAGCCGCGTCCCGGCCTGCAGCCCGGCAAGCGCCTCGAAATGGGGCCGATCCTGGTCTGCGTCGATACCTCGGGTTCGATGCAGGGCGGCGCCGAAGCCGTGGCCAAGGCCGTCGTGCTCGAAGCCATGCGCGCGGCCCATGCCCAGCGGCGGCCCTGCCATGTGTTCGCCTTCGGCGGTCCCGAGGAACTGGTCGAGATGGAACTCGCCGTCGATGCCGACGGCATCGAGCGGGTGACGCAGTTTCTCGGCCAGGCGTTTCGCGGCGGCACCGACATCTGCGGCCCGCTGGAAAAAGTCATCGCCAAGCTGGAGCAGGAGCGCTGGCAACTGGCCGACCTGCTGCTCGCCAGCGACGGTGAATTCGGCGCCACGCCGCAAATCGCCGCCCGTCTCGACGTCGTCAAGCGCGAGCTGGGCCTGCGCGTGCAGGGCGTGCTGATCGCCGACCGCGAAACCGTCGGCCTGCTCGAAGTGGCCGACAGCATTTATCCCGTGCGCAACTGGCGCCGTTATGGCGGCGCCAACGTCGATTCGCCGATCCATACGCACCGGCTCACCGCGCTGTATTTCCCCGGCGCCCTGCGCAATGCGGCCAACCAGCAGGCGACCGTCTCCGGCGCGGCGGCCTCGGCGGCGCTGCTCGAGGCGGCGCCGCGGCCCGATCCGGGCGCCGAACCAGGCGGGAGCAAACGATCATGAGTTTTGCCGCCGACTACCTGGCGCAGCTCGAAGCCTTCGCCGCCCACGGCCCGATGCCGCGCGTGCGAGCCCTGCACCTGCCGCCGCCGCGATCGGGCGGCTGCGACGGCGACAATCGCGGCGAATTCTGCGCGCTGGAACTCGATGACGGATCGCTGGGCCTGTCCTATGTCCTGCTCGACGACACGCTGGCGCGCCTGCGCGATGGCGGGGAGGGCGCGGACCTGGCTGGTGCCGATGCGCTGGCACTGGCGCGCCGTTACGCCAGCGCCAACTCTTGCGCCCGGACCCTGGGCTTCGCCGCGGCCAACGCGCTGACCCGCTGTTTGTTCGACCGTGCGGGCTTCCGTCCCGACGACAGCCGCGATTCGATCGGCCAGATGAACCCGCAGGCCGGCGAGCAGATCGGCATGATCGGCCTGTTCCGGCCGCTGCTGGGACGCATACTCGCCAGCGGCGCGCAGCTCACGGTGGTCGAACTGCGGGCCGAACTGGCGGGCGACGCCGCCGGCTACCGCGTCACGCTCGACGCGGGCGAACTCGCCGCCTGCAGCAAGGTGGTGTCGACCAGCACGCTGCTGCTCAACGACACCCTCGACCGCATGCTCGACCATTGCCGCAATGCGCGCTGGTTCGCCATGGTCGGCCCCAGCGCCGGCTGCCTGCCCGACGCCCTCTTCGCGCGCGGCGTGACGTTGCTCGGCGGCAGCTGGGTCAAGGACCGGCAGGGCTTTGTCGACGCGTTGCTGCGCGGCGAAACGCGCAGCGAATTCGCCGGCAAGTTCGCCCTCACCGCCGATAGCTATCCCGGCTTCGCTGCCCTGCTGGCGCGTGCCTGCGGTATCGGTAACTGAAGCGTCGCGCTGTCGTGGGCGCAGGCGGTATGCTTACTTCGGGAAAGCACGGACGGAAGCGGCCAGCTACGACTCTTTCGGTTCAAAGCGCTTTACGCCGGCCTTCTTGGCTGCCTTTTCCAGGTCGGCATCGAGGGTGGCCAACGGCAAACCCCGACGCAGCGCGAGTTCGAGGTAGGCGGCGTCATACGCTGACAGCTTGTACCGACGCGCCAGATTGAGGGTATCGCTCAGTGCATGGCTGGCAGTGGCTGTGTCGGTCGTGATGTTGAGCCGCATCAGGGTGGCTGCGAACACTTGCGTTCGGGCCTCCGTCACCAGCCCCTTGGCTTCCGCCTTTACCACGACGTTCGCGGCTTCCAGCGCCCAAAGGCCGGGTACCATGGCAGATGTCTGTTTGAGAGCGTCCAGAACTTTCAATGCATACGTCACATCCGCGGGTCGGCCGTCATTGAGCAGCCAGCACATGGCCACCGAGTTGTCGAGCACAAAACTCATGCGCGGCCTTCGTTGATCAGCGCTTTGACGTCGATGCCCTTGATCGGCGTCGCACTCAGCATCAGTTGGCGCATTTGTTCCACCGCGGCCGCGGCATCACCGCCTTTGCAACTTTCGGCCGGTACCAGATCGGCGACCGGCTCGCCGCGCAAGGTGATGGTGTAGCGATTCCCCGCCTGGATGCCGCGCAGCAATTCCGGCAGTCTGGTCTTGGCTTCATACGATCCGATTTCGAGATTCATGGCGATCCCCCGTCATTCACGATAGACCAGTATATAGACCAGTCGGTCATCGTTCAAGCGGCGGGCGATTCCATTTTCGGACCATGCTTGCCTTGGCTTCACTGCCGCCGTGTGGCCACGGCCGGCAATTCCCGGCGCTCAGCGCATGACCTTGAGCAGCTCCACCTCGAAGTTCAGCGTCGCGTCCGGCGGCACGGCGGAACCGGCGCCGCGCGAGCCGTAGGCGATGCCGGGCGGGCAGGTGAGCTTGGCTTTGCCGCCTTCCTTCATCTTGGAGACGCCTTCGGTCCAGCAGGGGATCACGCGATTGAGCGGGAAGGTCGCGGGCTGGCCGCGCTTGTAGGAACTGTCGAACTCGGTGCCGTTGACCAGGGTGCCGCGGTAGTGCACCTGCACGCTGTCGGTCGGCGTGGGCTTGGCGCCGCTGCCGTCCTTGAGGGATTCGTAGATCAGGCCGGACGGGGTCTTTTCCGGTGTGCCGGCTTGCACGCTTGCGGCGGCCAATCCAGCAAATCCCACCAATCCGGTCAGGACGATTTTCTTCCACGGTTTCATTGTTTGCTCCGGCGCTTGCGCGCAGCTGTTTGTCGAGCGCGGAAAGCTACAGGGAAGTCGCGCGCCGGGCAAGCCCGCCGCAGCTCGGCTACTGGCGCCGGCGTTCCGCCAGCAGGTCGCGCAGGCGCTTTCGCGCCGGGATCAGCGGCGTGCGGATGCCGGTCCACGCGCCTTGCGTCCTGGGCGTCAGGCCGCGGCCGCGGCTCATGGCCCAGGTGACCAGGCGATAGAGCGCGGGGTGGCTGTAGACCGCGGCCCAGGCGCGGAAGATCGCGCTGACCAGGGCGCTGCGCGCCTCGCCGGCGCCGCGCAGCGAGCCGACGTCGGCAGGCCTGGCCTGGGCTTCGTTGCGCAGGCGGATCAGGATCTCGGTGATCGGAATGCGCACCGGGCAGACTTCATTGCAGGCGCCGCACAGCGTCGAGGCCGTGGCCAGCGCGGCGGTGGCGCCGATGCCGAGCAGGTGCGGCGAGATGATGGCGCCGATCGGGCCCGGATAAGTGGTGCCGTAGGCGTGGCCGCCGATGCGCGCATACACGGGGCAGTGGTTCATGCAGGCGCCGCAGCGTATGCATTGCAGCGTGGCGCGCAACTGCAGGTCGGCATGGGCCTGGCTGCGGCCGTTGTCGAGCAGGATCAGGTGCACTTCGTCCGGCCCGTCGAGTTCGTCCGGCTTGCGCGGGCCGCTGATGAAGTTCTGGTAGGTCTCCACCGCCTGGCCGGTGGCCGAGCGCGGCAGCAGGGTGTTCAGCAGCGGCACGTGGTCGAGCCGGGCGATGACTTTCTCGATGCCGGTGATGGCGATATGCACGCGCGGCACGGTGGTGCACATGCGGCCGTTGCCTTCGTTCTCGACCAGGCACAGCGTGCCGGTGTCGGCGGCGGCGAAGTTCACGCCCGAGAGCCCGATGTCGGCCGCGGCGAACTTGCGCCGCAGCACCTCGCGGCCGATCTTGATCAGCTCATCGACGTTCTCGGTGTATGCGACGCCGGGCAGCCGGGCGGCGAACAGTTCGGCGATCTGCTGCTTGGTCTTGTGGATCGCCGGCATGATGATGTGCGACGGCCCCTCGCCGGCGAGCTGGACGATGTATTCGCCCATGTCGGTTTCCATCGCCTCGATGCCGGCGGCTTCCATGGCGTGGTTGAGGCCGACTTCCTCGCTGACCATGGACTTGCCCTTGACCATGCGCTTGGCATCGATGCGGCGCGCGATGGCCAGCACGATGGCATTGGCCTCGGCCGGCGTCTCGGCCCAATGCACCTCTACGCCGTTGGCGACGAGTTTGGCTTCGAGCTGTTCCAGCAGTTGCGGCAGGTTCTCCAGCGCGTGGCGGCGGATCGCGGCGCCGAGGTCGCGCAGGGTCGCCAGATCGCCGGCATCGGGAAACTGGGCCAGGCGCTTGGCCTGCAGGAAATCCATGGCGCCGCGGAAACCGCTGCGCAGCGCGGGATCGCCGGCCGCGGCGCGGGCGCGTTCGGCGAAGCCGGTGGTCGGCTGATAGTGCATCGGCTGGCTCATTGTTCTACTCCGTCGCGGCACAGCAGCACGATCACTTCGCGCGGACCGTGGGCGCCGTAGGCCAGGGTCTGCTGGATGTCGGCGGTCTTCGACGGGCCGGAGATCACCAGCGCGTTGGTCGGCATGCCGGCGGCCCAGTTCTCGGCCGTCATCGCGGCGTGCAGGTCGGCATGGATCGCCCGCGCGTCGAGCAGCACGAAATGCACCGGCGGCACCAGCGACATCAGGCGCGGTTCCTGCGCGTCGGGCCACAGGATCAGGCTGCCGGTGTCGGCGATCGCGCTTCTGGCGGTGGTCAGCGCGGCGTCGATGCCGTCGAACAATTCGTCGCGCCAGTCGGCGGCAGGCTGCTGATATTCAGCAATGCGAATGGCATCGTGCGGCCGGGCGGCGAGCGCCGCACCGTGGCGCGTGCCGTGGCCGACCAGCAGCCGGCGCAGGCCTTTTGCCGCGGCGAGGTCCAGCAGCAACTCGGGCCATCCCGCCGCGTCGGTGTCATGCACCTCGGCGCGCGCGGCGCGGATGTGGGTCTTGAAGCGCTCGAGCAGCGCCTCGCGGTCGTCGCTGCGGCGCGCGGCGAACCAGGCGCCGACATCGGGCAGCGGTGCCGGCGCACCCGCCGGGCTTAGGCGCAGCCGCGCCAGAGTATTTTCACGGGCGCTCATTATTTTTCCCCCGCCGTGCGCCGCCAGAGGAAGCTGGCGAGATGTTCGCCGGGCAGCGAGGGCTCGCTGCGTCCGGCGGCGCGATCCTGGTGTTCGGCGCGGCCGAGGATGTTGAACAGGCAGCCGCAGTCGGCGCTGACGACACGGCCTGCGCCGCTGTCCCTGAGGCTGGCAACCTTGTCGCTGACGATGGCCTCGGAAATCGCCGGATGGCGGATCGCGAAGGTGCCGCCGAAGCCGCAGCATTCCTCGGCGCGCGCCTGTTGCGCCACCGTCACTGCGGCCAGACCGGCGAGCAGGGCGGCGCTGGTTTCGTGCGCGCCCATTTCGCGCCGCGCATGGCAGGAGGTATGCAGCGCGACGGTGCAGGGTTCGCCGCGGTCTTCGCGGCGGAAGCCGACGACATGGACGAGGAATTCCGTCAGTTCGAAAATCCGCTCGCCCAGGGCCCTGGCCTTGGGTTCCAGCACCGGGTCGCCGGCGAACAGCTTGGGGTAGTGGTGGCGCATCATCGCGGCGCAGGAACCGGACGGCACGATCACCGGCCAGGCTTCGGTGAAGAGTTCGATCTGGCGCCGCGCCACGGCGCGCGCCTGGTCGGGATAACCGCTGGTATAGGCGGGTTGGCCGCAGCAGGTCTGCTCTTCGGGAAAGTGGATAGCGATGCCTTCGCGTTCCAGCAGGCGCACGGCATCGAGGCCGGCTTCCGGGGCGAACTGGTCGACCAGGCAGGTGGCGAACAGGTAGGCGTCGGCCGGTTTTTGCGGATAGCTGCGGGTGTCGTGCGTCATGAAGACTTTCCTCGGAGTTCGCTCAGGGATCGGTGCTCGCGGTAAAGAGGTAAGACCAAATAAAGACGGCGACTATAGGCAAACGGCCGGCCGATGTCAATCAACCGGTATTGACGGATCTATAAGGCGCCAATATCATTCAATGGTCTTACCACCTGCCACTCCAATGAACCAACGCCGCCCTGCCGTTCCCCGGGTTTCCGACGTCGCCGCCGCTGAACTTGAAGCCCGCATTCTCGAAGCCTCGCTCAAACCCGGCGATCGCCTGGCGCCGGAGCGCGAACTTGCCGTCGAACTCGGCGTGTCGCGTCCCTCCTTGCGCGAGGCGATCCGCAGCCTGGTCTCGAAAGGCCTGCTGACCACGCGCCACGGCGGCGGCACTTACGTGACCGACCGCCTGGAGGCGAGCTTTGTCGATCCCTGGCAGGAAATGCTGAATGGGCATCCGGGCCTGCAAAGCGATCTGCTCGAATTCCGCCACATGCTCGAAGGCCAGGCGGCCTGGTTCGCCGCCGAGCGGGCGACCGATGCCGACATCCTGCGCATCGATGCGGCCTTTGCGGCGCTCGACGCGGTGTATGCGAACCGGGATCTGGCGGCCGCCGTCGCTACCGACGTGGCATTTCATCAGGCGATTGCCGAGGCCGCCCACAACGTGTTCATCGGCCAGCAGACGGCCAGCCTGCTGCGCGTCATCCATGGTCATATTTCACGCAATCTCGAACATCTGCATGCGCGCAAGCTGCGCTGGGACCAGTTGCAGGAGCAGCACCGCGCGATCTGGCTGGCGATCCGCGAGCGCCGGCCGGAGGCGGCGGCGCGTGCCGCGCGCGAGCATGTGGAGTTCGTGCGCCAGAGCATGGCCGACACCGCCCGGGAAACCGAACGGCGGCAAAGCGCCCTGCGCCGGCAGGGGACCTGAAGCACCGCAGCAAAGAGTTGGCGCTGGCGATACGGCGATAGTCCGGGCGCATTCGGCCCGATTCGGCCATATTCGGACTGAACTTTGTGGCTGATCCGGAAGTCGAAAAAACTCGTCGTCCTGCAATATGTGATGTCGCACATCGAGCTGGACGCGGCACGAGCCACGGTGGCGGTCAGGGTTCGGCAGGTTTCCGCTGCAGCGGCGTCAATAATCCGAAGAAGCCAAGGAGACAATCATGAATACCGCCTTCAAGAAGATGATGTGCCGTTTTCTTGCCGTTGCCCTGATTACGCTGCCCTTCCAGACCGGGCAGGCCAGCATGATCAGTACCGACCAGGTGAGTGCCGCCGCGACGGTGCAGGCGAATCGAAGCCTGGTGTTGAACCACCTCAACCGCGCGCAGACCGTCAATGAGTTTCAGGCCCTGGGGCTGGACGCGCAGCAAGCCCGCGACCGCGTGGCAGCGATGACCGACGAGGAAGTCGGTGATCTCGCCGGCCAGATCAATGCGGTTCCGGCCGGTGGCGATGGCCTCGTCGCCGTCATCCTGGTCGTGTTTTTCATCTGGTACTTCGCCTTCCGCCGCTAGCATCATGTCGTCAGCATGTGGCACAAGTGGTGCTGAGCGCGGGCGCTGGTGAGCGCGCGTTGGTCAGTCTGGCAGCAAGGCGCCCGCCTCGTCGCGGTCGCCTTGCTGTTGCTCTCCGGCCTGGGCGGCTGTGCCTCGCTGGTGCCGCAGACCATGGCGCTGCGCGAGGCGTGGCCGCCCGGTGTCGCGCGCAGCAGCGAAAACGCCGCCGTACCCTTCTTCCCGCAGCAGGACTACCAGTGCGGTCCCGCCGCCCTGGCGACCGTGCTGGTCGCCGGCGGCGTAAAGCTCAGCCCCGACGATCTGGTCAAGAGCGTTTACCTGCCTGCGCGCCAGGGCAGCCTCCAGGTCGAAATGCTGGCTGCGCCGCGCCGCTACGGCCGCGTCGCCTATCCGCTCGCGCCGCGCTTCGACGCCTTGCTGCGGGAGGTCGCGGCAGGCAATCCGGTCGTCGTGCTGCAGGATATCGGGGTCGGTCCGCTGGTCAATTGGCATTACGCGGTGGTGGTCGGCTTCGACTATCCGGCGGGCGAACTCTACCTGCGCTCCGGGGAGACGCGGCGCCTGGTGCTTCCCTTCACGGTCTTCGAATACACCTGGAAGCGCAGCGGCTATTGGGCGATGGTCGCGCTGCCGCCCGGGCGCATCCCGGCCAGCGCCGACGAGGCCGGCTACCTGACTGCAGTCGCGGCCATGGAACGCGTCGCCGCGCCGGAGGCCGCCTTGCAGGCATATGCGACAGCCCTGCGGCGCTGGCCGGACAATGCCACCGCCAGCATCGGCCTGGCCAACCGGCAATACGCTGAGGGCGCGCTGGCGGCGGCCGAAGCCACCTTGCGCCAGGCGCTTGCGCGGCATCCGGATGCGGTGCCGGTGCTGAACAATCTTGCGCAGGTGCTGTCGGACCTCGGGCGCAACGACGAGGCACTGGCGCTGCTCGACCGGGCGGCGCGCGCCGAAGCGAGCCCCGTAGCGAGCCCCTTTGCCGCGGCCGTGCGCGAAACCCGGGCGCTGGTCCTGCAGCGCATGGGCAGGAGCAGATAAGCGGTTCCGGCGGCCTGCTTCGCAAGTGCCGTGACTGCTGTAGGGCCGGCTTCAGTCGGCCGGGGTGGATGGCGGTGTAGGGCCGACTTCAGTCGGCCAAGGGTGGATGGCGGACTGAAGTCCGCCCTACGGGCCGCCCGGTTTGCCCAAAAATGGAACGATTCCCTCAAGCGCTACGCCAGCCTTGGCGCGGCTGGTGCGCTGGCGGCTCAAGCTTTCGGCGCCGGCCTGAACTGCATGGCCTTGTATTCGAGGAAATCCTCGAGGCCGTACTTGCCCAGTTCGCGGCCGTTGCCGGACTGCTTGTAGCCGCCGAAGGGGGCGTAGATGTTGAAGGGGCCGCCGTTGATTTCGACCTGGCCGGTGCGCAGGCGGCGCGCGACTTTTTCCGCGTGCTCGTCGCTGCCCGACCAGACGCCGCCGGCCAGCCCATAGACGCTGCCGTTGGCAATGCGCACGGCATCGTCTTCATCCGCGTAGCTGATGATGGAGAGCACCGGGCCGAAGATCTCCTCCCTGGCGATCGTGGCGTCCGCCTTGACCTTGCCGAAGATGGTCGGCGCGACGTAGTAGCCAGCGGGGTTCACGCCTTCAGGCAGTGCTGCGCCGCCGGTCAGCAGCTCGCCGCCTTCGGCGATGCCCTTGGCGATGTAGTCGCGCACGCGGTCCTGCTGCATCTTCGAGGCCAGCGGGCCGAGCGTGATGCCCTCGGCCATCGGGTCGCCGACGCGGTAGGCCTGCGCCGCCTCGACCGCGAGCTGCGCGGCTTCGGCGTAGCGCGCAGCGGGCACCAGCAGGCGCGTATGCGCGGTGCAGGTCTGGCCTGAATTGAGGTAGCAGTTGCCGACCACGCCCTTCACCGCCACGGCGAAGTCCGCGTCGTCGAGGATGATCGCGGCCGACTTGCCGCCGAGTTCCAGCGCGACGCGCTTGACCGTGGCCGAGGCGAGTTCCGCGACGCGGGTGCCGGCGCGGGTCGAGCCGGTGAAGGAGACCATGTCGACCTCGGGGTGGGTCACCAGCGCTTCGCCGATCGTCGGGCCGTAGCCGGTGACCAGGTTGAAGACGCCGGCCGGCACGCCCGCGGCATGGATGATCTCGGCCAGCAGGAAGGCATTGAGCGGCGCGACCTCCGAGGGCTTCAGCACCACCGTGCAGCCGGCGGCGAGCGCCGCGGCAACCTTGGCCGCGATCTGGTGCAGCGGGTAGTTCCAGGGCGTGATGGCGACCACGACGCCGACCGCCTCGCGCACCACCTTGGAATTGCCGACCTGCTCCTCGAAGGGAAAATCAGCCAGCATTTTCGAGTACATGCCGAAGCTGGCGGCGGGCGAGCCGACCTGGATGCGCTGCGAGAGCTTGTAGGGCATTCCCATTTCGAGCGTGATGGTCCGGGCGATTTCATCCGTGCGGGCCTTCAGGCCTTCCTGGATTTTCTTCAGATACGCGGCGCGTTCGGCCGGCGGCGTCGTGCTCCAGGCCTCGAAGGCGCGGCGCGCGGCCTGCACCGCGCGCTCGGCGTCGGCCGCGTTGCCCTGCGGCACGGTCGCCAGCAGGGCGCCGTCGGTGGGCGAGAAGACCTCGATGCTGCCTGTGCCGGCCGGGGCGACCCATTTGCCGTCGATGTAAAACTGGTTGCGCTGTTCCATGTGATGTTCCTTGAAGTTCAGTTGTTGGGGAGGACCACAATTTTTCCCTTGACCTGGCGATTGGCGATTTTTGCGATCGCTTCTTTGGCCGCAGCGAGAGGAAAACTTTCGCTGACCACGGGACGAATCACGCCGGCGGCGAACCAATCGTTGAGCTGTTGCAGGTTGGCCAGATGTCCGGCGGGATCATGCTTGGTCGAATCGCCCCAATACACGCCGATCAGCGAACGCTCCTTGAGCAGCGCGAGATTCAGCGGAATCTTCGGTATCTCGCCGGCGGCGAAGCCGATGATCAGCAGTCGTCCGCGCCAGGCCAGGGCCCGCACCGCGGGCTCGGTGTAGGGGCCGCCGACCGGATCGTAGACCACGTCGGCGCCTTTGCCCGCGGTGAGTTCGTTGATGCGGTCCTTGAGATTCTCGGTGCTGTAATTCACCGTGTCGTCAGCGCCAACTTTCCGGCACAGCGCCAGTTTGTCGTCAGATGATGCGGCGGCGATCACGCGCGCGCCCATGGCCTTGCCGATCTCGATCGCCGAGATGCCGACGCCGCCGGCGGCGCCGAGCACCACCAGGGTCTCATTGGGCTTGAGGTGGCCGCAATCCTTGAGCGCATGCAGCGAGGTGCAGTAGGTCAGCACCAGCGCCGCGCCGGCCGCGAAATCCATGCCGGCCGGCAGGGGCATCACGCGATGCGCTTCGGCCAGGCATTCCTCGGCGAAGCCGCCGGTGCTGGTCAGCGCGATGACGCGGTCGCCGGCCTTGAACTGCTTGACCTCGGCGCCGACCGCCTTGACGATGCCGGCGATCTCGGCGCCGGGCGTAAAGGGCAGCGGCGGCTTGACCTGGTAGAGGCCCTGCACCATCAGCGCATCGGGGAAATTCACGGCCGCGGCCATGACTTCGATCAGCAGCTGTTTGGGGCCGGGCAGGGGGGAGGGGATGTCCTTGACGACGAGGGTGTCGATCGGACCGTAGGCTTCGCAGATCAGGGCTTTCATTGGGGGCTTCCTTTTGTAGTTTTTGGTTTAGCCCAGCGGCGTCGGATTGCGCTGGTTCATGATGTCGTCCATGCGTAGCTGGATGGCATTGTTGATCTTGCGGTGGGGAATCACGTAGAAGCGCCCCTCGCCGACCGCGTCGAACACCGCGCCGGCCATGTCGGCGGCGGTCAGGCGTCCGGACTTGACCGCCTGGCCCATGCGTTCCTCATAGGCGGCGGAAAGGCCGGCGGCGGGCGCCGCGCTGCCGAAGCGGTCGGGCCGGTTGCGCGCCGACTGGTGGATCGCCGTCGGCACCCAGGCCGGGCACAGCACCGAGACGCCGACTTTGGCCTGCGCCGCGGCGAGTTCGCCGTAGAGGGTTTCGGACAGCGTCACGACGCCGTGCTTGCTGACGTTGTAGGCCGCCATGCCGGGCGTGGACAGGAGTCCGGCGACCGAGGCGGTGTTCACGATGTGGCCTTCGTCGCCCTGTTCCAGCATCTTCGGCAGGAAGTGGTGAATGCCGTGGATCACGCTCCACAGATTGACGCCGAGCACCCATTCCCAGTCGGCCGTCGAGTGTTCCCAGGTGACGCGCGTAAGGCCGACGCCGGCGTTGTTGCACAGCAGATGCACGCCGCCGAAGCGGGCGAAGGCGGCGGCGGCCAGCGCGGCGACTTCGTCCTCGCGGCTGACGTCGGTCTTCTGCAGCAGCAGGCGTTCGGCGGGAAGGTTCAGCGTCGCCGCCGCGGCCTCCAGCTTGACGTGTTCGATGTCGGCCAGCACCAGGTTCATGCCCTCGGCGGCGGCGCGGCGCGCCAGTTCGAGGCCGATGCCGCTGGCGGCGCCGGTGATGACCGCGCTGCGGTCGCGAAACTGTTTCATTCGAGGGTCCTCCGTGGGTGTGGGTTTTTTCGTGTTGCGGCGGGGCGGGCCGGCGGCGGGCGCAGGCCGATCATCTTGCACAGCGTGGCGGTCAGGCGGCTGACCAGTTGCTCGGGCGTCAGGCGGCCTTCGGGGCGGTACCAGGTGTACATGAAGCCGACCGCGCCGCCCATGGCCATCGCCGTGACCGTGGTGTCCTCGAAGGAGAGCTTGCCCTGGCGCCGGCCTTCCTCCATCAGGGCGCCGAGGTCGGCGTAGAAATCATTGGCCAGCCGACGCAGTTCGTCGCGGAATTCCGGGCGCAGCGAGGCCGTGACGCGAAAGGCCAGGGCGCTGGCGCGAAAATGTGTGACGCAGGCCGCGACCCAGCGCTGCAGGCCCTCGGCCAGCTTGAGGTGGGCCGGCCGCGCATCGTCGGCGGGAAACTTCATGGTCGACAGGCAGGCCACCGAGGCGCGCCAGGCCAGGGTCTCGACGATCGCGTGCTTGTCGTGGAAGTAGTAATAGACGAAGGGCTTGGTGACGCCGAGTTCGGCGCAGATCATGTCCATCGTGGTGCCGGCGAAACCGTTGCGGTAGAACAGGTCTTCGGCCGCGGCCAGGATGCGTTCGCGCTTGTCGAGGCAGGCCTGGGTTTCGCTGGGCCTGGGGATGACGGCTGCGGATGTTCGAGCGGCACTGCGCGTGGCGGGCATGGGCGAATGGCGGCAGCAGGGAAGGGCGGGAGGAAGCGGATTATACTGGGCGGTACAAAATAATTGTACCGATGGGTATGAAATTCTTGCCGCCGGCCCAGGGGGGAGCGGGGCTGGCAAAATCGCTCGCGCACGGCTTGCCGTGACCGCCACCTCGCCGGAGCCGTAAATGCCTCTTCGTCGTTCCGTAGTTCGCCATGCCCACGTCGGAAAGCCCCATGCGCTGAATTCGCTGCTGGAGCCGCGCGCCCTGCTCGAAATTGCGCTGCTGCCGGCGTCCTTGCCGCTGCTGCTGCAGGCGCCGCGCGGCGACGGCCATCCGGTGCTGCTGCTGCCGGGCTTCCTCGCCGACGAAAAATCGCTGATCGCGCTCAGGCTGTTCCTCAAGCGCAAGGGCTATGCGGTGCACACATGGGGCCTGGGGCGCAACCTGGGTTTTCGCAGCAAGCACGCCAGCGCCCTGCCGCAGAAAATCCGCTACCTGCACCACGTCACCGGGCGCAAGGTGAGCCTGGTCGGCTGGAGCCTGGGCGGCGTGTTCTCGCTCTACGGCGCCGAAAGCACGCTCGATTGCGTGCGTTCGATCATCACCCTGGGCAGCCCGGTCAGCGTCGATGCCGCCGGCAGCCAGTCGCCGACGGCGGTCAAGGCGCTCTACCGGCTGGTCTCGCATCGCCTCGGGGCGGCCGCGCACGTCATGCAACCGCGCGCCAAGACGCTGCGCGAGCAGCGTCGGCTGGCGGTTCCCACCAGTTGCCTGTATTCCCTGGGCGACGGCGTGGTGCCGCCGCAGGAGGCCACCATCGACGGCGACCCGGCCCTGCACGAGAACATCCGGGTGCCGGGCAGCCATCTCGGCCTGGGCTTCAACGGCATCGTGCTGGCCGTCGTCGCCGACCGCCTGGCGCAGCCGGAAGGCGCCTGGCAGCCGTTCCGGCCGCGGGGCCTGCTCGGCCGCGTCTGGCGCATGAGCACCGGTTCGGCGCATGATGGCGCAGGACCCGCCGCGATTTAGGAAACAAGCCCATGCGACAACTCAGCGAGCACGATGCCGCGTACATTTATTCGGACAGCGCCCACGCCAACTCGAACGTCACGTTGCTGCACATCTATGACCAGTCCACCGCGCCGGGCGGCATGGTGCGCTTCAAGCAGATCCTCGCGCATGTCGAGAGCCGGCTCGACCGCCTGCCGGTGTTCCGCCAGAAGATCCTGCGCGTGCCGCTCGATCTCGACTACCCGTGGTGGGTCGAGGACGAGAGTTTCGACATCGAATACCATGTGCGCCACATCGCTCTCCCGAAGCCCGGTGACTGGCGCCAGTTCTGCATCCAGGCCTCGCGCATCCACGCCCGTCCGCTCGACCTGCAGCGCCCGCTGTGGGAAATGTATGTGATCGAGGGCCTCGACAGCTTTCTCGATCTGCCGGTGGGCAGCTTTGCGGTATTGCTGAAGATCCACCATGCCGCGATCGACGTCACCCAGGGCAACGCGATCACCACCGTGCTGCACGACCTCGCGCCGGATGCGCCGCCGTCCGCGCCGCCCGTGCCCTGGTTTCCCGAATCGGCGCCGGGCACGGTCGGCCTGCTGGCGCGCGCCGGCTTCAACGTCGCCACCTTTCCGCTGCGCATGGCGCAGCCGCTGGCGCGCAGCTGGACCACGCTGAAATCGGCCGCGAGCACCCTGGTCGGCGAGTTTCTCGGCCGGCCGCAGGAATTTCCCGTGACGCGCTTCAACAGCGTGGTGTCGCCGCACCGCGTGTTCGACACGCGCCGCTTTGCGCTGCGGGATTTCAAGGCGATCCGCGAACTGGCGCCCGGCGCCACGGTCAATGACGTGGTGCTGGCGGTGTGCGCCGGCGGCCTGCGGCGCTATCTCGAACTGCAGGGCGAACTGCCGGAAGAAAGCCTGGTCGCGGCGGCGCCGATCGCCGTGCGCAGCGCCGGCCAGCCGGACGCGCCGGCCAGCTTCGCCTGGGTGCGCTTGGGGCTGGCCACCGACATCGTCGATCCGGTCGCGCGCCTGGTCGCGATCCAGGCCATCAGCTCGTCCTCGGAAATCATGACGCGGGCCGTCGGCGCGCGCGAACTGATCGAGCTGGCCGAACAGGCGCCGTCGGCCGCCATCGCCGCCACCAGCAAGATGCTGCGCTCGGCTTCGGCCCTGCTCGGCGACTGGGCGCCGCTGGCCAACTGCGCCATCGCCAACGTGCCCGGCCCGCAGATGCCGCTCTACCTGCAGGGCGCGCGCCTGTCCTACGTCTCGGCCATCATGCCGATTTCCGACGGCATGGGCCTGGTGTTCTCGGTCACCAGCTACAGCGAGACGATGGTGATTTCCTTCACCGCCTGCTACGAGCAGCTGCCCGATCCCGAGCTGCTGGCCCGCTGCCTGCGCGACAGCTTCAAGGAATATCTTGCGCTGCTGCGGCCCGCCGCGCGCCGCAAGCCGCGCGCGACCGCGCCCAAGGCGTCGCGGCGCAAGCCCGTCGCCGCGAAGACGCGCACGCCGCGGCGCAGAGTTGGCGCTAGCGCGACGGCGAGCTGAGCTGCAACATCATGCATATCGAATACGAGTCGCTGGGCGACCCGACGCATCCGGCCATCGTGCTGATCATGGGCCTCGGCATGCAGCTGACGGCCTGGCCCGACAGCTTTTGCCAGGCGCTGGTGGCGCGCGGCTACCGCGTGGTCCGCTTCGACAACCGCGATTGCGGCCTCTCCGGCCGCGCGCCGGGGAAGAAACGCGCCAAGCTGCTGCTGGCAATGGCTGCCTCCGCGCTGGGCCTGCCGGTGCGCACGCCCTACACGCTGGAGGACATGGCCGGCGACACGATAGCCCTGATGGACCGTCTCGGCCTAGCACGCGCGCATATCGTCGGCGCCTCGATGGGCGGCATGATCGCCCAGGTGCTGGCGGCCAAATTCCCGCAGCGCGTGCTGAGCCTGACTTCGATCATGTCCACCTCGGGCAACCGCAAGGTCTCGAAGCCGACCAAGCCGGCGCGCAAGGTGCTGCTGGCGCGGCCCGCCGATCCGAAAAATCCCGACTCGGTGATCGAACACCTGGTCGAGACTTTCGGCGTGATCGGCAGCCCCGGCTATCCCTCGACGCGCGAGGAACTGCGCAGCCGCATCGGCAAGAGCGTGCGCCGTGCCTACGATCCGGCAGGCGTTGCGCGCCAGTTGCTGGCGGTCATCGCCTCGGGCGACCGGCGCCAGCTGCTGCACACCATCGCCGCGCCGACGCTGGTGATCCACGGCGCTGCCGACCCGCTGGTGCCGCTGGCGGCCGGCCGCGACACGGCGCAGAACATCCCCGGTGCAGCGCTGCTGGTCATCGACGGCATGGGCCATGATTTCCCCGAAGCATTGATGCCGCGCCTGGCACAGGCCATCGCCGATCATTGCGAGCGGAATGGCGTCTTGCAGCAGGCGGCCGCCTGAGGGCGGCTTCGGTTATTCTGGACGCACTGTAGGGCCGGCTTCAGCCGGCCATGGCGGATTGAAGTCCGCCCCACGTTGCAGGGGATAACTCATGACGCGCGTCGGCCTCTACTTTGCTTCAGTCCAGTTCCTCTTCGTCACCTGCTGGACGGTGTATGTGATTTACCTGCCGCAGCTTGCGGCGCAGGCCGGCATCGAAAAGAAATGGGTCATCTACATCCTGATGGCCGACCAGGCGATTTTCACGCTGATGGATTTTTCCATCGGCGTCGCCGCCGACCGTGTCGGGCGTACCCTGGGCCGGCTCGGCCGGTTGCTGGTGGTGCTCACCGCGGTGTCCTGCGCCGCCTTCCTGCTGTTGCCGCTGGTCGCCCCCGGCGGCTCGCCGCTGCCCTTCCTGGCGCTGATCGCGGTCTGGGCCGTGACCTCCTCGGCCCTGCGCGCACCGCCCATGATGATGCTGGGCAAATATGTGCCGACCCCCGGCGTGCCCTGGGTGGCCACGCTGATGCTGGTCGGCATGGGCGTCGCCGGCGCGATCGCGCCCTACCTGACGGTGAGCCTGCGCGGCCTCGACCCGCGCCTGCCCTTTGCCCTGTCCTCGATCGCCCTGATCGCCGCGGTGAGCGGCATGCTCTGGGCCGAGAAGCACCTGGCGGCCTCCGCTGCGGCGCCACCCGCGACACCCGCGCCGAGGAAGCCGCTGAATGCCGACGTGGTGCTGTTCTTCGCCGCCGCCGCGCTGCTCGGCCTGGGCTTTCAGGTGCATTTCGCGCTGAACTCGGCGCCGCTCTACCTGCGCTTCGCCAAGCCGGCTGAACTCGACCATCTGATGCCGGTGTTCTGGGTCGGCTTCAACCTGCTGATCTTCGTCGCCTGCCGCGCCAACCAGCGCTTCGGCGGTGCCGCGGTCATGGCCATCGGCGCCGTGCTCGGCGCGCTCGCCGCATCGCTGGCGGCTTCCGCCGGGTCGCTGGAAACTTTGCTGCTGCTGCAGTTCCTCGCCGGCGGCGCCTGGGCCGCGGTGCTGGTGAGCGCGATGACGGCGGCCATCGCCATCGGTCATTTTGGGCGCGAAGGCGCGGCCACCGGCGGCCTGTTCGCGCTGCTGGCGCTGGCCACCTTCGCGCGCATGGCGCTGGTGGCGGCGCAACTCAACCAGGACCCCGGCGTCAGCGCGCTGCTGGTGATGCTGCCGGGGCTGGCCTGGGCGGCAGCGGGACTGCTGCTGGCGTGGCTGGCACTGCGGGCGCGGGCCGCGGCAGCCGCTGCCGGCTGAGGGGCGACCCCTTATCGCCTTATCGCCGGAAAGTTGGCGATGGCGGGACGGCGATCGGGCTGTCTTGAAATCAATGTGAAGCGGTCCCTAAATCGCTGTGATCTGCTCGACCTGGGATCTTGGGTCGCGGACTTTGCCGACGAGGATGTCGCGGGCGGTGTCGATGCGGCGTTTGGTATCGGTGTCGAGCACGTAAATTCCTGAAACGGATTATTCGGGCGGGAACCGCAGCTTCGAAAAGCTGCGCCCGGCCTGGATGGCGCGCCGCTCGATATCCGCTGCGGACTCAAGCCAGCCTTGCTGCTCCAGAAACAACAGGTAGGCGCGCGTGCTGATCTTGCGGCAGTTGTCCGGCAGCAAAAAGCTGGCGCGGGCGATTTTGTGGTCCTCGAACAGGAACACGCTGGTTTGTGGCGGCTGGTCCAGCGCGAAGTCGTTCATGGTCTCCTGGATCGCCAGTTCGCCGAGATTGGCGGTGCGCGCGGCGGCGGGGTTTGCCACCTGCCTTTGCTGGTGACGGCGGAAAGTGCCGGTCGCGCGCACCGATACCTGGCCGGCGGTGGCCCACTGCGCCAGTTTCTCGCTGGTCGGTGTCTGATTGCGCGTCACTTCGTGCAGCACCATATCGACCAGCACAATAGGCCAGCCGGGTTTGAACAGCAGGTCAAGCGCATCGGCATAGGCCAGCGTAATAAGCGGGCCGGCGTCGGGCAGCAGAACAAGGTTCGCGGCCATCGCGAGCGGCTCAGTTTGCCAGCGCTTTCAGTTGATCGACCATGTCGCGCGTATCGGCCTCCGGCAATCGCGGCATCGGCAGGTGGGCTTGCGCCATCAACAGGAAGAGGTCTTCCTCGCTGTCGATTCCCAGCGCGCGCATGGCTTGGTCGCCCGCGAGCCGCCCAAGCGAAAAGTCGAGCAGCCGCCGGTAATTCTGGTTGCCTGTCGCTTCGGCCGCCTCGAAAGTTTCGACCAGATGGCGAAGCTCGGCGTTGAACAGCGCATTGACCGAGGTGTCGGTCTTGGCGGCAATTATTTTGGCGCGCTTGAGCAGATCACGATCAACCGCGCCGGTGAAATTGACTGTGCTTGCCATTTCTTGGCTCCATGGGATTAACACATAAATAAGTGTATCACTCAAACATGTGTTATTGGAAGCGCGCCGGTGTTGGTTCAGGGCGCGAACTGGTTCAGGGAGACATAGTCCTTGACGTATTCGGACACGAGCGTGCGGTACTGCTGGGGCACGGCTCTGAAATCATGGGTGGTGAAATATGGGTTGGTCGCCAGATCGGTGAACTGCCGGCTGTCGATGATGTCGCGCACCCGGTTGCTGGTGACGTAGGCATTGAAATAGGTCTTGATGGCCGGGATGGCCGAGGGCTGCTCGGGCACGCGGTCGGCGACGAACTTCGAGAATTCCTCTTCCAGTAGTTCGTCCTTGGACTTGAAGCGCGGGATGAGGCCGAAGATCTTCTCCAGGATTTCGCGCAGGGTCAGGCGGCGGTCCACGGCGGCCGCTTTGCGCAGCTTGTCGAGGGTGTAGTACTCCTCGGGCCTGTCGAAGACTTCGCGGTTGACGTAGTCGATGACGCTGTCCCACTGCCCGGCTTCCACGGCGGCGGCAATGGTTGCGTTGTCGCGCACGGTGTCTTCGAAACGCTCGAAGGCGAATGTTGGCGGGCGCAGTGCCCTCCGCAAAGAAACGCCAGCCAGCCGCTTCGAGCAGCTTATTGATCTTGATGCGGGCTGTGGCTTCCTTGTCGGGCGTTCAGAGTCCTACGCCGGCGATGGTGGTTTGGCGACATCAATGGCCACCATCGGGGGCGATCTTCATCTGTCCCCTTCCGGCCGACAACTGCCGATCGGCATATTGCACCGACCGCAAAGCTGCATTGCGGTCGATCAAGCGGCATGCCCTCAACGACCGTATTGCCGCCGTCTCGCCAGCGCCAACTTTCATCTTTCCTGTCTCGGCCCTACCAGCGACACAGCGCTCCCGTCCGGCGCCGACCTCGGGCGCGCGGCGCGCTTCGCGGGTTTCGCGGAACGAGACGTCAGTTCCCGGTCGGCGCTGCAGCGCTGATCGGCACCATTTCGGCGGCAGGCATCGGCCGCGCGAACAGGTAGCCTTGGCCGTAGTCGCAGCCGGCGGCTTTCAGCAGATCGCATTGCTCCTGGGTTTCGATGCCCTCGGCGATCACCTGCAGGCCGAGCTTGTGGGCCATGACCACGATGGCTTCGACGATCGCCTGGTCGTCGTGATCGGTGGCCATGTCGCGCACGAAGGACTGGTCGATCTTGATGAAGTCGAGGGGGAAGCGTTTCAGGTAGGACATCGCCGAATAGCCGGTGCCGAAATCGTCGAGCGACACGCGGAAACCGGCGGCGCGGAACTGCCTCAGCTTGGCGGCGACTTCGGGCCGGTCGTCGAGCAGCAGGCCTTCGGTGATTTCGATGGCGATGCAGCGGGCCGGCAGCCCGATCTCATTCAGGTAATCGACCCAGGTCTCATGGGTATTGCCCGAAAAAAACTGGCGTGGCGACTTGTTCACGCTGATCTGGATCAGGCCGTCGTCGCCCGCATGGAGCAGGCCCAGGTCGTACCAGCGCTTGGCCGTGCGTGCCGATTCGCGGAATACCCAGTCGCCGATTTCGTTGATCAGGCCGGTTTCCTCGGCGATCGGAATGAACTGCGCCGGCTCGACCATGCCGTGGGTCGGATGACGCCAGCGCAGCAGCGCTTCGGCCTTCATGATGCGGCCGGTGGCCAGTTCGACGATGGGCTGCAGATGCACTTCGAGCTGGCCGGCGGCGATGGCGTTGCGCAAATCGTTGCTCAGCAGCAGCCGGGTCTGCGCCGCCGCCTGCATCGACGCGGTGAAATAGCTGAAGCGGTTGCGGCCCAGTTCCTTGGCCGCATACATGGCCTGGTCGGCGTGCTTGAGCAGGGATTCGACATTGTCGGCGTCGCTCGGGTAAATCGTGATGCCGATGCTGGCTGAAATATAGGCCGTCTCGGTGCCGAGCGTGAACGGTTCGGCCAGGGCCCGCAGCATGGCCTGGGCCACCTCGCCGACGCGGTCGGTGTCGGCAAGATCGGACATGATGACGGTGAATTCGTCGCCGCCGAGACGCGCGACCGTATCGGTGGTGCGCACGCAATCGCAGACGCGGCGCGCCGCCTCGATCAGCAGCATGTCGCCGCTGTGGTGGCCGAGGGTGTCGTTCACTTCCTTGAAGCGGTCGAGGTCGACGAACAGCAGCGCCACGGCAAGGCCTGCGCGCTGCGCCTTGAGCAGTTCCTGCTGCAGGCGATCGCGGAACAGGCGGCGGTTGGGCAGTTCGGTGAGGGAATCGTAGTTGGCCTGGCGCCAGATGGTTTCCTCGGTGCGCTTCTTTTCGGTGATGTCGGAGGACATCGCGATGCGCCGCAGCACCTTGCCGTTGGCATCGCAGATGGTGCTGATCGACAGCCACTCCGGGTATTCCTCGCCGCACTTGCGCCGGTTCCAGATCTCGCCCTGCCAGCGGCCGGTGGTTTCCAGCGCGTGCCACATCTCCTGGTAGAAGGGCAGGTCGTGGCGCCCGCTCTTGAGCAGGTTGGAGTCCTGGCCGATGGCTTCGTGCGGGGCGTAGCCGGTCACCTGGGTGAAGGCCGGATTGATGGCGATGATGCGGTTGTCGGCATCGGTCACCGCGATCGCTTCGCTGACCGCCTGGTGCACCGAGGCGGCGATCTGCAGTTCGTTCTCGGTGCGCTTGCGCTCGATGGCGAGCCCGGCCAGCTGGGCCGCTTCGTGCATCAGCTCGATGTCGCCGACATCGGGTACGGCCGGGTGTATCCAGAAAAACGCGAAAACGCCGAGCACGTCGCCGTTGATGGCGAGGATGGGTTCCGACCAGCACGACACCTGCTCGCCCTCCAGCGCCGGCGGCCGGCATTCGTCGCAGATCGAATTCGCGCTGATGTCGTCGACGATCAGGCGTCGGCCGCGGTTCTTGGCCTTCAGGCAGGTGGCGCCAGCATCGTCGCCGTTGGCGGTTCTGGCGCTGCCGGCGCGCTCCGGCAGGTTTGCGGCGGCACCATAGACCAACTGATGGCCGGGCTCGTCCAGGTGCAGGATCGAGCAGGCCATGCCATGGGTCTGGCACTCGGCGCCGACGGCGATCAGGTGCAGTATCTCGGGCAGGTCGGCGTCTTCGGCGAGGCGGCCGGTGACCGTGCTGCGCGTGCGTTGCCGTTCTTCGCCGCGCTTGCGTGCGGTGATTTCGAGATTGTTGCCCAGGTATCCGGTGATCTCGCCCTGGGCGTTGTGCAAGGCGATCGCGTTGCCATTGACCCAGACGACCTTGCCGTCGGGCTTGAGGAAGCGGTAGTCCATCGACCACTCGCCCTCGGTCGACCGGGGGCTGCGCCAGATCGCTTCGACGGCTTCCCGGTCGTCGGGATGGATGGTCCGCGTCCACCCCTGTCCGGCCGCTGCGTCGGCGCCAAGGCCGGCAATCTCGCACCAGCGGCGATTCACGAAAAGGCAATTGCCCTCGCTGTCGATCTGGTAGATGCCCACCGGCGCATGGGTGGCCAGCATGCGGAAGCGTTCCTCGCTGGCCCGGAGTTCGGACACCCGCTCGCGGATCTTCAGCTCCAGCATCAGTTGATTGGATTCGAGCTGGCGGCGCTGACGGTAAAGCTCGCAGAAGACTTTGACCTTGCTCTGCAGGATGTGGGGTTCGAAGGGCTTGATCAGGTAATCGACGGCGCCGAGTTCATAGCCCTTGAACTGCAGCTGGATGTCCTTCATCCCGGCGGTGACGAAGATGATCGGCAGGTGCCGCGTCTTGGGATTCGAGCGCATCAGTTCGGCCGTTTCGAAGCCGTCCATGCCGGGCATCTGGACGTCGAGCAGCACCAGTGCAAAATCCCGCTTCAGGGTATGGCGCAGCGCATCGTTGCCGGATGTGGCCTTGACCAGATCGAGCCCCTGATTGCCGAGAACCGCTTCCAGCGCCACCAGGTTTTCCGGGCGGTCGTCGACCAGCAGCAGCGCCACGTTCTCAGTCATCTCGCCCTTTTTCGTCGTGCGGAATCGTGTTGCGCCTCGCCGCCAGCTTCTGCAACAGGGTCGCGATGCCATCCAAGGCAACCACGTAGTCTACCCCTGTCGCCGCGATCGCGGCCTGCGGCATTTGCGGGGCTTCGGCGTCGGCCGGGTCCTGAACGACGGCCACGCCGCCTTTGTTCTTGATGGTCTTCAAGCCCCGGCTGCCGTCGAAATTCGCGCCGGTGAGGACCACGCCGATCAGGCCCGGGCCGAACACCGCGGCGGCCGATTCGAACAGAACATCGACCGAAGGCCGGGCGAAGCTCACGTAGGGATCGGCGGAAAGCGACAGGAAGCCCTCGCGCTCCACCAGCAGGTGGTAATTGGGCGGTGCCAGGTAGACCGTGCCGGGCAGGATTTCGTCCTGTTCGTCGGCTTCCTTGACGCGCAGGCGGCAGCGATCGTCGAGCAGCTTCGCCAGGCCGCCGTCGGCATCGGCACTGATGTGCTGGACGACCAGGATCGGCAGCGGGAAAGCCGCCGGCAACTGGCCGAGCAACGTCTGCAGCGCGTGTACGCCACCGGTGGAAACGCCGACGACCACGGCCTGGAAGGTTCTAGCCATAGCGCTTCCGGTAGATGCGCAGGGGGGGCGCCAGTTCCTCGTAGCGTTCCCCCATTTTTCTGCGCTCCAGGGTTTCCTTGAGGCCGAGGCAGAGGAAGCCGCCCGGCAGCAGGCTGCTGTCGAACAGGCGCAGGCAGCGTTCCTTGAGCGCCGGCTTGAAATAGATCATGACGTTGCGGCACAGCACCAGGTTCATTTCGCCGAACTCGCCGTCCGTCGCCAGGTTGTGCGGCGCGAAGACGATGTGCTTCTTGAGGGCGGGCGACAGGATGGCGCGGTCGTAGCGGGCGGTGTAATAGTCGGCGAACGAGGCGCGGCCGCCGGACTTCTGGTAGTTGCGGGTGAAGCGCTGCATCTCGGCGATCGGCATCACGCCCTCGCCGGCCTTCTGCAGCACCGCCTCGTTGATGTCGGTGGCGTACATGCGATAGCGCCCGGCCATGCCCTCCTCGTTCAGCAGTATCGCCATGGAATAGGCTTCCTCGCCCGTGGCGCAGCCGGCGTGCCAGATCTTGACGAAAGGGTAGGTCTTGAGAAAGGGCACCACCTGTTCGCGCACGGCGCGGAAGAAGGCCGGGTCGCGGAACATTTCGGTGACATTGACCGTGATGCCGCGCAACAGCGATTCGAACACGCTGCGTTCACGCAGCAGTTGCGACTGGGCTTGGGAGAAGGTGTCGAAGCCCGACTCGGCCAGCCAGTGATTGAGCCGGCGCTTGATCGAGGCATCGGCGTAGTCGCGGAAGTCGTAGCCGTAGATCCGTTGCACCCCTTCCAGCAGGAGGCGGATTTCCACGTCTTCCACGTCGTCGCTTTGCATCGTCGGCCGCCTAGACGTGCTGGAAGATCCAGACGCGGATCAGGGACAGCAGTTTGTCCACCTCGATTGGCTTGGCGATGTAGTCGCTCGCCCCCGCGGCCATGCACTTTTCCTGATCGCCGCGCAAGGCCTTGGCGGTCATGGCGATGATCGGAATATTCACCAGCCGGGGATTCTTGCGGATTTCGCGCATGGCGGCATAACCGTCCATCTCAGGCATCATGATGTCCATCAGGATGATGCCGATGTCCTCGTGCTGTTCCAGCCGGGCCAGCGCCTCGCGGCCGTTCTCGGCCTCGATCACCACCATGTGCTTCTCCGCCAGGACGCTGGAGAGGGAGAAGATGTTGCGCATGTCGTCGTCCACCAGCAGCACCTTCCTGCCCTCCAGCATGGCTTCCTTGTCGATCGCGGTGCGGATCATGCGCTGCTTGTTCGGGTGCAGGTTGCTCTCCACCAGGTGGAGGAACAGGGTGACTTCGTTGAGCAGGCGCTCCGGGCTCTTGGCGCCCTTGATGATGATGCTCTCGGCGTAACGCCGCAGCCTGCGCTCGTCCTCGTGGCTCAGGTCGCGGCCGGAGTGGATGATGACCGGAATGCGCCGCGCCCCTTCCATGTTCTGGATGTATTCGAGCAGGTCGAAACCGGACATGTCGGACAGACCCAGGTCGAGCACCATGCAGTCGAAGGCCTGCGATGCGAGCAGGCCGATGGCCTCCTTGCCGCTCGCCGCCACCACGATATCGACGCCGCCTTCCTCGAGCAGGGCGACCATGCTGCTCGCCTCGTCGCGGTTGTCCTCGACGATCAGCAGCCGGCGCACCGACTTGGCCAGCGAACCCTCGATCGACTGCAGCACCTCGTTGATCTGCTCCATGCTGACGGGCTTGGTGGCGAAGCCGATGGCGCCCATGGCCATGGCCTTCTGCCGGTCTTCCATGCAGGTGATGAAATGCACCGGGATATGCCGCGTGCGCGGGTGGTCCTTGAGGCTGCGCATCACGCCCCAGCCGTCGATGTGGGGCAGCATCACGTCGAGAATGATGGCGCTCGGCATGCAGCGTTCGGCCATGGCGATGCCGGATTCGCCGTCGGCGGCGACCAGGGCGGAAAAGCCGCGTTCCTTGACCATGCCCTGCAGGATTCTGGCGAAGTTGAGATCGTCCTCGATGATCAGGATGGATTTGTCGCCTGGCGTCAGTCGGCCCCGGTCGTCCGGCAAGGGCTCCGGGACGGTGCTTATCTCCCTGGCGGCGACGCCGGCGCGCGCTGCCGACGCTGCCGGCCGCGGCGCCGGGGGTGGCGGGCGGAGCAGGGCGGCGGGCGCGGCCGTCGCGGCGGCTTCCTGGCCTGCCGCTGCGGCCAGCGGCATGTACAGCGTGAACACGCTGCCGCAGCCCTCTTCGCTGTGCATGCGGATCTCGCCGTGCATCTTGTGCGCAAGCTGAAGCGAGATGGACAGCCCCAGCCCGGTGCCGCCGTACTTGCGGCTGATGGTACCGTCTCCCTGCTGGAAGGCCTCGAACACCAGTTGCTGCTTCGCCGCGGGTATGCCGATCCCGGTATCGCTGACGATAAACGCCAGCGCCGGCACCGGCAAGGGGTTTTCCTGTGCCGCGGGGGTGGCGATGCGCAGGCTGACCTCGCCCTTCTCGGTGAATTTCAGGGCGTTCGACAGCAGGTTCTTGAGTATCTGGTGCACCCGCTGCTCGTCGCCGTGGAACAGCGCCGGGATGCCGGCAACGGCCTCGACGCAGAAGGCCAGCCCCTTTTGCTCGGCCAGCGGTTCGAAAGTCGCGCGGATGGTATCGCATAGATCCGGCACCGCAAGCGCGGCGAAACTGAACTGCATCTGGCCGGCCTCGACCTTGGACAGGTCGAGGATGTCGTTGATCAGGTTGAGCAGGTCGGTGCCGGCGGAATTGATGGTGGCGGCGAACTCGACCTGCTTGTCGCTCAGGTTGCCTTCCTTGTTCTGCTTCAGCAGGCTGGACAGAATCATCAGGCTGTTGAGGGGGGTGCGCAACTCGTGCGACATGTTGGCGAGGAACTCCGACTTGTAGGTGCTGACCCGCTCCAGTTCCGCCACCTTCTCCTGCAGGACCCGGCTGGCGGCCTCGATTTCCTGGTTCTTGAGGCGGATTTTTTCGCGCTGCTGCTCCAGCATCTGCGCCCGTTCCTCGAGTTCCTCGTTGCTTTGCTGGAGTTCCTCCTGTTGCACCCGCAGTTCCTCGGCCTGCTGTTCGGTTTGTTCGAGCAGTTCGGCGGTCTTCTGGTGGGCGAGGTTGGCGTCGATGGCGATGGCGATGGTTTCCCTGGCCAGTTCGACGAACTTCAGCTCGGTCTCGCTGAACTCGCGGAAAGCACCGATCTCGATCACGCCGACCAGACGGTTGCCATGCAATAGCGGAATGGCGGCGACGACCTGCGGCGCTGACGCGCCGAGGGCGGAACCGATCGGCATATAGCCGGGCGGCACGTCGGTCAGGCAGATGATTTTCTGTTCCCGCGCCGCCTGACCGATCACTCCTTCGCCGAGGCGGAACTGCTCGCCGGGTTTCATGTCCTTGGCCAGCGCGTAGGTGGCGGCGAGGGAAAGCTTCACTGCGCGTTCGTCGAACAGGTAGAGGGCGCCCACGCCGGCCTTGAGGTAGCTGACCATGAAGCCCAGCACCTTGTCGGCGATCTCGGCCGTGCTCTGTTCCTCGCGGATCAGGAAATTGAGTTCGTTGCGCCCGGTCTTCAGCCAGTCGCGGGCCGTTTCGTTGTCGCGCGCCGCGCGCAGCGAGTTGGTCATCTCCAGAAAGGATTCGTCGAGCGCGCACTGGACCTCGCTGAGGTGCGATGCCGTCTTCATCAGGACGCCCAGCTCGTCCCTGGGCAGGCTGTCCAGGTCGATTTGCAGCGGTGCGGAGACGATGATCTCGCGGCTCAGGTCGCCCGCACCGACGGCTTGTGCGGCGAGCACCTTGTCGGCGCTGTCGGCGATCAGGCCATGCACGGCGGCGACCGCTGCTTGCAGCGATTGCCTGACGCTGCGGGTGATCAGGAAGGCCACCACGGCGCCGCCGGCGACGATCATGGCCAGCATCCCGGCGATGGTCGCCAGCGCCGCGTTGCGCTCGCTTGATGCCGCCTGTTCGAGCTCGGCGGCCTTGGCGTTGGCGGCATCGGCGACGTGACTCACTTCCTTGAAGGCGACATCGACCAGGCGCGCGTCGCGGCCCTGGTTGAGCGCCGCCGCTTCGGCGCGGCGGCCGCTACGCGCCAGGGCCAGGGTTTCGTCGCGGGCGGCATGCCAGTCGGCCAGCGCCTTGTCGATGTGGGCGATTTCCAGCGGGTTGCCGAGGAAGCGCTGGCGCATCGTGGCCATGTTGGCTTCGACGCGGGCGTCCGTCGCGGCGAACTGTTGCCGCAGTGCGTCGATCTCGGCCGCGTCGGTCTTGTGCACGAGGTCGGTCGCCATCTTCTGGCCGGCGAGGATATCGGCTCGCACATTGAGTGCGGCGCTCGTCACGGCGAAGGGGTGGTGCAGGATATCCGAACTGATCGCGGACAGCTGGGTGATGCTGCGGGTTCCCAGGATGCCCAGCACCAGGGCGCCCAGCAGCATCAGCGAGAATCCGATGGATAGCCGGGTGACAATCTTCATTCGATTCAACATCGCCTGGTTCCGATCCCGCAGTGGCGTTTGGCAAAAATCAGCGGCGCATCGTACGTGGCGACGATGCACCGCAAAGGTGGAGATCCAGCGCCTGGCGCATTCCCGAACACCTGGATGCCGGAGGGCGGGGCGGTGGTTTCCTTCTTTCTCCCGAAGAAGGCACAAGCTCGATGCGTCTTATGGTTATTGTGATACGCGACCCCATCAATCATAGCGTCGAATTTCACGGCAGTCATTGATCGCAGTCATCATTCATTTCGATGTTGCCCATAGTCTGGATTTCTTGGGTCGGGGAGGTCCGCCCGGCATTCCGTGGCGGCAGAATCGCTGCCTGGCGTCAGCCTGTTTGCGCGTGCGCCGGCGCCAACTCGATGCCGCCGCGTTGCAGTGCCGCGCTGATCTCGGGCGCGCGGCGCGCTTCCCGAATTGTGCCGAACAGGTGCTGCGCCTGCGGATAGCTGCGCTGCATCAGGCCCAGCCATTGCTTGAGGCGGCCCGGCGACTGGTGCGGCGGCAGTTTTTGCTGCACCCGCTGCCAGAACTCGGCGATCATGGCCTGCAGCAGCGTCCAGTCGGCGGCCGGGTCCTGCGTATCGCCGTCGGCGCGGATGCGCTGCGCCAGCAGGGGATCGGCGACCGCGCCGCGGCCCAGCATGACGTCCGCGCAGCCGGTGGCGGTACGGATGTTGCGGTAGTCGGCGAGCTTCCATACCTCGCCGTTGGCGATGATCGGCAGCTTTACCGCCTCGCGGATACGCGCGATCCATTCCCAGCGCACCAGCGGGCGGTAACCGTCCTCCCTGGTGCGGGCGTGCACCACCAGTTCCTGCACGCCGCCGGCCTCCAGCGCCAGCGCGCAGTCCAGCGCGCGATCGGTGTTCTCGATGCCCAGGCGCATCTTGGCCGTCACCGGAATCGACGCGGGTACGGCGGCGCGCACCGCGCCGGCAATGCGCCGCAACAACTCCGGCTCGTCGAGCAGCGCCGCGCCGCCGCGATTGCGATTGACCAGCGGCGTCGGACAGCCGAAATTCAGGTCGATGCCGAACGGCTTGAGCAGCGCCAGGTGGGCGGCGTTGGCCGCCATCAGCGCCGGGTCGGCGCCGAGCAACTGGATGCGCACCGGCGTGCCGCTGGCGGTGCGCGAGCCCTGCGTCAGTTCGGGAGAGAGGCGCGTGTAGCAGGAATGCGGCAGCACGGTGGTGGTGACGCGCACGAACTCGGTGACGCACCAGTCGTAGCCGCCGGCGGCGGTCAGCACCGCGCGCAGCACGTCGTCGGCGAGGCCTTCCATGGGGGCGAGGATAATTTTGCCCAATGCGTTGCCCAATGCGTTGCCCAATTTGTTGCCCGATGCGCGGTTCATCGCCGGGGTGCCAGCGCCAACTCTTGTGCGCCGCTCAAGGCGCCACGGGCACGATGCTGATCTGCCGGCCCTTCTTGAGCTTGCCGATGACGTGCATTTCGCATTTCTTGCAGTCGAAGCGCAGGGTGAGCTTTTCCTTGCCATTGACCAGGGTCATCGGGTCGGGGCGGATGCCTTTCACTTCTTTCGGGCAGAGATTGAAGCTGTAGCGCAGGCAGTGGCGCGTGATCATCAGCGAGACCTCGCCCTTCTCGCTGTTGGTCTCGTAGGCCTCGGCGATCAGCCTCACGCCGTGCTTTTCATAGAAGCTGCGCGCCGCGCTGTTGAGCACGTTGCCCAGATAGCTGAGTTCGTTTTCCGGATAAGTTGGCGCTGGCGATGCGGCGATTCTTCGCGCCGGGCGCTCGCGCGTCGCCTCGCGCACCGCTTCGAGCGCGGCGATGGCGTCGCGGCGCAGGCCGTTCACCGCCGAGGCGGGGAGGAACCAGGCTTGGCTCAGCGCCAATGAAATTTCCCTCGCGTCAAAGATCGTGTTGCCCAGCTTGCCGAGGTGCTCGCGCAGGCCGGCATAGGCGCGCTCGGCATGCTTCGCCGGCTCGCGGGCGTGGGGCAGGGCGGCGCTCGCGGTAATGCCGTCCTCGTCAGTCAGGGTCAGGGCGAAACCGTCGGGCGTCTCGCTCAATTGCAGGTGCAGGCCGATGCGCCGCGCGGCGGATTTTCGTTCCAGCGCGCGCTCGAACTCCTGGTCGCGGTTGCGGTAGAGCGCGGTGCCGACGGCGAGGTCGTCGGGCATCTGCATGGGAAACAGGCGCGCGCCGTCGACGCGGTTGATGCGCAGGCCGACCAGCTCGTGATGGGAATCGTAATAGCTGAGACCGTCGCCGTTGTGCAGCGGCGCGCCGGCATCGACCTCGAAGCAGTCGGATGCAAGATGCGTGACCGTGCCGATCGCCTCGCCGGAAAACTTCGGCGTATCGAAGGCGCCGATGTCGGCCTGGCGCTCATTGACGAAGTAATCCGTGGCGCCGCGGTTGAAGGTCTTTTCCGGGCGCGGCGTGAAGGTGTAGCGGCAGCGCCCGGACGAGGCGCGCCGGAATGCCGGCGCCCGGTCGAGGAAGGCGTCGAGCAGGCTGCGGTAGTGCGCCGTGATGTTCTTGACGTAGGAGAGGTCCTTCAGCCTGCCCTCGATCTTGAAGGAGCGGATGCCGGCTTCGATCAAGGCCGCCAGGTTGGCGCTCTGGTCGTTGTCCTTCATCGACAGCAGGTGCTTGTCGTGGGCGACGATGCGGCCGGCCTCGTCTTCCAGCGTGTAGGGCAGGCGGCAGGCCTGCGAGCATTCGCCGCGATTGGCGCTGCGCCCGGTGTGGGCGTGGCTGATGTAGCACTGGCCGCTGTAGGCCACGCACAGCGCGCCATGGACGAAGAACTCCAGCGTTGCCGGCGTAGCGCCAGCACCAACTTTCAGTCCCTCCGCAATCTTTGCGATTTCCTTCAGCGTCAGTTCGCGCGCCAGCACGATCTGCGAGAAGCCGACGTCCTGCAGGAAGCGCGCCTTTTCCCGCGTGCGGATGTCGGTCTGGGTGCTGGCATGCAGTTGGAGCGGCGGCAGGTCGAACTGCAGCAGGCCCATGTCCTGTACGATCAGCGCATCGGCGCCCGCCTCGTAAATCTGCCAGGCGATGCGCCGCGCGGCGTCGAGTTCATCGTCGCGCAGTATGGTGTTGAGCGTGACGAAAACCTTGGCGTGATAGCGGTGTGCATGCGCGGCCAGCCGTTCGATGTCGGCCACGCTGTTGCCGGCATTGGCCCGCGCGCCGAAGGCCGGCCCGCCGATGTACACGGCGTCGGCGCCGTGGTCGATCGCCTCGATGCCGAAGTCGGCGTTCTTGGCGGGGGCGAGGAGTTCGAGTGTGGCGGATGTCATCGGATGGAACAAATAGGCATGGAAATCCGGGCCGCCTCGCCTATGATTCAGATCATGTCGGGGCCTCCTGGTCGGGCAAGGCCAGTGAGGGGCGGCGCGTGGCCCGGAATGATGCCATGCGCCGGCCTGAAATGCTCCATGAAATGCTCCAAAAGGCGTTCCGCTAAACCCTACCGTAATGAGTGCCTTACCCCATCTTCGGCTGATATCGACCCTGGCCCTGATCCTGCTGATCCTGCAAGCTTGTGCCGGCACGCCCGCGGAGCCGCCGAAGATCGAGCGCATCAGCGCCGAACAGCTGGAAGCCAGCCTGCCGCAGCCGTCTGCGGCGCTGCCGCTGGAGCAGATCGTGGCCCTGGCGCGCCAGGGCGTCGGCGCCGAGGATCTGATCGGCCGCATCACGGCCTCCGGTTCGCGTTATCGGCTGTCGGCGACGCAGCTCATTGAGCTGGCCGGGCAGGGGGTGCCGAGCGCAGTGCTCGACCATATGGTGTCGGCCGAACGCCGGCAGATCTTCGACGACATGGCCGCCGAGGCCTACAGGCGCGATCGGGCCTGCGAAGACAGGATCGAGCAGGAAATCCGCTGGTGCCGTAACCAGGCGTTCGGCCCCATGTTCATGCCCGGGCCCTATCCCTATCCCATGCTCAACTGCTTTCCGCTGACGCCGGGCTCGCCGTTCTGGCGCTGCCTGTAAGCTTGCGGTGTCGGCCTCCCACAGCTTTTCACCCCTTGCCAGGATTCGACCATGAAACGAACTTTTCCCCTGCTCCTGCTTTGCCTCGCATCCTCGGCGCTGGCAGCGCCGCCGCCCGGCCATCCCTCGCCGGTCCAGGCCATGGACCTCTTGATGCCGATCAAGCCGCCGGCGCCGGGCGAACTGCCGAACCAGGGCAAGGTGCTCAGCACGATGGACGCCAACGATTTCACCTACATCGAGGTCGATCATGCCGGCAGCACCGAGTGGATCGCCGCGCCGAAGATGGTGCTCAAGCTAGGCAACACGATCCGTTATGAAGACGGGGCGGTGATGACCAACTTCTACAGCAAGCTGCTCATGCGCAGCTTTCCGAAGCTGATCTTCGTCGGCCACGTGGCGGTGACCGGCCAGTAGCAGCTTTCCCGACGGTCGCCGGCGGCGCACCAAGGCCAGGCGTACAGCGGCGTTTTGCCGCGCCCAGGCGGCCCGAGGCGCGCCCGCCGCTGCGTTAGAATGAGACACGTTCGATTAACTTCTCCTGTTGAATCCGCATGAACACTCATCCCACTCTTCACCGCATCAAGTTCGGCGATGTAAGCCTCGGCCAGCGCTTCTATGATCCGATCAGCGCCGAATATTTCGTCAAGCAGAGCGACACTCTCGCCGCCATGGTTACCGGCATAGGCGACGGCACGGTCCCCGACGAATTCGAGGCGGACGACGTGGTCGGCATCGACCGCTAGGGCGCCCCGGGGCGTCGTATCGGTTCCGAAGCGCGGGCAAGTCGGTCGTGTTTCAAGAGCAGGGGGAAAGGAATGTCGCATGCAAGCAACGTTCACACGCAATATTAGGAAGGCACTCAGCGAGCTTCCACTGTTCGCCGATCTTGCGCCGGAACAACTTGGCGAACTGGTCGCGGCGACGCGCTGCATCGTCGTTCAGAAGGATCAGCCGATCTACCGCGCGGGCGACCCCGTCAACGAAATGTATGTGTTGTTGTCGGGCCAGGTGACGCTGTCGCTGTCGTCCAATCGGGGCAATGAAAAGGTCATCGACGTGCTGGAGGCCGGCCAGTCCTTCGGCGAGGCCGAGCTGTTTGCCAGCGATCCCTGCCTGGTCGCCGCGGTGGCGACGAAGCCCTCGCAGGTGCTCGGCATACGACGTGAGGGCCTGTGCCTAGTCATGGCGGCGGACCCGCGGCTGGCACTGCGCCTCATGGGGGGGCTGGCGCGGCGGCAAGTCGACCTGGAGACGGAACTCGCGACGCGGCATTTCTGTTCCGGCAGCCGGCGGGTGCTGGATTTCATGCTGCAGTTGGCGGGACCGAACCGCGACCTCGTGGGTGAAACCACGGTGACGCTTGCCGTCAGCAAAAGAGTCCTGGCGTCGCGCTTCGACATGCAGCCGGAGACCCTGTCACGAACCCTGCGCGACCTCGCCGATTCAGGATTGATCGTGGTCGACGGATGCCGCATACGGCTCAGGAACAGCGCGGTCGCACGTTATCTCGACGATGAAGCGCTGCCACAGCCGGTCAATTTTCCCAATCTCCGGCGTCTGCCGCGCCTGGCCGGAAATGGCTGCGCCAGGGCGGCTTCGACCCTGGCGGCGCGGAGCCGGGCCAGGGATGCCAGGTCCTACTGCGATGCCATCAACCAGGCGGGACGCCTGCGGATGCTGTCGCAGCGCATGGCCAAGTCATGGTTGATGCTGGAGACAGGGCTGCTGGCGCGCCAGTCGCGGCTGATCCTCCGGCAATCGATGGACTCCTTCGATGGCCAGTTGCTGGCGCTCGAACCGAGGGCCAACGGCGCCGAGAGTTCCGCGGCCATCGCCGAACTCGCCCGGCTATGGCCGCGGTACCAGGCATTGCTCGCTGTCGACCCGTCGCAGAACGCGGCAAGGGATCTGTTCAGCATCAACGAGGATGTTCTCGCGGCGGCGCAAAGCCTGACCTTGAGTTTCGAGCAGGCCGACGGTACGCGCAAGGGCCGGCTGATCAACCTGGCGGGGCGTGAGCGCATGCTGTCGCAGCGCGTGGCCAAGTTCTTCATGTTCCGGCACATGGGCATCAAGGCGGCGAAGTGCCGGTTGGAACTCGACGACGCGAGCCGGGAGTTTTCCACCGCTCTCGTCGAACTGACTTCGGTCGCCGAGGACCGGCACGTCATTCTCGGTGAACTGGAATCCGTGGCAGCGCACTGGAACACCATGCAATCTACGCTGGCGATGAGGAACGGAAAAGACTTTGCGCCGACCGCGCGCAAGCTGTTCACCACCAGCGAGAACCTTCTGCGGCGCATGGAAGCAGCCGTGGACTTGTACGCCCGGCTGCCGGGCTGACGCGATACCCGGCGCCGCGCGGCTATTGCGGCGGCCGATCCGGCAATGTCGGCAGGAGCCAGATCAGCAGCAGCGGGACGACGGGAATCGTCAGGGCGAGGATCAGCCAGCCAGCGACCGACCGCCCCTTGCGCTTCGCCAGGATAGCCGTGGGTATCGCCGCGACCACCGACAGGACCGTGAGCACGATCAGGCCGGACAGCGCCGACTCGATGGTTTCGGCGCTGATCCCCAGTTGATTCAGCTGCGCAACGGTATTTGCATCGAGCATGAGTGCTTACTCCCGGTCATTCTCAAGAGTTGGCGTTGGCGGGACGGCAATTCGTGTGGTCATGGAAATCAATTCTATGCCGACCCCTCTGGCTTTGTCGGCTACACGGGGTCAGGGGAAAGGTACATCGTCCGCCTACGCAGGGCTATGCTGGGTGAGTGTGGATCAGGCTTTTGCGCCCTATGGTTCCCTGGTCGGCCCGAGGGCCGGGAGCACAAACGCAGGATCGGGCTCACGCTTGCTCCGGCGCGGAAGGCACCCCTTGGGGCGGTGCATCCGCCGCAGCCGCGTCGGTGCCGGCCGCCTTGCGCGCCGCCAATATCAGGAGCGCGGAACCGAGTACCACCAGCATTACCGCTCCGTTCAGGTAAGCCGGTATGGCGAAGGCATCGCGTGCGGTCAGGAACAGCAACACGGTGATGAGACCGCGCGGCGCGATCCAGAGCAATGGACCTACGGCAGTCCGCAACGTGACACGCAGCAGGAGGTAGCGGCTGCCGAAGATGACCAGCAGCACCAGCACCGCGGCCAGCCAGGCCCCGGGCGAGGCGAGATCGGACAGTTCAGTCCAGTAGCCGAGCAGGACGAAGAAGAATCCGCGCACGACGAAGGTCAGTTCAACCACAAGAGTCTTGAATTCCGACAGCGTGGCCTCGTAGTCCGGCTCCAGCCAGTCGTGGAAGGGCTGGAAGCGGGTGACCAGCGAAGGCTTGTTGAGCAGCAGCCCGAAGAACAGCACCATGATCAGCGGCGACAAATGCAGCAGCTTGCCTGTGGCATACAGGGCAAACAGGCCGGCCAACAGCGGCACGAAGCGGATGTGGCCCTCGACGCGCAACAACACCAGCATCAGCACCACGGCGCAAAGCAGCGAGAGCAGCAGCGACAACAGGCCGCCGCCGAGCAGGGCCAGCAGCGCACTCTTGACGCTGCCGTCGGAACCAAGCAGGGAAAAGAACACCAGTACGCCGATGATGTCGGACATGGAGCTTTCATAGACCACGAATTCACGCCGTTTCTGCGGCAGAAAGTCGCTGCTGGGGATCGCCACCGCGCTGCTGATGACGGCAAACGGGGTCGCCAACAGTACCGCCTGGACCACGCTCAGGTCGAGCACCAGCCGGGCAAGGCCGGCGAAGGCCGCCACACATACGGCGAAGCCCGCAGCCGCAAGCGTTAGCGTGACGCCGATGAGGCGGATGCGCTTGCGCTTGAGCTCGATGTCCAACGCCCCTTCGAGCACGATCAGCACCAGGCCGACGGTGCCGACGATCGGCACCAGCATGCCGGCCCAGTTGAGTTGCACGTCGATGGATTCGAGCACCGGCCTGGCAATCAGGCCGCTTGCCACCAGCACGATGACGGACGGGATGCCCCAGCGTCGACAGAGGCGTTCGACACCGAAAACGATCAGAAGGAACAGCGAGGCACTGAGGATGGCGGAGTAAGTCATGGTTCCGTCGAGACGACGTCGGTTGCCGACCCGCGATCATATCCGGGATTTCCCTTTGTGCCGACCAGTGCCCGCGGCCCGAATGTCGGTGGCAGCGGCAGGGCGCCGTGTCGGACTTTGTCTGCCGGGGATTCCGCTTCGCGGGCCGGCAAGCGCCAACTCTTGCTGCGGCTATTTGCCCAGCGGCGCACGCAGCCGGGCGAACTCGGCGGGGGCGACGTACTGCAGCACTTCCTTGCCCTTGCTGTCGAGCACGATGTCCAGGCCCTGTGCTGGATAGAGGAAATGTTCCAGCGTTTCGCCCTGGCGGATGCGCTCCGCCGGCATGCCGAAGCGCTCGAGGATGACGGCCTCGTCGAGCCGGGCCGAGGGAACGAAGGCGATCGCAGCGAGCGGCAGGCGTTCGGCACGCTGCCGGTCGGCCTCGTGCAGCACATATTTGCGGATGCCGGTTTCGAGGTGATCGGTCTTCGCCGCATTGCCGCGCATCGCTTCCAGTTCGCCCGGCGAGGCGGCGATGCTCAGCACCAGCTTGCCGGTCAGGGCGCCGAGTGACACGCTCTCGAAATAGGCTTCGAGGGCCGCCGGCGCATCCTGCGGCGTCAGCAGCGCGAGCGTGGGCGCTTCCCTGGAAAGGCGCAGCGCATCGGTCAGCGTGCTGGCCGCGCCGCCGCCCAGCGTCAGGCCGAACACCCGCGACTGGCCGGGGCCGGGATGCTCGATCTGCCAAGGCATGCCGTGCGTCATCGCCGGTGCCGGCTGTTGCTGCGGCGCCAACAGCATCTGCGCCAGCAGCATGGCGACCAGCAGGGCGAAGACGCCTGCCGCGACTTTGAGGCCGGTCATTGCGCCTTTGTCACCAAGGCTTCCGCCCAGGCCAGTGTTCGGGTCGCCAACTGGTCGGCTTCTTCCCTCGTCAGCAACGGAATCCCTTCGTCGTAGCGAAGTTCTACCGCAAAGGGGGTAAGGCGCTGGAGTTCCTGCGCCGTGAAGGGGGGCGCAATGCCGGCGCCGGTCAGCAGGTTGATCAACTCGGCAAGGTCATGCGTGTAGCGGAAATACACCTGATTGGCGGTAAGCCCGGCTTTGAGGGCTTTCTCCACACATTGCTGAGCGTGAAAGCAGATGGGAGCGATCTGCGCTTCGGGGTGAGAACCCAGGATTGTGCAGGTTTGGTAATCGCGCCGGGCCAGGCGCAGCAGCCTTTCAGCTTCCTCAATGAAGGGCGTCATGCAGCACCTTGCCTTCCATGCGAGCCTCGAAAAGGATGGTGCCGGGCACCTGGCTGCGGCGCTCGAACTCGGCCAAGGGGTAGAGCAGCAGATCGACGCCGACGCCGGGAGCAATCCGTCCCAGGGCTTCGCGCAGCCGCAAATATTCGCCGGCCTTGTCGGTGAGTTCCTGTTCCACCACCATCAGGTCGAGGTCCGATCCCTCATCCGCCGTGCCGCGCGCATAGGAACCAAAAACGATCACCCGGCTCGGCGAACTGGCCGCCGCAGCGAGGCGGGCGGCGGCGGAGTGGATGGTTTTCATGTCCAGCATGTGGGCCTCCGGTGGATGATGGATGAATTCTACCGGGTGATCGGCTTGTAGCGTATCCGCTTCGGCTTGGCGCCTTCCTCGCCGAGACGCTTCTTCTTGTCTTCCTCGTACTCGTGGTAGTTGCCGGCGAAGAAGCTCCATTGCGACTCGCCTTCGCAGGCCAGGATGTGGGTGCAGATGCGGTCGAGGAACCATCTGTCATGGCTGATGATCATGGCGCAGCCGGCGAATTCGAGCAGGGCATCTTCGAGTGCGCGCAGCGTCTCGACATCGAGGTCGTTCGAGGGTTCGTCGAGCAGCAGCACGTTGCCGCCGGCCATCAGCGTCTTCGCCAGGTGGAGCCGGCCGCGCTCGCCGCCAGAGAGATTGCCGACGTTCTTCTGCTGGTCGCCGCCCTTGAAGTTGAAGCGGCCGATGTAGGCGCGGCTGGCGATTTCCAGCTTGCCGATGGTGATGATGTCGGCGCCGCCGGCGAGTTCGTCGAACACGGTCTTCGAGCCGTCGAGGCAGTCGCGGCTCTGGTCGACGTAGGAAATCTTCACCGTCGGGCCGACCACGATTTCACCGGAATCCGGCTTGTCCTGTCCGGTCAGCATCTTGAACAGCGTCGACTTGCCGGCGCCGTTGGGACCGATGATGCCCACTATCGCGCCGGGCGGCACGGTGAAGCTGAGCTTGTCGATCAGCAGGCGGTCGCCGAAGCCCTTGCTTACGTCATGAAACTCGATGACCTTGTCGCCGAGGCGCTCGCCGACCGGGATGAAGAGTTCGTGGGTTTCGTTGCGCTTCTGGTAATCGGTTTCCGACATTTCGTTGAAGCGCGCGAGGCGGGCCTTGCTCTTGGCCTGGCGCGCCTTGGGGTTGCTGCGCACCCATTCCAGTTCCTGCTTCATGGCCTTCATGTGCGCGTCGACCTGTTTGGCTTCGGTCTCGAGGCGCGCTTCCTTCTGTTCCAGCCATGACGAATAATTGCCCTTCCACGGAATGCCGTGGCCGCGGTCGAGTTCGAGGATCCACTCGGCGGCGTTGTCGAGGAAGTAGCGGTCGTGCGTCACGGCGACCACGGTGCCGGGGAAGCGGGTGAGGAACTGCTCCAGCCACTCGACCGATTCGGCGTCGAGGTGGTTGGTCGGCTCGTCCAGCAGCAGCATGTCGGGGCGCGAAAGCAGCAGCTTGCACAGCGCGACGCGGCGCTTCTCGCCGCCCGAGAGGTTCTTGATGCCGGCATCCCAGGGTGGCAGGCGCAGCGCGTCGGCGGCGAGGTCCAACTGATGTTCGGTGTCGGCGCCGGAGGCGGCGATGATGGCTTCGAGCCGCGCCTGTTCCTCGGCCAGCTTGTCGAAGTCGGCGTCCTCCTCGGCGTAGGCCGCATACACGGCTTCGAGCTTGGTCTGGGCTTCCATGACCTCGCCCACGCCGGATTCGACTTCCTGGCGCACGGTCTTGGCCGGATCGAGCTGCGGCTCCTGCGGCAGGTAGCCGATGGACAGGTTGGGCATCGGCGTCGCTTCGCCGATGATGTCCTTGTCGATGCCGGCCATGATGCGCAGCACGGTCGATTTGCCCGAGCCGTTCAGGCCGAGCAGGCCGATCTTGGCGCCGGGGAAAAAGCTGAGGGAGATGTCCTTGAGGATCTGGCGCTTCGGCGGCACGATCTTGCCGACGCGGTTCATGGTGAAGACGTATTGGGCCATGGGTTTCTTTAAAGTCCGGTGAAAAGAAGATCCAGCGCAGCGAGGATTTCGTCGCGCTGGGGGGAAAGGTTGGTGACGGGTTTTTTGAGGCTGCGCGTGGCGATGGCGGCCAGTTCCTGGGGGCGCAGAAAATACTCGGTGTCGTCGATGCGTACGGTCGGATTCAGGCGCAGGACCGGGATTACATCGCGGTCGGCCTTGAGTCGCAAGGGGGCGACCACGGTGGCGTCGAAAGTACCGAGCAAGTCGCTCGGCAGGGCGACAAGAAACGGCACACGGGCGCGGCTGGCAGGATTGGGATTGGGATAGACGTCGTACTGCGCCATCAGAACTGCCTCAGGCCATCGCTCCAGAGGCCGTGTTCGGCAATCTCGCGGTTGTAGGCTTCGATGGCTTCCTTGTTCTGCTCCAGCCACTCGGCTTCGCGCTGTCGCTTGAGTTCGGCGGCGAGCGCGACTTCCAGCGTATGCGAAAGATTGATCTTGCGCGCGCGGGCTTCTTCCAGCAGGTCGGCGCGTACCGTCAGGTTGGCGGCTTTCTTGGCAGGCGTGCTCATGGTTTGGCTCCGCATATTGGGTGCGTATAGCTTACGCGCATGGTTAATGCGCGTCAAGGCGTGTGTTGCGAGTTCGTGATCTGTCCGGTCTTGTAGCACGACACCTGTCCGATCGTCATAGTTTCCCGAAGGGGGTACGCCGGGCGCAACACTTTGTTGAATGTCTTTCTGGACCTCACGGTGCAGTCCAGCGACGTGTTCCAGTATGTCTGGGGCAAGCTCCTGGGCAAGCGCAAGATATCCGCCACCATTTCACCGTCGAAGACAGTCGAGGGTCTGGTTGGCGGCGTGCTGACCTCGACTGTCGTGGGGGCGGCATTCTGGTGGATGACTCCCTTCAATCTCTGGCAGGCCGCACTCGTCGCGCTCACCATCAACGTGATGGGTTTTTTTGGCGGCTTCGTGCTGTCGGCCATCAAGCGCGATCGTGGTGTCAAGGACTGGGGCACCATGATCGAGGGGCACGGCGGCATGCTGGACCGGGTGGACTCGATCAGTTTCTCCGCGCCAATCTTCTTCCACATCGTGCGCTATTGGTGGGTCGTGTGACCGGCCAGGCGTTTCTACGTCTCCGGACTGGTCTCGAGCGCCAGTCAGGCAGCTTCGATTTCGCATTGATACAGATGATCTGTTGTGTATGCATCATCAATTCATGAAAAGGCGGTATTCTGCGAGGCGCGAAAATCGCAACCACTAAAATTGACCAAGGGGGACATCAACACCATGAAGCCACTGCTTCCAAAACCTACAGGCGCTTTTGTCGGTGCGTCTTGGACTGCCTTGCTGGTCGGCTCCGTAACCTTCCTGTCGGGGCTGTGGAACGGAGCCATGCCCAATTCCGAAAAGGGCTTCTACTTCACGGTCCTGATGTTCGGACTTTACGCGTCGGTATCGCTGCAAAAAGCCGTTCGCGATCGGATGGAAGGCATACCCGTTACCGGTATTTATTTCGGGCTTTCCTGGGTAGCCGTAGGCATGTCGATTCTCCTGCTTACCGTGGGTCTCTGGAACGCGAATCTGACGACGAGCGAGAAGGGTTTTTTTGCGATGTCGTTCCTACTGAGCCTATTTGCCGCCGTTGCGGTACAGAAAAATATTCGCGACCTGGCGCTGTTCAAGGAGGAAACGCAACCGGAGCCAGAGCCTGAGTCCTGAGCCGCTCGGCGCGCTTGCCTAGGCCTGTTCCAGAGTCAGGATCAGCGCCCCTTCAGCAACCTCCTGGCCGGCTTCGACGAACACCTCGACCACGCGGCCGGCATGGGGCGACTGGATGTCGAGCGCGACCTTGCCGGTTTCGAGAACGATCACGTTGTCGTCGAACTGGACGATGTCGCCGGGCTGGACCAGCACCTCCTCGACCACGACATCGCCCTGCGCGCAACTACCGCAGGTGTCCCAGCACTCGGGATAGATCGGAATGCGGACCTCGACGAGCTTGCCCATCGTCGGCGTTAGAGATACTTCGCGACGAAGGCACCGGCGCAATCCGGCGGCAGGGAAATGCGCATCAGGTGGCCGCTGCCGGGGGCGACCGTGACCGGCTCGCCCTCGCGGTTGTGCATGGCGTCGATGACGAGTTCCAGATTGCCGGCGGGGCGGACGATCTCGATGCGGTCGCCGACTTCGAAATGGTTCTTCACGGCGATCTCGGCCAAGCCCTCGGCGTCGTAGCCGATCACGTCGCCGACATAGAGGCTGCGGCTGGATTCGGAACTGCCGGAGAGATAGTTCTGGTAGTCGCGGTCCGGGTGGCGGACGTAGAAGCCGGCGGTGTAGCCGCGGTTGGCGAGGCCGTCGAGCTGGCCGATCAGCTGCGCGTCGAAGGGGCGGCCGGCGACGGCGTCGTCGATTGCCCGGCGGTAGCTCTGGCAGCTGCGCGCGACGTAGTAGGGCGACTTGGTGCGGCCCTCGATCTTCAGCGAATCGACGCCGATCTCGGCCAGCTTCGCCACGTACTCGATGGCGCGCAGGTCCTTCGAGTTGAGGATGTAGCTGCCGTGCTCGTCCTCCTCGATCGGCATGTATTCGCCGGGGCGTTCCTTCTCTTCCAGCAGCCAGGTGGCGCCGGGGCGGCGCAGGGTGCTCGGTCTGGCGGCGCTTGGCAGAGTTGGTGCTGGCGCCACGGCGGGCGCGACATCGCCGCTATCGACTTCCTTGCCCTCATGGACCTTGTAGTCCCAGCGGCAGGAATTGGTGCAGCTGCCCTGGTTCGGGTCGCGGTGGTTGAAGTAGCCGGAGAGCAGGCAGCGGCCCGAATAGGCGATGCACAGCGCGCCGTGCACGAATACTTCGAGTTCCGTGTCCGGGCATTCCTGGCGGATTTCGGCGACTTCGTCCAGCGACAGTTCGCGCGACAGGATCACGCGCGTTACGCCGACGCTGCGCCAGAACTTCACCGCCGCATGATTGACCGTGTTGGCCTGCACCGAAAGGTGGATCGGCATTTCGGGCCAGCGCTCGCGGATCATCATCATCAGGCCGGGATCGGCCATGATCAGCGCGTCGGGCTGGAGCGCCATGACCGGCGCCATGTCCTCAAGATAAGTCTTGAGCTTGGCGTTGTGCGGCAGGATGTTGCTGACGAGGTAGAAACTTCCGCCGCGCGCATGGGTCAGCGCAATGCCTGCGGCGAGGTTCTCCAGCGTGCCGAAATCGTTGTTGCGCACGCGCAGGCTGTAGCGCGGCTGGCCGGCGTAGATCGCCGTGGCGCCGTAATCCAGCGCGGTACGCGCCATCAGCAGCGAGCCCGCCGGGGCCAGCAGTTCGGGAGTTTTCACGAGTGTGGCGGGGTGCGGAAGTCCGCTGTCACGGTGCCGATCCGCAGCAGGTCGGCCTCGTGCGGCGGGTCGCGGAAGTCCTCGGCGAGCGCGGCAGCCTCCCATGCCTTCATTGCCGGGTGGCTGAGCATGGTCTCAAGGTAGCCGGCCGCGGCACCAGTCACCGCCACGCCGTAGGTACGGAAGCGATACACGACGGGTGCGAAGAAGGCATCGACGGTAGTGAAGTCCAGGCCGGCCAGGAAGGGGCCGCCGAAGCTGACCAGGCCTTCGTTCCACAAATCCTCGATGCGTGCGATGTCGGCCAGTACTTCTGCTGAGCGCTGCGCGACTGCAACGCGGACGCCGACGTTCATGCCGTGCTGGCCGCGCAGATTGGCAAAGCCCGAGTGCATCTCGGCAGCAGCGCAGCGCGCCCAGGTACGGGCCCTGGCATCGGTCGGCCAGACGCCGGCATGGTGTTCGGCCAGATATTCGGCGATGGCCAGTGAATCCCAGACCACGGTCGCGCCATCGACCAGCCAGGGCACCTTGCCGGCCGGGGAAATCTCGCGGAAATCCGGCCCGTTGCCGGGGGTGAAGGGGTGCAGCACTTCGTCGAAGTCGATGCCGCAAGCGCGCATCAACACCCAGGGCCGCAGCGACCACGAGGAGTAATTCTTGTTGGTGATATGGAGGATGTAGTTCACGCCCTGATGGTCTCGTCGAGGGTGATATCGACCATCAGATCGTTGGAGATGCGTTCCAGTTCCCCGGTCAGGGCGCCGACGTCGAGATCGGGCGCGGCGGTCAGTTCGGCCACGGCATGGAACAGCACGGCGGCCGACATCGGCGCGCTGGAGGTGTAGGTGTCGAGGCTTTCGACGTTCACCGCGTGGTGCGCCAGCACCTGCGACACCTCGCGCACGATGCCGATGCGGTCGTGACCGACCAGCGCCAGCTTCAGCCGCCGTCCCTTCAGCACCGACTTTTGCACGGCAGCCGACTCGACAGTGACTTTCAGTCCCTTGAGTTGCCCCAGCGCCTTGCCCAGTGCATCGGCCTGCGCGGCATCGACGGTGACTTCGACAATGCCGGCGAACTTGCCCGCCAGTTGCGCCATCGAGGATTCCAGCCAGTTGCCCTGATGGGCGCTGATCACGGTCGAGAGTTCGCCGACCAGGCCGGGGCGATCGTCGCCGATGACGGTGAGCACGAGATGTTGGGTCATGGTTTTCCGTTTCCTTGCGTAATTGGGAACTGCCGGTGCTTCAACCGCCGCTCTTCTTCACGATGACGACGCCGGGAAGCTTATCGAAGTGTGTGTCACAGGTCAGCAAATCGGCGCCGAACTCCCGCGCCGTGGCATACACCACGGCGTCGGCTGTCGCCAACTTGTATTGGCGATGCAGGTCGGCGGCAAGCAGGGCGATGCGGGTGTCAAGCGGCGCCACGACGCATTTTTGCGTAAAGGCAATCATCTGGTCCGCCTGGTCTTCGCCGACTTCCCGAGTCAGCCATTTCGCCAGTTCCAGTTGCACGATGGTCGGCACGATGCATTCTGCTTTGTCCGGAATCTCCCGCGCCAGCTTCTTGCCCAAGGGGCTGTCGATCAGCCATTCGATCCAGGCTGACGTATCGATGACACGCATCAATAGCGGTCCTGGCGGTCGCGATAGCCCTCGGTGTTGGCGCCACGGGCGATGCCGGCGAGTTGCTTCAGGTCGGGAACGGGCATGAGCAGTACGCCCTTGCCCTTGGGAATGAAAACGAATTCCTGCCCGGCTTCCCAGTGCAGATCGTCACGAATCGCTTTGGGGACGGAAATCTGGTACTTGCTCGACAGAGTGGCGGTAGGGGACATTGTCTTACCCTTATCCAATCGATTGAAGAGTGGTAAGAATATCATGGCCGAGCGCTAAAGGCGAAGCTTTACGCGAACTTGTAGCCAGGGATGAGAAAACGTGAAGGTGCCTGCAATGAGCAATAGCAAAGCGTCAGGCAACCGGACATCGCCGGCTTGTGCTACTTGAGGGGAAAGCAAAAAAGCGCTGCAGCGCCCTTGCCGGGAGGGGATTCCGGCTCGGAGGTGGAGGGGGGGCTGCTGCAGCGAAGGGGAGGGCTAACTCAGGATGCGCCGCCGGCGACTGCCGGAACGGCCTTCGGGAATTCGGGCGCTGCGCTGCGCTGGGTCAGGGTCGGGGTGGCCGCCTCGGATGCCAGCGAGCGCACGTCGCCCGAAATCTCGCCGCCTTCCTCGATCAGGATCTTGCCGTAGCGGATGGTGCCGCTGACGCGTCCGGTGGCGTGGATGATCAGTTGGCTGCGGGCGGTGAGTTCGCCCTCGAAGCGGCCATGAATTTCCGCCACGTCGATACCGACCTTGCCCGAGAACGAGCCGTTGCCGGCGATGTTGATGACCCGGCTGTCCATCGTCGCTTCGACGCGGCCTTCGACCACCAGGGTGTCGCAATCGAGGATTTCGGCGCCTTTGAGTTTTACGTCGGGCCCGACCATGAGTCGGTTGGCGGATACGCTTTCGTTGCTTTTGGCTGCCTTCGCGTCGGCGGCTGCCGTCGTCGCGGTGGCCGAATTGGCCGCGTTCAGGCTGCTGGCGGAAGTGCCGGTCGGGCTTGAGGTGCTGCCGGGGTTCTGGCTGTATCCGGCAAGACGCGGGTCGCGGGTGACGACGTTGTCTTCACGTTTGTTGCTGAACAGGTTCGATTTTGCGAGCATGGGTTCTCCTTGGGTCGATTGGCGCCGCTTGCCATTCGGGCGGCAAGCGCGACGCAATGGCCAATCGCAAGCACCGTGCCGGGCATCTTTTATCAATGAATACAACAAATTGCCGCCATCGGCCGGAGTCCGGCGAGCGGCGATCTGTCGGGCCGTGGCGACAAGATTCCAGGCCGAATCGACAAGCGGCTGTTTATCCAAGGAAAATTATGTCGCCGATGAGCGACGGTACATGGCGTGGGATGCTCGACGCCGTGTCGGCCAAGCAATCCGGCGCCGCATAAATATGCGGGCCGTGCATCGAAGATGCACGGCCCGGTCCTTCAGCCCTGTCCGGGGCGGCGGGTCAGGGGGAGGGCGAACGGCGAAAACGGCGATCCGCTTTCGCCTTGGCGGGTGATATTCAGCCACAAGGGATGACGGTAGCCCCCGCTGTCGCCAAGATAGGTTCGCTTGCTGAATTTTCCGTCGGGGTGGCGCTGCGGATCGCCTTCGATCTGCACCGACAGCGTGAAGGCTGTGCCGACCGTCAGGCCGGCTTCGGCCAGATCGATCGAAACTTCGTAGCGGCGATAGCCATTGACGGTGCTGGCGGATTTCAGTTTTTCGAAGTCCAGGGGCTGGCTGTATGGAATCTTGATGCCGTGGTCCTCGGGTCTGGCCACCACGACGCGCTGGACAGAGTCACTGCCATGGCCGCTGATGCCGATGCCCTCACCCAGCAGGGTCGGTGCCAGACCGAAGTGCAAGGACAGGCTGAGGCGATCGAAACCTTCGCGGGTGGTATCGGCAGGAACTTCGGCGGCGACGAACAGGCGTTCGCCGTCGCTGCCCAGTCGCAGCAAGCTGCCCAGGGTCTCGGGTTGCAGCTTCACGACCGCGGCATTGCGCCATTCCGTCTCGCCCACGAGGCCGTCGATCATGATCGGCGCAGGCAGTAACGGAACCGCGATCACCGGCGCATCGGGCGGCGCGCGGCGGGTTGCGGCCAGGCGGCTCCGCGCCTCGGTCATCCATCGCGTCAGCAGCCAGCGCGGCGGAATCTTCAGCGTGTCCCTGGCGGTCAGCCATCGATGAAACAGGCCCGGGCCGGCCAGTTGCGCCGACAGATGGGCGAAGCGGTCGCTGTCGTTGTCGTGGCCGTCCCACCCGGGAATGCGCGGCGGATACACCGCGGCAAGCGGCACGGCCGCCGCCAAAACGATCGCGATCAGCAAGAGAACGCCGGGATGGCGCCGGTGCTCGACGCGACCGGCGACGGCCTTGCCCGTGCTGCCGCACAAGCGCTTCAGCACGCCGGCAAGCGCCTCGGCGACATCGGTGTCGCGTACGCTCCAGGCAAGCTCCACTTCGCGCCCGCCGGCCAGCGAGGCAACGATGGTGTAGTAGCGATAGCTGCGCCGGCTTCCCATTTCGGTGCCCATGCTTTTTGTGCGAACGCCGACCACCGCCGAGGTATCGAAGCGCGTCGTATCCGACCACAGCCAGTGTTGTCGCCTGACCTCGACATGCCCGCCAAGGGCGTTGACGCGAACGCGCTTGCTCAGCCGCTGGATGCCGAGATAGCCAAGAAAAGGCACCATCAGGGCCGGAAGCAGTACGACAAAGCCGCCAATCACCGTCAATGCAATTTCCCCCAGAGTGCCGTGCCAGCGTGCCATGGCAACCCACAGAGCCGGGAATATCGCACCAAACGGCGCGATCACCAGAAATGCCAGACCACTCCAGCGGATGCGCTTCATGTGCGGCTGGCGTCGCGTGTCGAGCCGCCACTCGGCGCCGCGGCGTTCGATGTAGGGTTCGGCCAGTGACGGGTCCATCTTTGCCGGGGGCGAAGCGGTTGGAATACCGGCGTGGATTCCGATTTTCTTTGCACGCACCGCCTTGAGCGCTTTCACCAGTTCGTCCATTTCCCGTGTTTCGGCAACAAAGTCCGAAGCTGGCGCGGGTTGAGGAGAAATCCGCGGGTCGACCAGCACGGGTATGGTGAATGCATGGTCGAGGCCGGCGTCCGCCGCTTCGATATGCACGATCCATTTCACGCCGACTTTCAATTTGCGGCTGGGGCTGCGCCAGGCGCTGGCCGGCAAATGCCCGGGCAGCGGCACGCTGAAGTTCAGCACCGCGCCGGCGGCGGCCGGTTGCGGCCGGATGCGGCAGAGGTGGTCCCAGATGGCATCGTTCGTCAATGTGTCGTCGCTGTCGTAGCGCTCGCGCATGCAGCCAAGTGCCACGGTCACCTCTTCCGAAACGCGCGAGACGGGCAGCCTGATGGTGCCGCGCAACTCCTGTCCCAGACGGGCCGGGAACGGCGTCAGTAGCAGATGGATCTGGCCCTGCCGGAAATAGCGCAAGGTCTTCTTCACGGCGGACAGGAGCAGCACGGCGCCGAGCGTGCCGAAGCCGAGCACCGCCGCGCCGCCGGAGAGCGCCAGCTTGCCGTGGCTGTAACCGCTGATGGCGATTCCCCAGCCGGTCACGCCGGCCATGAAGGGAAACAGCCAGGCGAGCGCCACCGAACCGAGGATGTCGGAACTCATGACGCCCGTGCGCCACGCTTCGACCTCGGCGATGTCGGGGTCGCCGGGCAGCCGCTCGATGGCGGGCGAAGGCGCGACGGTCGGTCGCACGGCATGCAGGCGCATGCCGTGGCCCATCATCGTCGCCAGGCCGAGAAAGAAGGCAGCGACGGGAAGCAGGATCAATGGCACGACCCAGCGCAGGGAGCGGTCGAGCACGGCCTGCTCGGGGTGTGCCGGATCGACCCAGGCGGTCAGTTCGCGCGTTCTGCCGCGGCCGTAGCGCGTGCTTGCCCGCAGCCGATCATAGACATCGCCGTGCCAGTCATCAACGGCGTGGCTGCCTTCATAGCCGCCGACGCGGTCGCCGGAATAGTCCTTGCCGTTGAATGTATAGCGGTAGTGCGCCGACACCACCATCACACGCGATCCCGCGTCGTATTTTGGCAAGACTTTGAGCTCGAGCGCCTCCAGGCGCGCGGTCACCGGTTGCCAGTCCTGCACGCGCTGCCACGACAGAACGGCCTCGCCCGCTGTGGCAGCCATCCGCAAACCGATGCCGGCGAGGCCCAGCAGGATCGCGAACGCGACGATCCAGCCGAAAAGCCATCCTGGCCCTTTCCTGATCGAAGCGCTCTTCGCCATCGTCTGCTCCTTCCGTGGCGGCATTGTGCCGCTGGTACATGGCGCCGCTCAGGCAGCGCGCAGGCAAGCGTGAGCTCGGAGTTCAGCTCGCGGCGTATTCCTCCATCGGCACGCAGCCGCAATACAGGTTGCGGTCTCCCCACACGTCGTCGATGCGATTCACATAAGGCCAGAACTTGTTCTCGGCCACCCAGGGCAGCGGGAACGCCGCCTGCTCGCGCGAGTAGGGCCGCGTCCAGTCGCCCATCACATCGGCTTCGGTGTGCGGCGCCTGCTTCAAGGGGCTCGCCTCGAGCGTCCATTCGCCGTTCTCGATCCTGCGGATCTCGTCGCGGATGCCGATCATCGCGGCGCAGAAGCGGTCGAGCTCGGCCTTGTCCTCGGATTCCGTGGGTTCCACCATCAGCGTGCCGGCCACCGGAAAGCTCACCGTCGGCGCGTGGAAACCGTAGTCCATCAGGCGCTTGGCGATGTCGATTTCGGCGACGCCGGTGGCGGCCTTGATGGCGCGCACGTCGAGGATGCATTCGTGGGCGACGCGGCCCTGGCTGCCGCTGTAGAGCACCGGGTAGTGGTCCTTGAGTTTCGCCGCGACGTAGTTGGCGTTAAGTATCGCGATCTCGGTGGCGCGGGTGAGCCCCGTGCCGCCCATCATCGTGATGTACATCCAGGAGATCGGCAGGATCGAGGCCGAGCCCCATGGGGCGGCGGATACTGCGTGCTGCCCGTCATGCGGACCTGGAACCTTCTGCACCGCGTGGTTGGCCATGCAGGGCGCCAGATGGCTCTTGAGCCCGATCGGCCCCATGCCCGGCCCGCCGCCACCGTGAGGGATGGCGAAGGTCTTGTGCAGGTTGATGTGCGAGACGTCGGCGCCGATGTCGGCCGGGCGGCAGAGGCCGACCTGGGCGTTGAGGTTGGCGCCGTCCATATACACCTGGCCGCCGTGGGCGTGCACGATGGTGCAGATGTCTCGGATGCTTTCCTCGAAGACGCCGTGCGTCGACGGGTAGGTGATCATCAGGCAGGACAGATTCGCCGCGTGCTGCGCGGCCTTGGCCTTGAGATCCTCGACATCGACGTTGCCGCTGTCGTCGCAGGCCACGGCGACGACTTCGAGGCCGCACATCTGCGCCGTCGCCGGGTTGGTGCCGTGGGCCGACTTCGGAATCAGGCAGATATTGCGGCTGCCTTGAGCGTTGGCGGCCTGGTAGCGGCGGATCGCGACGAGGCCGGTGTATTCGCCCTGTGCGCCGGAGTTCGGCTGCATGCATACGGCATCGAAGCCGGTGATGGCCTTGAGCTGGTCTTCGAGGCCGGTGATCAGTTCGCGATAGCCCTGCGCCTGGTCCAGCGGCGCGAAGGGATGCATCTGGCCGAATTCGGGCCAGGACACGGGAATCATCTCGGCGGCGGCATTCAGTTTCATGGTGCAGGAGCCGAGCGGGATCATCGCGTGATCGAGCGCCAGGTCGCGGTTCTGCAAGCGCTTGAGGTAGCGCAGCATGCCGTGCTCGGTGTGATGCGTATTGAACACCGGATGGCTCAGGATCGGTTCGCGCCGCTGCAGCGACGCCGGGATCGCGCAGGGGTGTGCGGCGTCGAGAGCTTCCACCGAAATCGTCTTGCCGAAGATTTTCAGCAGCGCGGCGACGTCTTCGCGCGTGGTGGTCTCGTCCACGCTGATGCCGATCGTGCCGTCATCGACCCGGCGCAGGTTGTAGCCGGCGTCGCTGGCGGCTTTCATGTAGTTCGCCGTCTCGGACTCTGTCTGCCTGGGATTCCGCTCCGCGGGCAGGCAAGCGCCAACTTTCAATTCGAAGCTGTCGAAGAAGCAGCGTCCGCTGATGCCCAGCGCGCCGGCCAGCAGCGCGGCCAGGCGATGGATGCGCCCGGCGATGCGGCGCAGGCCTTCGGGGCCGTGCCACACCGCGTACATGCCGGCCATGTTGGCCAGCAGCACCTGCGAGGTGCAGATGTTGGAATTGGCCTTCTCGCGCCGGATGTGCTGCTCGCGGGTCTGCAGCGCCATGCGGTAGGCGGTCTTGCCGCGTGCGTCTTTCGAGACGCCGATGATGCGCCCCGGCATCGAGCGCACATGGGCTTCGCGCGTGGCGAAGAAGGCCGCGTGCGGGCCGCCGAAGCCCATCGGCACGCCGAAGCGCTGCGAGGAGCCGAGCGCGATGTCGGCGCCCATTTCGCCGGGCGATTTCAGCAGCACCAGCGCCATCAGGTCGGAGGCCACGGCAACCACGCCGCCGCGGCCCTTGATCGCGGCGATCGTCGCGGTCAGGTCGGCGATTTCGCCGCGCGCGTTGGGGTACTGCAGCAGGGCGCCGAACAGTTCGTACTTGCTGGCTTCGTCAGGCTTGCCGAAGGCCAGTTCGAAACCGAAATACGCGGCGCGCGTCTTGATCACGTCGATGGTCTGCGGGAAGGCCGCTTCATCGACGAAGAACACATTGCCCCTGGATTTCGAAATGCGCCGCGCCATGGTCATCGCTTCGGCGGCGGCCGTGGCCTCGTCGAGCAGCGAGGCGTTGGCGATTCCCAGCCCGGTCAGATCGACCACCATCTGCTGGTAGTTGAGCAGCGCCTCCAGCCGGCCCTGGGCGATCTCGGCCTGGTAAGGCGTGTAGGCGGTATACCAGCCGGGATTCTCGAACAGGTTGCGTAGGATCACCGGGGGCGTGTGCGTGCCGTAGTAGCCCTGGCCGATCAGCGATTTCTTGACCACGTTCTTCGCCGCGATGGCTTTCAGGGCGGCCAGCGCCGCGTGCTCCGGCATGGGCCCCGGCAGGTCCAGCGGGTGCTGCAGGCGTATGGTCGCCGGCACCGTCTCGGCAATCAGCGTGCCGAGCGAGGCAGTGCCGATCGAGGCGAGCATGCCGCCCATGGCATGCTCATCGGGGCCGATGTGGCGCCCTATGAATTCGTCGCGGTGTTCGAGGGTGGTCAGCGGCTGCGTCAGGTTTTCGGCGTGCATGGTGGTGGATCAGAGGGTGGCGGCGTAAGCGTCGGCGCCGAGCAGGCCGGCCATTTCGGTGGCGCACTGGTCGGCAGTGGCGGGCTTGATGCGGAACAGCCAGGTGGCATAGGCGTCGGCATTGACCGATTCCGGCGCGTCGGCGGTAGCCTGGTTGATGTCCACCACTTCGCCCGACACCGGCGAATAAATGTCCGAGGCGGCCTTCACCGATTCGACTACCGCGCATTCCTCGCCGGCCTTGACCACGCGGCCGACGGCCGGCAGTTCGAGGAAGACGATGTCGCCCAGCGCTTCCTGGGCATGGTCGGTGATGCCGATGGTGATCGTGCCGTCGGCGTCCAGCCTGGCCCATTCGTGGGAGGCGGCGTATTTCAGGTTGCTGGCGGGTTTGGCAGATGAGTTCATGGTTAATTCCTCAGATCAGGGGTTTGCCGTTGCGGACGAAGGTGGGTTTGACGACGCGCGCCTTGAGCAGCTTGTCGCGGATTTCGACCTCCACTTCGCTGCCGATTGCGACGCCCACCGGCAGGCGCGCCAGTGCGATGGATTGATTCAGGGTCGGCGAAAAACTGCCGCTGGTGGTTTCGCCGCTTCCCAGCGGCGTGATGACTTTCTGGTGGGCGCGCAGCACGCCACGATCGAGCAACAGCAGGCCGGCGAACTCGTTGTGCAAGTGCCGGGCACTGTCGCCGACCAGCGCCGACTTGCCGATGAAATCGCGCGCGGGGTCCTTCAGGTCGACCGTCCACTTGAGGCCGGCCTCGTAGGGCGAGATGCTCTCGTCCATATCCTGGCCGTAGAGGTTCATGCCCGCTTCGAGCCGCAGCGTGTCGCGTGCGCCCAGGCCGCAGGGCTTCACCCCGGCCGCCAGCAGCGCCTGCCAGACCTCGGCTGCCGCCTCCGCCGGCACGGTGATTTCGAAACCGTCCTCGCCGGTGTAGCCGGTGCGGGCGACCAGCCAGTTGCCCTGCGTCGACGCAAATTCGGCGGCCTGGAAATTCTCCAGTTTCTCGGTGGCAGCGCGGCTGTCGGGGAAGGCCGTCCAGAAACGCTCGCGCGCATGGGGGCCCTGCACGGCGATCATCGCCACGGCATCGACGCCGGTGCTGCGGCGCTCGTGCGCATTGGGGCCCTGCAAGGCAATCAGGGTCACCGCATCCTCGCTGCCCTTGCGCCTTACCATCACTGTGGCATTGAAGCCGCCGTCCACCCCGCTGAGCTGGGCGCGCATCCAGGCGACATCCTTGTCCGTGGTGCCGGCGTTCACCACGACGCGATAGTGCTCGGGGCTGAAGTAATAGACGATCAGATCGTCGATCACGCCGCCCGCCCTGTTCAGCATGCAGGAGTAAAGCGCCTTGCCGGGCGTGACGAGTTTCGCCACGTCGTTGGCCAGCAGATGGCGCAGGTAGGCGCGGGCATCGGGACCGGCGAGATCCAGCGCGCACATGTGGGAGACGTCGAACATGCCGGCGTCGCGGCGCACGGCATGGTGTTCCTCGATCTGCGAGCCGTAATGAATGGGCATCTCCCAACCGGAGAAGTCGACCATTTTGGCGCCGGCGGCGAGATGGGAGTCGTAAAGGGGAGTACGTAGCGGCATGGCGATCCTCGGGCTGATGGCGGCAAGAAGCGCAACGGGGTTCCGTCGCATCCCCATCTGTCCTTGGCGCCTGAGAGATTTACTCCGTCGGCGGGCAGGCTTCACGATGCTGCAATGAGCTGCCGCTCTCCAGATTTGTGTAGCGTCGTCGGTCCTTTTGCCTGAGCGGTTCCTGGGGGTTGCGCCTTCGGCGGTGACGGTGGGAGTCACTCTCTCCCGACGACCGGGGCGAATTATCCTATAAATGGCCGCATCGCGCTCAGGGGCTTGCCCACCGCTGTTTTCAGCGCTGGCGTTGGCCGGATTTTTAATGTACTGTACGAAAGAACAGTCACAGGAGCACGCCCATGGCCAACGATCTGACGCCCCGCCAGCAGGAGATTCTGGATTTCATCCGCAACACCATGGAAGTCTTCAGCGTGCCGCCGACGCGCGCCGAGATCGCCAGCGCCTTCGGCTTCGCCTCGCCCAATGCCGCCGAAGACCATCTCAGGGCGCTGGCGAAAAAGGGCGCGATCACGCTCGAACCGGGTTCCGCGCGCGGCATCCGCTTGGTGGAACAGCTCGGCCTGCCGCTGATCGGCATCGTCGCCGCCGGCAGCCCGCTCTTGGCGATCGAGAATCGCCTCGGCAACATCCGCATCGATCCGGCGCTGTTCACGCCGCGCGCCGATTTCCTGCTGCGCGTGCGCGGCCTGTCGATGATCGAGGCCGGCATACTCGACGGCGACCTGCTCGCCGTGCATCGCACCAGCGAGGCCGCCAACGGCCAGATCGTCATCGCCCGGCTCGGCGACGAAGTCACCGTCAAGCGCTTCAAGCGGCGCGGCACCATGGTCGAGCTGATCGCCGAGAACCGCGACTTCGCCCCGATCCTGGTCAATACGCGCAAGGAGCCGCTGACCATCGAAGGCGTGGCGGTCGGCCTGATCCGCGACGGCCGGACACTGTGAAAAGGCTTCACCACAGAGACACAGAGACACAGAGAACTTCAAAAGCAAAGAATTGTTTTTCTCGCTTGGCTTTTCCTCTGTGCCTCTGTGTCTCTGTGGTTCAACTGTTTTTTTAGCATGAATCCTTTGCTGGCCCAGGTGCTGGAGCGCGGCGACATCCGGCGTGGCGATGCCTTCGCCGTGGCGCCAGCGCCAACTCTTGCCAGCGGCTTTGCCCGCCTCGATGCCGAGCTGCCCGGCGGCGGCTGGCCGCGCGGGGCATTGACCGAACTGCTGGCCGAACACCAGGGCATCGGCGAGCTCGGTCTGCTGCTCCCGGCGCTGGCGGCGCTGACCGCCGCCGGCCAGACCGTGGTGCTGATCGCGCCGCCGCGCGCGGCCCATGCGCCGGCCTGGGCCGCCGCCGGGATACGGCTCGAAGCCTTGCGCCTGGTGCTGCCGCGCCGTCCGCGCGATGCCCTCTGGGCTGCGGTCGAGGCCCTGCGCTGCGGCGGCGTGGCAGCCACCCTGCTCTGGCTCGACGAACTGTTTCGCGGGCAGTTGCCGGCCAACAGCCTGCGCCGCCTGCAGGTGGCGGCCGGCGAGGGCGGCGGCGGAGCCTTCTGCTTCCGCCCGGCGCAACTCGCCGCCGCGGCTTCGCCGGCACCGCTGCGCCTGCAACTGCAGCCGGCAGGCAGGCAGTTGCGCGTGCAACTGCTGAAGCGGCGCGGGCCGCCGGCGCGGCAGGCGATCCTGCTCGACATCGCCCGACCCGCTGATTTTTCACCCCGTATTTCCCATGTTGTGGCTGGCACTGTACTGCCCGACGCGGCCGACAGCCGACGACGAACCCGCGTCGCTGCCTGAGGCCGCGCTCGCACAGAGCGTGGCATTTCCCACCCCGGCGCTGGCCTGCTGGGCGGGGCGCTTCACGCCGCAGGTGAATCTCGCGCCGGCCGCGCTGCGCCTCGAAATCTCCGGCAGCCTGCGCCTGTTCGGCGGCCTGCCGGCACTGCTGCGCCTGGTACGAGCAGATCTCGTCGCGATGGATTTCCGCGCACAACTGGCGGTAGCCGCCACGCCGCTGGCCGCGCTGTGGCTGGCGCGCTCTGGTGACAATGTCATCGCTCGCGACCTGGCAGCGACGCGCGCGGCGCTCGCCGCGGTGCCGCTGACGGCGCTGCAACTGGCGCCGCCGTTGGCGCGGCGCATCGAAGGCTTCGGCCTGCGCCGCATCGGCGAACTGCTGGCCTTGCCGCGCGCGAGTCTCGGCGCCCGTCTCGGCAAGCCATTCGTCATCGACCTGGCGCGCGCCCTGGGCGAGATCGCCGATCCGCAAAGCGGCTTCGTGTTTCCCGAGCGCTTCGAACAGGGACTGGAACTGCCGGCGCCGGTGGAGGCCGCGCCGGTGCTGCTGTTCGCCGCGCGCCGCCTGATCGCGGCGCTGGCCGGCTGGCTGGCGGCGAGAAACAGCGCGGTGCGCGAGATCGAATGGCTGATCGATCATGGCCATGGTGTGATCACTGCCGTGCCGCTGGCTTTCAGCGCGCCGGTGTACAGGACGGAACGCATCGAGCGCGTGCTCAAGGAGCGGCTCGATACCCTGAGCCTGTCCGCCCCCGCGCTGGCGCTGCGCCTCTGCGCGCGGCAGATCGCGCCGCGCGAAGCGCGCAGTCATGCCCTGTTCGACGGCGGCGGGCAGCGGCAGGAGGCACTGGCCGAACTCATGGACCGCCTCGTCGCGCGCCTGGGGCCGCAGGCGGTGCAGGGCCTGGCCTGCCATGCCGACCACAGGCCGGAACTGGCGAGCCGGGCCGGTCCGGGCACGCCGGTTCGCGAGTCCGTGGCCGTTCGTACGCATGCCGCAATCGCTGTCGGACCGGCTTTAGCGGGGCCTGGCGGTGATGGCGGACTAAAGTTCACCCTACGGTCCGCCCTACGCACAGCGCTGCCGCCGCGCCCGCTGTGGCTGCTCGATCCACCCGAAGCCCTGCGCGAAGTGCGGGGCCGCCCGCAGCGCGGCGGCGAGCTGGCGCTGGCGGCCGGCCCGGAACGCATCGAAGCGGGCTGGTGGGACGGCGGCGATGCGCGCCGTGATTACTTCATCGCGATCGACAGCGCCGGCCGCTGGCTATGGATTTTCCGCGACCCGCGCCCGCCGGGCGGCTGGTTCCTGCACGGAATATTCGCCTGAGCGACAGCCTCAGCGCGTAAGAATCCACTGCGCGAGGTTGCTCAGCTCTTTCGGGTCCTTGGTGTCGATGATCTTGTGCTCTTCCTCAGTACCGTCTTCGAGCTTGACCTTGGGCCCGGTGGTCATGTTCTTGATGACCTTTTCCTCGCCTTCGGGCTTGTCCTTGTACTTGGCGGCGATCTTCTTGTAGGCGGGCCCCTTTTTGGTCTTGGCGATGGCGTGGCATTTGAAGCAGTCATTCTTCTTGGCCAGCGACTGGGCGGCGTCGGCGTCAATGGCCGCGCTGGCCGTCAACGAGAGTGACAGTGCGGCGACGATAACCCCGAGCGACAAGCCGGCGATAACAAGACCTTTCATTTCATTCTCCATGCCATGAGTTGCAGCCACTGCGGCGTACCGGCCCATGCCGGCATGCACTCAATCTAAACGCATGAAGCGACGAACTCGGTGCGCCAGCACACCAAGAAATGATGATCGGCAGCGCGCGGCATTCTGCCGTGCGCTGCCGATCAGGTCGGGACTATCGAATCCTCAGTGCGACAGTATCCACTGCGCGAGGTTGCTCAGCTCTTTCGGATCCTTGGTCTCGATGATCTTGTGATCTTCCTCGGTGCCGTCCTCGAGCTTGACCTTGGGGCCGGTGGTCATCTGCTTGATGGCCTCTTGCTCGCCGAGTTTCTTTTCCTTGTACTTGGCGGAAATCTTCTTGTACGACGGACCTTTCTTGGTCTTGTCGATGGCATGGCACTTGAAGCAGTCGTTCTTCTTGGCCAGCGATTTGGCCGCGGCTTCGTCGACTGCGGCCTGTGCCGGGGCCAGACCGGCCAGGGCGAGAAACAGGGATCCGGCGAACAGGATGGATGTGGTGGTTTTCATTATTTGTTTCTCCAGCGAATCGGCTATGGAGCCGTACAAACAGACTAACGCCGTCGAAGGCATTCTGTTGACCGCAGAGGGACGATACTTTGTATCAAATGATTTCGCCGCGCAGCGTCGAGCGCGCTCGCGAAGACGCTTCAAGCAGCCCGAAGCTCGCGCTTACGGCGCCGGTTGCGCGGGCTTGCGCGCGATGACGGTGGCAAAGCACTTGAGCGTTTGTCCCGGCGCCTCGAAGTCGCGGAAGCCCGAGTGCATGATCTCCCAGCCGGCGAACCGGTCGGCAAGCTCCTCGCGCGGCAGCAGGCAGTAGCAGCCGGGCTGGAAGATATCGAAATAGCTGGTGCCTTCGATCAAGGTATTGATCACCGCGATGCCGCCCGGCCGCACCCGCTCCTGCAGCATAGCCAGCACGCGCAACGCCGTCGCGCAGTCGAAGAACATCAGCACGCCGATTGAGAAGACGCAGTCGAATTCGCCGTCGATCCGGTATTCGCGCAAATCGGCCTCGATCGCCTCGACCGGCAGCCTGGCCGCCGCGGCACGCTGGTGCAGGCAAGCGATTGCCGACGGACTGGCGTCCAGCGCCCGCACCGAACAGCCGCGCTCGGCGGCGGCCATGGCCAGGTTGCCCAGGCCGCAGCCGAAGTCGAGCACGCGCCCGGTCAGATGCGGCAGCACGTCGAGTTCGAAGGGATTGAGCTTGAAGTCCTGCTCGCCGATTTGGCGCTGGAATTGCCGGTCGAAGAAGGCGATGCTGTGGTTGGCTGCGCCGGCATCTTGCGCCACGGCAGGCTTGCTGTCGGCAGTGATCGGTCGATTCATTGCGTGCTCCAGGTTGGCGATCCGGTCCGCGGCTGCCGCCGGGGCGGCAGCAAGACGCAGCATGACATCATTGTCGCTGATCCCGGCGCCGCGCTTCGCTCAGCGCGCCCTTGATGCGCAGCAGGACGCCGTCGAGCGCGGCCTGGCCCAGCCACCATTGGTAGTCGGGCGACTGGTGGGCGAGGCCCAGGCGCAGGTCGCGCAGGTGCTCCGTGCGCAGCGTGGCGAGCAGTGCTTCGATTGGCGCCAGCTCTTCGCCGCTCAGTTCTTTGCGTGCGGCAGCGACCACGGCCTCGGCCTCGCGCCGCTTCATCTCGCCGATCGCCAGGCCGCGCTGTGCGGCGGCCAGTTGCTCGGCCACATAGCGCGGCGCATGGCAGGAACCGCAGCCCGCGCTGGCCCGCTCGCGTGCCTCGTTGCGCGAGGTCTTGGTCGCGTAATGCTGCGGCGCCTGCGCCCTGGCTTCATAGCCATGGCAGCCGCCGCAGTCGGGCGTGCGCCGCCGCTCGCGCCCGGCTTCGATGCGGGCGATGACACCGTGCTTGGACAGCGCGTAGCTGCGCTCGGCGGCGCCGGCATGGCAGTCGACACAAGTCTTGCCGGCCGCGGCGGGCAGCGCGATCAGCAGCAGCAGCCACAGCGCGCGGCGCATCAGTTGTGCTCCCGGTTGTGCTCGGTGTATTCGCCGCCCAGCCAAAGTGCTTTCGGATCGGGCCGCGCCACACGCGCCTTGTCGCGCAGTTGCGTGGCCTGGGCCGCGATGGATTTTTCGGCCTGCGCCAGCGCTGCATGGCCTTCCTGCACCAGCTCCGGTGCACCGTGTGCCGCCGCCTTGTAGGCGCCGAGGTTGGCGAAGTACCACATCTCGAAATAGTCGCGCTCGATCGGTGAGACGTTGTAGAAGCTCGACGCCTGGCCTTCGAAGAAGCCGATGCGCTCTTTCGGGAATATGCGATCCATCCAGTCGGTCGGGTAGGCCGGGCGTTCGCCGGCTGCCGGGTAGAGGGCTTTTTCGCTCCTCAGTTCGCGCAGCAGGCGTTCCGTGCGGTTCAGTCCCTGCCAGGCTTGGGCGCGCTCGCGATCCATGTCCGTCAATTGCCGGCGCGAGAATTCCTCGTCGTGACAATCGGTGCACACCTCGACCCAGCGTTCGCGCTTGACCTTGTTCTCGGCGTTGTTCGGATTGACCTGGCGCAGGCCGAATTGCCAGATCGACTTGTCGGCCACCACATGCTGGCCGTTCCGCATGTGGCAGTAGGCGCAAGTCGGCGTCAGGTAGTTGCCCTTCTTGAGTGGCTTGCTCCAGTCAGTCTTCTGCGCGTCGGCCAGGTAGCGCTTACCGTGGGCCGAGGCGAAATAGGTTTCGTCATCCGGATGCGGCGGGCCGCTGTGGCAAGTGGTGCAGGCTTCGGCGCGGCGCGCCTCGGCGGCATCGAAGCGGTGGCGGGTGTGGCAGGAATCGCACTTGGTTGCCACCGAATGGCATTGCACGCAGGCCGTGGTTTCCGCCTTCGGCTTGTCCACGAAGTGCTTGCTGTCGGTGGCGCGTTCCATGGCCAGCGCGTGGCTGGGAAAGCCGTAATGCTTTTCGGACTGGACGGCCTCGTGCTGCACGCCATGGCAAGCGGCACAAACCTCCGGGCTCGGCATGCGCAGCTTCTGGTGGTCGGCGCCGTGGCAGTCGGGGCAGGCCACCGGCGCGCGATTGGCCGGTTTGCTGTGGCGGCTGTCGCGCCAGTCGGCGACGATGCCTGGCGTCAGCGCCTCGTGACAGGCAATGCACTCCGCTGCCGGGTACACGCCTTCGATGGTCTGGCCCGGCTGGTAGAAGCGGTCCGGGTCCCAGTAGCCCTGCACCGGGTCGGGCTGCCACTCGCGCGAATACAGGCCGCTGCCGGCGCCGCCTTTGCTCCAGTCGACCCATGCCATGCCGGCGGCGATGCCGGCCAGGGACAGCAGTACCGGGATCAGCAGCCAGCGCGGGCGCATCAGCGGTCCTTGCGGTGGCGGGCGACGGCGCGCACCACGCCGACGCCGGCCAGCAGCAGGAAGGGCAATAGCGTCAGGCCGGGCAACGTCTCGTCGGTGGTGCAGACGAAATCGAAATTCACCGCATGGACGTGCGCCCAGGCCGGCATCGCCGGCGCCGCGAGCAGCGCGGATACGTAAGGCAGCTTCATGTCGCCAGCCTCGGCGTCATCAAGGGCTGCGGCGCCGCGCGCCAGGCGCGCCAGCTCTGCCAGTCGGCCAGGCGGCGCTGCGCCAGCACGCAGCGCGCGGCGCGGCGTCCGGCGGCGGCGGCGGTGACGATCAGGTCGGCGCCATGCACGGCGTCGCCGCCGGCAAAGATGCGCGGATGGGTCGTGCGGCCGTGGGCGTCGACCTTGATCGCGCCGTATTCGGTGGCGACGCCACCAGCTTCCAGCCAGTGCGGCGCTGCCGGTTGTTGGCCGAAGGCGAGGATCACCGCGTCGCAGGGCAGACATGCCTCGGTTGCCGTCTCGCCATCCGCTACGGCGAGGAGAGCGTTTTTTGCTCGACCGCCTTGTCGCGCAGGGGCTTCATCAGCGCCAACTTTGCAGCGCACACCGCGTACCCAGGCCTCGCCCTCGACGGCCACCGGCGTGTGCTCGAACATAAAGCTCACGCCTTCCGCCATCGCCGCAACGCGCTCGTGCGGATTGGCGCGCAGCTTCTCGACGGTGCCGCGATAGGCGATCGCCACGCTGGCCGCACCATCGCGGACCGCCGCACGCGCGCAGTCCATCGCCGTGTCGCCGCCGCCGAGCACCAGCACACGCTTGCCGACGAGGCTGCCGCCGGTCGCGCCGTCCTGGCCCCGGTTGATGCGGCCCAGATAGCTCAGCGCGTCATCGACGCCGAACAGATCGCGGCCTGGCAGCGTTACGTCCCGCGCCTGGCGCGCGCCAAGGCCAAGGAAGACTACCTCGTTGTCATCGCGCAGCTTCAGGAAGCGTTCGGCGTCGACCTCGACGCCCAGTTCGAAGCGGACGCCGGCTTGCTCCATGAGGATGCGGCGCCGGTCCAGCGCGCGCTTGTCGAAGCGGAAGGGGGGTAGGCCGCTCGAAAGCATGCCGCCGATCTGCGTGTCGCGGTCGTAGACGGTGACGCTCCAGCCGGCGCGGTTCATCGCCTCGGCGAAGGCCAGCCCGGCAGGTCCGGCACCGATCACCGCGGCATCCTTGTCCAGGCGCTTGGCCGGCGCCAGCTGCGGACGCCAGCCGCGCGCCAGCGCTTCCTCGGTCACCGCATGCTCGATGGCGCCGATGGCCACCGCCGCCTCGCCTTGCCGCACACGGGCGCAGGCGCCCTCGCAGAGCCGGTCCTGCGGGCACAGCGCGCCGCAGAGTTCCGGCAACGGGGAGGTAGCGGCCATGATTTCGGCGGCGGCCTCGATCTTGCCTTTCGCCGCCAGCATCAGCCATTCCGGAATCCGGTTGTGCAAGGGGCAAGCGGTGCGGCAGGAGGGCTCACCGCAGTCGAGGCAGCGCATCGCCTGAGCCTGGATCTCGGCCAGCGGCAGGCGTTCGGCGCAGGCGTCGATGCGCGGCAGTTCCGGCGCGGCGACTCGGCGCAACAGGTGGGTGGCGTCCTGGCGCAGGGCCGGGCGCAGGAGATTGCGCACGTCGCGGATCTCCAGCGCATCGGTCGGGCAGGACACCACGCAGCGCGCGCAGCCCATGCAATCTTCGAGGCCGGTGACGCGGCCGTGGGCCTTGCCCTGCTTCCATACCGGGATGCCCATGTCGCAGGCCTGCTCGCAGCGGCCGCAGTCGATGCAGCGCTTCTCGTCCATCTTCACGTCATAGAAACCGGCGTGGTTGAGCAGGCCGAAGGTGGCGCCGAACGGGCAGAGGAAGCGGCAATAGGCTCGATTGCCGACCAGCGGCGCGATGAAGAAGGTGCCGAAGTAAGTCGCGGCGACCAGGCCGTAGAAACCGCTGACAAAGGAAATGGTCCAGGAGTTCGGCGGGTATTGCGTCACTACCAGCACGCCGACGTAATAGACGAAGAACACCCATTTGATATGGCGCAGCTTCCACGCCAGTTCCGAGCGCGGCGAGTTCTCGCGGAAGGCGAAGCCCACGGTCTCGCGGATGCCGACACAGGGGCAGCCGAAGCCGCAGATCACGCGCCGGCCGAAGAGAAAAACCAGGCCCAGCACCAGGAAGAAGGTCAGCGTGCCCGGCGTGTGGAGCGCGGGAAACACCGGCTGCGACCAGAGGTAGCCGATGTAGGGTTCGAAGAAGGGGTTGAGCCAGGGCACCAGCCACCACAGCCCGGTCACCACCGAGACCAGGATGATCAGCCGGCGCCGCGTATAGGCGTTCTTCTCACTGAGGATGCGCCAGACGCCGAAGGCCAGGATGATCGCGTATTCGGTGTAGCGGTTCAGCCAGATCGGGCTCTCGAACAGGAACAGCCAGGTCTCGTTGAGCCAGCCGACGAAGGCCAGCGTGAAGGCCGCCAGCGACAGCAGCTTGACCGGCCAGCCGTAGCGCGAAGGCAGGGTGTCCTGCTCGCCCGCCGTGACGCAATGCGGCGCGCGCGGAAAGCCGCCGACGGGCTCAAGCGCGATTGAGGCCAAGGGTGCTGTCCGTGGTCGCGTTGCCTTCGGTGGGATAGCCCAGTTCGTGCCAGGCCAGTATGCCGCCGCGCACCACGCGCAGGCCGGAAAAGCCGTGCTTTGCCAGCAGGCGCGCAGCCTGGCCGGAGCGTACCTGGGTGCGGCAGATCAGCACCACGCCATCCTGGCGCCACGGATTCAGCTCCTCGATGCGTTGAGCGAGTTCGCCCAGCGGCAGGTTCAGCGAACCGGGCACGTGCCCGGTTTCGCCGTCGAAATCCTTCGGCTCGCGCACGTCGACCACGGCGATGCCGCCTTCCGCCTGCAACGCGCGCAACATCTTGGGTGTGATCATCAAACCGGCCTTGAACTGGCGCACCAGGCGCGGCAGGAACATCAGCGCCGCCGCCACGGCCAGCGCCAGCATGCCGTTGCGGATGGCGTTGGCATCGCCGGCCAGCGCTGCGCGCCCGGCATGACCGAGCCAGGCGTAGGCCAGCGCGCCGGGCAGCATGCACACGGCCGACGCCAGTGCATAGGCGCCGAGCGGGATGCGCGTCAGGCCCAGCGCGTAATTCACCACGTTGAAGGGAAACAGCGGCACCAGGCGGACGAAGGCGACGAAGCGCCAGCCCTCGGCCTCGACGCCCTCGATCAACTGCTTGAGCCGCCCGCCCGTCTTCTGCGCCACCCATTCGCCGGCGAGGTGGCGCGCGACGAGGAAAGCCAGCACCGCGCCCAGCGTCGCGCCGGCCAGGCTGTAGAGCGCGCCGGGCAGGATGCCGAACAGCGCGCCGGCGGCCAGGGTCAGTACCGAGCCAGGCAGGAACAGCACCGTGCCGGCGGCATAGAGGCCGATGAACAGGACCGGCGCCCACCAGCCGGCGGACGCCAGCCACAGCTGCAAGGCCTCCTGGGAGAACTGCTGGCGGTTGGCGAAGGCCAGCGCCAGACCTGCGAGCAGCGCCAGGATCAGCGCCGCCCGCACCACGTCAAGGCGCTTCATGCTTCACCTCCACGGCGTGGCCGATCGCGTATTCGCGGCCGGCGTCGAGGAAGGGCAGCGCAAGCATGCCGACGAGGCTGAGGCAGCGCGGATCGCCGGTCAGGCCCTGGACGCCGATGGCCATGCCTTCCTGCGGGTGTTGCGCGGCGGCGCGATAGGTGCCGAACAATCGATCCCACCAGGGCAGGTTGAAGCCGAAATTGCTGTTGGCCTCGGCGACATCGGTCGAGTGGTGCACCCGGTGCATGTCGGGCGTCACCAGTAGCAGGCGCAGCGCGGCATCGATCCCGGCCGGCAATTTGACGTTGGCGTGGTTGAACATCGCGGTGGCGTTGAGCAGCACCTCGAATACCAGCACGGCGGCGGCCGGTGCGCCGAGCACGGCGATCACGGAAAGCTTGATCAGCATCGAAAGCACGATTTCGATTGGATGGAAGCGCGCGCCGGTGGTGACGTCGAAATCCGGATCGGCGTGGTGCACCCGGTGCAGGCGCCACAGCGCGGGCACGGCGTGGAACATCACGTGCTGCAGGTAGATGGCAAAGTCCAGCGCAACGACAGCAAGGACCAGCGCCGCCCACGGTGGCAGCGTGAGATTGTTTATCAGGCCCCAGTCGCGCTCGGCGGCGAAGGCGGCGAAGCCGACGGCGGCCAGTGGAAAGACCAGGCGCAGCAGTAAGCTGTTGAGCATGACGAGACCCAGATTGGAGGTCCAGCGCTGCCGGCGGGAATGGAGGCGAACGCGGCGCGGCGCGGCCGTCTCCCAGGTGGCCATCAATGTGAAGACGCCGAAGAAGGCGGCAAGCCGGATCGCTGGTTCGTTCGCCAGCGCAAATTCGTTGAATGTCATCGTTCCTCCTCCTACACTGGCGCTTGTGCCCGCGAGGGCCAATGCTTAAAATGGCCTACAATTCAATTATTCAACTGATTGGTTGAATAATAAGGAGCGACTCGGACGATGTCAACCGGAAACTTCAAGCAGGACATTTATGCGCAACTGGCGCGCGTCGCCAAGGCGCTCGGCCACGCCAACCGGCTGGAGCTGCTGGAGTTCGTGGCGCAGGGACCGCGCAGCGTCGACGAACTGGCGGGCATGACCCACCTGTCCGTCGCCAATGCCTCGAAGCATCTGCAGGAATTGCGACAGGCTGGCCTGGTGCGCGCGCGCAAAGAGGGAGTGCGGGTGTTCTACGAAGTCGCGGGACCGGACGTGGTCGACCTGCTCGGTGCGCTATCCACCGTGGCCGAATCGCGCCTCGCCGAAGTCTCGCAACTGCTGCGCACCTACATCACGGCACGCGACGATCTCGAGCCGGTGCCGGCCAAGGAACTGCTTGAGCGGGTGCGCCAGGGACTGGTCACCGTGCTCGACGTGCGCCCGCCCGAGGAATACGCCGCCGGCCATGTGCCCGGCGCGATCAATATCGCTTCCGATGCCCTCAGCAGCCACCTGCGCCGCCTGCCCAAGGGGCGCGAGGTCATCGCCTACTGTCGCGGGCCCTACTGCCTGCTCTCGGTCGACGCCGTGGCGCTGCTGCGCGAGAAGGGCTACAAGGCGCGGCGTCTCGTCGATGGTTTTCCGGAATGGAAAGCTTCAGGCCTGCCCGTCGAAGGCTGAGTCGATAGGGCCTTGGTTGTCGGCCTCGGTGGCACGACCAGGATTCAGCGTTTGTTGGCTATTTGAGTAATTCCCTGAGCTGGGCGACGATCGCCGGATCGTCGAATTCACGGCCGCCCACGGCGCGTAAGGCCAGTCGTCCCTGACGGTCGACCACGAATGTGCTGGGCAACCCATTCACCCGCCAACGCGCCATTGCCTGCGAATCGCGGTCGAACAGGATCGGGAACTCGGTTGCGCCGGCAAAGGAAAAAGCGGTTTCCGGATCTTCGCCGACATTCACCGCGAGCACCTCGAAATCCGCGGGCTTGAAGAGCTTGCGCACCCGGCCGAGCGAAGGGAACTCCTTGCGGCAGGGCGGGCACCAGGTCGCCCAGAAATTCACCAGCACCACCTTGCCGCGATAGCGGGCGAGGTCGACGGTTTTGTCATCCAAGTCCGGCAAGACAAGAGTTGGCGCTGGCGGTACGCCGGGGACCGGCGACAACGCGGCGCGCTGCTGGGCTGTTACCGAAAGCGGGAGGGCCAGCAGGGCCAGCGCGGTGAGAAAGCGGCGGCGCTCAGTCACGGGGCGCAGGAGAGCCGGGCGAGGTTGATTTAGCTACGGCCGCTGCGCTTAGCACGGATAGATCCGGCGTTGGCCTCCACTGAAACTTCGCTTTCACGCTGTCCCTTGTCGTCCTGGTGGTGGATGCTGAAGTCATCAGAATACAAGAACCTTGTCGGCCCATTGCGTCCATTGGCTCAGGATCTCGATGGTGCCGCGTCCTGCGCCTTCGATCAGGCGCTCCCCGGCAATGCCGCGCGCATCCATGCAGGTACCGCAGACCGAGATCTCCCCCTTGCGTCGGACCACGCCGCCCAGCATGTCGCCGAGGTTGTAATAGCCCTGTGGCACTTTCTGCCCCGCAACGGCACAGGCGGCGGCGTCACCGAGCAGGAACACGCGTACGTCCTGCTCGGCGTTCAGCAGCGAACGCGCGAGCCGTATGGCGTTATAGCTGCGCTCGGTGCCGTAGGGTGGGTCGTTGAGAATGAACAGATGCTTGGCCATGTCGTGCCTCCGGTTTCGATGGCGGTCTGTTACCGCCCTGCCAGACAACAATCTAATATCGCTTAGAATAAATAATTTGAGCCATGTCAACAATATCGAAACTAAGGGCCGGATTTGACAGACGATCGGCTAAGCAATAGATTGAACGCCATGGATAATTCAAGGCACATCAAGGATCTGCTCTACGAACAAGTGGCCCGCATCGGCAAGGCAGCATCGAGCCCGAAGCGGCTGGAACTGATCGAGCTGCTGTGCCAGGGTGAAAAAACCGTCGATGCTCTGGCGCGCGAAGCGGCCATCAGCATGAAGCTCGCCAGTGCGCATCTGCGCGAACTGCGCGCGGCGAATCTGGTCGAGACCGAGAAGCAGGGCAAGTACGTGATCTACCGGATCGCCAACCGCCAGGTCGCCGATTTTTGGGTGGCGATCCATTCGCTCGCCGAGGACCGGCTGGAGGAACTGCGCACGATCATCGAGCAGATGGTCAAGCACCCGAAGGAACTGGCACCGCAGGACCGCGACGGCCTGGTCAGGCTGGCGCGCAAGGGCGACGTGGTGGTGCTCGACGTGCGGCCTCCGGATGAGTTTCTTGCCGCCCACCTGCCCTTTGCCCGCTCCATTCCGCTCGACGAACTCAAGCAGCGACTCGCCGAACTGCCCAGGGGCAAGACCGTGGTCGCCTATTGTCGCGGGCCTTATTGCCTGATGGCGCTGGATGCGGTCGAGCTGCTGCGCAAGAAGGGTTACGACGCGCTGCGGCTGCCGGAAGGCGTCGCCGAGTGGGGCATCGCGCCGGTACGCTGAAATATCCGACCAGGGGATACCGTCCTCGCATCCCGCTCGGACATAAAAAAACGCCGGACATGCCGGCGTTTTTTGTTTATGCAGGAGTTCTGTCAACGTGGAATACATCGGCAAGCGCGACTTGTCGGGTTCGAGCGCAGCGAGCCGATCAGTAGCCTCCCCGTGAGGGGAGGATGGGAGGGGCGGGCCCATTTGCCAGCATGGAGCCCATCGAAGGTACGAGATTTCATAATGTGGGGCGGCTTACCGAAGTCATGTGCGCTACAGGTTCTTCGTGTCGTGGCAGGCGGCGCCGCAGGGCTTGGTGTAGGGGATCGGCATAGCCTTGCCCGATTCCACGCCCTTGACGCCCTTGTTGTCCTTGCGCGGGACGTCATAGACGTGCGAGGTGATGTCGTTCAGCCAGTAGTTCTTGCCGTCCTTGCCCGTCAGGCCCTTGCCGAAGCCGGCGCCCGTCTGCATGGTCTTGGTGTTGTGGCAGTCGGAGCAGGTGACCTTGGCGACATCGACGGTGCACTTCGACTTGTCGGCCAGATGCGCCTTCAGATCGGTGCTGTCCTTGTGGCAACTGGTGCAGGACTCGGGCTTGCTTGAGTCGGTTTTCATCTGGTGCGCGAACTTGCCGTTGCCATGTGTGTCGTGACAGTCGGAGCAGGCCACCAGCTGGTTGCCGTTGCGGTACTTGGACGACTTGATGAAGTCGGTGTATTGCTGGTGGTGCGCCTTGGAATGCAGCCCGTCGGCCCAGAAGGAACCCTTGGCGGCATCTTCGCGCAGCGTGTAGTCCTTGAGGAAGACGTTGCGGGACGTGCCCGGCAGCATCATCCTGTTGGCGGTATTCACCGGCTGGTCGTTTTTCAGGTTGCCCTGGGGACGGCTATGACACTGGCCGCAGATCATCGATGCGCGCTCGGCCGACAGCTTGTTGGGGCTGACGATGGTGGCGGGCATGTCGATCTCTTTCGCCTTGTCGTGGGTCGAACCCGGACCATGGCAGGTTTCGCAGCCCATGTTGATCTCGTTGGGCTTGCCATCGCCGTCGATGTCCAGTTCACCGTTGCGATCGTTGTTCGAGCCGGCCTTGTAGTCGCCCGCGGCGGTCTTGGTCAGCGTGTAGCCGTTGTAATGGCAGGACGCGCATTCCTTGTCGAAGGACTTGGCGGGTGACGGATCGGCGAGTTTCCTGGTCTGCTCGTTGTACAGCCAGTCGCCGTGGTAATCGCGCCACTGCTTGCGGCCGCGGTCGGCGTAGCTGTCATCGCCGTCCTGGTTGAACTGGACGAAGGGGAACAGATTGGCGCCGGCGCGGAACAGGTAACGCTGTTTGTAGATGGCGCCACCGTAGGTCATTTCCACCGGATAGACGCGCGGCTTGTCGCCGGGATCCCTGGCATTCTCGGTGCGGAACTTGAGCTTGCCGTCGCCATCCTTGTAGAAAGTGGCGGTGAAGCTGACCGACGTGGCATCGGCGGGCGCCTTTTCGCTGATCACGTATTTATCGAAACTGCGTCCCTTGTCGAAGCCGTAGAAATAGAACTTGGTACCTGCCATCAGCTTGTCCAGACCCTTGTTGAAATCCGGGAAGCGGGAGTAGTCCTGCAGCTTGCTTTGCTTGCCGATGACCTTGATGCCGAGTCGGTGCGCGGTCTTGGCGATGTGCTGCTGCTCCTCGTGGCACTCGATGCAGGCCGAGCTGCCGATGTACTTGGCATCCGGCGGCACATTGCCGGAAATCTTGACCAGCAAGGGGGCGGCGCCCAGTTCGTCGGTGCCCAGCGCCTTGCGCGACTTGTCGCCGCCCGGCAGGTACTTGCTGCCGGCGGGTTCCACGTAGACGAAGTATTTGCCGCCGGTCACGTTGGCGAAGCTGAATTCGCCCTTGTCGTTGGTCCTGGCGTTCTGGTAACGAGCGCGGTTGGCCGCCAGGTTGTCTTCCAGCGGCTCGTCGTTTTTCGAATCCTTCTTGACTTCGATCGGCGTCTTGCCCATTGCGGCCACGTCGCTGGCGGGGATCAGCCAGACGGTGGCGCCGGCAACTTTGAGGAAGGTCTCCTTGCTGCCGTCCTCGACCACGCCTTTGACCGGCATGTTCGGGTAGGTTTTGGCTCCGCCGGTGCATCCGTAAATCAGGAACACGGATGCCAGCGCCAGCAGGCTGCCGACTATGGATTTTTTCATGATGATCCCCTTATTTGTAAGACTCGACTGCCCCTGAACACGCAATCCTTGTACCAAGGTTGTTTCCAGTTGTTGCCTTGGATTTGCTTGAATTTTTCAGAAATACCGCGTTCGTGTTGTCACAATATCGAGACGCATGTCACTTATCAGTGACAATTCCCCAGCGCTTCATTCGCACATACAGATTCTGTCGCGGGATGCCGCCCAGACGCGCGGCTTCGGATATGTTGCCGCCGGCGGCGTCGAGCAGACGGCGGAAATAGTCGCGCTCGAAATCGGCGCGCGCGTCCTGGTAGCCGAGCGCGGCTGCTGTTGCGCTGTCGTCGCAGCGCGCCATGCCGGCACCGGGCGTACCGGCCGGGAACAGATGCAGGGTATCGATCGGGCCACCCGGATGCAGCGCCACCGCACGTTCGATGCAGTGCTGGAGCTGGCGCACATTGCCCTCCCAGCGCTGACCTTCCAGCGCCTGCAGGGCGGCCGGCGTGAGCGGACCGCAGACCTTGTCGAATTTCGTGCTGTAGAAATCGAGAAAGCGCGTGGCCAGGGACACGATGTCACCGGCGCGCTCGCGCAGCGGCGGCAGGGTCACCGAGACCACGGCGATGCGGTAGTAGAGGTCTTCGCGAAAGCGTCCGGCTCTGACTTCGGGCAGCAGGGGACGGTTGGTGGCGCAGATCAGGCGGAAGTCGGCCTGGCGCGGCTGGGTGCTGCCGATGCGGGTGACGCTGTGATCCTGCAGCACGCGCAGCAAGTTGCTTTGCAGCTTGGGGCTCATGTCGGCGATTTCATCGAGGAACAGGTTACCCTCGTGCGCCTTTTCAAAATAGCCGGCATTGGCCTGGCTGGCTCCCGTGAAGGCCCCCTTTTCATAGCCGAACAGCAGGCTTTCGAGCAGCGTTTCCGGCAGCCCGCCGCAATTCACCTCGAGAAATGGCTTCGCCGCGCGCGTGCTCAGGGCGTGGATCATCTTGGCGGCGAGATCCTTGCCGGTGCCGCTTTCGCCTTCGAGCAAGACTGTGGTGTCGAGGCCTGCGACCTGGCGTATCTGGCCCAGCACGCGCTCCATGGCGGGTGACTGGCCGATGATGGCCGGTGCGTCCGCGGCGTCGGACAAGCGGGCGCGCAGGCCATGGATTTCACGATAGGCACGATCGAGTTCGAGCGCCTTGCCGATCACGGCTTCGAGGGCTTCGAGGTCTTCGAAGGGCTTGGTCAGGTAATCGAACAGTCCCTCGCGCACCGCCGCCACGGCGTCGCGCACGTCGGCGAAGCCGGTCATCAGTATGCTCACCAGATGCGGCCGGCGCGCGCGAAACTCGCGCAGCAAATCGATGCCATTGTCGTCGGGCAGGCGCTGGTCCATCAGCACCAGATTGAAATCCCCGGCCGCGAACAACTGGCGCGCTTCGGCGCCATCGGTCGCCAGGCTCACCAGCGCCGTCTTGGCCAATAGCCGGTCGAGCAGGATGCGCGTGTGGCGATCGTCGTCGACCACGAGGATTTTGGGCAGCATGTCAGGCGGCGCGGGACTTATTCTCGGGCGTATCGGCTTGGGCGGTCGGCTAGGCATCGGACAAGGAATCTGGTAACCAAATCGCAATTCGCGTGCCATGCCCGGCTTCGCTGCTGACGTTGACCTGCCCGCCGTGCAGCAGCGCGACGTGCTGCACCACCGGCAGGCCCAGGCCGGTGCCGTCGCTGCGCGTGGTGTAGAAGGGCACGAAGATCTTTTCCATCACCTCGGGCGGCATGCCGCGGCCGCGATCGCTGACCGCCAGCGCCCAGCCGGGCGCGCCCCGTGCCGGATCGACTTCGCGCTCCAGGCTGATGACGATGGCGCTGTCGTTGCTCGTGGCCTGGGCCGCATTGACCAGCAGGTTGAACAAGGCGTGGCGCAGCAGGATCGGATCGACCGCCAGCACCACCGCCTGGTCGGGCAACTTCACCTCGACCGGCAGGTGTCGGGTCTCGGTCTGGCGAAACAGCAGGACCGTGTCCTCGATCAGCGCCGCGATCGGCGTCGGTTTGCTCTCGAAACTGGAAACCTTGGAAAACGCCAGCATGCGCTTGACGAAGCTGCGGCAGTCTTCGCCGGCGCTGCGGATTTCGCCCAGCAGCTCGCGCGTGCGTTGCGGATCGTCGACCCCGCGTTCGGCCAGTTGGGCCAGGTTGACCACGCCGACCAGCGGATTGTTCAACTGGTGGGCGATGCTGCCGACCATGGTCCCCAGCGCCGACAGTTTTTCGAGCTGCAGGATGCGCCCGTACTCGGCATTGACGCGCAACAACTGGTGTTCGAGGTCGTGCTGGCGCCGGTAATCGCGCTCCACGCGGTCGAGCGCGAGATAGAACACGCCGAGTACGCCGATGGCCGACAGCAGGCTGATCGCGGTGACGGCCACGATGGACCAGTTGAAGGCGGATTTCAGCGCCGTGATGTCGCGTATCACCACCAGATTCCCGATGTGGCGCTGCCCGGCATCCTTGAGCGGGACGGCGGCCAGGTGCAGCGAGCGGCCGCTGTCGTCGATTTCCGCGGTGCGGCCGGCGAGCAGACTCTGCAGGACGCGGTCGTCCAGCGCCGCGAGCGGTCGGTCCGTGGTCTGCGCCAGCGCCACATGGCCGGCAAAGCGCGCCCAGTTGCCCTCGCGCTTCATCAGGGCCTGGCCGCGCTGCCATTGCTGCAAGGACAGCATGCGCTTGTCGACCAGCACCAGCATGTCCACCGCCAGGCCATCCCTGATCTCGCTGATCAGGTGCTCTATCTCTTCGCCGATCTCCAGGTAGCCGATCACGCGATCGTCGCGGCGCCAGGGCATCACCAGCCGCAGCGTAAGCGTACCCAGAGCGCCCAGCTCCAGGCCGTGTTCCGCGTCCTGCCGATCTCTTGCCTTGATCGTCGTGAGCCGGTCGATCTCGTCGCCGAACTCCTCGGGGCTATGGAAGCGATAGAGGTTGATCAGGTCCGGGCCGGTGAAATACAGGTGGGTGATGTGGTGCTTGTCGCGCAGGTTGGCGAACAATGAGCCCATCTGGCGGGACAGTGCGGGACGGTCGAGGTCGCGGAAGGCCCGTTCGATGGACGGATTGGTCATCATCGCGCGCAGCGTCGCGATCATCAGGTTGGTGTCCTTGTCGAGCTTCTGTATGAACAGTTTTTCCACGGCCGCGGTGCGCTCGGCGATGTCCTGGTCGCGAATGTCGGCCTCGACCCACAGGGCCGCGACCGCAAACACGCCCATGATGAAGACGAGCACGACGGCGAGCGGGGCCATGAAGCGCACCTTGACGCGGCGGGGTCCTCTCGCCTGGGGCGCAGTGCTGATTTGAGTCATCGGCGGGAGTGTGCCGTGTCGTTTGCCGCCTTGCAACCGGCGCCGGCATCGGGGCGGCCGCGGCCCAGGTGCTGCGTCAGATGCGGAAGCCGCCGATCGCCGCCAGCACGCGGTCCGAGAGTTGTTCCAGGCGCCTGGCCTCGGCTGCGGCGCTGGCCACCGCGGTACTGTTGCGCTCGGCCATCTGCGCTATCTCGCTGACATAGGCGTTGATCTGCTGGCTGGTCGTCATCTGGTCCTTGACCGATGCGGCAATGCGCTTGACTTCCTGCGAAGTGTGGCTGATCGATTCGCTGGTCTGGGCCAGCACGCCGGCGACCTGATGGGCGCGATCGGTGCTGGCGCGCAGGGCATGGCTGCCGCTCTGGATCGCGGCCTCGACCTCGCTCGACTTGGCGCTCGCGGTTTCGGTCAGGCGCCCGATTTCATTGGCCGATGCGGCCGATTTCTCCGCCAGCTTGCGCACCTCGTCGGCCACCACGGCGAAGCCGCGGCCGGATTCCCCGGCGCGAGCCGCCTCGATCGCGGCGTTCAGCGCGAGCAGGTTGGTCTGCTCGGCGATTTCGCGTATCTGGTTGGTCATCTGGAAAATGGCCAGCGTCGATTTGACGAATTCATCCACCGTTGCCGCGATCTGGCTGACGGCGGAATCGGCCGAGTCGATATCGACCAGCATGGTGCGCAGGCTGGCGTCGCCGGCTTCGGCCTGCTCCCGGCTGCGGCCGGCGATCTGGTCGACTTCGCCGGCATTGGTCGCGACCTGGCCGATATTGCCGGCCATCGAGGTCACCGCTGCCGCCGTTTCATGCGTCAGCCGATTCTGGTTGTCGGTGCCGGCGGCAATCTGGTCGGTGGCGGCGGCCAGGGTGCGCGCGGCATCGCGCACATCGACGGCATTGTTCTGTACGGACTCGACCACCTGGCGCAAGGCCGTGGCCATGCGGTTGAAACTGTCGGCGACGTCGGCCAGCTGGTCGCGGGTGCCGAGTTCGATGACGTGGGTCAGTTCGCCGTCGGCCAGGCGGCGCCCGCCCTGCATCAGCCGGTCGGTGCCGCGCAACAGCGACAGATAGGAACCCATCGAGAGATAGCCCGCCACGGCGACGCCCAACGCAGCCAGCAGGAGGTAGAGATTACGCCGCACCAGCAGCCTGCTCTCGCGTTCTTCGAGCAGGACCGTCAGGGTGCGTTCGGTGGCCTCGGCCAGCGCGGTGGCCGCGGCCACCGACGCGGCAGTGCCTTGCTGCACTTCGAGCGGCGTGACCTTGAGGTTGGCGCCGGCATAGAAGATGGCGGTTTCGGCGTAGCTGCGCATATCGACGAGCTGTTTTTCCAGGCGCGTGACCAGCGCGTCGATGCCGGCCTGGTGAGCGGTGCCGGCGCTGCCCTTGCGCAGGCTTTCGCGGATACGCAGCACCTGCGTCTGGGCATCCACCAGCAGCTTGTCGAGGCGGCCGATGTCGCCGGTATCGACCATCTGGACCTGCGCGATCAGGCTGGCGCGCAGGCGGAATTCGGCGAGCAGGTTGATCAGCGGCGGCAGGCGGTTGATCAGGGTGTCGTAGAGGTAGTAAGTCGAGAGTTCAGGGTTCAGGGTCAGCGCCGTGCTGTCGCTGGCCTGGCGCAGGTGGCCCGCCACGCGCGCCGCAAAACGCTCATGCACGACGCGCAGTTCCGGTGTCGAGGAAGCGATCAGCAGCGACTTGAGCAGGGCCCATTCCTTGGGCAGGGTTTCGGCGCTGGCCTTCAGGGCATCGTCGATGGCGGGCGCGGCGACGATGGTTTGCAACAGGCCGTCGATACGTTTGGCATGGCCGGCGGCCTGCTGCTTCAGCTCGGCGCTGTCTGCGCCGGCGGAAATCAGGCTGGTGGCAATCAGGTGTTCGTGGGTCGCGCTTTCGAGTTGGCGAATCGGCACGATCAGCGCCGCGCCGACCAGTTCCTGGCGCGTCAGGGACAGGCTGGAATTGTTGCTGAGCACGAACTGGGACAGCAAACCGATCAGCAGCACGCCCCCCGCGGCGCCGACGACGATGTAGCGCGGGCCGACGCGCATGCGGTCCATGAGACGGACTGCGGGCTCGAAGATTGCGAACACGGGACTCTCCTCTATTGCTTTTGTTATATATATGGCTGCTGGCGGCCATTTTGCCATGAATGGCCATCGGCCGAGCCTTGCGGCATGGTGATCGATGTGGCTTCGGGCGTAAAGAGGCGAATTGCGCTAAGCTGTATATAAACACAGCATTCACTCCCGCCATGTCCTCCCTGCCGGCCTACGCCGAACTCCACTGCCTGTCCAACTTCAGCTTCCTGCGCGGCGCCTCGCACGCCGAGGAACTGGTGGCGCGGGCCGTGCGGCTGGGCTACGCGGCGCTGGCGGTCACCGACGAATGCAGCTTTGCCGGCAGCGTGCGCGCCCATCTGGCGGCGCGGGATTCCAGCTTGCAACTGATTCACGGCACCGAACTGCAGTTGGCCTGCGGCATGAAGCTGGTGCTGCTGGCGCAGAACCGCGCCGGCTACGGCAATCTCTCGGCGCTGGTGACCCTGGGTCGCCGCCGCGCGGAAAAGGGCAGCTACCAGCTGACGCGCCACGATCTTGCCGGCTGGGATGGCGGCGGCGTGCCGGATTGCCTGGCGCTGTGGATTCCTGAAGCGGCCACAAAAGTTATGCCTCCGGCAGAGCTGGAGGCGGTATCCCTTGCGGATGGTGCTGACGCTACGGCGAGCTGGGAAGCCGCTATTGGCCAATCGGCGCGCTGGCTCGCCGCACACTTCGCCGGCCGCGCCTGGATCGCCTTCGAGCGCCACTTGCGCCCCGACGACCCGGAGCGCCTGGCGCGCCTGCGCGAACTGGCGGCGGCGACGCAGTTGCCGCTGGTCGCGGCGGGCGACGTGCACATGCATGCGCGTTCGCGGCGGCCCCTGCAGGACGTGCTGACCGCGCTGCGCGGGAACACCACGGTGGCGGCGGCAGGCGCTGCGCTGTTCCCGAATGGCGAACGCCATCTGCGTTCGCGTCTGGCGCTGGCGCGCTTGTATCCGCCCGAGCTGCTGGCAGAGACCCTGAACATCGCCGCGCGCTGCAATTTTTCGCTCGCCGAGCTGCGCTACGAGTACCCGGAGGAAGTCGTGCCGGCCGGCGAAACGCCGGATTCCTGGTTGCGGCAACTGACCGGGCAGGGCCTGGCGCGGCGCTATCCGGCCGGCGTGACGGACAAGGTGCGGGCGCAGGTCGAATACGAACTGCAATTGATCGCCGAGATGGCCTACGCGCCTTATTTCCTCACCGTACATGACATCGTCGCCTGGGCGCGCGGGCAGGGCATCCTGTGCCAGGGGCGCGGCTCGGCGGCCAACTCGGCGGTCTGCTACGCCATCGGCATCACCGAGATCGATCCGGGGCGCGCCTCGATGCTGTTCGAGCGCTTCGTCTCGAAAGAGCGCAACGAGCCGCCCGACATCGACGTCGATTTCGAGCACCAGCGGCGCGAGGAAGTGATCCAGTACATCTACGCCAAGTACGGCCGCGAACGCGCCGCGCTGGCGGCGACCGTGATCTGCTACCGCACCCGCAGCGCGCTGCGCGATGCCGGGCGGGCGCTGGGTTTTCCGCTCGCCGCCATCGACCGCCTGGCCGGCAATCTGGCCTGGTGGGAAAAGCGCGACGAACTGCCGCAGCGCTTGCTTGAGGTCGGGCTCGACCCGACCGGCGCAGACGTGCAACGCTGGCTGGCCATCGCGCAAATGCTGAGCGGTTTTCCGCGCCATTTGTCGCAGCATGTCGGCGGCTTCGTCATCAGTCGCGGCCGGCTCGATCGCCTGGTGCCGGTGGAAAACGCCGCCATGCCCGAGCGCACCGTGATCCAGTGGGACAAGGACGACATCGACGCGCTGGGCCTGATGAAGGTCGACGTGCTGGCGCTGGGCATGCTCTCGGCCATCCGCCGCATGCTGGAGGCCGTGGCGCAGCGCCGCGGCCGGCCTTTCGCGCTGGCCGACGTGCCGGACAAGGACGCCGCCACCTACGCCATGATCTCGCGCGCCGACACCATAGGCGTGTTCCAGATCGAGTCGCGCGCGCAGATGACCATGCTGCCGCGCCTCAAGCCCGCCTGCTTTTACGACCTCGTCATCGAAGTGGCGCTGGTGCGCCCCGGCCCGATCCAGGGCAACATGGTCCATCCCTACCTGCGGCGGAGGCAGGGCCTGGAGCCGGTCAGCTATCCCTCGGATGCGGTGCGCGGCGTGCTCGAACGCACCCTGGGCATCCCGATCTTCCAGGAACAGGCGATGCAGATCGCCATCGTCGCCGCCGGCTTTACGCCGGGCGAGGCCGACCAGTTACGGCGCGCCATGGCGGCATGGAAGAAGAAGGGCGGCCTCGAACCCTTCCGCGACAAGCTGCTCGGCGGCATGAAGAGCCGCGGCTATGCCGACGAGTTTGCCGAGGCGCTCTACCGGCAGATCCAGGGTTTCGGCGAGTATGGCTTTCCCGAATCGCACGCCGCGAGTTTCGCGCTGCTGGCCTATGACTCGGCCTGGCTCAAGCGCCACGAGCCGGCGGCTTTCCTGCTCGGGCTGCTCAACTCGCAGCCCATGGGTTTCTATTCCGCCGCGCAACTGGTGCAGGACGCGCGTCGTCATGGCGTCGCGGTGCGACCGGTGGATGTCACCGTTAGCGTCTGGGAATGCACGCTCGAAGCAGGGGTGGAAAACGCGCGGCTTGCCGGCGTGCGCCTCGGCCTGCAGCAGGTGCGCAACCTGGCCGCGGCGGCCGCGCAACGCATTGTTGCGGCACGCGCGACCGCGCCCTTTGCCGCGCCTTTTGCCGATCTCGCCGACCTGGCGCGGCGCGCCGAACTGGGCCAGGGCGATCTCGACGCGCTGGCCGCCGCCGGGGCGCTCACGCAATTGGCCGGGCATCGCCGCCAGGCGGCCTGGGCGGCCGCCGCGCTGCCGCTGCAGCGCGACCTGTTCGCCGGCGTCGCGCTGCGCGAAGAGGACGTCGTATTCGCCACGCCGCGCGAAGGCGAAGACATCGCCGCCGATTACCGCAGCCTCGGCCTCACCCTGGGCCGCCATCCGCTGGCGCTGCTGCGCGCGCGGCTCGCGGCCAAGCGCTACCTGTCGGCCATGGACTTGCGCAGCAGAGGCGACCATGCCGTGGTGCGCTGCGCCGGCCTCGTCACCTGCCGCCAGCGTCCCGGCACCGCCAGCGGCGTCATCTTCGTCACCCTGGAAGACGAAACCGGCTGCGCCAACGTCGTGGTGTTCAATGACCTGGCGTGTCGCCAGCGCCAACTCTTGCTCGGCAGCCGGCTGCTGGGCGTGGCCGGCCAGTTGCAGGTGGAAGGTGAAGGCGAACATGCGGTGGTGCATCTGGTGGCCAAACGCCTGTTCGATCACAGCGAACTGCTCGGTTCGCTGGCGACGGCGAGCCGGGATTTTCATTGAAGGGTATATATTTGCAATCTTCCCTGCGGCCAGCAAAGCTGCGGGATTCTGGCGGCTGTGAAGATCAACAAAAGGAGACCGAATCATGATCAAGGTCAGCGTTTTTTATCCTAACTCGGAAAACTGCAAGTTCGACATCGCCTACTACTGCAATTCCCACATGCCCATGGTCAAGGACAAGCTGGGGGATGCCTGCAAGGGCGTTGCCGTGGATAAGGGCATCGCCGGCGGGACGCCGGGATCGCGTTCGACATATGTGGCCGCCGGACACCTGTTCTTCGAATCCGTGGAAGCCTTTCAGGCGGCCTTCGGACCCCACGCCAAGGAAATCATGGCCGACATTCCCAACTACACCGACGTGAAACCGGTGATCGAGATCAGCAGCATATTGATCAACGCCGCGCGCGGACAGACCGGCGAACTGCATTTGCACGTCGTTTGAACCGGGTCGCTGCGGGCGTCATGCCTCGTCACCCAGCATGACGCCCATCAGCTTCGCCGCCAGCGACGGCCACCGCCTCGCCGCCTACCGTTTCGACGCGGTAGGACAGATGCACCGTCAGGTGCGCGGCCAGGTCGTGATCGCCGCGGCGATGGCCGTGCCGCAGGCCTTTTACGCGCCGTTTGCGCGCTACCTGGCGCGGCGCGGCTACACCGTCTGGACCTTCGATTACCGAGGCATCGGCGAATCGCTGAATGGGCCGCGGCGCAAGCTCAAGGCCGACCTCGGCGACTGGCTGCGCAAGGATTACGACGCCTTGCTGCAGATGATCGCCGCCGCGTCGCCGCAGGATCCGCTGTTCGTCGTCGGCCACAGCTTCGGCGGTCAGGTGGCGCCGCTCCTGCCGTCGCGCGAGCGTATTGCCGGCCTGGCCAATATCGCCGTCGGCAGCGGTTCGACGCGCCATCTGGCGCCGCGCGTGCGGCGCAGGGCGCCGCTGATGTGGCATGTGCTGGCGCCGACACTGTGCCCGCTCTTCGGTTACTTCCCCGGCGCCCGCATCGGCGTCGTCGGCGATCTGCCGAGCGGCGCGATGTTCCAGTGGCGGCGCTGGTGCCTGACGCCGGAGTATCTGCTGAGCGGCGAACCCGGCGCGCGCGAGGCCTATGCCACGGCCGACTACCCGGTGCTGGCGCTGACATTCAGCGACGACGAACTGCTGCTCGAAGCCGGCTCGCGCCTGCTGCACGGCGCCTATCGGCGGCGGGCTGTCGACTATCGCCTGGTCGATCCGGCTTCGCTGGGCCTGGCGCGCATCGGCCACTTCGGCTTCTTCAAGCCGCAGAGCGAAGCTGCGCTGTGGCCGCTGGTGGTGGACTGGATGGAGCGCACCGCGGGCTGACGGCAAGCCGCAAGAGTTGGCGCTGGCGCTACGGCGTCAGTGCAGGTTCTTGCCGCTGCCGTAGAAGCTGCCGTCGTCGACGACCGTGCGATTGGCCTGGATGGCGGCCAGCGCCGCAGCAGTCCGATGCGGACTCGAAATTTGGCATGCCGAATCGCTGACGCAGTGCAGCAATGCACCTCAACATCCTGATTCACACCAAGAATCCGTCGTTTTCCCGCCACGGAGTGACGATCCAAATCGTCGTTGGCGCTTGGTTCCGCATCACTGCATCCATCATACTTAAGTGCGAATTGGCTGACCAAGCCAGCAACACGGCATTGCGCTGTCTGTTGGATTGGCCAGCCGTTTCATTCCCATGTAGCCCCCATGTAGCCCCTTTGTAACCCACCTTTCCCAATCAGGAGAACTCCCATGAACCTCGATTCCTTCGTGCAAACCGGATCCCATTTCAACGCGCCGCAGCTTGCCGCCATGCTGGCCGGCGACCTCACTTCGCGGGCGAAGCAAGCTGCGGTCGAAGAGCGGCTCCCTTTCACCGTCAGGGTCGTCACCAGTCAGGAGCAGCTCGACAAGGCGGTCACCATTCGCCACTCTGCCTACGGGCGCCATATCCCCGAGGTGGCGTCGCTGCTGGAAAAAGAGGAAGCAGCAGATAGGGAACCGGGATCGGTTGTTTTGCTTGCCGAATCCAAACTGGATGGATCTGCCCTCGGCACCATGCGGATACAGACCAACCGTTACCGCAAGCTGGCCCTCGAGCAGTCGGTGGAACTGCCATCCTGGCTGCAGGGAAGCAGCCAGGCAGAAGCGACACGCCTCGGCGTGGCCCTCGGTCGCACCGGGCGCCTGGCGAAGACGGCGTTGTTCAAGGCCTACTACGAGTATTGCGTCATGGAAGGTATCGAGTGGATGGTGATCGCGGCGCGCTCGCCGCTGGACCGCCAGTACGAGGCCCTGCTGTTCCAGGATGTAATCCCCGGAGCCGGCTTTATCCCGATGCGCCATGCCGGAAATATTCCGCACCGGGTACTGGCACTCAAGGTGAGCCGCGTTGAGCCAGACTGGAGCCAAGCCGGGCACCCCCTCTACAGCTTCTTCTTTGAGACCAGCCATCCGGATATCGATGCGCGCGGGACCATCGGCCTGTCGGCTGCCGGCGCGCGCTTTCCATTCGCGGTGACGTCGATGGATAACTGAATCGATGGAGATTGGGCAGTAGAATCACGGCGGCAGACTGCCATGGCTCTATTTCCTTGGGTATACGAAGTATGCGACGACTACTTGGCTCGGGCGCCAGCGCGGCGGTCGATACGTTTCTGTACCGACTCTCCGTTTACGGTGTCCCGATCGCCATCGGTCTCGCATCGCTGGTGGCGCTGTTCCAGTTGCCGAACGTGTATCCGCTGGACGGGGCCAGTCGCGTCGAATTTGCATCGATTCAGGAGCATCAGGCGACGCTGACGCCGCAACAGGCACTGCAGCAGTTGGCCGGGCAAACCGCGGTGCCCGAACTCGGCACCCAGCGTTCGGAGCAGCCCTTCTGGTTCAGTTTCGAGGTGCCGGCCAGCGACCGGCCGCAGGTCGTCGAACTGCCCTCGCGTCATGCCCTGGACGCCGCCTGCTGGACGACGACGGACTTTCGCCTGCTGGGCTCGGCGAGCCGTAGCGGCGCGGAAGGGGCCATGAAGGTGGCGAGAACCGGTTTTGCCCTGGAACTCGGCCAGCCGACCTTGGCAGTCCGACTCCTGTGCCGCGCCAGCCACACCGGCCCCGGCAATATATCGGTGATTCTGTGGCCGGCCGAAAAGTTCAGCCTCTCGGACCTGAAGTTCCACCGCAATTCGGGCCTGCTCGACGGCGGCCTGATCGTGCTTTCCCTGTTCGTCCTGCTGACCGCGATCGTCAGCCGCGAGTGGCTTTACGTACTGTTTGCCGCCTGGCTGATGGCCAACTTGCGCATGGCGGCGCTCACCGCCGGATGGGATACGCACTGGCTGGAAGGATCGATCCCGCAGGACTGGATCATTCCGATGCGGATGCTCACCACCTATGCGTATTACATGCTGACGATCATGTTGTTCAGCCGGCTTTTTTCTCACGACCTGAAACGCGTGAAATACGCATTTCTGCTGCGCATTTCGCAGTGGTCGTGCCTGCCCCTGCTGCTGGCGGCGCTGACTTTGTCATTCGCCAGCTATCTGCCTCTGCTGTGGGTATTGAGCACCTACACAGTCGCGGTGATCGTCTTCCTTCTGGCGCGCATCCTGATGGTGACGCGATCCAAGGTTGCCATGTGGTATGGGGCAGGCATCGCCGTGGCGATGCTTGCCAGCCTCAACGAAGTCCTCGCCGCCGCCCTGGGTTTTCGCGACCTGATCGGCAGCGTCAATAGCGTGACCGCGGCGCTGTCGTCCAGCCTGCTGTCCGCGCTGGCGATCGCCGAGCAGATAAGGCAGGAAAAGCTGGAGCGAAGAAAGGCCCAGGACGAACTGCGCAATACCTATGAGGCAATACCGATCGGGCTGTTTTCGCTGGACAACCAAGGCCACATCCTGCAATGCAACCCGGCCTACAAGGTCATGATGGAGCGCAGTTCATGCGCCGGCCTGTGGAGTGACGATTTCGCCGCCGGCACTTGGGAGCGACTGCAAACCTTCCTCGCCGACGCTGCAAGCGAGGATCTGGAACTCACCGGCCGCGCTGGCGCCGATGGGCGCAGGAAGTCCTTTCTCGTCAAAGCCACCTTGGACAAAGGCCGCATCGAGGGGTCCGTACAGGACATTACGGTACGCGTCGAAGCCAGCGCGCGGCTGCGCTTCCTGGCCGACCACGATCCCTTGACCGTCACCCTCAACCGGCGCGGCATCGAGCGCGTGTTCAACGCCGCCAGCGAGGCGCTGGCGGACGATGAGGCGATGGCGCTGGCCTATGTGGATCTGGATCGCTTCAAGCTCATCAATGATCTGTTCGGCCATATCGCGGGCGACATGGTGCTGCGCCAGGTATGTGAGCGCATCATCCACACGCTGGGCAGCGGCCAGGTGCTCGGCCGCGTCGGCGGCGACGAATTCGTGGTGGTGTTTCCCAAAGGGGCGCTGCAGGAAGCCTCGGACGCCTGTCGGCGCATCATCACGGCGATATCGACCGGCCCATTCACCGAGGGAGAACGGGCATTCAATGTGAAATGCTCGGTCGGGCTGGTCGAGATCACGCGCGGCATCAATGAGGATGACGCCGTATCCCTCGCGGACCGCGCCTGCCGCGAAGCCAAGAGCGAGCGCGAGGGCAACCTGGTGATCTACCAGCGGGACATGTCGGTGTTTTCCGACCATCGCGATGAACTGCGCCTGATCCACCGTCTTGGCAAGGCCCAGCCGGAAGGACTCTTTCTTCTGATGCAGCCGATCATGTCCCTGCGCGATCCATACGGCTCGCTCAACTTCGAAGTGCTGCTGCGCATGCGCGATACGGACGGGTCTATCGTTCCCGCCTGGAAGATCATCCCGGCTGCGGAGAGGAACGGCCGTATTGCGGCAATCGACAAATGGGTGCTGACCACGACCCTGGAATGGCTGGACACAAACGCCCAGCACTTGAAGAACTCCAGCTATGTTTCGGTCAATCTGAGTGGCGGGTCGCTCAATGACGAAAAGTTCATCGAGGAGGCTTTCGCCATCCTGGCGCGCCATCGCTCGTCGGTGCAGCGCTTGTGTATCGAAATCACCGAAAGCGTGGCACTGCACGATCTCGCCAATACCCAGCAGTTCATCGACGGCCTGCGGAAATTCGGCGCCAAGCTCGCGCTGGACGACTTCGGCGCGGGCTACACCTCGTTTTCCTACCTGCGCCGCCTGCTGGCGGACGCCATCAAGATCGACGGCGCCTACGTGAAGGATCTGCTGGCGCACCCGGCCAATCAGTCCATCGTCCAGGCCATAGTGGATCTGACTCGAAACCTGGGCATGAAGTGCATCGCCGAATGGGCCGAGGACATCCCGACCCTGGATGCGCTGGCCGAGATGGGCGTGGACTACGTGCAGGGTTACGTGGTTTCCGAGCCGCTGGCGCCGGAGCGCATCCTGCTGGGCACTTCCGCCGCCGATTTCATCCTGAACCCGCGCACGACGCAATTCGTCCGCGATGAACTACCCGCGATCCTGGCGCGTGCCGACCAGCCCGGCCGCGACCGGTTCAACTGAACACCCGGCGCTTCATGCCCCGGCGCCGATGGGCGGAAGGCTCGCTTCGGCCTGCTGCAGCGCCTGCCAGCGCGCGACATCCTCGGCGCGATCGACGTCCCACAGTTGGGCCACTTCGCGCCAGCGCAGATTCAGTGCCGACATGCGGCTGCGCGTCTGCGCCATGACGCGCTCGGTGCTCCAATCCACCCCGGTGAACAGTTCGGGATGCGGCCCTTGCAGGCCGACCAGGAAATAGCCGCCGTCCTCGGTGGTGATGAAGGCGGCATCGGCGCCGTCGCGCAGGGCCTGCGCCGCTTGGGCGAGGTGTGCGGGAGTCAGGGCCGGGCAATCGGTGCCGATCAGCAGCAGCGGCCGTTTGCCGTTTGCCTCGAAGATGTGGGCCATGCGCGCGCCGAGATCGAGCTCGGGCTGCACGCGCAGGTCGACGCCGCAGCGCCGCTGCAGCGCGCGGAAAAATCGCTGGCGGACATCGGGCGCGCACCACAGCGTGACCGGGCCGATGCCGGCAGCGCGGGCGGTGGCCAGGGAGCGCAGGGTCAGCCGGCGCTGCAGGCGCGCCGCGGCCGCAGCGCCCAGGGCAGGGATCAGGCGCGTCTTGGTATAGCCGGCAAGCGGCGCCTTGGCCATCACGGCGATCCCGATCGGCGCGGGCTCCAGCGTGACGGCATGCGGCAGGTAGCCATAGCGGCGCGCCAGACGCGCGGGGTCGGCGCCGAAGAACCAGGCCGCGCGCAAGCGCCACATCAGCAGGATGGTGCGCAGCACGCCGTGTTTTTCCCAGCGCCGCGCCGAGGTGGTGACGGTTTCGCGCAGGCAGGCGGACGCTGCCTGCCGCCTGAGTGCGGTGCAGAAGGCGATGTCTTCCATCAGCGGCAGCTCGGGGTAGCCGCCCATGCTTTCGAAAATCTCGCGCCGCACGAATATGGCCTGATCGCCGGTGGCGATCCCGGTCAGGCGCGAACGCCAGTTCATCATGCGCTCGACGATGCGCAGCAACGGGTGGCGGCTATCGATGCGCACATCGAAGCGTCCCCAGTCGGCGCCGCCGGCGATGGCCTGCCGTAGCGCCGGCAGGGCCGTTTCCGGCAGCGCGGTGTCGGCGTGCAGGAACAGCAGTACCCGCCCCCGGCTGGCGGTGGCCCCGGCGTTCATCTGCGCGGCGCGGCCGCGTGGCGCGGCAAGCACCCGGTCGGCCAGCGGCGCAGCCAGTTGCGCGGTGCCGTCGCTGCTGCCGCCGTCGGCCACGATGAGTTCCACGCCTTCTGCGCGCAAGGGCTGCAGCGCCCGCAGGCGTGCCGCGATCTGCGGTGCCTCGTCGAGCACCGGCATGACGATCGAGAGTTCGGCTCGCGCCAAGTGGCTAGCCTCGCCGCCAGGCATGGAGGCGCCCCGTCGCGGCCAGGTCTTTGGCGGGGCGCCAGCGCCAACTCTTGCGGGCGAACGGGCAGAAGCCGGCGGATGGCGCGGGCGGGCTGCCGCGCATGCCATCCGCGCGCTTCACTTGCCGCCCCAGATTTCCTCCACCCGCGCGTCGCGGCCGCAGGACTTGCGGTAGTAGTTGTAGCGGATCGGGTTCTTTTTGTAATAGTCCTGATGGTATTCCTCGGCCAGCCAGAAGGTCGAGGCCGGGGCCAGCTCGGTGTAAATGGTCTTGAACTTGCCGCTCTTCAGCAGGGCGTCGCGGCTGGTCTCGACGACCTTGCGCTCGGCCTCGTTCTGCCAGTAGATGCCGCTGCGATACTGGGTACCGGCGTCGCAGAACTGCCTGTCCCTGGCCGTCGGATCGATATGCCGCCAGAAATAATCGACCAGCTTCGGGTAGCTGACTTTCTGCGGGTCGTAGATCACGCGCACCGCTTCGGTGTGGCCGGTGCCGCCGGCACTGACCTGCTTGTAGCTGGGGTTCGGCGTCTTGCCGGCGGTATAGCCGGATTCCACTTCGATGACCCCGGCGAGTTTCTCGAAGTCGCTCTCGCTGCACCAGAAGCAGCCGCCGGCGAATATCGCGGTGGCGCGGTTCGGCGTCGCGGCGGGCACCGGCGGCGTTGCGGCCTGGGCGCCGCCCGCCAGCATCGCGCAGAGCGCGAAGAGGTTGACGAGCGGCCTCATGTCCGCAGCGCCGGCAATGGCGCGCCCTTGGGCACGAAGGCCAGGGCCACGCCGTTGTTGCAGTAACGCTTGCCGGTGGGCTGCGGGCCGTCGTTGAAGACATGGCCCTGATGCCCGCCGCAGCGCGAGCAGTGATACTCGGTGCGCGGCAGGATCAGCTTGAAATCGGTCGAGGTGCCTACGGCGCCGGCCAGCGGCTGCCAGAAGCTGGGCCAGCCGGTGCCGCTTTCGTACTTGTGGGCGCTGTCGAACAACGGCAGGTTGCAGGCGGCGCAGATGAAGCTGCCCGCGCGTTTTTCCGCATTCAGTGCGCTGCTGCCGGCGGGCTCCGTGCCTTCCTCGAACAGCACGCGGTAGGCGTCCGGGCTCAGCAGCTTCTTCCATTCCTGTTTCGGTTTGCTCAGCGGAAAGGCGCTGGCGGCGCCGGCGCTGCCCCAGGGCAGCGCCGTTGCGGCGGCGAGGCCGAAAATCCGGAAAATCCAGTGGCGGCGGTTCATGTTGCTCTCCTTTGGTCGGAAATCTGTCGGGGATGCGCCTGCTTGTCGCCGGCGTTGTGCCGTGGTCGTGCGAGCCCTCATATTCCTTACAGAAGCGGAAGGTTTGCCCATCTTAGTCATCCTGGGTCAAAATGCGTTCCCTGCGATAACCCTGCGAGTCTCATGGAACTGGATCGTCAAAGCGAGCTGAACGCCCTGCGGCCCGACCTGCTGCGTTTCGCGCGCCTGCAGTTGCGCGACGCAGGTGCCGCCGAGGATGCGGTGCAGGAAACCCTGCTCGCGGCGCTGACGGGCAGCCATCGCTTCGAAAGCCGCTCGTCCTACAAGACCTGGCTGATTTCGATCCTGCGCAACAAGATCATCGACATCATTCGCGCCCAGAGCCGCGAAATCACCGCGACCTCGCTGGCCGGGGATAAGGACGGAAGCGAAGCCGGCGACGAGCTGCTGAACGAGTCGCTGTTCGATCGGCGCGGGCACTGGAAGGAGACTGCGCGACCCGGACGCTGGGCCGATCCCGAGGCTTCGTTCGAGCAGCAGCAGTTCTGGCACGTATTCGAGGCCTGCCTCGATCACCTGCCGGAAAAGACCGCGCGTGTTTTCATGATGCGTGAATTCCTCGGCTTCGAGACCGGGGAAATCTGTAAGGAAACCGGCATCAGCGCGTCCAATTGCTGGGTGGTGCTGCATCGCGCCCGGATGGGGCTGCGTACCTGCCTTGAAGAGAGTTGGTTTGCCGGAGCGAAAACCTGAGATGTTGAGTTGCAAACAAGCCACCGAATTGATGTCGCAGGAGCAGGACCGCCCGCTGAGCCTGGCCGAGCGGACGGGGCTGCGCCTGCATGTCTGGATCTGCACCGGCTGCAGCAACTACCGCCGGCAGATGGCAGTGCTGCGCGCGGCGTGCCGCCGCTTCGGCAGCGGCGGCACGCCGTGAATGCCGTGTCGGCAAGCGCCGCGCCGACCGGTGTCTGTGCGCAATGCGGTGCACCATTTCGCTGCGGCATGGAAGCCGGCGACGCGGAGTGCTGGTGCGCCAGGCTGCCGCCGCTGTTGCCGCTGCCGGCGCCGGCCGATCCCGCGGCGCCGGCGACCTGCCTCTGCCCGGCCTGCCTCAGGCAGAGGCTGTCTTCGATAGACGCGACTTGAACGCCGATGATCGCGGCATTCGGCGTCGCGCATGCCTGCATGCACCGGTTCGATTTCCCATCCCTAGGTCATGGTTATTTGCTAGCATGCGTCATTTTTCGCGCAGGCAAACAGCATAGGGACGCGGCGGCCTGAATCCATGAAACTCAAAGACAAAACCCAGGTGTTCTTCGTCGGCATCCTCGCCGTGCTGGTGGTGGTGCTGACCGTGCTTTCCGCATTGAGCTTTCGCCGCTTCTCGATCTATACCGCGGAACGCCATGCGCGCTCGGTGGCCGAGACGGTCAAGGTCGCCCTGACCGAGAGCATGATCAACGGCAGCATAAGCAAGCGCGAGCAGCTACTGACACGGCTGGCCGGAGTTCCCGGCGTGCACCAGGTGCGGGTGGCACGCGGCCCGGCAGTTGTCAAGCAGTTCGGGCCGGGCTTGTCCAGCGAAGGCGCCGCCAGCCAGGATGTCACTGCGGTATTGCGTACTGGCAAGGAAAGCTTCGAGGTGACCGACGTCGACGGCGAACTGATGTTTCGTGCAGTGATTCCCTATGTTGCCGGCAATGACGGCGTGCCCAACTGCCTGCAATGCCATGTGGTGGGCGTCGGCACGGTGCTGGGCGCGGTCAGCATCGACATATCCCTGGCCGAAGTGCGGCGCCAGGGCATCATCGCCGTGGTCATGGTCAGCCTGGCCGTGCTGGCGGCCGCGCTGCTGGCGCTGGGGCTGTTGCGGCGCATGATGAATCCGCTGGCGGAAGCCGCCCAAGGCGTGCAGGAGGTCACTTCTCTGGCGGTGGGCGGCAATTTTTCCGGGCGCGTTCGCCAGCGCAGCAATGACGAAGTGGGCGAGATCGCCCTCAACATCAATCAACTGATGGCCTTCCTCGAACGCGAGGTAGGCACCATCCGCACCCGCGTCGGCCAACTGATGGGCCACCAGGTTGTCCGCGAAGGCGGCAACCAGCTGGTGCATACCACGGAGCTGGTGGAAAGCCTGGTCGAGGCCTCGCAGTTCAAGCAGGCGATCGAGGAGGACCAGACCAAGCTCGAAATCTATCAGCGCCTGTCCGACATGCTGCAGCGCAAATACGACTTCAAGCGCTTCTCGATTTATGAAGTTGCGGCGAGCAAGAACCGCATGACGCCGATCCTGGTCGATGGCGAAGCCGGCGCCGCGTGCCGCCATTGCGATCCGCAGGTGGTGGTCGATGCCAATTTCTGCCGCGCCCACCGCACCGGCCACGAAGTCAATGCCGTGGATTATCCCGGGCTATGCACCATGTTCCGTCCCGAATCCGCCGGCGAAACCCACATCTGCCTGCCGATCACCCAGTCCGGTTCGGCCATTTGCGTGGTGCAGATTGTCGTCGCCGCCGACGAAGGTGCGTTGGCGCGGCTGATGGCGCCGTTTGTCAGCGTCTATTTGCGCGAGGCCGGCCCGGTGCTGGAAGCCAGGCGCCTGATGGAACACCTGCGCGAAAATGCGCTGCGCGATGCCATGACCGGCCTCCATAACCGGCGCTTTCTCGAAGAATACGTGGGCGCGCTGGTGGCCGGCAGCCAGAGGCGCAAGAGCGCGTTTTCGGTGCTGATGCTCGACCTGGATTTCTTCAAGCAGGTCAACGACACCCATGGGCACGAGGTCGGCGACAAGGTGCTGAAGACCTTGGCCGGGATCCTGGTGCGCAGCGTGCGCGCCTCGGACATTGCCGTGCGCTACGGCGGCGAGGAATTCCTGCTGGTGCTGAACGATACGGGTGCCGATGCGGCAATGGAAGTCGCGGAAAAAATCCGCGGCCAGGTTGAGGCGACCAAAATTCCGCTGGCCGGCGGCATTCTGCAAAAGACCATCTCGATCGGCGTCGCCGAATTTCCGGCCGATTCGGACACCTTCTGGCAGGTGGTCAAGTTCGCCGACGTGGCTCTGTACAAGGCCAAATCGGACGGCCGCAATCGCGTGGTGCGCTTCGCGCCCGCAATGTGGGACGCTAGCGCCAGTTATTGATCGGTCGTATGGGTTCTGGATATTGCCGGCGTCATGGGCTTGGGTTATATTCCCCTATTATTAAAATGGATATCCAAGGGGCGTCATGACATCCGAAGATGGCTACCGGCAGGTGGAATACGACCTCCAGCGTCTGCGCGTCGATTTGCGCGGGCAACTGGCGATGCGGCGCAAGAACTCCCTGTATTCGGTGCTCGGGATGCCTGCCGATTGCAGCGATGCCGAACTGGCCGAGCTCATCGGCGGCCTCAGGAAATCCGGTCAGCCGCTCGATGCCGAGACGCGCTATGCCGTGGAAACTCTGGGTGATGCGGCCGCGCGCGAGCAGTTCGACCGGCGCCTGATGGAACAGCTCAAGAGTCGGCCGGCCACCTCCGCGCGCATGGATCAGGCCTGGGAACCGGCCCATGCCGCGCAGGCCGGCGGCGGAATGAAGGTGTTGCTGGTCGCGATCATGCTGCTCGGCGCCGGCTATCTCGGGCTGGGCTACATGAAGGACAAATCGGAGCGCGAACTGCGCCTGAAGGAGGCCGAAATTCGCAGCGAGGAGATCCGGCGCAAGGCCGAGATCAGCGACCGGGTTGTCGACAACCAGAAGGTCGCGCTGGAGGCTTCGATCGCGGCGCAGGAACGGGCTGCCGAAATCCGTGACCGGCAGCTGCTGGAAGCGCACATGCGGGACGACAAGGCGCGGCTCGATGCTGCCTACCGCCAGGAGCAGCAGGCGGCGCAGGCGGAGCAACGCCGTCAGCAGATGGAACAGTCACGGCTACTGGCTGAAGCCCGCCGCCGCGACTACGAATCCGCCAACCAGACCCGGGCCATCCGCCAGCAGGCGATCCAGGACGCCATCGCACGGGGCAATTACAACGAGGCCCAGCGGTTGCGCAACCAGCAGTACTGACGCGGACCAGTCAATCAGGCCACATGCCGCGACCTGATTTCCGGGCAATGCCGCTACCCCGGGACATGTGCTGAGCAGAAGGTGGGGATGCAGCAGACGCGCGAACCGCGGCGGTCTTCATCGGGCGCAGCTCGGCGCGGCGGCGGTCTCATGGCCCAGCGCACCGCCGCAACTCGATCCCTGGCCGGCGGTGCAGCCATAGCAGTGGTCGGCGACGCGGATCGGCTGATCTTCCAGTCCGATCGCGGCGGCCTCGGTGATATGCAGGCGGCCGCTGCGGGCGCCGGGAATCGCCAGGCCCAACTGCTGATTGAAGTCGCAGTCGTAGAAATAGCCCTGCCAGTCGACGCTGACCAGGCTGCGGCACATCACCTGGTCCAGGTTGTCGTCGTGGTGCGCCGTGCGCAGCAACTGCATGTAGGCGTTGAACTGGCCCCGGGAAATCAGCGTGCTGCCGAAGCGCTGGATCGGCATGTTGGCCAGGGTGAATAATTCGTTGAAGACGATGCCGTAACTTTCGCCGAGATGCCGCTTGTAGTCGGCCTGCAGCGCGGCCTGGGGTGGAGGCAGGCTGGGCCCCTGCGGGTTGTAGACCAGGTTGAGGCCGAGGCCGCCGCCCTCCTGCCCGTAACCCAGCGCGTTGAGCTTCTGCAACGCGCGCAGGCTGGTCTCGAACACGCCCTGGCCGCGTTGCCGGTCGACGTTTTCTTCGAGGTAGCAGGGCAGGGAGGCGACGATCTCGACGCGGTGGCCGGCGAGGAAATCGGCCATATCCTCGAAACCCGGCTCCTCGAGTATGGTCAGGTTGCAGCGGTCGATCACATGCAGGCCGCGCGCGCGCGCCGCGATCACCAGGCGGCGGAACTGCGGGTTGAGTTCCGGCGCGCCGCCGGTCAGATCGATGGTCCTGATGCCGGGACTGACGGCAATGAAGTCCAATACAGTATCGATGGTCTCGGCCGTCATTTCCTCGGTGCGCTTCGGCCCGGCATTGACGTGGCAGTGCAGGCAGCTCTGGTTGCAGCGGTAGCCGAGGTTGAGTTGCAGGGTTTCGATCCCGCGTCGCCTGATGGCGGGAAAATCGGTGTGGGTCAGCAGGTGCAGCGTGTCATGCATGCCGTGTCTCCGGGGGTTGGTCTGGCCTGGTCGGCCCGATCCGCAGTAGTTGCCGGTGGTTGCCAGTGTGCCCCAAAAAAGCAGCCGCAAATTATCGACGGATGTGGCAGTTTGCACAGTTCGCTGCGGGCCCGGCTTGAGGAATTGCGGCCAGGAGCTATAGTGGCGGCGTGAGCTTTCCTCAGGACGGAGCATCGATCATGGACCTGGCCCATCTGCCGCTCGACCTTGCCGGCCTTCTGGCACTGGCCGCCGGGCTCGGCTGGGCATCGGGTCTGCGGCTCTACACCACGCTGTTCGTCCTCGGACTGGCAGGCCGGCTGGACTGGGTCGCGCTGCCGCCGGGCCTGCAACTGCTCGAACATCCCTGGGTGCTGGGCGCCGCCGCCCTGATGCTGACGATCGAGTTTTTCGCCGACAAGATTCCGCTGCTGGATTCGGTCTGGGACACCGTGCATACCTTCATCCGCATTCCCGCCGGTGCGGCGCTCGCTGCGCTGGTGTTCGGCGGCCAGGGCGTCGAATGGCAGACCGCGATGGCGCTGCTGGGCGGAACACTGGCGGCCGGCACGCACTTCACCAAGGCCGGCACGCGCGCCTTGATCAACGCGTCGCCGGAACCCTTCACCAACATCGCCGCATCGGCCGGCGAGGACGTCGCGGTGCTCGCCGCGCTGTGGCTGATGTTTGCCCATCCGTGGCTGATGCTGGCCCTGCTGCTGGTGCTGGTCGCGCTGATCGTCTGGCTGCTGCCGAAACTCTGGCGCGGCGTCGCCGGGATCATTCGCGGCCTGTCGCTGCCACGCTGGACACCGGGCACCAATTCTTAGCAGCGCCCTGGCAGCGCGGATCGGCGCTCATGGATTGTCCCGGCGCCGGCGGAAAACGATAGGTTTGCCCCTGGCCGCCTGGAGCCGTTGCGGTCCGCAGCGCCGGATGTCGTGGTAGATGCCGACGCAGTCGAGGCACTCGAAACATTCGTCATAGTCGATGGCGCCGCCGGGCAGGATCGCCTCGTAGCGGCAGGTGTTGCGGCACTTCTGGCAGGGCTGGCCGCAGGCCTCGATGCGCGGCAGCCAGTTCCAGCGCCGCAGGCGGCCGGCCAGGGTCAGCGCCGCGCCGAGCGGGCAGACGAAGCGGCAGAAGAACTTGTACACGAAGGCGCCGGCCAGCAGCAGGCCGCAGGCCCAGAGCAGGAAGGGCAGTTCGCGCTGGAAGCCGACCGTGATGGCGGTCTTGAAGGGTTCGATTTCCACCATGCGTCCGGCGGCGGCGGGGGCCAGCGCGGCGGCGCCGACCAGGAGCGCCAGGAGCGCATAGCGGCCGCGCGCCAGCAGTCGCGCCAGCCGCGGCGGCAGGCGCCATTGCGGCAGGCGCAGCGCACCGGCGAGCTGCGCCACGAACTCCTGCAGGGCGCCGAAGGGGCACAGCCAGCCGCAGAACGTGCCGCGGCCCCAGACCACCAGGCTGAGCAGGGTGAAGGCGATCAGCAACAGCGAAACCGGATCGTAGAGAAAACTCTTGAGTCCGGCGCCGGCGACCAGGGATTTGACCGCGCCGGTGATCTGCACGATCGACAGCTGGCCTTGCGCATACCAGCCGATGTACACCAGGGTGAAGGCAAGGAAGCCGCTGCGGAACCAGAACAGGCGGCGCGTTTTCAGCGCAATCCAGCGCGGCCGCAGCAGCGCGGCGCAAAGCAGCAGCAGCGCGGCGCCGATCACCAGCAGGTCGGGCAGCCGCCCCTGCCAGGCCTGCAGCCATTCCGGCAGCGGCTTGGGCGGGTAGTCGAAGAGTTCGGCGGGCGGCGTGTAGTGCAGGGTGATGTGCTTCCGCGTCACTACCGGCAGGATCATGCCGCGCGCGCGACTGACGCTGAAGCGAAACTCCATCGGTAGCCCCGGATCGAGTCCGGCGTGGGCCGGCGCGGTCAGTATCAGGGCGCCGTTCGATTCGCCGGGCGCGGGCAGCCGCGCGTAATCGCGGTTGGCGTCGCGCAGTTCGATCGGCAGTTCGCTTTGTACCAGCGCCAGGCGTGGCGGCGGGGTGCCCGGCACGAAGGCGTCATCGACCAGCGCATAGCGGCCGCGCGTGGCGATCCAGAACGCCGGGCGCTGGTCCGTCAGATAGCTGCTGAACTTGGCCCAGGCGGCATCGCCGAGCAGGTTGCGGCCGATGTTGGGCGCATTGAGGTAGGCCACATGGATTTCGACGAAGAGATCGTCGGGCTTGCCCAGTGCCTGTTCATCGCTGCCGGCGCCTTCGCTGCCGGCAAACAATTTCTCGACATCGGCGTTGCTCAGCGACAGGCGCTGCACGAAACCGCGGCGGACCAGGGTGGTGAAGTCCATGGCTTCAAAGGGCTGCGGCTTGGGCACGGCCGCCGGCGCGCCGCTGCCGGGATCGGCAAAACCGAGGCGGGCACGGGCGACGGCGAGGGATGCGGCGAGCACCGACTGATTGACGATGCGCACCGAGGCCGTGGCCTTGGTCACGCCGTCGAGCACGACGCGGTTGCCGCCGCCTGCCGCGCGGGTGTTGCCGTAAATGCTGGAGACCGTGATTTCCTGCTTGAGGCTCTTGCCCTGGTATTGCCGGACGAAGTCCTGCAGCGGCAGCGGGCCGAGGCCGCCGAGAAACACCGGCTCGTGCTGGCGCAGCACTTCGACATCCATGAACTTGCCGTCGGCATCGATCGCCACCAGCAGGTTGATCGGCGTGCCCTCGAAACCCGGTATCGGCGCCAGGTCGATCGACTCGAAGACATAGCCGACGGGACCGGCGTCGGGCTGAAGTTCGCTGGAGAGCGGCCAGGCCGGCACGTCGCGCAGTTTCTCGCCGACATGCAGGGGAGGCGGAAAGCGTCGCTCGACATCGGTCCGGCTCAAGTCGCCGGCCGTCGCCCGGAGGCAGCCCAGCAAGCCCAGCAGCAGACCCGCCAGGATGCCTGCGCCGCGGAACAGCCTATGCCCGCGCATCGGCAGGGGTAGCGCGCGCCGGTGCCGGCAGGGTCGTGCGTGCTTGGTCAAGTGCCACTGCATCTCCTCATGGTTGCGGCCCGCGTGACTTTTTTTGCGCCGGCCTCCGGATTAACCCGAGGTTCAAAGCAAGGAAGAGGCCAAGGAGCTTTTCATTGTCGCGCCGGGTGCAGCGGCCGGGTTCGCACCGGTAATGATTTTCATGAATTGCCGGCCGGAAATGGAAGCCGGCCGCCGGATGCGCTAGCTTTGGGGCATGAATAGCGCCGTACTCGGATATCCCTTCAGCTTTCCCGCCATGAACCGGCCCAGCGTCAGGGTCGACTGGCCATTTGGCGCGGCCGTGCTCGCCTCGGCGCTGATCCATGGTTTTGCCCTGGGCTGGCTGCCCGGACTGGAAGGCCGCATGGACCCGCCCGAGCCGCCGCAATCCCTGCATATCCGCCTCGCCGCCCCTGCGCCCGAACCCCAGGCGCTCGCCGTGCCGCCAGCGCCAACTTTCTCGGCCGCAGCGACACAGCCTCCGGCCCGCCGCGCGCCCGCACCGCAGCGAAGCTCGCCGGTGCTTGCCAGTCCCGCCCGGGAAGCCGGGCAGGACGCCCCCGTCCTGCGCGAGGTAGCGCCGGCGCCGCTTGTCGCGACGCCGATCGCAGCGACGCCGATTGACGTGCCACGTCCCAGCCCGACCGCGGTGCCGCCGCCGGCGATCGACGCGGGCGCGCTGGCCGCCTACGGCCGCGATCTGGCCGGCGCGGTCGCCACGCACCAGCGCTACCCGCGCATCGCCTTGCTGCGCCAGTGGCAGGGTACGGCCGTGCTGCAACTGGAGCTTGGGGTGGACGGCCGCCTGCTCGGGGTCCGCGTGCTAAGCTCCAGCGGCCATGACACGCTCGACCGGCAGGCGCTGGATATGGTGCGCGAGGCCGTCCCCCTGCCGTCCCTGCCCGCCGCCCTGGCCGGGCGGCCGCTTACGGTCGAGGTTCCCGTGGTTTTCCGGATCACGTCCTAGATTCCCAGATATTTGCCACCAAGCCGAGTGATGCATCGATGAGTCTGCGCCTGCGGCTGAACCTGATGGTGGCCGCCCTCAACCTGGGCTTTCTGGCGGCCCTGACCTGGCTGATGGTGGACAACCACCGCAGCTCGATCCAGGAAGAGGTCGAGGCCGCGCACCGGGTCACCGTGCAGATGCTCGGCACCGCGGCGCAGACCAGCCGGGTATTCGGCTCGGCGCCGGCGGTGATGGTCGATTACCTGCAAAGTCTGGGGCGGGTCCGCGCCAACGATATCCGCCTCTATTCCGACGACGGCGTGCTGCGCTATAACTCGCCCCCGACGACCTACAAGGCCGGGCGCCGCGCTCCCGACTGGTTCGAGGCGCGCATGCGGCCGCGGCTGGAGGGGACCGTGATCGCCTTGCCGGGAGCGCGCATCGAGATCGTTCCCGATGCCTCGCGTGCGGTGCTGGATGCCTGGGACAGCATGACCGCGATTTTCCTGCTCGGCCTCGGTTTCGTCGCCCTGCTGCATATGGCGCTGCTGCTGTTCCTGCGCCGCCTGTTGCGGCCGACCGAGGCCGATGCGCGGCGGCTGGTGGCGACCACCCAGCAACTGGCGGAAAACCGCGAGGTGACGCGCCTGATCCAGGCCGGTGTCGAGGAGGAGCGCAAGCGTCTGGCGCGCGAACTGCATGACGAGCTCGGCCAGTCGGTGACGGCGATCCGCCTCATTGCGGCATCGATTGCGCGCAGCGGCGAGTCGGGCGGCGCGCTGCAGGGTTCGGCCAGGATCGACGGGATTGCCGCCGGACTTTATGACAGCGTGCATCGCATCGTGCGCGAACTGCGCCCGGCCGTGCTCGAGCAACAGGATCTTGCCGCGGCCCTGACCGACCTCGGGCGCGAATGGCGGGTCTTGCATCCGGAGATCGAACTTGCGCTGACGCTCGAAGGCGATCTTGGCGATCTCGGCGAGGCCGTGACGCTGGCGGTGTTTCGCTGCACGCAGGAAGCGCTGACCAATGTGCTCAAGCATGCGCAGGCGAGCCATATCCGGCTCACGGTGGCGCGTCGCGAGGGCCGCCTGGAAGCCGACATCGAGGACAACGGCCGGGGTTCCACGGCGCACGGCGCGGCAACCGGCGTGGCAGGCGGCATGACAGCGGGCGTGGCACACCGAGTGGCAACCGCGGGCCACGGCCTGGTCGGCATGCGCGAGCGGGTCGTGGCGCTGGGCGGCAGCCTCGATGCGGCGGCGTGTGCCGGTGGCGGCTTCCGCGTTAGCATGGTGCTTCCGCTGCCGGGAGATTCCGAATGAACCAGACCTTGCGCATCATGCTGGTCGACGACCACGCCGTGGTCCGCATGGGCTTTCGCCTGCTGCTCGATACCACCAGCGACTTGCGCGTGGTCGGCGAATGCGGCAGCGGCGAAGAGGCGCTGAAGTGCTTTGCCGAGTTTGCTCCCGACGTGGTGGTGCTCGATCTTTCGATGGGCGGCATGGGTGGCCTGGAGACGCTCTCAAGGTTGCTGGCGAAGTGGCCGGCGGTACGCGTGCTGGTGCTGTCCGCGCATGAAGATACCGCGCATCCGCGGCGTGCGCTGGCGGCCGGGGCGCTCGGCTACCTGACCAAGCGCAGCGCGGCCGACGCCCTGATCGAGGCGATTCGCCAGGTGGCGGCGGGCAAGCTGTTTCTCGAACCCGGCCTGGCGCGGGAGCTTGCCGTGCAGCAGGTTGGCAGTCCCGGCAATCCGGTCGAAGCCTTGAGCGCGCGCGAGTTCGAAGTCTTCCTCATGCTGGCGCGCGGCAAGTCGGTGAACGAGATTGCCGAAGTCCTGTTCCTCAGTCCGCGCACGGTCGGCACCCACCTCTACAACATCAAGCAGAAGCTCAATGCCGGCAACGCCGCCGAGCTGACGCTGATCGCCATCCGCAACGGCCTGATCGACGCCTGAGCGCTCGCCGCCGACGTCCTGGCGCCGTGGCGCCAGCGCCAACTTTCAATGATTTTCATGAGCCGCGAATGCGCAGATTCGCTCGGGTCGGAAAGCTCGCGGGCCAGCACAATGCTGCCCACGTTCACTCATCCGGATATCCGCCATGCGCCCCACCCACTTTCGCCTGCAGCCCCTCGCCCTGGCCGGCGCCCTTGCCTTCAGCGCCCAGGCCGCCGAGCCGCGCCTGACCACCGAGCAGGTGGTGGTGACGGCGACCCGCGTCGAGCGGAACACCTTCGATCTGCCCGTGTCGATCGACGTGGTCTCGGCGGACGCGCTGAACGAGGGCCGCGCCCAGATCAACCTGACCGAAACCGCGGTGCGAATTCCCGGCGTGGTGGTGAATAACCGCTTCAATGCCTCCCAGGATCTGGCCGTGTCGAGCCGGGGCTTCGGCGCGCGCGCCTCGTTTGGTGTGCGCGGCGTCCGCATCTACGCCGATGGCATTCCCTTGACCATGCCCGACGGACAGGGGCAGACCGGGACGTTCAACCTCGACACGGCGAAGTCGGTCGAATTCATGCGCGGCCCGTTTTCCGCGCTGTACGGCAACTCCTCCGGCGGCGTGGTGCAGATCCTGACCCGCGACGGCGCCAGGACGCCGACGCTGGGTGGCACCCTCGCCGCCGGCAGCTACGACACCCAGCGCCAGAGCCTGATCGCCGAGGGTCAGGCCGGCGCGCTCAACTACATCGTCAATGCCACCGACCTCGATTCGGCCGGTTTCCGCGACCACAGCCGCAGCTCGCGCGAAACCCTGCATGCCAAGCTCGGCTATGCGCTGGGCGATGCCACGCGGCTGACCGTGGTGGCGACCGCGCTCGACCAGTTTGCCGAAGATCCGCTGGGGCTGACCGAGGCTCAGTACCGGCAGGACCCGCGACAAGCCGGAACCAACGCGGTGGCCCGCAATACCCGCGTCTATCGCAAGCACAATCAAGCCGGCATGGTGCTCGATCATGCCTTGTCGGCGCAGAACAAAGTGAGCCTGATGGGCTACTACGGCACCCGCGACAACCAGCAGTATCAGACGCTGGGCGCCACCGGCCGGGTGGCGGCGATCGACCGGCAGTTTTCCGGTACGGAACTGAAATGGACGCACAACTCGACGCTGGCAGGTTCGCCGTTCAGCCTGGTCGCCGGGCTCAATTACGACAGCATGAAAGACGCGCGCAAGCAGTTCAACGCCGCCGGCGGCAACCTGATTCCCGGCGCCACCCGCGACGAACAGCAGACGGTGACCAGCTCCGACCAGTTCGTCCAGGCCAGCTTCGAGCCGACCGAACGCTGGCTGCTGATCGCCGGATTGCGCTACACGGACGTCAAGTTCGACATCACCGACAACATCCCGGCGCCCGTCGATGGCAGCGGCAAGCTCAGCTTCACCAATACCTCGCCGGTGCTGGGCGCGACCTTCCGCCTCTCGCCGGCGGTCAACCTCTACGCCAACTACGGCCAGGGCTTCGAGACGCCGACCTTCATCGAGCTGACCTATATCGGCAATCCCCTCACCAATGGCGGCGCCGGGCCGAATCTCACCTTGCAGCCGAGCAAGAGCAAGAACTACGAAGTCGGCGCCAAGGCTCTGATCGCCGACAACACCCGCGCCAATCTGGCGCTGTTCCGCATCGATACCAATAATGAAATCGTCGCCGACCTTGGCGCCGGCGCCACGTCCTCGTTCAAGAACGTCGGCAAGACCCGCCGCACCGGGCTGGAACTGTCGGTGGATAGTGCCTTGCCCCACGACTTCAACCTGTATGGGGCGTTCAGCTGGATGCGCGCCGAGTTCATGGACAGCTTCTGTACGGGTACCCCGCCCTGCGTCGCTGTGCCTGCGGGCAACCGGATTCCCGGCACCTACGCCGCCACCGCCTATGGGGAAATCGCCTGGAAGCATCCGGCCAGCGGCTTCTTCTCGGCTCTCGAAGCGCTGCACTTCGGCGACACGTATACCAACGACAGCAACGTGCAGCGCGCCGACGGCTACAGTCTGTTCAATCTGCGCGCCGGCTTCGCGCAGACGCTGGGCGGCTGGAAACTGCGTGAATTCGTCCGCCTCGAAAACCTGGCCGACAAGGTCTACGTCAGCTCGGTGCGCGTAAATGCGTCGCAGGCCAGCACCGGGGCCGCCTTCGAGCCGGGAGCCGGCCGCAACTTCGTGCTGGGGATGACTGCCAGCTACGGCTTCTGAGACAGGCGGCTGTCGCATTCTGAAACACCTGCCTGCTTTTGCGGCAGGTGGCCTGAGCCGCAGGCGGTGTTTCGATCGCGCGGAAGCTGTCGCCATGCGGCTTCTCAAGCGCTCAGATGCCTTGGCATCCTACTTGCTGACCAAGTCCGTACGGATATGCGAGGGCGTGTCCGATGATCCATAAAACACTTGGCAGGAGGTAGATTTGATGAAACGTACCCTGACGTCGGTGCTGGTTGCCAGCGCCCTGATTACTCTGGCAGCGGCGCCGGCAATGGCCGCAGTCTCCGACAAAGATATCGAAAGCGACGCGAAGACCACCGGCGACGTCTTGTCCTGGGGGCTCGGCACCCAGGGCCAGCGCTACAGCCCGCTGGCAAAGATCAATACCAAGACCGTCAAGGATCTGGTACCTGCATGGTCCTTCTCCTTCGGCGGCGAGAAGCAGCGCGGCCAGGAATCGCAACCGGTGATCCATAACGGCAAGATGTTCGTGACGGGTTCCTACTCCCGCCTGTTCGCCCTCGACGCCAGGACCGGCAAGAAGCTGTGGCAATACGAGCACCGCCTGCCCGACGGCATCATGCCTTGCTGCGACGTGGTCAACCGCGGTGCGGCGCTGTATGACAACCTGGTGATCTTCGCCACGCTGGATGCGCAACTGGTGGCGCTGAACCAGGACACCGGCAAGGTGGTGTGGAAGGAAAAGATCGACGAATACTCGGCCGGCTACTCCGCTACCGCGGCCCCGATCATTGCCAAGGGTCTGGTGCTCACCGGCGTCTCCGGCGGCGAGTTCGGCGTCATCGGCCGTGTCGAGGCGCGCGACGCCAAGACCGGCAAGATGGTCTGGGTGCGGCCGACCGTCGAAGGCCACATGGGCATGAAGGACGGCAAGGAAAATGGTATCTCAGGCACCACCAACGCGACCTGGCCGGGCGACCTGTGGAAGACCGGCGGCGCCGCCACCTGGCTCGGCGGTACCTACGATCCCGAAACTGGCCTGGCCTATTTCGGTACCGGCAACCCGGCGCCGTGGAACAGCGCGCTGCGTCCCGGCGACAACCTGTATTCCTGCTCCACCGTGGCAATCGACGTCGCCACCGGCAAGATCGTCTGGCACTTCCAGGGCACGCCGAACGACGGCTGGGATTATGACGGCGTCAATGAATTCGTCACCTTCAAGAGCAAGGACGGCAAGCATCTGGGCGGCAAGGCCGACCGCAACGGCTTCTTCTACGTGCTCGATGCCAAGACCGGCAAGTTCCAGAAGGGCTTCCCCTTCGTCAAGAAGATCACCTGGGCCACCGGCCTCGACGAGAACGGCCGGCCGAAGTTCGATCCGGCCAACCGCCCCGGCGATCCGGCCAAGAGCGCCGATGGCAAGAAGGGTACCTCCGTATTCTCGGCGCCGTCCTTCCTCGGCGGCAAGAACCAGATGCCGATGGCCTACAGCCCGGATACCGGCTACTTCTACGTGCCGGCCAACGAGTGGGGCATGGAAATCTGGAACGAGCCGGTCAGCTACAAGAAGGGCGCGGCCTATCTCGGCGCCGGCTTCACCATCAGGACCATCGACGACAGCTACATCGGCGCCATGCGCGCGGTCGATCCGGCCACCGGCAAGATCGTCTGGGAAGTCAAGAACAATGCTCCGCTCTGGGGCGGCGTGATGACGACCAAGGGCGGCCTGGTGTTCTGGGGCACACCGGAAGGATTCCTCAAGGCGGCCGACGCCAAGACCGGCAAGGAAGTCTGGTCATTCAATGTGGGTACCGGCATCGTGGCACCTCCGATCAGCTGGGAACAGGATGGCGAGCAGTACATCGGCGTTGCCTCCGGTTGGGGCGGTGCGGTTCCGCTGTGGGGCGGGGATGTGGCCAAGAAGGTTTCGTTCCTGAATCAGGGCGGCTCGATGTGGGTATTCAAGCTGCACAAGAGCGGCAAGTAGGAAGGATGGGCTCCTCCTGATGTGATCCGTTCGAGAATGCGGATCACCTCATTCGAAGGCCGGTGCAGCGCGAGTTGCCGCCGGCCTTTTTCTTTGCCTGAGATCGGAAAGGCGGTCGCATCATGAAACTGTGCTACGTGCTGATCCTGCTGTGTCCCTTGCTGGCGTCGCTGACGGGTCTGGCCGCCGAGCTGTCGGGCAGCCACGGCGTCTGGCTGAGCAATGCCGAAGGCGAGCGGCAGCGCATCGGCACCGTCCTGTTCACGCCGGCCGGCGGCGGACGGACGCGCTTCCAGCTAACCATCGACGAGTCGCTGAAGGAATACTTTCTTGCCATGCGTCCCTTCCGCTGCCTGACCGGGCCGCGCCAGCGGCTGTGCCACTTTCCGGTTGCGCGCGAGGCGCCGCTGATAAGTGCCGGCGACCTGGTGCCGCTCGAATATGCCCTCATGTTCATTCGCACGGCGCCGAAGTCCTTGCACATCGATGCCTTCAACGGCATCTACTACCGCATGAGGTGGACCGGGCAAGGCGTCGTCGGCCAGGTTCACGATGTGGCCATGGATCCCTTCATCGCCCCGGACAGCGTTCCAGTCGAACGGCGCCAGCGGCCGATCGGCGCAACCGACCTGACGCCGGGCGATCCGCGCAGCCACTGGCTGCCGATTCTGACCATAGAGTGACGGCGCCGATCCTGGCAGCGCCGTGGCGCCAGCGCCAACTCTTGGGCCGCGGGCGCCTCAGGGCGTATCGAGGCTGCCGAAGGATTTCGGATAGGTGACGATGCCCCAGGGCATCTGCTTGTCGGCGATGCGCTTGACGATCTTGCCGCTGGCGGCATCGAGCACGATCACGTCGTTGGAGCGGCCGCAGGCCACCAGGATGTGCCTGTCGTCGGGCGTGAAGCTGAAATGCCAGCAGCGGTCGCCGATCGGGTATTCGGCGATGCTGACGAGGCTCGCGGCGTCGAACACCTGCAGCGCCTTGCCTTTGGCCAGCGCGACATAGAGACGGCTGCCGCCGCGGCCGAAGGCCACGCCGTAGGGCGTGTCGCCGGTCGCCACCACCTTGACCACATTGAAGCCGGCATCGAGCACCACCAACTTGTTGCCGAACTCGATGGTGGCGACATAGGACTTGCCGTCGGGCGCCATCTTGATGCCGCGCGGACGGTTGCCGTAAGGCCTGGTGTCGATGGTCTTGAGCAGCCTGCCGCTGGCGATGTCATGTACCGTGAGATTGTTGTCGTCCTCGTTGGTGACGATGATCTTGCTGCCGTCGGCGGAGAATTCGATGCCCTCGGTTTCCAGGCCGCCGGTGATCTCGGCGATTTTCTTGCCGGTCTTGAGGTCGACGATCGCGATCCGCGCCGGCTCTTCCTTGTCGTCGGCGCGCTTCTGCTGGAGTTCCATGGCTTCCTTCGAACCGGGCTTGGGCGGCGGGCCGCCGGCCGAGGCCGGCTCGAAGGATACGAATGCCTGGTCGCCGCGCACCCTGACGAACTCGGGGTTCTTGCCGATCGGAATGCGCCTGACGACTTTTCCGGTTGCCAGGTCGACCACGGCGAGGTCGCCGTGGTCGCGCGACGCGACCACCAGCAGCTTGCCGTCGGCGGTGACGCCCAGTCCGCGCGGCGAGGCGCCGCCGACGTCAATTTCGCCGGCAGTTTCGAAGCTGTCCAGATCGATGGTGGTGACATTGCCCTTCTGGTTGCTGACGTAGGCGACGCCGGCGGCGGCAACAGCCGGCAGTGTGAAGACCAGGCCGAGGGCAGCGAGCAGCAGGCGGGCGGGGCGGGGCGGTTTGAGTTTCATCAGGAGTCCTTTATGGCTTCGACCGGAATCGTAATCCTTACCTCGTCGCCGACGCCGGGCAGGCTGGCGTTCATGCCGAAATCGGAGCGCTTGATGGTGGTCTCCAGATCGGCGCCGCACAACTGGCGCGGCAGGATCGGATGCTTGGCGCAGCGCCACTGGCCGACCTTGAGCTGCACGCTGCGAGTCACGCCGAGCAGGGTCAGTTCGCCGCCGACCGGGGCCGGTTGGTCGGCGTCGAAGGTAAAGTCGCGCGCGACGAAGCGCGCCTGCGGAAACTTGTCGGTCTGGAAGAAACGCTCGCTGCGCATCTGCTTGTTCCAGTCCTCGAAACCCATGTCTATCGAGGTCATGTCGATGGTGATCTCGACCGAGCCCTTCTTCGCAGCGGCGTCGAGTTCGAGTTTGCCGGCCAGCTTGTTGAAGCGTCCGCGCTGCAGCGAAAAGCCGTAGTGGCTGACTTCGAAGACGGGGAAGGTGTGGCGGTGGTCGATGGTATAGCTCTCGGCGCTGGCTGCCGTGGCAGCGAGCATCGAAAGCAGGGCGAACATGCGGCGGGATTTCATCCGGGCTCCTTGTTGGGCTAGTCGAGGCTGAGGTTTACGGCGACAAATAGACTGCGCGGCGCGCCGGGGGCGTAGAAGCTTTCCCGCGTCCAGTTGTTCGAATCGGTCTGGAATACGCCGGCGGCATTGAAGGCGTTTTCGGCCAGCGCGCCCGCCGTGGCGTAGTGACGGTCGAACACATTGTTGAGCCGCGCCGAGACTTGCCAACGCTTGTCGAGCCTGACCTTTGCCGCGAGATTGAGCACGGCATAGCCCGGCGCCGTGCCGGCGCCGAGGAAGGTTCGCGGTCCGCCGCCGAGGATGTCGGCAGTGGTGCCGGGCTGGTGCGCATTGTTCTCGTTGCCGCGCAGGTACTGGCTGGAATAGGCGACGAGGTCGGCCGACAGGGTCCAGTCGGCGGCGGCACGCCAGTCGGCGCCGAGCTTGAGGCTGTGCAGCGGGATGCCGGGAATCCGGTTGCCGGCCTGCACCAGGATTTCGTCGTCCTGGCCGCCTGCCGTGCAGGCCGCGGTCTGGCCGCGCGTGCTGTTGTTTTCCGCGAGCAGGCAGGCCGCTGACTGATAGCTGGCCTTGACGTAGCCGTAGTCGGCGCGTAACGACAGCGCGCCGAATTCGGCGGCGGCGCCAAGCTCGATGCCTTCGCGCCGGGTGCGGCCGAAATTGGTGAAGTAGCCCTGGCTGGTCGAGGTGCCCACGAACAGGATGTCGTCGCGGTTGTCGGCGCGATACAGCGTGGCGTTCCAGCGCAGCATGCCGGTCTTGCCGCGCGCGCCGGCTTCGAAGGTCTGCGTCACCACCTGTTCGAGGAAGGGATCGGCCTGCATGGCGTTGGGCAGCGAGCAAGGATTGGCCCGATCGGCGCAACCGAGTTCGATCGGGCTCGGCGCGCGGTTGCCCTGCGCCGCGTTGGCGAACAGCGAGACGCCGGGTGCCAGCGTCCAGGTCGCGCCGAAGGCCGGATTGAGTTTGGTATAGAGGTGGTCGCCGTCGAGATTGGGTGCCGCCGCCCGCAGTTCGTCGCGGGTGGTGACGCGGGTCTGGTTCAGGCGCAGCGAGGTGGTGATCGCCAGGTCGGCCCAGGGCTTGTATGTATCAGTGGCGAACAGGCTCCAGCTGCGCGATTTGCCGGTCAGGCGATTGTTCAGCACCTCGCCGGCGCCAGCGGCGCTGACGCCGCGCTGGCTGTTGAAGATGCCGAGTTCGGTGGTTTGCACGAATGTCGAGCTGCCGAAATCCGCAGTCAGGCCGAAAGCCACGTGGTTGTCGTCGTCGATCCGCGACCACTGCAGTGCGCCGCCCCAGCCGCGCTGCCCGGTCGCGGTGCGGTTGCTGGCCGCGGTGTCGGTGTTGAAGCCCAGGCCGCCGTTGGCGCCTGCGCCGCCGTCGAGGGCGGCATCGCCTTCGAAGGCATCGTTGGCGTCGCCGTTCAGGGTTCGCACCCGGTTGCTGCGATGGTAGAGCGTGCCGGTCAGGCGCGCCTTGTCGTCGAGCCAGTAGCTGGCGCCAAGACTCAGCAGGTGCAGGCGGTGGCGCGTGTTGTCGGGCTTGGTGAAAATGCTCCGGCGCCGCGCCTGCAGCATCGATTCGGGCAACAGGCCGTTGCCGACCAGGTCGGTATCGGCATGGGTGTAGGCGAGATCCCATTCCAGCGGGCCGCGCTGCTGCGACAGCTTGAGGAACAACTGATCGACGCGGGACGGCGAGAAGTCGCGCCAGCCGTCTTCGCGGAAGCTCGAGCCGGCCGCGAACAAGGCCAGGTCGCCGCGCTTGCCGCCGTATTCCGCTTCGAGTTCGCGCCGGCCGAAACTGCCGCCGCCGGCCACCAGCGCGGCGCCGGGATGGGTGAAACCGTCCTTGGTGCGGATCGACAGCGCTCCGCCCAGGGTATTGAGGCCGAAAAGCGGGTTCGATCCTGGAATCAGGTCGATCGAACTGACCGCCGCGCGCGGCACCAGATCCCAGTTCACGGTATCGCCGAAGGGCTCGTTGATGCGCACACCGTCCTGATACACCGATATCCCCTGCGGCGTTCCCAAGAGCGGGCTGGCGCTGAAGCCGCGGAAGTTGACGTCGGCCTGGTAGGGATTTCCCTGTATCTCATTGACATTGATGCCGGAGATGCGGCTGCCCAGCAATTCGGGCAGCGGCTGCAGCCGGTTCTCCCCGAGCACCCGCGTACCGAGCGACTGGACGTGGGCCGGCACCTCGTCGCGGGCCTGTTCGAGGCCCTTGATCGGCGACAGCCCGACCACCTCGACCGTCGGCGCTTCGATGTCGGCGGCTGCGGTCGGCGGCGGCACCATCGAAAGCAGTGCGATCAGGATCAGGTCGGCGGCAGGTATGGATTGGACGGATGACGAAGACATACAGGCGGCTTTCGCGCAACATGCGCATATAGGGCTAACGGTGCCCGGATTCGAGCAAATCCTAAGCCCGTCACGCCGCGACGACGAGCGGCGGCAGCCGAATCATGAAAATCATGACGAAAAAGGCCGGGACAAGCCCCGGCCTTTCCATCCCCCAAGCCACCGGGGGGCTGAGCGAAAGCTTACGCCTTCGTCATGGCCGCACCCCAGCGCGCCGAGAGCAGGCCGAAGAGGCCGCCGGCCACCAGCGAAAGCGAAATCACCACGAGTGAATTTTTCAGGCTCAGCGACAGCAGCACCTCGGGCTTCAGCACGTCGGGGGTTTGCAGCAGGTAGGCAAACGACGAGGCGAAGCCGAACACGGTGGCGGGAATCGTCGCCAGTGCAGGAAAGTTGGCGGCCAGCACCACCACCACGACGCCGGCGCCGACCACCAGTGCGGCCCACAGCGGCAGGCCCAGGGAAGCTGCCAGCGGCACGGTCAGTATCACCACGGCCACCAGCCAGGCTACCAGCGCGCCGAAGATGCCGCAGACGACCAGCTTCTGCAGCGCCGCGACATCGGCGCCGAGGGCATAGAACGCACCCCAGGCAACAAACGCCGCCCAGATCAGGTACACGCCGCCCAGGGGGCCCAGCGCAAGATAGGTGGCCAGGGCTCCCAGCACGGATATGCTTATGGCAAGTGCGTTCAAACTCTTCATTCGGTCGTCTCCTTTGTATTGGTATCGTATCGATCAGGTTTTCAAAGCAGCGACGCCGCTCGATTGTCCGGGCGAACGGCCCGTCGATCGGTCAGAACTTGCGGTCAGGTGTCCGCATATGACGCACAGCCTGTGTGCTTATGCATCATTGTTGGACACTTCATGCTTCCGCCATCGCCCTGGCAGTGATTTCAGCAATGAACATGCCATAGCCGGCAAGCCGGCCGGGCCATGCCATGCCGGCGATCAGCCGTTCAGCTTGCGATAGAGAGTGCTGCGGCTGACGCCGAGCTCGCGGGCGGCGCCCGAGATGTTGCCGCCGCTGCGCGCAAGCGCATCGCGGATGGCTTGCAGAGCGACATCCTGCAGGCGTCCGGCGCCGGCATCGGGCGGCTGCGCCGGCTGCTGCACCAAAGTTGGCGCTGGCGGGACGGCGCCGGCGGTCTCCTGCGCCAGCGGAGCGGCTTCCGCGGCAGGCGCGGAGACCAGAATATGCTCGATGTCCTCGACGAAGTCGTCGGGCAGGTGTTCGCGGCGGATGGTCGATTCGCCTTCCGCCATGACCACCGCCGTGCGCAACAGGTTGGACAACTGGCGCAGGTTGCCGGGCCAGGGATGCCGGCGAAACAGTTCGAGCACCTCGGGGTCGAGCGACGGCGGGTGCTCGCCGCCGAGTTCCCGGAGCAGCGAGCCAACCAGGGCGTCGAGGTCGGTGCGGGCGCGCAGCGGCGGCAACATGACGGTCAGCCCGTTGAGCCTGAAATACAGGTCTTCGCGGAACAGGCCGCTGGCGACGCTGTCGCGGATGCGGCGGTGGGTGGCGCAAATCACGGCTATGTTCACCGGATAGGATTTCGCGCTGCCCAGCGGCACCACCACGCGTTCCTGCAGCACGCGCAGCAGGCGCGCCTGCAAGGACAGCGGCATGTCGCCGATCTCGTCGAGGAACAGCGTGCCGCCGTCTGCCTGGAGGATGCGGCCGATGCTGCCCTTGCGCCGGGCGCCGGTGAATGCCCCGTCTTCGTAGCCGAACAGTTCCGATTCGATCAGGCCCTCGGGGATGGCGGCGCAGTTGACTGCGACGAAGGCTTTCGCGGCGCGCGGCCCGACGCAGTGAATCGCGTTGGCAAGTAGTTCCTTGCCGGTTCCGGTTTCGCCCTGGATCAGGATCGGGATGTCCTTGCCGATCACCTTCTTGACCTTGCCGACCACGGCGTCGATCTGCGGGTCGCCGGTCTGCAGTCGATCCATCGGGCAGCCACGGCGGGCGGCGGTCGCGGTAGATTGCGCAACAGCCTCGCTGCTGGTGGCGGCTTGAGTCGCCGTCGGCCGGCTCTCGATGGCCAGACGCGAATGGCGGCGCAGGTGCGATGGACGAAAATCGGCGCGTGCCTGGACGCGAACGCCGCTGCTCAGGGTCAGGGCCATCGAATCCTGCGGGCGTACCAGCAGGTGGTCGAGCAGGCGGCTGATCGGTTGCCCGAACAGTGAACTGAAGTTGGCGCCGCGCAACTGCTCCAGGTTCTGGCCGAACTGGAAGCAGGCGTTGCGGTTCGCCGAGAGCAGCGTGCCGTCGTCGGCAAAGGCGGCCATGCCTTCGCACAGCGTGCCGACGAACTCCGGACGGGCATGGAAGCGCAGCGTCAGCATGTCGTTGAACGCCGCCGCGAACATGCGGTTCTCGATCATCTGCACCGACATGCGCACCAGGGCGATGGTGTGCCGGTTCGAACTGCGGTGATCGCCGGACACATCGAGCACGCCGCTCAGATGCCCGTGGGGATCGAAGATCGGCGAGGCGGAACAGGTCAGGAAGCGATTGGCCGCAAGAAAGTGCTGGCTGCCGTCGACCACCACCGGCACGCCCATGGCGAGCGCGGTGCCTATCGCATTGGTGCCGCGATTGGCTTCGGACCATTCGACGCCCGGCGCCAGGGCGACCTTTTCCGCCCGCGTCAGGAACTCCGGATCGCCGCAACTGTGCAGGATGTAACCGGCGTTGTTGGCCAGCACCACCACGTTCTGGGTGTCGACGATCTGGTCGAAGAGCACGTCCATCACCGGTTGGGCGTGGGTCAGCAGGTGACGGCTCTTTTCAACCTGTTCGGCCAGCAGCACGCGTTCAAGCGGATCGAACTGTGCGCCCTGGTCGCTGTCCAGCCCGTAATCGAGGCAGCGCGCCCATGACATTTCAATTGCCGAGGGCAGCAGTCCGCTCGGCACAGTCCCGGCATTGCGTACCAGATCGCGTGCCCGCCCGGCGGTGAATTCCAGCCCGCCATGGCTATTGGTCTGCTTCATCGGCCGATCTCCTCGCTCCGGCCCTGCTGCGCTCCAGGAGCGCGCAAAGCTGTTGGTGTCGTTTTCTTGGAACGCACCATATGTAGTGCCTGCCCGGTAATGATACATCCGATGTTTCAACTTGCGACAGTCCTTGTTTTGAACACGAACAGGCTGAGTGCAGGTTTCGTGCCCGCAGCTTCGGATCATCTGGAATCAGAACATTGCGCCGTCGGGTTCGCCTTTGGCACGCTAAGTGCTCTCTCGAAACGATTCAGTGCCGGCCAAGTTCCGGCACAAGCGAGGCCAATTACTCCTGGAGGAAACCATACATGCACGCAAGGATTCGATTTCTCACCACACTGGCGCTGGCGGCCGGTGCGATGTTTTCACCGATTGCCCTGGCCCACGGCGACGTGACGCCGCAGGCGGTAGACGTCAGCACCCTGAAGCCGCTGGGAGATCAAAAGCGCGACGAAAATCCCTTTCGCGGCGACAAGGAAGCCATTCGTATCGGCACCTCCGCGTATAACCAGAACTGCGCGCGCTGCCACGGTCTGGAAGCCATCAGCGGCGGCATTGCGCCGGACCTGCGCAAGCTCGAGCTCGACAAGGAGACCGACATTTATTTCCGGGATTCCGTGATGCGCGGCAAGGTGCGCAACGGTGCGGTATACATGCCGCCCTTCGAAGGCATCCTGTCGCAGGAGGCGATCTGGGCCATCCGTTCCTATCTCGACACCCGGTATGAGGACGAATCCGCGCCGGTGAACGAGATGGCGGCGCTGGCCAAGAAATCCAATTGCCTGTCCTGCCACGCGGTCGACACGCGCGGCGTCGGTCCGGCCTACCGCGAAGTGGCCAGAAAGTATGCGAATGACAAGACGGCCGAAGCCAAGTTGCTGGCCAAGGTCAAGAAAGGCGGGTCGGGAAGCTGGGGCAAGGTGCCGATGCCGCCGATGGACAGCGTGCCCGAGCAGGACCTGAAGTCATTGATCAAGTGGATCATGGCCGGTGCAAATTGATGCGGCTGCGCGACCGCTCCGCCTGGGCGTAGCCTGTTGCTATCATCGCCCGGCGGCAAAACAATAAAACCGAGGAGAGTGTCACCATGATTCGAAGGCTTGTTGTCGTTTGGCGAAGTTTTCTGCAGGGCATTCCTGCTGCTGCAGCGCTCGGTATGTTTGTGTTCGTCGCCGTGCCGCTGGCACACGCCGAGGAACTCTCGGCATTGGAGAAGATCCGGCAAAGCGGCGTGCTCAAGGTGGCGCTCTACAAGAACTTCGCGCCCTTCTCGCATGACGGCCGCGGTGTCGATGTCGATCTCGCGGAGGCGCTGGCGGCAAAGCTCGGGGTCAAGATGTCGCCGCTGTGGTTCGATGCCGACGAGAACATGGAGGACGACCTACGCAACATGGTCTGGAAGGGCCACTATCTCGGCTACGGACCGGCGGACGTGATGATGCATGCGCCGATCGATCCGGCCTATATGGCCAGGGTGGACCGGGTCAAGTTCTTTGCGCCCTATCACCGGGAACGCTATGCGATCGCACGCCAGCTCGACAAGCTGCCGACGCTGGACAGTTTCGAGCCCTTCGAAAAGCTCCCGCTCGGCATCGAGGGCGACACCCTGGCGGCCAGCGTGATGCTTTCCGCCGATGGCGGACGCTATCGCAATACCATCAAGACCTTTCGTTCCGCCGGCGACGCGGTGGCCGCCTTGAAGGCCGGCGCAGTCGCCGCGGTGTTGGCGCAACAGGGCGAACTCGAAGGCGGCCTCAAGGGCGATGCGCGCATGGCCATCGACTTGCCGCCGCACCCGATCCTGCAGAAGCGCCAATGGCCGCTGGGCCTTGCCGTAAAGAAGCAGAGCGACGATCTGGCGCAGGCGCTGCAGGCGGCGATCAACGAACTGATGGCCGACGGCACGCTGAAAACCATCATGCTGCGTCACGGCGTGCAGCATCGCCAGCCTTGAGGCGTAACTGTTTCGCTTTGCGACAGTTGTCGCGTTTTGCTGCGACAGTTATGCAGCGGGATGCCGAAATGCAGAAATCCCGCGGATAAATATGTGGCATGCGAATTGCGAATGGGAATTGTCCTGTCGCATGCTGAACAGGAACACGATTCAGTCCAAGAATATTCGAGTCAAACAGGAGGTTGAAAATGCAAAAATCGTTGCACATCGACGCCAACAAATGCACTGGCTGTCTGCAGTGCGAAATGGCGTGTTCCTACGAGAACCATGGAGTGTTCAACATCTCCAAGTCGCGCATCAAGGTCTTCAACTTCGAGCATGCCGGCCGC
>JBDRPN010000046.1:0-134447 GCA_043826925.1 Pseudomonadota bacterium
TCAACAACAAGATTCGCGTGCTCCAGCGACGGGCATATGGACTCCGCGATGAAGAGTATCTCCGCCTCAAGGTGCTCACCTCCATGCTGCCCGCGATCTGATCGTCATGCGATTTCACCCACACTATTCCGAGAAGACCCACAACTTTTTCGTGCTCGAGGTGCAGGAAGCCTGGCTCGACCCGGCCCGCAAGAACCCGCGCACCCTGCACCACCGCGGCCGCGGCGCCTTCATGATTGCCGGCGAAACCGTCAAGCTGGCCTCGAAAGCCAGGTAGCCGCCGTAGCGCCAACGCCAACTCTTACAAGGCCTCGGGCCTCAGGTCGGCCAGCACTTCGCGGAACTGCTCCAGCGCCGCTTCGAGGTCATCGACGATTTCCTGCGCGATGATTTCCGGCGCGGGCAGATTGTCGGAATCGGCCAGTGCCTCGTCGCGCAGCCAGAATATGTCCAGGCTCGCCTTGTCGCGCGCCGCCAGTTCCCCGTAGTCGTAGGCGCGCCAGCGACCTTCCGGATTCTCCGGCGACCAGGTCGACGTTCTTTCATTGCGCTTCGCAGGGTTGTAGAGTTCGACGAACTCCATCAGATCGTCGACGCGCATCGGGTTGGTCTTCAGCGTGAAGTGCTGGTTGGTGCGCAGATCGTAGATCCACAGCTTCTTGGTCCACGGCGTTTCCGACGCCGGTTTCTTGTCGAAGAAAATCACGTTGGCCTTGACGCCCTGCGCGTAGAACAGCCCCGTGGGCAGGCGCAGCAGCGTATGCACCTCGCACTCGTGCAACAGCTTCCTGCGTATCGTCTCGCCGGCGCCGCCCTCGAACAACACGTTGTCCGGCACCACCACCGCGGCGCGGCCGTGGATGCCGAGCAGGGTCTTGATGTGCTGCACGAAGTTGAGCTGCTTGTTCGAGGTCGTCGCCCAGAAGTCGTCGCGTTCGATAATGTCCTTTTCGGTCGTAGTGCGCCCGTCCTCGCCCACGATCACCGTGCTGCTCTTCTTGCCGAAGGGCGGATTCGCCAGCACCACCTCGAAGCGCTCGCCGGGGTCGGCCGCCAGCGCATCCGTCACCCGCACCGGCACGCTGGTTTCCGAACCGATGCCGTGCAGCATCAAATTCATCGCGCAGACCCGCGCCGTCGCCTGCACCAGTTCCCAGCCGGTGAAGGCCGCCTCCTTGAGGCGGCGCTTTTCCGCACTGGTCAGGTGCTGATTCTTGTGGGTGATGTAGTTGTGCGCCGTGAACAGGAAGCCGCCTGTGCCGCAGGCCGGGTCGCAAATGCGCTCGCCCGGCTTCGGCGCGATGCAGGTCACCATGGCCTGGATCAGCGCCCGCGGCGTGAAGTACTGCCCTGCCCCGCTCTTGGTGTCCTGCGCGTTCTTTTCCAGCAGGCCTTCGTAGGCGTCGCCCTTCACATCCACATTCAGCGAGGACCAGTTCTCCGCATCGATCAGATCGACGATCACCCGCGTCAGCTTGGCCGGGTCCTGGAACTTGTTCTGCGCCTTGGCGAAGATCAGGCCCAGCGTGCCCTTCTGCCGGCCCAGCGCTTCGAGGATGTGCCGGTAGTGGTCGAACAGCTCGTCGCCACTTTTCGCCAGCAGCGTCGGCCAGGCATGTTCCGCCGGCACCAGACTGGGCTGGCTGTAAGGCGGGCGCGAACGCTCGTCGGCCATCTTGAGGAACAGCAGGTAAGTCAGCTGCTCGACGTAATCGCCATACGACATGCCGTCGTCGCGCAACACGTTGCAGTAGTTCCAGAGTTTCTGGACGAGGGTGGAAGCGTTCATGTCGGTTTCAGACTGGCAATGGCGGTTACGCGGCGACGCACGGTCTCGATCCGGCTGTCGTAGAGCTCGTCGTAAACCACGAGACCGGGCAAGGTATTTTCGAAATCGGGATGAAGCAGCACCGCGCGAAAACGCGCCGCGAGATAGGCGGCAAGTTCGCCACCCGCTGCGGCGATCTCGGTCTCGACACCGGGACGACCGTCGAGCACATTGATGATGTCCTCGAAATCGTGGCTGACCATCAAGTCGCTGCCACCGCGCGTGGCAAAGGCTTCGAACTTCGTGGCAAGAAAGGCTGGTGCCGAAATCAGTCGTATCGACACGCCGCTTGGCAGGATCATCGGCGTTGCGGTTGCCGTGGCAGTGGGATACCAGCGATTCGAAAAGCCGAGAACGCGCTCATCCGTTGGCATCAGGTCCACTTCCACGTTGCCGACTCGCCAGCGGCAGATCGGCGCATCTGGCGACATGTCGCGAGTGAAACCACGTTCGGCAAAGCGTGCCTCCAGTGCGTGATAACCGGCAAGGGCAGTGACTTCCGCGACCAGGTCCACATCGAAGGTTGCGCGTGGCGGCGGCGCCTGTACCGATGTGCACAGCATCCCGGCGGCACACCCGCCGACAAAAATCAGTTCATCGCATAAGTCGCCCAGGGCACGGGCGACCAATTCCACCCGTTGCAGGTTGGGATCGGCGGGATTCACAGCCGCGCCTCGAAGATTTCCGTCGCCAGATTGCGCTCGCGCGCATTACCCATGCGCAGCGCGTCGAACAGCGCCAGGTTTTCGTAGAGGACCGGATTCCGCAAAGCGGCAGCAGGTGCGCTCGGATAGAGCGGCATCAGGGCGATACCGCGTGCGCTGCCTTCCGCGTGGGGCCAGACCGGCGGAGGATCACCGGAGGGGGCGATCTTTTTATCGAGAGGTGCGGCGGCATAGGCGGTTGGCACGCCGCCGACCATTCCCCCGCGCACCGCCGGAAATGCGTAGCGCGCACCATGCAGCAAGAATTCCTTGAATGCCGGCGTAAGAACGCGCGGCTGGCGATCAAGAAAAGCCAGCAAACGCGCCTGTTCGGCCCGCTTCAGTGCGCCATGCACCTCCGACATCGAAAGACCCGTAAGGGCCGCAAGATCGGGGTAGGTCTGGTTTTCGCCCTTTACGGTGATCAGCGCCAGCAGCAGATAGAAATCCTGCGGCTTGAGCACAACCTGGCGATTGACGGGGCGACGCATAGGGGATCTCAGCTTATTTTCTTGTTTCGCGAAAAGCGAAATTAATTTATAAACAGTATATTGTCAATATGTTTCTGGTGTCATTCGCTATTCGCGAATAGCGAATAGTCGGCGCTGGCGGGACGGCGCTGCATGTCCTAATGCCCCGCAATCCGGGGAGTTTGCTGTCTTGTGTTGAGAGTCCGGGCTTTATGTTGGGAGCTTGCCGGCTTATGTTGGGAGTTCTAAGGCAATTGCCCGATCAAGACAACAGGCTTCCAGTCTTTGCGTCGATCACATCAACCTCCAGCCACGACGTACCCCGCAGTGGAAGAAAAGCCTTGCCATCCGATGAAATCAATCTCAGCCCAGCTACGTTCGCTGTCGCCGCAATCCAAACATCGTTGTGATCGTGCTGAATCGGCAGGCCGTTGGCCTTGGCATGGGAGTACAGCTTGGCCCACTGCCGATGAATCTCAGGACGTGATATCGGGATCACCAACAGTTCAGCAATGATGCCTTTGAGCAATTCCCGGCGCTTATCGCCCCAGCCTTCGGCAAACGCCAGTAGTTCGGCTACGGTGACCTCACTTACGGCTGGACGGAATGGCGAATCCCGCAGGCCGAACTGCCGATCCACCGCCGCCGACACTGGGCTGTTCTCGCGCGTGGCGAACAGCAACACGTTGGTGTCCAGCAGATACGGGATCGGCGTCGTCATCCGCCGATCAACTCATGGCCTCTACAGCCGCCGCAAACTCTTCGTCGGTTTCTTCCGCAGGAATGCTGCCGAGAATTCGTGCGTATGCAGATTTCTCGCCCGGCCGTAGACGGGCAGTCCGCAGAACATCTTGCGTCAACATGCCGGAAGGCACGATGCGGAAAAACTCGTCCCGCGCTGATGCGGCGGCAATGGCCGTGGCATCCACGCGCAAAAGTCCACCAGAAGGACGGAACATTGCCATGCCCTCGATTACGACGTCCTTGTTGAAATAATCCTTGAGTGCTTCAACATCACCTTCCCACAGGGCGGTAACGATGGCACCTTGGCCAGTATCCAGCTTCAGCACGCCCTGGCTTGCGCCAAGCACATCAAGCCGGCCGGCAACGCGCACGCGTCGAGGAGCGGGTGTTGCCGAGAACAGAGTTTTGGCAGCTTCGGCCACTGAAGCGTCGAGTTGCCCCGGGTGCGGCAGTGCCGTATCAGGCAGAGCGATCCGGTTCAAGTGTCCGCGCCCGAACATGCGTCGATAACTGGCAAAGCGGCGCAGCAAGCCGCTGTCGAAACGACTGCTGTCGGTGCAACGGGCGGCCACGTCGCTTAGCGCCGAGCCGAGCAATTCGAACGCTGTTTGTTCCGGCTGCGGACCATCCTCCCAGAGGCTTTGCTGGCGATACAGGTCCGCCGCCGCCTCACCGAAGGACGGCACCTCGAAGTGCAGCAGCGTGGCCGTATCGCCGTCGGCGGAATGGCCAAGATAACGCACGTCGGCCGCCAGCCGCAGCGACGCCGGCACGCGGCCGCGTGCCCGACTGGAATGCAGGAAGCCCATCCGCACCGTGTCCTGCAAGGTTTCATGCAAATGGGCCAGCACCGGCCCGATCAGTTCGGGGCGAGGTTTGCCACCGAGCCCTTCGCTCGCCTCAAGGCGAAATGAACGTTCGATGGTTTTCACGGGAATCTCCGGGGATGAGCGGCGGAAGCGCCAGAGTTAAGTTTACAGCCCTGCCACGGGAAATGAAACGCGAAAGTCGGCGCCGGCGGGGCGGCGAGCTATTCCTTAAGCAGGAATGCGCGTGGCTTTGTTAGCGACTCGCAGACTGAACACCAAATCAACAAAGCTATCTACTTGTTGCAAAGCCATGTTTATCGACCCCGCCGCAGCGCCCATTGATTATGGCTTTGATAGTTTCAGTGGGTGCGACGCGCAATCAAAGCAGGCGCGGCATCTGCATCGGCCGATCGAAAATTCAGTTCAGCCAGCCGGATTGTTCCAGCCGATTCCATGCCGCGGCGACATGCTCCGGCGCCATCAGTGCCTTCTTGCGCGCATTCCAGCCACGCACTGCGGCAAGCGCCTGCTCTTGAGTGGCCGCCCCTTCGTGCCTTGCGACCCAATGCACGGTGGCCAGCAACTCCATGCCATAGGGCGACTGGAAGCCCTCAATGAGCTCGCTCACATGCCGCACCCGCTCTGCCAGCGCCTCATGTCCGTTGGCATCGACAAACGCCTCGGCTTCCGCCATGGCCTCGGGCACGGGCTCGATCTCGGCTTCCGAAACACCATCGCCAAGTCCACGAATGAAATGCCCCTCCATCCGGTTGAGCACATGGCGCAATGTGTCGGAATACGGGCCGTAAGCATGTTTCTCGAACGGCAGATTCAGCGCCTCGCCTGCCTCCTGCAGGAAATAGGCGAGCTTCTGTACTTCGATTTTCGACAAGCCGTAGCCGAGTGCACGATACGTATCCAGCACCGTGAGCACGGCCGCGCGGCCGGGAGTCATGCGCGGCCGCTCGGTTCGCACTTCCATGCTCTTCGGTTCGGGCGCTCCGTCGGGCGGGAACAGCCGTACCTCGACCTCGGGTAGCTCAGCAAATGCGGACTCGATCAGCGGCCTTACTTCAGCCCAGTCCAGCCCGCCATTGCCACATCCCAAAGGTGGAATGGCGATCGAACGGATGTCGAGCCGACGAATCTGCTCCACCAGGTCCGCCAGCCCATCGCGGATGAACTCGATGCGCGACTTGCCGCGCCAATGGTCTTTGGTAGGGAAGTTGATGATGAAATTGGGCTTTACCAGCGCACCCGAATCGAACACGAACATGCGACCGGGGCGTACCTGCTTCGCCTTGCAGGCCGCCGCGTAAGCGCGGAAATTCTCCGGCCACTTGTTGCGGAACTGGAGCGCGATGCCCTTGCCCATGACGCCAACGCAATTCACCGTGTTGACGATGGCGTCGACATCGCCTTGCTTCAACAAATTGCCGTGGGTGAGGGTAAGGCTCATATCTATTGCCCGAGAAAATACCAGTCCGGCTTCACTTCCACCGATAAGTCTACGCCGCCATCAGCCAGGAAAGTCCGCACAGCAGCGGCGCAATTTTCGTCCATTACGCCGATTCGGACAAGGCGATCGAGAGGCACACGGTCGCGCACCAGGAACTCCGCCTGGCGACGCTCCATGCGATCCGCGTGCCGTTGCACGCTCAGCCGGTTCTGCCAAAACTTGCAGAAGCCGTCCAGTGTCGGCGCTTCGGTCAGCAGGTCCCACGCCACAGCATCCAGCCGCGCCAGATCGGTGAACGGTTGGGCAAAGGCTAGCGTTGCATTCCGGTCATAGAACACGAAAGGTACGTTCCCCACCACAACACGCTCGACCGTGGTTTCCAGATGAACGATGTCACCTTGGCGCCAAGGGCAATTGGCTACCCTCCCATGATCGATGGCACTCAGCATCGGCGAACGCGGCGCAAAGTAGAACGGCACGTAGTCATGAACCACGCCGCCGGGCGGGTTGGGTACTGCCCTCCCGGCGCGAGCGCCTTGGGCTCCCTGATGGGCGATGTTCTGATAATCAATACCCGCTGCAGCGCCTGCATTTTTGGACAGCAAAGCGCTCGCAATACAGATCGCCGGCAGGTTGGCGATGGCCGTGATATGGAACAGGCGGACGGGGGTAGGGACAATCAAGATGAGTGTCTTGGGTCAGGATATGGCTCTAGCGATCACCTGAAGGGGTATGCGCGGACTGAGGGTCACCCTCCTTGTTCGGTTCCCTCGTCAACTCGGCACGGAAACCACCATATAGCCGCAGGAGTGATGCCACATTCAGAACCATTACAAAAAATACCGCTGTCGAATAGAGCAACAGGAACACAGCAACGTTTGGCATAAACGCGAGCTTTGTCCCTTTGGCGAAAATTAACGCAATGGTCGTTGCGAGGAATACGACGGAAGGATAGGCAAATCCGAAGTGAAGCGGGCCAGCAGCTTTAACGTATCGCAAGTAGTCCCCAAATTGAGAACTTTCAATATTGACGTAGGTAATCCAAATCGCAACGGCAGCGGGAAACAAAACCTGCCCAGTAACAGAAATCCAATCGCTAGCTGTGTCGCGAAGAAACGAATTGCGGAGAGCGTCGTCGGTGACTAGACAAATGACAATGAAAAGCACAACCCCGAAGGTAAGCTCGGTGAAAGTGCCCCAAAGGAGCCGCGTATAGCCGGCTAGCTTCATCGTTAAGCCTTTTCGTTGCCAGTGTCGGGTGCTGGGTGCATGCGGTCAATCTCTTCAAGAACTGCCGCAAGGGCCGACTGTGCTTCTCTTGTTTTCGCAATGGTGGCCTGACCACGAACAAAATCACGTACGCGATCGACCTGTCCTCTCGCCGCGTTGCGCCCTGTTCTTACCCGGCGTCGCTTCCCATCTTTCGTTCCGTTCATGACCACCTCCCCCTTCTTGTAACCATCTTGAGCAAGAGATGCCACCGCATGTGGTAACTGCCCTTCAGATTGGCTTAACCCAACGCTGCTCTTTAGGTCATTGAGGTACTCTCGGACACCGCCGCTTTTCATTTGGTCGTATAGCCCCTTTGCGTATCGCGATATTTCAGGGTTCGGTAGTAACAGTGTTACGCGAAGTTGGGTCAGCCGCTGAAATGAGAAAAATGCCTCCAACACTTGATTGGCCTCAGGGACGGGTTCCAATCTAAGCAATGATCGGATTTCAAGTGCTGCGGATGCTAAATCGAAGACTTGGTGCAGTGCATCCAGCCATGCCTTAGTGCTCATCACTGAACTATTATGCTCGACGGCTACAAGATGCCGCTGCATGTAATAAACGATCCGGATTGGCGTTGCAGCAGGAGGTTCCGCGTGCGACAGTCCCTCGACGATCGTTTCGTCAGTAACAATTGCCGCTGTTTGCTCCATTAGCGATCTTGCATATCTCGTAGTGACAATCCCTCCGTAGCTTTCGAAAATGTCAGGATTCGATTTGTCGTAGTCACGAAGACTCCATTTCCATTGATTCTTTGCGCCTATGGTTGAAACGTCATGTCGCGCGGAGCATCCTTCGCGAACAATGTTCAATATTCCCTCGTCTCCAGCAACCGGATTTCCTATGAAGTCAAAGACGTCCGGTTCAACTATTACAAGTCGAAATAGATCAAATTCGAACGGGCGTTCGGCCACGGCTACCTCCTTCTGGTCAGAGAATGTCAGAAATCGAAATCATTGCGACCGAAACATCAGATCCAAAACAGATTCTTTGAGTAACTTTCCACGAGACAGGTTAACTTCGACGTCTAGTCCGACTTCACTGACGAGAGAGACCTGACGGTCGACCTCTGCGACGATGCGGTGTTGTTCGGCGAGGGGTGGAAGTGGGATCGGCAATAGCTCTACATCGCCGACTCGAAGATGTTTAACACCACTCCCAACAGCTACGCGTTCAATCAGTGCTTTTACGACGGGCGATAAGAGCGCGGTAAGTAAGAACGATGAGGAAATCGCTGGCGACGGCCGCATCAGCATTGTCCTTTGCCCGAGGCAAAGCCTGACGCCGCGAGGAATAATCCCTGCTTCACCCATTGGCGCTTCTCGTGTAAAGAGAACGTCACCGGGTTCCGGCGGGCAACGTCTTGACCAGAATTCATAGGTTGGCTGATCCACAAACCGAACATCATCCAGCAACAATCGGCCATCACGGATGTTGGTGGTACGTACAAGTGGAATTCCAGAATCAGTGTAGGGGGCCGTCTTGTTGTGACAATCGACTACCGGATCGCAGGCCTGCATTGCTGATGCCCACGCCCAGCCCTCCGGCAACTCGGGCAGATTGGTGGTATCCGGCGCGACAGGTTCCTTGTACTTGCCTTTACCTTGCCACTGGCTGCGGCGGGAGTCGAGGATGCGTTGCAGGAGTTGGGCACCGGTTTCGTAGTTGCGGCCTTCGCGGCGGGCGAGGTCGCCTTCGGTGGGAACGAGGCGGCCTTCGACGGCGGCTTTGAGGATAGCGGCCTTGTAGCGCTTGAGGTTGGCCTTGACGCGCTTGAGACCAGCGACGGCTTCGTCGAGACGGGAGAACTGCTTTTCGATTTCGGCGACGATGCGGCGTTGTTCGTCTAGCTCGGGTAGCGGAATCTGGCTTTGTTCGAGAAAGGAGAGTGGGACGCGCTTTTGGCCGACAGCCCCGGTCATGTGATGCGCAGCTTCAGAGCGGTATCGGGTACTGGAGACGAAGTGATAGACGTAGTGGGGATCGACGCCCTTGCGCGGCCGCAGAACATGGAACTCCGTGGAGCCAAGGCCGACACCATTACGCAGGCCATGCGTGACGGCCATCTTGCCGTTTTCCATGCATGGCGTGATTTTCGCGAAGAGGACATCGCCGTCGCGAAAATGCGTATAGCCCTTCTTCACTTTTTCGTAACGCCGCACTGTGCTTGTGTCGACGCGTCCGCTTGCGGCCTCGACAGCTGCCATTGGTACGAACGTCACTTCCGTATCGTCAGTGAGAAGGCTGCGATCGGCCTTTGGATTAATATCGACAGCTTCGCTCAGCGGCACTGTCGGCCACGTCTTAGCCTCAATCTGTTTGATGACTTCGTAAGTGGCCAATCTCTCGGCTACATGAAGTTGCTGGCCGCTCACGCCACCAACTCCCGATTCAGTTCCTCAATCACCTTCGGAAGTTGCTCGCCGAAAAGCTGATGCACGCGGCCGAGGCCGCCTTCGGTGTTGAAGGGGGCGTATTCGAAGTCGTCGATATTGATGCCGAGGTTGGCGGCGATGTGGTCGCGGATCATTTCCAGCCAGTGTTGTTGTTCGGGGGTGAAGCGGGAAACCCCACCCTCACCCCGGCCCTCTCCCTGAGGGAGAGGGAGGGATTGTTGTTGCGCCAGCCAGGCCTTGAAGTTGGCGGCGACGCGTTCGGGGTAGGGCACGAGTTCGTTTTCCTGGTGCATGGCGAAGCGCACCAGGCTGACGAGGTCGGTGAGGATACGCCGAGTGCTGCTGCCTTTCACCTTGCTCTTGGCAAGCAGAGCGTAGGCCTGCCACAGCGACGATTCGTCGAACAGATGCGGCGGCGCGTGCAGGGTGTCGGCCAGGGCCTTGATGTCCTCGAACCTGAGCGGAGCTTTGACCGGGCGGTTGTAGAGGATTTGCAGGGCGGTGATTTCGTCGCGATGTTCGGCGATGAAGGCTTCGAAGGTTTGCACCAGGCTTTTCGCGCGCTCGGTGGCGGCGGCGCTGAAGCCGGCTTCGATGAGTGTGTCTTGCGTGACGATGTCGATGATCTGGTCGGCCTGCTGGCGGAGTTTTAGGAGGAGGTTGCGGAGGGCGGGGTTGGCCAACGGCTTCACGGCTTGCTGGAGCGCGGTTGAGGCCCCATCCCCACCCCGGCCCTCCCCTTGAAGGGGAGGTAGGTCGGTGCGCAGGGCGTTGACGATGTTGCGCGCCAGGCTCTTCAGGTCGTGGCCGCCGCTGGCTGCGATGACTTTGGCTTTGTCGGTATCGCTGAGGTCGCGCTCCAGCCGCGCCAGTCTTGCGGCGACGCTTGAGAGCACATCGGGTTCGACGTTACCCAGCGCCACGGCTTGCAGCAGCTTGTCGAAGGGCACGGTTTTCTTCGTGTCCATGGGCCGGCTGTCGGTTTTGTCGCGCTCGCAGACGCCGACGGCGTCGACGATGACGAAATGATCCTTGACCACGTGCTCGCCGGGGTTCACCGCGCGCAGATCGGCGCGCTCGATGATGCGCACGCCCCTGCCCTTCATCTGCTCGAAGAAGCTGCGGCTTTTCACGCTGCGCAGGAACACGACGATCTCGACCGGTTTGATGTCGGTGCCGGTGGCGACCATGTCCACGGTGACGGCGATGCGCGGGTAGTAGCTGCTGCGAAAGGCGCGGATCAGGTTTTCCGGGCTGTCGCCGGTGCTGCGGTAGGTGATCTTCTGCGCGAACTCGTTGCCGCGGCCGAATTCCTCGCGGATGATCTGAACGATGGCTTCGGCATGGTTGTCGTCCTTGGCGAAGACCAGGGTCTTGGGCAGTTCCGTGCGGCTGGGGAACATCTCGGCCTGCCAGCGGTCGCGGAAGGTCTGCACCACGGTGCGGATCTGGTCGGGCGTCTGCACGCTGCGGTCCAGTTCGGCGGGGTCGTAGTCGAAATCCTCGTCGAGCTGCCAGTCGCTGCGGCGGCGCGTGTCGCGCTCCATCACCTGCACCCAGTAGCCGGCCTCGACCTTGGCTCCGGCTTCGGTGACTTCGGTGCGGATGCGATAGACGTCGTAATTGACATTGACGCCGTCGGCCACGGCCTGCTCGTGGCCGTATTCCATGACCAGGTTCTGGTTGAAGAAGCCGAAGGTCTGCTTGTTGGGCGTGGCGGTGAGGCCGATCAGGTAGGCGTCGAAGTAGTCGAGCACCTGGCGCCACAGCTTGTAGATGGAGCGGTGGGCCTCGTCGGTGACGACGATGTCGAAGCTCTCGATCGGGATCGCCGGGTTGTAGTCGATGGGCGGCGCATCGGCGAACAGCGATTCGACGCCTTCGGCGGAATGCTCGTCTTCCTCCTCGGGCAGTTCGCGGCCGCGAAGCATCGAGTACATGCGCTGGATGGTGCAGATGACGACGCGCGCGCTCTTGTCCAGGTTGTTACTGGTCAGGTGCTGGACGATGTACTCCTCGCCGAACTTGAAGTTGTTGTAGGGCGAGAGGTACTGGTCGAATTCCTTCTTGGTCTGGCGCCCGAGGTTGCCGCGATCGACCAGGAACAGCACGCGCCGCGCGCCGGCGAACTTGATCAGGCGGTAGATGAAGCTGATGGAGGTGAAGGTCTTGCCGCTGCCGGTCGCCATCTGGATCAGTGCGCGCGGCTTGTTGGCGGCAAGGCTGGCTTCGAGGTTGTGCACCGCCTTGACCTGAGCCGGCCAGAGTCTGTCTTCGATCAGCACGGGCATTTGCCGCATGCGAGCGAGGAAAGTTGGCGCTGGCTCATTGGCGTAACTACCGGCGATATTCGGCCCGGTGGCACTTTCCCGGATGTAGCGCAGCCACTCGCCCAGCATCTCCGGCGTGTGGAAGGCGAAAGTAGGCCGGGCGCGCGGCTCGGGATCGAGGCCGTTGGTGAAGTGGGTTTCGATGCCCGTCGATTCGTAGAGGAAGGGCAGCGGCCGGCGCCAGGCCGGCAGGCTGGCGGGCAGGCCCTGCGCGTAGCGGCCCGACTGGAACTCGACGCCGGAGAGCGTGGCGCCCTGCTTCTTGGCTTCGATCACGCCGGCGGCCTTGCTGTCGACATAGAGCAGGTAGTCGGCAAAGCCGAAGCCGGATTCGAGCGGGAATTCGCGGATCGCAACGCCGCGCGCGGCGTGGATGTTGGCCTCGGCGAGGTCGCACACGCGCCAGCCTGCGGCCTTCAGCAGGCGGTCGATTTCCTCCCGTGCTTGTTGTTCCGGCTGTGCCATGCGCCCCGATGCCGTTTGACTATGGGGTGAATCATCGCACAGATCGCGCGCATTGCAGCGGCGGAAGCTTTCGGAGAAGCCCGGCCGCCGTGCCGCCAGCGCCAACTATGGCACGAAGAATTTCGTCGCTTCGGTTCTCGAAACGCCAGGGTCGGTGGCATCCGTTACGGTCAGGCGGATCGGGTGCGTGCCCATGCGCACCGCGCCCGGATCGACCTTGAGGATCAGCGTCGCGTCGCCGGTCGCGGCGGGGCCGACGTTGATCTGTGGGGCTTGCGCAAAACTCAGTGTGGGCAGGCCGTCGGCGCGTACCGTGTAGCTGTGCGCCTGCTCGCTGGCGTTGATCACGCGCAGGCGGAACACGTTTTCTATGCTGCCGTCGGCCGCCTCGCGCGACAGCGTGGTCCGGTCGCGGATGATGTCGACCTTGAGCGGCGGCCGCGTCAGCAGCGACCAGGCCGTGGCGGATGTGGCGGTGAGGAAGATCAGCAGATAGGTCAGCACGCGCGGGCGCAGCGCGCGGCGGATGATGTCGCTGCGCGGCAGGCGCTCTTGCACCGCGTTCTCGGTCGCGTAGCGGATCAGGCCGCGCGGGTAGTTCATCCTGTCCATCACCTGGTCGCAGGCGTCGATGCAGGCCGCGCAGCCTATGCATTCGAGCTGGAGGCCGTTGCGGATGTCGATGCCGGTCGGGCAGACCTGCACGCAGATGCTGCAGTCGATGCAGTCGCCGAGGCCGGCGGCCTTGGCGTCGACTTCCTTGGCGCGGCTGCCGCGCGGCTCGCCGCGCTCCTTGTCGTAGGCGATCAGCAAGGTGTCGCGGTCGAACATGACGAACTGGAACTGGGCGTAGGGGCAGATGTAGATGCACATCTGTTCGCGCAGGAAGCCGGCGTTGCCGTAGGTCGCGAAGCCATAAAAGAGCACCCAGAAGCTTTCCCAGGGGCCCAGCGAAAGCGTCGCTAGGTTCTGCGTCAGTTCGCGGATAGGCGTGAAATAGCCGACGAAGCTGATGCCGGTCCACAGCCCGACCAGCAGCCAGAGCGCATGCTTGGTGGCCTTGATGCGCAGCTTGCGCGGCGACCAGGCTGCGGCATCGAGTTTCATGCGCCGCGGCCGGTCGCCTTCGACGAGTTTCTCGATCCACAGGAACAATTCCGTATAGACCGTCTGCGGGCAGCTGTAGCCGCACCAGAGGCGTCCGGCGACGGTGGTGAACAGGAACAGCGCAAGCGCACAGAGGATCAGCAGCAGCGCCAGGTAGATGGCGTCCTGCGGCCACAGCACGAGGTCGAACAGATAGGCGCGGCGCGCTTCCAGATCGAACAGTATGGCCTGCCGGCCGTTCCACGGCAGCCAGCACAGGCCGTAGAAAACCAGCTGCGTGAGCCAGACGAAACCCCAGCGCCAGCGCTGGAACACACCCTGTATCGAGCGCGGGTAGACCTTGGCATCCGGGTCGATGACCGGCTTGATTTCGATGACGCGCCGGGCGGGGCGGGGCAGGGACATGATCGGGCGGGATGGACGGTGGCGCACCTGGGAGCCGGGCGGGCTGCTGCCGGACGGGGCGCGATGTTGAAGGCGAATTTATAAGCTATGCAGAAAATGCATGTTATGCGATCGCCGGACTAAAAGCAACATAAAAAATATATGTTTCAAGCGAAACGCGGCGGCGCGGCGGAAGATCGCCCCTCGCCGGCGCCGGATCAGGCGCCGGGCGGGCGCCCAAAAAACAAGCCCGGCAGGGCCGGGCTTGGTTCGTTTCAGGATGTCTGCGATACGCTCTGATCGGAAGCAATAAAGTCTGTCGGGAAGTGACCTTCTAACCAATTGATTTTGTTAATTCTGAAAATTAGCAAAAACTCCGCAAAGTCCGTCGGGCTATCGATGTTTTGCATTTGTCATCTGGTGGGCGGGAATATAGTCTGTCGGAGCCAGTAAACAAGCGGCATTCAGGCTAATCGAGGGCTCGTGACCAGGGCTCGTAACCAGTGTTGTCCAAAACGAATCACTTTGGGTACAATTTGTTTTGTATGCATTCTTGAGAATGCATATGTAGGGCCAGTCTGACCTATTCAGCTGGTGCCCGTGTCCGATAACCGGCTAGCGGGGTTCATCTTTAGTCCCATTAAAGGAACCCGAATGCCGTACAAGACTCCGACACGCCTCCGCAAAGCTGCTTACAACGCCCAGCACGGACGCTGCTGCTACTGCAGCAAGCCCATGTGGCTTGAGAATATTAAAGCCTTTGCCAATACTCACAAATACTCGTTGGCTCAAGCGAGGTGGCTCCAGTGCACCGCCGAACATCTTCACGCGCGGTCGAATGGCGGCGCCGATTCGGCTGGAAATATCGCCGCAGCTTGCTTGTTCTGCAACCTGAAACGCCATCGGCAGAAAGATCCGCTACCTCCTGAGCAATACCGTCAATACGTCGGTGAGCGAATTACAAAAGGCGCCTGGCATTGTTTTAAATGATGATGCAGTCGTTGGGAACGGAAATTGAGACTAGTCTTAAAATCAAAACACGATCTCCTTTTCCAAGCTAGCTAATTCCGCGGCTGTGAACATTTTGTATTCGCTGAGAGCCTGCATAATCTCATCTCTTGAAGGCTCAGTTAGCCCAAGTTGCCGTATCCCTTCTTGTAGTCGAACCCGCCGTTCAGGCAGACATTCCCTCGGACGCTTGGGTGCTGTCCCTACGCTTTGAAGGTCGCCGGGAATGTACCGAACTTTTTGAGCTATCAGAAAAGCGGCGCGGACATGTCCCATGAAGTTCAGTTCTCTGCAAATGTCCTGCAGGTATTCTGTGTCAGCGAGGTTACGTGAAACGCTGGTTAGATACCTTCGATTCGAACTATTAAGTCTTCTTTAATAGTTGCCTTGGGCAGCAGTTCACCCTCTGAAAGCACATTCTTGATATGGATGTTGACGTTGGGAATTGTGGTTTGAAACAACGCAGCCAATTCCATCTGTGACAACCAGACCGTGCCATCCTCCGCACGCAGGAAGAACTTCGCGCTGCCGTCTTCAGTGTTGTAGAGCACAAGTTCACCGCGGGCGGCATCATCCGGCGCAGGGGAGGCAACCGTTGCATCCTTTGCAACGGTTGGAGGTTTGACTTTTGGCTCAGTCATAACCGAGTTCCTTCAGGTATCCCGCCATCTGCTGCTCCAGCTTGGCTAGTTCCACTTTCAGTTTTTCTCGTTCCGCGCGCACCGCCATGAGGTCGATCTCTTCCTCTTCCTCGAAGGTACCTGCGCACCCACGCCGACGGCAAGTGGAACGACAATCTTCTTGCGCAGGCTGAGTGCGGATCAGATTGCAGGATCGTGTGATGCGACCCCAAAGCAGTAAAGGCCCTGACGAGGGTCTTTGCTGCTTGAACTCATCGTCCGACAGACTTTATTCTCGTCCGACAGACTTTATTGTTTCCGATCAGCTCGAAACTACCAGAGCGTCTCCCGCTCCGCGCTGGATGAGATCTTGTGTATGGTCAGGTCGGCGCCGTTGAATTCCTCTTCGGCGTCGAGGCGTATGCCGACGATCTTCTTCAGCGTGCCATAGACGATGAAGCCGCCGCCGAAGGCGATGGCCACGCCGAGGCTGGTACCGATCAGTTGCGACATGAAACTGACGCCGCCCAATCCGCCCAGGGCCTTGGCGCCGAAGATGCCGGCGGCGATGCCGCCCAGGGCGCCGCACAGGCCGTGCAGCGGCCAGACGCCGAGCACGTCGTCGATCTTCCAGCGGTTCTGCGTCAGGGTGAACATCCAGACGAACAGGCCGCCGGCCATGGCGCCGGTGACCAAGGCGCCTAACGGATGCATCAGGTCGGAACCGGCGCAGACCGCGACCAGGCCGGCCAGCGGGCCGTTATGCACGAAGCCCGGGTCGTTGCGGCCGGCGATCGTCGCGGCGAGCGTGCCGCCGACCATGGCCATCAGCGAGTTCATCGCGACCAAGCCGGATACCTTGTCCAGCGTCTGCGCGCTCATGACATTGAAGCCGAACCAGCCGACGGTCAATATCCAGGCGCCGAGGGCAAGGAAGGGAATGCTCGAAGGCGGGTGCGCGCCGGCGATGCGGCCGTCCTTGTGATAGCGGCCGGTGCGGGCGCCGAGCAGCAGCACGGCGGCCAGGCCGATCCAGCCACCGACCGCATGCACCACCACCGAGCCGGCGAAGTCGTGGAAGTTCTCGCCGAAGCTTGCCTTGAGCCAGTCCTGGATGCCGTAGGCGTTGTTCCAGGCGATGCCCTCGAAGAAGGGGTACACAAAGCCGACCAGCAGGAAGGTGGCCGCCAGTTGCGGGTTGAAGCGGGCGCGTTCGGCGATGCCGCCGGAGACGATGGCCGGGATCGCCGCGGCGAAGGTCAGCAGGAAGAAGAACTTGGTCAGTTCGAAGCCGCTCTTCTGCGCCAGCGTCTCGGCGCCGGCGAAGAAATTGACGCCGTAGGCGATGCTGTAGCCGATGAAGAAATATGCCAGGGTCGATACCGAAAAATCGACCAGGATTTTCACCAGCGCATTGATCTGGTTCTTCCTGCGCACCGTGCCCAGTTCCAGAAAGGCAAAACCGGCATGCATGGCCAGGATCATGATGGCGCCGAGCAGTATGAACAGCACGTCGGCGGATGTTTTCAAATTCTCCATTGTGGGGCTCCCAAAGGCCAAAGGCACGAATGGGGAGCATCAAAGCAATGAACATTCCCGGCAACGAATTACTGTTGAATCATGGTGTTGCGCAATTCATGCGGCGCAGAGCGCACCGTTGCGGTGCGGATGGCCAAGCTTCTGCACCGCAATGGTGAGAGTTGGCGCTGGCGCCACGGCAAATACCGGTCGGTGTCTATTTTGGTGCGTTGGCCCCGTCCGCGGGTTGATAGGCGCTCGGCATCAGCACCCACATGCGCCCCTGCTGACGCATTTTCCCGGCCTGGCTGCCGGCATCGCTGCCGCTGCCCCAATAGAAATCGGCGCGCACCACGCCGCGTATGGCGCCGCCGGTATCCTGCCCCAGCATCAGGCGGGTGAGCGCTTGTTCGCTGTTGGGCCGGGTAGTAGCGAGCCAGATCGGTGCGCCCAGCGGCACATGACGCGGATCGACGGCGAGCGAGCGTTCGGGCGTCAGCGCCAGACCCATCGCGCCCTGCGGCCCGCTGCCTTCGACCGGCAGTTCGCGGAAGAACACCAGGCTTGGGTTGGCATTGAGCAGTTCCGCCAGGCGCGCGGGGTTGGCCCGGGCCCAGGCCTTGATACCCTGCATCGAGGCCTGATGCGTCTGAAGTTCGCCGCGGTCGATCAGCCAGCGGCCGATCGAGCGGTAAGGATGGCCGTTCTGGTCGGCGTAGTTCAGGCGCACGCGGCTGCCGTCGCTGAGCTGCACCTGGCCCGAGCCCTGGATCTGCATGAAGAACAGATCGATCGGGTCGTCTATCCACAGCAGCGCCTCGGGTGAGCGCTTGCTCTCCTGCGGTGTCCATTCGCTGCGCGAGTAGTAGGGAATCAGCTTGCGCCCTTCGAGGCGTCCGCGCAGGCGCAGGTGCTTGAGCTCGGGGTAGAGCGATGCCAGATCGACCACGATCATGTCCTCGGGCGGGCCAAACACCGGATGCGCGTAGCCGCGCGCCTGCCGGCGGCTACCCTTGAGGATGGGTTCGTAATAACCGGTGATCAGGCCATTGCGCGTGCCATCCGGGTTGACCAGCGCCCAGGGGTGGAATTGCGCCTCGAACCAGGCGCGCAGGGCCGGCGCGGATTTGTCCTCCAGTTCCCGCGCCGAACTGCAGACCGGCTGCCATTGCTCCTGGCGTTCCAGGCTGCGGCAACTGGCGACCAGGGCGGCGAAAGCGGCGCCCGGATCGTCCTCGCCCCAGCCCGGCAGATCGCTCCAGTCGGCCGGCTGCAGCGGCTTTTCGGCGGGCTTGGGCGCTTCCACGGTCGGGCATACCGGGCAGGCCGGACAGGCTTGCGGCGCCGGACAGGCTTCGGCGCGCGGCTCGGGCTTGACCGGGCTTGGCGCACAGCCGGCGACGGCCAGCAGGACGATCAGGGCGGGAAAGAATCGAAACATGAATCTGCTAAAGTGCCATGCTTTCAAAAGCCCGCAAGCTTAACCGATGTCCGACCTGACCCGCGCCCTCGCCCCGCTGATGAATCGCCTCGATACGCTGTTCGATCGCATCGAGGCCGCCCTGCCGCCGCCGCTGCCGGCCACCGACTGGTCGGCCAGCGCCTACCGCTGGCGCACCCGCGCCGGCCGCGGCTGGCTCGAAGCGGTCCAGCATCCGCATCGCATCCGCTTCGAGGACTTGCAGGGCGTCGAGGACCAGAAGCAGCGCATCGCGCAGAACACCAAGCAGTTCGTCGCCAAACGCAGCGCCAACAACGTGCTGCTGACCGGTGCCCGCGGTACCGGCAAGAGTTCGCTGGTCAAGGCCGTGCTGAACCAGTTCGCCGCCAAGGGACTGCGCCTGATCGAAGTGGACAAGGATGACCTGGTGCACCTGCCGGAGATCGTCGACCTCATCGCCGGGCGCCGCGAGCGCTTCATCATTTTCTGCGACGACCTCTCCTTCGAATCCGGCGAGCCCGGCTACAAGGCGATGAAGAGCATCCTCGACGGCTCGATCACCGGCATGCCGGACAACCTGCTGGTGTATGCGACCTCGAATCGCCGCCACCTGATGCCGGAGAAGATGTCGGAGAACCTGGAGACCAAGTACAACGCCGACGGCGACATCCACCCCGGCGAGACCACCGAGGAGAAGGTTTCGCTGTCCGAGCGTTTCGGCCTCTGGCTGTCCTTCTACCCCTTCGGCCAGGATCACTATTTGGAGATCTGTGCCCATTGGCTGGCCGAATTCGGCATGGCGCCGCAGCAGATCGAAGCCGCGCGCGGCGAGGCGCTGCAATGGACGCTGATGCGCGGCTCGCGCAGCGGCCGCGTGGCCTGGCAGTTTGCCCGCGACTACGCCGGGCGTCACGCCAGGAAAAAGCCCGCCGCGGCGAAGTGAGGAAAATCACCGAAGTCGCCGCCGCCGTCATCGAACGACAGGCGTCCGATGGCGCCACCGGGTCTGCCACCGAGTTCCTGCTCGGCCAGCGCGCGCCGGGCACCTTCTACCCCGGCTACTGGGAATTCCCCGGCGGCAAGGTCGAGCCCGGCGAAACGCCGCATCAGGCCCTGCTGCGCGAACTCGGCGAGGAACTCGGCATCGCGGTGCTGCGCGCCGATCCCTGGTTGCGCCGCGAGCACGTCTATGAACACGCCCATGTGCGGCTCAACTTCTTTCGTGTGCGCGAATGGCGCGGCGAGCTGCACGACCATGTGCATAGCGCGCTGGCCTGGCAGCGCGCCGACGGCCTGAGCGTTTCACCGATGCTGCCGGCCAACGCGCCGGTGCTGGCCGCCCTGGCCCTGCCCGATTTCTACGCCATCAGCCATGCCGGCGCGATCGGCATCGACGCCCAGCTGCTGGCTCTGGCCCAGGCGCTGGAGGCCGGGCTCAGGCTGGTGCAATTGCGCGAACCCCGGCTCGATGTGGGGCGCCGTGCGGCTTTCGTCCATGCCGCGGTCGACCTCTGCCATCAATACGGCGCACGGGTGCTGGTCAATGGCGACGCGGCCCTGGCCGCGGCAGCGGGGGCCGACGGCCTGCATCTGCCGGGCGCGCAACTTGCGGCGCGCACCCAGCGCCCCGACTTTGCGCTGGTCGCGGCCTCATGCCATACGGCCGCGGAACTCGACCGGGCGGCGCAACTGGGCTGCGACTTCGCGGCCTTCGGCCCGGTGCGGGCCACGGCCAGCCATCCGGGTGTCGCCGGCATCGGTTGGGAGAAGTTTTCCGCCGCGCTCGGCGTGCCGCCATTGCCAACTTTTGCCCTGGGCGGCTTGTCGCGTGCGGATATGGATATGGCGCGCCGCGCCGGCGCCCACGGCATCGCGGCGATACGCGCCGCCTGGGAAAGCTAGGCGCTACTCGGACTGGTCTTCGGGCTGCGGCTCTTCGGTCGCCTCGATGCGGTAGCTATCCGTGGCCCAGGCGCCGAGGTCGGCGCCCTTGCAGCGCGCCGAGCAGAACGGCCGAAAGCGGTTCTCGGCCACCCATTCGACCGGCTTGCCGCAGCAGGGGCAGTTGACGACGCGGGGTGGAGCGGGTCTTACAGGTTGCACAGCGTGAGTTCGAAATGCACCGTGGAGTCGATCTGGCGTGGCCGCTGGTCCATGTCTGGACGCAGGAAACGGATGTTGACGGCGAACTTGCCGGCGGAGATTTCCGGCAGGCAGGGCTCGCCCTGCCCTGTTTTCAGGCGGATCAACTGCGCGCTGCGGCCGCTCAGCATCAGCTGGAATATGCCGCGCTGCGCCGTCTGCTGCTCGGAGCGGCCCGAGGCCCGCAGCAGGCGCAGGACGATCGCCAGCCCGGAGCGGATCGGCAGCATCGGCGCGATCCAGCCCTGGATGTCCTGCTGGCGCAGCGCCGAATCGCGATGCCGCCAGTAGTGATAGCCCGGCAGGTCGAACTCGCAGACGCCGCCGGGGATCGCGGCGCGGTTCTTGATGGTCATCAGCCATTCGTTTTCGCGCAGGTAATGGCCGATCTTGCCGTGCATCGCCAGCAGCAGCGTGCTCGCCTGCTCGATTTCATAGAGCGCGCCGGAGAGCGCGTCCTCGGAAATCTCGGGATTGTTGCGGAATGACAAAAGAATCTGGCGCTGGCGTTCGAGTTCCTGTACCAGGTCGAATTTCAGCTCGGCGCGGCCGGCGACCTCAAGAATCTCGAACAGGGTGACCAGCGCGACATGGTGCTCCATGGCACCCTCCGCCGCGGCGAAATGCGTGACCTTGTCAAACAGGTCCTCAAGCCGCAATAGCGTGCGAACGCGCTCGCTGAGAGGGTATTCGTAAGTGATCACACGCCGGCCGAGTGGGAAAAATTCGTTGAATTGTGACCCAATTCGGTGCAAACCTCAACCGACATTGCGCGCGTATGCCAAATAATTCACATGCAGGCGCTCGATCTGGGGGCGCAAGGCGGCCAGGTCGCCGTCGTTGTCGATGACATCGTCGGCGGCGGCCAGACGCTCGGCGCGCGTCGCCTGCGCCGCGAGAATGCGCTGCACTTCTTCCCGGGCCAGGCCGTTGCGGCTGATGACCCGGGCGATCTGGGTCGCCTCGGCGCAATCGACGACGGCGATGCGGTCAACCCGCTCGCGGTAGCTGCCGGCTTCGATCAGCAGCGGCACCATCAGGATGGCATAGGGCGAGCGGCTCGCAGCGGCGGCCAGCAGGCGTTCGCTCTCGCTGCGGATCATGGGGTGCAGGATGGCTTCGAGGCGCTTGCGTGCCGACCCGTCGGCGAAGACCCTGGCGCGCATCGCGGCACGGTCCAGCGCGCCGTCGGCAGCGGCCACGGCCGCGCCGAACTCGGCGCGGATGGCCGGCATCGCGGCGCCGCCGGGCGCGGTCAGGGCGTGGGCGACGGCATCGGTGTCGACCACCAGGATGCCGCGCTCGGCGAACAAGTCGGCGACCGCGCTCTTGCCGCTGCCGATGCCGCCGGTGAGTCCGACCACGTAAGTCATTTCTCGCATTCAGCCAGCGTGGCCTCGGCATGGGGCGCGATCAACAGCGGCAGTTGCCGCAGCAGGGTCGATGCCGGCGCGCGCGCCTCGACGCGGATTTTCAGCGGCGCCGCATCGCGGCTGTCCACGCGTGCGGACTTGATGCCGCGCTTGGTCAGGCCTTGCAGGAATTCGTTGGCGGCCGCCTCGGTTTCGAAGCTGCCGAGAATGATTTCATGGCGGCCGTCGGCCAGTGCCACGGTTTTTTGTTCGGTGACGCCGAAACGGGTCAGTTCGGCAGACTTTCTTTCGGCGACGGCCTGGTTGGGAAGGTCGACTATGGCCACCAGATGGATTTTCGACACGGGCGGCGGCAGGATTTTCAGTTCCGTGCCGACGGCGGCCGGGGCCGACATCAGGGCCTCGGCGTCGGCGGCGCTGAGGCCGTTGATGATCTGGCAGGCCGTTGCCTCGATCTTGGCCGCCGGTGTCGGCGTGGTCGGCAGGATGCGCAGCTTCTCGGCCTGCAGTTGCTGCGACAGCCGTTCGGGTTCGCGGCTTTCGTCCATCGCGCCGAAATAGCCCTGCGCCCAGGCGAAGAACACCAGGTTGGCGAACACCAGCAGGAAGAAGAACAAGCGCATGGTCATGCAATCCTGAACGCGACGGGTAGCGCGCGGCGGGATGCCGCGTGCGTCCTGCGGGTTGGGGTCTGGCTCACAGCGTCCTTTCCGAAATAGTCAGGCCGGGTTCGGCATGATCCTGCTCAGGGCTGCCGCGCACCACGTCGCGCCGCACGATGCGCGCCGGCTGCAATTCGGCGCACAGGGCGCCATAGGCCAGCTCCGCGGCAGCGCGATTATCCTGGCTATAGTTGCAGACGTAAAGGTCGCAGGTCGCCGCACCGAGTTCCGGCCAGGTGTGAATCGCCAGGTGCGACTCGGCCAGCACCAGGGCGCCGGTGGCGCCCGCCGCGGGAAACTGGTGGAAGGCCGCGGCGACGACTTCCAGCCCGGCGCTGGCGCAGGCCCGGCGGCACAGCGCGGCCAGCAGCGCCGCGTCCTGCAGCAGGCGGCGGTCGCCCTGGCAGGCGTGGAATTCGGCAAGGATGTGCAGGCCGTTCATAGCGAAGACGCGAAGGATACGCCGAGCCGTGCCAGCGTGCGCTCGGCGGCCAGCACGCCGCGATAATTGGCCTCCTCGAACAGCGACAGGCCGGACACGTCGGCATGGGCGAACTGGATGCCGGCTGCGCCCCGCTTTAAATCCCGCCGCCCACCGCCCCAGAGCCGTCCAGGCAGCGGGCGGATCATGGCGTGGGCGTGGCGGTGGATGTCGATCCGGGTCGCCAGCTCGCGGATCTCGGGGTGCGGCCACGCCAGGTCGGCCAGCACGTGCGCGGCCCAGGCGTCGCGATTCTGCAAGAGTTGGCGCTGGTGATACGCCGTTTCCTCGTGCAGCGCGCGGTACCAGGTGATAACCGTCGGTCCCGGCGCGTAGCGCAGCTGCTGGTGGGTGGCGACCACGTAGCCCAGCGCCGCGCTGTCGTGCAGCACATTGTCCCAGGCCAGCGGCTGGCCGGCGCGCGTCTGCGGCGCTTCCGTCAATGTCAGATTGGCGACGATCCAGGGCGCATATTCGGCGCCCTGGATGGCCGCCAGCCATTCCGGCCGCGGTGCGGCGAACACATGCGGAATTAGGAACAGCGGCGCGGCCCAGATCAGCTCGCGGCAGACGACGCGGATGCTGCGGTTCTCGGTGGCGAGGTAGACATCGCAGACGCTTTCCTTCTTTCCCTGTTCGACGCGGAACACCAGCGCGTCCTGCTGTACCCGCCCCGCCGCCGCCCGCGCCAGGCCGCGCGCCAGCCAGGCGTTGCCCTCCGGCGCCGTCAGCACCTGGCCTTCGCCGTCGCGGCAGGCGAAGTAATGCAGCCCGGCCCAGGCCGAGGTCTGCGCCGCCGCCGTGCCGTAGTCGTCGCGGCAGGCGTAGTCGACCAGCCAGAACAGGCCGGGCGCCGTATAGCCTGCGCCCAGCAGCCAGTCGTGCATGCTGATGCGGTCCAGCGCCAGCAGTTGCGGCTCGCGGCTGGAGAGCGCCAGCGGCAGCGCGAAAGCACGTTTCCCTGTCGCGTCGCGGCGCTGGCGCAGTTCGGCGACCTGCTCCTGGAAGCGCACATATTGCGCGCGCTCGGCGGCCGGCACGCCCAGCGTCGGCCACAGGCCGTCCTGCCAGTAGCCGTTGGTGTATAGCCGCTCCTGCGGCGCGTGGCACAAATACTTCTCGTCGTAGGTCGGATGCGCGGCGTCCGGGTCGCCCTGCAGCACGCCGAGTTCGGCCAGCAGCCGGCGCGTGGCGCGCGCCTCGCGCGGCGGCAGCGGCAGGTAGTGCGCGCCGAGCGGATGCGCCGAAACCTCGTTGCGCCCGGCGCGCGAATTGCCGCCGGCCTCGCTTTCCATTTCGAGCAGCAGGAAATCGTCGCAGCCGGCGCGCGCCAGTTTCCAGGCCGCCGAGAGCCCGCCTATGCCGCCGCCGACGATGGCTACCGCGGTGCGCCGGGTTTCCGTGGGTGCCGGAAAGTCGGGTTTGCGCAGGCGATGGCCGAGCACGTCGTTCGCGCCGGAGAGCGTGCCTGGCGGCAGGGGCGGCGCGGCCTTTCCGCCGCAGGCGACCAGCAGGCCCGTGGCCGAAACGCCCGCAAGGAAATCACGGCGGCGCATCAGTGGTAATCGTCTTCCCGCTGGTGTCGAATAGCGAGAATCGTCACGTAGCCGTCGCCTTCGATCTCGAACAGCGCCACATAGCCCGAATTGCCGAAGGGGATGATCAGTTCGCGCAGGAAGGGATCGCCGGACCCGGCGCCCGCCTTGCGGCAGGAGAACGGAAATATCTCCAGCAATTCGACGGCCTTGGCGATCGCCTCTTGTGCTCGTTCCGCAGCGCCGATGTCGCGCTCCAGCAGAAAGTCGAACAGGCGCAGCAAATCCGCTTCCGCTTCCTCCGTGAAGCGGACGACGAATTTCTTCATTTGGCGCCGGCGGACTTCTTGCGTGCGCTCTTCAGGCGTCGGTCAAGCTTGCCCAGGACGCTCGCCGCGCTGACGTAGCGACCGGATGCGCGTGCCGCGTCGCGTGAGGCGAGTCCGCGCGCGACGAATTCGGATTGCGCGCGCCGGTACTCGACGTTGCGTCGCACCGCATCCGCAACGAAGCCGGACAGAGTCTCGCCCTCGGCCAGCACTTCTTCGGCAGCCCGGCGCAGTTCGGGCGGAACGCGCACGGCGGGAATCGCGGCGGTTTTCATGGCGGTCTCCGTGCATTGCATTTGTGATGCAATGGTGCCAGCAAGACAAGATGGAATCAAGCGGAGCCGATTCCCGGTGAACCTTTCCGGTCCGACCGCACCAACCGGCCTCAATTGGCGCGACCCCGCAAGTCAAACACCCGATGCCGAGTGGCGCAAGGCAGTGAGCAGGCGCCCGGTTTGTGCCCTAAGCCGACGCGGACGGATCGAGAGAGCGGACGCTCAGGAACGTTTGAGTTCAGGCCGCGGCCCGTCAGGGCCGTCGCGCCTGCAACCATTTGTTAGGGGGCACTTGTGCTAGAGCTACAGTTCGACTAGCTCGGAAATTTTGGTGGCAATAACTGCCATTGAATCTTCTGCAGTGTCCAGGCCGCTTCGGGAGGCGAGCAAGGGACTGACATTGCGGAGAGCTTCATACGTCGTGTTGTGCACGATGGGAACAAGCCTATTGCTTGCCAGGAGGGCCGAGAGCTCCTTATCGGCGACGCTCTCCTTGGGGAGGCGGGCTAGCAGCGCAGGAGTCACCAGGACGAGGCCGATGCGCGAAGCCGCCAACCCCTTGTCGATGGCGCGCATCATCGGCACGCCTAGGCCAAGGTCCTTCTCGCTGAACCAGACTTTGACACCCGCCGCCTCGAGCAAATCGTGGAGCTGCTTGGCTGCCCCTTGTCGGTCGTCCCACGCGTGGCACAGGAAGACATCGCGAAGGTCAGGCTGCTCCGCCGCTTTCGCTTCAACGGCATTGCGGACTGGCGTCAGTGACTGCACTTGGGCCAGTGTGTACGAGACAGCCGAACCAGCTCGCGCCCAGCGTGGCCTTGCACTGCTGCTGGATCTACCACCGCTGCTGCCCAGTGAGGAATATGGCGGTGACGAGTATGACCCGTAGGTGCTGTAGCCACTATTGCGGCTATAGCGGCCAGCACATGCAGGGCAGGCCGCCGCAGCGCTCGCTGAGCGATGACCAAGTACTGGTGCTGTGCATCTAGCCATGTCGCATTTCTCCTATTTGTAATCGCTCGTTCAAGCAGAGACCGCGATGCGCTCTAACGAATAGCGTTTATCCGCCGCTGAGGGAGAGCAAGTCGAGCACGAAGGGTCATGGCGGCGGATAAATCTCGTTGGACTGAACGAGGAGTGGGGGCGCATGCGCGGCTATTCGCGCAGGTCGCCTCGAACGTAGTGTTAGCCATCAATTTCTCCAGACTTCGACTCAATAACGGCGCCACGTTTCCCCAACTCAGTGGTGAGGGCATCCACGGTGCAAGATGATTGGGACTTCATCCAGAGAAGGAATTCCTTTACCGAAAGAATCCCGAAAGCAATCGTTGAAAGAAAAAAGGCCGCCTCAATTGTTGGTCCCTTAATCCCGTGCCATTCGTTAAAGGTTGCAGTAACCAGCGAAGCTATGAGCGAAATTTCTATTCCGATGAGACCGAGTAATTTTCCTTGCGACGCAAGCAACGCCATCTTTTCGTGCAGGAAGGTACGAATGGTGTCCTTGTGCAGAATAAAGTACGGCTGTACTTCATTGGTGACCAACTTGGCATTAGAGTAAATTCCCTTGGCGAACTCAGCGCCGACATCGATACTGGGTTTGTCATTTCTTGCCATCTTGGGCCTCCTCTTTAGGAAGCAACCCAAGCACGCCAATGGCATGGTGGCTAACAAATCCGCAATTGGTACAAATGACACCGATAGTCGGGATAGACGGCCCACCGAGATTCATAACCCCAAGATCGGTTTGGAGCGTTTGATTAAAGTAGGCTTCCGAAAGTGCCAAATGGGGATTCCCGCACATAGGGCATTTGGTGGTTCCCCCGAATTTCGAGAACCTTTCATCGAGGACTCTCGCAATATTTGCTTTAACTTCCTCAGTGAGCATAGTGTCTCCTGATGGCTAACAGTTATTCTGACGCAGAAGCGTCGGGGTTATTGCCAATAATTCGGACACGGTCGAAATGCCTTTAAGGTATTGAATGACGTGGAGATTATCCGATCCGGGTCTCCTTATCAATCAAAAATCATACGGACAGGGGGCTTATGTCCGCTTTACGACGAATTTGTGAGCGGCTGCTTGTGGCCGGATGCGGAAGACCTGTTCCACTCGCCAGTTTCGGCAATTCGTTGCGCAGCCGGAGCTTGGTGGCCTGCGTCACTTCGCGCAGTTGCTTGATCAGCCTGACTGCGCTCCTGGCGGTGATTGCCACGCCCTTCACGACATACACGCACCAGCCCGCCCAGCCATGCGTCTCGCGGGTCGCTTGCAGTAACTGGTAATACTGCGCCTTGGTCGAGGCGATATACCGGCTCAGATACAACACCGGCAATTCCATCAGACCTTCGCGTTGCAGCATCGGCAAATTCAGGATGCGCCCGGTGCAGCCATTGCCATCGTAAAACGGGTGGATGCTTTCAAACTGATGACAGATCGTCCGGGGAAAGTCGGCGCTGGCGACACGGCACATTTCACGCCTTTGTCGGCAGCTTGCGAGGTTTCGTGCCACCGGGCGGCAGAAAGTTTTCGCCCGTCACCACCGGCTTGCCGGTTTTCGCCTCCAGAGCCTTGCGCGCCTGCTTGGCGATGGCGCCGCCCTTGGTGGCGGCTTCGGTGTTTTCGGCCATGCCGGTGGCCTCGTCGGTCTCGGCGATCTGGCGCGTAGACAATTCCGCCAGCGCCGTGAAAATCAGTTCCGCCTCGCTCATATGGTCGCGCAGGCTGTGATCCTGCAAACCCTTGAGCTTCTTGTGCGCCTTGACGCTGACGCCCGTCCATTCCTGATGGATGATGTTGGTGAGGACGGCGAATTCCTCGCCCTGCTTGATCTCGTGATTGGCCCAGTAGTCGGTCAGCTTGTTGCGGGTTTCCTGCCCGGTCATGCGTTGCTGGATCCACTTCTCGCTGCGCCCGTGTTTCTGCCAGGTCTCGCGGGCGCGGTCGAGCGCGCGGCCGGGGTCGCCCATTTCCTGCATGCGCTCGTAGCCGACTTTCGCGAGCCAGAGTTTGATCGGCTCGGCCTTGGGGCTGGGGATGCTTTGTACGATGCGCAGCAACGTGGCTGCTTTGGCGCAATCGGTCTCACGCAACTTGCCGTCGGCCGCAAGCATTTTCAACCTTACGATTTCTTCGTAAGGTTGGCCGGAGCCGGCCTCTTGGCCGAGCTTGCGCTTCAGGTCGGACCAGTAGCGATTGGCGTTGCTGCTATCGGTCAGGACTTCCACCACGTCGATAACGGAAAACCACCAGGTTTCCGATTCCTCGTCGTATACCCGGCGAATGTTTTGTCCGTCGAATTGTGCGGGTTGAACTGCCATGGTCGGGGTCCTTAAAGTTGGCTGGAGAAGGCCTTGTGAAGGAGGAATTTTTTTTGGTCGTCGAGAGCGGTCAGCTTTTGCTGGGAGAGGGATTCGAGGCGAGTTCGCCAAAGCCGCTACTCTACTGGAATACCCCTGATGGACAAAGGCGACCGCTGTCGCCGTGCCGGACTCTGTCTGCCGGGGATTCCGCTTCGCGGGCCGGCAAGCGCTGACTATTCAGGCTGGCGAAGCCGATTCAGGGCGCCTGCACCCTGCCCCACTCCCGTTCGAAGATGCGCACCAGATTCTGGTTGTCGAGCCGGTTGGGTTCGGCGGCAACGCGCGCCATGTCGACGGGAAAGTGGAACAGCGCGGGCAGCGCGTCGGGTGTGATGAAACGCGTCGCTACCGGGATCGCCGCGGGCGGCCGGTACTCGCGGCGGCCGGCGAGGATGAAGCCCCATTCGCCGAAGCTCGGCACCAGTGCGTGATAGGGCGCGGTCTGCCAGCCGGCGGCTTCCAGCGTGGCGACCACGGTCCAGAAGCTCTCCCGCGCATACATCGGCGAGGTGGCCTGCACGACGATGCGTCCGGTCGCGGCGACGTGCTGCTTCAAGAGGCGATAGAAGGCCGTCGAGTAGAGTTTGCCGAGGCTGTGGTTGGACGGATCGGGGAAATCGGCGACGACGAAATCGAACAACTCCGACGAGGCCTCGAGCCATTGCAGGGCATCGGCATTGATGATCTTCAGCTTGGGCGAGGCCAGCGCGCCGCCGTTGAGTTCGCGCAACAAGGGCGACTGCGAAAACAGTTCCGTCATGCGCGGATCGAGGTCGACCAGCGAGATGCTCTCGACCTGTGGGTACTTGAGGATTTCGCGCACCGCCATGCCGTCGCCGCCGCCCAGCACCAGCACCCTGCGCGCACCGGGCAAGGCGGCCAGGCCCGGATGCACCAGCGCCTCGTGGTAGCGGTATTCGTCACGCGAGGAGAATTGCAGGTTGTGGTTCAGATACAGCCGCAACTCGTCGCGCCAGCGCGTGACGACGATGCGCTGGTAGGCGCTGGACTCGGCATGCACGATGTCCTCGTTGTAGAGGTTGGCCTCGGCGAGGCTGACGAAGGTTCCGGCGAAACCGAAGCCCGCCGCGAGCAGCGCGATCACCGCGACGCACTGCGCGCGCAGCATGGTCAGCGGCCCGATCTGGGCGCGGAACAGCCACAGCGCCCAGGCGGCGACCAGCGCATTCAACAGGCCGAACAGCAGCGCGCTCCTGACCAGTCCCAGGTGCGGCGCCAGCAGCAGCGGGAACAGCACCGACACGGCCAGCGCGCCGATGTAGTCGAAGGTCAGCACCTGCGCCACGAGGTCCTTGAACGCCACCTCGCGCTTGAGGATGCGCATGATCAGCGGGATTTCGAGGCCGACGAGTATCCCGATCAGCAGCACCAGGCCGTAGAGCGCGAAGCGGAAGGGTCCGGCGTGCAGCGTGAACAGCAGGAACAGCAGGCCCGCCGAAAGGCCGCCGAGCAGGCCGACCAGCAGCTCGATCTGGATGAAGCGCACCAGCAAATTGCCGCCCACATGCTTCGACAGCCAGGAGCCGATACCCATGGCGAACAGGTAGACGCCGATCACGGTCGAAAACTGCATCACCGAATCGCCCAGCAGGTAACTCGCCAGCGCGCCGGCGATCAGCTCGTAGGCCAGCCCGCAGGAGGCGACGATGAAGACGGAGACCAGCAGGGGGCGCTGCATCAAGGAAGAAGCCTGAAATTCTTACCACAGAGACACAGAGGCACAGAGGAGGCACAGAGAACTTCAGGAACAAGCGAATCGCATTTCTCGCCTGGATTTCTCTCTGTGCCTCTGTGCCTCTGTGGTGGAACTGTAGCTTTCAGAATCATCATTTGTGGAAGGCCCGCGCGGCGTTGGCCGAGCGCGCGGGCTGGGCCTGGGCGTCGTCGGAAAACAGGCTCCAGCCCCGGTACTGGCCATAGTTGAACAGCGTGAAGGCGGCCAGGCTGAAGATCATCGCGATGCGCGGCATCAGTCGTCGCCTCCGTCGCTGTCGTCATCCGAACCGAAGTCGCCGCCGCTGGAGAGGAAGTCGGCTTCCTTCCAGCGCTCGGTTTCGAAGGCGTTGACCCGGTAGCGGCTGATCATGGGCAAGACAGCAAGGAAGACCAGCAGCAGGAAGAAATTGCTCCAGGCCGCCTGGTCGCGCACCACCTTGATGCGGTCGGCGACGGCGACCGGCTTCTCGGCCGAGATTTCCGGATCGATGACAAAGTAGTAAGTGCCGGCCGGCAGGTCGCGGAACACCAGTTCGCGCGCGCGGTCGCCCTCGCTCCAGCTTTCGCCGCCGTCCGAGCCATGCCAGTAGGCGATTTCGCTTTGCGCGGTCCAGGCGCGGCCGCTGGTCTTTTCGATCAGGGTCAGGCCGAGGCCGAGCCAGTTGTTGTCGAGATTGGTGTCGTGGCGCAGCACCAGGTTGCGCGCCGGCTTGTCGAGCTGGAAAGTCTGCGTGGTCACCGGCTCATCCCTGCCGGGCGAGAACACCAGGCGCTGGTCCACCAGCGTGCGGCCGCCGAGGACGAAGAACCACAGGGCCTGGGCGACGACCGCCAGCCCGAGGAACTTCCAGAACATGCCGAAGACGCGGCGATGGCCCTCGGTGCGCGGATTTGGCTGGTTCATGGCGATGCCGACCGGTTCGGGCAGCGGGGTTTTCAGCTTGAACGCGGCGATGACTTCGTCCTGCGGCAGGTAGTCGCCGAGCGACCAGCTCAGCTCGTTGTGGCTGGCTTCGCGGCTCAGCATCTTCGGCGGCGCGACGAAATCGGTGATCTCCCAGATTTCGCCAACTTTCACCTTCCAGGTGAACTCGCCGATGACGTAGCGGGTTGCGGCGGAACCGGCCGAAAAACGGTAGAACTCGGTGCCGCCGTGGTTCACGCTCGGCACGCCCAGTATGCCCGCCGCGTTGCGCGGTGGCGTCGCTAGCGGGCTGACCCAGCTCCAGTGGCCGCTCGCTTCGACCAGCCAGCGGAAGCCCTCCTGCGCGTGGTGCAGCAGGTATTCCTGCCAGGGGTAGTCGACGCCTTCGGCGCGGATCACGCGCTGCTGGAAACCGATCACGGTCCAGTCCTTGCCGAGAAAATGCCCGACGCTGCCGAGCGGGATCGCGGGCTCGATGCGCGTCGCGGCCACGGCTTTCTGCAGGATGCTCAGGTCTTGGTTGGCGGCGTCGAGCAGCGTGAGGCAGGACGGGCAGGCCACGCTTTGCACCGCCTTGTCGTGGATGCCGATGGCGCCGCCGCAAACGGGGCACTGCAGGGCCTTGACCACGCCGGCGGGTTTGCTCCCGCCGTGTTCATCGCGCAGGTTGGCGAATTTGAATGCCACAAAGGGCAGCGACTCGCCGATGAATACCAGCGGCGGCGTTTCCGAATAATCGATGCTGGCGAAGCCCGCCCCGGCGCCGTCGCCGGCGCGCAGGTCGACAAGCTGCGCCGGGTAGCCGGCGCCGAAGGCAAAGGGCAGCTCGCCCTCGCCCGCTATGCACATGGCCTCTTCGCGATTGGTGACGATGAAGTCGCGTCCGGCCAGCTTCAGTTCGTCGTTGGGCATCAGCGCGGCGAACTCGGGCAGCGGCGCACCGGGTGGCGTGAGAAAGCTGATCAGGTATTCGCCGCCGGCATCCGAGAGCCAGCCGGAACGCTGGTCGTCGAACAGCAGGTACCACTCGTTCCAGATGCCCGCCTCATAGCGCAGCTGGATGCGCCCGACCACGGCGAAATGCACGCCGCGATGCTGGCCTTCGCTGCCCAGGCGCAGCGGCGAGGCGTCTTCGAGCAGGTCGGCCATGCGGCCGAGGTTTTCCAGGTCGCCGCCATGGCGCACCAGGGTGCTGCGGCAGAATTCGCAGACGCCGTGGAAGGACGCGGACGACTTGAAGACGACCGGCGCCCCGCAGGACGGGCAGTTGGCGCTGAAGGGCATGGCCCGATTCCGCGGGATCGAGCGTCAGCCCAGTTTTTTCAGCAGTTCCGCCTTCTTCGCATCGAACTCGGCCTGCGAGAGCATGCCCTTGCTGACCAGGCCGTGCAGCTTTTCAATGGTGGCCACGATCTCGTCGGCCGAGACCGCTGCCGCCGCCGCAGGAGTTGGCGCTGGCGACACGGCGGCCGGGGTTGGTGCCGGCGACGCGGCGGCCGGGTTCAGCGACTGCGCCATCGACGCCGCGACCTGCTGGCCGACGCCGAAGCCGACGCCGACGCCGGCGCCCAGCCCGGCCAGGCCGCCTTCGTTGGCCGCCGCCAGCGGGATCGCCTCGGCGGTTTGGAACTGCGTGTAGGCCTGCATGCCGCCCATCATGTTCACGCCGATGCGCTTGTCGAGCATGGCCTGCAGTTCCTCGGGCAGCGAGATGTTCTGCACGTTGAGGCTGTCGAGCTGGAGGCCGAAGCTCTGGAACATCGGTTCCATCCTGGCTTTCAGGGCATTGCCGAATTCGACCTGGTTCGAGGCCATGTCGATGAAGGCCACGCCGGATTCGCCGAAGATGTCCGAGATGTGGCCGACGATGGTGTTGCGCAACTGGCCTTCGAGCTGCTCCGAGCTGTAGCTGTCGAGCGTGCCCGAGATCGTGGTGTGGAAGGCCTTGGGATCGGTCAGGTGGAAGGCGTAGATGCCGAAGGCGCGCAGCCGCACCATGCCGAATTCCTTGTCGCGGATGGTGACCGGGTTCGGCGTGCCCCACTTGCGGTCGATCTTCTGGCGTGTGGAAAAGAAGTAAACGTCGGACTTGAAGGGCGACTCGAACAGCTTGTCCCAGTTCTTCAGGTAGGTCAGCACCGGCAGCGTCTGCGTCGTCAGCTTGTACATGCCGGGGCCGAAGACGTCGGCCACCACGCCTTCATTGATGAACACCGCCATCTGCGACTCGCGCACCGTCAGGCTGGCGCCGTGCTGGATCTCGAACTCGGCCATGGGGAAGCGCCAGGCCATGGTCTCGCCGTCGTCCTCGGTCCATTGGATGATGTCGATGAACTGTTTCTTGATGAAGTCCATGAGTGCCATGTCGGTCTCCCTTGTGATTTTCAGTAAGTCATGCAGGCGGCATTGATGAGGCCGACCGTCAAGGACAGCGTGGCGACGAAAGCCGCCGGCGCCACGCGGCCGGCGGCGATGTCTTCCCTGAGCGTCGGCAGTGCTACGCGCGCCACGCCCCAGGCCAGCAGCTGCACGATGCCGGCGATCACGCCCCACACCGCGAGGTCCGCCAGGGTGTCGCTGTGGGCGATGACGTTGGCAATGGGCAGGGCAAAGCCGAGTATGGCGCCGGACAGCGAAATCGCCGCCGCCGTGTTGTTGTTGCGGATCAGGTGGATCTCGTCGTAGGGCGTGACGTAGAGGTAGATCGCGACGAAGGCGACCAAGAGCACGATGGCGGCGCCGAGGTAGGCGAGGAAGTTCGGCAGCGTGGCGAGAAAGTGGGCGGGCATGAAAGGCCTCCAATCGGTATGGCATTGTCTGTCAGGAGTCCCGCGCGATCAAGGGGCGGCCTACCCGGTACCACGGTGCCCAAGGCGCCGGGCTTGATGCAGATCGCGACATCGCCGGCCGCTGCAGCCGGCGCGGGTAGGCTCAGCGCTGGTATTGCGGTGCGGCCAGCGACCCGCCCACCCGCAGGCTTGTCGTGCGTCGTTCGCCGGTGGTCTGGACTTCGATATTGACGCGGCCATTCACTGCGCGACTGGCGTCGACGCTCAGCGCAGCCTGGGCCTTCAGGTCTCGGGCGACCAGGTTCAGACCCGAAAATTCGATGGTCCGCGAATCCGAAAAGAAATCTCCCTTGAGCGACTCGAAGCGGAACTGCTCGCCCAGGCCGCGGTTCTGCACCGCCTTGTCCAGGTCTACGCCGACCAGCAATCCGCGGCCGATGTTGAAGCTGCCGCTTGTCCTGGCGCGGGCAACAAGCTCCCGGGGGCTCGCCGCCTCGGCGACGATCGCCGCGCTGCCGTTGACGCGACCTTCCTGAATCCATGCCGGCGCCAGCCGGGTGGCATCGATGAGCCGGCCCTCGAGTTTGGCGGCGGCCCGCCAGCCGCCCTGCCAACTGAGGTTGCCGTTGCCGGCGAGGTCGCCGTCGAGCAGCCTGGCCGAGAATTCCGTGACCACCAGGCTGGCCGGCATCAGCTCGGCCTTCAGTGCGACTTCGCCGAGCGGCAGGCCGGGGCCCAGCAGCCAGCGCAGATGCGTCGCGCCGAGCGTGAGCCGCCACTGGTCCTCCCGCTGCATGTCCAGGCTGAGCTTGGCGGATTCGGCATCTTCGCCCTGCGCGGAAATCTTCATCAAGCGCCCATCCCGATAGGATGCCCGGAGATTCAGCGGCGGCATGCCCTTGGCATCGGCCGCAAACACCAGGCCGGTGGCGGTGAGCTCGCCCGACTGCAGCGACTCCGTGGTGGATGCCTGGGTCAGCAGCTTCAAGGCAATCGACGGCGGCACCTGGGGTCGATCCAGGTCAATCGAGTGAAACTGAACCGGCGCCCCGAATAGGCCGAGCAATGAGGTCCCGAGCCCGACCCGGGCGATTTTCACGGCGTCCGCATCGGAGCCTATGGTGACGTCGTCGAGCCGCCATTGCGGCCCCGGCAGAATCCAGAACCTGGCGCTGCCGGCCTTCACGGGAACGCCGAACAGTTCCGCGGCGGTCTTTTCGAACTCGATCCGTTTGCCTTCGAACGAGTAGAAATTCAGCAGCGTCAGACCCAGCGCCAGCGGCAGGAGCAGGCCGAAAACCATCGGCAGGATGACGCGGCGCCGCTTTGCGCTGCGCTGCCGGATTCTTTCCCGGATGGCCTCGCGGTCGCGTTCCTCCTGCTCCAGGCGCGCCCTCTCTTCCGCTTCCTCGCGCGCCTTTTTCTCGGCAATGCGGCGCAGGCGTTCTTCTTCCTCGCGCCTGGCCTTTTCCTCGGCTTCGCGGCGGGCGCGTTGTTCGGCTTCGATCCGTGCCCGCTCCTCGGCCTCGCGCCGGGCTATTTCCTCGGCTTCGCGTCTGGCCTTTTCCTCGGCCTCGCGGCGGATTCGTTCTTCCTCCTCGCGGCGCGCCCTTTCTTCGGCCTCGATCCGCGCGCGCTCCTCGGCTTCGCGGCGGGCTTTCTCTTCTGCCTCACGGCGGGCCCGCTCTTCTTCCTCGCGCCTGGCCTTTTCCTCGGCTTCGCGGCGCGCCCGTTGTTCGGCTTCGATCCGTGCTCGCTCCTCGGCCTCGCGGCGGGCTATTTCCTCGGCTTCGCGTCTGGCCTTTTCCTCGGCCTCGCGGCGGATTCGTTCTTCCTCCTCGCGGCGCGCCCTTTCTTCGGCTTCGATCCGCGCGCGTTCCTCGGCTTCGCGCCGGGCTTTCTCTTCCGCTTCACGGCGGGCCTGCGCTTCGGCTTCGCGCCGCGCTTTCTCCTCGGCCTCGCGGGCGGCTCGTTCCTCGGCGTCACGCCGGGCTTTTTCCTCGACCGCGCGTCTGGCCAGCTCTTCGGCTTCGCGCCGCGCCTTTTCCGCGGCTTCGCGGCGTGCCTGCTCCTCGGCCTCGCGCCGGGCTTTTTCCGCGGCTTCGCGGGCGAGCTTTTCCTGCGCTTTCTGCCGCGCCGCCTCGTCCAGTTGCTTGAGCAGTTCGCTGGTGCTTCCGTCGCGCTGTCCGCGCCGGTTGGCTACCTCGGCACGCAGCTTCGCGGCCGCATCATCCACTTCCTCGGCGGCCTTCTGCTTGGCCTCGCGGATGCGCTCTTCCTCCTGGAGTCGGGCGAGTTCCTCGGCTTCGCGGCGGGCACGATCCTCGGCTTCGCGGCGGGCCAGCTCCTCGGTCTTGCGTTTGGCCTGAGCTTCGGCTTCGCGCCGGACCTTGTCTTCAGCCTCGCGGCGCGCTTTCTCCTCGGCTTCGCGGCGGACCTTCGCTTCGGCTTCGCGGCGGATTTTCTCTTCAGCCTCGCGTCGGACCTTGGCTTCGGCCTCGTGCCGGGTTTTTTCTTCGGCTTCGCGGCGCGCTTTTACATCGGCGGCGTGCCGGGCTCTTTCTTCGGCCTCGCGCTGGGCTTTCTCCCGGGTTTCGCGCTGGGCCTTTTCCTTGGCCTCGCGCTGGGCTTGTTCTTCGGCCTTGCGCCGGGCTCTTGCCTCGGCTTCGCGGGCGACTTTTTCCTCGCCTTGGCGGGCCTTGATCTGCGCCGGGCTGCTGAAGTCAAGGCTGTCCAGGCTGCCGCCATCGCCTTTGGGTTCGTCATTGTCGAGCGAGGCCTCGGGGACGTCGCGCAGGTAGCCCTTGTCGACCAGATCGGCCAGGGCACTGGCGATCCATTCCCTGTCGTCCGGAGCCGCTTCGGCGCATTTCGACTCGATCGAGAACAGGCCGTTGCACGCCTTCAGCAGTTCGCGCAAGTCCCTGGACAGGTCGCGCGTTTTCCCGCTTGCCTCGCGCAAGCCCTTGGCCGACTTGGTGTACACAACTGCCATTGGCGTCTCCATCCCGGGTTTGAACTGCGGCCCGCGATTTGAATCAGGTCCCGCGCCCAGCCGACCGCAATATTGCTGTACGGCCGCAGTTCATTTCCATGAAAGAATGCTCAGTCCGGTTAAATTGTCGAGTCTTGCCTCCCTTGCTGCAACGCGCCGGGCTTCGGCTAGCGGTTCGCGTCGGCGCCGACTTCCGCCAACTCGACGCCTGCCTGCACGCAGTGCACCCGGTTGCGCCCGCTGTTTTTCGCCACATACAGGCCCTGGTCCGCGATGGACAGCAGGTGGTGAACATTATCGACGCCTTCGGCGAATGTTGCGATACCGAGGCTGGCGGTGAAGCCGACATTGCCGGTCCCGGCATCGACCGAAGCCCCGGCAAACGCCAGGCGTATGCGCTCGGCGACGCGGGTCGCGACCGGCAGCGTGGCCTGGACCAGGATCACCGCGAACTCCTCACCGCCGATACGCCCCGCGATATCCTCGTCGCGCAGCGCATGCGTGAGTTCGGACCCGACGCGGCGCAGCACCTCGTCGCCGACGGCGTGACCATAGCGGTCGTTGATGGACTTGAACAGGTCGACGTCGATCATCAGCACCGAAATCGACTGGCCGAAACGATGGGCGCGCCGTATTTCCCTTTCCGCGGCCTCGAGAAAGGCGCGGCGGTTGAGCAAGCCGGTCAGGTGGTCCGTGGTCGCCAGCTGTTCGAGTTTTTCCTGGTAGGTCTTGCGCTCGGAAATGTCCTCGGCCAGCAGCACAAAGCCCGTCGGTACGGCGTCCACCAGTACCGGCACGCCGCGCACCAGCAGCACGCCGCCGCCGACGCGGGGCAGTTCCAGCGCGTGGGCCTCGAAGTTGCCGATGATCTCCATGCGCCGGGCAACCTGCTCCTCGACATTGCCGGGGCCGTAGTCGCCGCGCTCGGCGAAGGTGCGCAAGACGCTGACGAGCGGCATCTGTTTCTCGACGAAACCCGCCGGCAGGCCGAACAGCTTTTCGCTCATGCCGCTCCAATAGACGATGCGCAGATCCTTGTCCATCACCACGACGCCGAAGGGCAGGTTGTCGAGCACCGCCTGAAAATACGATGCGATGCGCCGCAACTCGTCCTCGGCGCGCTTGCGCTGCGTCATGTCGGTGTAGGTCGACACGAAGCCGCCGTCCGGCAGCGGCACGCCGCGGATTTCGAGCACCGTCCCGTCCGGGCGGGTGCGCTCGAAAACGTGCGGCAGCATTCTGCGCGCGCGCTCCAGTCCGGACCTGACCAGCTCCTCGGGATCGCCCGGACCGTACTCGCCGCGCTGCGCGTTGTAGCGCAGCAGCCGGGTCAGGTCGGGCGGCTCGGGGGCGAACAGTTCGTCGGGAAAGTCGAGCAGGCGCTTGATCTGCGAATTCCAGGCGACAAAGCGCAGATCCCTGTCCATCAGGGTCACCCCGCTGGGCAGATTGTCGATGATGGTCTGAAATAATTGCAGGGTTTCGCTGTCGTTCAATGCCATGGTCTCCCTCCCTGTTCCGGGGCGGTCTTGATCGACGTCGTCTCCCGGCGCGCAGTCTGCACCGCGCAGGCGCAATGTAACGCTTTCCGGGGGGCCTGCGGGCTATTTGCGCGGAAGCTGCAAGCCCGGCGCCGCAAACACAACGGGCGTCCTGGTCGGGACGCCCGTTGCTGATTTGCCGCACCCTGGCGGGCGTGGTCTGCTACTGGGTCAGGTAGTCGGTCACCGCGACCCAGCGGCCGTTCTGGATCTGCCCCACCTTGGACTTGTCGTTGCCCAGGTGCTGCGTGGGCCCGAACTTGTACTCGGGGCTGCCGAACATGTCGCGCGAGAAGGTGGTGCTCTCCAGGGTCTTGATGAAGTTGTCGGTGGTCAGTTTCGGTCCGGTCTTCTTCGCCGTCTGCATGAACATGTCCATCGCCACGTAGCCGTAGGCGGAGAACAGGCCCGGGTCTTCCTTGAACTTGGCCTTGTAGGAGGCGAACCAGTCGCGCACGTTCTTCGAGGAATCGTCTGCATAGGGCACGGCCACCTGGTGGAAGGCATACAGCCCGTCCATCGCCTTGCCGCCGAGCTTGTGGATCAGGTCGGTATAGGCTGCCGAAGAACCGATGAAGTTCGGGCTCCAGCCCATCTTCTTCGCCGTGCCGATGGTGCCGATGGTCTCGCGGATGATGGTGCCGAGCACCACGGTATCGCAGTTGGCCGCCTTCATCTTCGACACCTGCGCCGAAAAATCGGTGGCGCCGCGCTTGAACGAGGTTTTCTCGGCGAACGACATGTTGATGTCCTTGAGGCCGTCCTCGGCGCCTTTCAGCACCTCGGTGCCGAAGTCGTCATCCTGGTAGATGACGCAGAACTTCTTGGCGCCGCGCTCCTTGACCATCCAGGGGATGCCCTTGCGCATCTGGTTGTAGTAGGGCGCGGCGAAGGAGAACTTGAGCTTGTGCAGCGGTTCGTACATTTCGCGCGCCGCCGTCAGCGGGAAAAGGTTCATCACGCCCTTGTCGAACAGGGTCGGGAAGGTAGCGAGGTTGACCGCGGTGCCGATGGTGCCGACCATGGCGAACAGCTTGTCCTGCTGCACCATTTTCTGTGCCGCGAGCAGGCCCTTCTTCGGATCGTAGCCGGAATCCTCGGCAATGAACTTGACCTTGCGGCCATGGATGCCGCCGGACGCGTTGATCTCGTCCACGCGCATCTGCATGCCGAAGCGCAGGGCCTTGCCGAAGCCGGCCAGCGGACCGGACAGATCCTGGATCGTGCCAATGACGATTTCATTCTTGGTGACGCCCATCTGCTCGGCGGCGAGCGCCGTGGCGCCAGCGCCAACTCCCGCAGCCGCGAGTACCGCTGCCGCCAGTTTCGTGTAACGCTTCATTGTGCTCTCCTCTTTTTGCCGGTTGAAACCAACAGTGCCGGCGACCTAGTCGCGATACATCGACTCGATCAGCTCGGCATATTTTTGACTGACTAGCTTACGCTTCAATTTCATGGTCGGGGTCAATTCCTCGTCCTCGGCGCCGAGCTTTTTCTCGATCAGGCGGAACTTTTTGACCTGCTCGACGCGGGCGAACTGCTGGTTCACCCGTTCGATCTCGCCGCCGATCAGCTGCTGCACTTCCGCCGAGCGGGTCAGGCTGACATAGTTGGAGAAGGGCACGTCATGGTCCTGGGCGAACTTCTCGACGTTCTCCTGATCGATCATGATCAGCGCCACCAGGTAGGGGCGCTGGTCGCCGATGACCACGGCATCGGTGATGTAGGGCGAGAACTTGATCTGGTTTTCCAGCTCGGAAGGCGTGATGTTCTTGCCGCCGGCGGTGATGATGATGTCCTTGAGGCGGTCGCTGATGCGGTAGAAGCCCTCCTCATCGACGGTGCCGACATCCCCCGTGTGCAGCCAGCCCTCGGCGTCGATGGTCTCCGCGGTCTTTTCCGGCTGGTTCAGGTAGCCCATGAAGACGTTCGGCCCGCGCACCATCAGCTCGCCCGCGGCCGACAGCTTGAGTTCGTTCATCCGGCCCGGCACGCCGATCGAGCCGGGCTTGATGCGGTCGATCGGCATCGCGGTCGAGCCGCCGCCGGTTTCGGTCATGCCCCAGACTTCCAGCATCGGCACGCCGAGCGCCAGGTACCAGCGCACCAGGTCGGGCGAGATCGGCGCCGCGCCGGTGATCAGCATGCGGCTCTTATGGATGCCGATCAACTTGCGTACGTTGTTCAGCACCAGCACGCGCGCCAGCCAGTGGGCGAAATCGAGCCCGCGGCCTATCGCCTGGCGCGCCTCGTAACGCCTGACCTTTTCCAGGCCGATGCCGATCGCAAGCCGGTAGGCCCAGCGCTCGAAGGCGTTCGATTCCTTGAGCGCGATGCTGACCCCTGAGTAGAACTTTTCCCAGACTCGCGGCACCGCGACGAACACCGTCGGCGCGATCTCGCGCACGTTCTCGGGGATCGTCTCCGGGTTCTCGACGAAGTTCAGCTTGGTACCGGTATAGATCGCGAAATAGGCGCCGCCGTTGCGCTCGGCGACGTGGCACAGCGGCAGGAAGCACATGCGCTCGTCGTCCTCGTTCTGCGCGATCACCATGTTGAAGCTCTTTACCGACTGCAGGATGTTGCGATGCGACAGCATGGCGCCCTTGGGCTTGCCGGTGGTGCCCGAGGTGTAGATCAGGATCGCCAGGTCTTCGCTGCGGCGCGCAGCGACGCGCGCGCGCCACTCGGCGGCGGCGGCTTCGGGGCCGACACGGGCCAGCCGAGCGCGGCCCAGTTCGCGCAGGCGGTCGAAACTGATCACCTGTGCGTCGTCGAGATCGCGCAGGCCCTCCATGTCCCAGACCACGATCTTGCGCAGATTTGGCAGGCATTCGCGCACTTCGAGCGCCTTGTCGAGCTGTTCGTCGTCCTCGACGAACAGCAGCACCGAATTCGAATCCTGCATCAGGTATTCGACCTGGCTCGCCGCGTCGGTCGGATAGATGCCGGAACTGATGCCGCCGCAGGAGAGCACCGCGAGATCGGAAAACAGCCATTCCTGGCGCGTGTTGCCGAGGATCGAGGTCGTCTCGCCGACCGCGAAGCCGAGTTCGAGCAGGCCCATGCCGGCCTCGCGCACGATCTCGCCCACCGCGTTCCACGACAGGCTCTGCCACAGGCCGTATTTCTTCTGGCGGAACAGCGTCTTCTCGCCGCGCAGCGCCACGGCATTCCAGAACATCTCGGGCAGGTTGTCGCCGGGAACGACGACGCGTTCCTCGGCCCAGTAATGCCTGCCGTCAAGCTGCCACATGGCATCCGCCCACTGTCATCTCCAGGTCTTCTTCTTCTTCCAGCGCCGCCCCTCGCGCGCGCCGGCAGCCTTGACGCCGAGATAGAACTCCTTGATGTCGTCCTTCTCGCGCAGCGCTGCGCAGGTGTCGTGCATCACGATGCGGCCGATTTCCAGCACATAACCGTAGTCGGCGTATTGCAGCGCGATATGGGCGTTCTGCTCGACCACCAGCAGCGTCACGCCGCGCTCGCGGTTGATGCGCACGATGATCTCGAAAATCTCCCGGGTCAGCTTGGGCGACAGGCCCAGGCTCGGCTCGTCGAGCAGCATCATGGTCGGCTTCGCCAGCAGTGCGCGGCTGATCGCCAGCATCTGCTGCTGGCCGCCCGAGAGCTGGCCGGCCGGCTGGTTGGTGCGTTCTTTCAGGATCGGGAAATAGCCGAAGACATCCTCGATGTCCTTGGCCACGGCGTCCCGCTCCGAGGCCGGCCGCGTGTAGGCGCCCATCAGCAGGTTCTCGCGCACCGTCAGCAGCGGAAAGATCTCGCGCCCTTCCGGCACATGCACCAGGCCCTGGCGCACGATCCAGGCCGGATCGCGGCCTTCGAGCTTGTCGTTCCTGAAGACGATGCTGCCCTTCTGCGGATCGAGGATGCCGGAAATGGTTTTCAGGATTGTGGTCTTGCCCGCGCCGTTGGAGCCCAGCACGGTGACGATGGCGCCGGTCGGCACCGCCAGCGAGACGCCGCGGATCGCCTTGACCGCGCCATAGGCGGCCTCGACGTTGTTGAGCTGCAGGATCGGCGACGGCGCTTCAGACATCGTCCGTGCCTCCAAGATAGGCTTCGATCACGCCCGGATGAGCCTGCACTTCCTCGGGCGTGCCCAGCGTCAGCACCTCGCCCAGGTTCAGCGCCAGCACGCGGTCGGAGACGCGCGAGACCAGGCTCATGTCGTGCTCGACCATGACCACGGTAATCCCCAGGTCGTGCTTGATGTCCTCGATCCAGAAACCCATGTCCTCGGTCTCTTCGGTGTTGAGGCCCGAGGAAGGTTCGTCGAGCAGCAAGAGGCGCGGCCGCATCGACAGCGCGCGCGCCAGTTCGACTACCTTGCGCACGCCGTAGGGCAGGCCGACCACCATGCTGTCGCGGTAATGCTGGAGGTCGAGAAACTCGATGACTTCCTCCACCTGGCGGCGGAATTCGAGTTCGGCGCGGCGCACCGAGCCGGTGAATAGCAGGTCCTGCCACCAGCCCGTGTGGCGATGGCAATGGCGGCCGACCAGCAGGTTCTGCAGCACGGTGGCATGCTCGAACAGCTCGATGTTCTGGAAGGTGCGGGCGATGCCGTGGCGCGCCACGACATGCGGCGGCATGCGCGAAATCACCTCGCCCTCGAAGCGCACCTCGCCCGAAGTGGGCCGGTAGAGCGCCGAGATCAGGTTGAAGATGGTGGTCTTGCCGGCGCCGTTGGGGCCGATCAGGGAGAACACTTCATTGGGCCAGACGTCGAAGGAGACGTCGTTCACCGCCTTGAGGCCGCCGAAATGCACCGACAGATTGACCGCCTGCAGCATCGGGGTGGTCATCTTGGAAAACCCATTTGAACCACAGAGGCACAGAGAACACAGAGAAAATCGCCTTCCTCTGTGCCTCTGTGTCTCTGTGGTGAAAGCCTTTGACTCACTTCATTCTTTCGGATTTCATGTAGCTCTTCTGCCGCTTGAACATGCCCTTGCGGTAGAAAGGGAAGATTTCGAGGAAGGTGCGGAACTTCAGCCAGCGCCCGTACAGGCCCAGCGGCTCGAACAGCACGATGGCGACCAGAATGATGCCGAAGATGGTCGGCTGCAATCCCGTCTGCTGGCCCAGCGCCGGCGGCAGCCAGTCCTTGCCGACCACGATCACCTGCTGCACGACGAACCAGAAGGCCGGGCCGAAGATTGCGCCCTGGATCGAACCGAGGCCGCCGATCACCACCATCATCAGGAGTTCGATCGACTGCAGGAAACCGAACTGGTCGGGCGTGATGAAGCGGATCTTGTGCGCGTAGAGCGCGCCGGCGATGCCGGCCAGCGCCGCCGAGAGGGCGAAGGCGACGGTCTTGTAGTGCGCCAGATTGATGCCCATGCTTTGCGCCGACACTTCCGAATCGCGGATCGCGACGAAGGCGCGGCCGGTCGGGCTGCGCAGCAGATTGAGCACGCCGAGCACGCAGAGCACGGCAATCAGGGTGACCAGGTAATAGAAGTTGGTGCCGTCGTCGAAATCGATGCCGGCGATCACCAGCTTGTTCAGCTGGAGTCCGGCATTGCCGCCGGTGATGGCTTCGGCGCTGACCACCGCCTGTTCCAGGATGAAGCCGAAGGCCAGCGTGGCGATCGACAGGTAGAGGCCCTTCACGCGCAGCGCCGGCAGGCCGATCATGATCCCCGTGATGCCGGCCACCAGCGCCGCCAGCGGCAGGGAAATCACGAAAGGCCAGCCATTGGCCTGCAGATAGGCCTCGGTGTAGGCGCCCATGGCGAGGAAGCCGGCATGGCCCAGCGAGACCTGGCCGGTGAAGCCGGCCAGCAGCATCAGGCCGAGGCAGACGATGGCATAGATGCCGATGAAAGTGATCTGCGACAGCGTGTATTCCGACAGCAGCCAGGGCGCGGCGACCAGCGCCACGGCCAGCGCGGCGTACCAGAAGCGCTGGCCGCCATGCTTGAACAGCGCGATGTCCTGCTCGTAACGGGTTTTGAAGAGGAAGTGCATGCGCGGTCCCGGTCACACCTTCTTGGTCAGGTTTTCGCCGAACAGGCCGTTGGGCTTGACCACCAGCATCACCAGCACCACCACATAGGCGGCAATGTCCTTGACGCCGTCGGGCAGGTAGAAGCCGGCCAGCGATTCGACGATGCCGATCACCAGGCCGCCCACCAGCGCGCCGGGGATGCTGCCGAAGCCGCCGACCACCGCCGCCGGAAAGGCCTTGAGGCCGACGAAACCCATGTTGGCATGGACGAAGGTGATGGGCGCCAGCAACAGGCCGGCGACGCCGCAGATCGCCGAGGACAGGCCCCAGACCAGCATGTTCACGCGGCGCACCGGGATGCCCATGTAGAAGGCCGCGAGCTGGTTCTGCGACGTCGCCTGCATGGCGATGCCGAGCCGCGTGTAGCGGAAGAACACATACAGCAGCGCAACCAGCGCCACCGTCGCCAGGATGATCACCAGATGCTCGACCGAGACCACGAGCCCCGTGCCCTCGTCGCCGATCCAGATCACCTCGTCCTTCCAGGGCACCGGCAGCGTGTGCGTTTCGGTGCCCCAGTAGGGAATCATGGTCACCACGCCGCGCGCCAGGTAGCCCAGGCCGATGGTGATCATCACCACGGTGAAGGCCGGCTGGCCGAGCAGGGGGCGCAGCACCAGGCGCTCGGTGCCCATGCCGACCAGTGCCATGGCGGCGATGGTGGCGGCAAAGGCCAGGGCGAAGGGCAGGCCGATCACCGTCATGGCCGAGAGGCCGATGAAGCCGCCGATCATCATCAGATCGCCCTGGGCGAAATTGACGGTTTCGGTGGCCTTGTAGATCAGCACGAAGCCGAGGGCGATCAGCGCATAAATGCAACCGATCGCTGCTCCGCTGACGATCAATTGCAGGAGCTGCAACACCCGATATCTCCTCCCGGGAAAACTGCCGTATTAGCTTTGTTTTAGTGCCTGCTTCAGGTGTCAATTATGCATCAAGCGGTTTAGTTTGCACGCCGCATCGCCGTGTCGCCAGCACCAACTCTTGTCGCTGCCGGGCGCTCAGGCGCCTGTCGCGGCGAACACGCGGTAGCCGTCGCGCCCGGCCTGCTTCGCCTGGTACATCGCGATGTCCGCCTGCTTCATCAAATCGGCCGCATTGTCCTCGGCATGGGCTTCGCGGATCGCGATGCCGATGCTTGCCGTCACCGTGAGCAGGTGGTCGGCGATATGGACCGGCTGGCGGATGGCATCGAGGATCTTGCCGGCCACGGCCGCCGCCTGGGCATGGGCGATCTCGGGCAGGACGATGACGAATTCGTCGCCGCCGGGCCGCGACACGGTGTCGCCGGCACGCACACAGGCCGCGAGTCGGCCCGCCATCTCGCGCAGGAGACAGTCGCCGGCGTCGTGGCCGAGGGTGTCGTTGGTCTCCTTGAAATGATCGAGGTCGAGGAACATCACCGCCATGGGCCGGCCAAAGCGCCTGGCCTGTGCCAAGTCATGGTTCAGCCGATCGAGCAGCATGCGGCGGTTGGGCAATTTCGTCAGGCTGTCGAAAAACGCCAACTGCCGGGCGCACTCTTCGGCGTTCTTGAGGTCGGTGATGTCGCGGTTGCTGATGCGCCGTCCGAGGGGCCTGCCGTCCGGCGCAAATACGGCCTGACAGCCGTGGGCGATCCAGCGCGGTTCTCCCGTCCTGGTCACGATGCGGAATTCGAGCTGGACGCCTTCCGGCCCATAGACATGCTGCAAATGCTCCTCGTAGGCGGGCCTATCCTGCGCATGCACGATGCGCCGGATCAGTTCCGGATCGGCGCGGAACTCCGCCTGGGAATAGCCGCTGATCCGTTCGCAGGCCGCGTTGACGTAAAGCAACTCGCCGTTCGTCCCCAGCCAGTATTCCCAGCCGAAGGTGTAGTCGGCGATGGTGCGGAATCGCTCCTCGCTTTCCCGCAGCGCCTGATCCTTCAGCACCTGCTCGCTCACGTCCTGTACCGTGCCTATGGAACGCAAGGGCTTGCCCTCGCTGTCGAAAACCGATTCGCACTGCTCCTGAACGTGCTTGACCCGGCCATCGGCCAGCAGCAGGCGGTGGGTGATTTCGTAGGGACAGCGCGTCTTCAGGGAGTTGGCGAAGGCGGCATTGACGCGCTGACGATCGTCGGGATGGACCGCATTCAGGAAAGCGCCGTAGGAGGCGGGGAAGGCTTCCTTGTCGATCTCAAAAATGCGGTAGATCTCGTCGGACCACGTCAATGCATTGCGCCGGTGGTCCAGCGTCCAGTTGCCGATATGGGCGAGCTTTTGCGCTTCGGTCAGGCGCAATTCGCTTTCGGCGAGTTCATCCCTGGCCGCCTGCAAAGCCATCCACATCACGCCCAGCGTGGCCGCGACCAGGATCACGATGTAGGCCAGCACGGAAATCGATTGCACGTGGCTGGGCTGATACAGGTCGTCGATCCTTCCCGCCGTCAGGGTGAGCACCACGCGTGCCGCCGACGAGGCGCCGAAAGTCGCTATCACCGCCGCGGTGAAGGCTTGCGGCAGCCGCCCCTGCCTCGGCAGGGTGCTGAACAGGTAGCCGGCCATGCGGAAATACTGAAGCGCAACAACCGCGGAAAATTCCACGATACGCGCGGTGTTGTCCGGCCAGATCAGCGACGACACCGTGATGAGCACGAAGCCCAGCGCCACCAGCAACCAGCCCGCAACATCCCTGTCCGGCGCGTCATGGAAGCTGTGCAGGCTGCGCAACATCGGGATCGCCGCGGCAAACAGGATCGTATCGGCGATCACCACGCCGACCAAATCCGGCACCCGCCCGCGCAGTGCCACCAGGCCCATTCCAAGCGCAAAAGCCAGCAGGCTCCAGCCCCACAACTTCAGCGCCCGCATGCCGTGCCTGAGACTGCCGAACAGCAGCGACACCAGGCCCATCAGCACCGCCATGGCGACGGCGACGATGAGCAGGCTGCGCGTATCCAGGTAAACGGGACTATTCATTGCAGCAGCGCATGGCGACAGCCTGGTTTCATGCCGGTTTGTCATCCGGCGCAAGCCGCGCCAGGAATTGCGTTTCGAAGAGCGCCGCCGGCAGCGGCTTGCTGAAGAGGTAGCCCTGCATTTCGTCGCAGTTCAGCAGGCGCAGCATGCGTTGCTGCTCCTCGGTTTCGACGCCTTCGGCCACCACCTTGAGCTTCAGCGACTGGGCCAGGTTGATGATGGTCGACACCAGCGCCAGGCCTTGCGGTCCGGCGGTCATGTCGATGACGAAAGAACGGTCGATTTTCAGCGTATCCACCGGCAGCCGGGCGAGGTAGCTGAGCGACGAGAAGCCGGTGCCGAAGTCGTCGATCGCGACGCTGACACCCAGGTCGCGGATCGCCTGCAGGCTGGCGATATTGCGCTTGACGTCCTCCATGATCACGCTTTCCGTGATCTCCAGTTCCAGCCCGGCCGCCGCCTGCGCATCGACGCCGACGGCCTGTTCGATCTCGGCGACGAAACCGCGATGGCGCAGCTGCAGCGGCGACACATTCACCGCGATGCGCACCGCCGGCAGGCCTGCGGCACGCCAGCGCAGGTAGTCGGCGATGGCCTGGCGCAGTACCCAGCGGCCGACCTCGTGGATCAGTCCGGTTTCCTCCAGGATCGGAATGAAATGGCCAGGCGGCACCAGGCCGCTGCGCGGATCGTTCCAGCGGATCAGCGCCTCGGCACTGGTCATGCTGCCGCTGGCGAGGTTCACCTTGGGCTGGTAATGCAGCACGAATTCGCGATTCTCCAGGGCCTGGCGCAACTGGTTTTCCAGGCTCAGCCTGGCGGCCACGCTGGCAGTCATGGTGCGGGTGTAGAACAGGTAGCGCTCGCCGCTGGCCTTGGCGCGTTTGAGCGCGGCCTCGGCGTTCCTGAACAGGGTTTCGGCATCGCTGCCGTCATCCGGAAACATCGCGACGCCCACCCTGGCGGCGACGCGGAAGGCGGCGTCGCCGAGGCGGAAGGAATGGTTCATGAAGGCTTCGATGGATTTCTCCAGCAGCCGCACCAGATTGCCGTTCTGCCTGACTTTGGGCAGGACCACGGCAAAATGATCCGCGCCCACGCGCGCCAGCAGATCGGCATTGCCGGTGGTGCGCGTCAGCCATTGCGCTACCTGCCTCAGCAGTTCGTCGCCGGCCGGGCGGCCGAGGCTGTCGTTGATGTTCTTGAAATGCTCCAGATTGACCAGGAACACCGCCAGCGGGTGACCGTCCCTGGCCGCGCTGTTGATGTACTGCGTTACCCGGTCGAGCAGCAGGCTGCGGTTCGCCAGTCCGGTGAGCTCATCGTAGTTGGCCATGAAATCGAGCCGCTCGCGCCGGTCGATGTGCTCCATCGCGAAGGCGATATCGCCGGCCAGCTCGATCAGCAGCTTCAGCTCTTCATCGCGGAAGAATTCAGGTTCGCCGGCATACAGCGTGAGCATGGCAAGTGCCTCGCCCGCAACCACCAGGGGCAGGATGGCCATGGAGCCGATCCCGGCTGCGACCAGCCTGTCGCGGTACACCAGCGCCGCATCGCCTTCCATGTCGTTGCTCACGACAACCGTCTTTTCCGTCATCGCACGCGTTGCCAGCGGTATTTCCGGCGCACCGAGCGCATGCGCCGCATAGCGTTGCGCGAGGGCGGCGAGAAACTCACTGTCCACGCCGGCCGAGGCCGCCGGCACGATTTTCCTCGTTTGCCGATCGACCACGCCGAGCCAGGCCATGCGGAATCCACCCGTGTCGACCGCGATGCGACAGCCCTCGCTGAACAGTTCGTCACGGTCGCGCACATGCACGATCAGCGTATTGATGCCGCTCAGCGTGGCGTAGACGCGGTTCAGGTAGGCGATCCGGTCTTCGGCTTTCCTGCGTTGGGTGATGTCCTGCAGAAAGCCGTGCCACACGATGCTGCCATCGGCTTCGCGCTGCGGCACCGAATGTGCCTCGACCCAGATTTCCCCCGGTCGGGCGCGACACAGGCGGAACTCGCTGCGCCAGGGATCCAGTGTGCGCGCCGACTCGGCGATCGATTCCCTGACCCGGCCGACGTCGTCGGGGTGGATCAGCGCAAAGATCGGCGCGGCATCCTCGCCCACCTGCCCGGGCTCCAGATCGAAAATCTCCTCCAGGGCACCGCTCGCGTAGGGCATCCGGGTGGCCCCGTTGGGAAGCAGCTGAAAGGAATAGATCAGCCCCGGCACCGAAGCGGCAATCCGCACCAGCTGGTCTTGCAGCCTGACGCGTTCGCGCAGCAATTCTTCCGCGCGCTTGCGTTCGGTGATGTCGCGCGCAGTGACGACGATGCCGCTTACCTCGGGGATGTCCAGGCAGTTCTTGGCGACGAACTCGACGTCGATCACCGAGCCGTCGTTCCGGCGCAGGCGCAACTCGATGCGCGCGACCCTGCCGGGGGCGGCCAGCACCTCGCCGAGAGTGCGCCGCGCGACAGGAATGTCTTCGGCCACCAGGAAGTCCATGATCTGGTGCCCGAGCACCTGATCCGCCTGATAGCCGGAAAGCCTGGTGCCGGATTCACTGCGGTAGATCAGCTTGCCCGCGGGATCGATGACAAAGAAGGCGTCCGCGGAATTTTCGATCAGGTTGCGAAAGCGCCGCTCGCTGGTCTGTACCGCCTCCATGATCCGATTGCGCTCGGTGATGTCCAGCAGCACGTGGATCGAATAGAGGTACTCGCCCCTGTCGTTGGCGACCGCGAATGCGCGGGAGGAAAAGGTTTCGCCGCTGCGCAGGGTGAACTCCTCCTCCTCCTTCCATCCCTGGAGTCCTTGCGTGATGGCGAGGCAGCCCGGCAACGGTCCGTCCTGCAGCGGGAACACCTCCCAATACCGCTTGCCGATCAACTGCGCCACCGGCAGGCCGCCCAGTGCCGCGTAAGCGAGGTTGGCGCGCAAGACGCGGAAGTCGGCATCGTGGATGAATATGGCGTCCTGCACCGCGTCGAATGCCGCGCGCCACTCGACTCGCGCCTGCCGCATGCCGCGCCGCGCCGCGGCATCGGCAAGCTCGCGCTTGATCATCGAACCGAGGCGCCCCAGGGAGCCCTTGAGCAGGAAGTCGGTCGCGCCCGCCTTCATCACTTCGACCAGCGCCTCCTCGCCGACCTTGCCCGAAACCACGATGAAGGGCAGGTCGAGGCCGCTCTTCTTGGCAATTTGCAGCGCTTCCACGCCGCCGAATCCGGGGATCTGGTAATCGGACAGGATCAGATCCCACGGTTGCTCATGCAATGCCGCGCGCATCGCCGCGGCGGACTCGACTCGTTGCGCAGTCGGCTCGTAACCGCTCTGGCGCACCGCGCGCAGCAGCAGCTCGGCATCGTCGGCGGAATCCTCGACGATCAGCACGCGCAAAGGGCTGCGCTCTTCCTGCGGGGCGGCATTCGCGTCCATGGAAAGGCCTAAACCAGTACCGGCGGCGCTTCGTTGATAACCAGCAGTACCAGCCCCTTGCACATTTCAGGTGTCATCGCACCTCCTCACCTTTGTCGGCAAGCCGTGCGATCGGCCGCGGCGGCTCGATCGCAAAGTCACCAACACATTGCACTTGGCTCAGCGCAGACACATATGCCCGCGCCGCTTCACGCCGTATGGCGCACCCACTTACCGGTGCGGTTGCGAGAGCTGGCGACGGAACCGCGCAATTTCACGCACATCCCGTCCCTCATCCTGCGAGTTGCATTTTCGGTCCTTGAGGAGTGGTGGAATTGATATGCATCAACAGTATGCAAGCAGATTTAGACCGGGCCGCCTGGTCGGCGATGGCATAATCGTTTCACCGCCTCGGTGTCCCACGAGCCGCCCCTCTCCGTTCCGCACATGCAACTCGATATCTTCGAGCACAGCCGCGACGTGGTCTTGCGCAACGCGGCCATCGATGCCTTGCGCCTGCGCGAAGCCGGCGCCTGTACGCATGCGATCGCCGCGCTTGCCGCGGAGTACGGCGCCGATCCGCTGCTGCCGGCCTTCGGCCTGCTCTGCGAGAAATTGCATGCGCCGCTGCCCATTCCGCTGGCGCGCGAGGCGGCTGTCGCGCTTGTGCAGGAAACCCGGAGCGCCGTGACGGCAGCGGCGCTTGAGGTGTTCGGCAACTCGGCGCAGGCGTGGCTTGCACCGATTTGGGCCGGGCTGGCGGTGGCCATCGCCCATTACCCGTTCGATCCCGATGACGAGGAACTGCACGCCGCCGCCTTGCTGCTGCGCGCCGGTCGCTGGACCGAGGCAACGACAAGCATCGAAAGCATTGCGTCATGGCGACGGCAGCCTGCGCCGCTGGCCTGGATGATCGAAGCCCGCGGCCGCTCCGCTGATTTCGACGCGATCTGGCCGCTGCTGGCCGAACTGGCCTGGATGGCGCCGCGCCGTGCGCTAGCGCTCGCGCCACGGCTGGGCTTGCCCGAGCTCGACCGCCTGCTGCGCGGCTTCGATGCCGAGTTCGAGGGCGAGGGCGCGGCGGAGGACTTCGCCTGGTTTCCCGCCTGGGTTCTGATCGCCGACCGGCGCCACGCGGCGGGCCTGCAACTGGCCCAGGAGGGCGCGCATACGCGGCCGGAAACCTGCGCCCGCATCGTGCTGGGCTTGCTGGCGCTCGAGCGCCAGGGGCGTCATGGCGAACTGGTAGCCGGCCGGGCGAAACTGCGCAGCGCGCATCCTGCGCTGTTCGCCCGCTACATGCAGGACAGATAGGGCGCGATCAAGCCGGGTGGAAATGCTTTCGCCGTCTCGCCATCCGCTACGGCGAGGAGAGCGTCTTTTGCTCGACCGCCTTGTAGCGCAGGGGCTTCATCAGCGCCAACTTTCGCCTCAGGGGTAGAAGCGCTCCCCGCGTGCCGCCATGTCGCGCAGGATTTTCGGTGCGGCAAAGCGCGGCCCGTGTTTTGCCGCGAGCCTGTCCAGCGTCGCCACGGCTTGCGCCAGTCCCAGCGTGTGCAGCCAGCCGATCGGCCCGCCGCGGAAAGGCGGGTAGCCCCAGCCGAGGATGGCGCCGACATCGGCATCAATCGGCGCGCGCAGCACCTGCTCTTCCAGGCAGCGCGCGGTTTCGACCGACTGGACGAGGATCAGGCGCTCGACGATTTCTTCGAGCGTGGGCACCTCCGCGGCGGGGGGGAACTGTGCGGCCAGCCCGGACCACAAATGCTTCGGCCCGTCCGCCGGATAGTCGTAGAAGCCGGCGCCGGACTTGCGCCCGAGCCGGCCCAGATCCGCCACCATCTTCGCCGCGACGCGATCGGCGGCGCGCTCGACATAGGCCTTGCCGAGATCGGCGCGGGTCTGCTGCGCGATCTTGTGCACCAATTCGATCGAGACCTCGTCGGCCAGCGCCAGCGGGCCCACTGGCATGCCGGCCATCAGCCCGGCCTTGTCGATCAGCGCCGGCGGCACGCCTTCTTCCAGGAGCGCCATGCCTTCCGAAACGTAGGTGCCGAAGACGCGGCTGGTGTAGAAGCCGCGCGAGTCGTTGACCACGATCGGCGTCTTGCCGATGGCGCGCACGTAATCCATCGACCGCGCCAGCGTCGCCTCGGACGTCGCCTTGCCGACGATGATCTCCACCAGCGGCATCTTCTCCGCCGGCGAGAAGAAGTGCAGGCCGATGAAACTGGCCGGGCGCACGGAGGCCTCCGCCAGCCCCGTGATCGGCAGCGTGGACGTGTTGGAGGCGAAGATCGCATCAGCCGCGATCACCGCCTCGGTCTTCTTTGTCACCTCGGCCTTGATCTCGCGCTTTTCGAACACGGCTTCGATCACCAGTTCGCAGCCCTTGAGATCGGCATAGTCGGCGGTCGGATGGATGCGCGCCAGCAGGGCGTCGACCGCCGGCTGCGTCATGCGTCCTCGCGCGACCTGCTTGCCCCACTGCTTCGCGGCGTAGGCCTTGCCTTTCTCGGCCGCTTCGACGGAGGTGTCGAGCAGCACGATGTCGATGCCGGCCGTGGCGGTGGACATCGCGATCCCGGCGCCCATCATGCCGGCGCCGAGCATGCCGATCCTGGTGTATTTCTGCGGCGGGACGCCGGCCGGCCGCGAGGCCAGCTTGTTGGCTTCCTGCATGCCGAAGAACAGGCTGCGGATCATGTTTTTCGACACCGGCGACATCACCAGATTGGTGAAGTAGCGCGCCTCGATCGCAAGCCCGGTGTCGAGGTTGGTCGACAATCCCTCATAGACGCAGGACAGGATGTGCTTGGGCGCCGGGTAGTTGTCGTAGGTCTTCTCACGCAGCATGGCGTTGGCCGCCATCAGCATCTGCATGCCGCCCGGCGTGTTGGGACCGCCGCCGGGAATCTTGTAGCCTTTCGTATCCCAGGGCTGCAGCGGCTTGGCGCCCGAGGCGATGGCCTCCTGCACCCACTTGCGCGCGGCCTGACGCTCCTCGCCCATGGCCACCACGGCGTGGATCATGCCGATCTTCTGCGCTTCGGCAGCCTTGATGCGCTTGCCTTCCATCAGCAGCGGCGCCGCAGCCATCATGCCGGTCAGGCGCGGCACCCGCTGCGTGCCGCCGGCGCCGGGCAGCAGGCCCAGCGTGACTTCGGGAAAGCCGAAGCGCGCTTTCGGGTTGTCGGCCGCGACGCGGTAATGACAGGCCAGCGCGACTTCCATGCCGCCGCCCAGCGTCGTGCCGTTGAGCGCCGCGACGACCGGCTTGCCACCCAGCTCGATGCCGCGCATGAGTTTGTGCCAGTCGCTGATCGCGGCATGAAACGCCTTCGCATCGGTGGCGGCGCCGAGTTCGGCGAGATCACCGCCGGCGATGAAATCCTTCTTCGCCGAGGCGACCACGATGCCCTTCACCGCCGGATCGGCCAAGGCCTGCTGCATGGCCTTGGCATAGGCGCCCATCGAGGTGGCATTGAGGATGTTCTGCGACTTGCCGGGATAATCGAATTCGACGGTGGCGATGCCTTCTGCATCGACGGAATAGTTCAGCATGTCAATTGCTCCATGGTGCTGTGCACCGTAGGTGTTACAAACACGTTGCTTGCCGAAGGTGTGAGGGCGCCAAGGACGACGGGTATCCGTCTCCGTCCATGTCCCCCGGATCGGGCTGCGCCCGCTCCTCCTCCTTTACTTACCGGAAACGGATACCCGCCATCCTTGGCGGGATACGTTTGCGCCTTGCAACCGCAAACCATCGCCGACGGCACCGGATCGTGAGGGTGGGGCGTTCTGCGCAGCGAAGTAAAGAAGGAGTCGGCGCCCGCAGGGCGCCGACGGGTGACATGAGCGAAGCAGAATGCCCCGGCCTCTCGATCTCCCGCCGACCGAAAACACACGCTGGTTTTCATTTCAAACGCGCTCGATGATGGTTGCCGTACCCATGCCGGCACCCACACACAAAGTTGCCAGTCCGGTCCCCACATTGCGCCGTTCCATTTCGTCGAGCAGGGTGCCGAGGATCATGGCGCCGGTGGCGCCCAGCGGGTGGCCCATGGCGATGGCGCCGCCATTGACGTTGATCCGGTCGTGCGCAACGTCTAGCACCTGCATGAAACGCAGCACCACGGCGGCGAAGGCTTCATTGAGTTCGAACAGATCGATGTCGCCCACTGCCATGCCGGCGCGCTTCAGCGCCTTTTCGGCGGCATACGATGGGCCGGTCAGCATGATCGAAGGCTCGGAACCGATCGAGGCGAAGGCGCGGATCCGCGCGCGCGGCTTGAGCCCCAGCGCCGCGCCCATTTCTCTGGTGCCGAACAGCACGGCCGCCGCGCCATCTACGATGCCGGAACTGTTCCCGGCGTGATGCACATGCTCGATCTTCTCGACCTCCGGATAGCGCTGCAGCATCACGCTGTTGAAGCCGTACTTCTCGCCCTGCTCCTGGAAGGCCGGCTTGAGTGAGGCCAGCGATTCCATGGTGGTTTCGGGGCGCATGTATTCGTCGCGGTCGAGCATGATCAGGCCGTTGATGTCCCGCACCGGCACCACGGATTTGTCGAAGTGGCCTTCGTCCCACGCGGCCTTGGCGCGGCGCTGCGATTCGGCAGCGTAAGCATCGACGTCCTGGCGCGAGAAGCCCCACTTGGTCGCGATCAGGTCGGCCGAAATGCCCTGCGGCACGAAGGCGGTCTTCGCCGCCACCTGCGGATCGATCGGCCAGGCGCCGCCGGAGGAGAACATCGGCACGCGCGACATCGACTCGACGCCGCCGCCGACCACCAGGTCGGCCTGACCGGACATGATTTGCGCCGCGGCCTGGTTGCAGGCTTCGAGGCCCGAGGCGCAGAAGCGGCTGACCGTGACGCCCGGCGCGCTGATCGCGTAGTCGGCATACAAGGCGGCAACGCGCGCGATGTCGGCGCCCTGCTCGCCGACCGGCTCGACGCAGCCGAGCACCACGTCGTCGACCTTCGAGGTGTCGAGATTGTTGCGGTCGCGCAGCGCGCGCAAGGCGGTCGCGGCCAGATGGATCGGCGTCGCCTGGTTCAGCGCGCCGCCCTGCTTGCCCTTGCCGCGCGGGGTGCGCAGGGCGTCGAAGATATAGGCTTCGGTCATTACAGGCTCCTGCTGATGAGTTCTTTCATGATTTCGTTGGTGCCGCCGTAGATGCGCTGCACGCGGGCATCGGCCCAGGCGCGGGTGATCGGATATTCCCACATGTAGCCATAGCCGCCGAAGAGTTGCACGCACTCGTCCATCACCTTGAACTGCAGGTCGCTGCACCAGTACTTGGCCATCGAGGCCGTCGAAGGGTCGAGCTTGTTTTCCAGCAGCAGTTCGATGCAGCGATCGACGAAGACGCGGCCGATCTGGATTTCGGTCTTGAGTTCGGCCAGCTTGAAACGCGTGTTCTGGAACTTGGCGATTTCCTGGCCGAAGGCCTTGCGCTCGTTGGTGTATTGGATGGTCCAGCCCAGCGCCGCTTCGGCCGAGGCCATCGCGATCACGGCGATCTGCAGGCGCTCCCAGGGCAGTTCCTGCATCAGGTAGACGAAGCCGTTGCCCTCGTCGCCGAGCAGGTTTTCCGCCGGCACCTTGACGTTGTCGAAGAACAGTTCGCAGGTGTCCTGCGCCTTCATGCCGGCCTTGTGCAGCGGCTTGGCCTTGGTGAAGCCGGGCATCGAGGTGTCGACCACCAGGAGGCTGGTGCCCTTTGCCCCTTTGGCCGGGTCGGTCTTGGCGACGACGATGACCAGGTCGCAGAGGTAGCCGTTGGTGATGAAAATCTTCGAGCCGTTGACGATGTAATGGTCGCCGTCTTTCACCGCCGTGGTGCGCACGCCCTGCAGGTCCGAACCCGCCGCCGGCTCGGTCATGGCGATCGCCGCGATCATCTCGCCGCTGGCCATTTTCGGCAGGTATTTCTGCTTCAGCGTCTCGCTGCCGTAGTGCAGCAGGTAGGGCGCGACGATCTCGGAATGCAGTCCCCAGCCCAGGCCCGTGGCATTGATGCGCGCCGCCTCTTCCATGACGATGACCGAGAAGCGCTTGTCCACGCCGACCCCGCCGTATTCTTCCGGCATCGTCGCGCAGAGGAAGCCGGCGGCGCCGGCCTTGGTCCAGATCTCGCGATCGACGTGGGATTGTTCCTCCCAGCGCGCGTGGTGGGGGGCGACTTCCTGTTCCATGAAGCGGCGCGCGGTATCGCGAAAGGCTTCGTGGTCGGCATCGAACAGGGTGCGCGGAATCGACATCATGGCGGCTTCTCCGGTTACTGCGGAAGGGCAGCCATGCTACCAAGCAAGCGCTTGCTTGACAAGGAATGGGGCCGGGGCAAAAATGGCCGACTCGCATTGGAGGACAGGCCATGATTCCGACACCACCCATAATGACCGCCACGCATGAAGTGCTGAACCAGGCCCATGCGCTGGAGAACTACAACGCCTACGCCAACAACATCCCGCTGCAGGAGGCGGTAAAGACGCAAGGCGCCGGCTGGGCACAGGACTGGCTGCTGGCGCGCGGCGCCGAGGTCGGCAGCGCGGAATGGATAGAGCACGGCCGCCTGGCCAATGCCTACCCGCCGGTGCTGAAGCTGTTCGACCGCTACGGCAACCGCCGCGACGAGGTCGAATTCCATCCCTCCTGGCACGAATGCCTGAGCTGGTTGAAACGCAATGGCTGCGACACCGGGCCCTGGGCCGATCCCAAGCCCGGCGCCCATGTCGCCCGCGCTGCTGCCTACGTGATGTTCGCCGAGATCGAAGACGGCTCGCTGTGCCCGACCACCATGACCTACGGCGCCGTGCCGGTGCTCAAGCATGTGCCCGAGATCGCCCGCGACTGGATGCCCAAGCTGCTCTCGCGCGAATACGACAAGCGCTTCATGCCGGCCGCGCAAAAGACCGGCGTGCTGATCGGCATGGGCCTCACCGAGAAGCAGGGCGGCTCGGACGTGCGCGCCAACACCACGCGCGCTGAAGCAGCAGGCGACGGAAGCTGGCGCATCACCGGCCACAAATGGTTCCTCTCGGCGCCGATGTGCGACGCCTTCCTGGTCACCGCGCAATCGCCCAAGGGCCTGTCCTGCTTCTTCGTGCCGCGCTGGACGCCGGACGGCAGGCTCAACGAACTGCGCATCCAGCGCTTCAAGGACAAGCTGGGCGACCGCTCGAATGCCGGCACCGAAGCCGAGTTCTGGGGTTCGCAGGGCTGGCTGGTCGGCGAAGAGGGCCGCGGCATCCCGACCGTGCTGGAGATGGGCGTCTATACCCGGCTCGATTGCGCGATCGGCAGCACCGGCATCATGCGCGGCGCGCTGTCGCAGGCCATGCATCACGCCGGCTTGCGCTCCGCCTTCGGCAAGTTGCTGCGCGACCAACCTCTGATGATGAACACGCTGGCCGACATGGCGCTCGAAACCGAGGCAGCCACGGCGCTGTCGATGCGCCTCGCGCGCGCCTTCGACGCGCAGGAGGATGAAGCGGAATCGCTGCTGCGCCGCATCCTCACGCCGGTCGCCAAGTTCTGGATCTGCAAGCGCTGCCCGACCCTGGTGGCCGAGGCCATGGAAGTGCATGGCGGCAACGGCTACGTCGATGAAGGGCCGATGCCGCGCCTGTTCCGCCAGAGCCCGCTGAACTCCATTTGGGAAGGCTCGGGCAACGTCATGTGCCTCGACACCTTGCGTGCCATGGGACGCAGTCCGCAGAGCGTTGAAGTGCTGGCCGCCGAAATCGCCCCGGCGCTGGGGAAGAACCGCGCCTTCGACAGCTTTGCCGCGAAACTCAAGGACGGACTCAACAATCCGCAGGACATCGAAATGCGCGGCCGCGAACTGACCCAGGGCATCGCCCTGGCGATGCAGGGCGCGCTGCTGCTGCGCCACGCGCCGAGCTTTGTGGCCGAAGCCTTCTGCGCCTCGCGCCTGACGCCCAACCATTGGGGCACGGTGTTCGGCACGCTGCCGGCGGCGACGGATTTCAAGGTCCTGCTCGACCGCGCCTGGCCGGTGTAAGGCAAAAAGCGTTTCACCACAGAGACACAAAGCACACGGAGAAAACAAAAATGATCATCGGCATTCGTCCGCACCTACGGGCCAAAGAACTGCCTCCCCGCCTTTCTCTGTGTCTCTGTGCCTCTGTGGTTCAGCCTGGAGTTTTTTCGTGAACCCCGCCTGGCTGGCCGCCACCGAATTCATCGACCACGAGCACCCGGCGATCCGCGAATTCGTCGCCGCAAGAGTTGGCGCTGGCGATACGGCGAAGCAGCAGGCCCTGAACCTCTACTACGCCGTGCGCGACGGCATTCGCTACGATCCCTACAGCGCCAGCATGCAACGCGAGGCGATGCGCGCCAGTACGGCCCTGCTCAAGCGCGTCGGCTACTGCGTGCCCAAGGCCTTGCTGTATGCAGCCTGCCTGCGCGCGGTCGGCATCCCGGCGCGGCCGGGGTTCGCCGACGTGAGGAACCATCTGTCCACCGAAAAGCTCGATCGCCTGATGGGCACCGACATCTACGCCTGGCACGGCTACGTCAGCCTGTGGCTGGACGGCAAGTGGGTCAAGGCGACGCCGGCCTTCAATCTGGAGATGTGCCAGCGCTTCGGCGTGAAGCCGCTGGATTTCGACGGCGAGCACGACTCGCAGATGCACCCCTACAACTCGGCCAACCAGCGCCACATGGAATACGTCAAGCAGCGCGGCGAGTTCGACGACCTGCCCTATGACGAACTGGTGGCCGACATGCTGCGCATGTACCCGCAACTGGTCGCCGTCAGCGAAGGACAAGCCGGCGACTTCGACCACGAGGCGATCGCCCGGCCCGCAGCATGAGCGTGAACATCGAACGTCAGGACGCGGTGACCACGGTCATCATCGACCGCCCCGCGGCGCGCAACGCCATCGACCGCGCCACGGCGCAGGCGCTGGCGGAAGCGTTTCGCGCCTTCGATGCCGATCCGACGGCATCGGTCGCGGTGCTCTGCGGCGCGGGCGGCCACTTCTGCGCCGGCGCCGACCTGAAATCCTTCGTCGCCAATCCCGACGAATGGCAGCTCGATGAGGATGGCGACGCGCCGCTGGGGCCGACCCGCATGCTCTTGTCCAAACCCGTGATCGCCGCGGTGTCCGGCTACGCCGTGGCCGGCGGGCTGGAGCTCGCGCTCTGGTGCGACCTGCGCGTGGTCGAGCAATCGGCGACCTTCGGCGTCTTCTGCCGCCGCTGGGGCGTGCCGCTGATCGACGGCGGCACCATACGGCTATCGCGCCTGATCGGTCATTCGCGCGCGCTGGACCTGATCCTCACCGGCCGGCCGGTCGGCGCCGACGAGGCGCTGGCCATGGGCCTCGCCAATCGTGTGGTGGCCGATGGCGAGGCGCGCTCCGCAGCCGAAGCGCTGGCCGCGCAGATCGCCGCCTTGCCGCAGACCTGCATGCAGCACGACCGCCTGTCGAGCTACGAGCAATGGGGCTTGCCGCTGAATGAAGCGCTGCGCAACGAATGTCGTCACGGCCGGATTTCGCTCGACAGCGGCGATGCGCAATCCGGTGCCAAGCGCTTCCGCCAGGGCGAAGGCCGCCATGGCGACTAAGCGCAAGGCCGCCCAGGCCGAGGAGACCAACCGCCGCGCCGACATCGTGCGCGCGGCCGGCCGGCTGTTCGCCCAAAAGGGCTACGCGGCAACGACGATCCGCGACATCGCCGGGGCCGTCGACATGCGTTCGGGTTCGCCCTTCTACCACTTCAAGACCAAGCAGGACATGCTGCGCGCCGTGGCGCTGGAAGGCATCGGCGCGATCAACGCCGCCGTGGCGCGGGCCGCCGCTTCGGGCAAGCCGCCGCGGGCGACCTTCGAGGCCATGTTGCGCGCCCATCTGGATCAGTTGCTGGGCGAGCAAGGGCGCGACTTCGCCGCCACGCTGCTGCACGAGAGCCGGCATCTCGACGCCGCGGCGCAGGCCGAAGTCGTGGCGCTCAAGGACAGCTACGAAACCATGTGGCAAAAGGCGCTCAAGGATTTGAAGCAGGCCGGCCTGATCGCCGACGACAGCCGCGTCACGCGCCTGTTTTTGCTCGGCGCCTTGAACTGGACCGTGCAGTGGTACCGGCCCGATGGCAGCAAGAGCATCGCGCAGATCGCAAAGCAGCTATGCAGTTTTGTTATCGGCGACAGGAAAGCTTTGTAAGGAAATTACCGCTGCCAGAGCGGCCTTTGCTGCCAATCGGCAGGAAAGCCAAGACGATCCGCCCGAACCCTGGGATGCTCGGATAGCAGATCCGCCAGTCGCTGCCCCCAATGGGTATCCGGCGACACCATCTTCAGCAGCACTTCAACCATCACGGCCTGAGCGTAGAAGCGGGAGATATCTTGCAGCTCGGATGCGTACTGTTTGGCCTGGATCGGCTTGATCGTGTAGGCGCGATTCCAAAGACGCTGGTGATGCGCGGCCAAATTTCGCAGATAGGAAATTGCGTGCAGCCAGGAAGCGAGCACTGCGCCATCCAGTCCGAAGACCCTGGCTACGGATTTCTGGTGCTGGCGGGTCAGATTCTTGAATGCCAAGGACACCGTACCGAAGGACAGCACCTCGAAAATCATCCAGGATGGCGGAAGTTCCGGGATGCCATACTTCTCGTAATAGTGCTTGATGAAGGTCTGGCGCATTGCCGCTTTCGATTGGTCATGACCGATGTCCTTCTTGATCCGCCGCAGGAAATCCGCATGGTCATAGCTTGGTACAAAGTGTCCGGCATCCAGGAACCAGTGCGGACCATGAAGTTCGCTCATGGTCTGCGAGAACTGCGCGCGGAAGGCCACCTCGATGCGCTCTACTGCATCCATCACCGCAAGCCGTAGCTTGCGGTCGAAAATATAGAGGTCGAGGACGTCCTCGAAACTCACGCCATCGAGAAACCGATGCAAACCATCGGCGTTGTAATTCACTTGGAACGGCAGTGCGTAACCCGCCAGCCGGTAATAGCCGACAAAGCGCAGGTAGTGCTTGGTGCGGCTCTCGTCCGTGATCGCAAGCCCGCGGCTGCGCAGCAGCGCAATCTGCGTGTCGAGGTCAATGGCGGGCTTGGTGAATTTCATGGGCAATAAAAAACCCGCCGGGGTGCGCTTGCAAGCAGAGGCGTGGCGGGTGTTGTTGGCACGAGTATACGACTCGATCGGGATTCGGGTCAAGGAAAAATAGGGACGAATGAATGGAGAAAAGCCATAGCGTTTCTGACGGCACGCCAATTCCCGGCGCGCGCCGGCGTAGCCGCAAAATCGATAACCAATCCATGGATTCGGGCAGCGAGCGGCACCGAACCGAGCAAGGCATCGGGAACCTTTTGGAGACGAGCGAGGGCAATACGGTGCGCGATTTTGCCGCCACGCTGCTGCACGAGAGCCGGCATCTCGACGCCGCGGCGCAGGCCGAAGTCGTGGCGCTCAAGGACAGCTACGAAACCATGTGGCGAAAGGCACTCAAGGATTTGAAACAGGCCGGCCTGATCGCCGACGACAGCCGCGTCACGCGCCTGTTTCTGCTCGGAGCCTTGAACTGGACGGTGCAGTGGTACAGGCCGGATGGCGGCAAGAGCGTCGCGCAGATCGCGAAGCAGCTTTCGTCGCTGCTGTTGAAACCCGCTACGTAAGCCAGCCGGGCGGGATGGTCGCGTCGCCGGCCCTGGTTCGCCGGCCTGCGGCTGCCCTCACTGCGGGGCCGCGCCAGGCCGCTGGCTAAACTAGCCGCTGCCGATGAAGCCGGCATCGTCGTCGGACAACGCCAGCGGACTTCCCCTGTCACGGCTCCTCGCATCGGCGGCTCTCAAGGGCCGCCGCCGCAACCACCCCGCCCTGCGCCGGACGCTGACACGCCGGACGCCGAATGCTGGACGGCTATTTGACGACGGCGTATTCTGGCGGCGGCAGTGGAATCGCGGTGAGCGGAAGTCGTTTCAGCATCTGCCGCGTCGCCACCACCTGTTTCGTTACATCCAGCCTGAATGGACCATCGATGTACAAGCCCTTTTCGTTGCTGCAATGCCGGTCTATTCGGCAATACTGACAGGATGTAGTTCGTCGTTAGTACGTCACACTTAATGTTATGCCTTTCTTGGGCTCACATTGCCCAATGGGCTGAGTGAAGCGAGCAGTCCGAGAGGGCCGTTGACGCGTCCATTATGGACATGATAGAGTCCGCCTGCGACATTACAGGAGACGGCAATGCTTACTTACGCGATCTGGAACAACAAGGGCGGCACTGGAAAAACAAGTCTGACATTCCAAGTTGTCTGTCGGTACGCACAGAAACACCCGAAGGCCCGAATTCTCGTCATCGACATGTGTCCTCAAGCGAACCTGTCGGAGCTGATGCTAGGTGGATTGTCGAATAGCGGGTCTAAGCGGCTACTCGAACGGCAAGGGCTAACTCCCAGATGCAGCATTGGTGGGTACTTTGATTCGCGCCTTCCCGCACCATTTTCACCTCCCCCAACAATTGACGCGGCCAGTTACATCACTAAGCCCAGCACGTACAACCCCGCGCTCCCCAAGAGTATCGATCTCGTCTGCGGTGATCCGCTGTTAGAACTACAAGCAATTGCCATGAATACCCTTGCGAACGCCGACTTACCGGGTGTAAATGCTTGGCTCGGAGTTATCGACTGGCTTCGTGACTTCGTCGATGAAGTGCAACGGGAATACGATGTTGTGTTCATCGACACCAATCCGAGTTTCTCGATGTACACACAAATCGCGCTATCAACGGCAAACAACGTAGTTCTGCCTGTGATGGCGGATGATTCATCTAGACGAGCAATTCAGAATGCGTTTTCATTGATGTACGGGGTCAAACTACCGTCCGAGGTTTACTCGAAGTACACCTTCGCCACCAAACTCAACAACGCAAAGCGTGAATTGCCAAAGATCCATCTAATTCTGAAGAATCGCCTTACGCAGTACATGGGTTCAGCCTCCGCTTATGCTGCCGTCCTTTCTGGAATTGATAGCGATCTAACGGCACTCATCAAATCCTATCCCGAGCATTTCACATTCTCGAAGCCTAAGAACGGAATCGTTGAAATTCGAGACTTCGGAACTACCGGCGTCGTCGCGTTTGCACGCGGCTGCCCGTTCTCCGTGATGCAGACCGGTAAATTGCAAATAAGCGGACACAGGGTTCAGGTGAAGCCTGAGTACCGCGATCAAGCCCTAGAGGCGATCGACGAAGTGGTTTCAAAACTCTAGATCGTGTCAAAAGGCATAACCCTGCGGTCCACACGGACGCTGCGCGATAAAGCCGCGCCACGCCGCTGACCTCCACGTTAGCTCTCACCGAAAGGATGCTCCATGAGTACGCCTATGCAATGGCACGAAGCGGTCAAGCTTGTGCAGCCGTATCTGTACAGAATCACTACGCCCACCGCGTCTGGCACAGGCTTTCTCGTCGCACATTCGGAGGCGGGCGATATTTTCGGAATTGCTACCGCAGCACACGTAATTGCCCATGCCCATGAATGGGAACAACCTATCCGACTTGAGCACTTCATGTCGGGTGAAACATTTACCGTCCGTCCAGACAAGCGCGTGATCTTTCTCGACGCAAAGCTAGACACGGCTGCGGTGCTCTTCGAGCCCGGCCAGTCCGCGTTGCCAAGCCAACCTCCGAAATTGATCGAGGAAGGGAAGACCATCAAGACCGGTGTGGAAATCGGTTGGCTTGGCTTTCCTGCGGTTTCGCCTCAGAACCTTTGTTTCTTCTCTGGACGAGTAAGTTCCGCTATTGAGTCAGAGTCGGCCTACTTGGTCGACGGAGTCGCAATCAATGGTGTTAGCGGAGGCCCCACACTTTGGCTGGGGTATGAAGAAGTCATGTATATCGGCGTCCTGTCTGCCTATATCCCCAATCGAGCCACTGGTGAGCCGTTGCCAGGCTTGGCTGTAGTGCGCGAAGTTACCCAATTTCACGACCTGACGAAACGATTCAAGTCGCTCGATGAAGCCCGCCGTGCGCAAGCGGAGGCGGAAGTCGCAGCCGCAGCGGAAACAGAACAACGCAACGCCGGTATCTCGCAGTGAGAGCTAACCAGGCATTGCAGGGGCTGCGCAATAAGGCCTGCGCAGCCGTCCGAACTTGAACGTTGAAGCTGTAGAAAAACCCCTTTTCGGCGGGAATTGACTGCCCAAAAATGGCGCGGACTCATCCGCGCCATTTGACATTTCACACCCGGAACTGGCTTCCGCGCCGTACCGCCAGCGCCAACTCTTGCGTCACGCGCCCCGCGTCATCGCTTGGTGGGGGGCGTGGTGCAAACATGGCCGATCACCAAGCCAGTCCCGGGAAACGACTTTCCTACCGGGGATTCTGAGCCGGAACCCCAGAAAATTCCGCTGTTGTTGCATGTAACGCTGTTGCCGTGTATAGTGTTTCATGTAACTTGACAGGAGGCTTCACATGGGAACCGCGCACGTTAATGCACGAGTTCAAAAGCACCGCGACGCGCTGCGCATGGCAGGACTGCGCCCGGTGCAAATCTGGGTGCCGGACACACGCCGCCCGGGCTTCGCGGAGGAATGCCGCCGCCAATCCCTTCTTGTGGCTCAGGCAGACAGCGCCGACACAGCCATGCAGCAGTTCATGGATGAAGCCTTGGCAGACGTGGACGGCTGGACGGAATGATGCGCGGCGATCTTGTGACCATCGCCATGCAAGGCGACTTTGGCAAGCCACGGCCCGCGTTGGAAATTCAAGCCAATCTGTTCAGCGAGCACGCGAGCGCAACGGTTCTACCCATCACCAGCACGCTTGTTGCCGCGCCATTGTTGCGCGTCACTGTTCAGCCGAGCGCAGAGAACGGCTTGCAGAAGCCTTCACAGGTGATGGTGGACAAGGCCATGACGGTAAAGCGCGACAAGGTGGGACCAGCCTTCGGACACATCGGCGCGGATGCATTGATGGAGGTCGAGCGTTGCCTCGCCGTGTTCTTGGGCATCGCCAAGTGACGGGAAACAATTGTTTCCCGTCACTGACGCGCCCAAAGCAGTTGCGGGGGGATTCCATGTCGGCTGACAAGGTCCACGAAATCGCTGTCCTTGCTGATGATGACCGTGCCTGCTTGCCGCGCGGCATTGAATATTTTGCCGTCTGTAGCATCCCGCATGCCAGGATCGCGCAGGGAAAAAGCCTCGACGCCGTATCGGTCCGACTACCAGGTCGCCAGCAACGAAGTTTCAGTGGAGGCTAACGCCGGCGTTATCGGCGTTAAGCGCAGCGGCCGTACCCTTCATGAAATCGAGCGCATCAAAGCACTCCGCAAGTCCGTCGCTGTAAACCGCTCGATTCCGGTTGCCGCTTTTCAGCCTGCAGCAGCCTAGCTCGTCCCACCAGCGCCGACATTCACGGCAGGTCACCACGCATGGTGCGGGATGGTCGTGGCGCAAACATGGCCAATCACAAAGCCATCCCGGGAAACGACTTTCCTACCCGATCTCGACGATGGGCTGGCCGGACAAGAGGGCTGACTTTGATGTTGGCGATTCAATCTCCGCATCCTGCGTTGTGAAGCAGGTTGATTCGGACTGCTTCGAGGAAGGCCGAGATGCCGAACCCATCATTCCACCGGCGCTGTGCGGTGAAGTCGGCCATATCTCCGTATGGCCTTTTATATGGGCTAGTGCTACTCTGCGTCCATGGCAACAACTCGCTTTGATTGGGATCCCGACAAGGACGCCGAGAATCAGGGAAAGCACGGAGTCTCCTTCGCCCGCGCCCAATACGCCTTTGCGGACCCGCAGCGCGTGATAGCCAAAGACGAGACTCACAGCCAGTCCGAAGAGCGGTTCTATTGCTTCGGCGAAGTGGACGGCGGTGTGCTCACGGTGCGGTTCACTTACCGCGCTTCGGTTATTCGAATCATCGGCGCCGGTTATTGGCGCAAGGGAAAGGCGATCTATGAGCGCGAAAACGAAGTCTCGGAGTAGGGCAATGCCTGCAAAGCAGGCGTTGGCCGGAACTAAAATCAAATACACCGATGAACCCCTTGGCAAGGTCCAGGTGGTCGCCGACTTTCTCCCGTCGCCGGCCGAATTGGCATTCCGCGAAGAAGGCGTAAAGGTAACTCTTGCTCTGAGCAAGAAGAGTATCGAGTTCTTCAAGTCGGAGGCTACAAAGCATCACACTCAGTACCAGCGCATGATTCGCCGGCTTCTCGACGCCTATGTCGATGGCCAGGCCCCAACCCGGCAGTCCACATCGGCGCCGCGCGATAAGGCCGCGCAACGCCGGTGATTTCTGCGCCGAAGTCCAATATCACCGTCGCGCCAGCGCCAACTTTCGTAGCGGCAGCACGCCCATGAAAACCGCCCTCTACGTTCTCGCCGGCATTCTCGTCCTGGCGCTGGTGCTGGTGCAAATGGGTGTGCTGGGCGGCAGCCGCCCGGCGGACCTCGGCGTGAGCAAGGGCCGCCTGAAGCCGCCGTCGCCGACGCCCAACAGCGTATCGAGCCAGGCCGGGCTGTACCCGGATCATCCGCAGCGGGAATATGCGCTGATCCAGCCGCTGCCCCTGCGCGGCTCCGCTTCGGCCTCGATGCAGGCGCTGGCGGCGGTGCTGGCTGCGATGCCGGGCATCACGGTGGTCGAGCAGCGGCCGGACTATCTGTATGCGCAGGCCGCGACGCGCTGGCTGAAATTCACCGACGACCTGGAGTTCTGGTTCGATCCGGCGCGCGGCACGATCGAGCTGCGTAGCGCCAGTCGACTGGGGCGCCGCGATTTCGGGGTGAACCGGCAGCGCATCGAGGCGATCCGGGCGGCTTATCTGGCGCGGTCTTGAGGGAATTGGGGGGGATTGCCGTCGTTGTAGCCCCATCCCCCCTCCGACTCCCCCTTGAAGAGGGAAGAGTCTTGGGCGCCTAGGTGCGGCGGAAGAATCTGCGCACGGCACTCGTGGCTACGACCGTTTCCGCTTCTTCCTTCGGCTTGGGCCCGCCTTCGCCGAGGCTGGCACGCACCGCCTCGCCATAGTTCATGTCCTCGCGCTTGATGTGATTCATCAGCCACTTGATCAGGGTGTCCTGAATTTCGACGGCGACGTCTTCGCCCAGCTGGAAGCGGTGCCGGTACTCGGCGATGCGCCGCGTGAAAAGTTCATGCACTTTCTTGTGCGGCGCCGCGTAGCGATAGCGGGCCTGGTCCATCAGCGCCTCCTCGAAACTGAAGTGCGACACCGTGTATTCCATCAGTTCGGCGAGCACACTGCCGATGGCCTGCCTGTCCTTGCGCAAGCCCGCGTCGTGCAACTGGTTGATGTAGTCGACGATGCGTTTGTGCTGGTCGTCGATGGCCTCGATGCCCACGCTCAGGTCCGGGGTCCAGCTCACCAATTGCCCCATGCCGCCCTCCCTTGTTGTTGATTTTAGTGACGCCGGTCGCGGCGAATCAGGCAGGCAGGAGCCCGCGCCAGGCAATCAGTTCGGCCGCAGGCATCGGCTGTGCGATGCCGTTGCCCTGGCCGACCTCGCAGCCCATTTGCAGCAACGCCTGATAGTGCGTCTCGGTTTCCACGCCTTCGGCCACGATGTGCATCTCGAAGGCCCGCGCCAGCGCGATGATGCCTTGCACGATGGCGTGGTCGGCCTTGCTTTGCTGCATGTCGCGGACAAAGGACTGGTCGATCTTCAGGGTATCCACGTCGAGCTTGCTCAGGTAGGTGATCGAAGTGTAGCCGGTGCCGAAGTCGTCGAGCGCGAAACCCACGCCGAACTGCCGGCAGGCCTTGATCAGCGCGCCTATCCTGGCGATGTCTTCCAGCGCCGCGGTTTCCAGCACCTCGATCTGCAGGCGCTGCAGGCAGGTTCCGCCCTGGCTGGCGCAGGCGCCCAGCTTGTCGACGAAACCGGGCGACTGCAGGTGATAAGCCGATATGTTGATGCTCAGCTGGATCTCGAAGCCGGCCTGCTGCCATTGCTGCAACTGCTCGACGGCGGTGGCGACCACCCAGTCGCCCAGCTCGATTTCCAGCTCGGTGTTTTCCACCGTGCGCATGAAATCCGCCGGCAGCAGTTGCCCGCGCCGCGGGTGGTTCCAGCGTATCAGCGCCTCGGCCCCGACCAGGCGGCGAGTCCGCAGCTCCAGCTTGGGCTGGTAGTGAAGCTCGAATTCGCCATGCCCGAGACCGTGCCTGATCTGCTGCAACAGCTCGTGATGGGAGCGCGCGCGCAGGTCGCTTGCCGCATCGAACAGGTGGTAGCGGTTCCTGCCGGCCTGCTTGGCCAGGCACATGGCCTGGTGGGCATGGCGCAGCAGGGTTTCCGCATCCTGCTCGTCCGCGGGATAGAGCGCCACGCCGATGCTTGCGCTGAGCTTGAGTACCGTGCCGTCGATGTCGATCGGCTGCTGGACGCTTTCCAGCATGCGCTGCAGGCTGCCCACGCATTCCTCGGTGGCTTCCAGCCCGACCAGCAGCACGACGAATTCATCGCCGCCGAGGCGGGCCACCGTGTCGTCCGCGCGCACCGTTTCCTTGATGCGCCGCGTGACCTCCACCAGCACCCGGTCGCCGACCGCGTGGCCGCAGCCGTCGATCACTGCCTTGAAGCCGTCCAGGTCGAGATGGCAAACCGCCAGCAGGCCCCGATCGCGCTTGGCGCGGGCCAGCGCCTGCGACAGGCGGTCGGCCAGCAGCGCGCGGTTGGGCATGCCGGTCAGGGCATCGTAATGCGCGATATGTTCGAGCTGCCTTTCGTGCTCGATGCGTTCGGTGACGTCCGTCGCCAGACCGACAATGCCGCGCACGCCGCCGTCCTGGTCGCGCAAGCCGATCCGGGTGATATCCAGCAGGTGGGCGTGGCCGTCGACAAAGTTCAGCCACGTCTGCACAAGATGCGGCGCCTCCTGGGCCAGGCATTCCAGGTCTGCCTGCCGACAGGCCGCGGCGACCGCCGTCGGCATCAGGTCGGTGTAATGGGCGGCGGCAAGAAACCGGCTTTCGGCGATGCCCAGGGCATCGCACAGGCTGCGGCTGACGAAGCGCATGCGTCCCTGCGCGTCGACCATCCAGATCGCCAGCGGGGCATGGTCGAGGACTGCCTGGAAAATCGCATGCCGGTCTTCCGGCGTCGGCACCGGCAGCGCCTTCCATTCTGCCGGCTTGCGCACAGGCAAGTTCAGATCGATGGCAGGCAAACCGGGTGTGGGGGTATTCATGGCGTTGGGCAATAGCTACTGCGATCCATTTTACGAGTTCCCCGCCGCACTGTGCGGAAACCGGGCAGATCCGACGCCGTGGCGAGGCGGCAGGCGGTTGTTGTCATCACGCCGAATCCAGGCCCCGATCGCACCGGAGGCCTGCCGCCGGCGTACCGTTCTTCCGGGCAAAAAAAACCCGGCTGGATTGCTCCGGCCGGAGTTTGAAAGCCCCGCATTGCGCGAGGATGGAGTAGCGGGTCGCTTGCGGCGTATTCGAACAGACAGCGCCGTGCAGTCGACGCAAAAGATACTCTCGGCGCCATTCCGATGGAATACCGGCAATGCCGTATTTTGGCTACCTGCTTTCCGGTAGTGACGGTGGGGGCCACGCGTTCAGTCGAAGTAGCTGCGGCCTTCTTCGAAGCGCGCCGCGAACCAGCCCTGCTTCAGGCTTTCGGTGCGCACCTTGCCGCGGCTGTTGGGGGCATGCACGAAGCGGTCGTCGCCGATGTAGATGCCGACGTGCGAATAGGGCTTGTTGCGCGTGTTGAAGAACACCAGGTCGCCGGGGCGCAATTGGGCCGCCGCGACGGGCTTGCCCTGGCGCGCCAGGTCGGCCGCCGAGCCGGCAAGTTGCATGTCGGCCGATTTGCGGAACACATAGCTGACCATGCCGCTGCAATCGAGCCCGGCTTCCGGATTCTTGCCGCCGAAGCGGTAACCGGTTTCGATCAGGCCCAGCGCGAACAGCACCACGTCATAGGCCTTGTCGTTGATGTCGGGCGCCGCGGGCCGTGCCGCCGTGGCGCCAGCGCCAACTCTTGTCGCCACCGGTGCCGGTGCCTGGCCGGCGGGCGGCAGGACGCCGCAGGCATTGAGCACCAGGGTCGAGCTGGCGAGCAGGGCGGCAAGCGAATAGCGGGAAGCTGACATGGGAACAAATCTAATCCGCTACACTGCAACGAATTAACCCGATCAAGGCAGAAAATCTCATGCAAATCCGCGCCGCCGTGCTGAGCCAGATGGAACAACCGCGCCCTTATGCGCAAACCCGGCCGATTTCGATCGAGACCGTGAACCTCGCCGGCCCCGGCGCCAATGAAGTCCTGGTCAAAATCACGGCCGCCGGCCTGTGCCATTCCGACCTGTCGATCGTCAATGGCGACCGCCCGCGGCCGATGCCCATGGCGCTCGGCCACGAGGCCGCCGGCATCGTCGAGGAGACCGGCCCGGGCGTCACCGATCTCAAGCGCGGCGATGCCGTGGCCCTGGTTTTCGTGCCCAGTTGCGGCCATTGCCTGCCCTGCCTCGAAGGCCGTCCGGCGCTGTGCGAGCCCGGCGCCGCGGCCAACACGGCGGGCACCATGGTCGGCGGCCATCGGCATCTGTCACGCGCCGACGGCACGCCGCTCAACCATCAGGTCGGCGTTTCCTGCTTCGCCGAATACGCGGTGTGCAACCGCGGCTCGCTGGTCAAGGTCAGCCCCGATCTGCCGCAGGACGTCGCCGCCGTGTTCGGCTGCGCCGTGCTGACCGGCGTCGGCGCGGCGATCAATTCGGCGCAGATAAAGCTGGGCCAGACCGTCGCCGTGGTGGGCTTGGGCGGCGTCGGCCTCTCGGCCGTGCTCGGCGCACTGGCCGCCGGCGCGCGCGCAGTGATCGCCATCGATACCCTGCCGGCGAAACTCGAAACCGCAATGGCGCTGGGCGCAACGCAAGCCTTTCGTGCCGACGATCCCGATCTCGTGGCCCAGGTCAAGGCCGCGACCGGGGGCGGCGTCGATATCGCGATCGAAGCCGCGAGTTCGGTGCAGGCGCTCGACGCCGCCTACAGGATCACGCGGCGCGGCGGCACCACGGTGACCTGCAGCCTGCCGCCGCCCTCCCACACCTTCAACGTCCCGGCGGTGAATCTGGTCGCCGAGGAGCGCACGCTGAAAGGCAGCTACCTCGGCTCGGCCGTGCCGGCGCGCGACATCCCGCATTACATCGCCCTGTTCCAGGCCGGCCGCCTGCCGGTGGACAAGCTGATCACGCATCGCCTCAAGCTCGACCAGATCAACGAGGGCTTCGACCGCCTGGCCGCGGGCGAGGCGGTGCGCCAAGTGATTTTGTTCGACTGAGCCATGCATTCGAGGACTTATCTCTTCACCTCCGAGTCGGTCTCCGAAGGCCACCCGGACAAGCTCGCCGACCAGATTTCGGATGCGATTCTCGACGCCTTCCTGAGCCGCGAGGCGACGGCCAAGGTGGCTTGCGAAACCCTGGTCGCCGACAATCTGGTGGTCATCGCCGGCGAGTTCCGCACTGCCGATCCGGCGGTGTTCGACGAGGTCCATGACCGCGCTGCGGCGATCGCCCGCCAGGTGCTGACGGACGCCGGCTACACGGATGCGGCGACCGGCATCGACCCGGCGCATTGCGAAATCCAGGTGCGCTTCAACCATCAGTCGATCCAGATCAACAAGGGCGTGGTGCACGCCGACGGCACGCTCGGCGCCGGCGACCAGGGCCTGATGTTCGGCTATGCCTGCGACGAAACGCCGGACCTGATGCCCTACCCGATCTGGCTCGCGCATCGTCTGGTCAGGCGCCAGGCCGAACTGCGCAAATCCGGCGCCCTGCCCTGGCTGCGGCCCGACGCCAAGAGCCAGGTCACGGTGCTCTACGAGGGACACAAGGTGGCTGGCATCGCCGACGTGGTGATCTCGACGCAGATTCAACGCGACCTCGACCCGGCCTGGGTGACGCGCGAAGTCACGCGCGAGATCATCGATCCGCTGGTGCCCGCCCGCTTGCGCACCGCGGACTTCCGCATCTTCGTCAATCCGGCCGGCCCCTTCGAGATCGGCGGCCCCAACGGCGACACCGGCGTCACCGGGCGCAAGATCATCGTCGACACCTACGGCGGCGCCTGTCCGCACGGCGGCGGCGCCTTCTCCGGCAAGGACCCGAGCAAGGTCGACCGCTCGGCGACCTACATGGCGCGCTACATCGCCAAGAACATCGTCGCCGCCGGCTTGGCCCGGCGCTGCCTGGTGCAGATCGCCTATGCCATCGGCGTGGCCGACCCGGTATCGGTGATGATCGACACGCAAGGCACGGGCACCGTGCCCTACGAAGCGCTGGAAGCGGCGGTGAAAAAGGTCTTCCGCATGACGCCCTCCGGCATCATCGAAACCCTCGACCTGGCGCGGCCGATCTACCGCCAGACCGCCGCCTACGGCCACTTCGGCCGCAGCGACATCGATCTGAGTTGGGAGCGCACCGACCAGGTTGCGGCACTGAAGGCGGCGCTTGGCTGAGGTCGGCCCGCTATAACTGCCCCGCCGCGCGGCGGAATTCCATGCGCGCCATCATGCGGCTGGTCATGTTGCTGGTGAAGCAGAGGGCGAACCAGCGCTGGTCCGGATGCACGAACAGGGCCGTGCCGCTGATGCCGGACCAGGCCATCTCGCCCGCCGCGCAGGGCATGGCCGCGGCGCCCCAGTCGAGCCGGACCGCCAGGGCGAGCCCGAAGCCGAAGCCGGGGCCGGTAAAGCCTAGCGGGCCGTCGATGCCGTCGGCAAGCTGGTTGCGGCACATTTCGCGGAACAGGTCCGGCGACAGCAGCCTTTCGCCGGCATGGCTGCCGCCGTTGGCCAGCATGCGCGCAAAGCAGGCGTAGTCGCCCAGCGTCGCTACCAGTCCGCCACCGCCGCTTTCCATCCACGGCCGGTCCGGTTTGCGCAGGCCATAGCCGGCCACGCGCGCCTGCCAGGCCGCATCCTCGGCATAGGCGGCGGCCAGCCGTCCCTGCGCGGCAGTCGGCACTTCAAAGCCGCTGTCGTGCATGCCCAGGCGCTGGAAAATCCGCGTCTTGAGCGCCAGCCCGAGCGGCAGGCCATCGAGCTTCGCCACGATCATGCCAAGCACGTCGGTGGAATAACCGTAGCGGAACGCCGTGCCCGGCTCCGCCGCCAGCGGTGCCGCGGCGAGAGCGTCGAGGAAGGCCTGCGCATCGACGTAGGGCATCTGCCCGGCGAAATCGGCCTGCGCTGCCGCGGCGCGCAGTTCGGCGTCCGGGATTTCCGAGGCGTAGGCGAGACCCGAGGTGTGCCGCATCAGGTCGCGCACCGTCGGCGCACGCTGCGGCCGTGCCCCAGACTTCATGCGTAGCCGGTCCAGCTCCGGCAGGTAATCGCCGACCGGCGCGTCGAGTTCCAGCAAGCCCTCGTCGACCTGCATCAGCGCGGCGACGCTGACGATGGATTTGCTCAGCGAGGCCAGGCGGAACAGCGCACCGTCGTGCATCGGCGCGTCGCTGTCGGGCCGCAGCCGGCCGACGCTGCGGTGCGCCAGAACCTTGCCGGCGCGCTCGACATGGACCACGGCGCCGGGGGTGTGGCGCGCCTCGATTTGATAGGCAAGCAGGCGATCGATGCTGTTGCTCATGCTGTCTCCGACAAAGGGTTGTCAGCGCCAAGCATCGCCCATTTTGCCGGCGCGGTGCAACAGAATTCAGCGGCGCGGATGCTTACAATGGCGCCATCGAATTTCCGGTCCTGCCGCCATGCGCATCGTTGTCCTGATCCATCTGCTGGGAGTCGTCGTCTGGGTCGGCGGCATGTTCTTCGCCCACGTCTGCCTGCGCCCCGTCGCCGCGGCGCAACTGCCGCCACCGCAGCGCCTGCCTTTGCTGGCTGCCGTGCTCGGACGCTTTTTCGCCATAGTCGGCGTCGCCATCATCGCCATCCTGGTCAGCGGCCTGCTGCGCTTCGGCGGTCTGGGCGGCGCCGTCACGCCGTGGCGCTGGCATGCCATGGCGGGCATCGGCAGCGTCATGATGCTGATCTACCTGCTGATCGTCCTGCGTTACTACCCGCGCCTCACGGCCGCGGTGGAGACCCAGACCTGGCCGGCAGGCGGCGCGGCGATGGATGCGATCCGCAAGCTGGTGCTGATCAACCTGATCCTCGGCGTGGTCACGATCGCCGTTGCCGTGACGGGCTAGCGGAGCGCTGTGGTTCGATCTTCCGCCGTGAGCGGATGCGATCTCGCCTGAGGCGCCGTGCCGCCAACGGCAACTTTCACGGATTGCGGCGTCCTCGCGCCTTACGCTGAGCCGCCGCCGAAGAAGCCGATGGCGATCATCACCAGCAGGGACAGGCCGAAGAAGATCAGGACCAGGCCGAGAATCTTCGAGCCGATCGTGAAGGGCCTGGACGGCGCATCGACCAGATACTTCTCCAGCTCGCCGGCGTCGACCAGGCGCTGGTATTGCGCGGCGTGCTCATGCTTGAACTCGTCGAGCGACTGGGTGCCGGTGAACATCACCACGTCCGGCGGCGGCAGCTTGTCGGGGCGGAAGTGGTTGTTGAAGAAATGCACCGTGAATAGGAACACCGCCGCGAGGAACGCTTCCTCGCCGTGGACCACCGCCGCGATATTGAACAGCCAGCCGGGCGCGAACCTCGCCACGACATGCGGGAAGGCCAGCATCATGCCGCTGCCGCCGATGATCGCCATACCCCAGAACACCGCCCAGTAGTCGAACTTTTCCCAGTAGGACCAACGCTCGATGGCCGGCCGCGGGCCCTTGCCGACGAACCACTTGAACATGCCGATCATGTCGTGCATGTCCTTCCAGTTCGGCACGAAGGAGTCGACACCGAAGATCTTGAAGGCCGGCCATTTGCGCGCGATGTTGATCGACACCGCGATCAGGTGGATGAAGAAGATGCCGAGCATGGTGAAGGCGGCCACGCGATGCACCAGGCCGGCCGTCTTCGGGCTGCCGAAGGCCGCCATGACGGCCTTGGCCCAGCCGGTTTCGGCGTAGAACGCCGACATTCCGGTCAGCACCAGGGTCATCACGCTGAGCGCGAACAGCAGGTGGGCAAGTCGCCACGCCGGGCCGAAACGCCGCACATGCGGGATGGGCCCCTCGGCCCGGCGTTCGACGAGCGCGAGTTCTTCCTTGGGTAATTCATGGCTGCGGATATGCCAGCGGTTCTTGCCCTGCTTGCGATCCGCGTATTCGCGATACCACCAGAGTATGGAATGTACCCAGAAGAAGGCGAAGACGCCGGCCAGCAGGGCGATCATGAACTTGGTGGTGAGCCAGATTTCCGGATAGGTGGCGAAGTCGTGGCTGTTGCCATGCGGGCTGAAGCTGACGAAGCCGGCGGTGGCCCTGGGCACGTCCTGCTTGCCGCTGTGGCATTCCTGGCAGGTCTCCAGGCGGCTGTCGGGATGCATCATCGACTTGGGATTCTTCGACGGCTCGATGTCGTGGCTGCCGTGGCAGTTGAAGCATTTTGCCGTGTAGGTAAAACCGAGGGTGGCGACCTTGCCGTGATAAGTGGCGCGGTAGGACTCGTAGGCGTCCTCGTGACAGCTTCCGCAGCCGGCGGTGACGGCCAGCTTGAATTCGTTCGACGAACTATTGACGACCTGGTGCGCGGTGTGGCAATCGGCGCAGTCCGCGGATTTGGCGTTGTGCTGCTGCTTCATTTCCCGGCCGTGCGCGGACTTGCTCCAGGTCTTCAGCTGATCGGTGTGGCACTTGCCGCACAGATCCGGGATGCCCAGATGCCAGTCGGTGCGCGCAGGCGAGCCGCGCGGCGGCACGTTGAAGCTGTGCACGTTGTGGCAATCGTTGCACGAGGCGTTGGCCCGGGTCGCATCGTCCTGATTCGGCCGCGCGTGATAAGAGCTGCGGTAGCTTTCGATGCTCTCGGCCACCAGGCGAAAGCGGCGCCGCTCCCCGGCTGCCTTTTCGCGGATGGCTGTCTCGCCCAGCTTGACGTGGCACTGGACGCAATCGGGCCTGTTTTCGCCGAGCGTCTTTTTGTGCGGCGTGGAACTGTCGTGAATTTCCAGGTGACAGGCGATGCACTCCATGTCCGAGTGCACGCTCGCGGCGAATTTGTCCGCGGCGACCGTATGCAGCGCGCGCTTCTCGCCGTCGGCGGCGGGCACTTCCAGCTTGCCCTTGCTGCCATCGTGACAGGAAAGGCAACTGGCGTTACCCAGACCGGACTGCGCCGCCGTATCCCTGTCGGCGGCACTGGCGACGAATGCTCCCGAAACGCCGGCGGCGACATGAAGCGCGGCCGCCATGAGCCATGCTGCCAGGCTGTTGCAACGCATGATTTGCCTTCTCCGAAGCCGATCCAGCCCTTGCGGGTGCGCCAGCCGGAGCCCGGCCGCAGTTTGCCGCTTCTGCCGCCGAGTCTCCCGGCTATCCTGCCGGCGGTCGCCCGAGCGGCGCCGGCGCCGCGCGCTCGATCAGTGCGAGAGAATCCACTGCGCCACGTTCTTGAGCTTGGCCGGGTCGCGGGTCTTGATGATCTTGTGCTCTTCTTCCGTGCCGTCGTCGAGCTTGACCTTGTTGCCGCTGGTCATGTTCTTGATCGCCTTTTCCTCGCCTTCGGGCTTGCCCTTGTACTTGGCGGCGATCTTCTTCATCGAAGGGCCCTTGCCGTTTTTCGTGGCGGCGTGGCACTTGAAGCACTTGTTGGCCTCCATCAGTTCCTCGGCCGCGGCCGCATCGACGGCGGCGTGGACGGGTATTGACGCCGCCAGGGCGAGGTACAGGGTTCCGGTCAGCAACAGAGTGGTAGTGGTTTTCATGAAAACTCCTTGAAATGAAATCTTGTCTGAAATCCGTCAACACCGGCCAAACGGCGCATCGGCCAGACTACCGCCGGTCCTGCAGGCCCTGTATATGCGCGAGGACGTCGATGATGACTTTTTGGTCGATTTCCCGCAGGGCAGGCATGGTGTCGTCGGGATGGCCGTTGAGCATGGCGTGCAGGCTGGCCCACGGGTCCTCCTTGGCGACTCGGCCGACATGACGCTTGGCGATGAAGCGGCCTTCCAGTCCATGGCAGCCGGCGCAGATGCTGCGATAGTGCGCCGCGCCGCGTGTGGCATCGCCGCGCGAAAGACCGCTCTGCGGATCGATCATGGCGTCCATGTCGACCTGACCGTGGCTGACGAAATTGGCCAGGTCCTGCAGGTCGCGGTACTTAAGTACCGCATCATAAAGGTGGCTGCTGTTGCGCAGGATTGCCATGATCCGGTCCGGATCGGCGCCGGCCATGGCGCGGATGCCCTTGATCCCTGTCGCATGGTGGCCGCTGGAAAACTGGCCCTGGTTGCCCTTGTAATCCCAGCCGTGGCATTCCTTGCAGCGCCAGGTCAGCGCGGCCACGTCGGCGTAATAGGCTTTGCGCGGATACGAGGGATGCGGCAAGGCCTGGCGGTGCCCGTCGCCCTGGGCCTGCCAGTCGTCATAGAGCCGGCCGCCGTTGGCGATCGAGGCCGCCAGGTTGAGACTGGGCAGGGTCTGCAGGTAAGCCAGCATTCTTGCCACGGCATCTTCGCCCAGGGTGCGCAGGGCCGGCATCCTGCCACCGGGATGGCCGTTCAAGGCCACATGCAGGACTTCGTGGGGGCGCTGCCGCGCCGAATCGCCGAGCGGCGCTACCTCCCGCAAGCGGGTGCCGTCAAGGCCGTGGCAGGCGGCGCAGACGGTGGCAAAAATCTTTTCCGAGGAGCCAAGGTTGGTCTTCGCGCGCCGCGCCGCGTCGACCAGCTTCTGCATGTCGGCCTGGCCGCTGACAATGAAGTTGGCCAAGTCGATCCGGTCGCTATCGTGCAGCAGTTCTTCGTAGCCGTGGGTGGCATCCTTGAGCAGGGCGACGATGGCGGCGGGATCGGTATTCTGCCGGCCGCGGATGCCGGCCATGCCATGCTTGCCCCTGTAGTCCCAGCCGTGGCATTCGACGCAGCGCCAGGTGTCGGCCGCGACGACGCGTACCTGCCGGGTCTTGAAGGCCGGATTTGGATGGGGCGGCTGCCTTTCCTTCGATTCGTGGCTCCAGTTGTCGTAGAGTCGGCCGCCGCGCACGATCGACGCGGCGTCCGCCGCAGCGGCGGCAACAGCCGGTGCCGCGGCAAGGCCTGTCATGAATGCCGCCAGTGCGGCCAAGGCTACCCGTTTCATTTTCCGTTTTCCTTCGAGAGCCCCGCTATCTGACATCTCTCTGCAGACTGGTGGTCGGAAAGCCGGGGCCGAACGCCATTTACTTTCGGGCTGGACTGAGCTGCATGGACTGCAGCGACTGTGCGGTGACATGACCGGCGAACCCAACCCGTGTTCGCCGTGTCGCCAGCGCCAACTATTGCGGGAAGACCCGGGCGGACCCAGGTCGTCCCGCGTGCTTACGCTCAGAAGCCGAAACCGACACCCATCATCAGCGTGTGATAGCCACCGGTCAGGGCGGCGTAAGAGTCGTCCTTGTTGTAGTCATAGACGTAGGAGGCCTTGAGCTTGACGTTCTTCTTGAGCTGGTAATCGACGCCGAGGTTCAGGCTGTGCACAGCGCTGCTGATGGTGCCGTCGATCGAGTTGCCCGCCGCCAGCTGATCGAAGACGTAGCCGCTGGCCGTATTGCCCTTAGATTTCGACCACGTGTAAGCACCGTTCCAGCGCAGTTCGTCGCTCACCTGCCAGTCGCCACCCAGGGTGAAGACGTAGGTGTCTATGCTGTAGTTCGAGCGATCGATCGCCAGGAAGTTTATCGCGGCAGTCGGCGCATCGTAGCGGCGCGAACCATTGCGGATGAAGTAGCTCGCAAAATCGTCCTGCATCCACGACAGACTGGCCGAAGTATTGATCCATTCGCTGACCGGCAGGTTGAGCGACACGCCCGCGGCCTGCTGGGTCTTCTTGGTATCCTGCCCGACCGATGCGCCCAGTGCGCCACCAGCGGCGCTGCTGGTGAAGGCATTGTTGGCATTCTTGGCTTCCTTGTGGTTGAAATAACCGCTGACCAGCATGCCGTTCGCCGCCGCATAGCTCAACTTGGTCTTCAGGCTGAAGGCCTTCTCCGGTTCGACCACCAGCCCCGTGTCCTTGGCCCAGACGTAGGCAGGTGTCACCCGGAGCATCATCCCCGGCATCGGACGGGCGATCCAGTTGGCGTACAACTCGTCCGACTGTGTCGATTCGCGGTAGAGCGTTTGAACCGGATTGATCGAGACCACCCCGCCGCCCCACTGGCTCCAGGTCAGATCGCGGTCCTTGTCCTCGTGTTTCCAGCCGACGGTAAGGGTCGACTTCAGCGCACCCGGGCGGAAGGTGCCGGCCAGGCCGTAGGTCAACGCCTTGATCCGGTTGATGCGCACATCGAGGCCTTCGGTAGCCGCCGGATTGATCAGGCCCACGACGGGAAAGCTGGAATTGTTCTTGCGGTTGTTGTACTTGATGAAGCCTTCGATGCCGATACCGCTCACAGCGCTCGACGTCACGTTGAGATAGGCGCTATTGGTCGTGATCTTGCCGGTGTTGTAGCCGACGACTTCCTGCTCAGCGGAGAATGAATCCTGACTCAGCACCGACAGGCCGTAGCCCGCCGCCACCGATGTGCTGCCGTAGTTCTTGGCGAATCGCAGGTTGTTGGATATCAGCGTGCTGTCCGGTATGAACTGGTTGGGCCGCGTTGGCGCAGTGATGGACACCGTGGCGTCCTGGGCATTGATCGCGGCATTGAAGTCGCCGAGGCGGAAATTCTTTGCCTTGTTGTCGAACTTCTCGATGGAACCCTCATACGCCAGATTGAAACCTCCCGGCGCGCCGTTCAGGCTCAAGGTGTAGCGATTCATCCGTTCGTCGACGGGCCTGTCGTAGCCGCGCCAGCGCAAGGGCCGCTTGGCGGCATTGGCGCCAGTCAGGTCGCCGTTGCCCAGCACATAGGTGGCAAAGCGATTGCCGTCGCGTTTGTAGCCGTCGTAATTGACGGCCGCCGCCAGCGAGTTTTCGAACAGTGTCGGCTTCAATGCGAGGCCCAGGCCGTAGGTCGTGCGATCGATCTTGAACTGGGTCTGGCCCGGGGAGTCGCTGTTGAACTGCCGGACAAATCCGGTCTGACTGCCGGCCGCATAGGCTGTATCCACGCCACCGCTTGGAATCTGACCAGGGGTGTACAGGAAGCTCACGCCCCCGGTCGATGTGCGGAAATTCGTGTAATAGCCGGAAAAGCCCAGGGTATTCGTATTGGCCTTGACCGTGCCGCGATGGTTGTGGGCACCGAAGCCCTGGCGCTCGAGCTCGAATACATTGCGCTCGGCGCTCTTGCCGACGAAGCTCAGGTCGAGATCGAGGTAGCCGCCGTTGCGCTGGTCGCCACCCATGCCCTGCTGGTAGTTGTAGCGTTCGAGGAACTGCGTACCGTTTGTGCCGGCTCCCTTGTAGTAATCGAAGACGTAGAGCTTGGGCGTAGCTTCGCCGCTAAAGACGGTTCCCTCGGCCGCGTACAAGGGCGCGCCGAACGCGCTCGCCACGGCCAGCGCCATGACTTTGATCTGTGTTTTCGCATTCATGATGTCTTCCTTTAAGTTCTCAGAATCTCAGATGCTGGTCGGTTGAACTGCCGTGCACCGCGCTGTGGCAGCTCACACAGTCGCGCAATACGGCCCCGGAAACACGCGAGACGTTGTCGTTGTTGGCACCGCCCAAAGCGTGGCGGTTGCCTGCAATCGCATGACACTGCAGGCACTGCATCGGCTGGGCAACCGAAAGCAGCCTGCGGTTCGGCGCGCCGTGTGGATCGTGGCAGTTGGTGCAGCCTTCGACCACCGGTGCATGCTCGAATACGTGAGGCCCGCGCACTGCCTGGTGGCAGGAGGTGCATTGCGCCGTGGCGGCGCCCAGGGTGGCCTGCTTCGAGGCATGCGGATCATGGCAGCCGGTGCAGGTGGCGCCGCCTTCCTTGACCGGGTGATGCGAGGTCATGCTGAACTTGGCCAGCACGTCCTGGTGGCAGGTGGCGCACAGCGCGGTGGTCTTGCCGCCCTTTTCCATGCCGGCATTGAGCGTCTTGATCTTCGGCGTGTGATTGCCGTGACAGTCGCGGCACTGGACGCCGGCCTTGTTGTGCTCGGCAATTGAGAAGTGCATGCGGCGCTTGTCGGTTTCGTGGCAGGCGAGGCACTCGGCCGAATCGGGCTTGGTCGCGATTACCTTCGGCGGTTTGTTGGGGCCCTTGGCCTTTTCGCGTGCTTCATGGGCCTTGGCGTGGTCTCCCGCATTGACGTGGCAACTGTTGCATTCGCCGTGGAAGGCGTGCGAAGTCTTCGCCTCGGTCTTGTGACATTCAACGCACTGGTCACCTTTGATCGGTGCGACCTTCGCCGCCGGGGGCATTGCGGCCCAGGCGCCGGCATGCAAGGCGCCTCCGAGGATAACCGCCAGCAACACGGCAAGACGTCTCATGGCTTACTCCTTCTGTTTAAGTTCAAATCGATCAAAACCGCGTGTTTCCCTGTCGCGCGACAAGCGCAGTCGGGACGTAATTCATTTTCAATATGCTGGATCATTTGCCGGCCGCCAGTTTCGCCTTCAGTTCCGTGGGGCCGTCGGCGCCGACCGGCTCCTTGTGGGCGATGCCGAAGTGGCATTCGATGCAGGTCTTGCCTTCGGCCTTTCCCTTGGCGTGGCGCCGCTGCGCCTTCTCGGTCTGCATCGCGGGAGCCATCGAATCGATGTGGTGGCAATTGCGGCACTCGATCGAATCGGTGGTCACCATGCGCGCCCACGCTCGGCTGGCCAGCTCGTAGCGCTTGGCCTCGAATTTCTCCGGGGTATCGATGACGCCGGTGAGCTTGCCCCAGACTTCGCCGGAAGCCTGGATCTTGCGCGCCATCTTGTGCACCCAGTCCTTCGGCACATGGCAGTCGGAACAGATCGCGCGCACACCGGTGCGGTTCGAGTAATGGATGGTCTTCTTGTATTCCTGGTACACCGTGTCGCGCATCTCGTGACAGCCGGTGCAGAACTCAAGGGTGTTGGTGGCTTCCATGGCGGTATTGAAACCGCCCCAGAAAATGATGCCGGCAACGAAGAAACTGCTGCCCACCGTGAGCAGGGAGTACTTGACGCACGGAGTGCGCAATGTGGCCCAGAAACGGGCCAGCCAGGCGATCTTCATGATGTCCCTCGGCGCCGGTCAGCGCGAGAGTATCCATTGCACCAGGTTCTTGATCCTTGCTTCGCTGCGGATCTTCACCGCGCCGTGGTCTTCCTCCACGCCGTCGATCTTGACCTTGCTCGGCTGCGTCACGTGCTTGGTGAGCTTGGCTTCCGCCTCCGGCTTGCCCTTGTACTTGGCGGCGACTTCCTTGTAGGCCGGACCGTCCTTCTTCTTGTCCACGCTGTGGCACTTGAGGCACTTGCTGTCTTCCAGCAAGGACAACGCGTCAGCCTCGTCGACGGCATAGGCGGGAACTGCAACAGCAAGGCTGCAAGCAAGAACGGCAAGGTGGCGTTTCATGGTCCGGATTCCCTTCAAGTTGAATTGCGCGGCTTCGGCTCGTCTCGTCGCGCCACTTTGGCGTGGCGATCAGGGCTTCTGCGTTGACATTGACATTGCAGGGGATTCTGAACTTTTTCGGCACTGCACCATATCGGCTAGCGCTTAAAGTTTCTGTAGGAATAGTCCTACCGCACGCGGAGTGCGCGCGGCCTTGCGGGCTAACCCGGCAAATTGGTCAGCTCGTGGGCGATGGCATAGCGCACCAGATCCGGGGTGCTCGCCAGGCCCATCTTCTGCAGGATGCGGGTCTTGTGCGTGCTCACGGTCTTGACGCTGAGCGAAAGCGCGGCGCCGATCTCGCTTGGGCCCAGTCCCGCGACCAGCATTTCGAACACCTGGTATTCGCGGTTGGAAAGCAGGGTGTGCGGCAGCGCCTCGCTGTGCGAGCCGATCCGGCGCGCCATCAGTTCGGCGACATGGGCGCTGATCTGGACGCCGCCCGCCGCAACCTTGCGGATCGCCGCCACCAGCAGATCCGCATCGTTTTCCTTGGTGATGTAGCCGGCGGCGCCGGCGCGGAATGCGCGCATGGCATACTGATCCTCGTGATGCATGCTGAGTATCAGGATCGGCAGGTGGGGATAATCGCGGTGCACCAGCTTGATCAATTCCAGGCCGTTCTTGCCCGGCATCGAGATGTCCAGCACCAGGATGTCGCACTCCACGGTCTGCAGGCGTGCCAGCAGTTCGTTGCCGTTGGCGGCCTCGCCGCTGACCACCAGGTCGTCGGTGTCGGCCAGGATCTGCTTGAGGCCGTCGCGGATGATGGAGTGGTCGTCGGCGAGAAAAACACGGGTCATGTGCTCTGCTCCTGAATCGGCTCGGCGTCCGCGGCTGCGGCATCGGGTAGCAGCTCGGCGCCGTGGTGCCTGAGCGGCAGGCTCGCCTCGATCGCCACGCCGCCCGCGGCCGATTCACCGATGCTCAGGCGGCCGCTGAACATCAGCACGCGTTCGCGCATGCCGACCAGGCCGTTGCCGGCGCAAAAAATCGTCCCCGATGACGCATGCAAGCCACGGCCGTCGTCCTCGATCGTCAGGCGCAGGGCATCGTGCTCCAGCTTCAGGCTGACGGAGACGCGGCTGGCGGCGGCGTGACGGGCGACGTTGGTCAGCGCCTCCTGCAGTATGCGATACACCGCCGTCGCCATGCCGGCTTCGCAGGCGTCGGCGTCGGCGTCGATATCGACATCGACACCGACGCCGCTGCGCTGCGAAAAATCGTTGGTCAGCCATTCGGCGGCGGCGACCAGACCGAGGTCGTCGAGCAGGGGCGGGCGCAGCTCGGTGGTGATGCGGCGTACCGAGGCGACGGTGTCGGCCAGCAGGTCCTTCATCACCTTGACCCGCCTTTCCAGTTCGGGATGCGACTTCTGCAGCGGCCCGGCCAGCGACGACAGGTCGAGGCGCAGGCGCATCAACTGCTGGCCCAGTTCGTCGTGCAGCTCGCGTGCAATGCGGTTGCGTTCCGATTCGCGGACCATGATCAGCGATTCGGACAGCCGGCGCAGTTCGGCATTGGTGGCGGTCAGGGCCAGCTCGGCGCGATGCCGTTCGGAGATATCGCGCAGCACGGCGGTGAACAGCGTCTGTCCGGCGACGGTCACCTGCGACAGGCTGGTTTCCACCGGGAATTCCTCGCCGTTGGCACGCAGGCCGACCACTTCGTTGCCCATCGCCCGTGCCGTGGCGCTGCTTTCGCGAAACCCGGCGATATGTTTTTCATGCGTCTCGCGGTAGCGCTCGGGCAGAAAGCGCGACAGCGGCGCACCGATGGCATCGGCCGCGCTGCAGGCGAACATCTTTTCCGCGGCCGGGTTGAACAGCACGATGCGCTGCGCCATGTCGACCGAGATGATCGCATCCAGCGCCGTATCGATCATCGCCTGCAGCGTCTCGCCGGTCTGTGCCAGATTCTCGGCGAGAGCCTGCTCCCGCTTCAGTTCGCGCACCAGCAGCAGCGTGATCAGGGCGATGAAGGCGGCCATGGCGCCGGCGCCGAGCCGCAGCGTGACGGCGTTCTTGCGCCAGGCGGTGAGCGCGGCTGCATCCAGCGCAGAAACCGCGAGCGTCAGCGGAAACCCCGCGATGTCGCGATAGATCGCCACACCCGGCGCATCCCCGCCGAAGCGCACGACCGGCGGCGCTTCGCCCGCATCCGCACGGTGCGGCGGCAGCTCAAAAGCGCGCCCGATCATGGCTTCGTTGCGCGGCGTCCGCGTCAGCAGGCGGCCGTCGCTCAGGTACAGCGCAATCGGACTTATGTATTCGAGTTTCAGGTTATGCAACTGCTCGAAGTAATCGAGATTCAGCGCCGCGACCACGACGCCGGCAAAGGCGCCGTCTGGCCGATTGATGCGGTGGCTCATGTGGACCGTCCATTTGCCACCCATCCGGTTCACCAGCGGCGGGCCGATGAATACCTCGCCTCCCGGTTTGTTGCGGTGGAACTGGAAATAGTCGCGGTCGGCCACCCGCACCTGGGGGATCGGGAACTCCGCGGAGGCATTGATCACCGTGCCGTGCTCATCGACCACGAACAGGGCGCCGATATGCGGCATACCCTCGATGCGCGACCTCAGCGTGATGTGGATCAGTTCGTCGTCGAGCGGGATGCGGCGCTGCTCCAACTGGCTGACCCGGTCGACTACACTGCCGATGACCAGATGCACGCCTTGCAGCGCGCGTGCGGTCTGGTCGCCGATGACCCGGCTCATGCTGCCGGCTTCCTCGGCGGCGTGCCTGAGTTCGCTGTCGCGCAGGCCGACCAGGTAGATCTCGGTCGAAATCAGCACCATGCCGATGGCAAGCGTGCCCAGCAGCAGCACGGCGCGCACCGGGCTTTGCACCCAGCGCCTGGCGCGCGCCAGCGCCTCGATGGAGCGAGCGGCAAATCCCATTCGGCGATTCCGCAGCAACGATCCGTGCCGGGTCAGGCCGCTATGCCGCCGGCACGGCGCGCTTGCCGCCGTCGTCGTCGATGGCGACGTAGGTGAATTGCGCCTCGGTCACCTTGACCACCACCGGATTGCTCGGGTTGCGCTCGGCATAAACCTGGACATCGACGGTGATCGAGGTCCTGCCGACGTGGACTATCTCGGCGTAGAAGCTGACGATGTCGCCGACCGAGATCGGCTGCTTGAACAGGAAGGAATTGACCGCCACCGTGGCGATGCGGCCCCGCGCGCGGCGCATCGCCGGAATCGCGGCGGCGATGTCGCATTGCGCCATGACCCAGCCGCCGAAGATGTCGCCGTTGCCGTTCATGTCGGCCGGCATCGGCATCACGCGCAGCACGGGCTCGCGGCCCGGTATCAGTACGCCTTCGTGAGGCATCAGTGTTCTCCGGAAGTCAGATAGTTCATCGGACCGCCAGTATACGGCGCGAAGCCGGTACCGAAGATTATGCCGGCGTCGGCCAGCTCGGCATCGGCGACGATGCCCTCGCGTACCAGGCGCTGCGTGGCTTCGAGCAGGGGTTTGAGCAGGCGTTGGGTGAGGGCCGCCGTATCGCCAGCGCCAACTCCTGACTTCTGCGCCTTGCCATCCACCCAGGTGTAGAAACCCTGACCGGACTTCCTGCCGAGCTTGCCGGCCGCGAACAGCGTCACCAGTTTGTTCGGCGCATCGGCCGCGCCGACCAGTTGCCGGCCGGCCGCGACGACGACGTCGAGGCCCACCGTATCGGCCAGCTCGATCGGCCCCATCGGCATGCCGAAGTCGACCATGGCCGCATCGACGCTTTCGGGCGCGATGCCCTCGTCGACGCAGCGCATCGCCTCGTGCATATAGGGCGCCAGCACGGCATTGACCAGGAAGCCCGGCGCGTCCCGCAGCGGCAGCGGCAGCTTGTCTATCCTGCGCACGAAGGCCGCCGCGCGCTGCGCCACCTCGGGCGCGGTGCGCTCGCCGGCGACGACCTCGACCAGCGGCATCCTCATTACCGGGTTGAAGAAGTGGATGCCGACCAGGCGCGCGGGATCCCTCAAGGCCGCCGCGATGTCGGCAAGTTTCAGCGAGGAGGTGTTGGAGGCGATCAGCGCATCGGGCCGGGCGCGCGCCTCGATTTCGGCGAACAGCGCCTGCTTGGCTGCCAGGTCCTCGAAAATCGCCTCGATGATGACATCGGCCTGGCGCAGGCCGTCGCCGTCCGGGTCGGCGATCAGGCGGTCGAGCGCGGAGCGGACGAGCTTGCCGTCGCGCAGTTTCTTTTCGAGGAAAGTCGCGGCGCGGCCGATGGCCGCCGCGATCGGCTCCTTCGACAGATCCTGCAGCGTCACCGTCATGCCGCGCAGCACGCACCAGGCCGCGATGTCGCCGCCCATGATGCCGGCGCCGACCACATGCACGCGGCGCGGCGCCATATACCCAACCGCGCCGGCGGCCTCCTTGCCGAAGGATTTGAGCCGGTCCTGCAGAAAGAAGATGCGGACCAGATTGCGCGTGGTCGGGTGGCTCACCAGCGCGTCGAGCGAAGTCGGCCGGCTCGCCGGCACCGCCAGCGTGTTGCCGCCGTAGTTCTGCCACTGGTCGATGATCGCGTAGGGCGCCGGGTAGTGCTCCGGCCGCGCGCGCTTCGCCACCTGCTTCCTGGCGCCGCGGGCGACAAGGCTTTTCAGCGGCCCGTTCAGCAGCCTCTGCAGCAAAGGCAGGCGGCGCGGCGGCCGGCCCGACAGCACCAGCATGCGCGCGGCATGGTCCATGTCGCCCGGCGGCAGGCACTCGTCGGCCAGGCCGATTTTCTTCGCGCGGGGCGCAGAGATGTTCTTGCCGCTCAGCATCATGTCCAGCGCCGCCGCCGGGCCGACCAGTTGCGGCAGGCGCAGCATGCCGCCCCAGCCGGGCACAATGCCGAGCATGACTTCGGGCAGCGCGAACTTGGTGCCCGGTTCGTCGACCGCGATCCGGTAGCGGCAGGCCAGCGCCAGCTCGGTGCCGCCGCCCATGCAATGGCCGCGCACCAGCGCCAGCGTCGGGTAGCCGACGGCCGCGAGCCGGTTGTAGGTATCCCAGCCGCGCCGGATCAGCGCACGCGCCTTTTCCGGCGTATCCGACGCAACGAATTCCTCGATGTTGGCGCCGGCGATGAAGCCGGCCTCCTTGGCCGACTTGAAGATCAGGCCCCTGGGCGGCTGCCGCTCGCACTCGTCGAGCAGCAGGCCCAGCTCGGTCATGACTGCGGCGCCCAGCGTGTTGGTCGAGGAATCCGCGGTATCGAGGATGGCCCAGGCCACCCCGCCGGCTTCGCGTTTGAGGCGCCAGTGTGTGAAGGCGCTATGGACTACCCTCCCCCCAGCCCCCTCGCCAAGCGAGGGGGTGACTAGGGTTCGCCGCTGTGCGGCTCCATGTGATGACTGGCGCCCCTTCGGGCGGCCGGGCGGGGCGCTCATGTTGAAAAATCCTTGTTCCCGTGCGGAATGACGAAGCGTCCGACGATGGCCGGCCGGGCGTCGCCATCGACGTGCAGCGCAAAGAGCTGCTCCGCCGCGCGCGGCTCGCTGCGCAGGGCGACGCGGGCGCCGTAGAAGACCGGGCCCTTGATCCAGGTGTCGAGCTGCATCGGCGCATGGTGCGCGGCGCCGAGATGGCCGAGGCACTGGCCGATGGCCCGCTGCGGATGGGCGAAGGCGCCCGCGTAGCCGAAGCGGCGCGCATACAGCTTGCTCATGTGCAGCGGATTCAAGTCGCCCGAGAGCCGGCCGTAGCGCCAGCGCCCGTGTTGCGGCATGCGCCACTCGGCCGCCGCCGTCCCCGCCACGACCGGGCTGGCGCCGGCCTCGCCCTGCGTCGCGGCGCCGTAGCGCCCGCGCGCATAGAAGGTATCCACGGCCTCCCACACGGTGCGGCCGCCGCTTTGCGCCGCGACCAGCAGATCCATCTCGACGCCCTTTTCGAGCACCCGCCGTTCGCCCGTGCGCACGCTGAAATCCAGCACCGCGTCGGGCGCGATCGGCTGATGCTGGACCAGGCGGTTGCGCACCTGCAGCACCTTCCAGATCGGCAGCGGAAATGCCGGATGGCTCAACACCGCCATCAGCATGGGAAAGCTGACCGTGTGGGGATAGAGAATCGACAGGCCCTCGCCCGGCGGCATGCCGGACAGCTTGAAGAAATCATCGAGTTCCCGCGGCGAGGAGCGGTGGCCGCTCCAGCGCGCCTGGATGTCGGGCAGCCGCCCGTCGCCGGCGAAGCCCGGCGAGGGGCGCCAGACATTGGCCATGAAGCCGAACACCGACGGCTTGGTACGGTATTCCAGGCGGATCGGCATGCCCTTGGTCACGCCGCCCGCTTGCCGCGCGGCTTCTTCGCGGCCTTGGCCTGGCTCGCCGGCGCCAGAGTCGGCAGCGGCGCGCGCAGGCCGCCGATCAGGAAGCTCATCAGGCGCGCATAGAGCGCCTCGGGGTCGGGCTCGTCGATCGGCCCCAGCAGGCGCAGCGCATCGGCGCCGGAAATCGCGTAGGACAGCGCGCCCATCATGAAATGGAAGCGCCACAGGAATTCCTCCTGCGGCACGTCGGGCAGCGCCTTGAAGAAGGCCGCCTTGAAGCGAGCGATGACCTCGGCGTATTCGGCGGCGAGAAAACTGCGCACGAAATCCGAAGGCTCGGTGTAGGTGCGCCCGAGCAGGCGCATGAAACTCTGGCCGCCGCTCTTGTCGGCCGCCATGCGGATCGCCACGCCGAAAAAAGCCTCGACGATCTGCCGCGGCTTCAGCGGCGCGCCCCCGGCCTCGGCCTCGAAGGCATCCAGCGCGGCGATGCGCTGCTCGTTGAGCCAGGTCAGGCGGCGGCGGAACACCGCCTCGATCAGCGCCTCCTTGGAGCCGAAGTGGTAATTCACCGCGGCCAGGTTGGCCTGCGCCTCGGTCGTGATCATGCGCAGCGTAGTCGCATCGAGGCCATGCTGCACCAGCAGTTTTTCGGCGGCGTCGAGAATGCGGGAGCGGGTATCGGGTTCCATGGGCGGCCATGCCTTTGACGAACAAGGGTTTCAAACGGTTGTTTCAGTCTGCGCAATGAGCCTTCAAATGTCAATTCCCCGGCGGCCGCTGCCGCCCATGCCGACCATCGTGGCCGGTACAATCGAGCCACCCTGCTTACGCGTGAACACAATGCGCCCGAAACCCGCGCCGGATTACCTTGCCGGCTATCCCGCCGAACTGGCCGGGCAAGTGCGGACCCTGATTGAACAGGACCTGCTGGCCGCGCGGCTGCTGCGCAAGTATCCGCTGCCGCACACGGTGCGCAGCGACAGCGCGCTGCACGGCTACGTGCAGGCGATCAAGGACGAGCATCTGCGCACCGCCGGGCAATTGAGCAAGGTCGCCTACGACAGCAAGCTGCATGTGATCCGCAACGCGCTCGGCACGCACACCCGCATCTCGCGCGTACAGGGCCAGAAGCTCAAGGCCAAGCGCGAAATCCGCATCGCCACGGTGTTCCGCGACATGCCGCCCGAATTCCTGCGCATGATCGTGGTGCATGAGCTGGCCCACCTGCGGCAAGGCGAACACGACAAGGCCTTCTATCAGTTGTGCCGGCACATGGAACCCGACTACCACCAACTCGAATTCGACCTGCGCGCCTACCTCTGCCACCTCGACGCGACCGGCCGCCCGCTGTGGTCGGCCGCAACCACTCCTACCGCCGAAACCGACTAATGCTTGGCGCGGCGCCCGCCGTCGAGCTTGCGCCACTGGCCGGGGCGCTTGGCCTTGTCCAGCGCGGGTTTCGGCTTCGGCACCAGCATGTTGCGGCCCGGGCTCTTGAGGAAAGCCCGGTGCGCCTGGATCGCGGCGCCGATCTGCTCCGTCGCCAGCGCGATGGCCGCGCCGCCGCCTCTCGGCGTGTAGTCGGCCAGCGCCGCCTTGATCGCGAGCAGGCGTTCTTCCGGCTCGGCCTTGCGCTTGTGGCGCACGCCGGCCATGAAAGCCGCTGCGTCCGGCGTCAGCCCGTAGCGGCCCGCCTCCTCGGCCAGCAGGCCCTGGCTGGACAGGCGCAGAAATGCCGCGGCAAGGTCCACGTCGAGCGGGATCGAGCCGTGGATCAGGTGCGCCGCAGCCATGATTTCCACCAGATCCGCCGGCCGCCGCTTCGCCGCGAGCGCCGTCGCCATCAGGAGGAGTACGTCCACATCGTGGATAGGGTGCATGCTATGACCTTTGAATGAAACAAAACGGGAGCCGGCAAAAAGCCACCGGCGGGATTGGCGGCGGATCAGGCCGCCATGACGACCGGACCGCCCTTGGCGATCGCGCGCTGGTACGCGGGCCGGGCTTCCATCCGGGCCTTGTAGGCCTGCAGGTGCGGCAAGCGGCCGTTGCCGGCGCGCGACAGCGCGGCCTCGACGGCAAAACTCATCTGGAAATCCGCCACCGTGATCTGCTCGCCGGCAAACCACGCATGCGTCGCCAGATGCTCCTCGATGAATTTCATCGCCGTGGCAACGTTCGGATCGACCAGCTTCGCCAGGACCTTCTTGCACAGTTGGCGGGCAATGGGCCGCACGAAAAACGGCATCGGCTGCTTCGGGATACTGACGAACACCAGCTTCATCACCAGCCAGTTCATCAGCGAGCCCTCGGCGTAATGCATCCAGAAGCGGCACTGCCGGTACTCCGGCGTCCCGGCGGCCGGCTGCAGATGGGCCACGTCGCCGCGGCCCCGGTCGCCATAGCGCTCGACCAGGTATTCGAGGATCGCGCCCGACTCGGCAATCGTCAGTTCGCCGTCGGTGATCACCGGCGACTTGCCCAGCGGATGCACCGCACGCAGCTCCGGCGGCGCCAGCCGGGTGACCGGGTGGCGCCGGTAAAGCTTGATCTCGTAAGGCAGTCCGAGTTCTTCGAGCAGCCACAGCACGCGCTGCGAACGCGAGGTTTCAAGATGATGGACGGTGATCATGGCGGCAAGTATAGACAGCGCGGGCGGCGGGCACGGTAAAACCTTTGGCGGCACGCACTTGGGTGCCGTAGCGCCAGCGTCGACTTTCGATGTTCTGTCATTCCCGCGAAGGCGAGAATCCAGGCTTGTTGGCGCGTTGCCGGGACTCGCCCCGGCGGGCGAGGTACTTTCTTGCTGCGCGGCAAGAAAGTACCCAAAGAAACGCGCCCCGCCTCCCCGGCCCTGCGGGCTGCCCTCGCTGCGAAAGCTTCGCCGGGCCGGTCGCTAAACTAGCCGGCCAAAAAGCGGCCGTCGTCGGACAACGCGACCGGACTTCCCCCGGCGAACCTTTCTCGCTCGGCGGGTCAGAGGGGAAGGAGAACCGTCGCGCGTGTCAGGTCGTGACGAAAACATAATTCGAGAATAGACTGAATAGGCGCTATGAAATAAGAATACGAGGCCGATCCCTATGGCAGCTAACAAATCAGCAACGATCAAGCTTTTCTTGCCATTCGGCGATGCGAAAGGTGTTCGTACCGCGGAAATTTCAAACTGGTCGGGCAAGGCCATAGCAGCACCGCGTTCAGATCTTGATCACTTCCTCGCACGAGAGGAGCTCGCACATCCCGGCGTATATATTCTTCTCGGTGCCGACCCTGAGACTGGAAATCCGTTGGCGTACGTTGGTGAGGCGGAATCGGTTGCCGACCGGATCAAGCAACATAAGTCCAAGGATTATTGGAATGCCGCAATTGCCTTCGTAAGTAAGGACGAAAACCTTACCAAGTCCCATATCAGATACTTGGAAGGCCGCCTTATACAGACTGCCAATTCAATTGGACGGTACAACATCGCAAACAGTCAGGCCAGCGGGTCAAAGCTGCCCGAGTCAGACCTTAATGACATGGAGGTGTTTCTAGAGCGAATTGCGCAGTTGCTTCCTGTGCTTGGTTCCGAGTTGTTAACCCCTGTAGTGACTACCGTTCAGCCTTCAGGTGCACCGCCAATGCTTACCTGCAAGATGAAGGGTGCTACGGCGACCGGAACGCGCACGCCAAATGGGTTTGTGGTTATGAGGGGGTCTACCGCCGTTAAGCAACTAAGGGAGTCGGCAAAAACCAGCGGACCCTGGATCATTTCACTGAGAAATCAGCTAATAGAGAATGGCAGCCTTGCTGAGAATGGCGAGTTTTTCGTCTTCACCAAAGACGTTGAGTTTGCCAGTCCGAGTGCCGCAGCCGCAGTTATTCATGCCGGCAATGCGGCGGGTCCGGTGGCATGGAAAGACTCAACTGGGAGAACCCTCAAAGAAATTGAGGGAAGCTAACAACGAGTAAGTCCGCTGCCCGTGCGACGTTTTTCATTCCCCTCTGACCCGCCGAGCGAGGAAGGTCCGCCGGGGGAAGTCCGGTCGCGTTGTCCGACGACGGCCGCTTTTTGGCCGGCTAGTTTAGCGACCGGCCCGGCGGGCCTTTCGCAGCGAGGGCAGCCCGCAGGGCCGGGGAGGCGGGGCGCGTTTCTTTGGGTACTTTCTTGCCGCGCAGCAAGAAAGTACCTCGCCCGCCGGGGCGAGTCCCGGCATCTCCCTTTGAACGAAAACCAAAGAGTTGGCGCTGGCGGCACGGCGAGGAAGACGTCACAGAGCAGGAAATTCTGGAGCCAGCCATATTCGCTGACGCCGGCCACACATATGCTGGTAGTTTGAATCCGACCGCTTTGCGAAACTTCGACCAGAGGAGTTTCATTTGACTCCTGAACACACTCTACGAAATTGCCGACAGCATGTTATCGGAGTACCCTTTCGGCCGTGACGGACTTTAGCCGCCTTCCGTATCATCCAATCGGGCGCCTAGAGATGCTTCCCCACCGAATACCCAGTCACCATCTCGGGCGAGGTGATCGAAGTCGATTTCAACAAACGAAGAGGATCATATGAGACGAACAGGTGTTGTTCTTGTTTCAGGCGCCATGTTTGCAGCTCTTTTCGGTGCTCAATTGGCAGAGGCCGCTCCGCCTTCCGCCTGTCTCGATTTATCCAAGCGATTTGGAGACAAGCCTGAGCTGCTTAGTCTCTCGGAACTAGCGCAGCTCCGTACTTGCATCACCAACGAATTATCTTCGAGGCTTGCCAAGGAAGGAGCCACTCTTCCGACGACCACGGTACAGGCCCCTCCTTCTCCTTCATCAGTGTTCGAACGTCCATGGAATAAGTAGAGCGGAATGCCTGTCTATATAAAAATTCTGGTACTAATGGAAGCGCTCTGGCTTCCATTGGTCATAACAGCACTGGTTGCGGCGGGTCTCTTGCTTGTGCATCGGCCGCAGATTAGTCGCCGTTCGTTTTTTATAGTTATTTTTTCTTTCGCACTATTGGGAATGGTTACGGGGCTTCTTGCAGGATTTAGCAGAACCTCTGCCATGGGTGCCGTTCTGCCGGCAATACTGTCGCTTGTTGGCGGCCTTGCTATCTACATCGTAAGCGCGGGGAAAGTAGATCAAGTCCTTGTCGGTACATGTGTCATTGCACTATCTCTGAACCTATTAATAGGCTCGACTTGGGGTGCCTTGCTGCGCAGTGATTTTGAGGGCGGGGAAAAATCCGCGAATGCTGGAATGAGAGATGCTCTCGTTGAGGTTCAAGTTCGGGAGTTCCGCAGGGAACTTGGATTACCGGAGTCCCCGCCACGTCAGTCTCTCAAGAAGGATACCGAGTAGGGCGGCGCTCCTGTGGTCCTCTCATCGATTAACCACAGCCGGTTTTCAAACGTTTTTGCAGTTTCGGCAGGTCGCTCCGAGGGGCGGTCGCATCCGATCAGAGCAGGGAAGCAGTCTCCACCGAATGTCCAGATTCGTCTTCTCAGACCCCACACAACCTACGCGGTGCGCACTTAAATGAAATTTGTCGGATTGCTTATTTCTTTATCCCTGATCCCGAGCTTGTCGTTCGCGCTAGCGGATGTTTCTCTTAGAAACAATTCAACGGGCCTACTCAAGTGTGAGCTTCGAATCAACGACAAATACATTCCATTTGCTCGCCTCGAACCCAGAGAGCGAAAATTATTTCCCGGATTCAAACTCGGATCGGCGGCGAGGTGCTTCATTCATATTGATGAAAGAAGCACCACAGTTTTTACCTATTTCACTATCAGTAGTTCCGGTGAGTATGAGTTGTTAAGTGAGCGCGTAAAGTGTCCAACGTGCGCCGAGCCGGCCAAGGGTCGGTTGGCGACAATCGTTGTCCGACCGAATGGGCAAGCACACTTCACGGAATTCAAGTAATCGAGGCACTGCTTTTGGCTAGTATTCGTTTGTTTATTAACGTAATCGAAATCCACGGGCGATCAGGGCACTATAAGGACTTCGACCCAATGCCCAGCTTCATCGTCTCGGCACGCCAAAGTAGGCGTTGAAGACGCGGCATCCAAATGCCAAGTACTGCCAGTCATTGAAACTCCATCCATCGGAAGCGGACATGGACGACGGGTTCAGGCTGACCAGCCCCCTCCGGGTTAAGATAAATTGCCAACGCAAGCCCGTCGATCGGCTGGCCTCGGCGTCACCCGGTTTTCTCAACCCTCTAGGAATACAACCATGGCAAATATTGCATTTCTCGGTACCGGGCTGCTCGGCGCGGCTTTCGCGGAAGCCGCGGCGAAGCGGGGGGATACGGTCACGGTGTGGAACCGTTCGCCGGACAAGGCGCGCGCGCTGGTCCCGTTCGGCATCCAGTTGGCGGCCACGCCGGCCGAGGCGGTGCGCGGCGCCGCGCGGGTGCATCTGGTGCTCAAGGACGACGCGGTGGTGGACGAGGTCATTGCCGCGGCGCGCGCCGGGCTGGCGGCCGACGCGGTGCTGATCGACCACAGCACGACACTGCCGCCGCTTACCGCCGAAAGGGCGCAGCGGCTCGCGGCGGACGGGCTCAGCTACCTGCACTGTCCCGTGTTCATGACCCCGGCCGCGGCGCGCAAGGTGCAGGGCTCGATGCTGGCCGCGGGGCCGGCGGCGGTCTTCGAATCGGTCAGGGACGAGCTGGCCGCGATGACCGGGCGCCTCGAATACCAGGGCGAGCGCAGCGATCTGGCGGCCGTGAACAAGCTTCTCGGCAACGCCTTGATCATCAGCCTGTCGGCGGCCACGGCCGACGTGCTGACCCTGGCCCAAGCCAGCGGCGTCGATGGCGAGGCGGCGATCCGCCTGTTCGGCCTGCTGGACCTGAATACCATCGTCGCCACGCGCGGCGCCAACATGGCCAGGGGCAGCTTCGCGCCGAGCTTCGAGCTGGCCATGGCGCGCAAGGATGTCGGCCTGATGCTGGCGACGGCCGGCGGCCGGCCGTTGGCGGTGCTGCCCTGCGTGGCCGACCGGATGGACCGGCTGATCGCCGAGGGGCGCGGCGCCGAGGACTTCACGGTGCTGGCCATCGACGCGCTGCCGGGCCGGGCCCAGGGGGATGGCCATGGTGCTGCTTGAATTTTCGATGTCGCCCTTCGCCAGGGGCGAGAGCCTGAGCCCTTATGTCGCGCGCTCGCTCGACATCATCGACAAGAGCGGCCTGCCCTACCAGCTGACGCCGATGGGCACCATCATCGAAGGCGAATGGGCCGAGGTCATGGCGGTCGTCACGGCCTGCTTCGAGGCGATGCGCACCGATTGCGACCGTATCAGCACCCAGATCAAGATCGACTATCGGGTGGGGCCGGGCGGGCGCATCAAGGCCAAGGTGGCCGCCGTCGAGGACAGGCTGGGGCGCAAGCTGTCAACCTGAACGCCAAGCCGGGCGCGCCGCGCCATGTTGTTAGAATCTAAAGCATGATGCGCCGCACCCCACCCACCATGGCCCTGCCGGGCCCGATTCCCGAGACCCGCCACGACTGGCACACGATCAAGACCCTGCTGCCCTATCTGTGGGCATGGAAGGGCCGCGTGGTCTTCGCGCTGGTCTGCCTGCTGCTGGCCAAGCTGACCAACGTCGCGGTGCCGCTGGTGTTCAAGGACATCATCGACACCTTCACCCTGCCCGGCGCCAGCAAACTGGAGCAGGCCGTGCTGCTGGTGCCGCTGGGCCTCCTGGCGACCTACGGCGCGCTGCGTTTTTCGACCGTGCTGTTCACCGAGCTGCGCGAGATCTTCTTCGCCCGCGTCACCCAGCGCGCGGTGCGCACCATCACGCTGCAGGTGTTCGAGCACCTGCATTCCCTGTCCCTGCGCTTCCACCTCGACCGCCAGACCGGGGGCCTGACGCGCGACATCGAACGCGGCACGCGCTCGATCGGCTCGCTGATCAGCTACACGCTGTATTCGATCCTGCCCACGCTGGTCGAGATCGCGCTGGTGCTGGGCATACTCGCCGCGCGCTACGACAAGGATTTCACGCTGATCACGCTGCTCACGCTGACGCTCTATGTCGCCTTCACCATCGTCGTCACCAACTGGCGCACGGTGCTGCGGCGCGAGGTCAATGAGCTGGATTCGGCGGCCAACGTGCGCGCCGTGGACAGCCTGATCAACTTCGAGACGGTCAAGTATTTCAACAACGAGCGCTGGGAGCACGACCGCTACGACGAGCAGATGCAGAAGTGGGAGAAGGCGCAGATCAGGAGCCAGATTTCGCTGTCCTGGCTCAACCTGGGCCAGTCGCTGCTCATCGCCGCCGGCGTGACGGTGATGATGTGGCGCGCCGCGGTCGGTGTGGCCGCCGGCAACATGACGGTGGGCGACATCGTGCTGGTGAATGCCTTCCTGATCCAGCTCTACATGCCGCTCAACCACCTCGGCGTGCTCTACCGCGAGATCCGCCAGTCGCTGACCGACATCGAGCGCATGTTCGGCCTGCTCGGCAAGAACCGCGAAATCCAGGATGCGCCCGATGCGCGCCCCTTGTTTCCTGCCGGTGAAAGCGGTCCCTGCGAAATCGAATTCGTCAATGTCGGCTTCGCCTACGAGTCGAATCGGCAGATCCTGTTCGACGTGAATTTCAAAGTAGGCGCTGGCAGGACGGTGGCCGTGGTCGGCCACAGCGGCTCGGGCAAGTCCACCCTGGCGCGGCTGCTGTTCCGCTTCTACGACACCACGGCCGGCTCGGTCAGGATCAACGGTTCCGACCTGCGCGCGCTGCAGCAGTCCTCGGTGCGCGCCGCGATCGGCATCGTGCCGCAGGACACGGTGCTGTTCAACGACACGATCTTCTACAACATCCAGTACGGCCGCCCAACGGCGCCGCGCGAGGAAGTCATCGCCGCGGCCCAGGCGGCGCACATCCACCATTTCATCGAGCGCCTGCCCGAAGGCTACGACACGCGCGTCGGCGAACGCGGCCTCAAGCTGTCCGGCGGCGAGAAGCAGCGCGTGGCCATCGCGCGGGCGCTGCTGAAGAACCCGCCGATCCTGATCTTCGACGAAGCCACCTCGGCGCTCGATTCGAAGACCGAAAAGGCCATCCAGGCCGAACTCGAACAGGCGGCGGTCGGCCGCACCACCTTGATCATCGCCCACCGCTTGTCTACAGTCATGAACGCCGACGAGATCCTGGTGCTCGATGCCGGGCGCATCGTCGAACGCGGCAGCCACCGCGCGCTGCTCGCACGCGACGGTTTGTATGCCCAGATGTGGGCCTTGCAACAGCAACAACACCTGATCGAAGCCTGACCCAAGGAGACCGCCATGAACCCCCGCGCCGCAGCATTCGTTTCACTCATCCTCGCCGCTGTCGCCGCACCGGCGCTGTCACAGGATTCAGGCACGCTGAAGAAGGTCAAGGACAACGGCAGCATCACGCTGGGCATCCGCGAATCCTCCTACCCGCTGTCCTATCTCGACGACAAGCAGCAGCCGGTGGGTTACCACATCGACGTCTGCAACCGCATCGTCGATGCGGTCAAGGCCCGGCTCAAACTGCCGGCGCTCAAGGTGCAGCACCAGGCGGTGACTTCGCAGAACCGCATCCCGCTGGTCGCCAACGGCACGGTCGACCTCGAATGCGGCTCGACCACCAACAACGAGGCGCGGCAGAAACAAGTGGCCTTCGCCCCGACCACCTTCGTCACCAACGTGCGCATGGCGGTGAAGAAATCATCGGGCATCACCGGTCTCGGCCAGCTCGGCGGCAAGCCGGTGGCGACCACCACCGGCACCACCAGCGTGCAGCTGATGCGCGCCCACGAAAAAGGCAGGAGCATCAACTTCAAGGAGGTCTATGGCAAGGACCACGCCGACGCCTTCCTGATGCTGGAGACTGACCGCGCCGTGGCCTTCGTCATGGACGACAACCTGCTCGCCGGCCTCATCGTCAGTTCCAAGTCGCCGGCCGATTACGCCATCGTCGGCGAGGTGCTCAACATCGAGCCGATCGCGATCATGTTGCGCAAGGACGACCCGGCCTTCAAGAAGCTGGTCGACGAGACCGTGACCGGCCTCATGAAAAGCGGCGAACTCGACAAGCTCTATGCGCGCTGGTTCATGTCGCCGATTCCGCCCAGGAACGTCAGCATGAACTTTCCGATGAGTGAAAAGCTCAAGCAGCTGATCAAGGCGCCGAGCGACGCGCCGGCCGAGAGCTTCAACAAGAAATAAGAGTTGGCGCTGGCGATACGGCGCCCCCGCGCCGTTCGCCGCTCCGGTCGGCCGCAACATGAACTACCACTGGAACTGGGGCATCTTCGCCGAACAGGTCAAGTCGGGCGACGAGACCTACCTCGACTGGCTGATCACCGGCCTCGGCTGGACACTGGCGGTGTCGCTGACAGCCTGGCTGCTGGCGCTGACCATTGGCATTGCGGTCGGCGCATTGCGCACCACGCCTTCGCGCCTGCTAGTGGCCTTGGGCAATACCTGGGTCGAACTGTTCCGCAACGTTCCGCTCCTGGTGCAGATGTTCCTCTGGTTCTTCGTCGTGCCCGAGTTCCTGCCGCGCGACTGGTCGCTGTGGGTCAAGCAGGAAATGCCGGCCAAGGAGTTCGTCACGGCCGCGCTGTGCCTGGGCTTGTTCACTTCGGCGCGCATCGCCGAGCAGGTGCGCGCTGGCGTCGGCAGCCTGCCGCGCGGCCAGCGCGATGCGGCGCTGGCGCTGGGCCTGACGCTGCCCCAGGCCTACAGCCAGGTGATCCTGCCACAGGCCTTGCGCATCGTGATTCCGCCGCTGACCTCGGAATTCATGAACGTGTTCAAGAACTCTTCGGTGGCCTTCGCCATCGGCGTGCTGGAACTGACCTTCCAGGCGCGGCAGATGCAGGAGGATTCCGAGCAGGGCATCGAAACCTACCTCGCGGTGACGCTGCTGTATTTCATCTGCGCATTTTCGGCCAATCGCGGCATGGCCTGGATCGAAGCGCGCACGCGCGTGCCGGGCCTGATCGCGAGGACGAGCTAGGATGAAACGTGGCGTCTGTTGCGCGAACGGGACGGCGGGGTGCTCTGCGCCGCTCATGTCACCCGTCGTCGGCCTGCGGCCTCCTCCTCCTTCTTTACTTCGCTTTGCAGAGCACCCCACCGTCCCGTTCGGGATAGGCCGTGGGTATTTAGCCGCCAAGAATCGCGGGCGTATCCCGCCGCGGGTGGCAGGGGGCCGGCATGGCGAGGTAAAGAAGGAGGACCGGGCGCAGCCCGGTCCGGGTGACACGAGCGATGGCGGCCCCCTGTCGCCCCCGGCGCCCGCCGCCCCCCGCCAACAACCAAGAAGCTTCATGCGCCGCGAAGCGCGGCAAAAAAGCTGACATGGGCGAATTCGATTTCAGCGTCTGGCAACCGAGCCTGCCCTTCATCCGCGACGGCCTGCTGTTCACGCTGCGCCTGACGCTGGTCGCCATGACCGGTGGCATCGTCATCGGTACCCTGCTGGCGCTGGCGCGGCTCTCGCCGATCGTGCCGCTGGCGCGCATCGCCGGCGCCTATGTGGACCTGATGCGTTCGATCCCGCTGGTGCTGGTGATCCTCTGGTTCTTCCTGGTGATTCCCTTCATCACCGGCAAGCCGGTCGGTGCAGAAACCTCGGCCGTCATCACCTTCACCGCCTTCGAGGCGGCCTTCTATTGCGAAATCATGCGTTCCGGGATACAAAGCGTGCCGCGCGGCCAGCTCAATGCGGCGCAGGCACTGGGCCTGGGGCGGGCGCAAACCATGATCCACGTGATCCTGCCGCAGGCGCTGCGCAACATGCTGCCGGTGCTGCTGACGCAGACCATCGTGCTGTTCCAGGACACCTCGCTGGTGTATGCGATCGGCGCCAAGGACATGCTCAAGGCCGCCGACGTGGTGGGCAAGAATTACAATCGGCCGGTGGAAATGATCGTGCTTTCGGCCCTGATCTACTTCGCCATATGCTTCGGCCTGTCGCTGGCCGTGAAGCAGCTGCAAAAACGTGTCGCCATCATTCGCTGAAACTCCGGGAAGCCTCATGATCGAAATCCGCAATGTATCGAAATGGTACGGCCACACCCAGGTGCTGAACGGTGCCAGCACCCATATCGCCAAGGGCGAAGTGGTGGTGGTCTGCGGGCCGTCGGGCTCGGGCAAGTCCACGCTGATCAAGTGCGTGAACGGCCTCGAAGCCTTCACCCAGGGCACGATCACGGTGGACGGCATTTCGGTCGGCGACCCGAAGACCGACTTGCCGAAGCTGCGCGCCCGCGTCGGCATGGTGTTCCAGCACTTCGAACTGTTCCCGCACATGAGCGTGTTGCAGAACCTGGCGCTGGCCCAGGTCAAGGTGCTGGGCCGCAGCGCTGAAGAGGCTGCCACGCGCAGCGTCGCGCTGCTCGACCGGGTCGGCCTCGCCGCGCATGCGGCGAAGTTTCCCGGCCAACTCTCGGGCGGCCAGCAGCAGCGCGTGGCGATCGCCCGCGCCCTGGCGATGGACCCGATCTGCATGCTGTTCGACGAGCCGACCTCGGCGCTCGACCCGGAAATGATCGGCGAAGTGCTCGACGTCATGGTCGAATTGGCACAAGAGGGCATGACCATGATGTGCGTCACCCACGAGATGGGCTTTGCGCGCCGCGTGGCGCGCCGCGTGGTGTTCATGGACCACGGCGAGATCGTCGAGGACGCGCCCACCGCGCAGTTCTTCGATGCCCCGGCCAGCGAGCGGGCGAAGGCTTTCCTGTCGCGCATCCTGCACCACTGATCGCGCGATTGAAGACAGTAATTGTGCCGATGCGAGGCGCCGGTAAGATTCCCTGCTGGGCCTCGGACGGAAGGAAATCATGGATATCGGAATCAGCTTGCAGCGCGCACTCGCGCTGATCGCGGCTTGCCTCTTTGCCGCTTTGCCGGCCCTGGCACCGGCGACGCCGGCCGGCGCATTGATTGAGGCCACCGACCTGGCCGCCGACGCGCGCCTCGCCGCGGCGAAGGGCGTACCGCTGGTGGTGCTCTACAGCCGCGACGACTGCAGCTGGTGCGAAAAAGTGCGGCGCGAACATCTGGGTCCGCTGTCGCGCAATCCGGCGGCGCCGGCCGTGGTGCGCGAACTGCACATGGACCGCGCCGGCACCGTGGTCGATTTCGCCGGGCGCCGTATCGCCAGCGTCGACTTTTCAAACCAGATGCAGGCGCGCTTCGCGCCGACCGTGATGTTCCACGGCCCCGACGGCGCGGCATTGGCCGAACCCATCGTCGGCTTCCGCCTCGCTGACTTCTATGCCGCCTACCTCGACCGCGCGATCGAGCAAAGCCGAACCCGACTCCAGCGCCGGAATCCCTGATGAACTCTCCTGCCGCCGATAAAGACCAACCCCTGCGCGACGATATTCGCCTGCTCGGCCGCCTGCTCGGCGACACCGTGCGCGAACAGGAAGGACTCGAAGTCTTCGAGCGCGTCGAGCAGATCCGCCGCCTCGCCCTGCGTTTCCATCGCGACGACGATGTCGCCGCGCGCGAGGAGATGGCGGACTTGCTGCGCAGCTTGCCGCGCGACGGCACCAGCCAGGTGGTGCGCGCCTTCAGCTATTTCTCGCACCTGGCCAACATCGCCGAGGACCAGCACCACATCCGCCGCGCGCGTGCCCATGCCCGCGCCGGCGCGGCACCCCGCGAAGGCAGCCTGGCGCTGGCCCTGGCGCGCGCGCTGGCGGCCGGCATCGATGCCGCCAGGCTGCGCGATTTCTTCGCCGGCGCCCAGGTGCGGCCGGTGCTGACCGCGCACCCGACCGAAGTGCAGAGGAAGAGCATCCTCGACTGCCAGTGGAAGATTGCGCGCCTGCTCGACGAACGCGACCGCACCGAACTCTCGCCCGAGGAGCAGACCGGGCACGACGAGGCCCTGCGCCGCGCCGTGCTGCGCCTGTGGCAGACGCGCATGCTGCGCCGGGCCAAGCTCTCGGTTATGGACGAGGTGAGCAATGCGCTGTCCTTCTACGACATGACCTTCCTGCGCGAGCTGCCGCGTCTCTACAACGCCTGCGAGGACCACCTGGCCGGCGCCGTGCCGGGTTGGGCGGCGCAGGGCATGGACGAGCTGCCGGCCTTCCTCAGCCCCGGCTCCTGGATCGGCGGCGACCGCGACGGCAACCCCTTCGTCACCGCCGAGGTGCTCGATGCCGCGATGCGCGCGCAAAGCCGCAAGGCCATCGGCTTTCTGCTGGAACAACTGCATCAGCTTGGCGCCGAGCTGTCCACCACCACCTCGCTGATCTCGGTGCCCGATGTCGAGCTGATGCGGCTCGCAGAACAGTCGCCCGACCGCAGCCCGCACCGCGCGGATGAACCCTACCGGCGCGCCATCGCCGGCTTCTACGCGCGGCTGGCGGCCACCGCCCTGCAGCTCGACCAACTCGAAGCGCCGCGCCATGCCGTGGCCGCCGCCGAGCCCTATGCCTCGGCCGCCGAATTCGGCGCCGACCTCGACGTGCTGCACCGCTCGCTGCTGAGCCACAAGGCGGGCCTGCTCGGCCGCGGCCGGCTGCGCCGGCTGCGCCATGCCGTAAGAATATTCGGCTTCCATCTGGCACCGCTCGACCTGCGGCAGAACTCGGATGTGCATGCGCGCACCGTGGCCGAGCTGCTGGCCGTCGCGCGACCGGGCAGCGACTACCTGGCGCGGGACGAAGCCGCGCGCATCGCGCTGCTGCTCGAAGAACTCGCCACGCCGCGGCCGCTGACGGCGCCCGGCGTCAATTACTCCGACGAGACGCGCAATGAGCTGGCGATTTTCCATATCGCGCAGAGCATCCACCGGCGCTACGGCCGCGCGGCGATCGAGAACGTGATCATCTCCAAGACCGACGGCGTTTCCGACATCCTCGAAGTCGCGGTGCTGCTCAAGGAAGTCGGCCTCTTGCGGCCGCTGGAGCACGCGCTCGACGTCAACATCGTGCCGCTCTTCGAGACCATCGAGGATCTCGCCAATGCCGGCCCGATCATGGACAGCCTGCTCGCGATCCCGCTCTACAAGCGCCTGCTCGGCTCGCGCCGTGGCTTGCAGGAATGCATGCTCGGCTATTCCGACAGCAACAAGGATGGCGGCTTCCTGACCTCGGGCTGGGCGCTCTATCGCGCCGAGATCGCGCTGACCCAGGTGTTCGCCCGCCATGGCATCACGCTGCGCCTGTTCCATGGCCGCGGCGGTTCGGTCGGTCGCGGCGGTGGACCCAGCTACCAGGCGATACTCGCGCAACCGCAGGGCGCGGTGCAGGGCCAGATCCGCATCACCGAGCAGGGCGAGGTCATCGCCTCGAAATACGCCAACCCGGAACTCGGCCGGCGCAACCTGGAAATCCTCGCCGCGGCCACGCTCGAAGCCACGCTGCTGGGCCACCAGCATGACGCGCCGCGCCCCGAATTCCTCGCCGCGATGGAAGAACTCTCGGCCGCGGCCTGCGCCGCCTATCGCAAGATGGTCTACGAGACGCCGGGCTTCGAGCAGTATTTCTGGGAATCCACGGTGATCGCCGAAATCGCCGCGCTCAATATCGGCAGCCGGCCCGCCTCGCGCAAGCCTTCCACGGCGATCGAGGACCTGCGCGCGATCCCCTGGGTGTTTTCCTGGGCGCAGTGCCGCCTGATGCTGCCGGGCTGGTTCGGCTTCGGCGCCGCAGTCGCCACATTCCGCGAAATGCATGGCGCAGCGGGCATGGATTTGCTGGCCGAGATGAACCGCGAATGGGGCTTTTTCCGCGCCCTGCTGTCGAACATGGACATGGTGCTGGGCAAGAGCGACATCGCGATCGCCGAGCGCTACTCGCAGCTGGTCAAGGACGAGACCCTGCGCGAGGCGATCTTTCCGCGCCTCAAGGCCGAGTGGCAATCATCGATCGATGCGCTGCTGCTGATCACCGGGCAAAAGGAATTGCTCGACCTCAACCCGCTGCTCAAGCGCTCGATCCGCAACCGCTTTCCCTATCTCGATCCGCTCAACCACATCCAGATCGAACTGCTGCGCCGCCACCGTGCCGGCGCGACCGACGAGCGCGTGCAGCGCGGCATTCACCTGACCATCAACGGCGTCGCCGCCGGCCTGCGCAACAGCGGTTAATCCGAGTACTGCTTGCCGCCGTAGCGCGTGACGCCGATCAGCAGACGCACCAGGCTGTAGGCGGCGGCGCTGGCGATGCGCGCCAGCCAGGAACGGCGACGGTGGTCCGCCGACCGGATCTCGCGGGAGGCGCCTGCTATCGCGGCGTCCAGGCTGGCATGCAAGGTTTTGGCGAAGCCGGCGTCGCGCACCACCAGGTTCGCTTCGCGCGACAGCAGCAGGCTGAAGGGATCGATGTTGGACGAACCGACGGTCGCCCAGTGCTTGTCGATCACCGCCACCTTGGCATGCAGGAAGGCCTTGTCGTATTCGAAGACACGGACGCCCGCCGACAGCATGCGGTCATAGAGCGAGCGCGTTGCATAGTGCTGCAGCAGGTACTCGACGCGGCCCTGCAGCAGCAGGGTCACCACCACGCCGCGCTTGGTCGCCGCCAGCAGCGCCTTGCGCAGGCGCCGGCCGGGAAAGAAATAGGCGTTGGCGATCAGGATCTCGCGCCGGGCCTGGGCGATGGCGCTGAGATAGGCATTCTCGATGTCGCGCCGATGGCGCAGGTTGTCCCGGATCACCAGCGCGGCCAGCGTCGTGCCGCTGACGGCCGGTGCGGCGGGCAGCGGTGCCGGCGGTGGCGGGCGGCGGCCGAGGCGCGCCCAGCGTACCAGTCGCCAGACATGCCGTACGTCGGCGTGGATGCGCGCCACCAGCGGACCCTCGATGCCAACGGCGTAATCAAAGCGCGGCGACAGCACTTTGCCGTCGTCGAAATCGTCCAGCACATTGATGCCGCCGACGAAGGCCAGGCGGCCATCGACGACGACGAGTTTGCGGTGCAGCCGGCGCAGGCGGTGACGCCTGAAGCGGAACTGTCCGATCTCCGGGCGGTAGGTCATGACCTCGGCGCGGTCGGCCGTCAGCGAGGCGCCGAGGCCGGCGGCAAACTCGCGCGCACCGAAACCATCCACCAGCACCCGCACCGCGACGCCGCGTTGCGCAGCGCGTGCCAGCGCTGCGGCGACCCGGCGCCCGGTGGCGTCGTCGGCAAAGATGTAGGTTTCGAGATGCACTTCGTGCCGCGCCGCATCGATTGCGGCGATCAGTGCGGGGAAGTATTCGCTGCCCGAATTGAGCAAGGACAGCCGGTTGCCCGCAAGGAAACGGTGCGCAGCCGTATCGCGCATGGCGGCGCTCACGCGCTTGGCGTGCCGGAACTTTCGCTGCGCGGGCGGGCAGCGGCGGCCCCGATCCGGAATTCGGCGGAAAGCACAGCATGATCGGAAATGCTCGACCACGGCCGTCCGGCATGTACTTGCGTCGCGACGGTCTGCATGCCGCGCTGGTAAATGCGGTCGAGGCGAAACATCGGCAGGGCGGCCGGATAGCTGCGCGACGGCCGGCGGCCGTCACCGGAAAACACCTCGGCCAGGCCGAGGCGCTCGGCCAGCAGGTCGTCGGCGCGGTTGCGCCAGTCGTTGAAGTCGCCGGCGATCAGGAGCGGCGCAGCGGCCGGCACGACTTCCTCGATGCGGCTTGCCAGCGCATCGAGCTGCAGCCGCCGCGAGCGCGCGAACAGCGACAGATGCACGCAGACGCAATGCAGCGGTTGCGCCAGCCAGGGTAGCTGGACGACGCAGTGCAGCAGTCCGCGCTTGTCGAAGCGCAGGTGGGTCACATCCTGGTTGTCGCTATGCAGGATGGGAAAGCGCGAAAGGATCGCATTGCCGTGGTGGCCGTGGTCGTAGATCATGTTGCTGCCGTAGCAATGATTGCTCCAGACGTCCTCGGCGAGGAATTCGTGCTGCGGCAGCGCGGGCCAGTCGGTATGCCGTGCCGCGTGCAGCAGATGCAGCCCCTGCACTTCCTGCAGGAACACGATGTCGGCCGACAGCTCGCGCAAGCGCTCGCGCAGCTCATGCACCATCATGCGGCGATTGAATTGCGAGAATCCCTTGTGGATGTTCCAGGTGGCGATAGAGAGTGCGTGCGTCATGGGTGGGCAACCTTTGGCCCCCAGTGTAGCGCACCCAATCCCGCCTTCATGCGTGGATGCGGAAGGGTCTGAATTCTGCATTCCGGTCTTGCCTGTCTTCCTCCTCGGTGCGCTTGAGAAGCCCATCCAGGCGACGGGTGGCCGGCGTCAGGGCTGGTAATCGCGCGGTATGCCGGCGAACAGCGGCTTGAGCAGCATGTCTTCCTTGATGATGTGATCAAGGAGCCAGTGCCGCAGCACGGCGATGATCTCTTCGCGAGTGGCATCGGAAATCGCCTCCGCCGCCGCTGCCGACGGCTCGACTCGCAATTTCATGACCGGTTCCACGGCGTGGTCGAACTGCTCGATCAACTCGCCGTGCGCGATCCTGTGCTGGTCGATGCGCGCATAGCGCAGGGCGGCCATGAGTTTCTCCTCGCGCGCGAAGTGCTCCTGCGTATACAGCTTGAGCTGTTTGAGTGCGGGAACCAGCGCGTCACTCGATTCCTCGACCCGCAGCGCCAGTTCGACGGTGTTGATGAGACACAACAGGTAACGATGGTCGGTGTCGACTCCAGCGTTCCCCACGCTAAGCGCGTCGCGCCAAATGATGGCCATTCGATGTTTTCCCGGGTACTCGATGCGTTAATTCTGGCGACCGAAGCGCAATTGATCAAATCCGGTGCGGCGTTGCCGGCCGGTCGCGCATTCCGCCTGATACAGGAATTTCGCCGACGCTGTCGGAACCGGACCGCGCCCGGCGGGCAGCCTCATGAAACCGCAAGCATGCGTTCCAGGGCAATCCTGGCCAGCGCCGCTTCGTGCTCCGGCACCTTGATCTGGTTGACGACGCGGCCTTCGACCAGGTTTTCCAGGGTCCACGCCAGGTGCTGCGGATCGATGCGCTGCATGGTCGAGCACATGCAGACGGTGCTGGCCATGAACTGCACGATCTTGCCTTCGTGCTTGACTTCCTGGGCCAGGCGCTCGACCAGATTGAGTTCGGTGCCGACCAGCCAGCGCGTGTTGGGCGGCGCGCCTTTCACCGTCTGCAGAATGGTCTCGGTGCTGCCGATGTAGTCGGACTGCTTGCAGACTTCGAAGCCGCATTCGGGATGCGAGATGACGAAGCCGTCGGGATACTGGTTGCGGAACTTGATGATGTCGCGCGGCTGGAACATCTGATGCACCGAACAGAAGCCGTGCCAGAGGATGATCTTCGCCTTGTCGATCTGCTCCCGCGTCAGGCCGCCCTGTTCGAGGTCGGGGTTCCAGATCACCATCTCGTCCAGCGGTATGCCCATCTTGTGGCCGCTCCAGCGGCCGAGGTGCTGGTCGGGGAAGAACAGCACTTTCTCGCGCTGGGCGAAGGCCCAGTCGAGGATCTTCGGCGCGTTGCTCGAGGTGCACACGATGCCGCCGTGCTCGCCGCAGAAGGCCTTGAGATCGGCCGCGGAATTGATGTAGGTGACCGGCGTGACTTTCTGGTCGGGATTCAAGACCGCGGCAAGTTCGCGCCAGGCGCGCTCGACCTTGGCCAGGCTGGCCATGTCGGCCATCGAACAACCGGCGGCGAGGTCGGGCAGGATGGCAATCTGCTCCGGGCGCGACAGGATGTCGGCCACTTCGGCCATGAAATGCACGCCGCAGAAGACGATGTTCTCGGCATTCGACTGCGAAGCCAGACGCGATAGCTTGAGCGAGTCGCCGGTGATGTCGGCATGGGCATAGACGTCGGCGCGCTGGTAGTGGTGGCACAGCAGCACCACCTTGTCGCCGAGCTTGGCGCGCGCGGCACGGATGCGTTCGCCGGCGTCGCGGTCGGCCAGCGCGTTGAAACGGTCAAAGGAAATGGTGGCGGTTTGCATGATCTGAACCTGGGATTGTGCGCGGCGAATTCAAGATTGGTGCCAGGGCAGGCCGCAGGCGCGCCAGCCGCCGCTGCGGTTGCGCTGGCCGTTGGAGTCCTTGTTGCCCTCGAAACCTTCGAGGATGTTGTAGCAATCGGGGAACCCGGCCTCGGTCGCGGCTTTCGCCGCAGCGCTGGAACGCTGGCCGGAGCGGCACAGGAACAGCAGCAGGGATTCGGTCATCACGGAATGCTTGAGAGTCGCGATGAAATGCGGATTGAGTAGATTGCCCGGATAGGCCATCCATTCGATCTCGATCGCGCCGGGGACCCGGCCCACCCAGTCCCACTCGGCCTTGGTGCGTACGTCGACGAGCCGCGCGCCGGGCGCCAGTTGCAACAGCTCGTGCGCCTCGCGCGGCGTCAGCGCGCCTTCATAGGTCAGGTTCAGTTCGCGGGCGCGCGACTGGGCCAGGCTGAGCAGTTCGGTGATGCGTCCCATGGAAATACCGGCTGGATGAGCGGGATAGAATGCGAAGGATTCGAGTATAGCTTTCCCTCATGTCCCGCGAAACCCATTCACCCAAGATGGCCGACCTCCCGCGCACGGGCACGCCGGCGCGCCGGGACACGCGCTTCGCCGAGGGCCAGCGCATTACCTGGGTCAGCGTCTGCGTCAACATCGTGCTGACCGCCATGCAGTTGGTGGTGGGTTTCGTCGCGCATTCGCAAAGCCTGATCGCCGATGCCATGCACACGCTGTCGGACATCGTCGCCGACGCCTTCGTGCTGTTCGCCAACCGCAAGGGCGCGGAAGCCGCCGATGCCGACCATCCCTACGGCCACGGCCGTTTCGAGACGGCGGCCTCGCTGGTGCTGGGTCTGCTGCTGGCCGGTACCGGCGCCGGCATCCTGATTACGGCGGCAGGCCGCCTGCAGGACATTGGCAGTGCGCCGCCGGTCGGCGTCGCGGCGATGTGGGCGGCGATGTTCACGCTGGCGGCCAAGGAAGGCCTGTTCCGCTACATGTTGGCGACGGCCGAGCGCCTGCGTTCGCCGATGCTGGTGGCCAACGCCTGGCACGCGCGCGCCGATGCGCTGTCTTCCCTGGTGGTGGCGGCGGGCGTCGCCGGCGCCTTGCTCGGCTTCAAGTTCGCCGACGCCGTAGCCGCCATCATCGTCGGCGCCATGATCGTCCGTGCCGGACTCAGGTTCGGCTGGGAAGCTATCCGCGAACTGATCGATACCGGCCTCTCGGCGGAGGAAGTGGCGGCCATCCGCAAGACCATCGCGATGACCCCCGGCGTGGTCGGCATGCACGAATTGCGCACCCGGCGCATGGCGCACCAGGTTCTGGTCGATGCCCATGTCCAGGTCAAACCGCGTATCAGCGTTTCCGAAGGCCACCGCGTCGCCGAAACGGTGCGGCAGCGCGTGCTGGACGGTCATCCGGAAGTACTCGACGTATTGGTTCACGTCGACCCCGAAAACGACTTGCTGGGCAACGCCGCCGTTGCCTTGCCCGACCGCGCCGTCCTGCTTGCCCATCTGCGCGAATTGCTCGGCGCCGAACCGCCGGAGTTCGAGCGGACCGTGCTGCATTATCTCGGCGCGCGGGTCGAGGCCGAAGTCTTTCTGCCGCCCGGCTTTGCCGACGATGCCGAAATCGCCGCGATCCGGCAGCGCGTGGCCGCGGCCCTGCCCGGCGACTCCTGGTTCATCGCCATTCGCCTCAATCAGATGATTGCACCAATTTAGTGCAGCCTGTTGTGTTTATGCATGATCTTGGTGCATGTATCGAGTCATCGAGAAGCAAAAAGACTTGTGGCACAATCGCTTCCTTTCCCGGTGCGAATGGCACGCTACCTGCTATCTGCGAGCTGCACCGTTATTGTTTCGGTATCGATTTCACAGCATTTGCCATTTACTCTCAGGAGAGCAGCTCATGACCCCCCAGGACGTACTCAAGTTGGTCGAAGAGAAGGAAGTCCGCTTCGTCGACTTCCGCTTCACCGACACGCGCGGCAAGGAACAACACGTTGGCGTGCCGATCTCCGCCTTCGGCATGGAAAAGTTCGAAGACGGCCACGCCTTCGACGGCTCCTCCGTCGCCGGCTGGAAGGGCATCCAGGCATCCGACATGCAGCTGATGCCCGATGCATCGACCGCCTACATCGATCCCTTCATGGACGAGACCACGCTGGTGCTGACCTGCGACGTGGTCGAGCCGGCCGACGGCAAGGGCTATGACCGCGATCCGCGTTCGATCGCGAAGCGCGCCGAGGCCTATCTGAAGTCCTCCGGCATCGGCGACACCGCCTACTTCGGCCCCGAGCCCGAGTTCTTCATTTTCGACGCTGTCGAGTGGAAAGTGGACATGTCCGGCTCCTACTGCAAGATCATCTCGGAAGAGGCCGCCTGGGCCACTGCCGAGAAGTTCGAAGGCGGCAATACCGGCCATCGCCCGACCGTCAAGGGCGGCTACTTCCCGGTACCCCCGGTCGACAGCCTGAACGACATCCGCGCCCAGATGTGCCTGGCGCTGGAAGCCTGCGGCGTGCCGGTGGAAGTGCATCACCACGAAGTCGCCACCGCCGGCCAGTGCGAAATCGGCACCGTGTTCAACACCCTGGTGCGTCGCGCCGACTGGACCCAGATCCTCAAGTACATCGTGCATAACGTCGCCCACAGCTACGGCAAGACGGCGACCTTCATGCCCAAACCGATCGTCGGCGACAATGGCTCCGGCATGCACGTGCACCAGTCGATCTGGAAGGACGGCAAGAACCTGTTTGCGGGCAACGGCTATGCCGGCCTGTCCGAGTTCGCGCTGTATTACATCGGCGGCATCATCAAGCATGCACGCGCGCTGAATGCCATCACCAACCCGCTGACCAACTCCTACAAGCGTCTGGTGCCGGGCTTCGAAGCTCCGGTCAAGCTGGCATACTCGGCCCGCAACCGTTCCGCCTCAATCCGCGTGCCCTACGTGCATTCCGACAAGGCGCGCCGCATCGAGACGCGCTTCCCGGATCCGGGTGCCAATCCCTACCTGTGCTTCACCGCGCTGATGATGGCCGGTCTGGACGGCGTGCAGAACAAGATCCACCCCGGCGATCCCGCCGACAAGAACCTCTACGACCTGCCGCCGGAAGAGGATGCCAAGATCCCGACCGTCTGCTCCAGCCTCGACCAGGCGCTGGACTACCTCGACAAGGATCGCGAGTTCCTGACGCGCGGCGGCGTGTTCAGCAACGAGATGATCGATGCCTACATCGAGCTGAAGATGGAAGAAGTGCAGCGTTTCCGCATGACGACGCACCCGGTCGAGTTCGACATGTACTACTCGATCTGATGAGACCCTTGCGTAGCAGGCGGGCCAGCAGAAAACGCTGACCTCGCCGCTACGGATGAGTCCTGCCGCAGGGCACAGAAGAAGGACGGGCTTGCCCGTCCTTTTTTTATCGCCGGCGCGCGCAGCGCGATCCCCGGCGGGAACGCCGGGGATCGCGGTCTGGCGATGTTGCCGCTGTTGACATACACTGGGCGGCATGAAGATGTTCCTGCTGCCCCTGTCGCTGTTGCTGGCGTTGCCAGTCGCCGCCAACACGCTCTACAAGTGTACGGACGAGTCCGGTGCGGTGCTGCTTACCAACCAGAAGGTCACCCGCAAGGGTTGCACCGTGCTTTCCTACCAGTCGCCGCCTCCGCCTCCTGCGGGCGTGGTCAGGCAACGCCCCGCGGCGGCGCCGACGCCAGGCGATTTCCCGCGCATTTCAAGCAACGAGCAGAGGATTCGCGATGGCGATCGACGCGCGATTCTGGACAGGGAACTGGCCACCGAGCTGCAGAACGCCGAGAAAGCCAGAAAAGCCCTGCAGGATGCAGGCAAGCAGCCGCCGGACAGGTTGCAGCCGCTGCGCGATACCGTGGCGCTGCACGAGCGCAACGTCGAGTCACTGAAGAAAGAACTCGGCAACCTGCGCTGATTCGCGGCGCAGATGAAATTAGGCGCCGCTGGTGTGCTTCTTGCAAGAATCACCGGTGATGAACGCTAGCCAAACCTTTCATGCCTTCAGCGGGCTCGATCTGCTGTCTTCCGCCGTGGTGCTGGTCGATGCCAAGCTGATCATCCGCCACGTCAATCCGGCGGCGGAGAATCTGTTCGCCGTCAGTTCGCGCCAGTTGCTCGGCCATTCCCTGCAGCGCCTGGTCGGCGATCCGCCCGAGCTTTCGGCCGCGCTCGACAATGCGCTGAAGAACAACTGGAGTTACACCGGCCATAACATCCTGATCAAGCCGACGCCGGAAACGCAACTGCATGTCGATTGCACGGTGACGCCCGTGGAAGGCGACAGCGCGCGCCTGTTGCTCGAAGTGCGGCCGATCGACCAGCAGCTCAAGGCCGCGCGCGAGGAACAGTTGGCCCAGCAGCAGCAGGCCAACCGCGAACTGGTGCGCAACCTGGCGCACGAGATCAAGAATCCGCTCGGCGGCATTCGCGGTTCGGCGCAGTTGCTGGAGCGCGAGCTGTCCAGCGAGCCGCTCAAGGAATACACGCAGGTCATCATCGACGAGGCCGACCGCCTGCAGGACCTGATGCAACGCCTGCTCTCATCGCACCGCGTGATGCAGCCGGCACAGGTGAATATCCACGAGATACTCGAACGCGTGCGGCGCCTGATCCTTGCCGAATATCATGACGTCGCCGTGCGCCGCGACTACGATACCTCCCTGCCCGACATGACCGGCGACCGCGAACAGCTGATCCAGGCCATCCTCAACATTTCGCGCAACGCGGCGCAGGCGATGCAAGGCCATGGCGAAATCATTTTCCGCACGCGCGCGGTTCGCCAGGTAACGCTGGCGAAGAAGCACTACCAGCTGGCACTTGAATTGCAAGTGATCGACAACGGCCCCGGCGTCCCGGAGGAGATTCGCGACAAGATCTTCTATCCGCTGGTGTCGGGCCGCGAGAACGGCAGCGGTCTCGGTCTCACCATCGCCCAGAGCTTCGTCCAGCAGCATGGCGGAACCATAGAGGTCAACTCGCGCCCCGGCCGCACCTGTTTTTCGCTGATGCTGCCGCTGGCGAGAAGGAAGAAGGAAGAAGCATGATGAACAAACCAAGCACCAGCGCCATGACGACCTGCGGTGCCAGACCATGAATCCGGTCTGGATCATCGACGACGACCGCTCCATCCGCTGGGTGCTGGAAAAGGCCCTCGGTCGGGAGAATATTGCGGCCCGCTGCTTCGGTTCCGCCGACGAAGTGCTTGCGGCTTTCGAACACGGCGCGCGGCCGCAGGTGGTAATTTCCGACATCCGCATGCCCGGCAAGAGCGGCCTCGACCTGCTGCGTCACGTCAAGGAACACTATCCCGACCTGCCGGTCATCATCATGACCGCCTATTCCGATCTCGATTCGGCCGTCGCGGCCTTCCAGGGCGGCGCCTTCGAATACCTGCCCAAGCCTTTCGACGTCGACCAGGCCGTGGATCTGGTACGCCGGGCGATCACCCAGGCGTCGCACCAGAATGGTGCGACAGAGCAAACCAGCGTCGTACCCGAGATTCTGGGTCAGGGCGCCGCCTTGCAGGAAGTCTTTCGCGCCATCGGAAGACTTAGCCAGTCGCACGCCACGGTGCTGATCAACGGCGAGTCCGGCACCGGCAAGGAACTCGTGGCGCGCGCCCTGCATCGGCACAGCCCGCGCAAGGATGCGCCCTTCATCGCCATCAACACCGCGGCGATACCGCGCGACCTGCTCGAATCCGAATTGTTCGGCCACGAAAAAGGCGCGTTCACCGGTGCCGCCGCGCTGCGCCGCGGACGCTTCGAGCAGGCCGACAACGGTACCCTGTTCCTCGACGAGATCGGCGACATGCCGGCCGAGCTGCAGACCCGATTGCTGCGCGTGCTGTCCGACGGCAACTTCTATCGCGTCGGCGGCCACCAGCCGGTCAAGGCCAACGTGCGCGTGATCGCCGCCACCCACCAGGATCTCGAAGGACGGGTCAAGGCCGGCCTGTTCCGCGAAGACCTGTTCCACCGCCTCAACGTCATCCGCCTGCGCCTGCCGCCGCTGCGCGAGCGGCGCGACGACATTCCGCTCCTGGCCCGGCACTTCCTGCAGAAAAGCGCCCAGGAGCTCGGCGGCGAACCCAAGCGCCTGACCGATGCGGCGCTCAAGTACCTGCAGGGCCTGGATTTCCCCGGCAACGTGCGGCAGCTGGAAAACCTCTGCCACTGGCTGACCGTAATGGCTCCCGGGCAGAGCGTGGATATTCCGGACCTGCCCGCCGAACTGCGCGAGGGCCAGGACGGCGCCGCGCGCCGCGACCTGCCGGCCAGCTGGGGCGCGGCACTGGCCGGCGAAGCCGACCGGCTGCTGGCCGCGGCGCCCGGCCAGGTGTTCGATCAGCTCAGCCGCGAATTCGAAGCCACGCTGATCCGGCGCGCCCTGAATGCCACCGGCGGACGCCGCATCGATGCCGCGCAACTGCTCGGCATCGGGCGCAACACCATCACGCGCAAGATTCAGGAACTCGGCCTGGACGAGCTCAAGGCCGACGCCGAGGAGGGCTGACGCGCCGCGGCGGCTTCAAGTATAGTCAGCATGACCAGGCCGGCCCTGCCGGCAACCCACTGTCATCGGGGATACATCATGCCTGCCACCATTGCCGCCATCGTCGCCAAGCTGGGAAATGCCGCGCGCCGTTTCGATATCGACGTGCTGCCCAGCTGCGAATCGACCAATGCGGTATTGCTGGCCCGCGCCGAGGCCGGCGCCCCGTCCGGCACCGTCGTCATCGCCGAGGAACAGACCGCCGGCCGCGGCCGGCGTGGCCGCAGCTGGTTTTCCAGCCCCGGCGACAGCCTGACGTTTTCGCTGCTCTGGCGCTTTGCGCCGGGCACCGCGCCGGCCGGCCTGTCGCTCGCCGCCGGCGTCGCCGTCGCGCGCGCGCTGCAGAAAGTTGGCGCTGGCGATGCGGCGCTGAAATGGCCCAACGACATCCTCAAGCAGGGGCGCAAGCTCGGCGGCATCCTGGTCGAACTGGTGCCCGGTGCGCCGCATGCCGCCGTGATCGGCATTGGCATCAACCTGCAACTGCCGCCGGGCATGCCCGACGATGTGCGCGCCGCCTCGGCCGCGATCGGTGCGATCGACGCTGTGGGCGCCGCGGCCGACAGCAACGCGCTGTATGCCGCCTTGCTCGGCGAACTGTTGGCCACGCTGGAAAGCTTCGGCAGCGCGGGTTTCGCCGCGCTCCGCACGGAATGGCTGGCGCGCCACGCCTTCCAGGATGTTCCGGTGAGCATCGCCAGCGATTTCGGCGCCCCTGTCGTCGGCATCTGTCGCGGCGTCGATGTCGACGGCGCGCTGCTGCTGGATGTCGACGGCCGCATCGAGCGCATCCTGTCCGGCGAAGTCTCGCTGCGCCGCGCCTGATCCGCGACCATGTTGCTTTGCCTGGATGCCGGCAACACGCGACTCAAGTACGGCCTCAGGGACGACAGCGGCTGGCGCCTGCAGGGCGCACTCGCCTACCCGGACTTCGATGACCTCGCCGTGCAGCTGCCGCAGCGACCGGGCCGCATCATGGCCTGCAACGTCGCCGGCGAAGCGATCCGCCTGCGCATCGCGGCGCTGGCCGGCAGCCTCGACGTGCCGTTGGTCTGGCTGACCGGTTCGGCCACGGCCTGCGGCGTGACGAACGGCTACGATACGCCGCAGCAACTCGGCGCCGACCGCTGGGCGGCGCTGATCGGGGCGCGGGCGCTGCACGCGGGTCCGGCCGTGGTGGTGATGGCCGGCACGGCGACCACGATCGATGCGCTCGACGCCCAGGGCCTGTTTCGCGGCGGCCTGATCCTGCCCGGGCTGGCACTGATGCGCGCCGCGCTGGCACGCAACACCGCCGATCTGCCGCATGCCGCCGGCCATTACCGGGCGCAGCCGACCAACACCGACGATGCCATCGTCAGCGGCGCGATCCATGCGACGCTGGGCGCCATCGAACGCATCCACGCCACGCTCGGCGCCGATGCACTGTGCCTGCTTTCGGGCGGCGCGGCGCACGAGTTGACGCCACACCTGGGCCTGACTTTTCGTCTGATCGACAATCTGGTGCTGGAGGGCCTGGCGCGTTACGGCGTCGTCGCGACATCCGACAGCCCGGCCTGATTCAGGCGCGGATGGTGTAGCCGCGCTCGTCCGCGTCGAGCGGCTCGAACCAGCTCAGTTGTCGGTCGAGTATCGCCGCGGTCGCTTCCGACGCGTCGCCGCTGCGCGCAGCGAGGCGTCGGCGCAGTTCGGCGGCGGGCGCCTCGGTGGCGAGGATGCCGAAACCGACGCCGAGCTCGTCGGCCAGAGCGCGGAAGGCCGCGCGTTCCTCGCGCCGCAGAAAGGCGGCATCGACGATCACCGGCCAGCCGGCGGCGAGCAGTGCGCGCGCCAGCGCGTGCAGCCGCGCATAGGTGCGCGCGTTGGCCTGTTCGGTGTAGATGCCGGCGTCGGGCGCCGAACCGCTGGCGGCCAGCGGCGCCAGGCCGAACAGGCGCTTGCGTTCGACGTCCGAGCGCAGGCGCACCAGGCCGCCGGCCGACATGACGGTCGGGTCGAGCAGGCGTGCGGAACTGGCGGTGGTCTTGCCCGAGCCCGACAGGCCACAGGTGATGACCAGAGTTGGCGCTGGCGGTACGGCGAGCTGCCACGCCAGCCGCAGATACGCGCCTGCGGAGTCGAGTTCGGCCTTCTGCTGTGCGGCATCCTGCTGGCCGGCGCGCAGGGCGGCGACCTTGGCGCGCACCACGGCACGGTAAACGGCATAGAAGCGCATCACGTCCATGGCGCCGAAGTCGCCGCCGATTTCCAGCCAGGCATTCAGCAGCCAGGCCGCGAGCCTCGGGCGCCGGTGGTCGAGCAGGTCGGTCCAGACGAAGGCGATTTCGCTGATCACGTCGCTCCAGCGGAAATCCTCGTTGAATTCTATGCAGTCGAAGGGCGTGACGCGGTCTTCGATCAGCACCAGATTGCCCAGATGCAGGTCGCCGTGGCCTTCACGCACGCGGCCGTCGGCCTTGCGTGCGGCGAAATCGGCGGCGCGGCGCAGGAACTCCGCATCGGTCCAGCGCGCCAGTTGTTCGACTTGCGGCTGGGCCTCGGCCGGCAGCAGCTGGCGCAGCTCGATGAAATTTTCCTGCGCTGCCGCCAGCACCTGCTGCGCTGCGCCGAAACGCGTGTCGGCGGCGGCGACCGCTGCGGCTTCGTGGAAGGCCCAAAGCGTCGCCGCGAGTTGCGTAAGGTGCGCCGGCTGCAGTTCGCCGCGGGCCGCGACCCGGTCGAGGCGGCCGCTCTCGTCGAAGCGCCGCATGCGCACCGCCCATTCGATCGCCGGTAGCGCGCCCAGCTGCGGTCGCTGCGGACTGCCGCCAATCGGCACCACGTCGAGATACAGCATCAGCGCGAGGCGCCGGTTGAGCAGCAGCTCGGCACGGCAGCAGGCCTCGCGCCGCGCCAGCGTGCCGTAATCGAGGAAAGGCAGGGTGATCGGCTTCTTGATCTTGTAGGCGAACTCGCCGGCCAGCAGCAGCCACGAGGCATGGGTTTCGACCAGGTCGACGCGGGCGGCCGGATGCGGATAGCAGCCCGGTGCCAAGAGCGCCGCGATCAGGGGCGGCAGGGCAGCGGACTGGGTCGCCATGATGGCCTTGGCTCGCGCCGGTTATCCGTGTCGGGTGGCTCAGTGCGGACTGTCTTCGCGCATGCAGGCCGGGAGTTCGATCTCGATCAGCTCCCCGTTGCTGCCCAGCGCCAGGCTGCCGCCCATGTCGCCGACGCGCCGGATGGCGATTTCCAGCCGGTCCGCGGACAGCGGATCGTCCTCTTGCGGCGAGGCATCGGCGGCGGCTTCGGATCGGATACGGATGCGCACCCCTTTGCTGCACGGTGCGGTTTCGACAACGATGTGTCCGTGCCGAGTCGGCAGCAGATTCATCAGGACTTCCTTCAGGTAGTCGGGGATCAGGTCGCACCACGGCAGGTTTTCGCCAGGGCGGAATTCGATGGGGCTGCGGAAGCGGCGGTCGAAGCTGAAAAAATAGCAGACGGCCTCGATCAGCGGGTTGACGTTGGCAAACTCGGGCTGATCGCTGGCCGCAGCAAAGGCGTTTATCTGGCGGGTCATCTGAAACACGCGACGGCTCTGCTCGCGTATTTCCCGGGCGACGTCGGCCGGGTCCTTGCCGGTCAGCTGCGGATCGGCAAGCTCCTCGGCGAGGGAGGCGATCACGGTCAGGGCGTTCCCCGTCTCATGCGAAACATTGGCCGCCATGGTCGACATCGCCGCCATTTTCTCCCGGTGCCAGAGACGTTCGCGCGCCGCAGCCTGTTCCCGCACCAGCATCTGCTCATCGATCATGTCCTGTCCGCGCTTGACGATGTACAGCAGCGTCAGGAACAACAGCACCAGCAAGGCGCCGACGACATTCAGCACGTTGGACGCGTTCGACGCAACAATTTCAATATTGCGTTTCGACGCCTGTTCGACTTTTCCCTGGTTGGCGGCCACCAGGCCGGCAAGCTGCGCGGAGCTGGTCTTGATCTGCTCCAGCATCGGCGTCACGTCGGCATAGATCTCGAAAACGCCAATGACCGTCTGGCTACCGTGGCGGCGCATCGGGATATAGCTCGATAGCAGGTCGCGGTGTTCGACAATCCCCTCGAAGGTGCTGAACTGGTTGCGATGCGTCAGCTCGCTGGCGGCCTTGCCGGCCGCCGCCGATCGCCAGCCGGCATTGGCGGCCTTGTCTTCGCCGATGTTGCGGTGATCCGAAGAATAGACGGTGAAGCCGCGCAGATCGAAGACCTTGATCTTGAACACGTTGCTGTTGCGCATGGCGTCGATTGCACGCCGGTCCAGCGCGGCGAAGCCGGGCAGCGACCTGATCTTCAGTCCCAGTTCGGCGAAGCATTCCTGGCGCGCGTCGGCGGTTGGGCCCGGCGCGGCTTTTCCGGCCATCGCCCTGCAGCGATCCAGCGAAATCGACTGGACCCGGTTTACCAGCGGCGCAAAATCGGACTCCCACAGGGCATTGGCGAAAAGCTGCGTCAGATTGACGTTGGCAGTTTCCTGCGCCGTCACCAGGTTCTTCCGTGCAGTTTGTTCGGTTTCGACGGCGAGTTCGGCCTGGGCTTCCCTGAAAAACTTCGATTGGCCCTGCTGCACTTGCTTGAAGAAGGCGAGTTCCCTTTCCTCGAGCACGTACAGGGCAATGCCGACGATCAGGAAGGAAGCCAGTCCCGCGATCGTGAAATAGCGCAACAGCCGGAATCGGGATCGATTCGGCATCAATGAGGTGCGTGCTGGCTTACCTCCCTGGTTAGCGCCAAGGCTCATGGCTTTTCTATTCTGTGCTCTGCAGGTCGATGACAGGCATCAAGGCGAACCGCAATAACTGACCGTGCGCGGCAAGCCTGTCATGCCGGCGCGGTTGGGATGTCGGCTGCATCGTCGGTGCGCCGCGGGCCAAGGCCGGACGACCGACGGGAGAAACGCGACGCGCGTGATATTCGTTCAAGTTTAAAACAGATTCGCAACTTTCAGATTCATTCTGTGCCTTCAAGATGCAATTGCATTGACGAATATCAATGTCATGCCGTGTTTGAAAGCACGGCGGGTATCATGATCGAGCCGGCTGGGCCTTGCGGGAAACCGGCCGGGGCGGCCAATATCCAGGCAGGTGTGTCATTGCTCACAGGTTTTTCCGCAGGCCGCGTGCATACTCGCAATGGCCTTTGCCTTGAAGGCTGGGCTTCCGATTCTGATCTACGGAGAATAATCATGCGAATCTTCCTGCAAGGAAAAGTGGCGCTGGCCTTGTTCGTGAGCGGCATCTTTGCCGCCGGTCCGGTGTTTGCCGACAAGCCGGATTGGGCCGGTTACGGCAAACCGGGAAAGCAGGCCAAGGAATCCAAATCGCGCGATGACGGCCGGCGCGACGAAGGCCGCGACGGACGGGGAAAATCCTATTTCAACGATCAGCAGCGCGTCGTCGTGCGGCAGTATTATCAGGAAAGCTTCCGTTCCGGGCGCTGCCCGCCCGGGCTGGCGAAGAAGCATAACGGTTGCCTGCCGCCGGGCCAGGCCAAGAAGTGGGTGCAGGGCCGGCCATTGCCGCGCGACGTGATTTATTACGATCTGCCGCCGTATGTGGTGGTGAGCTTGGGGGTGCCGCCGGCCGGCCACAAATACGTGCGCGTCGCCACCGATATCCTGCTGATCGCGGTCGGTACCGGCATGGTGGTCGACGCCATTGCCGATCTCGGCAACATGTAGCACCGGCGGTCCGTAAGCTTTCCCGGTCGGCGCGGCGACGCCGTGTCGCCAGCGCCAACTCTTGTGCGCTTCGCGCGCTTTCTTGGCCTCGGGGGTTGACACTAACGAACGATCGTTCTATAAAGTGTCCATGGGCAAAGGCGAACAAACACGGCAGGCAGTCCTCGACGAGGCGTTTTCGATGGCAAGTCGCATCGGCGTCGGCGCATTGAGCATCGGTGTGCTCGCCGAACGCACGCGCATGTCGAAGAGCGGCTTGTTCGCCCATTTCGGGTCGAAAGAGGAACTGCAACTGGCGGTGCTGCGCGAATCGCAGGCGCGCTTTGCCGAAGTCGTGCTGCGCCCGGCCTTGCGCCTGCCGCGCGGTTTGGGGCGCTTGCGGGCCATGATGATCAACTGGCTGGACTGGACCCGTGCGGTGAACCTGCCGGGGGGCTGCGTGATCAATGCCGCCGCCCTGGAATTCGACGACCAGCCGGGGCCCTTGCGCGACGAGGTCAAGAACAGCCTGCTGGCGCTGCGCCGCACGCTGGCCGAGACCGTGGCCAAGGCTGTCGAAACCGGCGAACTGCGGCCGGATATCGACATCGAGCAGTTTGTCTTCGAGCTCAACGGGATTTACCAGGCGACGCAGCAGAACCGCCGCCTGTTCAGCGACCCCGATGCGGACCGCCGGGCGCTGGCTGCCTTCGACCGACTGGTCCGCGACCATGCCGTCATCCAGCAGAAGGAGTAATCATGGAACTGAATCTCAAGCCCGCTTTTTTTTGGCCAATAAAACGCACGATCGTTCGTTCGTTGCAATTCTCGGCGAAGGTATATTTGCAGCGCGCGATCTTTCGCGTGCTCTGGCAAGCCTCGCCCCACCGTGCCATCGAACGGGCCATGCGCCTGATGTTGACGCCGCCGCGCCACGTCTTTTCCGACGCCGAGCTGCTGACGCTGGAAGAGGCCAGCCTGCTGCCGATACCGCTGATTTCGGGCCGCCTCATCGCCTGGCGCTGGGGCCGTGCCGCCGATCCGGCAGTCGTGCTGGTGCATGGCTGGGGCGGACGCGGCACCCAGTTGCGCGCTTTCATCGCGCCGCTGCTCGCGCAAGGACTTTCGGTGGTGGCCTTCGATGCGCCGGGGCATGGCATGACCGGCGGCCGGGAATCGTCGCTGCCCCACATTCAGCAGGCACTCGACGCGGTGCTGGACCATCTGGGAACGGTGCACGCGATCATCGGCCATTCGGTCGGCGGCGCGGTGGCGGCGGGCGCCCTGGCGCGCCGTTCGGACATCGGCTGCGCGGTGCTGATCGCGCCCCCGGCCAGCCTCGCGGCGTCCTCGCGCCGCATCGCCGAAAAGCTGGGCTGGCCGGAGCCGCTGCGCGCTGCGATGCAGCGCCGCATCGAGTATCGTTTCGGCGTGAATTGGAGCGAATTCGAGGCCGAATGCGCCAGTGGCGAACAGCCCATGCTGGTGATTCATGACCGCGAGGATCGCGAGGTGCCCTTGAGCGAAGGCCGCCGCCATGCCCTCAACTGGCCCCGCGCCCGTCTGCTGGCGACCCGCGGCCTGGGTCATCACCGCCTGCTCGAAGACCCCGCCGTGATCAAGGCGGCGGCCGAGTTCATTGCCCGAGAACGGCCTATCCACGAAGCCGCGCAGCGGCGCACCCTAGTCACCCCCTCGCTTGGCGAGCGGGCTGGGGGGAGGGTAGCCCTGTGAGCGCCCGTCAGCCCTGGGCGGCCGATTTCCTGGCGGTCGAGATCAGGCCCGCCGGCGCGGGCGACCGTGAGCAGGTGGCGGGATTTCTCGCCGCGATGGACCACGCCGGCCTTTACCAGCGCCATTTTTCCCATGGGGAGGCACCGAACCTGGCACTGCTGCGCCGTCTCGACGCCGTCGATCGGCGCGACCGCGTCGCAGTGCTGGCAGTCGGCTTCGATGGCCAAGTGCTGGGTCACGGCGAGTATGTCGCTGAGGACGGCAGGGCCGAGTTCGCACTCATGGTTCTGCCCCGCCACCGCGCCCAGGGCATTGGCGGCCGCCTGCTGCAAGCCATGCTGGACATCGCCGTCGCGGCCAGGCAGGAGGAGATGCACGGCATCATCCAGGCCGGCAATACGCAAGCCTTGCAGCTGACGTTGAAACACGGCTTCGGCGTCATTCCCGGCGACGACCCGACGACCGTGATAGTCTCGCGTCAACTGAGGCCGGCCTTGCCTGCAGGCCCGGCCGGCTCCGCCTACAGCGCCAATTCGCATCCGCTTCCGCCCATTCGCCATGACCCTGACCGAACTCCGCTACATCGTCGCCCTGGCCCGGGAGCGCCACTTCGGGCGCGCGGCGGACAAATGCAATGTCTCCCAGCCGACGCTGTCGGTGGCGGTCAAGAAGCTTGAAGACGAGCTTGGCATTGCCTTGTTCGAGCGCAGTTCCGGCGACGTGCGCGCCACGCCGATCGGCATCCAGGTGGTGGCGCAAGCCGAGCGCGCGCTGGCCGAAGCCGCCCGGGTGGCCGAGATCGCCGCGAGCGGCAAGGACCCCCTCTGTGGCCCCTTGCGCCTCGGCGTGATCTACACCATCGGCCCCTGGCTGCTGCCGGCCCTGGTGCCGCGCGTCAAGCTGCGCGCACCGCAAATGCCGCTCTACATCGCCGAGGGCTACACCGAAAACCTGCTGGAAAGGCTCAAGTCCTCCGAACTCGACGTGCTGGTGCTGGCGCTGCCGATCGAGGAACCCGGGCTGGTCGTGCAGCCGGTCTACGAAGAGGATTTTCGCACCCTGGTGCCAGTGGCGCATCCCTGGGCCGGGCTCAAGTCCTTGCGGCCGGAGCAGTTGCTCGACGAACCGCTGCTGATGCTGGGAGCGGGCAACTGTTTTCGCGATCAGGTGCTGGACCTGTGCGCCCGGGCCAGCCGCGGCGAGTCGCCGCAGGTGCTGGAAGGCAGTTCGCTGGAGACGATACGCCACATGGTTTCGTCCGGCGTCGGCGTGACGGTGATGCCGGCCAGCAGCGTCGATGGGATTCCCGCCGACGATCCGCTGCTGCGCGTGAAGCCCTTCGTCGACCCGACGCCGACGCGCCGCGTCGGTTTGGTCTGGCGTTCCAGCTTTCCACGACACAAGGCAATCGACGTGATTCGCCAGGCCCTGCTCGACTGCCGCTTGCCCGGCACTCACGCGACGACGCGATAGCCCACGCCTATTGTGGCAGTCAAAAAATACAATTAGAACTTGTCGGGTTACTCGGCTAGAGTTTGCTCAGGTCCACGAGCTGATGTCTCAGTGACTTGGTGCCGTGCATGGATGCGGCGCCTCCCATCCAACCAGAGGAGCAGAATTATGGAACTCAAGGGATCCAAGACCGAAGGCAACCTGAAAGCCGCATTTGCCGGCGAATCCCAGGCCAACCGCCGCTACCTGTATTTCGCGAACAAGGCCGACATCGAAGGCTACAACGATGTGTCCGCCGTGTTCCGCTCCACCGCCGAAGGCGAGACCGGCCACGCCCACGGCCACCTCGAATACCTCGAAACCTGCGGCGATCCGGCCACCGGCCTGCCTTTCGGTGAAACCGCCGCCAACCTGAAAACCGCGATTGCCGGCGAGACGCACGAGTACACCGACATGTACCCGGGCATGGCCAAGACTGCGCGCGACGAAGGCTTCGACGAAGTCGCCGACTGGTTCGAGACGCTGGCCAAGGCCGAGCGCTCGCATGCCAACAAGTTCCAGAGGACGCTGGACAGCCTGAACGGCTGATAAAACCCTGCGGACGGCACGCGGCCAGCACGCGCGCCGTACCGCCAGCGCCTACTTTCACCCCCCGCCCCAACACCCTTCCATTAGCAGCCCTGAGGACGTCATGCGCGAAGGCAACCTGGAAGCTCCGACCCGCCACCCGATAGCCTGGAAGGAACCCGGCTTCTACGACGAAGCGGCCTGCGAGAAGGAGCTCGGACGCATTTTCGACATCTGTCACGGTTGCCGCCGCTGCGTCTCGCTGTGCAATGCCTTTCCGACCCTGTTCGATCTGATCGACGCGGCGGGCGATGCCGAAACCGCCGGCGTGCCCAAACAGGAATTCTGGAAAGTCGTCGACCAGTGCTATCTGTGCGACGTCTGCTACATGACCAAGTGCCCCTACGTGCCGCCTCACGCCTGGAACCTGGATTTCCCGCACACCATGCTGCGGGCCAAGGCGATCCAGTACAAGACGGGCAAGATGAAGTTCAGAGACAAGCTGCTGACCTCGACCGAACTGGTCGGCACCCTGTCCTCGATTCCGGTGGTGGTTCATTTCGTCAACGCCGCCAACAGGAACGGTCCGGCGCGCGCCGTGCTGCAAAAAGTGCTCGGGGTGCAGAAGGAGCGTCAGTTGCCCGAGTTCGACAGCGCCAACTTCCGCGCCAACGCATCGGTCAGCCACAACCATCCGGTACGCGAGGGCGAGCGCTCACCCGGGAAGGTCGCGGTGTTTTCCACCTGTTACGTCAATTACAACGAGCCGGGATTGGGCCACGATCTGCTCAAGCTGCTCGAACACAACGAGATTCCCTACGTGCTGGTCCAGGGCGAAACCTGTTGCGGCATGCCCAAGCTGGAGCTGGGCGACCTGGAAACCGTGGAGAAGTACAAGGAGCGCAACATCCCGCGCCTCTATGACCTGGCCCTGGCCGGCTACGCCATCGTGACGCCGGTGCCCTCCTGCACCCTGATGTTCAAGGCCGAGCTGCCGCTGCTGTTCGCCGCCGACGCGCGCTGCAAGGCGGTATCGGAAGCCATGTACGACCCCTTCGAGTATTTCGTCCTGCGCCGCAAGGACGGCCTGCTCAAGACCGACTTCAAGGTGTCGCTGGGTAAGGTTTCTTATCACATCCCCTGCCACTCGCGGGTGCAGAACGTCGGCCGCAAGACCGAGGAAATGCTCAAGCTGACGGGGGCAACGGTGAATACCGTGGAGCGCTGCGCCGGCCACGACGGCACATGGGGCGTCAAGGAAGAGTATTACGCGCTGTCGATGAAAATCGGCAAGCCGGTGTTCAAGGCCATGGCCAAAGACGAACCGGACTACGTCAGCTCGGACTGCGCGATCGCCGGGCGCCACATCCTGCAGGGCATGAACGAGGCCGGCGCGACCGGCAGGAAGGAAAAACAGCATCCGCTGACTCTGCTGCGCATCGCCTACGGACTTGATTGAATGGATACCGCAATGACCATCACCCGTGATTCCCTGCTGACCCTCGAAGCCTACGCCAAGACCCGTTCCGCCATGCGCGACGAGGTCATGGCGCAGAAGAAGTTGCGCCGGGTCAAGCTGGGCGAACATATCGTGCTGATCTTCGAGAACGAGCTGCTGATCCGCTACCAGATCCAGGAGATGCTGCGCGTCGAAAAGATCTTCGAGGAAGACGGCATCCGCCACGAACTGGAATCCTATGTGCCGCTGGTACCGACCGGCAGCAACTTCAAGGTCACGATGCAGATCGAGTACGCCGACGAGCAGCAGCGCCACGAGATGCTGGGCAAGCTCAAGGGCGTCGAGGAACGCGTCTGGGTTCGTGTCGAGGGCTTCGACCCGGTGTTCGCCATCGCCGACGAAGACCTCGAGCGCGAGAACGAACAAAAGACCTCGGCCGTGCATTTCCTGCGCTTCGAACTGTCGGCCGCGATGGTAGCCACCGCCAAGGGCGGCGCGGTGATCTCGGCAGGTGTCGATCATCCCGAATACACCGCGAACACCGGCGCTCTGCCGGAAGCCGTCAGAGCCTCGCTGGCGTCCGACCTGCGCTAAACACGAAAGTCGGCACTGACGGTGCGGCGATGTAGAGATCATCGTCCTGCCCCGGTGGATGGCAAGGTGCCAGGCCCGTATGTAATTCACACCAGCCATGGCGGTAGCGTAGTCGGCCAGACCCAGAGCTTTTCCGCCACATCTTACGATTCGCTTCCGAGAGTCGACGATGACGATACGGCGCCAGTTTTGCCTGGTGTGTTACGATGTAATACATCATTCCCTGGAGACAGATGATGGCTACTCTGACCATGCGCATTGACCCGCCGATGGAGGCCGAACTGGCATTACTGGCCAAGGCTACCCATCGCAGCAAGAGCGATTTGGCGCGCGAGATGTTGCGCCGGCAGCTTGCCGTACGGCGCTTCCAGGCCTTGCGCGCCGAGGCTCTACCGCATGCCGAGGCCGCGGGCTACATCACCGACGAGGACGTTTTCCGGGATGTTTCGTGAGGGTCTTCCTCGACACCAATGTGCTGGCCAGCGCATTGGCGACGCGGGGACTGTGCGCAGAGTTGTTTGAATCGGTCCTCACCGGGCATGAGCTGATCACCAGCGCCGAATTGCTGGTCGAATTGCGCCGCATCCTTACCGAAAAGTTCAGGATGCCTGCCGAGACGGCGGAGGGCTTCGTTGATCTGGTTGAATCGAGCGCAGTGATGGTAGCGGAGGCCGGTGAGCTTCCCGCGGGGATTCCCGATCCTGACGATGCCCCTTTGCTTGCGGCCGCGCTGGCAGGTGGAGCTGACTGCTTCGTAACGGGCGACAAGGCTTTGCTCGGGCTGGGGGACGTCGCCGGGATGCCGGTGATTTCGCCCAGGCGCTTCTGGGAATGGACGCGGCTTGGGAAGTAGGGGCGCCCACCCGCCCGGAATCCGGCATCGTTTGATATCAATCAACCGGTTTTGCGGGGTTCTCGTCTACACTCGCGCCCTCGTTTTAGGGGGATGGCAAGCGTGGTGAAACCTCAACTCGTGTGTCCGGCCGGCAGTCTCGCGGCGCTCAAGGCGGCCGTCGATAACGGCGCCGACGACGTCTATCTCGGCTTTCGCAACGACACCAACGCGCGCAACTTCGCCGGGCTGAACTTCGACGAGAAGAGCCTGAGTGAGGGCATACGCTACGCCCATCAGCGCGGCCGCAAGGTGCTGGCGGCGATCAACACCTATGCCCAGGCCGGGCGCTTCGCCAACTGGACCGCCTCGGTGGACAAGGCCGCGACGCTCGGCATCGACGCAGTGATCATCGCCGATCCGGCGGTGCTCGACTACGCCGCACAAACGTATCCGGACATGCGTCGCCACCTGTCGGTGCAGGCCTCGGCCACCAGCTACGAGGCGATCAATTTCTGCCGCGAGAAATTCGGCATCCAGCGCGCCGTGCTGCCGCGCGTGCTGACCCTGGCCCAGGTCGAGAACGTGATCCGCAACACCGAGGTCGAGATCGAAGTCTTCGGCTTCGGCAGCCTCTGCGTCATGAACGAGGGCCGTTGCTGGCTCTCGTCCTACGCCACCGGCGAATCGCCCAACACGGTCGGCGCCTGCTCGCCGGCGAAATTCGTGCAGTGGGAAAAGAAGCCCAAGGAAATGGACGTGCGCCTCAACGGCATCCTCATCGACCGCTACGGCAACGACGAGAACGCCGGTTACCCGACCATCTGCAAGGGCCGTTTCGAGGTCGAAGGCGAGACCTACTACGCAATGGAAGAGCCAGCCAGCCTCAACGTGCTGGAAATGCTGCCGGAGATCATCAGAATCGGCGTCGCCGCGATCAAGGTCGAGGGCCGCCAGCGCAGCCCGACCTATGTTGCGCAAGTCACGCGCAACCTGCGTCAGGCACTCGATGCCGCGTTCGCCGCGCCGGAAAAGTTCGCCGTCAAGCCGGCCTGGGCGGCCGAGTTGGGCAAGGTCGCGGAAGGCTCGCAAATTACGCTGGGCGCCTACAACCGCCCATGGCGGTAACCAGAATGCAAATCACGCTCGGTCCCCTGCTGTTCTTCTGGCCGAAAGCCGAGGTCATGGAGTTCTATGCCCAGGCCGCGCAGCATCCAGCGATCGACCGCATCTACATCGGCGAAGCCGTCTGTTCGCGCCGCCAGCAGTTGCGCACGGCGGACTGGATCGGCCTGGCCAGGGATTTGCGCGATGCCGGCAAGGAAGTCGTGCTCACGGCGCAGGCCCTGCTCGAATCCGAAAGCGATCTCAAGGCCCTGCGCCGCCTGATCGCCGACGCCGGCGGCATGATCGAGGCGAACGACCTCGGCGCGGTCAAGATCGCCTGCGACGCGGGGCTGGGTTTCGTCGCCGGACCGCACCTCAACATCTACAACGAGCACACCCTGGCCTTCTTTGCCGCCCAGGGCGCCAAACGCTGGCTGCCGCCGCTGGAAGTATCCGGCAGCGTGATCGGGACCCTGCACCAGAGCCGCCCGGCCGGCATGGAAACCGAAGTGTTCGCCTTCGGCAAGCTGCCGCTGGCCTTCTCGGCACGCTGCTTCACGGCGCGGCATTACGGCCTGAACAAGGACGACTGCCAGTTCAAGTGCCTCGACCATCCCGAAGGCATGCTGGTGAATACCCGCGAAGGACAGGCCTTCCTGACCCTGAACGGCATCCAGACCATGTCGGCGCAGACCTGCAGCCTGCTGGCGCAGATGCCCGAACTTCTGCGCCTGGGCATCGATGCGGTGCGCATCAGCCCGCAGCCGGCGCATACTTTTGATATTCTCGATGCCTTCGATCGGGCACGTCGCGGGCAGCCGGCCGCCGACCAGGCAAGCTGGGCGCCTGCGGGCCTGGTCAATGGTTTCTGGTTCGGACGCGCCGGCACGGCGCACCAGTCCGTCTGAAGCGAAGTTCAAAGGAGTGCCGATGGCCAATGCCTTGAAACTGCCGACGATTCCACCTTTTACCCTGCCGTCTCTGGTGGCCCGGCTGGGTGCGCGCCTGCCGCAATGGCCGCATTCGGTGAACCTGGCGCTGGCACTGAATGCGGCACGCAAAATGGGCGTGTTGCCGGAAGACAGCCTGAATGAACTGGAAGGCCGCTACTTCCGCGTCACGGTGCTGGACACCGGCATGGTGGCCGACTTCGCTTACCGCCAGGGCGCATTCCGGCCCGTGTTCGTCGCCTCGGGAAACCCCGACCTGCATTTCACGGCGCGCCTGTCGGCCTTTCTGCAGATGGTGAGCCGCCAGGAAGATCCCGACACTCTGTTCTTCAATCGCAGCCTGACCATCGAGGGCGATACCGAACTCGGCCTGCGGGTGAAGAACATGCTCGACGCCCTGGAATGGCCGCGCCTGTCCTGGCATGGTCTGCATCCGACCTTTCTCAAGAGCTGAGCGCCTGCGCGGATTGTTTCCGGCATGTGCGACGAACCTGAATTTTTGCACAAGTGAGCGAGGCAAACAGCCATGGATGAGCGGCCGCAATTCGATGCAAAGTTTCTGGTCGGGGTCGACCAGATAGACCGGGAGCACAGGCAGTTGTTCGAAATCGCGGCGCGCACCTACGACTGCGTGCGCGCTTGCGACGCAACGACGCAAGCCGTGATTCGCAGCTCGGTTGCCGAACTGATCGAATACACCGCGACGCATTTCGGCAGCGAGGAAGGCCTGATGGAAGCCGCCGCCTACCCGGAACTGGCGGCCCATCGCCTCGAACATCAGCACTTGCTGTCGCGGGCCTACGATATGGAAATGCGCGCCGAAATCGGCGACCAGTCGATGCCGATGGAACTGCCGCGGTTTATTTACCGTTGGCTTACGGAGCACATCGAAGCCAGCGACAAGAAATTCGGCGCGTTCGTGGCCGCGCGGCAGCAGGACTGAGATAGCCGGGCCTTTCGGCAATCTGAAATGCGCCGCTCCTGACCCGGGCTTGATGGGCGCAGTCAAGGAGTTGGTGCTGATGCAGCCCCTGCGCAGCAGGGCGGTCACGCAAAGTACGCTTTCCTCGCCGCTGCGGATGGCGATACGGCGAAAGTAATCCGGAAGTTCAGGGCCGCCTGTGTTACAGTGCGCCCCGCTTCACCTCCTCAGCGACCGCGCCCCAGTCTGCCGGTCGTGCCTGAATGGCGACACAAAGTCGCATCGAAGGTTACACCCCATAGAAGTTCCGCCCAGATTGGCCTGCACTATTGCGGGGGTCGGCTTCAGAGGTAATCAACATGCAGTTCACCGATCTCGGCCTGTCGGCCGAGCTCCTGCGCGCCATTGGCGAGCAGGGCTACACCACGCCCACCCCTGTCCAGCAGCAGGCCATTCCCCATATCCTCGCCGGCCGCGATCTCGAAGCCCTGGCGCAGACCGGCACCGGCAAGACCGCCGCATTCGTGCTGCCAATCCTGCAGCGCCTGACCAATCCCCTCACCAGCCCCCTGCAAAAGGTCACCCACACCGCGCCGCGCGTGCTGGTGCTGGTGCCGACGCGCGAACTCGCGGCGCAAGTGCTGGAAAGCGTGCGCACCTATGGCGCCCATACCGGTCTGCGCAGCCTCGCCGTATTCGGCGGGGTCGGCATCAACCCGCAGATCCAGACCATGCGCCGTGGCATCGACATCCTGGTCGCCACCCCGGGGCGTCTGCTCGACCACCTCGGCCAGCGCACCGTCGATCTGTCGAAAGTGCAGACCCTGGTGCTCGACGAAGCCGATCGCATGTTCGACATGGGTTTCATCCGCGACATCCGCCGCATCATCGAGCGCCTGCCGAAGGAAAGGCAGAACCTGATGTTCTCCGCCACCTTCGCCGCCGAAGTGCGCGAGCTCGCGCATACCGTGTTGCGCAACCCGGCCATGGTCGAAGTCGCGCGCCGCAATGCGCCGGCCGAACTCGTAACGCATACGGTGATCAAGGTCGATCAGGACAAGAAGCGCGATCTGCTGCTGCATCTCTTCGCCGCCCACGGCTGGCACCAGGTGCTGGTGTTCTGCCGCACCAAACATGGCTCCGACGCGCTGGCCAAGAAGCTGGAACAGGCCGGCGTGCGCACTGCGGCGCTGCATGGCAACAAGTCGCAGAATGCCCGCACCCGGGCGCTGGCCGACTTCAAGTCGGGCAAGCTCGCGGCGCTGGTCGCCACCGACATCGCGGCGCGCGGCCTCGACATCGACTCGCTGCCGCGCGTGGTGAATTTCGAACTGCCCAATGTGCCCGAAGACTACATCCACCGCATCGGCCGCACCGGCCGTGCCGGCGCCAGCGGCGAGGCGCTCAGCTTGGTCAGCAGCGACGAGCGCATTCAGTTGCGCGACATCGAGCGCTTGCTGAAGCGCGAGATCGAAACCTCGATCATGCCCGGCTTCGAGCCGCAGCATACGCATTCGGTGCCGCGTCCCGCCGCCGGCCGTCCGCCGGCGCAGAAGCCGGCCCAGGCGCGCACCCGCAGCGGTACCGGTGAGCGTAGCGGCGCGCCGCGCCCGCCGCGCCCCGCCCGCAGCGGCACCGGCGGCGCCAAGCCGGCCAGCCACCACAGCGGGCAGCGACATCGTTGAGCCTGTTCCGCTACGCAGCAAAACAACAAGGCCCCGCGCGGGGCCTTGTTGTTCTCCGCCGGCGTGGCGGGAAACGATCGAGACTGGCCGCCGGGATTCAGGTCCCGGCCATCGCGCCGTCGCCGATGCCGGAGAGCACGGCCAACTGATCGGTCGACAGCACGCGCTGGATATCGAGCAGGATCACGAAGCGACCGGCGAGCTTGCCCAAGCCGGCGATGAAGTCGGTGTGGATGCCGGCGCCCAGGGCAGGCGGCGGCTCGATATCGCCGGCGGGGATTTCCAGCACCTCGGACACCGCATCGACCAGGATGCCGAAGTCGTGCCGGTCTTCATCCTGGCGCAGCTCGACGATCACGATGCAGCTGCGCTTGCCGACTTCGCTGCGGGCATGACCAAAGCGTGCCGCAAGATCGACCACCGGCACCACGGCACCGCGCAAATTGATCACGCCGCGGATGAAGGCCGGCATCATGGGGATTTCGGTGAGGTTGCCGTATTCGATAATCTCCATGACGCTGAGGATGTCCACCGCGTACATCTCGCCCGAGAGCAGGAAGGTCAGGTACTGATTGGCCACGCTGGCCGAGGCCGACTGCACGGCGGGGGCCAGGGAGCGGTTCAGCTGCGTTGAAACCGGAATTGTCATGTCCATTCCCGGCTCAGAAGCGCTCGAAGTCGCCGTCGGCGGATATCACGGCCGGCGCACGCGGGGCACGCCGCGCGGGTGCGACGGCCGTGGTAGCAGACGGACGCGGCGGCGGCGTGTCGCCAGCGCCAACTTTCGCATCGACATCGCCGCCGCCCTGCGTCCCGATCGTGAAGAATTCCATCAGCGCCTGCAGCTGCGCGGCCTGGCCGCCCATCTCCTCGGCGGTGGCGGCGAGTTCCTCGGAGGCCGCGGCGTTCTGCTGCGTGGCCTGGTTCAACTGACCCATGGCGCCGTTGATCTGGCCCACGCCCTGGCTTTGTTCCTGGCTTGCCGCGGCGATCTCCTGCACCAGGTCG
>JBDRPN010000047.1:0-341135 GCA_043826925.1 Pseudomonadota bacterium
GGCGTTCTTGCACGGCCGCGCCGATGTCCACCGGCTGGCGTTCGAGCACCGCTGCGTCCGCATCGAGTTGCGCCATGTCCAGGATTCCATCGACCAGCTTCAGCAGGTGCAGGCCGCTGTCGTGGATGTCGGCGACGAACCTGGCCTGCTTTGCGTTGAGCGGCCCCGGCACCTCGTCCTTGAGCAGCTCGGAAAAACCGATGACACTGTTGAGCGGGGTTCTCAGCTCGTGGGTGACATTGGCCATGAATTCGGACGTCATGTGACTCGCGCGCTCGAACGCTTCCTGCGCTCGCTTGCGTTCGGTAATATCCACCACGGAGGCAAGGCTGCAGCTTTGTCCCGCGATTCGTATCGGGCGGAGGCCGATCTCGACGGGTAATTCGGTGCCATCTCGGCGCAGGCCGAACAGATCGCGCCCCGCGCCCATCGGGCGCGCCGTCGGCGCGGCGAGGTAGTCGGTGCGCAGTTGGGGGTGTTGGGGGCGGTAGCGCTCGGGGAGAAGCAATTCGATATTCCTGCCGATCAGTTCCTCTCGCGGATAACCAAATGTTGTCTCGGTTTGCGCGTTGACAAGGATGATGCGACCGTCGGAGTCGGTCAGAATCATGCACTGCGGCGCCGATTCGATCAACGCCCGGAAAGACTCTTCGCTCTCCCTGAGCGCGGCTTCCATCTGTTTGCGTTCAGTGATATCCAATGCGATGCCGCTTGCGTGTACGGCCCGCCCGTCTGCCGCGCGCTCGATGACCCGTCCCTGCGACAAAAACCAGCGCCAGTCGCCGCTGGCGGTACGCACCCGATGCTCCACGACATAGTGCGGGTGCTCGCCTTTCAGCGCGGCAACGGCGACATCAAGAACACTCGAGCGGTCTTCCGGATGCAAAAGCGCGATCAGGTCCCCGGTAGTCGTCCACGTTTCGCGCCTCGATTCGCCGAGAAACTGCGCCCATGCCTCGCTCAGCCACACCTTGCCGCTCCCGACGTCGGCGTCCCACACGGCGAGGTACCCCCCTTCGATGGCCGACGCCAGGCGCATGTGCGCGCACTCCCGATCCTTCTCGGCTCGCTCGCGTGCCTCCAATTGACGGGCCAGGGGCCGCAGCACTGTCATGACGAGCACCGGAGAAAGCAGTGCAACCAGCAGGCTCGCGTCCACCAGCGTCGCGATCCAGCTCGCTGCATTCGGCATGAATTTGAGCACGATCAATTCCATGACCACGCTTTCGATCAAAAATATCATCGCCGCCAGGACCAGCACCAGTCGCAGCGGCGATGGCAGCGATGCGAGTTTCATTCGTTGTTTCCTTCCAGCAGCGCGGCGATGCTCTCCAGAAACGCCTGGTAACGAATCGGCTTTTCCAGATAGCCGTCGAATCCCTCGGCCAGCAGCCGCCCGGCGTCGCCTTTCATCGCCAGCGCGGTGAGCGCGAGTACCTTGAGCCCCGCAGTGCGCGGCTCGGCGCGCAAGCACTTGAGCGCCGCGATGCCGTCCATGCCGGGCATCTGCACGTCCATCAGGACCAGATCGGGCGCGTGCGCCTGCGCCGCCGCGACACCCGCGGCGCCGCCCTCCGCGGCGAGCACCTCGTGGCCCGCCTGCTCGAGCGTCGCGACCGCGAGCCTCAAGTTTCTCGCGTCGTCGTCCACCACCAGAATCTTCGCCATCGCTTGTCTTCCTTATTCCTTGTCGCGCCTGGGCAGCGCGCGGCGCACCTCGGCAACCAGTTCGCTCGGGCTGAAGCTTGATTTCGCCAGGACTGCGCTCACGTCGCCGTTGAGGCGCGCCCGGTCCTCGGCGGTAATCTCCTTCGCCGTGAGCACCAGGATCGGAATGTCCGCCGTCTGCTCCGATTCGCGCAGTGCCCGCGCGACCTCGAAGCCGCACACCTCGGGCATCATCAGGTCCAGAATCACGAGATCAGGCCGCGCGCCGCGCGCCACCTCGATCGCCTCGGCGCCGCCATAGGCGCGCAGCACCTGGTAGCCTGCGGCCTCGATCGCCGTCGCCAGCATCTCCACCGCCTTGACGTTGTCGTCCACCACCAGCACCCGCGCCACTTCGTCGCCGGGCCGCACGGCCACCAGTCCGGCGAGCGCCGCGGTGAGTTCCTCGCCCACGAAGGGTTTTTGCAGGTGGCGGCGGGCGCCGAGCGCAATGCCGTGATCCAGGTCCGCCGACCCGCTGATGATCACCACCGGCGTATCGGCAAGCTTGGGATTTGCCTTCAAGCGGCGCATGAACTCCCAGCCGTCCATCGCCGGCAGGACCACGTCCAGCGTGATGAGGTCGGGCTTGCTCTTGGCGGCGCGCACCAGCCCTTCTTCGGCGGTGGCGGCGCGCATCACCCTGAATCGCTCGGCGCGCAACTGCGCGGCGATCAGATCGGCGATGCGGTCATCGTCCTCGATTATCAGCGCCAGCGGCACGGCGGGCGCCGCCGAACCCCTCGTCTCGGGCGTGGCGGCAGCCGCCACCGCGACGGCGGCTGCGCCCTCCCGCACAGCGGGTGCGGCCTCCCGGCAGGGCAACCACACGCAGAAGCGGGTCCCCGACCCCGGGCGGCTGGCCACGCCCACCGTGCCGCCGTGCAGCTCGGCCAGGCGGCGCACCAGCGACAGGCCCAAACCGGTGCCGGCATAGCGCCGGGCGACGGAACTGTCCACCTGCGTGAACGGCTCGAAGAGCTTTTGCAGGTCCGCCTCGGCAATGCCCTCGCCGCTGTCCTCGACCGTGATGGCGAGAAACTCGTCCTCCGCGCCCGGCGGCAGTGCGATGAGGCGTGCCGGCCAGGTCTCGTCGAAGGCCACCTCGGCGCGCGTGCAACGGCGCGCCGAAAGCGTCACCGTGCCGCCTTCGGGGGTGAACTTGACGGCGTTGGAGAGCAGGTTGTAGACGATCTGCTTCAACTTCCTCTCATCGGCCAGCAGGGTGCCGAGCGCCGCGTCGAGCTGCGTGTCGAGCCGGATGCGCTGCGCCGCCGCCTTTTCCCGCACCACCAGCATGCTCGCCTTGAGCAGAACCGGCATATCCACCGCGCTCGCTTCGAGCTGCAGCATCCCCGCCTCGACCTTGGACAGATCGAGGATGTCGTTGATCAGCGACAGGAGGTGGACGCCGGCATCGAAGATGTCGGTGACGAAGACGCGCTGTTTCCCCTCCAGCGTGCCGAACACCCCGTCCTTCAGCAGCTCCGAGCAGCCGATGATCGAGTTGAGCGGCGTCCTCAGCTCGTGCGACATGTTGGCGAGAAAATCGGACTTGGCGCGGCTGGCCTGCTCGAGTTCCACGTTCTTGTCGATGATCTCGGCCTCGGCGCGCTTGCGCTCGGAAATATCACGGACGATGCCGGTGAAGTGGCGTTCTCCAGCCAGCCGCATCTCGCTCACCGCGAGGTCCAGCGGAAAGCTGCTGCCGTCCCGGCGGCGGCCCGCAACCTCGCGCCCGATGCCGATGACGCGCGCCTCGCCGCTGGCGCGGTAACGCTCGAGATAGCCGTCGTGCCCGCTGTGATAGGGCTCGGGCATCAGCAGCTTGACGTTGTGCCCGATCATTTCTGCGGCGGCATAGCCGAAAATGCGCTCCGCGGCGGGATTGACGGTGACGACGATACCGCGCTCGTCGATGGTGATGATGCCGTCCGCCACGGTATCGAAAACCGACTGGATGCGCGCGCCGCTGTCGCGCAGATTGACATTGGCTTGATCCAGAGAGGCCGTGCGCTCGGCCACGCGTTGCTCCAGCGAGGCGTTGAGGCGCCTCAGCTCCTGCTCTGACTGCTCAAGCTCCTGGCGCGCGCGCGACAGCCGTATGAACGGGCTGCGCACGCTGGCCACGAACACCGCCCGGTAGATCAGCGCATACGCCGCGACCTTGTACACATGCCCGAGCAGGTTGAAAAGATCGGCGACATCGGAAAACAGGGTGAAGCACAGTTCGCTCAGGACGGAGATCACGCAGGCGGCGAACAGGTGCCGCGCCGAAATGGACTCGCGCCGCCGTACCTGGCGAAGGAACAACCACGCCGCCGCGACGAAAACGGCAATGATGAAGTACTCGGCGCCGATCTTGAACGGCGTGAGTCCTTTGCCCGGCACGAAGGTGCGCGGCAGCAGATCGGCGTAATACAGGCCGACCCAGTAGACCAGACCGGTGAGCGCGACGCTTGCCGCAAGCAGCAGGGAGCGCGCGGCGAGCGACGGGATCGGCGCCCATTGCCTGAGCGCGATCAGCAGCAGCGTCGCTGCGGCGAGCAGGCGCGCCGCGAGCCAGAAATTGATGGTCTTCTCGAGCCCCGCTGGCGTGATGAAGGCCGGCATGCCCGGAAAGGTAATCACGTGCGCAAAATCGAGCAGTCCGACGGCGAAGAAACCGACGGCGAGGATCAGCACGTTGCCCGGCCGTTCGCCCGAGTACGCATTCCACGCGACGCCGAAAATCAGGAACGAAACGACAATCGCGATCGTCTCCATGAAGGTGTGCAAAGGGACGTAATTCGCGAGGCCGGCGGCAGTAAGGTGCGCCGGAGCGAGCCACACGGCAAGGAATAGCAGCGTCGCGCCGGCCAGGAGCCATGCCGTGCCGCGCATCGACGCTGTGCCGTTCGATGGGTGATCCTGTGTTTGTGCCAGAGTCATACCGTGTTTTTCCTCAAAATCGGGTGGGACATGTTTTGAAGCGCGCGGCCATTCAGCTTCCCTCCGTCTCTGGTGCAATACGGGCTCGGCATACGTTTCAAAGGCAAAAAGCGAGTCAACGCCATTTTGTATGCGGGGGGGGGGGAGTCAAGATGATGCTGGAATGCGTTGGAAGTCACTGGACGGTGGCGCCGGAGGACAAGTCGAATGGCCGTGGCCATCGCGAGGCGAAGCCCGAACTGCCGGCTTCGGTGCTGCCAGTCGCCAAAAGTCGGCGCTGGCGACACGGCGATAGGCTGTTGGGGAGCCCCTTGGGGCGGACGGGAAGCGCGGCTGCCGAGGTGGAACGTGGAAACTGCGGAGCAACGCAGTGGGAGCCGCCGCAGGCAGACCCAATGACGGCTAACAGGTTACCGGACAGACCCAACGGCAGGTTTGGAGAAAAATCGCCAGTGGCGGGTTATGGCCGGCAGGACTCAGTGACCACCGGCAGCTACCCGGCACCGGAATTCAATGGCGGCAGTTCGGCGGCGATCTTGTAGGGATAAGTGAGTGCTCGGTGCCCATAAGAGACGGTCGCGGTTTTGGGGTCCATGCCCGCTATGCAGCGGTTGCTGTCGGTAGCCGCCTGCGAGCCTATTCACGCTGCCTGGTGCAAACCGGTCATTGAACCCGGCGACATGCGCTGCCCCGAATGGCGGCTGTACGAGGTACTGCGGCCGTTGGTCTTTCACGCAGCGCGTCGAGCCGCGCCAGCGACCGCTTCTCTGCTGTTCGAACTCACCTCAGCGCAAGACTTACTCATCGCTCGGTCTTGCGCCAAGGCTGCAATATGGGTAAACCACCATCATGTAATATTCTGTGTACACATTCGCACCATTGACCCATACAGAGACTACATGACGGGCTTTTTCACGCAGATCGAAGACACAGAAGAGGTGCGCCAAGGCGACATCATCCGCAAGCTCAATCCCAAGACCGGCGAAGCAGAGAAGCTGGGAATCGTGATCACGGCCGATTGCGATATCGCCCAAAGGAAAGCCGGCGAACGCTACACCTGGCTGGAAATCGTGCCCATGGCAGCCTATATCGAAGGCCCTTGGGCGCAGGAGCAGTTGCGCAAGCTCTCCGAGAAACGTTCCAAGGCGATATGCGAGTATCTCAATGGCCAGATCCGCAAACTGCAACCTGGCCTTGCGGCACTGACACATGAGTCACTGGTGCAATGGCTGCGCAGCAAGACTGCAGAAGAAATTCTGACGAGCGCCACCGGCCAGGCGCCAGCCGCAGATGGCAAGCCGCTGCGCGATTTCCAGGGCTTCGCGCTCACGGTGAGCGCCGACGAAACCCAGAGCGCTTTCAGCCGTTTGAAAGCCGCCTGGACACTCTTCGGCCTCGAAGAGAATAAACAGCAGGAAAGCGTGCGCAATGCCTTCAAGGACGGCGGCGGCTTCCAGGACTATTTCGTGCTCCCGGAGCTGCCCCGACAGACTGGTCTCGGCTTTGTGGTGATGCTGCGCTCAATGTGGACCATCATGGCCCCCGACCTGTATCTCACGGAGCAGGACGCGCGCATCCATAACCGCCCGGATGCTTTCCATCGCTTGGGGCGCCTCAACGACGGCATCCGCTTCTCGATCACTCAAAAGCTGGCATTCCTGTTCTCGCGCATCGGCATGCCCAAGGCCTTCGAATCCGCCTGCGAAACAGCGGCCGAACTCACGGTCGAGGAATTCTTCAAGAAGAACGTGCAGGAGGCATGACCATGACGACGACCGTATCCACCCTCGTTATTGACCAGAAGGCCATCAGCATCCTGGACCGGGCATTCGTAGAGGATGCCTGGCTGCAGGAATTCGAAGTGCCGCAGAACACCGATGGCCTGCGCCGTGTGAAATCGAAAGACATCGTCTACCTGCTGTCCGAGGATGCCGATCTGGATGATGGCTACCTGGTAATCAACACTGCCGTGTTCGTCCCTGCGGCCGGGCTCGCCAAGCCATGCACGGCATTTGAGCGGGTGATCCGCGTGGCGTTGCGTCACTTCGACCGCGGCATTGCGATTCCCATCCAGTGGCAGCCGTATCACGTCGGCTCCCTGCTTTCGGTTTACGCACAGCCCTCCCGAGACGCCAGGCAACGGGTCTACTTCGACCAATCACCGGATGGCACCGGCAATCTCTACGCGTTTGCAGTCACCAGTAACCCCGAAGACCTGGATGGAGTGCCGGAGGACATTGCGCTGTATCAGCGCGCGATAGAAGGCATCTGCGATGCCCTGCTGACGCCCCCTCCGGTCGCACCACCCGTAGGCAACTTCGGCGTCCTGCTGTCGGAGCCCCTGGGTGTCCGGCTGGCGAGTGCGGGGACATTGCAGGAGTGGTACGAGCAGCGCCTGAACCGCGAGCAACGAACATTTGTCGATCTGCCGCATGACCGGCCCGTGCGACTGCGTGGCGCCGCCGGAACCGGCAAGACGCAGTCGATGGTGGTGAAGTGCCTGCGCGATCTGTATGCCGACGCGGACGGCGACAAAACCTTCGCATTCCTGACCCACAGCTCGGGATTGGCCCATACGGTCGTGCGGGGTATGTTCCATGCACTGGACCCCACGGAACGCTGGACGTCATTGAAGACACCCTCCGGGCAACCCAGGCTGTGGATCGGCACGATCTACGAGCTGGCGCAGGAGAAGCTGGGCTACGAGAAAAAGGGCTTGAAGCCCTTATCGCTGGACGGCTGTGATGGACGCGAGTACCAGCGGATCCTCATCGAGCAGGCCATCGGCCAGGTCGTGCAGGATCCCCGTATCGTTCTGGACCTGTTCCCCGGCTGTCCGGATTTTCAGGAGCGCCTGAAGAATCGCGCCGAAGACGCCTCGCTCATTGACGAACTCATGAACGAGTTTGCCTGTGTGCTGGACCTGGAATCCATCAAGAAGGACACCCACGAGGCCCACCGCTATGCGCGTGGCTCCAGGGAGGCCTGGCAGATGGTCCTGCCAAGCGAAGCCCACCGCCGCGTGGTCCTGGAGATTCACGATATCTATCGTGCGCTACTGCGGGCGCAGAAGATGCTGAGCATGGACCAGATGGTCGCTGACTTCGACCGCTACCTCGGCACGCACGAGTGGGGGGCTCTGCGTGAGCGCGATGGCTTTGACCTAGTGTTCGTCGACGAGTACCACTACTTCACCCGCGTCGAGGCCATGTTGCTCCACAACCTGTTCAAGACGCGGGCGCAGGTCGGCGGCCGCTGGCCCTTGCTCATGGCCTACGACATCAAGCAGGGCACCAACGACGTCGCCATCAGCGGCGGGATGGAAAAGTTCCGAAACCCGGGCGTCGGCGAATCCGTGCTGACCGAACTCAAGCAGGTCTATCGCTCGACGCCCCAGATCACGGCGTTCCTGCGCGACCTCGATGCTTCTTTCCCGGCCATGGACCTTGAGGGTGAGTACGCGACCTACGTGGCCGAGTCGCAGCAGGAGGACGGCGAAACGCCGACCCTGACCGTCTACGAAACCGACATCAAGCTGGTCGATAGCGTCTTCGAGCAGGCCGCCCGCATGGCGCGCGACATCGATGGCGGCGGCAGCCAGGTGGCGGTGCTGTGCCTGAACGAAGCGCTGTTCGACAAGATCCGCTTTGCCGGCCGCGTTCGGGACAACTTCGTGCCGATCACCACGCGCGATGACCTTAAGGAACTGCGCTACGCCAAGAGCAAATGCGTCTTCAGCATGCCGGAATTTGTGGCGGGACTGCAGTTCCACACTGTGATCCTGATCCATGCCGATCGTGCGGACTACGACGAAGACCAGGGCCTGGGCACGCGCCGGCGCTATGTGTCGCGCGTCTACCTCGGCGCCAGCCGGGCTGCGCGCAAGATCCTGCTGTCGAGCTCCAAAGAACAAGGCGGGCCCTGCCAATTGTTGGACGTGCCGTTGGCCAACAAGACCTTGCGGCGCGCCAGCTGAACCCAGCCGCACTGCGGCAAGACGACGTCAAGGCCTGCCGGGACACCCGCCGGGTGCCATCATGTAGCCAATGCACTAGCGCTGGCCCCAGGCAGCCCCGGGCGAAGCCCGGTGTCGGATGCGCAGCCGTCATACGAGCTGCTACCCGGCGAATGTCCGGTGACGATCGTAGCGGCCGCTCAGCCCTCCGGCTGCGAATGACTCAGATCAGCTCAATGCGTCCATTCCGCCGTGACTTTATCAATTGAGTTACTTCAACAGAAGGCTGGAGGTGGGCATGCCCTTCGCACTCTGAATGACAAAGAGCACAGAGCAAGAGTAGGTTACCGCTTTCATTATTAATCTTGACGCGGTCTAGATGATGCACATGCAGAAGGTCTGGGAACTCTTTTAGATTGACGCGGCATTCTTGGCAAGTGTAGTTGCGTTCAATCCGCTTTCTACTGGCGATCCGCGACCAATCTTGGACATAGCCATTTTCGTCCAACGTGTTTGGCAAGAACAACGCAGCGACTGTGGGATTAATGTATTGCTCTGGCGTCTCATGAGTATTTTGCTCAGCCCAGTCGGTGCCGTCCTTGTCTTCGTCGCATTCTTCGTCGTGTAATCGTGGCATGGTGTGCTTTTTCTTGAACCCTACGCAAAGTGGGTTGCCTAAATGATGGAAATCAACCCATCAAACGACCCGGCCAAAAGATCTTCCGTTTCGCGACAGCGCCTAATGGGTCAGCAGTGCCGAATGGCTTAATCTCTAGGACGGCATCTACCCCATTGACACGAAAGCATACCGCCGCATTCGTAATGCTCCGAACAAGGTTGACCAGCACCACTCTGCGACGGTGCCGGCTGTTGTCGTTCCAGTAGCTGTTTCCGGCGCTGATTTTCTAAGTACAGCCGCTGCATTTGAAGTTCTTCCAATGCCCTCCGATTGGCTTGTCGTTCGCCTTCATACATCCCACCAAGTGCACCAGATGGCTGGAACCCCGAATCTGAACGAGGGGGCTGCGGTTGGTATTGAGGAGGGGCTTCCTTAGTGCAAACAGCCTGACAGTAGTCAGGCCGATTCGTACAGGCCTCATAACAAGCCATATCCAGTTGCGCCCAAGCCGGTGAAGCGACCAACGTCAACAGGATCAGAAGTATTCGCATCACGTTCCCCTTAATGTAGGTGGATTATAGGCTCGCCGATATGACAGGGGGCAGCAAAAACGGAGGGTGCCGCGCGGATTGAAATTCGATAACTACCTTGACAGGCCGGTTGTGGCCGGGCGCTGAAGTAGATCCAGTCACCGCCAATGGCCGTTCCCGCTGCGAAGCTGCCATTAGCACGGAAAGCATGACTGTCGGCAGTGGGCACGAAGCAGCCGGAGCGCCCGAAAAACAGAGCGTCTCTTCCCAGTCTGTAGCGGAAGTACGACCGTGAGTAGGCGACCGTCGGCTCAGGCCGAACTGCCGCTGGATAGCTGATCCTGGTGAGCGGCAAGTTTAGGATCGGAAAGCAGTCATCGCTCATGGATATATCATCCGTCCGTTGAAAGCACTTTGCTGCCCGTCAGGATTGCGAGATGCTGACGTTCGGATCAAGAATTTCCTGAATGTCGGATCCTGGGGGTGTAGCGGTCACTGGTGCCAACGGCCCCAACGTCGGCTGTGTGGCGATAGCCGACGTTGACTATGAACCTGGCATCAGGCGGCAAAGGGCACGCTGCACTCAGTGGCGTGTTCAAGTTCGAGGCCGGATTGCAGCCGTTGAATTCCGGTGCCTGGTAGCTGCCGGTGGTCACTGAGACCTGTGCATAACGGCCAGAAGCCGCCGTTGGATATTGATCTGGGTAGCAGTCATTCGGCATGGAGTAGTATGCGTTCTGGCATCTTCTTCATGCAGCGTTTGATATTTTGTGGGCGCATTAACCAGTCAGCTTGTCGAACCCATTGATAAAAAGGTAATTTACTTGATGCGTGTTCCAGTTTATGCAGCAAGCCGTCTGGGGAAACCCGCAAGAATGCTTCCCATTTCACGATGGGTGTCACAAGATCAACCTCTCATCCTCCATGGCCGAATCTGACAGTCTCCACTCCAGTCGCCGCGAGAAACTTATTGAGCATGTGTTCGTTGGCGAGGTCTTGCGCAACTTGTGGCGCGCCGGCGTTCACGAAGTAGATATTCTTCGCGCCGAAACAGATGCCGCCGGCTACGACATCGTCGTTGAAGTAGGCGCCGTTTCCCGCCACATTCAACTAAAGTCTTCTGCCCAAAATGCTACGACAGCAAAGCAAAATGTAAATGTAGCTCTCGGCACCAAGCGTAGTGGCTGCGTTCTATGGGTAATGTTTAATCCTTCCACTCTGGAGCTTGGTCCATTCATGTGGTTCGGTGGAGAACCGGGCGAGCCATTGCCTGACATTACAGGCTTCCCTGTAGCCAAGCACACAAAAGGAAACAAAGAAGGTGAAAAGGCCGAACGGAAGAACATTCGCATCCTTACGAAGGGAAAGTTCACGAAGGTCTCGTCCATTGCCGGTGTCATTGAAAAACTATTCGGCTTGCTACCATGACGCCCAACCCATCCATAAACACTGACGCTACGCGCACTGCACTTGGTGGAACGACAACAGTGGTCAACTCGCGTTCGCAAATTTGGAAAACCTAGCGAAGTTGCACGTTCCGGTCCAAGACTTACATGGTCTGGACGTGCACCACGTGACCGTGCCGCATCTTCAGTCGCAGTTTGCCTATTTTGAGCACGCTGACGACCTACTCATCGTTGTAGTCCAAGAAGGAAACCGCCGTGCGGGAAAACCCGCATATCAAGGCATTAGTATTCCCGCGGCCTTTGCGCCACCAGCTATTCTCCTTTGAATATGGCTCACAAGACTTCTAACCCTGCTTCGAGGCGACTTGCGCGAAATGCCGCGCAGTGCCGGTCAGGGAATGGGTTTCGCCTTTGAACCCCCTCTAAAAAAAGATCTTGCGCTTGGGGGTCTGTGGATTTGTGGTCAGAGGGCGGCGCGGTGGGTAACGGTTTTGTCGTTATCCACGGCAAGACCGCCCGGTTCGCCTGCCGGCGAGCTGTCCACAAATCCATAGACCGTCCGCTTGCCGTATTGCTTTGTCACTCGTTCTGGTCGGTTGCAGGGTCGCTCCCAATTGGTTCGAGGACATTCGTACGCTGATCAATCGCGCTGCCAGGAGTTGCGGGGCCAGCTTTCGAGGCAACTGACTTCCAACTATTTCAAAGCATCCGCCAGATCCTTGTCCGTCACCTTCCCCGACTGATGCAGCCATAACAGGATCGCCAATGGCTTCGGAATATTCCGACCGGATTCGTAGCGCGACCCACCCGACTGCGTGACGCCATAACCCTTCCAGAAATCCTTCTGATTGAGATTCGCCTTCTTGCGGGTAGTAGCAATATCAGAAAAATCGAGCTTCTTCTTGCGGGCCATGGTGACCTCCTTCGATTGGGGATGATGAAGGCGATATGCTAGCGCAATGCAGCCGCGTGCGGCGCCGGTCAAAGATGTTTCTTGTAACAGGCCCACTGCAGTCGCGCCAGTATGCCAACAAACAACGCGACCGGCACCCCTACCAGACGTGGATCGATCGATACCGGCTGGATCAGAACCAGCACCCCGCTCATCACCAGGAGCATGACCTGCAAATGCTTGGCCCGATGATAAAGACTCGCCGACTCCCTCCCGCCGCAGGCCCGACGTATCGCACGCTGCGTTAGCCCATCAGCCGCAGCAACCAGATACACCAGCATGAGCAGTGGCGCCATCATGGCCAGCGGAGCAAGCCGGACGCCGAGCAACTGCGTGCCGATCATCGCCACTTCGATGGCATCTATGTTCGCGAGGTAGCTATTGCGCACGATGGTGTCAGGAATGGAAAGCGCCGCCCCCTGTGCAAACCGCAACCCCATGTCGTGGACCCCCGTCATCCCAAAGACCAGCCCATACATAAAATTCGCCGTTCCGGTCACGACGCCCGGCACCCCGCCCTGCCACTCCGCGAGTTCAAGAGCGCGAGCGAGGTCGGCAGCCAGGATGCCTTTCAATCGATCGATCCCATCCGGCCAGACCTTGAACACGAAGGTCCAGTCAACTATCCAGGTCGCAACGAGGATTCCAACCAAGGTCAGCATCAGCAGGAAGCCGAGCTTCAGCGGTGCCAGCAGCGCCCCGGCAACTACGCCCTCGTTAAACGATGCATTCCTGGAAGCCAAACTCTTCCCCTCTACGGCGCCGGGTTCGACCGGCCTTCCATGCGGCCCCGCACCTCGCTGCCGATCGCTTCGAGGCTGGCAGGCATCAGCGGATCATGGCTCGCATCCGGCAACGGCATCCGGATCTTGTGCAACTGCCCGCCATGAATCAGCGCAAAGGCCTGTCCCTTGGGCAACTGCACCAGGTCGCTCGGCGCCAGCATCGGAGCGCTCTCCGTTGTGATGCGATCCTCATTGCGACTGGCGAAGTCCGCAAAATCCCCCGGATCATTCGTGTCGGAGACCGAGGACGAAACGATGGTCGAGACCACGCGCACCTCCGGCAACTGGCTGGTCAATAGCTCCGCCGTCGCGACCTCCTTGACCCGCAGCATGATCAGCGTATTGAAGTTCCCGGCGATCTGCCCGGCCTTGGCCTGCGACCCGATGCGCGCTTCCACGTCCGACCAGGTCTGGGTATAGGCCGTCACCTGAAACCCAGCCCCGCCGGCCTTGTTGAGAAGAGGTATGAACTCGTCGCCGATCAGTTCATTGAACTCGTCGGCATGGATCGCAATGCGACGCGGCGGCGTTTCGCCCGGAAGCCCCCTCCCCGTGCCGAACTTGTAGATGCTTCCCGCCACGCTGGTGAGATCGGCGAACATCGAGTTGCCCACGGCAGCGGCCACCTCGTAGTCGGACAGGGAATCCAGCCCGATATAGACGATGCCGCCCAGGTTGATCACCGAAGCCCAGTCGAACACCGGCCGCCAGTCGCTGGCATCGTCCAGATCCGGCGACAGCAGCGCGGCCGTGCGGCCGGTGGTGAGTTTCTCCATAAGGGGAAGGAGGGATGCCACCAGCTTGTCGAAGTAGCTCTTCTCGTAGTTGAGCGTCGAAGCCAGCGCGTTGGCGATGGGGTCGTAAAGCTTCTTGCGCCGCGCGTATTCGACCAGGGTCACCGCACGAAACCCTCTCGACTGCAGTCCCTTGTCGAGGCTCTTCTTGTCGATCGCCATCGATTCCACTTCCTCGCGCCAGCCAGTGGCGGACTGTTCAGCATCCAGCCAGTGCTCGAAGTAGTCGATCAAGAGCGGCTCGACGTTCGATGCATAGCGATTGATCTGCTCGTAGTCGGGCTTGCGCCCCAGCGCGACCAGTGCGCGGGCCATGACATTGACGAAGCGCCAGACGAACTCCTTGAATGCCGCCGACTGACCTTCGGACGGAAGCTGCCCGGCGATACGCGTCGCCACCTCGGTGATGCGCGAGAAGCTCCCCACCGGGTTGTAGCGAGCCGAGACCTCCGGATGCCCCAGGTGGAACATGAAGAACTCGTTGTGCCGTCCTGCGCGCTTCGCCTCGGCATAGACGCGCCGCAGCAGATCGATGTCGCCCTTGGGATCGAACACGATGACCACCTCGCCGCGCCGGATGTCCTGCGTCAGGAGCACTTCCGCGAGCCGGGTCTTGCCGACTCGGGTGGTGCCCAGGACCAGGGTGTGGCCGACTCGGTCGCTGATGTCCATCCAGATGTCGGACTCTGCGGGTTCGACCCCGTGAATGGCTGGATCGCCACCGACGGCGGAGTGTTCCGGCGGCAGGGGACGCAGGAATTCTGTGGTCCTGCCAATCAGTCCGGGCTTCAGCAGGTCCTGCTTTTCTGGAAGACGGGCTTCGTGCAGGCGCTGCGTGTGGCGCTGATCCCAGTGGAAACCCCGGCCCAGAAACAAGCGCTCGGCCGACCACGGGATATCTTCGGACGCCACCACGTAGCGGCGCTGGCGCCGCAGGTTGGCGCGGTACCGCAGGATTCTGAGCCCCGCAAAGCAACGCCAGGCGGCGTGACAAATCAGGACGCCAGCTAACCCCAAAGCCAGCTCTCGCGTCAGCAGGAAGGCCGATGGCTTCGTCATCACGCCAGCGGCGGCGAGTGCGGAAACGGCCGCCGCACGCAATTCGTAGGCGGGCCGCAGCAGGGATTCGAGCGGATAGGCCATGGGCTTACGCTTCTCCTTCCTTTGCGGGCAGGTGGACCAGCGCCGGATTGATGGCAGGCACCGGGTGGATGAAGCGTTCCGGGTTCGGGATCACGACGCCCGAGAGTTGTGACACGGCGCGCTCGCCGCGCACCACCTGGTAGCTCAACATATTGACGCCCTTCCCGGCCCGCCGATGCCAGCCTGCGCGCAGGAACTGGCGCTGGATCGATTTGCCGATATCCGGGTCGCCGGCAGCGGGGGCTGGACCGTTACTGTCGTCGCCGAAACGCGTGGCGAACTCGCGGAAGATGCGGGGCGATACCAGAAGCATGCCCTCGGGGACGAAATGCACGAGCGCTCCGGCCACGTTGACCGGAAGCGTGCCATCGGCGAGTCCTTGCTGCAGCCAGGCCATGAAGCGATGCGCCCCATCGGGTGCTTGCGGCCCCGCTGAATCCGATGTCATGGATTTCCGCGACGGTAGCGAGGCAGATTTCGGCTGATCGTCGTCCACCCCTTCGAGGTACTCCGTTTCCTCGACCGGAAGTGCCGGCTGGTCCATTGCCACTGTCGTAGTCGAAGTGGTGGCGGGGTCATCGACGTCGACTTCGGCTTTCACGCCCAGCGGACTCGGGGCCGGCACAGCCTCCTGCACTTGGGGATCACCTCGACCGCGCGGACGAAGATCGCGGCTCGGCGATTGACCGGCGGCGCGCAATACCAGCTCACTGATCGCTCCAGTCGGCGCCGAGTCGTCTCCCGAGAGGAATGTAACAAGCTCACGCATTAACACGGGGTCCGCCGCCAGCCATTCGAGAACCAGGGGCGGTACGAAGCGATTCAGTAATTGCTCCGCAAGCCCCTCGTGCCGGGTGTCGTGCAGCAAGGCGGCGACAAACACCGCGTAGGTCCATCGATGCGCCTGCGCACCGATCACCTCCGGTGCCGCTCCTCGCGGCAGGATCTGGCCACGCCGGAAATCGAGCGCGCGACTGCCGACCTGCAGGGCGTGCGTGAAGCGAGCGCCGCTATGCGCCTGCGGCCGCGATTCCGTCGCCGGCAGCCCGTGCAAGTACGCCGCATAGCCCTCGATGACCGGGCGCACCACCGGCTCGAACACCTCGATGGGGAAACCCATCTTGATCCGAATGAGGTCGACCAGGGCCTCGTCCTGCAAGCACTGAGGCGTGTTCGCCGGCAGTGGCCTGCGCAACAACGTCCCGGCGACCGCAAGTCCGCTTCCCGGCTCCGCTCTGCGCTCGCACCGGATCATCCACTTGATCATCATCGACCGAGTATTGCCGGTCCGTTTCGGGACATCTGCGGCAATTGAGGCCTTGATGAGGCCCCCAAAACCCCTTGACGCGCGCCAGCAATTCGCTCATCCGCGCAAACACCGCGCAAACACTACGCATAGGCCGGCTGTTTCGTGAACCGTCACCCGATGTCAAGCGGATTGGAGGCCTCATCGAGGCCCCGAATCAGGCTCAGTTGCCCGTCCTCCCTGCTTACGATGCGCTCCACCTTTTGCGCAGCGGCATTCCCGCCAGGCGCGCAGACATCAGACCAGGAGAACAGCATGCAAAGACCATGGAGGCGAGCCTTAGCGGTGCGACTGAGCATCCATCTCGCCTTTGGTGCCGCCCTCCCCGCGCAGGCCTGCTGGGTCGATGCCGCACAGCGCTACCAGGTCAGCAGCGCCCTGCTCTACGCCATCGCCCGCACCGAATCCGGCCTCAACCCGCTGGCCATCGGCCGCAACGGCAATGGCTCGCGCGACATCGGGCTGATGCAGATCAATTCCGCCTGGCTGCCGACGCTGGCGTCCCATGGCATCAATGAGCGCGATCTGTTCGAGCCCTGCACCAACATCCATGTCGGTGCCTGGATTCTTGCCGGGAATGTCTCCCGCCTCGGCTACACCTGGGACGCCGTCGGCGCCTACAACGCCACCCGCCCTGCCTTGCGCCGTGCCTATGCCGACAAGGTGCGCCGCCACCTGCCTGCCGCTATCCCCGCCTCTGCACCCCCGGCGCGAAGAATGACTTTCGCATCGCTGCGCTAGCCGGCCCTGCCTCGATCACGAATGAGTTTCTGCCCCATGAAGTCCCGCCGTTTCACCCTCAACCACCCTCAACCCAAGCACTGGAGATCCAAGCAATGAGCAAGACCCGCAGCATCACTGCTTTAAACACCACCCTCGTTCTCGTCCTGACCCTCGCCGCCGGCTCCGCCCTGGCCGGCACCACCGGTACCGAGTTCCAGACGATGTACACGACGCTGCTCAACTGGGCGACTGGCTACCTCGGCAAGTCCATCGCAATCGCCGCCTTCATCCTCGGCGCCGGCATCGGCATCGCCCGCTCCTCGCCGATCCCGGCGCTGGCCGGTGTGGTTTTCGCGCTGTTCATGGTCTATGTGCCGACCATCATCGACAGCATCATGACCGCGGTCATCTGACCGATCACCGATGACCGACGCATCGCTTGAGATCCCGCGCCGCCTGAACGATCCGCCACGCATGTTCTGGTGGGATCTCGACGTGTCGCTTCTGGTGCTCGCCGCAGGCCTCGCCGGAATGATCTCGGGTTTTTTCATCACGGGTTGTGCCCTGGGCATGCTGCTCGCCTCGGCCTACGGCCGCGCAAAGACCGGCAAGCATCCGGCCTTTGCGCTGCACCTGCTGTACTGGCATGTGCCGGCCGCCATTACGGGACTCCAGCGCACGCCACCCTCGCACCTGCGGGAGATGGTCGGATGAAGCTCGCCTGGATGGCCGAGGACATCGCCAGCGCCCGCCGGGCCACGAGCTTCCTGGTCGTCCTGCTGGTGGGATCGATGCTCGTGAACCTCATTCTCGCCCTCTTCGCCGTCCGGCTCTCCGGTCACGAACGCATCGTCATCGTGCCGCCCGACATTCACAAGACCTTCTGGGTGGAGTCCGACCGGGTAAGCAGCGAGTACCTCGAACAGATGGGCTACTTCCTTATGCAGCTCACGCTCAACGTCACACCCCAGAGCGTCGACCACCAGGCCAAGCTGCTGTTGCAGTACGCCGCGCCAGCGTCGTTCGGCGAGTTGCGTACCGCGCTGCTCGCCGCCGCCGAACGTCTGAAGCGCGACGGCGCCTCGACCGTCTTCAGTGCGCAGAACCTGGTCGTCGACGAACGCACACTCCGGGTAGGTGTGCGCGGCCAGCTCACCACCTTCATCAGCGACCGCCGCGTCTCGGAAGTCTCGAAGGCTTACGCCATCGAACTCCAGTACGCGGGTGGCCGCATGTTCCTCAAGGCCTTTCGTGAAACCAATCCCAATGACCCTCTCGAACTCCAGTCCAAGCCTGTTCCTGCTGCCGTTGCTGCTGGCGCTCAGTAGCCCCGCCTCCGCGCTCCAGATTCTGGACGCGAAGGACGGGGAGACCGTGCTCGGCAAGATATCGCAGAAGGAAGTCACGCGCATCAGCGTCGAGCGCGGCCGCATCCGCAAGGTCACCGGCAATGCCGGCGAATTCGTCCTGGAGAAGGATGAGGAGAAAGGCCAGATTTTTGTGCGGCCCGTGTCGGTGGACAGCACCAAGCCGATCAACCTGTTCATCACCTCCGAGCGCAGCACGATTGGCCTGGTGCTGCAACCCGTCGATACGCCCAGCGACACGCTGGTAATCCGGGAAGCGCGGGACCCGCTCACCTCCACCTCGCGCATGGAGAAGAGCGGCCGTCATGTGCGCACGATCAAGAACCTGCTGCTGGCGATGGCGGGCGACGCGCTGCCCGACGACATGGAGGTGCGCGAACCGACCCAGGAACTGTCGCTTTGGCCCGGCGTGCGCCTGAACTTGCAGCGCGTGTGGCTGGGCGCCGGGATCGTCGGCGAGAAGTACCAGCTCGCCAATATCGGCAGCACCGAGCTGAACCTCGCCGAGGGTGACCTCTACAAGCCCGGCGTCATGGCGGTGAGCCTGGAACACGGCCACTTGCGCCCCGGTGAATCGACCAACCTCTTCGTGATCCGGGAGCGGCGAACCCATGACTGATTCCTCGCCCACCCATCCGGCCGCCGTGAAGCGGCGCCAGTACCTGTTGCTGGCCGGTATCGCTGCGGTCATCGTCGGCGCCGCACTCCTCTCGGTATCGCTGACCGGCTCGCGAGAATCCGGCGAGCGAGTGGTCAAACCGAAGTCCACCCAGATCCTCGCCCCCGGTGGCCAGGTCGATCCACGGGACGCCTGGCGCGGTCAGGCCGACGCCCAGTTGAAAGGCATCGAACAGAAGTCGCACGAGCTGTCGCAACGCAATACCGAACTGGAAGGCCAGAACAAGCAAATGCTGGAGCGCTTGAAGAAGCTGGAGCAGACCGGGCTCACACCCCTGCCTCCGCCCCCGGTGGCCGCTCCCGCCACCCGGCCCAACTTCGGGCCGGATCGACCGGGCAGTGATCAAGCTGTCGGCAGTCCGCAGCGGTTGCCCCCACCGCCTCCACCCCCACCGCCCCGTTCGGGATCGATGTCACTCGCTGGGTCTCCCTTTGGGTCTCCCGCCGTCCCGCCAGCGCCGACTATGGGCAGCGGATCGCTCGCGTCCTCCGGCATCGTCAGCGTCGCCCTGGCCGACGGGTCCGCGGTAAAAGCCGTCAAGACATCTGCGGACGCCACCAAGTCAAATCCTGCGGCGCGGGACGCCCGCCGCTACATCCCGAGCGGCGCCTTCACCCGCGCGATCCTGCTGGGTGGTCTCGATGCCCCCACCGGCGGACAGTCACAACGCAATCCGCAACCCGTGCTGCTGCGCCTGGTCGACAACGCCGTGCTGCCCAATCACTTCCGTTCAAAGATCAAGGAATGCTTCGTGGTCGGCGCCGGCTATGGCGACGTCAGTTCGGAGCGCGCCTACATCCGTACCGAATCACTGTCCTGCGTGACGCGCGACGGCACCGCGATCGATGTCCCGATCAAGGGCTACGTCGCCGGCGAGGACGGCAAGGCCGGCATGCGCGGACGCCTGGTATCGAAGCAGGGCCAGTTGCTGGCGAACGCGCTGCTCGCCGGTGTGGCCAGCGGCATCGGTCAGGCCTTCCAGCAAAGCTCGACCACGATGTCCGTCTCGCCGCTCGGTGCGACCAGCACCGTGGAGCCCGGCAAGCAATTCGAGGCCGGCTTCGGCACCGGCGTCGGCAAGGCACTCGACCGGCTCGCCCAGTACTACATCAGCCTCGCGGAGAAGGTCTTTCCGGTGATCGAGATCGACGCCGGACGCACGGTCGATGTGGTGATCACGCAGGGCATCTCCCTGCAGGGCCCGCTCGATGCCGCATCCCGGGATGACGAGGAATTTCCGCAACTCGCCGAACGCACACGAAACTCAAGGAGAAACGACGATGACGATCAGTAAGCTTCGCAACGCGCTGTGCCTTTGCCTTCTCGGCGCGAGTGTCGCCCTGCCGCTGCCTGCCACGGCGCAGATCGCCGCAGCACCGACGGCCAAATCGATCGCTGAGCGGTTGCAGAGCCTCTATCCCGCCACGCGCTTCGGCGCGGTCAATACGACAGCGTGGCCCGGCGTGTTCGAGGTCGTCATGGGAGCGAACCTCGCCTATGTCGACGAGAGCGGCCAGTACTTCCTGTTCGGCCATCTCTTCGATATGAAAGCCCAGCGCGACCTCACGGCAGAACGCAAGGATGCGCAGACGCGCGTCGACTTCGCGGCCCTGCCGCTGACCGATGCGGTGAAGGACGTGCGCGGCAATGGCGCACGCACGCTGGCGATTTTCAGCGACCCGGATTGTCCTTACTGCCTCAAGCTGGAAACCGAGATAAAAAGCCTCACCGACGTCACGATCTACACCTTCCTGATGCCGATCGCCTCGCTCCATCCCGGGGCGCGCAGTAAGGCGATTGCCGTCTGGTGTTCCAGGGATCGGGTCGCGGCCTGGCGTGCGTTGATGTTGCATGACGAAACGAGTCCGGCCAGGGAATGTCCGCACCCCGTCGATCGCAATATCGTCTTGGGCGAACGCCTCGGCATTTCGGGGACGCCGACGCTGGTGGCCGCCGACGGTCGCATTCTTCCCGGTGCCGCCAGCAGTGCGCAGATCGAGGCGTGGCTCGCCCGCGCCACGGCCAGCGCCGAAGGCCCGGCGTCGCCAAAGAGCGCCGCGCGATGAATCGAGCAGTTTCCACGCCACTGCTGCTGGTTGCCCTGACGCTCGCCGGCTGCGCATCGACCCTGTCGGGTGTCGGCGGCGCGGACGGTTACGCCTGCAAAGCGCCGGAAGGTGCGATGTGCACCTCCGTCTCCGGTATCTATGCGAATTCGGCCCAGGGCATGCCAAGGCTAGCGACGCCGTCCGCGCAGAAGCCGCCGCCGGACGAACCTGTCGCCTACGGCGCGACGCCCATGGCACCCGGCAGGGCCGCCGCCGCGTCGAGTTCGCTGCGATCGAACCCGCGACTCCTGCGGCTGTGGATCGCCCCCTGGGAAGACGCCGATGGCGATCTGCACGAACAGGCACTGGTGCATGTCGTCGTCGATAGCGGACGCTGGCTCATCGAGCACGTGCGGCCGGCGACGGGCTCCCGCGTGGACGGCGTGGCACCGCCGGTGTCGCTCACTCAAGAGCCTTCGCCGACGAAAGCACCGGCCGAAGCACCGCAAGCCCCGACTCGCTACCCGCTGCCGCCCGCGAACCCGCCATCCGGCGCCGAGCCCGTCTCCACGGAGCACTGAATCATGTTCCGCACCCTGATCGCCGACCTCGAAGCCATGCTCGCCGGAGCCAAGGCAGCGGACCTCCTGCCTCGCTCGCAAGGAGCATCCGCCCTTGCCGGCAATGATGCGGCGGCCTTCTCGGAGTGGCTGCCGTATCGTGCCTGGCTCGAAGACCGCCAGGTCTTCGTCAATCGCGATTCGCTCGGCTTCTGCCTGGAAGTGCGGCCCCAGTCCGGCGCCGACGAGGAGATGACGCGTGTCCTGACCGCGCTCTATGCCGCCTCGCCGCCGGGCACCGGCATCCAGTTCCATCTCTTCGCCAGTCCCGACATCCGCGCCCCGCTCGCACGCTACGCCGGACTGCGCCAGCCGGACGAGGATGTCCCGGAGTTTGCGAATCTGGGTCGTGCCGGGCGGCACAGCAACATCCACCGCACCATGGCGCGCCGCCGGGTCGAGTACTACCTCGCCGGCAGTCGATCTTCGCTGTTGCCCGCGCAGAATTATCTGCTGCGGGATTTCAGGCTGGTGGTCAGCGTCTCGATTGCGGGCAACCCCGAGGATCTCACGCACCTCGACGACCTGCTGCTGGTCAGGGACAGCGTGCGGGCGACCTTGCACGCCGCAGGCTTTCCGTCGAAGGCGTGGACGGCATCCGATCTGATCAACTGGGTGTCCGCGCTGATCGATCCGCATCGGCAGACCGGCGATTGTCTTGCGCTTCCCTACGACGACGGACGCGAGCTGCGCGATCAGGTCATCGATCGGGCGACCCGTATGCGGGTCCGGCAGACCGGCGTCGAGCTCTTCAACCCCGCCGATCCGCGCGCCCGCGAGCTGCGACTGCTTTCGGTGCGCTCCCTGCCGCCACGCTTCGCGCTGTGGAACATGGGCAGCCTGATCGGCGATCTGTACCAGAGCACCTTGCAGTACCCCTGCCCGTTCCTGCTGACCCTCGGCGTGCAGGTGCTCGACCCCGAGGCCACACGCAACTGGGCCTACCTCAAGGCCGCCCGCGCCACCACCAACGCCACCAGCTACATGGCCCGCTTCCTCCCCGACCTGCAGGAACGCAAGGCCGACTGGGACATCGTCCTCAAGGCCATGGACGATGGCCAGCAACTGGTCGATCTCTATCACCAGGTGGCTCTGTTCGCCCCCGCCGATGAAGTCACCCGCGCCGAGCAGGCCGCGCGCGCGATCTTCCGCGCCCGCGGCTTCGAGCTCACCAGCGACACGCTGATGATGACGCAAGCGCTGATCGGATCGCTGCCCATGACGTTCTCGGTGCCCTTCCACAAGGACCTGAAGCGCATGAAGCGGGTCACCACCAAGACCTCCTCCAACGCCGTGCATCTGGCCCCCCTGATCGCCGAATGGCAGGGCACCGGAACGCCGGTACTGCTGTTCGGCGGCCGCCGCGGCCAGGTCATGCAGCTCGACGTCTATGACAACCCCGCCGGCAACTACAACGTCGCCATCGCCGGCACATCGGGCTCGGGCAAGTCGCTGCTGCTGAACGAGATCGCCGCCGCGTATCTGGGCACCGGCGCCCGGGTCTGGATCATCGACGTCGGCCGCTCCTACGAGAAGGCCTGCCGCAACTTCGGCGGCAGCTTCATCGAGTTCACCGAGAACGCCGCGCTGTCGCTGAATCCCTTCACCTTGGTAGCGGACATCGACGAGGACATGGAACTCCTGCAGCCGCTGCTGGCCCAGATGGTCTCCCCGCGCGAGCCACTGGACGGCTTCCAGTACTCAACCCTCGGTGCGGCGATCAAGAAGGTCTGGAAAACCAAGGGCAACACCATGAAGGTCTCCGACGTGCACGACCTGCTCGCCACCGGACGGCTCGACGAAGACAGCCGCGACGAAGATCGCCGGCTGAAGGACCTGGCGGCGATGCTCCACCCGTACACACGCGAAGGCGTCTACGGCAAGTACTTCGAGTCGGACGCGACGATCGATTTCAGTTCCGACTTCATCGTCCTCGAACTCGAAGAGCTGAAGGCGAAGAAGGACCTGCAAACCGTGGTGCTGCTGATCATGATGTACCGCATCACGCGCGAGATGTACTTCAGTCGCGAGCGCAAGAAGATCGTCATCATCGACGAGGCCTGGGATCTGCTCTCCGGCGGCGCCACGGCAGAGTTCATCGAGGCGGGCTACCGCAGGGCGAGAAAGTACAAGGGTTCATTCATGTCGGCCACTCAAGGTGTGGACGACTACTACCGCAACCCGGCGGCGAAGGCCGCGCTCGACAATTCCGACTGGATGTTCCTGCTGCGACAGAAACCGGAATCGATCGAGATGATGGACAAGCTCGGCCAACTGACGATGGATGACGCGATGAAGCGCCTCCTCCAATCGCTGCGCACTGAGCACGGCGCGTATTCGGAGATTTACATCCACTCGCCGGTCGGCAACGGCATCGGCCGACTCATCGTCGATCCGCACAGCCTGCTGCTGTTCAGCAGCCGCGCCGAGGACTTCAACGCCATCAACGACAAGCGCGCCACGGGCCTCACCGTCACGCAGGCGATCGACGCGGTGTTGCGCGACCGGGGAATGGCGTGAACACCCGGACTGCCGCACTGCTGATTGTCGCCAATGTGCTGCTGAGCGCCCTCGTCGTCCTCGCCTATGCACTATGGTTTGCACCTGCCGCCGCACCCCGCCTCGCCGTCCTCGATGTCGGTGAACTGTATCGCCTGAAGGAAACCCAGGTGGCCAAGGTACTGGTGAAGCTTGATGCCACCCACGAAGATCGCGCCCTGGCACTCCAGCGTGCGAGCGCCTTCGGCCTGGAAATGACGAACCTGATCCAGTCGCTGCCGGAAGAATGCCACTGCCTGATCCTCGCCCGCGGCGCCGTCGTCGGTCCGGCCCCGCTGCTTCCCGATCTCACGCCGGAAGTACGCCGGCGCCTGGGCCTGTAGGCCGCGCGATGCGTACCCTGTTTTACAAACCTATCCTGTTCGAGCGCTTCGATCGCGAATCCTTCCGACGCCGCTTCAGCCACCATCTGCGCCGCTGGGGCATCGCCTACCTGCTGCTGATAATCGCTGCAGCGCTGTTCCAGGCGCACTATGCCTTCGGCCTGAATGTCTCGCCCAGCCTGCCACAGCGTTTCTTCCTGATCCACAAGGGTGAGTTGCCGCTACGCGGACAGTATGTGGCCTTCCGCTGGCCGGGCGGCGGCCCCTACCCCGCCGGTGTCACCTTCGTCAAGATCATCGCCGGCATGACGGGCGACGCCGTCACGCGCGCGGATCGGGAGTTCTTCGTAAACGGCATGCCGGTCGGGCAGGCGAAGACCATGAGCCGCATGGGCCTGCCCCTCGAACCCGGTCCCACCGGGATACTGCCCGCCGGCCGCTACTACGTGCGGGCGCCGCACCCGGACAGTCTCGATTCGCGCTACCGGCTGACGGGCTGGATCTCGGACGCACAGATCATCGGACGGGCCTATGCGCTGTTCTGAGCATCGGTGTCAGCCCCGCAGGCCTTTTGCTCCGATGTGCCCTGGTCGCATGGCACTTGTCGCCGTCGCGGTCCTGCTGTCGTTCGCCGCACGCGCCCACGACCTCGGCGTCATCGGTCCGGTGTATCCGATCGCCGAGCCAAATCTCCTGGAAGTGATCCTCGCCAGGCTGCGCGACGCGGAAGCCAGCGGCGTGCTCGCCCGACTTCAACGGGACGCGCAAGCCCGAGCGAAGCACCAGATCAAGCAGCCCGCTGCCATCGTCAAGCTGACGAAGACCACCAAGGCGCGCAGCTTCTACTACGACCCGAGCATCGTCGTCCCCTACGCCATTCTCGATGCCGATGGCAAGCTGCTGGTCACGCCCGGCACGACGGTCAACCCGCTCGATACGGTGTCGCTCTCGCAAGCGCTGCTCTTCATCGATGCGCGCGACACCGCGCAGGTCAAACGCGCCAGCGGAATTCTCGACGAGCGCGGGGGCAAGCTGAAGGTGATTCTCACCGGCGGGTCCTACCTCGACCTGATGCGCCGCTGGAAGCGGCCGGTGTTCTTCGACCAGCAGGGAGCGCTCACCGACAAGCTGGGCATCCGCCATGTGCCGGCACTCGTCACCCAGGATGGCAAGAGGCTGAAGATCGAGGAGATTCCGAGATGAGATCCTGTAAGCGTCTCGTCGCGGTTCTTCTGCTGGTTGCCGGCCTTGCCCTGCAAGGATCGGCTACGGCCGGACCGACCTGCCAGGGTCGTTTCATGAACCCCATCACCGACATCTGCTGGAGCTGTGTTTTTCCGCTCACGATCGGCTCGGCGTCCATCTTGTCCGACGGGCAAAATGACATCGACAATCCGTCCACGCCGATCTGCTATTGCAATAATCCACCGCGCGTCGGCGTGACGATCGGCTTCTGGGAGCCGGTGCGTCTGGTCGATGTGACGCGTACACCGTTCTGCATGGTCGCTCTCGGCGGCATCGCCATTGATCCGGGTATCGAAGTCCCGCGCGGCGCTCAGGTGGGCCATGACAGCCAGACGCGCAACAGCTTCTACCACGTGCATTGGTACACCAACCCCATCCTTTACTGGCTCGAAGTGCTGCTGGATTTTCCGTGTCTGGAGCAGGGTGCGCTTGATCTGGTCTACCTCACCGAAGTCGATCCACTGTGGGCCGACGACGAGCTGACCGCCATCCTCAATCCGGAAGCCGTGCTCTTCGCCAACGCTCCGGCGAAAGCCGCCTGTGCCGCCGATTGTGTCGCGTCCAGCGCCGGACTCGGCATCGCGAGCCTGTTCTGGTGCGCCGGCTGTCAGGGCTCGATCTACCCGATGTCGGGCCATGTCGCCGCCCATATCGGCGGCGTGCAGGCGTCCGCTCTGCTCACCCAGCGCATGACCGCCAAGATGCACCGGCAGCTCGCCACCTACGACGGCGCCGGGGCGGCGGGCCTGTGCGGCTACTACATGCAGCCGATCATGGACAAGACCCACTACAAGTTGCAAATGGTCTACCCGATCCCCAACACCCAGAAGGATGGCGGTCAGTGCTGCCAGCCCTACGGGCGCACGACGATGATCTGGGGCGCCGGCAAGGAATTCCCGGTGACGGGCGAGGACTTTTCGTATCAGATTTTCCGCAAAAGGAACTGCTGTGCTGGCGCGTATTGATCGCAGGGCCTGCTGGGCGCTGGCCTGTCTTCTGCCTTGCCTCATGCCCTGCTTTGCGCTGGCACAAACCCCGCAATGGCCTACCGCGCAGGATATCGACCGCGCATTGAAGGCGAACCCCTTCCCCGATGCGGACAGGATCGGCTCGCAGGCTATCCCTCGGCCGCCGCGTGTGGATCTGCAACGCAGCGCGATCGACATCGAGGCGCTGGCAAGGGGCAAGGTTCATCTGCCAAACGCCGGGGCTGCTTCCGGCGCGGCACCGACACCGCTCAGAATCTTCATCACACTGGACATGCCGCAAGCAAGCCTGCAACTGCTCACTGACCAGGCGGCCCGGGCAGGTGCGGTCCTGGTGCTGCGCGGCCTCAAGTCACAGTCGATGCGACAGACCGTTGCCGCCGTGCAAGAACTGATCGGCAAGCGCCGCGTCGCCTGGGTCATCGACCCCGAAGCCTTCACGCGCTTCGCCGTGCGCCAGGCGCCGACTTTCGTGCTCACGCTCAATGATGCTGCCAATGACCTGCAGGGCAATTGCCGCGCCGGATGCGCAACGCCTGCCAGCTTCGTCAGTGTGGCCGGCGATGTCAGCCTGGATTACGCGCTGGAAACCATCCAGCGCCGCCAGCCGGAAGCGGCACCGCGTGCCGAGCCCCTCCTCAAACGCTTGCGGGCATCGCCAGCCTCATGATCGTTTCTCGCTTCCTCCTCTGCATCGTCGCCGCGCTCGCCATGCACACTTGGCCCGCTCACGCCGACGCGCTGTCCGATGCCTTCAATCAGGGTGCCACGCTTGGCAGATCCGGCAACGCCGCCGCGCGCGGCCAGATCAGCGGCACTACCGCCCAAGCGACAGTGCCGAATTACAACACGGCGCCGCCCGAGGCCTCGTACTTCGGCAGCCCCGGCCTGGGCACACTCTCCTCGACCCATGTCAGTGCCTGCGCGGGCGCCACCGGGCAACCGGCGAACTTTGCCCAGCAGAGCTGCAATGCGGTCGATTTCTCGCAGACCAATCCATCGCGGCGCCCGACCTACAGCATCGGTCCCAACGACCCGCTGCTGACCCGCGCCAAAACCATTACCGCCGACCCGCAAGCCATCGCCGGAAATCTCGCCGGCACCTACAGCGGTTGCAGCGTGCAGACGGTGACGCGCCCGGACATTTTCGAGACGCTGCTCTGCCACCAGTACCGGACCATGGAGAACACGACATGCGACAAGGTCCTGATCGTCACGCCGATCCAGACCCCCGGCTGCTCGCCGGGACAATTCCTGACACGGGTGACCGCCGACCCCTGCCCGGCCTGTATTGACTACCTCGCCTTCGACTTCAGTTGCGGCGCGAACAACTATTTGATGCACGCCTTCACCATCGACAAGGGGAGCGGCGGCGTCTACATGGAACTCGGTTCGCAATACGTGCCCGGCACGCTGAACACCCAGATCGGCCAGAGCCCAGGACCGTCACGGATCGATGGCTACTACTGCTACCAGACCTACTACAGCCAGTCGTGCTCTGGCGCCAACTGCTCCATTGGCGCCTGGTTCTACAACCCCTGCCAGGGCACCAGCTACTACGGCGTGAGTACCTTCGCCATGCCGACTACGGTGAGCTTCACCGACACCTGGGACAACCAGTGCGCCGCGCTGGAGGCACGCGCGCAATGAAGCGGTGCTGCATCAGCGCGTTCTTCCTCGCCCTGTTCTTCGGAATAATGTCGTCGGTTTTCGCGGCCGACTGCCAGAAGACCGCCGAATCCTGCGTCGAAGGCTCGGAGACCCGCAACATCGGCGGCTACCCGGTGCACCGGGACTGCTGGCGCTATCGATCACAGTTCAGTTGCGTCTCGCAGGCCATGAGCGATGACTGCCAACCGCTGCGCGACCGCGGTTGCAGCCAAGTCGGATCGAGCTGCATCGACACGAGCCCGCTGGGCGCCTGCATGCTCTATGAGCAGACCTGGCAATGCCGGGTGGCGAGCGGATCGAGTTCGACCATCACGAACTGTGGTGGCCAGCAGTTCTGCCTCGATGGCCACTGCTTCGACACCGGCAACGCACCGGACGCCGACTTCGCCAAGGCGGTCACCGCGCTCGAAGTTCAGCGGGAAGCCGGCAAGTACGTGGACCCGACGACCCTGGTGGTTTTCCAGGGCCACGACAACCGCTGCCGCAAGAAGCTCTTGGGCCTGGTTAACTGCTGCAAGGGCGCGGGCTCAAGCGGCTCGCTCTTCAGCAACCTGAACCTGATCCTTGGCGCCGGGGGTCAGGTGATGGGTGCGGTGGGGTCGAGCTACACCTTCGACGCGCTGTTCACGTCCGACGCGCCGGACATGGTGATCGCTGGTTTCGAGGCGCTCTTCGGGGCGGGCGGCGGCTCCTCCGCGCTTGCTGGCCTTCTTGCTGGCGATCTTTCGGTGGAGTTGTTCGTCCAGTCGCTGGTACCCGGCCCTTGGACCATCGCCATTCTGGCAATTCAGCTCTCGGGCATCCTCGATTGCGAGCAGGCCGAACAGATCCTCGCCATGAAGCGCGACAACCGGCTCTGTCACGGCGTGGGCAGCTACTGCTCGTCACGCATGCCGATCATTCGTCTCTGCATCGAGACCACCGAGTCCTACTGCTGTTTCAACTCGCGCCTGGCCCGCATCTTGAACGAGCAGGGACGCGCCCAGTTGGGCCGCGGCTGGGGCGGAGCCAAGAGCCCCGACTGCAGCGGCTTCACCGTCGCACAACTGCAGGCGCTCGACTTCTCCCGGATGAACCTGGCGGAATTCTACGCCGAGATCGCGCCGACGCTTCCCGACGTGGGCACCCTGCGCGCCCGCGCCCAACAAAAAATCAACGGTTACTTCGGCCCATGAACTACTTGAAGCTTTTCGTGGTCGGCACCCTCGCGGCTCTGGCTCTCGGCCAGCGTGCATCGGCGAATCCGGCCGCCCGCCTCCAGGTATCCGACATCAAGCCGCTCCTGATCCGCGCCATCGATCAGGGTTCCGCGCAGGGCGTGCTGGTGGGCGACGCCGCCACCTATGTCCGGCAGAAGTTCGAGTCGAGCGCCCCGATCGAGATCGACGTGCGCACGCTGTACGCCCTGCCCCAGCCAGGTTGCAGCCGACTCGAAGTGACGACGCGGCAGAAGGACGTGCTGGAGAAGGCGAAGCGCGGCGACAAGGAACTCACCTACCAGGTGAGCTACTGCCGTGACGGACGCTTTCCGGAAAAGCGGTAGAGCGTGATGCAAATGCTTTTTGCCCTCGCCGCGTTGTCGCTCGCCACGCTGCCGCTCGCTGCCCTGGCCGCCGACGAGAGCACACCCTCCATCAGCATCATCGGCGCGCAGACCGATGCGGAATCGAACGCGACCTACTGGCTGCGCAAGCGCGAGGGATGGTTCTGGTACCGCGACCCGCCCCAGATCCTGCCTCCGCCGAAGGAATCGCCTGCCTCGCCGATCCGCCCGCCGGAGCTGGTCGGCTTCGAGGCGATGCAAAAGCGCCTCGACGACCTGAAGCGCGTCGCTGTGATGAACCCAAACGATGCGAACCTGCTCGCCTACATGCGCTACCAGCGATTCGTCATGAACAAGTCGGAGCTGTTCGCGCAGAACTGGCAGCGCCTCGTCTGGACCGTGCCCGACCTCGACTACGGCCTGACGGGTCGGCCGACCAACTCGATGGCCGTCGCCGCCTTCGACGAGCAGCAGCGGGACCGCCAGGCACAGACCGTCCGGAATCTCGCCGCAACGCAGGGGCTGCTCTTCATCTTCAGAAGCGACTGCCCCTACTGCCACCGCCTCGCACCGATACTCAAGCGCTTCGAGCAGGAATTCGGCATGACGGTCTTCGCCGTGAGCCTCGACGGCCGTGGCCTGCCCGACTACCCGAATCCTCAAGCGGACAACGGCATCGCCGCGCGCTTGAACAGCACGATCGTGCCGGCGCTCTACCTCACGGCACCGTCCACGCGGCAGGTCCGCCCCGTTGGCTTTGGCCTGATGGCGATGACGGAGCTGGTCGAGCGCATCGCGGCCCTCGCGCAGGATCCGCGCGAGAACCCGCTGTAGGAAACCAAGGAAGACCGATGACTACCCGACCGAAACGTTTCATGGCCTGCCTGCTCGCGGCAACTCTGGCGATGGCCCCGACCGCCAGCCAGTCCGCCAATCTCAATGCCGAGATGCAGGCGATGTTCAACGATCTGGGGGCGCTGGGCAATGTCACCTCGCCCGGTGCCTTTCGTGGCCAGGCGATGAACCTCTACACGGGTGGCGGCCTCATGATGCGCGCACCGGGGCGCAACTACCCGCTCGTCAATGCCCAGTTGCCGAGCCTGCGGGCGGGCTGTGGCGGCATCGATCTCTTCGGCGGGGCCTTCTCCTTCATTAACAAGCAGCAGTTCGTGGCGCTGCTGCAGAACATCGGCTCGAACGCCATCGGCTACGCCTTCAAGCTCGCCCTTCAGTCGATCTCGCCCGATATCGACAAGCTGCTGACCGAATTGCAGGACCAGATGAACAAGATCAACGCCATGAACATCAACTCCTGCGAGGCCGCCCAATCCTTGGTCAACGGCCTCGTCGGCGAATACGACAATTCGGTGCAGAGCGGCTGCGCCAACATCTCCCAGTACCTGGGCAGCGTCACCGACCGGGTCGATGCCCGGCTCACCTGTGCCACCAACGCCCCGTCGGTGGTCAAGAACGCCGCCAATTCCGGCGATCCGAATATCCGCAATGCCACCTTCGTCAAGGGCAACGTGATCTGGCTAGCGCTGAACCAGGTGGGTGGCACCATCAGCCAGCAGGAGAAGGAACTCATCATGAGCGTGATCGGCAGCGTCATCCTCTACCCGCCGGCGGACGACGGCAGTGGCGCGATGCCGCGCTACATCGAGCCGAGCATCGTCGGCCTGCGCGATCTGCTGCTCGGCAGCGGAGCCTCAGCCACGGAAGGCAACGTCGATATCGAGGTCTACGTCTGCGACGAGCCGGCCGAGTGCCTCAACCCCGTGCGCACCACAGTCTCCGCCAAACCCTTCACGCGCCTGGTGTCCGAGCGGCTGCGCCGCCTATCCGACAACATCGCCACGCGCACGCCGCAAACGCCTGCCGACATCGGCTTCATCAACAACACCACGGAACCGGTGTACAAGATGCTGGCCGTGGCCAACGCCGTGCCCGGCTCCAACACCGCCGAAACCCTGATCGAAACCTACAAGGACGTGATTGCGCTGGACTACGCCGAGACCTTCCTCAGTCGGGCGATTCGTCAGGCATTGAGCGCGCTCTCGCAGACCCTGAAGCGTACCGGCGTCGAGCGGCAGTATGTGGAGACCTTGCGCCAGAACGCCCAGGAAGCCCACCGCCAGCTCCTCGCCGAGAAACAGACCGCCTACGCCAAGGTGCGCTCGGTCTCGTCGATGACGCAGGACCTGCAGACCCTGGAACGGCAACTCTGGAGTTCGATGCCATCGACCGTCAAGGCCATGCTCGACTTCAGCGCCAATTCGGGCGCACGCGGTTCCTAGCCGACCACAACAGTGCGGGCCGTGCCGCCCGGTTCAATCCTCCATGTTTGAAATCTACGCCTACGGCAACGTCGATACCCTGACCGGGGTGTTCAACGCCATCGCCGCCATCATGGGTGGCGACGACTACTTCGGGCTGGTGAAGACCGTCGCTGTGACCGGCGTTCTGGTCGCGGCCTTCGCCGGATTATTCACACCGGGCCGGTTTCACGGCTGGAGCTGGCTGATCGGTTTCATGCTGCTCTACTACGGTCTGTTCCTGCCCAGGGCCGATGTGGTGATCGTGGACAAGCTGGGCAGTCAGTCGCCGGTGGTGGTCGGCAATGTCCCCATCGGTGTGGCCTTCTTCGGCCACTACACGAGCAAGGTGGGCGACGTGATGACGCGGTTCTTCGAGACCGCGTTCCAGGTGATCCCGGCACCGAATGCACAACTCCCCAGCGAGCTCGCCTATCAGAAGAACGGCGTGCTGTTCGGCAACCGGCTGATCCAGGCCTCCCGCCGGGCCAACGTCGCCGACCCGCAGCTGCGCACCGATCTGATTGCCTACGTCTATAACTGCACCCTATACGACCTGCAGGACGGCACCATCGACCCGGGGGCCTTCTCCCAGAGCACCGACATCTGGGCGCTGATGGGGACACCGAATCCGGGAAGGTTTTCCACATATGGCAACCCGGTGCAGGTCGATACCTGCCCCAACGTCTACACCTACGTCGCCGGTCGCCTGCCGGCCGAGGTCGCACGCGCCCGGGCGATGCTCGCTTTCCAGTTGAATCCGTCGCTCGACCCGACCTCCGCGCAAGGCGTGATCGACAGCCAGATCGAACAGGCCTACTACAAGACGAAAATCGCGACGGCCGCCCAGGGTGCGGCCGACCTCCTGCGCCAGAACATCATGATCAACCTGATGCAGGATACGAGCAGCATCGTCGGGCAGAAGATCAATGACCCCGCGTCCATCATGATCGCCACCGCCCGGGCGAACGCCACGGCCTCGATCAATTCGTCCTTCCTGACCATGGGCAAGGTCGCCGAGCAGGCTCTGCCGCTGGTACGCAACGTGATCGAGGCGATCATCTATGCGGTATTCCCGTTCGTGTTCCTGCTGTTTCTGTTGGCGCAGGGCCGGGGCCTCGGGCTGGCGCTCAAGAGCTTCGTCCTGAGCCTGGTCTGGATCCAGCTCTGGCCACCCCTGTATGCGATCCTCAACTACGTGGCCACGCTGGCCAGCGCCAAGAACCTCGAAGCCGCGGCGCGCATGGGTGCATCGACCCAGGGCCTGGCCCTCGAAACCGCATCGAGCATCTACCACGGCGCCATCTCCGACCAGGCCGTGGCGGGCTACATGGTGATCTCGATCCCGATCATCGCCACCGCGATCATCAAGGGCGGCGAAGTCGCCTTCCAGGCGGTCACCGGTGTCGGTCCGATGCAGTCGGCCGTCTCGGGAGAATCGAGTGCGACGAGCAAGGGAAACGTCACCCAGGACTCCGTCTCCATCGACCAGCAGCAACTCGCGCCGAACAGGACCTCCGCCTTCATGTCCACGACAAGCAATGCCCACGGCAGCACCATTCAGGGCAGCGGGCCGGATGCGGGCGTGTTCCGCTACCAGGCCACCCTGAGCCGGCTGGCCACGACCTTCACCTTCAGCGAGCGCCAGGCCACCACCCTTTCAGAAAACGCCCGCGAATCGGAAACCCTCGCCAGGACCGAACGCGACTCGATGCAGCGCAGCCAGTCCGCCGCCCTCACCAATGCACTCGGCATCCAGGACAGTTTCGACCGCTCACAACAACGTTCAGGCGCAAGCACCACGTCCGATGGCGGATCCACCTCGACGCAGATCCAGAAGCTGAACTCGGTCGCCCGCGAGGTCAACCGGCGGCTGGGATTGGGTGAGGAGTCGACTGTAGGTAAGAGCGTTGCCGCGTCGGCCTCCACTGGAGCCATGATCCCTCTCACGCAGATTGGTGCACAGATCCGTGCTGAGGGCAGACACGTCGACCAGCAACAACTCCAAAGCACCTACGACTACGCACGTAAGGCCGTCGAGACCTCACAGTTGTCGGAAGCCACGGCTCTGGTCAAGGAGTTTCGCTCATCGGATGCCTACCAATGGGCACGCGGCAGGCGAACCACTGGCACTGCCAGCTTCGACTCATCGTATCGCGAAGCGGTCGATCATCAATCGGCGAGTGAGAGCGCCTATGGCCGGTCTAAAGAACTCACCCGGGCTGCGCAGTTCATGAGCGAGTGGAGCAGTGGCGCCCAGACCGATTTCACCAACTATGCCGCGCGACGGCTTTCTGAACGCGGATTGCTTCGCGAGGACGATCCGATCAAGCTGCAGCGCGCCGTCACCGAGATCGCCTTCGGCTACGCAAAGGGCGGTGACGTCGGCAGTCAGTTCGTCCCCGGCGATAGTCCCTTGGCGCCGAGTCGGCCTTTGCCCCAACTCCTCGGCTGGGGCTCATCGACGCTGCGCGATGATTTCAACCAAAACGACGCCCCCATGAACGTCGATGCGGTGCGAGGTCGGGCGGCGGAGAACGCCGGCGCTATTCGCGATGGCCAATCCCGCCAGCATGTAACACCAGGGCAAGTTGTAGGCAATGACCTCGCGACACGAATCCGTGCAACGGAAAGCGGGGCCGCCACGACGATCGATTCGCACAAACGAGAAATCGCTCAGAAACAAGGCGCCCTGAGCGGGGACTACAACGCGACTGTGCAAGTCGGCAAGGTGAGTCCGAATCACAATGGGAACAAAGCAGTCTGGGACACCGTTGGCGCACAGGCTGACAACCGCGCCAAGCTGGGTACGCCTCCAGAAAAGCCGAGCATCGGCGAGCGGCATCTCGACAAAGACGGAGTCCCGGTTGCCGGCCCCAAGGCAGGATCAAGGGAAACAGCGGTATCACCCGATAAGCCTGATCGGTCTACAGAACCCTGAGATGCTGGTCGTTCAGCCGACCAACAGGACTTCGACCGGAGGGCAGTAGGAACAGCCGAACTTCAGTCGATTGAGCTACCAATCTCCAAGCTGCCGCGACCATTGCGAGTAAGGTATCCAGGTGCGTCGTCGTAGTATCGGCTGGCAGGATTTCCTGTGACCATCGGGTCGTTATGCAGCCATCCGATAAAGTCCGGGTCAATTCCGCGATCCGATTGCGCGCGCTCATCATCCGGATCTAACGGCGTCGACAACGCGGCGCGAATCGTGATGATCAGATTCGCAAACCAGTCGGTCAGGTATTCGCGGAGAGATTTTGGTTCGATGCTCACAACACACTCATAACAGAAGCAATATTGCAATGATACACTTGTCATTTTACTCGTCAATGCTGGAGAACACTTGCCTGAAAATATTCAATGCTTGGCCGACGAATCTTCCAGATTGACCGGCTCCCAGGCGGATTAATCTTCATCTGTCGGTTCCTCGTCCTGTGAAGCGGCCGTTCGCGTTCCGCCGTAGGCGGCCATTCGGTGTTACGGTTCAGTGTCCGTTTCTGACAATGCTGAACTCCTGCAATCGACGATGAATAGTCATGCGGCAAGAACACGACAATGCGCAGCAAGCCGTCAACGGAATCCTGCTGGAGCGTGGGATAATTCCCCGTTCCTCGCATGGCCGTAGCCAAGATCAAATGCTGAATTCCCAAAGTTCTACTGAACAGTGGCTCGACGGATGGTCAACTACAGCCCCAACGACATATCAAGGAAGCGAAACGCTTGCCTTCCAACGCTGGTTCAAATTCAAAGAGGCGTTCTCTCCTTCTCTCGTGCGATCGATCATCGAATCGCTACCAACTCGGCCCACTTCGATTCTTGATTGCTGTGCGGGTTCCGGAACAACCGGGGTGGTTGCGCAGTTCATGGGGATACGACCATGGCTTATGGAGGTCAATCCATTCTTGGCTGATTTGACCGAATCCAAGCTGGCGAACTATTCTGATTTCGATATTCCTAGAGAGGCCGCTAAGGTAGTTAAGCGATTTCACGACACCAGTGTATCGATTGGTGACATCCGCGACCGTCTTCCACCAACTTTTGTGGAGCCGGGAGTCAATGATAGATGGATCTTCGACAAACTGATTGTGAAGCGAATCGAACGCTTGCGCCATGCAATCGAGGCGTCTAAGTCGCCGTCGATAAGAAGGCTGTTCCGAGTTGCCTTGGGTGGAATGCTAATTGGACTCAGCAATGTGCGCGTAGATGGGAAAGGACGACGCTACCGCCAGAATTGGCAGGCACGTCATCTTGACCCTGACGAGGTCCTTCCACGGTTCATAGATGGCGTGAAACACATGGTAGAAGACATTTATCGCTACTCAACTCTATCTCGGCCGAATACATCTGTGCTGCGTGGCGACGCACGACAACTGCTACCCCTATTCGACGAGTCCATCGACGCGGCGATTTTCTCACCGCCGTATCCAAACTCATTTGACTACACTGATATCTACAATGTTGAGCTTTGGATGCTCGGCTATTTCGGGCGATCAGAAGACAACGCGCAACTGCGTCTTAGCACAATGCGTTCACACGTTCAGGTGGCGTGGGAAATGCCCACGAGCTGCACTTCAGGTCTTCTTAAGAAGACGCTTCAGCAACTGCATGCACGGCGAGAGGAGCTATGGGACCATCGGCTGCCGGAAATGGTTCACGGGTACTTTGAAGATCTAACCGGTATGTTGCGCGAGATTCGCCGGTGCTTAACGCCCGGCGGTCACGTTGCCATTGTTGTAGGAGACTCCTCTTACGCTGGAGTCCGTATCGATAGTGCCAAAATTCTTGCTGAGGCTGTTGGCCCCCTCGGCTTTCAGATTCAAAGCCAAGAGTCCGTACGAGTCATGCGTGCTTCAATGCAGCAACGCCGAGGTGAGAAGGTGCTGGACGAATGGCTAATTCGGCTGCGCCGCTCCGACTGACGCCGCTTGCGCCGTTGGAGCGGAGTTAAATATTTTGTACGACTTGAATGTCACTTTATCTTTTTTACATTCGTCTTCTATAGGCGCAAAAAAGTCTGTTTGCTTTTTCTTTCTTAGATCATAAGCACAAAGTAGTCGAATCGCGGCGCCAAAATCTTTGGCGTAGCTCTGCGCTTGAATACGTCCGCCTAAAATGCGTTTCTGTTCTTGGCTAGCATTCACTGACGAGCCTGTACTCGTAAGCCCGCGGACAACTTTTAGCTCCAGGACAGCTCGCTCAGGACTACTCAGCACTGTCGAAATCATAAAAAAGTCAGCGCGTCCGATCGCGGCGTTCGTCTCTGCCAAGGTTGTGAAGTCCCTGAACCAAGCTCTAAGCCAGTGGTGAAGATCTGATTGAACTATTTTCTCAGCCTGCTCTTTTGGAATCCATTGATCTGCCTTCTCCCAGATGTTCTTCCGAAAATCATCTGTCCAGCAATAAGCCTCAAATCGATCAAGAAGGTCCAATATTTCAGATTCCTTCAGCAGACCTTTACTGGGCAAGGGAATCGGAATCTGAAGTCGCGGATGATCTATTCCGTCTACCCAAAGAAGCACATGGGCCGCCTTTCTTCCTAGGATCATTGCGGACGGCTTCTCCAGGTTCAGCTTGACGATGCGCTTGCAGTCCTGCTGGAAGTCCGTCCCCGTGTTCGGCAAATACCAAGCGTGCGAGGAGACAGTCTGGCCAACGAGATAAATGCCTGGCGACGGAGCAACTTCGTTAGCAAAATCGAAGACAATCTGGGCTCCATTTTCGTGTCCAAGAACAGATGGTGACTCACAGAACACAATGATTAGGTGGCCGTTGGCCATCGACTTCTCCCATCGGGCCAGTGGCTCGACCCAATTTGGATCCCACAGCGGCTGATTCTCGTCCGTCTCTTGCAGTCGCCCCTCTGCAGTTGCGTCGTCCAGAGCCGAACACGCTGCTCCACCGATCATGTCTTCAGTCGGCATATGCGCCTTCGGAAGTCCTATTGGCAGCTAAGTATTGGGCATAAAGACTCATTGCCCCATCAGGGGTACTAGCCAGCGTTTGCAGCGATGTAGGCTCGTCCGTATCACGTGTCCCTTGTAGCAACCGCGCAGAAATATCACCTCTGATACGACTAATAGCATCAAAGGTCCAGTTGTGAAAATCCCAGTCCCCAAAATCGACAACATCGCCTTGGGAAACCCGGGGCTCTGCGTAATTTGCATCGCGATCAAGTAGAGAGCCTGCAGCTACACATTCTGGAGACCGAGCATAGGCAATGGAAATACTCCATAGGGCAGACGAAAGCTCGTCAAAATGTGCAGCTGCCTTTCGCGCCTGGGAAATGAGATTGAGTCCGCGACGCGTAATCGAGTACATGGCGTGATGAGGCCGGCTTGGTCCGACAACTAATCCAGACACTGCGAGGAGCCCCATGCCCACAAGTCGATCAGCATCCCAGATCAACTTGGGATACAACGGGCCGTCCTCTGATTTGCGCACAGTCGAATCGAGTGGCTCAATCTGATAGCAGGGGATCGCCGCATTGGCCAGGTATGCGAGTCCGTTGAGGCTTCGCATACCTATAGGAGCCCGGCCTGACCGCTCAAGACCGGCTATCAAGGCCAACAGCCAGAATCGCCTATAGAGCGGCATAGAGGCAGCGGCAGTCATGCGGCCAACTCCTGCGGAGCAAGAGCGCGGTCCAGCGCATCCTCGTATTCCTTAGAATAAGCGTCGAATGATCGCCCACGCGCAGCGACGTCGAGTAGGTTGAGTACTCTCATGCGGTCGTGCTGGTTCATAGGTTTGGTTGCTGAGATGGCCAGCATCGACTGAATCATCTCAGTGCCATTCAGATTTGATGCGGCCAGGACAACCCGCGGTTCCGAGCCCTCGTTTGCGAAAGAATGGAACGCATGACCAGCACGGGGGATGAAAACCGCATCCAAGCTAGCCTCTGGTGTATCCAGAATGAGGGTGCACGGAGACTGGCGCGTGGCAACTGACAACAAAGACATACGGAACGCTAATTCGATGAACTCACGTTGGGACTCGGAAACGGATGAAGGGAGTAGACGAATCTCGCTGTCGATCCGAAATACGCCGGACGTCATGCGAATTATGAACTCAGGAAATTCGATAGAAAGGTTGTCGCTATCCTGACCTATCTTCCGCGATGAAACTCGATAACTAAGGGTGCATTCTTCCGCCAAAAACGCCTTGATCGTTTTGTTAAAAGACTCGCACATTTGCGCTTGGAAGCTTAGAAGATTAGTCCGAAGCGTGTCGACAAGCACGCTTAGTCGGCCCACTGCATTGCTCTTTACGGCACGGTCATCCTTTACGGTTTCCTCCAACACTCGAATGCGTTCGTCGTGTGTTGCCACTAGATTTGGAGATGTCCCCTTGGCTATATCCGAGCGGACGCGGAGCTCCTCAGCCTTTTCGTAATGTTCTCTGACTAACCCGTCGCGCTTCGCTGCCGCATGGATATATTGGCCATGTAGGCTGGTAGCCTCCGCCTCCGCTATGAGTGCCGCTTCTTGCATCGTTCTGCGCTCGGTCTCAAGACGCGCTAGGTCAGATGCAAATCCTTCATCGCTTTGGTGGGCTGCTGGGTGCTGCTCTTGCAAAGCAGGTGGCGCGTCGCAAACTGGACAGCTTTCGTGACCCAGCCAGTGCTTGCTCGCGGTGGCTAGATGTGTTGGGTCTGTTGACCCACAAACGACGCAGCCAAGCCCTCTTTCCATGTAGGAAAGGGCCATTGCTCCGTAGTCCGTCAGCGTAGGAAAAATTGTCGATAGCAGCGCTTCACGCATGTCCCTTTCTTTTTGGGCAAGCATCGCCACATCGTATCGTCGGGATTCCGCGATTCGCCTTTGTTCACGTCGCTGAAGGTCCAGTTGGTCAAGTTCTGGTTCAAGAGCATCGAGTTGGGCGGCCATTTGCTCGACGGCTGATCGCAGTAAGGTCAACTCAGTGGCTGGATTTTGAATTGCCGCGTTGATGAGTTTGCCTAAGCGCTTTCGCTCTCGTGTGAGTACCGCATGGGTATTGCGCGCAGCACTGTCTGCAGAAAGTGCATCCCCCATCGCCTGTCTAAAGTCCCGCTGGAACTGTGATGACAGAAACAACATCTGAAGCAGTTCGGTTTGCGCCCATCGATCCCAGACCAAGCCTCGCCTATCCTCAAGAAAGAAGACGACGTGCCTCAGCAGAAAGACAAAATCAAAAAAACTTACAAGGCCAGATAACTCCACGACGGTCAACTGGTACTGAACCTCCAAGTCATTGTCAGACGGTAGCGCAGGCTGGTCCGGATCAATCAATACTTCCAATAACTTCAGATCTTTTAGCGCGCGCTTGATGGTTATGGTTCTGCCGCCCAGCTCAAATGCGAGCGTCGCCGTTGCTTCAATTGCCTGATCGGGCACTCTTCGAGCAAATTCAGCGATGTCTATGGACCGCGAGAGTTCTCTTTGGGCGCCGCCTAGCTCTTCTCCCGCACGAAGGTCACGAGGGCCGGTAAGAAGACGAAGCATGATGCGCAATAGGGTAGTTTTTCCAAGGCCATTAACCCCAATAATGACACTTACGCCCGGGGGAAATGATTGATGCAGCCCTTGTTGATCAGTAACGCCAGGGTATAAACGGTAGCCATCTATATCCAGATGCTTGATGAGTGGAAAGAACACATTTTGCGTCATCCAAAATCCTTTATTCGCTATGGGCACAGCTACCTCACCGCTAGGGCCGCTAGACGCCGTTTGCTGAGTATTCCAGATTGGTCGCAGGATATACCATATTGCTTTTTATTTCAGATGGTGTCGTCGATTGAGAATATGAGACAGACTGAAGCTAGATCGAAAGATGGAACATCATCATGGATCTTAAATTAGGCGCCTGAAGGAGACCGCCGGGTGCATTGCGGTTGTTCGAAGTAGCAATAGGCAAGACTTATCCACGGTCGAGCGTGCGGCGCCTATCACGCACGCAAAGCGCGGCGGTGGTTAAGCTGCCTGTCCCATCTATTTCAATGCCAATCTGTTAGCACTGCTGACATTCCCTGCCCCAAAGTTCAGTCCATCCAGTCCGAACGACCGGCGAGGAGTTGGCGCGGACCCTGCCTTGGTTTCTGGGGAACTTGTGCAATTGTGCGATGGTCTCAACCGCGACTCTGGCGATTCGCGCCGTGCGCGGAATATCTTTTTGCCATCGCGCAGCGAATTGCCTGTCATCGAATAGTTTCCACGCTGGCTGTGTCAGCCCGCTTGATGCCCGTAAAAGCATCGCCCTATGCTCGCGAGATCGAGCGCAAGAGCCGGACTGATCTCCTCGACACCGGTAGCCGCAAGGCTTGGAGATACGTGTAATCCTGTAGTTATTTGTTCGGACAGCATCCTGGCAACAAGCGCCAGCCATCGTTCTGCCGCAATCCAGGGCAAACGCGGCGCGGTCGCAATCGGGCTTCGCCTACATTCGTGCGGGGTACAGCCCCGCTCCACTGCCCCAAGCAGCAATAGCTGTGTCAGTCCAAGGATATCTGCGCCAGGCGTGCCTCGTGTGACATACACGAGGCATCTTCACGCCGACCAATCGCAATGGCGCCAGCCAGTGCGATTCCTGCTGCAACGCTGCCCGCGCAAAGCGGTGGCAGTTCTGCGCCAATCGCGTCGTCACTACCGCGGCGCCAGCCGGTAGTGACGACGCGCACCATGCCCCAGCCGACAAGGACTGATCGGTGGCTGGCGCAAGTGACGACCCCAAGTGACGGGCTCTCTGACCCGTCGTCATGCTGGACCGCGCAATACGGTCCTTCTACTTGCCCGCTCCCAGCGGGCTCAGTCCAAAGCCGCGCTGCAGAGGCGCACCTCCGAGCCCTGGGTCAAGGGCTCATCTCGATGGATCAGCTTCCAACAGGAAGCGCTATCGATGCCAATGCCGCGTGCCGCGGTGGCAAGCAACAAAACAAACGGCATGAAACGGGAGTGGTGTCCCGAGTCCCTCGTAGTTCTCGACACGCTTAGGCGTGCGGGACGGACAGAAACACTTACCGGACAGGCTTCACACACCAGCAGCAGTGCAAAGGGCAGAAACAAAGGGGCAATAAATGGACAAAAGGGATTGAACCTGGCGAGGAAGAAATGCGGGACCTGAACTACGAATTGAAACAGCTCTGTAATCGGAATCGCGACGGCAGCTATGCCACACAGCACGACCGCGAGCGGGTGCTCGACCAGATCGCCGACCAGCTCCAGGAACTGGGCTTTCGGCATATGGTTGTCGCCGGCCTGAAACCGAAGCACGTCGATGGATTGGTCGAGCGCTGGAAAGCTGACGGCCTGGCCGTCGGCACAATCAAGAATCGGATGGCAGAACTTCGCTGGTGGGCCGAGAAGATCGGCAAGCAGAACGTCGTCGCCAGGGACAACGATCACTATGGCATCGGTCACCGACAGTACGTCACCAATGTCAGCAAGGCCCGCGAGCTTACGGCCGGCGACCTGGCGAAGATCACCGACCCGTACACGCGGATGTCGCTGCAGCTTCAGGCGGCGTTCGGATTGCGGCGCGGGGAATCGATCAAGATCCGGCCTGAGTGGGCGGATCGTGGCGACAGGCTCGTTCTGAAGGATACCTGGACCAAGGGCGGCCGCGAGCGGGAAATCCCGGTCCGCAATGAAGAACAGCGCCGGATACTCGACGAGGCCAAGCGCTTCGCCGGCAGGGGCAGCCTCATTCCGGCCGACAAGCGATACGTGGAACAGCTCCGACGCTTCGAGTATCAGTGCGCCAGGGCCGGTAGCCACCGGGTGCATGGCCACCGCCACCAGTATGCGCAAACGCGCTACCGGGAACTCACCGGCTGGACTGCGCCAGCCGCCGGCGGACCGCGTTCAAAGGAATTGACCACGGCACAAAAGGTGATTGACCAGGAGGCACGGCTCACGATTAGCCGGGAACTGGGGCATGAGCGCGAGCAGATTACTGCGATTTACGTAGGCAGGTGATCTGCCTGGTCGAAGGCGATGTTCTTGCGAAGTCAGATGGCTGTTAGCACTGCTGACGCTGCGCAGCGGCGCCTACCGAAGCGTCAATGCAAAATCGTCGGTGGCTCGTCGCCTTCCTTGACTGGCAGCAGATGCGTAAATCGGCCTTTGACCTCCGTGTAAAACCGGAACTCGACGACCCCGATGGTTCGCTTCTTCTTGGAAATTCCCTTCGGCTTGATACGAGGCTGCGCGACCCATACCCCTCGCTTGGTTTCCAGTGCAAGCGAGCACACGTCGATCGCGTAAGGTGAGGCGCCGATGCTTCCGTACTTATCGAGGATCGCATCCATCTGCAGCACCTTGTCGGGTCGAAGCGACCAGGCTTCCATGATCGTGAAGACGAAGTCGGCCTCCAATACCAATGCGGCTGACTGAATCAGACTCGCGACTGGTCCTTGACCTCGTCGGCTCCCGATTGAATCATCACCGGGACAACTTGATTCCTGGACAGACTGCCGACGAAGGCGAACGCCTGAAGTGCTTCACCCGACTCCAGAAAACCGCGCGCGCTATTGATCAGCGGGCTGATGATATCCATGTACGCCTTCGGTGGCGTGCTGATGGGGGCCTCGATCATTTCTTCTTCGCTATCGAGCCGGCCATGCCCTTGGCAATCTCGAACTCGCGCTGCAAGCCGGAGCCGCAATCCATTTCCGGGTTGAACAACGCCATGCCGACATGCATGTAGCAAAGGAGTTGCAGACCTGAAAAATCTCCGTCGAGGTTCGTCAGCGAATAGCGCTTCAAGGGATTGTTGATTTCCAGGCCGGCCTGGCCAAGCTGCGCGATCTCCATGACCGCGCGTCCGACTTGCTCATGCGGAATTTCCGCAAACCGCTTCATGGCGCCGATCATATACTCCACCGCATCCGGACGATACCCGCCATCCACCACCTTGCGCAGGTCTGCCTGTCCCGCGCGGTTCAAGATCTGCGTGGCCTTTTCCGCGAACTGCGAATCGGGGAACCGCTTGACCAGGTCTTTATAGGCAGTCAGGGCTTCCTTTCGATGCGCATCCATCGAGTCGAGGCAGTTGGCCAGGCCCATGAGCACCGCGGGGTTGTTTGGCGCCAGTGATGCGGCCTGGCGAAAATACGGCAAAGCCTCGGCAAACTTCCGGGCGCGAGCAAGGGTTGCGGCGAGGTTTTGCTTGACCAGGGCATTTTCCGGCTGAATCTTGGCGGCTGCCTTGAGCACGACTTCCGCCTCGTCGTAGCGTTCAAGTTTAGAGAGCGAAACGCCGACGGCGATGGCCGCGTTGTCGTACGCAGGATCAAGGTTGAGACACTTGTTCAACGGTGGCAAGGAATCCGCGACCCGGCCAAGCTCCGACAGGGCCACGCCATAGTTGAAGCAAATATCTGGATCATCAACCATGCCATACATGGCTTCCAGCCCCGGCAGGGCGTCCTCGATATAGCCGTGACGCAGCAGGCCAAGCAGATAAGCCTTTGGCTCGATTCCCTGCTGTGGCACGGCCAAGACGCGCACCATCCCGCTGCTCACGACCACCGCAGCCGTCCAACCCTTCGCACCGTACTGCAAGGCGTAATGGGCAACGACCGCTTCCTCGAACCCCGCATCGGTGCTCGGCGGCAAGCCGGCGAATTTGAGGGACGCGAGGGGTAATTGAAAAATCTCTGGTGCTTGCTTCTGCATATACGATCGTCTTCTGTGGTGTCGGGTTTCAATCGGCAAGCATTTGCTCGGGCCGCAATTCGCGATCCGGGAAATAATTCCAAGTCGCCTTGTCGAAATCCAAGTCTACTTCACCAACTCCATCAATTTTCCATAGCTATCCACCACGTCATACTTCACCTGATCCGACGTGATCTTGGCGAAGAACTTACGGGCGCAGGCGATCTTGGATTTTTCAATGGCGCGCAGATCCAGGGTTGACATCGAACCCTTGGTTTCGGCGATGAAGTAGATGTGCTTGACCTTGCCGTCCTGGAAGGCGATGGCCCAGTCGGGATTGTAGTTGCCTACGGGCGTGGGGATAAAGAAGCTCTTCGGCAACTTGGCGTAGACCACGACCTCGGTACTCGCGTCCAGCTTCTCGACAAACGTTCGTTCATTGCCCGAATCGGTGAACACGTAGTCATAGATGTGGTGTTTGGCCTCGAATGCCTTGCTGAAATCGTCTCTGGGCTTTTCGGCGGTAAAGATGTTCGAACCGTAGCTCTCGTCGACCGGGTCATAGGCGATGTGCTCGACGATGGCGGTGGCCTTTTGCTCGTTGATCAGCGTGCCGGCCTTGGCGATGAAGTCTTCCGGGTTGGTTTTGTACTGGCTGAATACCGCGACGTTGATGCCCTTGAGGATGGCGGCGATGGTATGGCGCGTCAGTTGGGTGGCTTCGGCCAAATTGCCGATCAGGTCGTACTTCACCGCCGAATGAATCGAGTCGGTGTAGTTTTCCGTCTCGCTCGCCGTGAGCTTGAACGCGGTACCCGCTTTGAGATCGTCAAAGCTGCTATCGACAACCTGAACACCGCGTTCGATCACATATTGCATCGGCTTGACACGCAGTTCTGCGTCCATCGCCGCCACGCACTTGCCCACCAGCTCGGCGGTTTCAAAATGAACGGTGTAGGCCGCCTTGCGGTTGATCTTGTGCCACAGCGCCTGGAATTCCTTCTTGTCGAAGTTCGCATTCAACGGATTGGGTTTGGCCTTGCGGTCGTCGCCGATCTGCGGCAATTGCGCTTCGCTGAACACGCTGTCGATCAATTGGAAGACCTGCTCGGCGTGCGCTACAAGTTCATCGGGCAACTGTTCCAGCGAACTTTCCTTTTTGGCCGCGTGGTACTTCTCGGTGATATTCCGCTTCTTGTCGACGTAGCCGTTCTGGATCAGGTAGAACTCGATGTCGGTTGCCATGTCGTCGGTGACTTCCAAGTCGCCGACGCTGGTTGCCAGCACCTTGCCAGTGAAGTACGCCTTGTCCGCCACACGCGGCCGGGCCGAAAGCGAGTCGCTGATGTCTTTCTGCAGCGCACTGACGAAATCCTTGTAGCTTTCGCTGGCCACCACGGTCAGTTCGTTGATTTGGTGCACCGTCGCCGGGTTGTCCATGCGGTCGCCCAACTGATTCACCGCCAGGCGCAAGCCACGGCCAACCTCCTGCCGGCGCGAGACGGTGTTGTCGCTGTGCTTGAGCGCGCAGATGACGAAGACGTTGGGGTTGTCCCAGCCTTCGCGCAGTGCCGAGTGGGAAAAGATGAAGCGTACGGGCTCGGCAAACGACAGCAGTCGTTCCTTGTCCTTGAGGATCAGGTCGTAGGCATCCACGTCATCGGTTTCCGTGGACCTCCTGCCGGTTTCCGGATCGACCAGATGCTTGGTCTTCTTGTCGATAGAGAAGTAGCCGTCGTGGGTCTGGCGCGCCTGGATGCCCTTCAGGTGGCGATTGTAGGGCGTGTCTTCCAGCGTCAGCACCTCATTGAGGTGGGCGTCGTATTCCTCCTCGAAGACTTTTGCATACTCGCCGGGCACTTCGCCGTTGGCATCGTACTGGCGATACTTGGCCACCTCGTCGATGAAGAACAGCGATAGCACCTTGATGCCCTGACTGAACAGCGCCTGTTCCTTGTCGAAGTGGGCCTTGACCGCTTCGCGAATCTGGATGCGGCGCATCGCCGCGTCATCCACGTTGCCCGTTGCCTCCCCGGCGATCAGCTCGACGCCGTTGGTAAAGCTGACGGTATCGATGCGGGCATCGATCTCCGCCACCACATAGCCCTTGTACTGATCCAGACCACCGGACAAGTCATACAAATTGTCGTTGCGCCCCAACTTGCGCATGACGCGCTTGATGCCGCTACCCTGCTTGATCTCCAGCTCGACCCGCGCCACTGGCGGCTTGCTCGCCGAGACTTCAATATCCTGCAAATAGAGGTAGGCATGGGTGCCGGTCAGGCCCTTGACCGTGATGCCACGCACGGCGATCTTCTTCACCAGCTTCTGGTTGTATGCATCCAGCGCATCCAGGCGGTGGATCTTGTTGTACTCGGTCTTGTGAGTCGCCGAGTAGCGCATGATCAGCAACGGATTGAACTCGCTTAGCGAGGCCAGCGTCTTGGCGCCCTCCATCTTTTGCGGCTCGTCGAGAATCAGGATCGGCCGGTTGGCCTTGATCACGTCGATGGGGCGGCGCGACTGAAAATCATCCAGCTCCTCATAAATTCGCCGGTTGTCGGCGCCGCGCGCGGCGAATGCCTGTACGTTGATGACCATCACGTTGATGCCGGCATCCGAGGAAAAACTCTCCAGGTTGTGCAGCTGCTTGGAGTTGTAAATGAAGAAGCGGGCTTTCTTGCCATAGCTTTCCAGAAAGTGCTCGGCGGTGATTTGCAGCGACTTGTACACGCCCTCGCGGATCGCGATGCTCGGCACCACGACGATGAACTTGCTCCAGCCATGGCGCTTGTTCAGCTCGAACATGCTCTTGATGTAGCAATAGGTCTTGCCGGTGCCGGTTTCCATCTCGATGTCGAGGTTGAGCGGGCAGCCGGTCTTCTTGTCGCCGATCAGCGCGGCGGAAAGCGGCAGATTCTGGCGGCGCTGCACCGCCTGGAGGTTTTCCAGAAGCTGGGCCGGGCTGAGGACTAGATCGGCATTCCTGAAACCCGCATCGCTGGCACCGATGGCGGGGGCTGGCTCCATGCCTGCCAACGCTGCCTGCTGGGGAATAGTCGGCGCTGGCGACACGGCGCCCGGATCGATGCGATAGCTCACCCCGGAAGCTTTTGGTTGGCCGGCGAAACAGTCGGCCAGGGAATCCACCGCGTGGGTCTGGTAGGGCTGGACCTTGAACTTTAGTTTCATACGCTATTCCTGGCTGATCCGGGCGAAATTTGTTCTGCGTTTATTCTGCATCGCCCATGGCTTTCTGTACCTGAGCCATAAGGTCGTCGGTCGCAGCAAGCAGGTCGGTCAGCAAGGCGGCGTCCGCGTCCATGTAGCCTTCGTATTCCGCCAGATTGCGGCGTTCATGGCACAGCGCAAACATCCGGACCTGCGCCTTGCTTGCGTCGATCGTGTGTACCAGGCACTGGAATACCAGATAGCGCTTGTCCGAACGATAGCCTTGCAGGCGCAGCGCCGTCAGCGCCAGGGCATGGGCGGCGTTGTAGGCCAAGTCGAAGCGGCTGGCGAAAGACAGTGCCGGGCTGTGGGCATCTTTCAGTCGGTCAATGGCGGAGCGCAGCAAACCTTCGCACTCCTTGCGATCCGGCGGTTCCTTGTTGAGGCCACCGCTGCGAACCAGGTTTTCCAGGTTGTCCTTACTGCTCATTGGCTGGCTCCTCCGGCGGCGGCCCGCCGATCAGGTTGATCTTGTCCTGCTCTGACACCCGCAAGACAAAGCTGTTGCCGGCGGCCTTCTTGGCCAGCCAGTCGGCCGGCGTGTAGATCGTCGGGTTGATGCTGCGGCCAAGACGCTCTTCCACGGGCAACAAGCGCTCCACCACGTCGCCGTAGCCGAGGTTCTCGCCGATCAGCATCAGGTCGATATCGCTGCCGGCATGATCCGAGCCCTTGGCGATGGAGCCATAGACAAAAGCCCACACCAGTTGATCCGCCAGGGGCGCCAGGGTGGCCTGCAGTTGCTCGCCGATGCCGAAAGTCTTGCGCACTATGCCCAGCAGCTCCCCATAAATCGGGCATTCCGGGTTGGCCTGGTAGTGGGTCTGGTTGCCCTGGCGGTTCAGGGTCAGTACGCCGGCTCGATGCAGGCGGTCCAGCTCGCGCATCAGGCTGCCTTTACCGACCTTTGCCCAGCGGGCAATCTCGTTGGCGTAGAAACTCTGGTCCGGCTTGCCATACAGCAGGCCCAGCACCTTCTGCTGGGTTGCAGTAAACAGGGCGTCGCTGAGCGGCAGGGTCTGCATGATGTTATCGATAAGTCCCATAAAGGGAATGATAAGTCCCTTTATGGGACTTATCAAGTGGTCTGGCCATCACAGCGTCTTGATTTCCGTGGCCGGCGAGAGCAGCTTGAACACCTGCTCGACATTGATTTTCACGCTGTCACTGACGAAGCCGGAGTCGCGGAACACCACGCGCAGCGGCTTGTGCGCCGCGAGCTGTTTGACGAAGTCCTCGTCGATGCCGGTCTCGAAACAGGCGGCCAAGGCGTTGCCGTCGACGAAGAACACCGTCTTGCCAGCGATGACTTTCTGGCTGATCGGCAGGGCCAGGTCGACACCCCAGTCGAGCAGCACCTGGAACAGCAGGTCTTCGGGGCTGCGGTCGGCGCGGATGTTGTCGACTAGGCCGGGGAGGGCCTCCTGCGTGACTGCATCCGGGGTGTAGTAGACCTCCTTCATGTTGGAGGTGTCTATTTTGAGAACGCGGAAGCCGATGTCGAGCTTGGTGATATTGGGATTGTCGGCGTTGTCTTGTTTGATTTTTTTACCGGCGCGGCGAATGCGCTCTTTACCAATTTCAGAAATAGTCTGATAACCCGCCTTTAGCGAATTACTCTCTTCACTGCAAAGCTCAGGCAACTGGACAAGGATAAATCGGCGTCTGCCACCATCCTCGGCATTTCGAGCGATCACAGCATGAGCAGTGGTGGCTGAGCCAGAGAAGAAGTCAAGGACAATAGCCTCAGGATCATCTGCCCCAATTCGCAACGCATGAAGAAGTAGTCTTGTCGGTTTCGGATTCGTAAAGAGGTTCTTGTCGCCGAAAAGAGAGCTAAGTTCCTTTGAGCCCTCTTGGTTGTTCCCAGCCTCCTTTGACCACAAAGTATCCGGAAGCTTTCCCTTATGTTCGGCCAGAAATTGTTTGTAGTACGGCGTCCCAGATTTACTAAAAACAATTCGATCATCCGCAACCAGTTCATCGAACTTCTTTCGGCTAACCGCCCAAGTTCTTGTCATCGGCCCGGCTGGCGTTTGTATTTCGAATGTCATCGTCGGTCTCGCCCCCTCTAATGTTCGCTCGAGTTTTTGTGTTTTGTAGACTCCTCGCGCATCTTTATCCGGATTCTTGTAGTCGTCTTGATCATCAATCGGCAACCTACCAAGCTCGGAACCGGGGGTTCGCGAATAACAAAGAATATGGTCATGACTAACAGAAAATCCTTGGCCTGACACAGCTCCAGAAACAGTACGCCGCCAAACAATATTGGCTCTGAAGTTATCTTCACCGAAGATTTCGTCACAAATTTTTCGAAGATTCGCGACTTCATGATCATCAATTGAAATGAAGATCACGCCGTCAGCCATCAACAGATTCTTAGCCAAGCGAAGTCGCGCATATAGCATGCTTAGCCAATCTGAGTGCATTCGTCCGTGGCTTTCTGGGTTCGCTATCATGCGATTGCCCGCGTCATCCTTTTGATTTGAGCGCTCGAAATAGGACGCGGTATCGTCCGCAAAGTCGTCCTCGTAGATGAAATCATTCCCGGTGTTGTACGGCGGATCGATGTAAATCAGCTTCACTTGGTTCAGGTAGGTTTCCTGCAAGAGCTTCAGCGCATCCAGGTTGTCGCCTTCGATGAACAGGTTTTGCGTGGTATCGAAATCCACGCTTTCTTCCCGGCAAGGGCGCAGGGTCTTGGCAATCGGTGCATTTGCTGTCAGCAGCGCCTCGCGCTTGCCGGGCCAGTTGAGCTGATAACGCTCCTGCGGCCCCTCGACGATGCTGGATGCCAGTTCCTGCCGCAGCAGATCGAAGTCGATGGCCTGCTGTAATTCGCCCTTGGCGTCCAGTGCTTCGGTGACGCAATTGGGGAACAACTCGGCCAGCTTGGCGATGTTGGCTTCGGTCAGGTCGGGGGAATGCATTTTCAGTTTGTCCATGGGGAGTTCCTGTATCTCGTGAATGCTTACGCGCTCAGTTGATCGATTTCGGTTCTAAGGTCGCGCAATTGTGCATTGAGCGCCACCTTGCGGTTGAACTGCTTTTCCTTGTGCAGGCGGGTTTCGATCTTGCTGTACTCATTCTGGCGGCTGCGTAACCGGACCTGCCGTTCCACTTGTTCGGCAAGGCTTTCACCCGGCCGTGGGGCTTGCGGGAGCAGGCTGCGCAGCAGTTGTTCGTAGAGGTTGTGCAGATCGAGGGCGATGGGCAGTGCGCGACGTTCGGCGGCGGCCGACTGCCATGCACTGGCAAAGTAGCTGTCGATCACCCACTTGCCGGCTTCCGCTGCGCTGGGCCGCTTGTAGGCAGCCGCCATGCGGGTGCGCTGCCCGTGCTGCAACTGGAAGACGATCGGCAGCGGAATGGCGCGGTCGATGGCGCGCAGTACATCTTCATCCAGCACATCGGTCTTGAGCGCGACATCGAAGATTTCGATTTCCTCGATGCCCGCGCGTGCGGGCAGGTTGATGGTCTCCGGGGCCAGCTTGTACTGCCAGGTGATCTGCTCCACCTGCCTGACAAAGCGCTCGCGCAGCGCAGCGCTGACCCGGCCGTGCTGGTAGATCTTGCTTTTCGGTAACACGCGGCCAACTTTGGCCTGCGGCGGGAAATCAAACAGCGCCGGGATCACGTGGCGTCCTGAATGACGATGAAGGTAATCAGCTCGAAGTCGTCCAGCCCGGCGATGCTATCTACCAACGCGGTGGTCTTGCCGCCGCTGAACAGGCTGTCGATGTCCTTTTCTTCCTTGCGGTCGATCATGGAGCGGATGGCCTGGTCGAGAAGGCTTGAGTAAGCCTGCATGTTGCGCCCATCGTCGGTGGCCCGATTGAACGGCTCGTAGGCTTCGCGCAGCGGCTGGCCGTGCGTCTTGCAGGCGCTGCGGGCGAGGTCGAGCAGGCGCTTGGCTTCGGTGTGGTCGCTGATGATGCGGCCGTCGTCGCTGATGTAGATCAGGGAGAAGGGGTACAGGCGGTTCTGCTGCTGGTGTTGAGCTCCTGGCTTGCGGCTGCGCAGGGTAAAGATGACGCCGGGCACCAAGCCGAGATCGGGCTGTGCCGGCACCACGGCATGCATGCCGTTGGGAACATGGGCGAGGTCACCGTTGGCCTTGATGTAGTTGAGCAAGTCCATGCGGAAGTCGTTGAGACCAAGATCGGTGATAGAGACGCCGGTTTTGAGGTCTTCCATTTCGATCACTTCGTCCTGCAAACGGCGCAACTGTTCCTTGCGGTAGGCCAAGTCATTGGCCTGGGCGTTTAGGACGTTGTCGTCGCCGGTAGCGGTGACGTCGGCGATCATCATGCGGTTTTCGACGCGCTCCTTGAGCCTGATGTATTCGTCGAGGCTGATGTCGGGCCAGTAGTTGACCAACTGGATGCTGGCATTTTGTGATCCGATACGGTCCACGCGACCGAAGCGCTGGATGATGCGCACGGGGTTCCAGTGGATGTCGTAGTTGATGACGTAATCGCAGTCCTGCAGGTTCTGGCCTTCGGAGATGCAGTCGGTGCCGATGAGGATGTCGATTTCGCGCGGCTCGTTGGGGTAGATGACGGCCTTTTCCTTGGAGCGCGGCGAGAACAGGGTGAGCAGGCCCTGGAAGTCGTAGCTCTGGCGGCTGCCCGGAATAGTGCCCAGGGTGGATTTTGGCGAGTCGCTGCCAGTGACTTTGGCGCAGTGCACCTTGTGGTGGTGCAGCAAGTGCTTGGCCAGGTTGTCGTAGAGGTAGTTGGCGGTATCGGCGAAGGCGGTGAAGATCAGCACCTTGCGGTTGCCGGGGTTGATCGGCGAGCTGAGCTTGCTGGTGATCTGGGTTTTCAGGTGTTGCAGCTTGGCGTCGTCGCTCGGGGTGACCTTGGCCATTTCGGCCAGCAGCTCGTCGATGAAGAACAGGTCGGCTTGCAAGTCGTGCTCCCAGGACGGCAAATCCATGTCTTCCAGGTTGATCTGGATTTTCTTGCCGATGGTGGCGTCGCCAGGCAACGGAAATTCGTCATCGTCGAAATCAGCTTCGGCGTCGGCAAAGGCCGCGGCGACATCGGCAAAGGCGCTGGCCGCGCCGGTTTGCTTGAAGGTGGCGATCTTCTCCAGCGCGTCGCGGTGGCTTTTTTGCAGGCTCTGGAGGGTCAGGCGGAAGGATTCGACCGAGCTTTCCAAGCGCTTGAGCAGGTTGGTGGTCATCAGCGCTTGCAGGCTTTTCTCTCGGTCGGCCTGCTTGAGCTTGCCGCCGCCTCCCTCCACCTGGGTGTCGTACAGCGCTTCGTACTTCTTCACTCGGCTGGACAGGATGTAGCTGACGGGGGCATACACGGCCAGCTTGAGTTGCGACAGCCGGTTGAAGATTTCATTGAAGCCGATGACGTCGGCACGATGCGTCAGCGGGCAGTGAAATGACTGCGGTTTGCGACGCTCGGGAAAGCTGCCGATTTCGGCGGTGTTGTAGAAGGTCTCGATGTGCCGGCGCGAACGGGCAATGGTGACGCTGTCGAGCAGCTCGAAAAAGTCGAAATCCAGACTGCCGAGAATTGCGGCGGCGGTGCGCTGTTCCGGCGGCAGGGTGGACCAGACATTGAATGCTGCCTGGGCGCGGCGGAAGATGCCGTCGATGTCCTTTCCCGTGCGCAGCTTGCTGTTGAGCGTGTCACCGTCGCCTTCGTAGGCCAGCGCCAACTGGTTTTTCAAGTCGTTGAAGCGATTATTGACCGGGGTCGCCGAGAGCATCAGCACCTTGGTTTTGACGCCTTGGCGGATCACCTGGTTCATCAGCCGTTGATAGCGGGTTTCCCTGTCCTTGTAGACGTCGTTGTTGCGGAAGTTGTGCGATTCGTCGATCACCACCAGGTCGTAGTTGCCCCAATTGACGCGATCCAGCGGAATGCCCAGCGATTCGCCACGGGTGCGGCTGAGGTCGGTGTGGCAAAGCACGTCGTAGTTGAAGCGATCCCTGGCGAAGAGGTTGGTCTTGAGGTTGCGGTTGTAGTTCAGCCAGTTGTCGGCAAGCTTCTTCGGGCAGAGCACCAGGACGGACTTGTTGCGCAGCTCGTAATACTTGATCACGGCCAGCGCGGTGAAGGTCTTGCCCAGGCCGACGCTGTCGGCGAGGATGCAGCCGTTATAGGTTTCCAGCTTGTTGATCAGGCCAGTGGCGGCATCGCGCTGGAAGTTGAACAGCTTCTGCCAGACCAGGCTGTCCAGATAGCCGGTGCGATCGTTGGGGAGAACATCCTCGTTCACGTCTTCGAGGAATTCCTTGAAGATGTTGTAGAGCATCAGGAAGTAGATACGCTCTGGCGAATTCTCCTGATAGACCGAGGCAATGTGCTCGCACAGTCGCGCGGTCACGTCTTCCAGCTTGTCGAGGTCATTCCATATTTGATCGAAGAGGCTGAGGAACATGCCTGTATGCGTCGGCTCGTCGAAGCGGGTGACGATGTTCGAGAGTGCATTGCCTTTTTGGTAGCCCAGGTCGACTGCGGTAAAGCCCTGCAACGGCATGTAGACGGCGTCGCCGGCAGTGGCTTGGACCCCGGCAAAGGACTGCATCGGTGCCTGACCACGGTTAGACCGGAAGGTGGCCTTGCGACGTATCCAGTCGGCGCACTCCCGCGAGATTGCTTTCTGGGTGAGCTTGTTCTTCAACTGGATCTCGAACTCGCTGCCGGTGAGGCTGCGCTCGCGCTCGGCCTTGGGGATATGGAACTCGCGCTGCTCCTTCTTCATCTTGTCGCTCGCCTCGTTGGGCACGAAGGTCGGCGAGGTGAAGATGAACTCCAGGGACTCGATGTTCTCCAGCTCCTTTTTCAGCGCGACGTACGCATAGATAGAGAAGCACGAGGCCGCAATCTTCAGCTTCGAGCCCGGCTTGAGGGTGCCTTTGAGGTCTTCACCCAGCAAGCTGTTGATGTTGTCGATCAGGCGCATTTGTCATTTGGATAACCCAATTACGATGATTATCGCGGATTTGTCCTGACATAAGGCAAGGCATCTGGTCTGTTCGGCCGATCAGCCGGTCACCTGAATCTGGCATCCGGCAGGAGTTCGGCCAGAGCAGGCGCAGGCCATCAGGAAGCCTTAGGTCGGCAAAGCGCCATACAACGGCCATTCGCCATGACGCAGGCGGGTGCGACTCCTCACCCTATGGTCGTACCCGCCCAAGGCGGAGATTGCCGCTAGCGGAAGTGCAATGCCATGGTTCAAGTGCGAGCCGAGCGTGCAGTCCTGCGTGCGTCCGCCGAGACCGGTTGAAAGGGCTCCCCCGGCAAATCACCTTTCGGCCTCCGAGTACAATGGGCGCTATTTGACCATCAGGACATTAGGATGAAGCTCGACAACAGTACTTACTCCGTCGCTGAGTTGAGGGACATGCTTGGTCGCAAGGATCTGGTTGTGAACAAGACCTACCAGCGTGGCGCTGGCCTATGGCCATCGAGCGCCCGTAGCTACTTCATTGACACGATGCTAACGGGATTTCCGTTCCCCAAGTTGTACTTTTCAGAGTCACTGGATCGTAAGTCGCGGCGTGTGATCCGTGAAATTGTGGATGGGCAACAGCGGATAACGTCGATGATGGATTTTCTCAACGACAAGTTCCGGCTGACGTCTGTTTCTAGGCAGTTTGCGGGTAAGTCATTTTCAGAGTTGCCGGAAGAGATGCAAATGGCCTACCTGGCGCACCCGGTCCCGGTGGACGTGATTCGGAATGCCAGCAAGTCGGAAATACTTGAGATGTTCCGGCGCATGAACGCCTACACACTCCCGCTTAACGAATCGGAAAAGCGGCACGCCCAGTTCCACGGCGTGTTCAAATGGTTCGTGAACACGCTAACAGATGAGATGTCGGCCACAATCGTTGGCTTCAACATCCTGACCAATCGTCAGATTGTCCGCATGGCTGACGCCGAACTGATCGCCGAAATGGTGGTGTCCCTTGAGCACGGGATTATCAGCACCAGTCCGAAGATACTGAGCAGCCTTTACTCTCGCTTCGATGAGACCTTTGAAAGAGAAACGGAATACGGGTCCCTGATCCGTGAGTTTTTTGATTTTGTGAGCCAACAACTGACCGAATTCAAGGACTCGTATCTCATGAAGTCCTACACGGTTCACACGCTCTTTTGTGCCTGCGTTCTAAACAAGGTCGGTTTGCCCGACAAAGATGATGAGCTTGGCTTAAAGCCCATTGGCACTTTCTGTAATGACATCGAAGCGGCTAAAGAACGGCTCAGGGCACTGTCTTTGGCCCACGAGAGTCATGACTTGGAAGGGTCATTCAAGGAGTACGTCCTAGCCGCAGAAGGTGCCACAACCCGCAAGCCCAGCCGGCTGACCCGAGTCCATTATTTGGCGAAAGCCTTGCGAGGAGAGCTTGAGATCTGAGATTGGCAATGGATTTGCAGATCCATTTCAGCCGGCTGGAAGCACGACTTGGCCTCGTCGAAGACCGGTTTCTCAATTTCCAGAGCAACTTTTCTGGTCGCTTTGATCATCGGCATTGGATGTTTCTCGAAGGTCTTGCGTCAGCGACGTGGCAATACTGGGGTAATTTCTGTCGCTCCGTAGTGATGGAATCCGCCCTTGGCGCCAAAACAGCGAGTGGAGTTGTACTGGTCGCCTGTGCCGGATCGAGACAAGAGGTATCACATATCGCCGCCCAAGTAACGCGAAAGCGTCAGCCGGCACCAGGAGGTACAAATAGCGACCTGCGGCTCGAACCAACATGGGGTGACTCCGGCAAGCTCAACGTCGTCATCAACGCGCTCGATCTTGGAAACAAGGACACATTGGCCAGGTCGTTCGGTGCAGACTCGTATATCGGCCATCTCCAGATCGTTCGTAATGCCTCCGCACATAGGCATCACCAGAATACGGCCGGTGTTCTTGCCCTCCGACCCTACTACCTTGTTTCGCGGTTGCGCCATCCGGCGGAGGCTCTGCTGTGGTTAGAGGAGCAGAGTAAGACCTTTGCTTTCCTTTTCTGGCTTGAAGACATGCGGATGGTCGGGAAGTTGGCTATCGCATAGGCAACCACGGTATGCCAGCAGGGACAGTCCATCTGATCTGAAAATACTATCGCTGCAGTTCGGCTCGCCTATGTCGAGCGATGTCCGGTCTAGAGAAGATTGCAGACCTCAATGAAGTGGGTCTCCAGCGGTAGCTTTGGCCGAGGAAAGGCCGTCAGCCAAAAGCGGCCTGGCGCGCTCTATTCAGATTCACGCGGCTATGCGTAGCTGAGTGGTCATCAACAATTCGCTGGTTTGAGCGTGCGGGCTGCGCACGCGATCCGCCGCCGATAGATGCCGTTCGAATTGCAGCCGCGGCCGGTGTTCCTATCGTCAGATATACTTGTCGCATGAAACGGACATTGGCTGAGCAATTGTGACCGAGCACTGCTTTGGGGGCGACGCATGGACCGAGCGCAAGCTCGACGCCCTCGGGCGTTATTTGGTTGCATGGCGCAAGATATTCATAAGCAATCCCGGCGCCCGGTATTTCAAGACGCTCTACGTCGACGCCTTTGCCGGTACAGGAAGTCGAAAAAACCCAAAGTCGACCTCCGCAGTTGACCAATACAATCTGTTCGACGCGGACGACTTCGATGTTGAACTGCCTGATGATTACCGACGTGGAAGTGCACGAATTGCCTTGGACTTGGCGTCACCGTTCGACCAGTACATCTTCGTCGAGAAGAACACGGCTCACGCAGCCGAGTTAAGAAAGATGATCGCCGACGACTTCCCAGCGCTCGCTGAACGTTGCCTAGTTTGGGAGGCAGATGGCTGCGACGTCATGCGGGAGCTTTGCACTACTCACAAGGACTGGAAACGATGGCGTGCTGTCGCGTTCCTCGATCCCTACGGCATGAACGTCGAGGCCGACCTACTTTGGCGTATAGGCGACACCAAGGCTATCGATCTGTGGCTACTTTTCCCCCTGGGGATGGGAGTAAATCGTCTTCTTAAGAGCGGGGGGCTTCCACCCAAGCCGTTTGCTGACAAGCTAACACGGGTATTCGGCGATACGGATTGGGAGCGGGACTTCTACCCTCCATCACCCAATGGGGATCTGTTTCCGGAATTGCCTGCTGGACCAAAGAAGCAAACGGATTTCGACGCAATCGGCGAGCATTATCGGCGGCGGCTCAAAGAGTGGTTTTCCGACGTGGCGCCTCATAGCAAGGTACTTCGCAACTCGAAGGGGAACCCCATGTTCTGGCTCTTCTTCGCGGCAGCGAACCCAAAAGGCGCACCCACTGCCGTCAAGATCGCTGATTACCTAATGACGGATTGAAGAGGCAACGCGTCCCATGTGCGGCCGTGCAGTAAGCGCCCGTTTGCCTTCTTGTGTCGTTTTACGCCGTCGGCTCCCCAGCCACCCCACTGCTTGAAGAAAAACGCCGCTCCCTGAGCTTCGCATTGCTGGCGTACAGCATCCACCCATTCGGGTTTCATGGGCCGCGCTTTCGGGCCGGATTCACCCCCGACAATTACCCAATGGATATCGGTGAGATCAATAGGTCCAACGTCTTGCAGCAGTGGTTCGACCGAGAGGAAACGAACGCGCGCCTCTACTTTGCGCAGGCAATCAATACGGGGAACACCGTAGCGCCGATTCTCAACCGATACCCCGAGCCAGACATTGCGCGGGCACTCTCGGCCGGCAAAATATGTCGGCAAGCGTTTGGCGCGCTTTGTCAGTATCTGATAGGTGTGCTGTGGCGTTGCGCGGATCGTCTCGAACACCTGATCCAGAAATCCGTCGGAAATGTCCTCATGAAATAGATCCGACATTGAATTGACAAACCACACGGTCGGCTTCTTACGTTTGACTGGCTGGGCTAGGCGTTCGGGGTGAATTGCTAATTCGAAGCCAGCGCTATACCCGCCTGCGCCCATAGCTTTCAACCGTACAGCCATCGTCTCGGCATAGCAGTGCTTACACCCCGGCGATACCTTCGTACAGCCGGTTGCCGGGTTCCAAGTCTGTTCTGTCCATTCAATCTTCGATTCAGCCATGCCATATTTTAGCGGGCATATCCGTTTGCTGTAGGGCGAGAATCTGACAGGTTGCCCCATTCCAGGTGACCGCGAAGGGACAGTTGCTTACTTCTACACAAGAAGAGCGCCGACGCTCGAAACCACCGACCGCCGAATCGCCGCTCAGCTACTCAGAGCGGCCTGAACACGCCCTAAGGGCCAGCGGCAGCATTGGCCGAGTATCAGGCTTTGGCCATGATCACCCGGAAGGGCAGCATCTCGGCCTTATGTGGAGATCAACATAAGGCCGAACACCCGCCGTATCGTCAACGCCGACTTTCAACTCAGATGGGGCAGAGTCAATTCGAAAAGTCAAATATCCGACCCTTTTGGCTATGCGTTCTGGAGTTATCGGGGATTATGCCTACCCTTGTTGGTTTTGTGCCTGCATTCCTTTCCGGAGGGCCAGGTAGATGCAATGGCTGACGACAAAAACCGCGGTTACAGTGTCGCCGATATCCAGCGGATCCTCGAAGTCATCGGGCTTGTCGATACCAAAAATCTTCCCGGTGCTTGAGAAGGAGATACTCAGCACGCTTTGTGGCTGGGATTCGTCGTCGGGATTGGGCTCCAGGCAGGTGATGATGCCGACAGGGGAATTCGTCTCGTTCAATGCGGACGAGAAACGGAAGATAAGACTCTTGTCGAGGAAATCGACCGTGAAGTAGTTCTTGTCCAGATGGTTGCCAAGCTTGATGCTCGGCCCGAAATTTTTCCTATCCTCCAGATACAGCACCGCTTCGAAAAATTCCCCGAACTTTCGATGAAGGATTTCAAATCGCTTTATTTGTTCTGCGAGAACGCGATACATGGCTGTGGCATTGGTCATTTCCGCCTCCGGACAAGCTAAATGGAAGTGCAGACTATATTCAGGGAACGTTGCCCCGGTTTTTCGGGCGCAGGCGAAGTTGAGGAACTGTACCGTTTTCCCCGCTCCATTAATATATGGCTTTGCATGAATCAGACATAGGAAGGCGTAAATTGGCCAAATTGGTTTTCTCCTACTCACACGTGGACGAGACGTTGCGAAACGAGCTCGAAAAACATCTGTCGCCTCTGAAACGCCAGGGGTTGATCGAAACCTGGCATGATCGCCGGATAGTTGCTGGCCAAGAATTCGACAAAAAAATCGGCCAGCACTTCGAGGAGGCCGAGCTCGTCTTACTGCTTGTGAGCACAGACTTCATCAATTCCGACTATTGCTACGATGTCGAGATGATGCGCGCGGTAGAGCGTCATAACCTTGGGCAGGCAATAGTGATCCCGGTGATTTTGCGCCCCTGCCACTGGCACGATTTGCCGTTTGGCAAATTGTTGGCCGCCACACCCGACGGCAAACCGGTTACTCAGTACCCTTCAATGGATGAGGGGTTTTTTCACGTTGTATCGGCGATCAAGGGAGCACTCAAGATGCTGCCCAATTCGGACTGCGCGGCGCCGGTAGCGTCCGCGGGACCGTTGGTAGTAGCGCCCGTGCAGCCAATAATGACCACTGCGCCTAGGTCCAGCAACCTGCGCATCAAAAAGGAATTCACTGACCGCGAGCGTGATCGTGCGCGGGCTGATTGTTTCGATTTTGTGGCCAAGTACTTCGCCAACTCCCTTGAAGAATTGAAGCGGCGCAACCCGGACATTGAAGTGGATTTCCGTCGGATCGATGCCAACAGCTTTGACGCGGCGATTTACGTCTCAGGGAAACGGCAATGCGGATGCGGCATCTGGATGGGCGGGAGAAATTTCGGCGGCGACATCCTGTTCAGCCACAGCGGCGTTTCCCAGAACAGCTTCAACGAAAGCATGTCGATCCACGACGACGGTTACTCGCTGGGGTTCAAGCCGCTCGGCTTCGCCCACCTCGGGCGCGATAGCCAACAATTCCTTAATTACGAGGGCGTGGCGGAATATTTCTGGGAAATGCTCGTCCAGCCACTGCAGCAGTGAGCCGCTCGTCGAAGGGCGGCTTCCCGCATCTCCTTTCCCGCCTTGAAATAAGGGACGTATTTTCCCGGAACCTGAACCGCTTCACCCGGCTTCGGATTGCGCCCAACCCTTGGTTGCCGGTAGTTCAGGCTGAAGCTGCCAAAACCACGGATCTCAACGCGACTGTCGGCCACCAGACTGCTGGTAATGGCCTCAAGAATCACGTTGACAACCAACTTGGCATCATCGTGAGTAAGCGTCGGAACGCGGGAATGCAGCCGGTCAACGAGCTCGGATCGGGTCATGAGTTGAGAAACAGTCAGATTATCTGGCTTACCGCCAATCCATTCACTTTCGCGTTCTTCGCCAGCGTCTCGTCTGCCGTAGCAATCCCGCTGGCGCCTGCTTCCAACGCCATCGCCAGGTGCAAGGCATCACCGGAGCGCAAGCAGCTTGCCGCATGCCGCGCCATCCCGGCAGCCTCTGCAAACGCCTTTCGACTCACCGGCAATAAACGCAACCCAGACTTGCAGAAAGCGTCAAAGTCCTTCCATGCCGCCTGCGCCTGCTTGGCGCTGATCTCCCCTTTTCGAACCTTGATGGACAAGGCGCTCGAAAACTCCGTCACTATCCAGTCAGACGATACCAAGGGCTCCGTGCAAGACTCAAACCAGGCTTCGATTGCGGGACTCGCCGGTTCCGGGACGAACATTGGAACCGCGGCGCTGGTGTCCAGGTAGATCATCAATAACGATCCTCCTGGCGCATTTTTTGAACGGTCGTCGTCGTCATCGGCATGGTCGCCCGCAGCTTACGCAGACGCTTGATGAATGCCGCCTTGTCGAACGGCTGGGCCGGCGTCAGCTTGATCTCGCCGATCGGCGTCACTTCCGCCTCGACGGTATCGCCCTCGCGCAACCCGGCAGCGCGCGTGCATTCCACCGGCAGACGAACTGCCAGACTGTTGCCCCATTTCGCCAGTTGCAGTCTCATAACTACCTCGCTAGTTGATACGTGTAGATACATCGTAGCACGATGATCACCATTGGCCAAGGAGCGTTACCACTTTGCCGACATCTGGTCAGCAATACGCACCGATACAGGAAAATCCAGATACCCCGGCCGAAGACGCTCACGATACCCACAAAAAAAAGAAATCGGTGCAGCCGCGAGGCCGCACCGATTTCACAACCACCCTGCCGGGCAGTCAAGGGGCATCGAAGCCCCATTACTGGACGCGACCGAAGCAATCAAGCCGCTTCCGCCACTTCTGCCCACTCACTGGACGATAGTTCGATCAACCTGCCACCCAGCGCTTCGAACTCCGTCGCCCGGTCATAGTCCTCGACGTCATGCGAGTAGTGCGTGACGGCATTGACCAACCCATAGGCGGAGAGATCGCCTTCGACAATGAGATGCCGCAGCACGCCGGCACGTTCAGTTTCGTTGAGCGTGTAGCGGTTGGCAAGCACCTCGACGGCCTTGACGGGATCGCCGGTGAGCTTGATGCCCAGCGTCTTCTGCATCTTCTGCGCCACCTGACGAAACGTCGTCTCGGAAACCGCCGCCTCGACCACGTCCCGCACCTTCAGGAAAAAAGCCTTGTCGTCTGCCGCCAGCGTATCGTCTCGGAAGACGGTGATCGCCTCCTGTTCCGATTGCAGCGTGCGCCCGACGTGCGTCTTGCGCAATGCGCGGTCAGACGCAATCAGGCCGTTGCTGCATACCAGACGATAGATCAAAGGCTGCACCGAAAGCGTGCCGTGGCCAACTTCCGAGTTGGTGATCACGATACCGGCCTGGACGACATCTCCAGGAGCGATCTCGAACTCGACCCGTGGCGTGACGACCTTGAGGTACATCTTCGTCTCGGTCAGTTCGACCGACTCAAAGCGTGCACCATCAAGCCGCTGCAGAATCGGCAGCACGTTCTCCGCCAGATCGAAGTTGTCCAGGCGGCGATAGCGGTCGGACAGCACCGCGCGCACCTGCCCATCCAGCGTCCGAATCATCCTTCGCTCCGTGTCGGTCTGCAGCCATGTATTGACGTTGCGGTCGAGAAGACCGGGTTGCTCCGTCCGCATCCGTTCGAAGTACGCAAACGGAATCTTCAACTTTTCCGCGAGCTGGCGGCGTGCGAGGTTGGTTATCCCGTACTCGCCCCCGTCACCGCGCTTGGTATCGACAATCATCTTCAATTCGCCACCCTCGTCGGTGCGGCATTGCAAGAGCGACGAGGGCACCACCAGATCCTGCTTCGTCGCGAGTTGGCGCTCGAGTTCCTGCGCCAGATTTACCAGAGAACGTCCGCTTTTCATATCGATTACTCCAAAAGAAAAGCGGGGACGGCAGACCCCGGGCGGGGGCTGCAACATCCCCGCTGGGGTCACTAAACCGGGTCGGAGGATTCCGAACCGGACGGTCGGCGCGACTCGCGTCGCGCCGCTTACATGGCTGCCAGGAGGGAATGCACCCCTTCAGGCAGTACTACAGAACTACACCAGTCCACATTCCGCAAATGAGAGCGCGTGATCGAGGCGTGAATGGACCGCACTTAGATGCCGAGCGCCGCACGAACAGCTTTCTTCCGCTGCGGATATGGCAATCCCGAAGGGCTGTTGATGCCGTAGTCTCGACAGACCAGAATTCGCAGACAGGCCAGTCGAGCCAATGCACTGAAATGCCCACTGTTGCGAGTCTTGTCCTTGAGCACGTCTTCCAGCCATTTCGACGACAACTCGTCGGCTTGTCGGACAAGCCGATAGAACGTAGCGCGGCGAGTGGAGAGCAAAGTTCTCATGCTGTCAGCTCTCCATGCGCATAGCTGAAGTGGGTTTCATAACAGTCCCCTTTCAGCGAAACTCATGACACCGCTTCCCGCGATAAGGAAATGATCCAGTACCTTGACGTCGACCAAAGCCAGGGCCTGCTTCAAGGACTGCGTCAGCAACTCGTCGGCGCGGCTCGCTTCGCCCACTCCCGATGGATGGTTATGGGCGAAGATCACCGCCGCCGCGTTGACGACGAGGCTCCTCTTGACGACTTCCCGCGGATACACGCTGGTTTGTGTCAGGGTCCCGCGAAACATTTCCTCGGCTTCGAGGATGCGGTTCTGAGCGTCCAGGAACAGGACCATGAATACCTCATAGTCCCGTCCCGCCAGCGTCATGCGCAGGTAATCGCGCACACTTTCCGGTGAAGCCAGAACATCCCGCTGGCGCATCGTCTCCATAAGAGAACGCCGCACCAGTTCCTTTGCCACCAGCAGCTTCGTCTTGACCCTCGGTTCAGGTTCGTAACTTGTCGGGCACACATTCAGCAGCGTCGACAGCCTGCCACCCGCGTCCTGCAGCATGCGTGCGGCGGTCTTGCTGCCGACCATCATGCCGAGCAGATCGACGTCCGACATCACTTCAATTAGTTGACTCACGGTGTTCTCCTTTGCAAAAGAAAGGGGAACACCTCCCCCTGGGGGAAGAGACATTCCCCGAGGGTTGAAAAACCTACAAACTGCTCAATCACGACCATTGCTCTGGACGCGAGTCCAGGCGTGAAATCGGTCCGGCGGACCACTGCTACAACTTGATGGATAACGTTTATCTCCAGACCTTGCGGTCACCGGCTTTCAGGAGATGAGGCCGGTTTTCAAGGGCACTGCCATAGGGCAGTGGTGACACAGCAAACAACATCAATCGAGCGCCCGGCCTGGCCGGACGATCCGGAAGGCTCTCTACCGAAACCGTAGTGCCCCACGGCTTGGGTAGAGCCCCTCTGGCGAGGGGCTCCGGAAAAATGATCACAATAACCACGACCCAGACACGAAAGGCTGAAGCGCCTCAGGGCAGGATCTTGACGATGGCGATGAGTTGGGAAACCACGATGCACAGCACCATGATCTTCAGGTTGGTGACGACGTTCCACAGGGCTTGCTTCATGGCGTTTCTCCTTCAGTTGGTTGGCGGGGTTTTCACCTCTGGGTTGGCCCACAGGTGAAAACCCCGCCCGAAGGAGAGGTTTCCGAACTAGGTCAGGCGATCACCTTGGCGAGCGCGATGACCTGGGAAAGAACGATGATCATGACCATGAGCTTCAGGTCGGTGACGACGTTGAACAATGCTTCTTTCATGACGGTCTCCATAAAAAAATGGGGAGACCGGTCCCCAGAGGAGAGAGATCTCCCCTGGGGGTAACGAAAATTAACGAAACTGAGGTCTGATGCGAACGACTAGGCCGCGGCGCTCTCGACGTCACTCGGGTATGCCGGTTGCGGAAGGTCGAGCGACTCGCCGTTGACCTTGGCGAACTTGACCCGCAGCAGACGACCCTTGATGCTGACGCCCAGTTCTCCCTTCCTGTCACCTTTCTCGAAGGTGAACATTTCGGGATAGATGTCGGCGATCTTGAAGCCGATGATCACGGTCTTCTCGGCCGCAACATCGGCCTCCAGCATCTTGACGATCTTCTGCGCCTCGGCGCCGCTCACCTTGCAATCGAACTTGGTGTAAGCGATGTCATCGGTACTGCCGCGCATCGCGGACACGGTGCAGGCCAGAAACTCCTGACCCTTCTTCGGTTTCACCCGGCGCACGCGATTGAGATAGCCGACACCTTCGACGTGCAGATTGAAGAACGACGACTGATTGGTTGCTTCCGCTTGATTGGACACGATGGTCTCCTTTTCACATAAAAATGGGGAGACCATGCCCCGACCGGGGATGGAACTCCCCGACTGGGTTGAAGCAATGACGACTACCTCCGAGCCTTGCGGCCACCGGTTTTCAGGAGATCTCACCGGTTTTGGCGCTCTCGCGAGCGAAGGGCGATGCGTAACGTGCATCGATCGGGCTGACGCAGCCAACGTGGTACACCGGCAGCTTCTGCGCGACGCCCGCCATGCGGCAGGGAATCGAGCAGCGCATATTCAAATCAGATGACCATCGCTCATGCATTTGGTTCCATTGCTTGAGCATAATTCGTGATCACCCGACAGCGCGCGACAACAGCCTGGCCAAGACTCACCGATAGGCTGACCTCGGTGAAGGCAGCGAAACCCCGTGCCGGGCCTTGCCGCTGGGCCTGAACACGAAATCCGTGGAAGGAAGCACCCCACCTGCCGTGGCGCTGCGCTTCCATGAGCGCCAGCAGCGCGATCGAGCGGACCATGCGAACCTCTTCGGTACTGGGAAAACATGCCGGCTCCGCTCCGGCGCCGACGGGGCTGTCGCTCACGCTCAGGCTCTGCCCTCGGACGCCTCGCGCCGCGGCTTGAACCGGACCTCAGCCAGCCGTGCAAGGCTGAGGAACAGATGGTCTGCGTTCAGATGCAGGGCGCTACGCTCCTCGCCCGTCGCCGTCACCGTCCATTGGGTCTCGGCCAGCCGGCCGATGACATGCACGCGGGCACCCTTCTTTACGATCTGCGCGACCTCCGCGGCATGTCGATCGCCCCAGACATTGACGTCGAGCCAGAAGCCACCGGCCTGCTCCAGACCACCCTTGCCGTCCTGGCGGTATTCGTCGAAGAACACCCGAAGCTCGGCGACCTGCCGTTCCTCGTTACCGACCATGACCGTCTTCAAGAGCGGCTGATCCCCCACATTTCCGGTTCCACTAAACTCGTTCGACATTGCACCCTCCGTTGGTTGATTGACTCATTGAATTCCGATGGGCTGCGAGGCCCGGGCCGGAAACCCGCTGATCGCCGGCGCCGACCTCACAGCAACTCCGTGTCCGACTGCGGCATATCCTCGGCCGCGGTGAGGGATGCCTGTTCGAGGAGGCGCAGTTCGGCCTCGCTCAGCTTGACGCGCCGCCGCGTATGACGGGGCGCCTGCGCGCCGGTAAAGACCTTGCGCGGAACTTCACCGAAAAGTGCAACCACGGCGCGTACACGCTGCTGCGCGAGTTCGTCCGCTCCAGGCAGGAAGTCGCTGCGGCTCAATGGCCGCAGCTCCTCGCGCAGGAGATGGCGCTCCCAGCGGATCGGTTCCAGGAACAAGGCGCGCAGCTCCCGGCCGAGTTCGCGAATCGCCGCCCTGCCCTCGTCGTCGCTCATGCGATCCTTGTGGATCAGGGTCTTGATCATGCGCACGTAGTAGTCGAACTCGACGATTGCCTCCGCCGTGGCGTAGCCGTAGGGACTGCGAAACCCGAGCCCGACGGTCTTGGGGCTGCGCGAGCCCATCACGGCCAGCGACAGGCCCTTGCGTTTGAGGATCTCGATGGCTTCCTCACGCGCCGTGATCACGCGACTCAGATGCGCGCGGATGGCGACCAGACTCTCGTACATGCGGATCAGAATCCAGTCGGCGTAAGGGTTGTCGTTCGCCGACAGGTGCCAGATGGATTTGAGAACCGCCGCAAAGCGCCTGCCTCCAGGAATCGGCGGCAACTTGCCTGCGGCATCCGCACCGCGGCCGGTAAAGATCCGATAGGCGTCCTTGGTGTGCAAGCTCATGGTGTCGGGGATGGCATCCGCCAGTTGCCCGAGTTGGGCGTTGGCGGCGAGCGTGGCATCGAGCTCATTCGGCTCATTGCGCGCGTGCTGCAGGATTGCGTCAGGGGCTGCCATGGCGGACTCCGTTTCGATTGAGGTGGTTGTGGCTGCCGCGAACGGCGTGGTGGTTGCAGCGCCGTGTTGGCAGCGCTGGCGACCAGGATTCGTCGCTGCCGGGAATTCGGACTGGCAGGGGGCTCACGAGCGCTTCTCCGGCGGGCGCCCGGCCTGCATCGCGTCCGCGATCTGTCGCATCTCGGCGCGGCGGGATGCGCGCTTGGCCTGGTGTTCCGGGGTCGCGCACTCGCCGGCAAGACGCTGCTCCTCGGCCTCGCGCTGCTGACGCAGGATCAGGTCCTCGTCATGCCTGCGTCTGGCAGCCGCCACGCGCTGTCCCAGTTCCGGGACGAACTCTCCGGCCAGGGCTCGCCTGACCAGGCCACGCAGGTAGGCGAGCGGGCTGGTATGCACTGCTTTTGCCTGCATCCGGGCACTCAGCTCGTCGAGCAAGGCCTGGGCTTGCTGCGCGCAGGGCTTAAGCAGGAGGAGCGCCGCCGCACGTTCTTCAGGGAGCAGGCTTTCCGGCAGGATCAGATCACCACCACGACGTTGCGACCACCCCGCATTAGCGATGGTTTCCCTTGTGGGTGGTTGTTGTACTAAACCACGTGTACTTCCTTGTATATGTAGATTGGCGGTTTCGGCAGAACAGTGATGGCGTTTTTGTCGAATCAATTTTGGCGCTTTCGGCAAAACATGAATGTGGGAATCCCGCATACTTGTTTCGCCTTTTTGTCGACTATTGATTGTGGCAACACCGCACTCTGGCGAATACGGCAAAGCGATGCGATTGGCATCGCCGGATTCATCCCCCGCCAGCCGCGCGAGCAGGCAATCCAGCCGGATTCGGGCGAGTCGTCGCGGAGGAATGCCGACCAAAGTCTCTTCCCAGACTCCGACGCCCACCAACTCCCGACGCGCAATCTCCTGTTCGCGGCGCGTGAGGCCGATCTGCTCGGTCCATACGTCGGTCGAACTGCCGATCCACTCCTGCAACTGCCGGCGCATCTGCAGCCGCGTCAGGTGCAGCGTGCGTGACAACAGCAGGCCGGCATGGACCCCGCCGCCGATGCCGGCCAGCGTACGGTGATAGGCGAGCGACGGCCCCAGCAATTCCGCGACGGCGGCGCCATCGGCCCAGTCCAGACTCGCCGACGCCCTGCCAATCCGATCGCTGAGCAAGGCGCCGAGTTGATCGACGCATAGGCGGAAATGCAGCCTCGCCGGGATGCCGACGCGCTGCTCGCTGAGGATCGCCAGTTTGCGCAATACTTCGCGTGCGGTGGCTTGTTCCTTGGCGGAAAGTCCGGTTTCCATCTCCCATTGCTCAGTGGTCTTGAGGAACCAGCCGCCGGTCCGGGCGATGTCGCGACCGTGGCGCGTCCAGTAGATCGATTGGGAGAGCAACAGCGCGGCCTTCACGTTCGCCGTCAGGTCCACGAGGCGGCGATGAAACGCGATATGCCGTCCCAGCAGCGGCCAAATGATCGCCAGCGCTCGCTCCTGTTGGGCGGATTGCCATGGATCGTCATCGGAACTGGTTACGATTCTCGGTTCTCGGTCTCTCATGCTGGGCCTGTGCACCGTCATCGGCGAACCGGGTTGGCGTGCGCCTGCAATGCGCGCCCTACGGCTTCGGGTCGTACCCGAAACCAGAGCTTCGCCGGCATGCCTGCGCGTCGCTCTTCGAGAAAGCCGCCGCTGCGCAAAGCCCGCCGTGCCGTTTCCTGCTCCCAGCGCGAAAGCCCAGTCTCTTCGGTCCACTCCTCCTGGGACCTGCAGAACCAGCCGCCGACCTCGGGGTCGAGCGCCTCACTGGTCCAGATGGCCTGCGAGAGCATCAGCGCCGCCGTCACGCCTCCCGTGATCGGGACCAGACAACGGTGGAAGCTGATCGGCAAGTCGAAGACGTCGAGCAGCAGTTCGGCAGTGATGCCTGGCGGAATCGAGGGGCGGCCGTTCATGGCTCGTCCTCGAAACCGCGCGCCACTGCCTCCAGAACGGCGAGGGAGAGCTTTGGGAATGCCTGATGCAGGCGGTAGTAGCGCACCCGCGGCTCCGGGTCGTCGATCGCAATCCATGCCCGGTAAATGCGCTCGCGCAGGGCGGTATCGGGAAGCGGGAAGCGGCCTGACGGTCTCCAGGCGCCGCAGTCGCGGCGGCGCCTGAGCGTCACCTTGCGGCGAATCTTGAAGAGCGCGCTCATCATCTGCCAGGACGCACCATGGCGAATGAAATACGCCTCCAGCGCCTTGGCCTCATTCACCAGCGAGACCGTGCGCAGCCCCGCAGTGAGTTCGGCGGCATCGAAGGTCACGCCGATGGTCAGGTCGCGCATCGTGGCCAGGCGGTTCAGATCGAGGGCCGACAGGTGCCGCAGGCGCGCGAGTTGCTCGTTCTCGATGCCGGCGGCGTGGAGTTCATCCGGCTGCGCCTCGGCCAGTCGCACGGCGACGTGATTGAGCAGTACCAGGCGCACCTGCGTATCGAAGAGCGGCAGCATCAGGCATCCTCCGCAGCAATTTCACTGCCCGGCAGGCCGGGCGTGGAAGCGGATGAGCGAAATTCTCTGACCAGACCGAGGAGATCCCAGCATGCGCTGGCCGTCTGGTCATTGGCATCGACCAGCCAACCGAAGAACGCGGAATCGAACTGGAAGGTATCCGTCGGATGGTCGGGCACCCGCGACGTGCCTTCAGCGGCGCATGTGTCGCCGCCTGCAAGACCTTCCGGCGGGGCCGCCGTTGCGGACACCAGCGCCAAGAGCTGCCAGGCCCATTGCCGGCTTGGATGCAGCGAATCGCCATGAGGCGGAATCGGCAACGCGTCCATGCAGTACCCAAGGGGCGCCGCTTCGTCGCTGCGCAGACAATCGCTGATTCCGACAAAGCCAGCGCACAAGCGCACCTGCTCGATAACCCGAAAATGAGCGGCAGCGCCTTCGGTCTTGGCCGGAATCGCACCTTCTGCCTGCGTATCGCGCCTGGGAGCGACCGTCCCGGTGTTAGCGGTGCTAACAGTCGACTCCGTTGGCGAGCCCCCCACTGAGACTTGTGGCGACCGTGCCGCCGGTTCGAGCGCCGTGCGCAGTTCGGCAACAGGCTCGCCGAGTACATCAGCCAGCTCCTCCTCGCATGCACGGCAGACCGCCGCAATGCTGAAGCTAGACGTGCGCCGATACTCGTCGGCAGTATGGCGAAAGACCGGTTCGAAGACCATCGCGTAGAGTTCGTCCTCGGCCAGCGATGTGCGCGTCTGCGCATAGCGCTTCATGGAATTGAGCCGCGGCTGGAGGGTCTTGACGTCCAGGCCCGAGAGATCGATAACGGCTTCGCCCAGGATGCCCAGCCGCTCGGTGGCGAACAGGTAGTGGGCGAGCGTCGCGGTATTGATGGACAAACCCAGCGCCTTCATTTCTTCTTCGAGTTGTCGCAGAGAGAGTGTGATTCCCTTCTCCGTTTCGATTCGGGCCTTGAGATCAACGACACCGCTGGCCTTGTCCCAGAAATTCATGTCGCCGCGCTGCTCGTTCTCGATGAGATGGGCGGTGAGCACGTGACTTTCCGAGCGCCATGGCCGAAACAGGACTCCAAGCTTGTGGAAACGCGGCTCCCGCGTCTCTGCCCAAAGTTGCCGGATGGCCAGCAGGCGCGTGTTGCCACCGGCCTCGACGACAAAGTGCGACTCACCCGGCCGGCGGGTTACGGTGAAAGGATTGCGCAAGCCGCTGGCGCGGATCGATGCTTTGATCTCGTTGAACTTCGCGTTGTTGGCCCGCCGCGGGTTGTGCTCATAGGGATGGATATCCTCTACCGAGAGCTCTATCTGGCAGTCATGGGTCGGATCGGCCTGGACCGGCAGGTCACGGGCGTTGTTGCCCAGATTGCCAACCTGCAAGGACTCGGCGACCAAGCGTCGTCTCTGTTCGATTAACGTGGACCTCGCTGGCACTTGTGCGGGTGCCGTTGCAGCCTGATCAGTCACGACAGCGCCGCCAAGCGGCTGCGCTTCGTCACGCACCCTGAGCCTCCCGTCTGGGCAATAGATCGGCGAACACGCCTTCGAGGCTGGGGATCAACTCCCAGGCCAACTGGTGCATGACGGTGTAGGCGCTCGGCGTCGGGCCGTCGCGCTTGCGTTCGTGCCGATGCACCGGGACGCGCAGCGTCGCCGCCTCCTTGTAGGCCTTGGCATGGGGCACCACGGTTTCCAGCACCGCCACCCGGCCCTTGAGCTTGATGAAGTCCTCGCGGATGCCGCTGGCGATGATCCGGGCATCCGCACTGCGATCCTGCCGGTAGATCACCGCTTTCATCGGCCCCAGGCTGGCGCCCAGTGCGCCGCCCGGCTCCAGGCGATCGAGCAGCTCCATGGTGCCGTCGCGGAATTCGCGGGCGGAGAGGATCTCCGGGGTGATCGGCGATACCAGGATGTCGGCGGCGAGTACCGCCGCATCCTGCAAGGGTCCGATGGCGCCCTGGGTATCGATCAGCACGCAATCATAGGCATCGACCACTTCCGGCGACTGGAGCGCAAAGCGCAGCCGAAAGCCACGGTCGATGCGATTCAGCAGCCAGTGCGGAAGATTGCCCTCGGGGTCGTCGGAGATCACGATGTCGAGGTTCTGATACAGAGTCGCCGTGATGCACGACTTCGTGACCGTGCCGCGCACGATCACCTCGGTCAGGCCGGCAGCCGGTTTCGCCACCGCCAGCGGAAAATATTTCGACAGTGAAGGTTGCACGTCGGCGTCGATCAGGAGGACGCGCAGTCCCATGTCGGCAAGGAGCGCCCCCAGATTAGCGGTGAGCGTGGTCTTGCCGACACCCCCCTTGGTGCTGGTCACAGTGAATTTGATCATCGAATCGGCGCGGTTTCAGGTCATGGTTCAGTCATACGAAATTCCTCGGCAAAGTGTCGGATCAGGGTTGCAGATAGTCGTCCAGACCATGCTGGGCGAAGATCTTGCGGATGCGTTTGATTTCCTCGTAGAGCGTTGCGCGCGGGATTCGGAGCTTTTCTGCGGCCTCTTTGATGGACAGGCCCTGTGCGCCGAGCAGTTCGCACAGGCGCCGCTGCTCGGGCGTAAGCCGGCTCATGACCTCCGTAACGTCGATACGAATGTCGGCCGGATCGAACGACTCTTGCCCACCCAGATCCCGACCCTGTTCGGCATCGACCAGATCGGCATAGGTGGGTGCATCCTCGGAGTCACCCACCGTATCGTCCAGGGAAACGGTTTCCTGGTCGCCCCGTCGCTTGTCGGTCTCCCGCTCGCGCGCCAGATCGATCAGCTTGTTGCGCACGACCCGCGCCATGTAGGCGATGGGCGGACCGTCCCGATCGGGGACTAGCTGCTGACGCACTTCAAGCCAGTGCATCAGGCATTCCTGCAGGAGGTCGTCGAATTCCTCCCGATACAGACTTCGTGACCGCCGGCGGAATTCTCCGATGAGTTTCTTGGTGACCGCTATTTCCCAGCCCTGTAGACCATTGCCCTGTTTGAGCGCCATGGCGCCCCCCTTTCGTCAGATGAAAGGGCGGCAATGTGACCAATGACGTTGCTATTTAGCTAAATGGCATCGAAATAAATATATCTATACGACTCAAGGCATAGTCGCCGACAGTTTTACGAGCGAATCCGTATTGATGAGGAGCGGGCCACGAAAGTCCCGTACGGTCCTGGTTCGTACGCAAGACGAACCGGGCCGCCACCACCTCAGAGAAAAGGAACCCGGCAAATGCTGAACAGGAATTCAGGAAAGGCCCGGACGCCATTCGCGAAAAAGCCGGTGTCGCCCACGGCTCCGCAGATTCGCAGCGGACTTGGTAGTGACCCTGCGGATCGCTCCCGGCCCGCGGCCGTCAATAAGGCGCCGGACGATCCCGACGAAAATGGTCGGCCTTCAAGCCGCGGCGTCTCGGTGTGCGGACTGCCTCAGTCACGCAAGCACTCTGCAAGCGAACGGTTCGCCGGCAGCGATGGACTGGCATTCGCCGGCGACGCCTGCTCCCCGGAGCAGCGGGGGATGTACGCCCTGCCTGAGACGGGCTACCTACGCCTTCGACAAATCATCGGCAATCCCAAGGCCGTGCCGCCGATCCCGGCACTGATACCGGTCGGAAAGTCAACGTGGTGGGCTGGGGTGAAATCGGGGCGCTACCCGCGGCCTGTGCGGACGCTGGGAGCGCGCATTACGGCGTGGCGGGTCGAGGACATTCGCGAGCTGATCCGGCGCTGTAGTCTGACCGGGGAATGCGGGGCGGAATCCGACGCGTAGTTCCGGATAGCCCTGGCGAGGAACGCACGTGGCCATTCGGGTTTGATTCTGCGCGAGGAGCTTTTGACCTTGAACCCCAGATAAAAAAAGAGACTTGCTCTTGGGGGTCTGTGGATCTGTGGGCAGAGGGCGGCGCGGTGGATAACGGCGTTTTGCGTTACCCACGGCAAGGTGCCCGTTTCGCCGCCAGGCGAACTGTCCATATATCCATAGACCCTGCGCTTGGATCCTCCGAAGCGGCCAAGCTATCCCCAGAAATGCAGATGTGCGATGGTCAGGGAATGAATGGAGCCGGGTCCAAGCCCTGCTCGCAAGGTGGGACCGGTTCATCGCTGCCGACAAAGCCGCTTCGCCACCGGGTGATGCAGGTACGGGCGGTTCTCAACCTGTGCCAGTAATTCAGTCCGGGCGGCAACAGCAAGGCAAAAGGCTTCTTCGTAGCCGTGCAAGCGTACCGAAAACGCCTTGGCTCTGCTCTTGCCATCGTGAAACCGTATTTTTGCCTGCCAGAATCCAAGGGGCTGGCGGGCAGTCTTGTGGAAGTGCACACCCGGCATCCCGCTGACGTTGTTTGACCGATGGCGTTCGTGGAACTCAACCAGGGTGAGGGCTTTGAGGTTAGCCACTTGTGCGTCACGCCACGCGACAGCCTGTGCCTTCGCTTCCTTCGGTCCGCCGCACACCAAGTCGAAGAACGCCCTGGAATACATGACTCCGCGCCGACTGAATCGGACCCGCCAACACCACGCTTTGACGGCGGCTCGATGACGACGGATCGCATACATGGTGAATCCCTGTATCAGTTTTCGCGTTTGCCTTGCGCCACAACGAGGGCGGCATCGGACCAGCATCCTGCCACAAGAGGCAACCCAGTAGATTGGATGCACCGAAGCGGCCAGTGAAGTACCGCGGCAATCGGCCAATATGGGTCATGGCGACAGCGGACTATTTTCCGAGTCGAAGGTCGGGTAACTCCTAGCGAAGCAGACTTTCGACTTCGGCGATCATCGGAGACCCGCGTCATCGAGAGGCAGATCGTTCACCATCACGGAAACGTGGGGGTAATTCGCCACCAACCGCTGCTTGAACTGGAAGATTCGGTCAAGTCCGCGTACTGCGAAAAAAGCAGACTCATCAAGTGGTGTGGCGGATGATCCGGTCGATCAAGGCGGCGATGATTTCCTCGTCCTCAACCACGAGCTCGCGTATTTGCCTTGTCATTGCAGTGGCTCGGACGCTGCTTCGCGGGAATCCCACTTCGCTTTGATGTCAAGGATTTGCGGCACGATCGACTCGAAGGTTGCGACCAGACTCGGTTCGAAATGACTCCCGGCGCTTTCCCCGATGGTCGCCATGACGCGATCAATGGGCCAGGCTTCCTTATAGGGTCGCTTCATCGTGAGCGCGTCAAACACATCCGCCAGCGCGACGATGCGTGCCGATTCGGGAATCGCGTCGCCAGCCAAGCCGTCAGGGTAACCGCTGCCATCCCATTTTTCGTGGTGACGCAAGGCCACTTCGGCCGCCAACTTGAAGACCGGGGCATCGCTCTTGCCGAGTATGTTGTAGCCGATCTGGGTATGGGTCTTCATGACCACCCATTCATCCGCATCGAGCTTGGCGGGTTTGCGCAAAATGGATTCGGAAATGCCGATCTTGCCGGTATCGTGCATGGGCGCCGCCAGTTCCAGGGTCTCGCAATCCTCGGCACTCCAGCCGCCGGCCGCCGCCAGCGCCCGCGCGTAAGCGGCCATGCGCCAGATATGCACTCCCGTATCGGTATCGTTGTAATGCCCGGCCGTACCCAGCATGAATATCGATTCGCGGTAGCTCTGTTCGAGACGGGTTGCCCGCACCAGTGAGAGGTGAGTCTTGACCCGGGCGCGCACAATAGGTGGCGAAACCGGTTTGACGATGTAATCGACCGCACCTGCCGAAAAGCCGTTGGTTTCGTCCGCCACTTCGGACAGGTTGGTTTCGAAGATCACCGGTATGTGCTGGGTGCGCGGATCGCTCTTCAGCGCACGGCAGACGGCATAGCCATCCATGTCGGGCATCTCGATGTCCAGCAGGATCAGGGAAGGTACGTGCTTGGTCGCGGCGGCTATGGCCTCCGCCCCGTTTCGGGCAAAAACCAATTGGTAGTCGGGTGCAAGAATCTGCCGCAGGGCGGCAAGGTTTTGCGGCTCGTCGTCGACGATGAGTAGAGGTCCGTTGCGCATATCATTGCTCCAGAGAAATATTCAGTGAAGAGGCCAGCGCGCGTGTGGCGGCCTCGGCGCCGCGAAAGTCGAAGGTCTGCACGGCATCCCGCAGCGGCGCCCGCTGCTCGGCAGGCAACAAGCTGTCCAGCTCGATCAGCAGGGGCTCGACTCCGTCGGGATTGTCGGAGTTGCAGGCCTTCAGGGTTAGCGCCAACAGCGCTGCCACCTTGGCGAGATCGACATCGCCGGTTGCCTGTTCGGCATCGGAATTGCCGGCGCCGGCGTACTGCTCTATCGATTCCACCGCTGCAACCAGGGCGGCGCGAAGGTTCTCGAAACAGCCGGCCGGATCGCCTCCTTCGTGCAGGATTCCCTCGACATCGCCGGCTTGCGCCGCAACCTGCATCAGCGCCAAATTGCCCGCCGCGCCCTTCAATTTGTGCGCAAACCTGGACGCGTCGTCTGGATTCAGACCGGGGATGTCATCCAGGCTACTGCCGTAGTCTCGGGCAAACTTGCGCAGGTATTGTTTGTACACAACTTCTTCCTGCCAAACCGCCAGGCCCCGTTCGACATCAATGACGACGGCAGGCGCGTGCAGTGTTTCATCGATGGGTTGATCTGCGACGGCCGCTCCATCAAGCGTGCCGTTTCCTGATCTATTGGCCAGTCGCCTTACCACGCCGACCAGCTCATCCACATCGAAGGGCTTGGCGACGAAATCATTGACGCCGGCAGCAAAAGCTGCCTCGCGATGCGTCTTGAAAGCGCCGGCGGTCAGGGCCACGACGGGCAAGTGGGCCAAGCTCGGCGTGGCACGAATCTGCCGGGTCGCCGTGTAGCCATCCATGACTGGCATCTGCACATCCATCAACACCACATCGAAGAAGTTCGGCCGGCCGTTGAGGATTGTCAAGGCAAGGCTCCCGTCTTCGGCGACATCAATTTCAGCCCCTTCGCCTTCGAGAATTCGCTTTGCAACATCACGGTTGATCTCGCTGTCGTCCACCACCAGCACCTGCAAGCCGCTGAGGCGCTTGGTTGCTGCGACCGCCATCGCAGTGCTTGGTAGCTGGCCCCGGCGGCTCTTAGCCTCGAGTACGGCGTTGTACAGACTGGAACTGGTCACCGGCTTGGTCAGGATGGCGTCCGCCGCTGCACGGCCGGGTTGTTCCATGAGCTGGTTCCGATCGAAGCCGGTCACCATAATGATGATGGGCGCGTCAGCCACGGCACGCTCGCGTATCTCCGCGGCCGCCCTCAATCCGTCGACGTCCGGCATACGCCAGTCGAGCAGCAGGATGTCATAGGGTCGCTCCACCGCCTGTTCGACCATATTTATCGCTGCGGTCCCGGAGTCCACGGTATTGACGTCCCAGCCGAGACTTTCCGCGGTCGATGCCAGTACTTCGCGCGCGGACGCCTGATCATCCGCGATCAAGATGCGCTGGTGCAGCATTTCAGGCATTGCACTGGTCGTCGCGTCCTCGGTTTGAAACGAGATTTCGAAGGCGAACTCGCTGCCGCGTCCCGGTTCGCTGTTCAGCAGGAGCGTGCCGCCCATCAATTCCACCAGGCGGCGGCTGATGGTCAGGCCGAGGCCGGTACCGCCGAAGCTGCGCGTAGTGGAGGTGTCGGCCTGGGTAAAGGCATTGAAGATGGCGTCCTGTTTGTCCTTGGGAATGCCGATGCCCGTGTCGCGCACGCTGAAGCGCAATCGGGCGTGATTCGCCGTGTCGTCAGGACCGACTTTCCTCACGCTGACGACGACTTCGCCGGCCTGGGTGAACTTGATCGCGTTGCCGGCGAGGTTGATCAGCACCTGACCAAGCCGCAGGCCGTCGCCGATCAGGAAGTCGCCGCCCTCGGGAGCGGGACTGACAACCACTTCGATGCGCTTGTCGCCGACGGCGGAGGACATGATGCTGGCCAGGTTGTCGAGGATGTCGCTCAAGCGGAACGGCACCCGTTCGAGATCCAGACGTTGCGCCTCGATCTTCGAGAAATCCAGGATGTCGTTGATGATGCCCAGCAGGGCGCGCCCCGCACCATGAATCTTTTGCACCATGCCCAGAGATGCCGGGACCATATCCTGCTTCTCCAGCAAGTAGCACAAACCCATAATCGCGTTCATCGGCGTGCGTATTTCGTGGCTCATGTTCGCCAAGAAATCCGATTTCGCCCGCGCCGCGGCTTCGGCGGACTCCTTCGCCAGCAACAGTTCTTGCTCGCGCTGCTTCTGCAGGGTGATATCCGAGAGGAAGGCGACAAAGAAATGTCGCGTCGGTGAGAATTCGGCGTGGCCGATCGCCAGGTAGGCTGGAAACATGCTGCCATCCTTGCGTTGCGCCGTGATTTCCCGCCCCGTGCCGATCACCTTGGCTTCGCGCGTACGCAGGAAGTTGGCAATGTACCCGTCGTGACCTGAACGATGCGGATCGCCCATGAGGATGGAGACATTCTTGCCCACCACTTCCCCGGTGGTCCAGCCGAACAGCTTTTCCGCGGCGGGATTGAAGATATTGATAATGCCCCTTTCATTGATGGTGACGATGCCGTTGACCGCCGACTGCACGATGGCCTTCACTTCGGTGGTGGCGATACCCACCATCTGCTCGAGATTGTCGCGATGTTCGCGCAGTTCGATCTCGCGCGAGGCAACCTCGGACTGCATTGTCGAGAAAGCCGAGCGCAACGCCGACATCTCCGGTCCGCTGACGTCCGGAAGGGGCCTGTCGTACTGCCCCTGTGCAATGGCTTGCGCCGCTGCGGTGAGTTGCGCGAGAGGCCTGAACGCCTTTTGGACGACCCACCAGAGGAAGATCATAACGATCGCCGCCCCCAGACCGATTGAGGCAATGGACGAGTAGCGAGTGGCGACGAGATGGGGTTCGATTTGACTAGAGGGTAGCTCTGCGATCAGCACCGCGTAATGCCCTGGCACGGCGGGATTGAGGGGTACCCGTATCGCCGACACGCGTCGGTAGCCTTCAATTGTCGCCAATTCCTTTACCGATGATGCGGTGGTCGAGGACGCAACTGTCTTCACATCGAGTTGCGGAAACTCTTCCGACAGTCGAAACGTGGTTCCGAGGTCGAAACCAAAGGTGTGACGCTTGTCGGGATGCCAGAGGAAGTCGCCGTCGGCGTTGATCAAGTAGCCCTGCATACCCGACGGCAAGCGCTTCGCCAGATCGAGCGTCAGTTTGTCGAAGTCGACGTTGATCAGCATCATGCCAATCAACTCGCCATCAGGGCCAATAACCTTCTTGCCAAGACGAACCGTCGGACGATACGGAATTTCGATCTTGCCGTGTTCCTGATTGAGATTGATCGCAGAAACATAAACGTCGTCTTGGGAATACGTGGCAAATTGTTGGAAATAGTCGCGGCTTCCCTTTTGTTGCAGTTCCGTGGTCGGAGCACGCCATATCTTGCCGTCCTGCTGATTGACTCGTACGATTTCCCGCCCCTGGTCGGCAACACCGATAAGACGGATCTGTGCGTAGCTCGGATGTGCCCGGATCATCCCGATGAAGATGGTGGCGATGCGATCTTGCCATTCACTGGTCGGGGCTCCCCATCGTGGATCACGACCATGGTTGCGAATTGCACCGATATAACTTTTAACGGCAGGGACCGCGACGAGCAGGGATAAATCGTTGGCCACGATCTTCAGCTGATCCTGCAAATATTCGCTGCTGTGCGTGGTGCTCGAGACGAGTTGCTCATCGAATATGTGCTTCAGCGTCTCACGTTCGCGCGAAACGGCGACTTGACCGATCACAAACGCTATGAGCAAAATCAATACCAGCGCGCCCAACAAGATCACCATCTCCAGGCGAAGGGCGCCCTTTCCTTGTGTGGCATTCATGTGCTGGCCCTCCCGAATCGCCCATCGGGCAGGTCTGATTCGCGAAGAACAGTCAGCATGCGGCGCAACCGTTCTGTACCAAGGGATTGCGCAAAATGCCCTAGGTAGCGCAGACCCGTTCGCTGACACACGGCTTCGAGCAAACTCACATCCGACAACGGCCCATAAAATGCCACCGCCGGTACCTGCCGGAGACTGGCCAGCAGGTTCAACAGATCGGTGCACTGTTCCAGCCCGTCAGGCGGATCGAGCAGAACTAAATCTGTTGGCATTGCCGAACACTTTTGCAAGGTTTCATCGTAGTCGGCGGCTTCCTCGACTTGTTCCACTGAATGGGTGCGCAGGACTGCGACCAACTCCTGGCGCCGTTGGCTATCCCGTTCCAAGACCACGACCCGAAGAGGTTTCATGCCTGGTTTCACCCGAATGCCCCTCATCTCGGATGAGAGAGGACGGCCCGATGCTTTACCATTCGCTATGAAGGCTAGCGCGGATACTGCGGGAAAAGAATCAGGAAAATCGGAAGGACGGACTGCGAAATACCTTAGAAGACCTTTAAGGTCTTACGCGACGATGACACCAGTGCGAATCGCGTAGCGGACTAATGCCGGGATGTCGTGCAGGTCGAGCCGCTCCATGATCTGGACTCGATGGGTTTCCACGGTCTTGACGCTGAGCGATAGCTCGAATGCGATTTCCTTGGTGCTGGCGCCCTCGGCCAGACGCTTCAGAACGGCCTGCTGGCGCGGGGTCAAGCGTTGTTCGGGATCCTGCTTGGGACTGCGCTGGGCATGCGCTCCGACGATAACGTTCGATACCTCGGCGGACAGCCAGACCGCGCCGCTACCGACCGTCTTGAGCGCAAGTTCCAGTTCCGCCGGGTTGGCGCCCTTTACCAGGTAACCGCGAGCTCCCAGTTCGAGCGCGCGCAAGACGTGCTCCGCGTTGGCATGCATCGACAGCATCAGCACTTTTATCTCCGGCAGCGACTCAACGAGCTGGGCCAGACACTCCAGGCCGGAAAGACGCGGCATGTGGATATCCATCAGGATCAAGTCGGGACGCAAGGCCTTGGCCTGTTCGAGGGCTTCGAAGCCGTCGCTGGCTTCCGCCACAACCTCGAAACCCCCGATATCGGCGATCAGCATGACCAGACCGGCACGCACCAGCGGATGATCGTCGGCAAGCGCCACGCGTATCGTCGCTGGACTATTCATTGAGTGCCATCCAGGGGAATCTCGACCTCGATCGTGCAGCCTCGCTCCGGGACAGAGATGATTTGAAGTCGGCCACCCAGCCCACGTGCACGTTCGCGCATGCCTTGCAGCCCGAGGTGGCCGTTACGGGCGACTTCGCTTGCCGATTCGGACAATTGCAGGCCGACACCGTCATCGATGACCATCAGGTGCAAACGCTTGGGCTCCTGGGTCAAGCGCACCTCGACATGGGTGGCGCTGGCATGGCGAACAATGTTGGTCAGGGCTTCCTGCACAATCCTGAAACAGCCCAACTCTATTTCAGGGGAAACGCGGGCGACGCCGAGGTTCTCCGTCAATACGATCGTCAGGTAGGACGAATTGCGGATGCTGTCGAGGTGCCAGCGCAAAGCGGCGGCAAGCCCAAGCTCTTCCAGTTGCGGCGGGCGCAGTTGTTGGACGATGCGCCGGACTCCCTTGACGATATCCTGGGTGATTTGCATCGCATTGTTCAACGGCAGCGTCGCTTCGGAATCCGTCGACTTTCGGCGAACCATCTCGAGATTGAAATTCAACGCCGTCAGCATCTGGCCGATCTCATCGTGCAGGTCCTGGCTCAGGCGTCGGCGTTCCTCCTCCACCTTTCTGCGCTGATCCTCTGCCTGACGATTCATGATGCGCCGCAGTTCGCTGGTTCGGTCCGCCAGAACCTCTTCGGTCAGCTGAAGCTCAGTTGTCCTTGCGGCAAGCATGCTGGCACGCTCTGCCGATAGACGTGCGATTTCGAGTTCAGCGCGTTTGCGCTCGGTTATGTCACGCTCGGCGCCCGAAAAACCAACCAGGTTACCCGCCTCATTGCAGACGGGAGAGATCGTGACGGAAACATCGATTGGCGTGCCATCCTTGTGCAGACGTACCGTTTCGAAATTGCTTACATCTTCTCCCTTATGGATTTTTTCGAGGATCGCGTGCACCTCCTGCTTACGGTCGTCTGGAACCAACACCAGAATCGAATGGTTGATTATTTCCTCCGCACGGTACCCGAACATGGCCTGCGCTTTTGGATTCCAGGTCGTCACGATTCCTTCCAGCGTCAAGCTGATAATTGCATCTTCGGATGATTTGACGATCGCTTCGCACCACCTCGCCTGAAACTCGATTTGTCGGCGTTTACTGATGTCAGCCAGACTGACGACAACGTAATGGTCCTCTCCCAGCCGCATGGGTCCCAATCCCACTTCGACTGGAAACTCGCGGCCATCCTTGCGCAGACCGAATAACTCGCGGTTTGCACCCATCATGCGCGGCTGGGTCTCGCCGACAAAGCCGGCGCGAAGGTCGGCGTGTCGAGTTCTAAAGCGCTCCGGTATCAGCATTTCGACCTTGCGTCCGCGCAACTCGTCGTCCGAGTACCCAAAGAACTCTGTTGCATGTGCGTTCGCGCGTACGATCTCGCCTTTGGCGTCTACCACCAGGACCGCTTCGGCGATCGTTGCGACAACGGCAGCGGAGAAAGACTCCATTCCGTTATGCCGGCCTCGCCGGGGCCCGGCGCACGTTCCACCGATCCACCGACTCGTCCACATCCTGACCCATCGGACCGATGCCGCCCCAAAGGTCGCAGACCACCGACCATCCCGCATCATCCATCTCGACAACAAGCGTCTGCGTCGAGGCGCAGAAGAAGCAAGGGGAAATCGAACTCGATGTCATGGCGGGCGATGCATATCTCTGATTAAACGATACCATGACATTGTGTCACGTTGCCTTTCAGCGTAGCCGAGCTGCTGCCCGATGGCTATTTTCACTGAGCGGCAGCTTTAACATCGGTAAGCCGTCATGGGGCTTGCAAACGTCATGTGTCTGTTCGGGGCACGCTGCACTCAGTGGCGTCTTCAAGTTCGAGGCCGGATTGCAGCCGTTGAATTCCGGTGCCTGGTAGCTGCCGGTGGTCACTGAGTCCAGTCGGCCTATTCTGTTGAAAAAGTCGATCCGACAAAATATTGGCGAATTGCCGGGGTGCTTTCCCCTTCCGAGACTCGCGATCATCGATCCTGAGGCGATCTGAGAGGTCGATTTTCTACTGGCCACAAACGGCAGCCGAGAAACCGACTTTTTCAACAGAATAGGCCAGAAGCAGTCACTGAGGTTGTTCTTCCAAACCAGCCATTCAGGCACGTTACGTGTATGCTAAGAGAGTTGTGCGTATGCCAGCCTGCCATCGAGACCGAATCGTGAAACTGTATGTTCGACTGTTGAACCCAGAGGCTGAGGCTGCTGCAATTGCCAAGGCGTTAACAAAAACCTCTATCAAAGTCGGAATTGAGGCCGGTCAGATCACGCTATTAACGGATACGTTCGTTCAGGGTAACTTGGAAGCAACGAATTATCCTTTTATCCGAGAGATATGGCTTCGCGTTCATGAATTGATCGCCATAATCAATGGCGCCGGTCTTGTAGAAGGTGGGGTAATTAGTCGTCTCAACCTGCTATACGTGGATTATGAGAACTCGGAAGGCAAGCGTGCTGTGATGCCGAACGTGGGAGATAGCGATATTGTCTTACCTGCCCTTCGCACTAGCATTCCTGATCCTTCTCCTTTTGTAGCGTTGGCGCTGAATGACCGTGCCGTTGCAAAAACGCTCCGACTATTCGTGCCAGATTCAGATTGGGTTAATCTATACCGAATATTTGAAATTATCCGGCACGATATACCAATAGCACGCATGGAAGCTGCAGGGTGGGCGACAAAGAAAGAGATTAGAGCGTTTACCCTCTCTGCTAATGACCCAGCTATTACTGGTGACTTCGCCCGGCACGGCAAACTTCTCCCTGGCGTGGAAAAGCCAGGTCGACAATCACCACCCAAACCGGCGCAGCCCAATACGCTGAGCCTAGCCATGGCCAGGCACCTCGTCGGACGCCTTTTGCGAGCTTGGCTTAACCATAAAGTTGCTGTACCGGGGCCATGACTTACCGGCCACACCGCCGCTCACAGCCATCGTCTCAGTGCGGCCAGGAGCCGCCGCTCAGAATTTTTGTCCATTGCGGCCGTTCAATCTGGGCCGTTCTCCATACCGGCCATTCAATCGGATAGTAGGTGCAAGCAGGTGCGAAAACAAGACGATCCGCCGCAGAAGCTGGTCGAACTGTTCGAGGCCGGCAAGCTCGGCAAGAAGTCCGGCCAGGGTTTCTACACCTGGGTGGATAGCAAAGCGCAGAAATCGGGAGTCGGCGCCGGCGATACGGCTGGTTTGGCCGAGCGCATGCTGAAGCCTTTGCTCGCAGCCACACAGCGCCTGGTGCAGGAGGGCGTGGTGGCCGATGCGGAACTGGCCGATGCCGGCGTGATCTTCGGCACCGGCTTTGCGCCCTACACCGGCGGACCGATGAACTACCTGAGCCAGCGTTCCGCTTGACGCCTATTGCAACGGCAAAATCATCGGCGGCCTGAATACAGGACTCTTCGGCACCGGGGCTTGTAGATATCCTTCCTTCGCCAGCACCTCACGGAGGGTGGTGTAACTCAGGCGTAGCTCGCCGTCCTGATCCAACAGTCCAGGCCGCGCCGCAAGCAGGTGGTTAAGGAGCTGCCAGGCACGCGCATCCCCCGGACAGAGTCGCGTGGCTTCAAGGAGGCACCAGGCGGCATCGATCCAGAGTCCCTGACCCTGGAATGCCAGGCCGAGGTTCTTGTGGGCGTTGTATTGCTCCGGGTTGATCGAAATGGCCTCGCGGCAGCACTCGGCCGCTTCTTCGTACCGCTCCATCTGCAGCAGTACGTAGCCAAGATTGTTGCTGGCGAAATAACGGACTAGCGGATCGGGCGAGTTCGCCGACCGCGCGAGCCGATAGGCATCCGCAGCGGCTTGCCAGTTCTCCAGTCCTTCCATGTGCCCGCCCTGGCCCATGTGCCGACGGGCAAGGGTGGCGTTATCAGGTACTGCGGTTTCTGCGTTCATGTTTTTCATCCTTTCTGAGTGTTGATCTGACCTCTTCACTGGCATCTGCCAAGCCCCGTTCAATTTGCACCGCGGTGAGTCTGCCCACGACATCCGGGCGAGTGGCGATTCGCAATCGGATAAGCCCGCTCTCGTCGGTCAGTCCTCGCTCGATTTGCTCAGGCGTGAGTGTGTATCTCATCAACCGGAACGAGCCAGCACCTTTGCCACCACCCGTTCCTTTCTAACGAGAATGTAGCCTTCGCCGCCATGGCTCCATGAATCACTGGTTTTTTCTTCGTGCGGCAGGCATTCATAGCGCCCGATCTTGTCGCCAGGCCGGAACTGGGACTTGAAGTTCAGCCATGCCGGATTCAAGTGTCCGAAGGCGACCTCGGGCGCGCCACCGGCCGGATCAATGACTTTCTCTCGGGCTTCGATGTCGGGAATGCTCATGTAACGCCAGAGCGTGCCCTGGTTTGTGAAATCGTCGAGACTTTCATCGGTTTTGTCCGAATCTTTGTGCATCGTGTGCGTCAGGCGTCGAGCCAAGTCCAGCGCCAGGATTGGCCAGCGAAAGATATTGAAAAGTAAATTCAGAGCACGACTGACGGCAAATCCACAGCGCATGGAAATGGGAACGCTCCCCAGCAGGATTTTTGCCGTTTCTTCGATGACATCAAAATCCGCTTTTCGCGTGATGTCGCCATAGGCGGGATGTTTGCTCTCGACAAGACGGTAAGCCATCAAGACAAGCAAGCCGACCAGGATATAGCAGGCGATATAGATCATGTCTGCGCTTCCTGGATCATCGCGTTCTTGATGGATTCAATACGCCCGCGGTCAATGATGGCCACGATTCCAGCGGATTCATCCTCGGCCGCCGTAGCCTGAATTTCGCCGGAGTACCAGTGCGCAAAAACCTGATGGGGGAAGCCGGGGAAGACATCCTCAAGAACAAGGCCCCTGCACAACCCCGGATCATCACGATAGGCAATCTGATGCCGGTAGACCTCGCTCGCGATATCAACCATATCTCCTTGTGCAAGGAGGCCATGGAGGCTGGTCAAGCGGAGCCGGCCATCGTCCAGTGACCACGTCCCGGCGTAACCGCGCCAGCACATGGAGGTGTTAACAATGATCGGCGGGCGTTTTCCGCCCATTTGGAAATAGACCTCCAGGGCTTGCGTCTTGGTCAGATAGGTTCGCCCCTGATAGACAAGGCTTTCGAGGGATTGATAGGTCATGATTGGAGAATCTCTGACTCTTTGGCAGAGTTGTCGATAGCCATGGAAATCTCATCGCGCCTTGCCGTCCAGACCGTCCGGATCGCCATGACCAGTACCGTCAGCGCACCGCGACTGAATTTCTTGAGAGCAGGGAAACGATACACATAGGTTGCCAGCTTCGGTCCCGTGCGCCAATACCAGCCGATGAAAGCCACACCGGCAGGTCGATGCGCAAGGTAGCCATCCCGCCAGGCGCGCAGGAACCGCACATTGGGATGATCCTGATCGCCATAGGTGGCTGTGGCCACAAAACAGGTGGCGCCGGACTTGCTGGTGATCCGCATTTCACCGGCGCCGGTCTTGATGGTCGAATCCACCACTTGCCGGGTCAGGCGCCCTTGCTTGTCGAGCATGGCGAAGGTGTCGATGTGGTCCTCGACCAACTTCTTGCCATTCACATAGTCGATATTCTGTTCGCGGATCTTGACCTCAAGCCTCAGGGCTTCGTCCGCCGCCTTGCCCGACAGTACCTGCACCTGCTCCCGGCTCAGATTTGCCATCGCGCTATCAATCAGCGCGCCCACGCGCTGCGAGCCACCGTGATGCAACTGCACCGCAGTTTCGCTGCTGACCGTCTGTGGCAGATTTTTCGTATCGCTCATTGCCTGTCTCCCGAAGATTTCATCCGAACAATCGTGCCCAAAGCGATGGCGGCGTTGTCGCCACCGCAACCTCCAACGTGCCTGCCGGCATCTTTACGGAATAGTGGGCATTCTTTATCTGGCCGGCGGTCACTGCCCGCCGCAGCAAGTCCAGTTCGCGTTGCGCGCTGGCCCGCATGATTTCATTCTTTCTGGCGTCGATCTGCGCCACCATCGCCCGCGCCGCCGTGATGTCGTCGGCGTAAAGCCAGGACGCGGCTTTCATCACCTTGGGCGGCAGGTGGGCCAGCGGGTCGGTGAGGCGCATGCCCGCCAACGCCTTGTCGAGTTCGAGCAGCCCCTTGGCAGGTTCCTTGCCGTCTATCTCGATGCGGACAGTTGGCGGACGAGTGGGATTCTTTTCCAGGATTTTCTCAAGCAGGGCCAGGCGTGCGGCTGCCGTCAGAAAGGGAGGGACCAGTTCCACCAATCGCGCCATGGTCTGACCCGACAGCGTCACGGCGCCGCGCTGCCATTTTGGCAAGGTATTTCGTGCGTATTGTGCAGCCGATTCGCCATGCTGGTGGCCATAAACCGCCAGCAGACGTTGCATGGCCGGCCCATTCAACTCCAGAAATGTGCGGCGAATGTCGTAGACCGCGTCCCCCAGAATCGATGTCAGTTCCGAAAATCGACTCGGTTTGCGATCCCAATCACCATAGTAGTAGCCCATCGTTCACCTCTCCCTTTTCTGTAAGCGGTAATCCCACGGCGCCACCGGTTCCGGTTGCTGCCAGAGCCCTCGCTGGTTGCGCCGTGCGTCCTGTTCGGCGCGGGCATAGTGGAGCCGGTCCGGTGCGCTTTGCTCGCGCTCGTATTTCTTGTAGTGCCAGGCCAGGCCCTTGCGTACCAGTTCCAGATTCACGTCTTCCCCTGCCGCAATCACCTTGCCGACCGTTCGGCCGTAACGATCCGTCTTGCCGGCGTCGATGACCACGTGCCGATCGAACACCCGATCCGCCAGCGCCTGTTTCGACTGCTGGCCGAAGGCTTGCCGTTTTTCGGGGGCATCGATGCCGGCCAGACGGATCTTCCATTGGCGGTGGCCGGCATCCAGCACGGTTAGCGTGTCACCGTCAGTGACGCCTACCACCCGTGCATCGAACGAACCTGCCAAGGCCGTGCCGCAGTGCAGGGCAAGCAGCACGACGTGCCGCCAGCGCAAAAGTGGCGGCCTCATTGGCGATGAATCCGCTTATAGCGATGGCCGCAGGTAATCAGCGCGCCATCCAGCGTCACTACCGCGTAGCTGTCCAGAAACTCATGCATTCGCCGTGTAATCTGCGTTCCCACGGCCTGATCGATGCGGCGGCGGCTTTTTCGGGTGAAGAACTTCACCTGCGCCCCGTGGTGATCCCATTCGGTTTCGCCAAACTTTAGCAACCAGTCGATCACCAAAGGTGGAATCCCTCGTTCACGGGCGCGTTGCCGGGCATGGACAGTGGTTTCGACGGGGACAGCATGGGTCTGCATGGCACTCTCTCCTTTAAGTCAGTCAAATCGCGGTAGGCAGCGGGCATGGCGGTCAAACCCTGTCATGCGTCGCTTTCAACCAGATAACGGAGATGAGGCGACGATTTTTAAAAGCGACGCCCTGCACCGTCGAGTTGGCGCTCAGGCGCGCTACACTTGGCGCAATGGCATCTGGCTATGGCCCAGGCTGCCGGGTTTGAAAATTCACCACCCAGCGTCGTTATCAAGAGGAACCCCGCATGTCAGCGCACTTGCCGGCTGTCGGCCTGGCCAAAAATGGCTGAAGCACCCAGCGACCAGGAGGTGCTCACGGCGTATTGGGTTCGGCTGGACGTTCTGTCGGATGCCGAATGGAAAACCTTCTACCGGCTGGTGCATAAGGCGCTGCTGCGCTGTCCGGCGTCTGAGCTGGCCGCATTGCCGGACACAAGGGTCAACTACATCGATGAGTTCTTTACAGAAAAACTGTTCTTCAAAGCGCAACGCGGGTCCACTGCCGGAATACAAAGCATCTCGGGCGGCGCGCTATGTTTTTTCTTCCGCAACTACCTGCGCGATGAACTGGGCCGCTACAAGGGCAAGACGCTGACCGAGGATGAGCAAGTAGAAGAATGGAATCCCGAGCAACACGATGACGACCAGCTCATTGACGATTTCCTTGCAGAAATCGGCCACGCCGAACTCGGCACGGCAATTCAGGATTTCCTGGCCATCCTTCCAGATTGGGCATTACTGATGTTGCGCGGCCACTTTTGCGCGGATGACGATGCCGTGCCGATGTATGCGCTGTGCAAAGGAATTTCCTCCTACGCCTACAAAGCGCAAAAGCTCGGCGTTACTGTGAAGAAGGCGCGGGACGAACTTCGTGGCTACGAACACACAATGATCGGGCAATGGATGCAGTCACTCGGCGTCCAGATCATCCCGGAGAATCACGTCCTGATGAAATTCCTGCTCGAAGCCATCTGCCTCGAAGCAACAGCAAAGCTGGAGGGGGCTGCGCCATGAAACGGATAACCCCCATCGAGACCATCCGTCGCCGTTTCGCCAGCGCCGACTTTTCAGAGGCTGTCGCCAGTGAGACGCCGCTCGATCCCTGTCTGCCTGATGATGGCAACGACGATTCCGGCATACCACCACGCATCGCGGCGCTGATCGCGCAACGCGAGGCCGCTCACGTCGCCGCATTCCGCCCTATTCCCGTACCCGGCCAGATTGTCCGCGTGCCACCACGCCCGGATGACGCAGGCAATCTGTACAACGAATACCTTGCCGTGCTACTCGACGCCGAAATTGCCCTCGGCAAATGGCGCGGATGGATGGTCGGTCGCGATAGCGACTACGCCAGCGAATGGGACTTGATTCTTGGCCCGGAAGAAGAGCCGCGCGACCCGATGTGCCAGCTCGTGCAAATCTGGAACCCGGTTTCCCTGACAATCCAGGAAGCGGATCGGGTTCTCGCCCAACTCACCGACGAGCGTCTCGCCGCCGCGCGTGCCATGGCCCGCGACCATGCGCAGAAACTCATCCCGGCGCCGATCGACGACAACCGCATGGGCGTCCATCTCGCACGAGAATTGGCCGATGGCACGGGCGTGGTGACGGGTACGTCGCTGGCCCCGCAACACGATCTCCGCATCGAATATCAGCACCGCTATCGGGAAGTCGCCCTCTGGATCAACCAACAAGGCGCGCCGTCGGCAACTACCAATACGAATTGGGAGCAAGCTTCCTTGCTGAACTTGCCCGAGGAACGGCCGAATAAATATGGGCTGTTAGAAAATAAGAACGCAACATCGAACCTCACCAAGCGTTGGGCTGCCTTGATTGCCGCAATTATGTCCGCATTTGCCTTTGGGGCAATCACGATGCGGTTTGTCATGATGCCTGGGATGGAAGGTGTTAGATCTGAAGGTTCTTTTGCAACGGTAGATGGGCAAAAGAAATTTGTACAGAACGTTCCCGTTTTCGTGGTTGAGCCGTTAGCAACAATCCGCGTTTCTGTCGGGGAGGCTGCTCGTCTAGAACTAAGCTTCGCTGTCAGGGCTGTTGAGGGTGGTTACGACCTAGTGCTCGAAGGACTTATTCCAAACTCTCCAGAGCAGATTTCGATCAAGCAGGCGCTCGGCATAGGTCAGTCAGCCGGCGGCGATTTGCTGTTCCAAATTCGTCAGAAACCCGCTAAATAGTCAGCTACTGCTTTTCGATGAAGTAGAAGTCGCCGACAAGGCTGCTGTTGTACCAAGGAATCTGACGGCCTTGGGTGTTTTCACTCACGAGTCGCGCCGTATCCTTTACGACGTCTTCGATCTTCTTGTTCGGGATTTGAATTTGCTTTAGCAATACGGATGTGTAGGGACTGTTCCTGCCATTTCCATCTAACGCTACTTGGCCAGGTGCAGCCGAAAAAGCGACAATACTTCCGCTTGATCCCTGCATGATCGCGAGTCCGGTCTTCACGCTTTTGAAAGAACTGAATACCGGAGCATTGCGGCAAGCGTCGAGAATGAAGATGGACGTCTTCACGTTGTTTTTGTTCATCTTTTCAATAATCTCAGTTGCATCGAATGCTTGTCGAGGGATTTCTTCCTCGGTTTTAATGTCGGCGTTTACAGGAATGAAGTAGTTTCGCCCTGCGAACTCAATACCGTGTCCAGAGTAATAAACAAGCCCGACATCGTAGTCCTTGAGCTGATCGGCAAATAATTTGATCGTGTTCCGCATACCTTTCAAATCAGCGTCATAAAGTTCGATTACCCTGAAACCTGCACCTTTGAGCGCTTCGCCCAGATCTTTCGCATCATTGGTTGGGTTCTTCAATGGACGATTTTCATAATTTGAATTCCCAATGACGAGCGCTAAACGCTTTCCTTGGGTAGCTACAGGTATGGATTTCGTTTTACTGTCACCGCTAAGCGCATCCGGTCGTATGCTACCTTTCATCATTGCCAATTCAGCATCGTAAAGTTCCGGGAATACAGACCTGATCTCGACCCATCTGCGCGCTTCTTTCAAACAGACTGCAACAATCGACCCCGATTTCGACCCGCGGAATTTAATCTTTTGGCCATCGTCAGTATTTTGAAACAGGGTGTTGGCCACAGCCGCTGACTCGTTAATCAGTGCTTTCAGGGAGCTTCTCTTGAAGGTATGTGGAGACTGTTCGAAATTCTTCAGATCAGCATTTATGCGATTGCATAAGTCATTCTGAATTGCGTCGTCGATCTGCATGTGAAATCTTTGCTCGTCAGATGGCCGTGTATTTACGTAATAGCTCCAGCTGCCTGCGATGCCAAGCAGATAGGAAATTGCTAAAGCGAGAATTGTGCGACGTTTGGCCATGGTTGCGAACCAATACGATTTTGAGAATTACGCAAGTATTTCTGATTCAATGGGAGAGTCTTCGGGGGCGTAGTACTGGGTCATCGCCGCAACACCACAGCCAATACAAATAGATGCAACAGTGATTAGATTTGTCCAAACGGCGCTCAAGATACTAATAAATGTCAGGATACCAGCAGCGAATGCCCACGCAATGCTCAATAGCAGAGATGTACTCTGTCGAAACCTAGGTGCCATCACAGTCCCGGCAACAACCGAACAGTAAGTACTGAACCCAGGGATGAGTAGATACTGGAAGAAATTCTCCCCCCAACCTCGTCCCCCATCAAAGAACACTAGAATTTTGGCGAGTATGGCCGCAATGAACCAAACTACGATTGCCGTTAATACAGCAGAAACAGGTACCAATGGCCAACGAACCCATTTGGGCATCTTTGCAACTATCTGTTCAATGGTATCCATCTATTTCTCCAAGGCGTCTCTGTTGGTTGCGGGTTTTCAAACACATTCTGAGGGGGAAACGGATGGCGGCAAGGCGGAAGCGGGAATCGTATTCGGGCTGGAAAGCGGCACTAGATATGCCATGGAAGTGATGGATGAACATGGTAGATTGTAGCCATGGCCGCCATCTTACTGCTACGCTGCGAAGGTCCGCATAGGCCGAACTGCCGGCCGACAGCCTTCGACGTTGTACCTCGATTGGGTGCCCCGATGAAGATCTGCATCGTTTCCGATAGTCACGATCGTGGCCCTATGATGGCCGTCGCGGTGGCAGAAGCCAGGTCGCATGGCGCCAAGGCTGTCCTCCATTGCTCCGCATGCCCAAGTGATTCTGTTGGCGGCCCGGAACGGATTTAACCTCAAGTCGAAATGACAATCGATATTGCCAATGGGCCTTTCTGATATTGCCTTAAGTCCTACCACTCTCTGGCTGCTAGGTGTTGCAGTTGTTCTCCTTGGGTGGGTTGTACGTCATTGGCTCGCCAACAGCAGAACCAAACACTCGAATTCTCAGTCTGCCGCCGTCAAGTTCCGAGAGGCATTTCTTCCTGAACTCGCCGTACTGGAGTCCAGAGCAGGCACAGAACAGAGTACCCGCGATTTTCTCTTGGCTGCATTTGATCGCCATCAGATGGCTGTTACCTCATATCAAGGTTTTCTTGTCGGGCAAATGCTTCGCGACTTCCGTAGTGCCTGGAAGAATTACCACTACGGCCAAGACTTTGATCCAGCCAAGTTTGGACTATGCGGTAAAGACAGCGTGCTTCTCCAGTACATCGCGATTTCCGATGAGGAAGAATTTGCGGCCAAGCAACTTGCGATTACGAACATTCATGGTCTATTGTCGTTTGCAGACCACTTATAGAAATGGAAATGAAAAATCGAACCTGAAACCTTTTTTCAAAGAAAGTAGGGGGCGGGTAGTTTGGAGTCGATCAACGATACAGCGATACGCAGCAGTAGAAGAACTATTCTGTATTTCTACGACATACCGGTCTATCGTCTGCCGGAAAAACGGTATTGTGTCAAAAATATCTCATTCGGATAGCGAAAGGCAGCTTTTCACTTTCGAGGGTTCATGGCCAAGGGCTGCTTCCGATTCTGGCCACCGTCGGCTAAGGGCACCCAGCTATCATTGGCCCCTGTGAGTTCGCCACCGGAAAGCTGCCCTTGGAATTCTGGAGCTACATTGCGGAAGCTCGCCAACGCGGCTGTCGGCCACAACCAGCCACTGAGCGAGCTGGCGCAAAGCGGCCATTCAATCGCGCCTTGACTAGAAAACTGGAGGTAATCCGTCCGCCCTGTCCGTATGATTGTTAATTGATAAGGAGACCGGGATCGGATAATCTCCACGTCATTCCATGCCTTAGAGGCGTTTTTATTGTGTCCGTATTATTAACAATAACCCGGCGTTTCTGCGTCTGAATAACTCTTATGAACCCTACCGACATGTCGCAGCAATCGACGCCTGATTGGTTCGTTCTAATCGAACAGTGGAAGCCCCGTCAAATGGGGGAGACCGGCATTACTCTTCCATTTCTTGTAGGTGCGCTCGCCTACAAGCGAGGATCACCATCGGTATCGGAACAGGAGGTTCGCGCCCTGCTGGATGAGATTGTCTGCCGGCCTGTGTCCGGCTTCGTAGCCGAAGTTCGTTGGTGCAATAACATCGATGCGCCCGTCTTCACAGTGTCGCCGGTTGGGCACGCGCTCCCGTTCAAGAGCAGTTTTTCTGGTGGCACCGGCGTTACTCTCGGATTCAGTCAGGACGCCCAAGCAAAGTATGGTGGTCTCGATTGCACTTCTGCTGCGGACTGCCTAGAGCGTCTTGCCTCGCATGCGCTTCCGCATGTTGCTGCTGGCAACTTCTCTCGAGTGCGCGAGAGCGGCAAAGGAGCATGGGGCTGGGGTGCATTTCTGCCCAAGGAACGTGCCTATATTGAGGAAACTATCATGGCATCGTCGGCATGAAGGGCGTAACGAACGCTTCGAGCGGACCGTGTTCCAGCGCCGCTTAGCGCCGCTGGCCCCCGTCCGCTCAAGCTAGACGGTAGCCATTCTAGGAACCCAACATGCCACCAGTCACGCGTAATGAAGCGATGAAGTTTTGGCAATACTGCCGCGAATACCTGGCGTTGAAAACTGATCTTGTAAATGTTTCTGAGCTGGCGGCTATTGAAGAAAGACAAGACCCTCATACACTTTCAATGCCAGGCTTCTATCTGCGGCTCCTAAAATCGCTGACAAATCGTCAAGGCATGCCGAACTCAATCGGCGATATCGAGCGAATTCGTGGCGTCTTGTGCAACTTCTCTCCGAAAAAAGTCGCCGATGTCTATGGCAAAGATTGGAAACTTCTTTTTCGCACAATCAAAAAAGATGTGAAGCCGTCCTCGCGAATGGATATTGATATCCCACAGAACTATTGGGTTGTTTTTTCGAAAGGGGCATTGGACTGCGCAACTTTTCTGTCTGGCTTTGCTTCCGCGAAAGCGTTAGCAACTGAAATCACCCATTTCGCTGATAGCGAATCATTTAGTGCTGGCTTGCCGAAAGTGCTCGCACTGGAAATCCATGGCTATGGTTTTCCTTTAGCCTGCGATTTTCTGAAGGAGTGCGGTTGGACTCAGTATGCAAAGGCAGATGTCCACACAAAGAAAATTCTTGAGCATGTTGGTCTTTCTGATGGGTCAGACTACGATACTTTCAGAGCAATGCAGGTTATCGCGAGGCATATAAAAGAAACCCCATATGCAGTTGATAAGCATATTTGGCTTATTGGCTCTGGCAATCTCTATAACAGGCACGAGACATTCCCAACGAGTCGTGAAGAATTCTTTCGCTTTCTTGAGCACCATGGCTAACACTGTTGACCTTGTTCCCTTCTGTCACTGGACGCTGCTCGATAAAGCCGTGCAGCGTCCCTGACCTTGGCCGACCGGCCTGGCAGTTCCAAGCTGAATGAGTGCTACAGACTGAAAGCAGCCGCCAGCTGACTATCGACAATAGCCGGTTATCGCTAGTTTGCAGTCGTGTGAAATAGATGTGAGACGTTCGACCGCCGCTTCCTACATCGCCAAGCACTTCGCATCGTGCAACTGCGGGTTGCGGCCCACTCGCCCATGATCAGAATCTATGTCAAAGTGATGATCCATCACTGTGTTCTCTGATTGAGACGTGCCGGCACGGATGCATTTGAGGAAAGAGCATGGAGACATCGAAACCCCGGTCGCTTCACCTTCATACCCTCGACAGTCTGTGTGCTGACTTAATCAGCGCCCGGGCGGTGGGTGTAGGGAAGGATGACGCCCCCTTCGCGCTCAATTCAGACGCTGCGCGTGCAGTCCTGAACTGGTACTTCGGCCACAAGGCCAAGTGGGCTGGCCGGGTCATGGAGGCCGATGTTGATGCGATTGTGGACAGTACGGCGACAGCTCCGAATCCGATTGCGCAAACCGCTGTAGCTTCCTCCACTGCGGCCAAACGCTACACACTGGTATCAATCCAGGCGCACCAGTTCGGTGGGCTTCATCATGCGGGGACGGCGGCGGGAAAGCCCGCAGACTTCAACTTCAACTTCGACACGGGGGTGACCCTCTTTGAAGGCTTCAACGGATGCGGGAAGACATCTCTCCTGAACGCGATCATCTGGACGCTTACCGGCGAGGTGTTGAGACCGCAGCGCCCACCGGAGTTGGCAAGCAACGAATTTACCTGTGAGATAGATGACTCAAAGGGGGTCTCCACCTCTCACACGATGTCTCCAGTGATGCCATTGCCAGACCCCTCTGTCGAAAAACCTGCTGCAGCGTCGATGCCGGTGGACACCTGGGTCAGGCTGACATTTGAAGACGATATCAAGGCGAGACACGTCGTCACTCGGATTCAGAAGCGGGCGGGGCGAAGCAACACAATAGTCGATGACATATCTGGGCTCGATGCGCTCGGCCTCGACCCCATTGGTGCACGCGTCGGAACGACAATGCCGGGTCTTCTTCCCTTCATACAGGTGGGATCGGCATCGAAACTTGGGAAGGCCGTTGCTGAACTGACTGGCATGGCCCCCCTCGTGAATCTGGCAGCGCATGCGGAGCGTGCCAAGGAGAAGATCGATGGCGCTCTCACCAAAGAGCGCAAGCGCGAGATCGATGGCCTTGACCAGTCGTACAGCCGGTCACACCATGACTTGACAGAGAGTGCGAGAGTAAATCCCGCGATTGCGTTTCCGAAGCCTATTCCGCAGGCATCGGCCGATACTTCAATCGAAGCCACGCTCAAGGAGGTGGTCGAACACTTTGAGGCTCTGAAGGCGAAAGGGTTCGCGGACGCCACGATGGTTCTGGGAGCGTTCTTCAACCCTGAGGATGCAAAGCAGCGCGCCGACCTGGAGCAGTCCATCCAGCCTGCTATCACTGCGGTAGGCGACCTCCCATCCCTTCCCTCGACTGCGCGACTCGGCGGGTTGAGTAAGCTGACGGCCGAGGAGGCCCAGGCGGCACGCAGCAAGATCACGCAGGTTCTTGACGAAGCGGACGCGTTGGTCGCTATCGCGGCGGATGCCTCTCGGGCCGGCCGCATCCGCCTTTACACCCGCGTTGCGGGGTGGATCAAGGAACATCCTGCACTAGCGAAGCATGAGGATTTGTGTGTCGTCTGCGGTCATGACCTTGCCGAGACGGTGGATCCGATCACTGGCTTGCCGATCAAGGACCATCTGAAGGAGGCAGGCGTCAACGATACGGATTTCCTTGGTCAGACCTTTGCGGCGTGGTCCAAAACCGTTATACAGGGTCTGAGCCATGACCTCCCCCCCGCGCTATCCCAGGAGATGCGCGCCGATCTGCCAGCGCACCCGGGAAGACTGGTCCGCATGGCGCTGATCGAGGAGTTGTTTGAGAAGCAGCCATTCCAGAAAACACTTGGGCTCCTGAAGACTGATTTCCAGGCGACCTGCGATACCGCTGTGAAGGCCTTTCCTGCCTTCGAGGTCACGCCTCTGCGGGTGTTGGGCGGTGGACAGAAGGAACTCGCAAGCTTGGCGACCGCGCTGGAGCGCTTGAACAGAGCGTTGGCGTTCTCCGCGTGGCGAAACGACAACAAAGCAAGTCTCGCCACGTTTATGCAAGACGTTGTTGGTCAAAAGACAGCGGCCGGGCGCGAGACTGCGCCGAACTCTCTCCTAGGCAGATTATCGAGACTGCAGGCGATGGTCAGCGGGGTCGAACCTGTGAACCAGGCGATTACCCTGTGCCAAAGGATGAAAGCCGACATCGACAAGCGCAGGGTAAAGGAGAAGCGGCTTGTCGCATATGTCCTGACAAGCAACGCTCTTAACGAATGCATGAAGGTGGGCGGGCTCGCGCAGAATCAGGTTGAACAACTTCAGCAGAAACTGCACAAGAGCGCTGTCGCTTGGAGGAATCGCATCTACCTCAGCGCGTTTCCCAGCACGAGCCTCGATCTCGTAGCGACCAAGATGAACGGTGACGGTGAGCTGCAATTGATGGTCGGCGGTGCTGGCCTGGCAGCGCCAGCTCAACACGTATCTAACTCGTCTGCGCTGCGTGCGAGCCTTGTCGGCTTCTACCTTGCCTATTGGGAGCACCTTCTCAAGGAGCGGGGAGGGTTGCGTCTGCTGCTGCTGGACGATCCGCAAGAGCTGTTAGATGGAGACAACCGTGAGAAGCTGGCGGACTCCATCAAGGATTTGAACACGGCAAATGCGCAACTGGTCATGACAACGCACGACTCCCGTTTTGCTGCGGCAGTCGCAAAGCGCGCCCGGGCAGTCAATATTCCGCTCAATCATCAGTATGTGCATCCGGCGACGAAAGCCAGGGGTACGCTTTACACCTCCCCCAGTGTTTCGAAGGTGCAGGCTGCTCATGATCTGTACGCGTTAGATATGGATGCTGTAGTGCCTGCACAGGAATACGCTTCCGAATGCCGGGTCTTCATTGAAGGTCGTATCGGGGATCTTTTCGACGATGCTGCGTTCCCGACAGCAAGCACCCTTAACTTTGCGCCAACACTCTCGGATCATCTGGGGCGGCTGCGCGGTTTGATGAAGAACGGGTCCAACGAGCTGTTCAGGAGCAAATTGCTGGCGGATTTCTGCAACAATCCCGCGCTGAAGGATCAAGCACCCGCACTGCAGCTCTTGAACAAAGCGCACCATAGCTCGAAGGCGTCTATCAGGCCAAAGGATGTCTCGAATGTTTTGAAGGACCTTGAGAGCTTGCGCAAGGCTGCAGAACGTCTGCATGAGGAATTCAGACTTTTCCGCCGGAGAGAGCCGCTTGTGCCGCCTGTGATGGAGGTCGCCCGTCTGGAACCGTGTGTTGTCCCTGCCTTCCGCGTCCTCATTCAGCCGAGCTTGGCGGCATTCGTTCGTGATGCGGCGGTCGGCGACACGCAAGAGACGGAATTCGAGGAGATCAGCTCGGACTGGTTCCGCGAGAAGGCCTTCTTCCTGCTGCGGTCGAGCAATCTTGGATTCGCGGGGCCAGCATCGAGTGTTGCCATTGTCGAGGCTGAGGCTAGTCAAATCGAGGACAGACGCCTTGTGATCGCCCGCCGGGGGAGAGACGTGTTTGCTCGCCGGTTGCTGCGCCCACTGGATAGCGACGTTGTGGCCCTTGCTGCGGAAACACCGGATCCCCGTCGCAGCCCGCAAACGCTCGTCCTGCACGAGAACGAAGTGTCCTTGCACCGTGTTGTCGGGATGCTATTTGAGACTCCCGGTATGGTTCCGGCATCCAAGGACGAGGCCGTGCAAATTGATGGCACGGGCCTTCTGTCCAAAGTGCGCAGTGCGTACAGGATCAAGGAGGAGAGCGCGGTCCCGCTAGCGCTTCCCGGTCAGATCGCACTTGGTGGCCAGCAGATTGCGATGACGGAGTTCGATGCCCATATCGAGCGCTATGTCGCGCTACACCTTGATGACGGCCAAAGCATCTTTAAGCGCGTCGGTGACAAGCTACCGGAGCCGCTCTCACACCTCCGGCGGTTTGAATCCATTGGAGGTCTCGGTGTCGCGGACATCTTGGCCGTTGGGCAAGCTCAGGCTGGCTTTCGGACAGTTGTGAGGGCGGTTCAGGTTCTGGGTGTTCTCTATAACCAATAGCCTAGCCCTCGGCTGCACAGTCAAGACTGGAAGCAGACCGAGCAGCTACGCGGCAAGCAAGACCCGACCGACTCGAATGCAGCAAAGGTGCTCGCTTAAATGCAAGACCGGTCCACGAAGGTGGGAGGGAGAGATGCCGTACGACTATCCAGCAAAGTCCTTGGACATCCAAGCCCGGTTGATGATGATTGGCCTTAAGCCCAATCATCTGATGCTAATGGGCGCTTTCATCACAGCCTACGGTCTCTTCGAGACCGCGCTTGAGCGCGCACTGTGGACCTTGAGCGAGAGGAGCATTGAAGGCGTTCGTCCTTTCACGGAGACGATGAACACTGAAGCTCAGTTCAAGATGCTGGGTGAGGGCAGCTCCAGGCTGAGCGACAAATGCAATGCCATCCTAAAGATCGCTGCACGTGCCGCAGAGGACTTGAACGAGTACCGCAATAGCCTTGTTCATGGCTACATTCTGTCCTTCGGACCTGACAGCGTACCAAGCTTCATGAAAAATCCCCACTGGCACCGTGCGACTGGCAGGAAGAAGGCCGTTGGTGACGCCTATATCGACGAGCCTATCCAAGACCTAGTCCTCATCGCAGCCTGGAACCTGTTTGCGCTCGTCGGCAAAGTTGAGAAGACTTTCACCGACCCCGATGCTCAGCGAGCTATCGAAGCCATGAAGGACGACGTCGACCGAGCAAAGAGCTACGCGGGCGAAGCTCGTCACCTACGTTCTCTCATGAACCATGAGAAGTATTGACTAGACTGAGGCGACGGACTTCTGCCAGGGGTGCCCGTGGCTCGGCTGACCTGACCGTCCGCTACCGCTGCATAGCCGCCTTTCAGGCGACAATATCACCAATGCATAACGATTGGCTGCTTCCACTTTTTCAGGGTTCGCCGCGAACGGCAGCTTCCGATTCCACCCAGCGGCCGGTCTGGGCACGCTGCACTCAGTGGTGCCTTCAAGTTCGAGGCCGAATTGCCGCCGTTGAATTCCGGTGTTTGGTAGCTGCCGGTGGTCACTGAGTACAGGCGGCCAGGAGCGGCCGTTCGAGGTTGTCATTCCGTTTGCCTAGTGGCACGATAACGGCATGACGAATGTTTTCCTATATCCTTGTTGGGCCTCATGAGCAGAATTCTGAGAACGGTTTGCGAAGCAGAATGGCTGCTCGGAAAAGCGATAGCTACCCGCCATGCACGACTGCTGGATGTTCCTGCTCCGGACGAACTCCTGGCGAAGTTGCTCAATGAAGCGACTGCGGCCGTTGAGGCGAAAAATGTTCGTCTCGTCTGGCAACCGTCGACCGAGGCCAATGGATTCTTTCGGGTCGAAGCTGTCATCCCGCTCAGCGAAGAGACCTTCGATCAGTTCTTCAATGGCCGGTCTGGGTATCGTGCGCAGTACTACCTGTCGCCTGAGGAGGGCGTCCTATTCAATCGGGACGTGTTGCAGGGCTTGAAGGGATGTTTGACTGAGGCATTCGCCCAGCAACTCGTGCCTGTCGGCCTTGATCTCGTGCTTACTTCACTCGATGGGCCGCATTCCAAGGTTTGGGTATATGGAGAACAGTCGCCATTCAACAATGCTCCAGAATATTCCCTTAATCCCAGACGCTGGGTCAAAAATAATGCCCGTCTCGGTCGGCGCGCGCCGTTACCAGCCCATCTGTCGCTCGAACTCAAGGGTGCCTTTATCCATGCGTCGTCGGGCCGTCTATTTGTAGATGAGTTGAAGGTGGACAGGGCATGTGATCTTTTCGCGAAGGGCTACTCGTGACTACGCACAAAACATCGGAGCCCAACAACCCTTGCAGCGGAGGCGCCTCTGATAGGCGGCGTTGAACGGCCGCTATATCGGAGCAGCCGCGATGTCCGCTCCGGGCACTTTGCGCTCACTGATCAAGTCAAGTTCGCTGCCGAAAAGCGGTCGCCCTGGTTTGAGTCGTCGGGCCCGGCGAAGACTACCGACGAGGAATCAATTCATTCGTTGATTGACTCTCCTTGAGTCTCGGCGGTGATGTCATGCATGCTACATAGCTAGGCAACAACTTCCTCAGTGGGGGGGGCACCACGAATCGGCTTGACCACCGCATCGACTTGCACCGTGGCGCAATACGCGGACCACTCCGCCATCAATGCGGCTCGTTTGGCAAACTGCGAACCGCGCTGGTAGGCACGCTCGACGGCATCCGGCAATTGGTGCGCCAGCGCGTGTTCGGCAACCTCACGCGGGTAATTGGTAGTCTCAGCCGCCCACATACGGAAGCTACTGCGGAAACCATGAACCGTGACTCCCTCACCGTTGGCATCCGCCCAGACGGGCTTGTCGTCGCCATTCATGCGTCGGATCACGGCGGTCAGCGACATATCGGACAAGAGCTGCTTTTTCGTACCGGCGAACACGATCTCGCCAACCTTCGGCATGGACTCCAGCAAGGCCAACGCCGCATCGCTCAGCGGAACCTCATGTTCGCGTTTGGCCTTCATGCGCTCGGCGGGTATTGTCCAGACCTTTCCGACCTTATCGAACTCAGTCCATTTAGCGCCGCGCACCTCGCCTGACCGACAGGCTGTCAGGATAGCGAACTCGACTGCGCGAGCGGATACACCCTCACGCGCTCTCAGGGCCGCCATGAACGCGCCAATGCGCTGCCACGGTAGCGATGGATGGTGCTTCGTCCTGCTGGACTTGCTGATGGTCGCCAGCAGATTGTCCAGATGGCCTTTCCAGCGCGCAGGATTCTCGCCGGTGCGGTAACCGCTGGTGGTGGCCCACCCCAGCACTGATTCAATGCGACCGCGCAGACGACTGGCCGTTTCGGTCTTGCTCTCCCATATCGGTGACAGGCATTTCACGACCAGGCCGGTGTCGATCTCGGCCACGGGCAAATGGCCGAACACCGGACTGGCGTACGTGTTGAGTGTGTTTGTCCATTGGTCGCCATGCTTGGCGTTCTTCCAGCCTGCCTTGTGCGCCAGGATATACGCCTCGGCGCACTGGTCGAACGTCATCATCCTGGCACTGGCCAATGCGCCGGCGATCTGGTTCTGCCTCCTGACCACCAAAGGATTGATGCCCTCGATAAGCAGCTTCCGCGCGTCGAGAGCCTTCTGGCGAGCCTCGGCCAGGCTCACGGTATGCGTCGGCCCCAGCCCCATGCCGAACGGCTTGCCGGCCATCATGTAGCGAAGTAGCCAGGACTTTGCACCGGTGGTGGTAATCTGGAGCGTCAAGCCGCCACCGTCGCCGTGCAACCCCGGCTTGCTCAGCTTGGCGACCTGGAGTGCTGAAAGGCGCTGTTGTCGACGTACCATGAAATTTGCTCCGCCAAATAAATTGACTATCAAAACGACTATCAAATCATAGCCGGATTTGGTCGGATTGTCCAGGACGGGCTTGGACGACGATTCTACGTATCTTATTGTTATATTTACTACTTTTGAACCGCATTGGATTGCTTCGGACTACTGGGGAGCGGACTGCGTCTCCGCCAGTGAATCAGACAGAACGCCCCTTTCGGGGCGTTCTGTTTTTGGAGCCGGCAATGTACCCCCCAACGCCTCGCCCAATCTGAATTTGCCCTGGCATTGCTTTACTACTAAACTAATTCTCCGGGAATGAAACGCTTGGATATCGCAGCCTTGCAAAGCGCCTGCGAGGGCGGCTGATCCCGCCCGACGACAACCAGTGGAGGATCTGCCATGGCCCGCGTCAGCACTTATCTCAATTTTCCGCGTTCGACCGAAGCGGCTTTCGAGTTCTATCGATCGGTCTTCGGCACCGAATTCACCATGCCCATCGCCCGCTTCAAGGATATTCCCGCCGCACCCGGCCAGCCGCCGCTGGCAGAGGCCGACAAGGAACTCGTGATGCATGTCGAATTGCCGATTCTGGGCGGGCATGTCCTGATGGGCACCGACGCACCGGAATCGATGGGCTTCACGGTGAAGCCCGGCAACAACATGTACATCAACCTCGAACCGGATACACGCGCCGAAACCGACCGCCTGTTCACCGCACTGTCAGTCGGCGGTAAAGTCGAGATGCCGTTGCAGGAGATGTTCTGGGGCGGCTATTTCGGCAGTCTCGTCGACTGTTTCGGCGTCCATTGGATGCTCAACTGCGTCAGCAAGACCTGAGCCGCCGCTTGGCGGCGCCGTGCCGCCCGTTGTAGAGCCTGTCAAGCGTCGGTGCGCGCGAGGGCCAGCAGCGCATCGCGCACCACGGGCTTGAGTTGCGCTTCCTCGGCGGTGCCGAGGGATTTCAGGATCTCGACGCGCATGCGTGGGTCCCAGGTGCGCCGCAAGTGGGTGGCGACGTCGGCGACGGCCTGCTGGCGATCCGGCATGGCTTCGAAAAAGGCGCCGATCCGATTGGCCATTTTGATCAAGTTGTCGCGTTTCATACGGCGTGCTCCGCCATCGTTCCGGTGTAGATCACGCAGGCCTCCTGGCGCAGGAATCCGATCAGGGTCAGGTTGAGCTTTTCCGCCAGACGCACCGCGGCCGCCGTCGGCGCCGACACCGCGGCGAGGGTGCCGGCGCCCAGTGCCGCGGCCTTCTGCACCATCTCGAAACTGGCGCGGCTGGTGATCACCAGCGCGCCTGCGCCAGTGATGCCGCCCATGCGCGCCAGCGCGCCGAGCGTCTTGTCCAGCGCGTTGTGGCGGCCGACATCCTCGCGCACGTAATCGATGCTGCCGTCGCGGTCGACGCAGCAGGCGGCATGGGTGGCGCCGGTGGCCTGTTGCAGGATCTGCTGCAGCGGCAGGCTGCGCATGCCGGCGTACAGCGCGGCCAGCGGAAACGGCGCGGCCTGCGGCAGCGGCGACAGCACGCGCTGCACCTGGTCGAGGCTTTCGACCCCGCACAGGCCGCAGCCGGTGCGCCCCGTGAGGCTGCGGCGATGCGCCTTGAGGCGGGCGAAGGCGTCGCCGGCGATCTCGATCTGCAGCGTGATGCCAGCCGCCGAGTCGCTGACGCCGATGTCGAAAATATCCTGGCGGCGCGCCACGATGCCTTCGCTCAGGCTGAAGCCGACGGCGAAATCCTCGAGGTCGGCCGGGGTGGCCAGCATCACCGCATGGCTGATGCCGTTGTACTCGAAGGCGACCGGGATCTCCTCGGCCAGATCGTCGGGCCGGCTCGCGCCGTCGCGCCACACCGGGCGCCGGACCATGGGCTTCATGCGGGTTTCATACAGGCTTCATGCGCCGGACTGCCGCGAGACCTGCACCGCGGTGACCTTGTACTCGGGGCAGTTGGTGGCCCAGTCCGAGTTGTCGGTGGTGACCACGTTGGCGCCCGATTCCGGAAAATGAAATGTCGTGTACACCACGCCCGGCTGCACCCGCTCGGTGACGGTCGCCGGCAGCACGGTCTTGCCGGCGCGCGACTCGACGCCGACGCGGTCGCCCTCGCGGATGCCGCGTTCCTCGGCATCGTGGGGATGGATTTCGAGCAGGTCGGCGGCGTAAAAGTTGGTGTTGGCGGTACGGCGAGTCTGGGCGCCGACGTTGTACTGCGAGAGCACGCGGCCGGTGGTCAAGAGCAGCGGGAAGCGGCGTGTGACCTTCTCGTCGGTCGGCACATACTGGGTGATCAGGAAGCGGCCCTTGCCGCGCACGAAGCTGTCGACGTGCATGGTCGGCGTACCCTCCGGCGCGGCCTCGTTGCAGGGCCATTGCAGGCTGCCCTCGCGCTCCAGCTTGGCGTAGCTGACGCCGGCGAAAGTCGGCGTCAGGCGCGCGATCTCGTCCATGATGTCGGATGGGCCGTCGTAGTGCATCTCGTAACCCAGCGCCTTGGACAGAGCCAGCGTCACTTCCCAGTCGGCCATGCCGGCCAGCGGCGCCATGACGCGGCGCACGCGCGAGATGCGGCGCTCGGCGTTGGTGAAGGTGCCGTCCTTTTCGAGGAAGGAAGCGCCCGGCAGGAAGACATGGGCATACTTGGACGTCTCGTTGAGGAACAGGTCCTGCACCACCACGCATTCCATGGCCGCCAGCGCGGCCGTGACGTGCTGCGTGTCGGGGTCGGACTGCGCCGGGTCTTCGCCCTGGCAGTAGAGGCCGAGGAAGGAGCCGTCCTGCGCGGCCTCGAACATGTTGGGGATGCGCAGGCCCGGCTCGGACTGTATTTCGACGCCCCAGTCGCGCTCGAACATTTCGCGCGTGGCGGCGTCGGAGACATGGCGATAGCCGGGCAGCTCGTGCGGAAAGCTGCCCATGTCGCAGGAGCCCTGCACGTTGTTCTGCCCGCGCAGCGGATTGACGCCGACGCCTTCGCGGCCGAGGTTGCCGGTGGCCATGGCGAGGTTGGCGATGGCGATCACGGCGGTGGAGCCCTGCGAATGCTCGGTGACGCCGAGACCGTAGTAGATCGCCGCGTTGTCGGCCGTCGCATACAGGCGCGCCGCGGCGCGCAACTCGGCCGCCGGCACGCCGCTGGCGGCCTGCAGCGCCTCGGGCGAATTCGCCGGGCGCATGACGAACTCGCGCCAGTCGGCGAAGGCCCTGGCTTCGCAGCGCTCGGCGACGAAGGCCTCATCGACCAGGCCCTCGCTGACGATCACATGGGCCATGGCCGAGAGCACGGCGACGTTGGTGCCGGGCCTGAGCTTCAGGTGATGTTCGGCCTTGATATGCGGCGAACTCACCAAATCGATCTCGCGCGGGTCGATCACGATCAGCCGCGCGCCCTCACGCACGCGGCGCTTGAGGCGTGAGGCGAACACCGGATGGGCATCGCTCGGGTTGGCGCCGAGCACGACGATGACATCGGCCTGCTCGACCGACTTGAAGGTTTGCGTCCCGGCCGATTCGCCCAGGGTCTGCTTGAGCCCGTAGCCGGTCGGCGAATGGCAGACGCGGGCGCAGGTGTCGACGTTGTTGTTGCCGAAGGCGGTGCGCACCAGCTTCTGCACGAGGTAGTCTTCCTCGTTGGTGCAGCGGCTGGAGACGATGGCGCCGATGGCATTGCGGCCATGCTCTTGCTGGATGCGGCGGAATTCGCGCGCGGTGTGGGCCAGCGCCTCGTCCCACGACACCTCACGCCAGGGATCGCTGATCCTGGCCCGAATCATGGGCTTGGTGATGCGGTCCGGATGCGTGGCGTAACCCCAGGCGAAGCGGCCCTTGACGCAGGCGTGGCCTTCGTTGGCGCGGCCATCTTTCCACGGAACCATGCGCACGATTGTTGGAAACCGCGCCGAGCCTTTGATTTCGGCGCGCAGGCCGCAGCCGACGCCGCAATAGGCGCAGGTGGTGGTCACGCTACGCTCGGCCTGGCCTTTTTCGATGACGGTCTTTTCCATCAGCGTCGCCGTCGGGCAGGCCTGCACGCAGGCGCCGCAGGAAACGCAATCGGATTCCAGAAACGACTCGCCCTGCCCGGCCGTGACGCGCGAGCCGAAACCGCGCCCGGCGATGGTCAGGGCAAACGTGCCCTGCTGTTCCTCGCAGGCTCGCACGCAGAGGTTGCAGACGATGCACTTGCCGGGGTCGTAGCTGAAGTAGGGATTCGACTCATCCCTGACCACGTCGCTGAAGTGGTTCTCGCCCGCGCCATATCGCACCTCGCGCAGGCCGACCACGCCGGCCATGGTCTGCAATTCGCAGTTGCCGTTGGCGGCGCAGGTCAGGCAATCCAGCGGATGGTCGGAGATGTAAAGCTCCATGACGTTGCGCCGCAGCTTGGCCAATTGCGGCGACTGGGTGCGCACCTTCATGCCGGCTTCGGCCGGCGTGGTGCAGGAGGACGGGTAGCCCTTGCGGCCCTCGATCTCGACCAGGCAGAGGCGGCAGGAGCCGAAGGGCTTGAGGATGTCGGTGGCGCAGAGCTTGGGGATCATCACGCCGGCTTCGGCGGCGGCACGCAGCAGCGAAGTGCCGGCGGGCACGCTGACGCTGAGGCCGTCGATCTCCAGCCTCACCGTATCGCCAGCGCCAACTCCTGGCGTACCGAAATCGATTGTCTGCGGAGCGTTCATGTGCGTTTGTCTCCGAAATCCTCGGGAAAATGCCGCAACGCCGACAGCACAGGAATCGGCGTCATGCTGCCCATGGCGCACAGCGAGCCCTGGGTCATGGTCTCGCACAAGTCCTGCAGCAGTTCGATCTGCCGGGTATCGCCGGCGCGGATGCGGTCGATGACTTCGACGCCGCGCGTCGAGCCGATGCGGCAGGGCGTGCATTTGCCGCAGGATTCGATGGCGCAGAACTTCATCGCGTAGCGCGCCTGCCGCGCCAGATCCACGGTGTCGTCGAAGGCGACGATACCGCCATGGCCCAGCCCGGCGCCGACGCCGTCGAGGGCGGCGAAGGCCTCGTAGTCGAGCACCGTGTCGAATTGCGCGGCCGGCAGATAGGCACCCAGCGGCCCGCCGACCTGCACCGCGCGCAACGGCCGGCCCGAGCGCGAGCCGCCGCCGAAGTCGTAGAGCAGTTCGCGCAAAGTGAGGCCGAAGGGCACTTCGACCAGGCCGCCGTACTTGATGTTGCCGGCGAGCTGGAAGGGCAGCGTGCCGCGCGAACGGCCGCAGCCAAGCTCGCGGTAGGCCGCGGCGCCCCGCGCCAGGATGTCGGGCACGCTGGCCAGGGTGATCATGTTGTTGATCAGCGTCGGCCGGCCGAACAGCCCGCTGATCGCCGGCAGCGGTGGCTTGGCGCGGACGATGCCGCGCTTGCCTTCGATACTTTCCAGCAGCGCGGTTTCTTCGCCGCAGACGTACGACCCGGCGCCCTTGCGCACCTCGATCCTGAATTCGCCGAGAAAGTCGCCGGCCCCGGCCAGCGCCGCATTCAGCGCGTCGACCGCATGCGGGTATTCGGAACGGACGTAGATGTAGCCCTGCGTGGCACCAACCGCGAGGCCGGCGATGGCCATGCCTTCGAGCAGGCAGTAGGGATCGCCCTCCATCAGCATGCGATCTGAATAGGTGCCGGAGTCGCCTTCGTCGGCATTGCAGACGATGTACTTCTGCGCGGCCGGCGTCGCCAGCACGGTGCGCCATTTGATGCCGGCCGGAAAGGCCGCACCGCCGCGGCCGCGCAGGCCGGACTCGGTCACGGCATCGACGATCGCGGCCGGCGCCATGGCCCGCGCGCGGCGCAGACCCTCGCCGCCGCCGCAGGCGATGTAGTCCACCAGCGAACGCGGATCGACAACCCCGATGCGCCGGCAGGCCAGGCGCTGCTGGCGGGCAAGCCAGGGAATTTCGTCCGTCGGCCCAAGGCACAGCGCATGGGCACCGCCGGTCAGCAATCCCGCGGCGAAGAGTCCGGGCACTTCGTGCGCCGCAACCGGGCCATAGGCGATGCGACCTTGCGCCGTGGCCACCTCGACCAGCGGCTCCAGCCAGACCATGCCGCGCGTACCGTTGCGCACCAGGCGAATGGCGATACCGCGCCGCGCCGCTTCCTGCGCGATAGCGACGGCCACGGCGTCGGCGCCCAAGGCCAACGCCGCGGCGTCGGCCGGAACGAAGATCGTGGTTCTCGCGATCGCCTTTCCTGTCCCGCGCACCCGCGGCAGGGGCGAGGTCGACTCGCCCGCGGACTCCGCGGTGAGGGTTTCCACCTTCACGTTGCGGCCTCCAGCGCCTCGATCAGCGCGTCGAATTTTTCGGGCGTGACCTGCGCATGCAGCGTGATCTCGTCGATCTGCAGCGAAGGACCGCAGGCGCAAAGCCCCAGGCAATACACGGGTTCGAGCGTGACATCGCTGCCGGCCAGCCGCGTCCGCGCATGCTCGGCCAACGCTTCGCCGCCCACCGCCTGGCAGGCCTCGGCGCAGCAGATGCGGACCACGTGGCGGCCCGGCGCGCTCTGGCGGAAGTGGGCGTAGTAGCTGATCACGCCGTGGACTTCGGCGCGCGAAAGATTGAGTTCCCTGGCGATCAGCGGCACGGCTTCGGGCGGGATGAAGCCCAGCGCATCCTGGATCTCGTGCAGGATCGGCAGCAGTGCGCCGGGACGCAGGCGGTGCGCCTCGATGATGGGTGCGACGGTGACAAGGCTTTCCATGCCGCTTTGTACTCCGCCCGCGGCGAAAGCGAAAGCGGGAAAAACCGAAGGCCTATGTGGGTTTTTCGAACGTCTCGGCCAGGGCTCGCGCCTCGGCGATCAGCGAGGCCACCATAGGCGGCTGCGGTTCGCGCGCCAGCGTCACCAGCCCCGTCGCCCAATCGACCGCCGGCTCGACCAGCTCGATGGCGACCACCCCCGGCGGCGTGCCGACCTGTTCCAGCACGCTGCGCGGCACGATCGACGACCAGTGGCCGGAACCGACATGAGCCAGGATGCTGACGATCGAATTGGTCTCCAGCATCGGCGCGACGCCAGCGCCAACTCTTGCGAACACCGCGTCTATGGTCTTGCGGTTCTGCATGTCCGGCGTCAGCAGGCACAGCGGCACCGTCGCCGCCTCGGCCCAGCGCACCGCCTCGCGCCCGGCGAAGCGGCCGGCGGCGCCGGTCAGCAGCACATGGCGCTCGCGCCAGATCGGCACGATGTCGAAGCCGGGGACTTGCGCCGATTCGACATAGACGATGCCGGCGTCGAGTTCGAAGCGGCGCAGGCGCGCCAGGATTTCGTCGGTGGCGAGCGACAACACCTCGGCCGTGACATGCGCGTGGCGCCGCGCAAACGACGCGGTCAGCGCCGCCACCACGGTCAGCGCGGTCGGGATCACGCCCAGCCGCAGGCGGCCGGTGAGGCCGTCGCGCAAGGTCGCCAGTTCCTGCTTGAGGCCCTCGGCGCTGGCGGCCATGCGCTGGGCGTACTCGACCACGCTGCGCCCCTCCGGCGTCAGTCCGGCGAACTGCTTGCCGCGCTCGACCACGGCGACGCCAAGCTCGGTTTCCAGGTCGCGGATCGCCGCCGAGAGTGTCGAGGGCGAGACATGGCAGGCCGCCGCGGCGCGGCCGAAATGCTTCTCGCGCGCCAGGGCGATCAGGTAGAGGTATTTGCGGGAAATCATCGGGCCGCGCCATGTCCTTGGGCAATCGCCAATCTTCGCATCTTTCGCCCGGCTCCTGCCAGAGGCCCGCTGCAAAACCGGTTTCCAGCTACACTTCGGCAAAAACCGGGAGGTGCGGGATGAGCGAAGTCATCGTCATCGGCGGCGGGATTGCGGGGATTTGCGCCGCGCTGGAACTGCTCGACGCCGGACGCCGCGTGCTGCTGCTGGACCGCGACGGCCCGGAAAACTTCGGCGGCCTGGCGAAGGAAAGCTTCGGCGGCATCTTCCTGGTCGGCACCCCGGAACAGCGCCGCGCCGGCATCCGCGACACACCCGAACTGGCACTGGCCGACTGGCACGCCTTCGGCGAAATCAACCCCAAGGACCCAAATGACCGCTGGCCCTGCGCCTGGGCCGAGGCCTACGTGCAGCGCTGCCACGACGAGGTCGGGGTCTGGCTGCGCAGCCGCGGCGTCGGCTTCCTGCCGGCACCGCACTGGGTCGAGCGCGGCCTCTACACGCCGGGCAATTCCGTGCCGCGCTTTCATATCGTCTGGGGCACCGGGCGCGAACTGGCGCTGCGCCTGATCGACCGGCTGCAGCAGCATCCGCGGCGCACAAACCTGGAGATCCGTTTCGGCCAGCGGGTCGAGGAACTGATGACCGCAGACGGCGCGGTGACCGGTTGCCGCGGCGTCGGCGAGGAAGATCAGATTCCGTTCGAGTTCACCGCCGGCAGCGTGATCGTCGCCGCCGGCGGCTTCAACGGCAATATCGAACGCGTGCGCCAGCACTGGCACCGAGACTGGGGCACGCCGCCGCCGGTGATCCTCAACGGCTCGCACCGCTACGCCGACGGCAGGCTGCACGACGCGGTCGGCACGGTCGGCGGCCAGCTCACGCATCTCGACGCGATGTGGAACTATGCCGCCGGCGTGCATCACCCGCGGCCGCGAAAGCCCGGCCACGGCCTCTCGCTGGTGCCGCCGCGCTCGGCCTTGTGGCTCGACTGGAGTGGCCAGCGCATCGGCCCGATGCCGCTGGTGACCGGTTTCGACACGCGCGATCTGGTGGCCCAGGTGTGCAAGCAGGAGCGGCAATATTCCTGGCAACTGATGAACCGGCGCATCGCGCTGAAGGAACTCGCGGTATCCGGCGCCGAGTACAACCCGTCGATCCGCGACAAGAAGAAGTTCGCCTTCCTGCGCGATCTGCTGTTCGGCAATCGATGGCTTTACGACGAGATGATCGGCAACTGCGAGGACTTCGTGGTCGGCCGCGACCTGCCGGAACTGGTGGCGAAGATGAACGCGCTACAGGGCGACGATGCGGTCAGCCTCGCCGCCGTGCATGCGGCCACCGCGGCCTACGACGCGCAGATCGACCGCGGCCAGACTTTCCACAACGACGAACAACTGCGCCGCATCGCCTATGTGCGGCACTGGAAGGGCGACCGCATCCGCACCTGCAAGTTCCAGAAGATCCTCGATCCGCAGGCCGGACCGTTGATCGCGGTGCGCGAGTTCATCATCAGCCGCAAGAGCCTGGGCGGTATCCAGACCGATCTGCAAAGCCGCGTGCTCGACCACGCCGGCGAGGCCATACCCGGTCTGTACGCGGCCGGCGAAGCCGCCGGCTTCGGCGGCGGCGGCATGCACGGCCTGCGCGCGCTGGAAGGCAGCTTCCTCGGCGGCTGCATCCTTTCCGGCCGCATCGCCGGCCAGGCCGCGGCCGCAAGCACCTGAATACTGTCTCGGAGATACCCGAATGAAAAGAACCGGCGCCTGGATGGCGGTAAAAGCCCTCGAAGCCCTCGGCATCAAATACACCTTCGGCATACCCGGGGTGCACAACACCGAGCTGTACGACGAGCTCAACAGTTCCGAACAGATCACCCCGGTGCTGGTGACCCACGAAGGCGGCGCTGCCTTCATGGCCGACGGCATGAGCCGCACCTCGGACCTGACCGGCACCCTGGTCATCGTCCCCGCCGCCGGCGCTACCCACGCCGCCAGCGGCATCGGCGAGGCCTTCCTCGATGGCATCCCGATGCTGGTGATCTGCGGCGGCATCCGCACCGACCTCGACAAGTCCTACCAGTTGCACGAACTCGACCAGCACGCCTTCCTCAAGCCCCTGACCAAGGCCAGCTTCCTCGTCACCACACACGCCGAGATCGTGCCGATCCTGTTCCAGGCCTGGGAGATCGCCCATTCCGGCGAGCCGGGCCCGGTCTTCGTCGAAATCCCGGTGAACCTGCAGATGTTCCCCGGCGAGGTGGGCGAGATGCCCAGCCGGCCGGTGATCGCCGCACGACAGCGCGCAACGGCCAGCGACATCCGGCGCGCCGCAGAGTTGCTGCTGGCGGCACGGCGCCCGGCGCTCTTCATCGGCTGGGGCGCGCGCGACGCCTGCGCGCAGACCCGTGCCATCGCCGAATTCCTCCAGGCGCCGGTGGCCACCACGCTGCAGGGCCTCTCGGTGTTCTCCGCCGCCCATCCGCTGCACACCGGTTTCGGCTTCGGCGCGGCGGCGGTGCCTGCGGCGCGCAACGCCTTTGCCGACTGCGACTGCATGCTCGCGGTCGGCACCCGCTTCGCCGAAATCGCCACCGGCAGTTTCGGCGTCACGGTGCCGCAGAACCTGATCCACGCCGATATCAATCCCGCGGTATTCGGTGCCAACTATCCGGCCGCGGTGGCCCTCGAAGGCGACTCGGCCGCGGTGCTCGACCTGCTGCTGGAAGAACTGCGCCAACTCGGCGCCGCGCGCCCGGCGAATCTCGACCTGCAGCAGCGCATCGCCCGCGACAAGCAGGCCTACAACGAAGAATGGCTGCGCCACGACAGCGGCGCCAAGGTCAACCCGGCGCTGTTCTTCAATGCGCTGCGCGCAGCGGTGCCCGACGACGCGATCGCCGTGGTCGATGACGGCAACCACACCTACCTGACCGCCGAACTGTTCCCGGTACGGCAGAGCAAGGCGCTGATCGTGCCGACCGATTTCAACAGCATGGGCTACGCGGTGCCGGCCGCCATCGGCGCCAAACTGGCGAATCCGCAGCGCGAAGTGTTCGCCATCGTCGGCGACGGCGCCTTCACCATGACCTGCATGGAAATCGTCTCCGCGACGCGGCTGGGGATCGGCCTTGTCTATTACGTATTCCACGACGGCGAGCTGTCGCAGATCGCCCAGGCGCAGGAGATTCCCTTCAATCGCAAGCCCTGCACGACTCTCGGCGCGATCGAATTCAGCGGCGTGGCCATCGCCACCGGCGCCGAATATATCCGCGTCGCCGCCAATTCGGAGGTAGCCGCGGCCATCGCCAGCGCCCGCGAGTTCGCCGCTGCCGGGCGGCCGGTGATCGTCGACCTGATCATGGACTACTCGAAGCGCACGGCCTTCACCCAGGGTGCGGTGAAGACCAACTTCAAGCGCCTGCCACTGACCCAGCGCCTGCGCATGGTGGCCCGCGCAGTGAAGCGCAAGATCACCGGCTGACGCCGACGTTCAGTCGGTGACAGCTGCGGTGTCGGTGCGCCGCGACAGTGCCGTGGCGAGGACGCCGCTGGCGACGATCAGGACCACGCCCAGCCAGCCCGACCAGGACAGGGTTTCGCCCCACAGCAGCATGCCGAAGGCGCCGGAAAACACCACCGTGCTGTAAGCCAGGCTGGCCGAGACCAGCGTCTTGCCGCGCTTGTAGGCGGCGGTCATGCACAGCTGCGCCAGCACGCCGAAGCCGCCCACCCCGAGCAGCAGCAGCCCGCCGCGCAGGTCGATGGCATGGAAGGGATTGGCCAGCAGCAGCCAGGGCAGGCCGCCCAGAGCCGACAGGGCCGAAAAATAAAACACCGTGCGCCATTCCGGTTCGCCCAGTTCGCCCAGGCGCCGCACGTTGAGATAGGCGATGCTGGAAATGATCCCGGAACCGAGACCGAAGGCCGCGCCTAGCCACTGGTCGCGCGCCAGCGTCGGCTGCAGCAGGAATACGACGCCGACGAAACCCGCCGCCAGCACGGCGTAGAAGCCGCGCCGCACCGGTTCCTTGAGCCACAGCGCCAGCATCAGCGCGAGAAACAGCGGCGAAGTGTAATTCAGCGTCACCGCCGCGGCCAGGGGAATCAGGCTGATCGCATAGAAGTACATCAGCAGCGAGACGAAGCCGGCCAGGCCGCGCACCACATGAGTCCGCATGTGCGGCGTGGCCAGCGGCAGCCTGCGTACCAGGATGAATGAGCCGAGCAGCAGCGTGGCGATGAAGCCGCGCCAGAACACCAGTTCCGCGGCCGCGAACTGCGCCGCGCCGAGCTTGACGCAGACGCCCATGCAGGCGAACAGCAGGCTGGCGGCGACCATCCAGAGCGATTGCATCAGAACAAAATGAAACGGGCGCCGGCACTAGACCGGCGCCCATTTCGGGTCTCCTCGATCAGATGTGTTCGGCCATCACGCGCCGGTAGAACTCATGGAAGTGCTGCATGCCGTCTTCCATCGGCGACTGGTAGGGGCCGACTTCGTTGCGCCCCTGCTTCTGCAGCGCGCGGCGGCCGCGGTCCATGCGCTCGCCGATGTCGTCGTCCTCGATCGCCGTCTCCATGTAGGCGGCCTGCTCGGCCTTGATGAACTCGGGTTCGAACAGCGCGATATCCTCGGGATAGTAGAACTCGACCACGTTCAGCGTCTTGTCCACATCCTGCGGGATCAGGGTCGACACCACCAGCACGTGGGGATACCACTCGACCATAATGTTCGGGTAATAGGTGAGCCAGATCGCGCCGTGTTTCGGCAATTCGCCGTTGTAGTAATCGAGCACCGCCTTGTGCCAGCGCTGGTAGGTGGCCGAACCCGGCTTCGCCAGCGAGGTGACGCCGACGCGCTGCACCGAATACCAGTCGCCGAACTGCCAGGTCAGGTCGTCGCAGGTAACGAAGCCGCCGAGACCCGGGTGATAGGGCACGACGTGATAGTCCTCGAGATAGACCTCGATGAAGGTCTTCCAGTTGTAATTGCACTGGTGCAGCTCGACGTGATCGAGCTTGTAGCCGTCGAACTTGAGCTCGCTGCCGACCTTCATGCCGGCCAGGTCGGCGTTGGCCGAGCGCGGCCCCTTGAACAGCAGTCCCTGCCAGTTTTCCAGTTTCTGCTTGGCCAGATTGAGACAGGGATTGGCCGGAAAATGCGGCGCACCGATCAGTTCGCCGCCGCTGTCGTAGGTCCAGCGATGGATCGGACAGACGATGTTCTTCGCGTTGCCGGCGCCGGCGAGCATGATCGCCTGGCGATGGCGGCAGACATTCGACATCTCGTAGCAGGCATCGGGCTGGCGCACCAGCAGGCGCGCGTGATCGTTCCACTCCTGCGAACGGTAGTCATGCACCTGCGGAATCATCAGCTCATGGCCGACATAGCCCGGACCGGCGTCGAAGATCAGCTTTTTCTCCAGCTCGAAAAGCTTTTCGTCGAAATACCACGCAACCGGAAACTGCGATGCTCCCGGCGAGAGGAGCTTTCGCGAGCCAACTTCGGACATGATTCCCAACCTCCAAGAGGGTTTACCCGGAAACCGGAAACGGACGGAAAACAAAGTTTCAGATCAGGCCGATGCCCACGTAGGCGGGCGTTACGCCGAAACTGAAGGACCGTCAGGAGAGACAATCTGCGCTGAAAACCAGCCGCGCAATTGTAGCCAATTTGACCAGAGGGCGCACCTTAGGCTATTTTTACGGTTTTCCCTTGCCGCTGGTCACCGTTTTCGGCCAAGGCTTCACTCATGGCCACACTCCCGAACACTGCTCCAGACACCGATTCAGCAAGCGCAAGTCCGTCGTTTGAAAGCGCCCTCAGCGAACTGGAGGGCATCGTCGCCGCGATGGAAGCCGGTCAAATGCCCTTGCAGGACGCGCTGGACGCCTACAAGCGCGGCGCGGCGCTGTTGCGCCACTGCCAGGCCACCCTGGCCGCGGCGGAGCAGCAGATACGCATCCTGGACGCTGATGGCTTGCGCGACTTCGATGCCGCTCAGCTAGCCCCGGGGGATGCCGGAACCGGCGGCAAACAGGAAGGCTGAAACGCTCATGGATTTCTTGACCTGGATGGACACCATCCAGCAGCGCACCGAGTCGGCCCTGGAAGCCGCCCTGCCCGCGCCCGACCTCGCGCCCACTCGACTGCATGACGCCATGCGCTATGCGGTGCTGGGCGGCGGCAAGCGCGTGCGCCCCCTGCTGTGCCACGCGGCCGGCGCGATCTTCGATGTCGACAGCAAGGTTCTGGACGCACCGGCGATCGCCGTCGAACTGATTCACGCCTATTCGCTGGTGCATGACGACCTGCCCTGCATGGACGACGACGACTTGCGCCGCGGCAAGCCCAGCTGCCATGTCCAGTTCGACGAAGCGACAGCCCTGTTGGTCGGCGACGCCTTGCAGACGCTGGCGTTCCAGACGCTTTCGACTCGCCTCGCCGGCATCGCCGCGGCGCGCCAGCTGGACATGCTGCATCTGCTCGCGCTCGCCTCCGGATCGCGCGGCATGGCCGGCGGCCAGGCCATCGATCTCGCCGCGGTGGGCCAGCAGCTGACCATTGGCGAACTGGAATACATGCATATTCACAAGACCGGCGCGCTGATCCGCGCTGCAGTATTGCTGGGCGCCCATTGCGGCGAAGCTGCGCCGGATGCCTTGGAGCACCTGCGGCATTTTGCCAACCGCATCGGACTGCTGTTTCAGGTGGTTGACGATATCCTCGACGCCGAAGCCAGCACCGCCACTCTGGGCAAGACCGCCGGCAAGGACGCCGCGCAGAACAAACCAACCTACGTCAATATCCTTGGCGCAAGAGAAGCGAAAACCATGGCAAGCAAACTGAGACAGGACGCGCACGACGCACTGGCGCCGTTCGGCGACTCCGCCCGGCGCCTGCATGAACTTGCCGATTTCATCGTCGAGCGGACTTTCTGATGAGCTATCCGCTGCTCGACTGCATCCAATCCCCTGCCGATCTGCGTGCATTGGAACGCGACCAGTTGCCCCAGGTCGCCGCCGAACTGCGGGCCTTCCTGCTCGAATCGGTGTCGAAGACCGGCGGGCACCTGTCTTCCAACCTCGGCACGGTCGAGCTGACCGTGGCGCTGCACTATGTGTTCGACACGCCCGAGGACAGGCTGGTGTGGGACGTCGGGCATCAAACCTATCCGCACAAGGCGCTGACCGGCCGCCGTGCCGGCATGGAACGCCTGCGCATGAAGGGCGGCGTGTCGGGCTTTCCGCGCCGCAGCGAGAGCGAATACGACACCTTCGGCGTCGGCCATTCGTCCACCTCGATCTCCGCCGCTCTGGGCATGGCCGTCGCGGCGAAGAACCGGGGCGAGGAGAGGCGCGTCGCCGCCATCATCGGCGACGGCGCGATGTCAGCCGGCCAGGCCTTCGAGGCGCTCAACAACGCCGGCGTGATCGACGCCAACCTGCTGGTCATCCTCAACGACAACGACATGTCGATCTCACCGCCGGTGGGCGCGCTCAACAAGTATCTGGCGCGCCTGCTGTCGGGCGGCACCTTCAATGCCGCGCGCCGCGCCGGAGAAAAAGTGCTGGCGTCGATGCCGAACGTGCTCGAATTCGCCAACCGCGTCGAGGAGCACGTCAAGGGCATGATCTCGCCGGGCACCCTGTTCGAGGAATTCGGCTTCAACTACCTCGGCCCGATCGACGGCCACGACCTCGATGCATTGATTCCCACGCTGCAGAACCTGCGCAAGCTGAAGGGTCCGCAGTTCCTGCACGTCATCACCCGCAAAGGCCAGGGCTACAAGCTCGCCGAAGCCGACCCGATCCTTTACCACGGCGTCGGCAAGTTCGATGCCGCGAATGGCATCGAAGCGGGCAAGGCGTCTGGCCGGCTGACCTACACCCAGGTGTTCGGCGACTGGCTGTGCGACCAGGCGCAGGCCGATCCGCGTGTGATCGGGATCACGCCGGCGATGCGGGAAGGCTCGGGCATGGTCCGCTTTGCCCAGGAGTTTCCCCACCGCTACTTCGATGTCGGCATTGCCGAACAGCATGCGGTCACCTTTGCCGGCGGGCTCGCCTGCGAGGGCATGAGGCCGGTGGTCGCCATCTATTCGACCTTTCTCCAGCGTGCCTATGACCAACTGATTCACGACATCGCCCTGCAGAATCTGCCGGTGGTGTTCGCCATCGACCGCGGCGGGCTGGTCGGCGCCGATGGCGCCACGCATAACGGCGCATTCGACTTGTCTTACCTCACCTGCATCCCCAATATGGTAGTGATGACGCCGAGCGATGAAAACGAATGCCGCAAGATGCTCTCCACCGCGCTGACCCTGAATGGCCCCAGCGCGGTGCGCTATCCGCGCGGTAGCGGCCCAGGAGCCGCCATAGAGCCGGGGCTGACGACCCTGCCGACGGGCAAGGGCGAACTCCGGCGCCAGGGGCAGCGAGTGGCCCTGCTGGCCTTCGGCGCCATGCTCGCACCGGCGCTCAAGGCTGCCGCAACGCTCGACGCCACGGTCGCCAATATGCGCTTCGTCAAACCATTGGACAGCAAGCTGGTCGAAGAACTTGCCGCAAACCACGAATTGCTGGTTACGATAGAAGAGAATGCCTTGATCGGCGGCGCCGGCGCCGAGGTGGCACGCGCCCTGGAAACATCGGGCCTGCGTACTGCCCTGTTGCGCCTGGGACTGCCGGACCATTTCATCGACCATGGCGATTCGACCTTGCTGCTGGCGGAAATCGGCCTCGACGAAGCGGGTATTGTGCGTAGCGTCGAGACGCGATTGGCAGCCGAAATTAATAGTTGAGTAAATTCGTCGGATAATGATATAGTCGTCAGCCCAACTCCGACAACCACCCCAAATTAGAATGAATTGCAGGAATCCCATGGCCCCACCCGAAAAATCCGTCATTGCCGACGTTCAAAGCACCCCGGATTCGCGCCAGTTGCCGATCAACAAGGTCGGCATCAAGGACATACGCCATCCGTTCAAGGTATTGGACAAGAGCGGCGGCGTGCGTCACACCATCGCCAACTTCAACATGTATGTCGGGCTGCCGCATAATTTCAAGGGCACCCACATGTCGCGTTTCGTCGAGATTCTCAACTCGCACGAGGATGAGATATCGGTCGAGAGCTTCGAGACCATGTTGCGCGAAATGGTCACCCGCCTGGAGGCGGCGACCGGGCATCTCGAAATGAGCTTCCCGTATTTCATCAACAAGGTGGCGCCGGTATCGGGCGTCAAGAGCCTGATGGATTACGACGTGACCTTCATCGGCGAAATCATCGAAGGCGGCCGCTACCGGCAGACCATCAAGGTCGTTGTCCCGGTCACGAGCCTGTGTCCGTGCTCGAAGAAGATCTCCGAGCGCGGCGCGCACAACCAGCGTTCGCACGTCACCATCACCGCAACCACCAACCAGTTGGTGTGGATCGAGGACATCGTGCACATGGCTGAAACCCAGGCTTCGTGCGAGCTGTTCGGGCTGCTCAAGCGCCCCGACGAGAAGTTCGTCACGGAGCGGGCCTACGACAATCCGAAATTCGTCGAGGATCTGGTGCGTGACGTGGCCGGCGCACTCAATGCCGACCCGCGCATCGATGCCTATGTGGTCGAAAGCGAAAACTTCGAATCGATCCATAACCATTCGGCCTATGCGCTGATCGAGTGGGACAAGAAGCGCTTCTGACCCGACGCAATCGCGACACCTGCCGACCGTTCCAAATGCAACGGGCCGTCCGGAGTATCCTCCGGGCGGCCCGTTTTGCCGTCTGCTGCCGAATCAGGTCCGGCGCGTGAGTTCTCAGGCGGCGGGAGCAACCCTACGGGTGAGCTTTTCCTTGATGCGCGCCGACTTGCCGGAGCGATTGCGCAGGTAGTACAGCTTGGCGCGACGCACGTCGCCGCGGCGCTTGACCTCGATGCTGGCAATCAGCGGCGAATAGGTCTGGAAGGTGCGCTCGACGCCCTCGCCGGACGAAATCTTGCGCACGATGAAGTTCGAATTGAGGCCGCGATTGCGCTTGGCAATGACGACGCCTTCGAAAGCCTGAACACGCTTGCGATCGCCTTCGACCACATTCACGTTGACGATCACGGTGTCGCCCGGTGCGAACGCGGGGACGGTCTTGCCCAGGCGTTCGATTTCTTCGTTTTCGAGTTGCTGCAGCAGGTTCATGCTTGACTCCATCATTTATGGCTGCGGTTACGGCCCGCCAACCTTGCGCCCAGAGCAGGACCGACAAGGTCCTGATACGCGCCGTTTCTAATTACCTTGCCGCTGGAATTCCGCCAGCAGTTCGGCCTCTTCACTACTCAACACCCTCGTCTTCAGGAGATCCGGGCGCCGTTGCCAGGTCCGTCCCAGCGCCTGCTTCAGGCGCCAGCGGCGGATTCTTTCATGGTTGCCGGACAACAAGACATCCGGCACCGTCGATCCTTCATACACTTCCGGCCGCGTGTAATGCGGACAGTCCAGCAAGCCAGCGGCAAATGAATCCTCCACCGCCGAAGCCTCGTCATTCAATGCACCCGGCAACTGCCTGATGCAGGCGTCCATCAGGGCCATCGCCGCCAGTTCGCCGCCGGAAAGCACGAAATCCCCCAGCGACAACTCCTCATCCACGCAGCGCTCGATCAGCCGCTCGTCAATTCCCTCGTAGCGTCCGCAAAGCAGAATCGCCCCCGAGCTTGCCGCCAGTTCCACCACCCGCCGCTGGGCAATTGGCGCCCCTTGCGGCGATAGATAAATCACTTTCGCCGTACCGCCAGCGGCAACTCCTGCGGCCGCTTTTGCCGCCGCCTTGGCCGCACTGATCGCCTGTTCCAGCGGCGAGGCCATCATCACCATGCCGGGACCGCCGCCGTAGGGCCGGTCATCCACCGTGCGATGCACATCCTGCGTCCACTGCCGCGGATTCCAGCACTCGAGCTGCCACAAGCCACGCTCCAACGCCCGCCGCGTTATTCCCGAGGCGGTAAGTGCCGCAAACATCTCGGGGAACAGCGTGATGACGTCGAAACGCAAGCTCACCAGTCGCCGCCCCAATCGACGCGGATCAGGCCGCCCGCAACATCCACCGCCTTCACTACCTGTTCGACGAAGGGCAACAAGCGTTCATGCTCGCCGTCAATCACTACCAGCACCTGATTCGCGCCCGTCTCGATCAAAGACTTGACCCGGCCCAGGGGCTGGTCCTGCATATTCTTCACTGCCAGGCCGACCAGATCAGCCCAGTAGTATTCGTCCTGCGCCGGCGCCGGCAAAGCCTCGCGTGGCGCACCGAAATAACAGCTGCCCAGCGCTTCGGATGCATCGCGATCGTCGATGCCGACCAACTTCGCCACGACGCCATCGCCGTGCCGCTTGACCGCTTCGATCGCGCGTGCCTGCCACTTTTCTGGCGGGGCATCGACATCCGCGGAAAACCACCACTGCGGCATCGCCTTCCAGGCCTCGGGGTCATCGCCGAAGGGATGAACCCGCAGCCAGCCTTGCACCCCGAACGGGGCGACTATGCGCCCCAACACAATCATGCGATTCAGGCAGCCTTGGTCGCCGCGGCCTGCTTGACCAGACGTGCAGCAGTCGGCGACAACTGGGCGCCATGTCCCTGCCAGAAAGCCAGACGCTCGGTGTTGATCACCAGCCCCTGCTCGTTGGCGGCGGCGACGGGATTGTAGTAACCGATGCGTTCGATGAAGCGGCCATCGCGACGGTTGCGCGAATCAGCTACCACCATATTGAAGAACGGGCGCTTCTTGGCACCGCTGCGGGCGAGACGAATAACAACCATGGTGTTCTCTTGAAAAGCCGGAAAGCCGGCGATTTTATTGCAAAAACCCGGAGAAAACAAGGCGTAGCGTCGGCCATTTTGCCGGCCATGGCGCGACCGGGGCCCCCGGCCTTGCCGGCAGCCGTGCCCCGAAAACGCCTCGCGGCCCGTCTACGGTATGCGGCGCGCCACCTGGGACAAGCACCAAATTCGACGTCCCGCCAAGTTTGGTGGAGAAGACACGAACAACATCGGCTTGCCGAAAGACCTGGGCCACAATCGCGCCACCATGAGGAATCACCGAACTTGGTCGACTGCAAAGTACTCAATCCGGATTCCTTTCAGCCTAAGATATATTGTACGGATTCCACTAGAATGATGCTTCGATCCCGGCCGTTGAGATCATCATGCGCCGCAAGAAGAACCCTACTCCACCGCCGATCCAGCTTCAGCAAGTGCTGGATTGGCTCGCCGAGCCAACGCAGGACGATCCCCTGCTTGATCTGGTTCCCTTGCGCAACCACATCGCGGCAATCGATGCGCTGCAACTTCCCAGCCTGCACCGTCTCAAGATCTACGAACTGCTCCAGCAACGTTCCGCGCGTATCGACGATGCGCTGATACCGATGTTGCTCGATGTCAAGCTACCCCTGCCGGTTCACCTGGGAACCGTCGCCCAAGGCTTGATCAGCCTGCGCGCAGAACTGGGCGAAGCATGGTTGAAGCTCGCCGGCGAGGCCGATCCGCAGGAACTTGCCCGCGTGCATCGCAGCAGCGCACAGATTTGCCTGCAGGGAATGCTAAATCTGTCGCGGCAATTCATTGCCGCCTTGCTGGTGGCGATTCCGATGCCTACGAGTTTCTGGCGCAATTTCCAAGCTTTGTATCATTGCGCCCATAGATCAGTCGACCCGACGGCGACCCTTCCCGTCGAAATCAGCGCGATCCATGCGCGCTTCAGGGCCATGCTGGCGCTCACCGCGGCGCAACCCGAAGGGCTCGCGCCGCGCGAAATCGTTTTCCTCGCCGAGTATCTGGAGACACACGCAGCCCTTGCCAGGATAGACATGATGTGTCCCGAGAGCGCCGGCGACTGGTTCTGGCTCGACGCCAATCTTGATCAGCCGCCGGTTGCGCTGGAACGCATGAGGCCGGCGGGCCAGAATTGTCTGTTCTTCCGCTTTGGCGAACTTGCCGAACAGGCGACGCGACATCTCGACCAACTTAACGACGGCGTACCACCCGCATCGCTCGGGCTGCCACTGCAAGCCGCCGGTGCCGACTACCGCAACGCGCTTGAGCGGGCTCGCAAATGCTGGGCAGCGCCGCGCCGACGTACATTCAATCGCCGCGCACAGTCGCTGCCGGTCGAGGTCTGCACCCAGCTCAGTTCCCTCTGGTCGTCGTTGGAAAGCGGTTCCCATCAGGAGGCGGATTCCTGTGCCTGCGAATTGACTTACAGCGATTGGACAATACTCAACGACGGTCCCTCGGGCTACGCGATCGTACATGTCGTCGGCGGGATCACCGGAATCGTAGCGGGCTGCGCCGTAGGTTTGCGCACCGGCAACGGCGCCGCCTGGCAGATTTGCCTGGTGCGCTGGGCGCGCAGCAAAAGCAGCAGCCAACTTGAGTTGGGGCTGGAGGTCCTTGCGCCGTCGGCCATACCGGTCAGGATACAGGCTCTCGGCAATCGCAATTCGGAACCGCCGGTACCCGCCTTGCTGCTTCCGCCGCTGCCAAGCCTCAACCGCAGCGAAGCGATCCTCGCTATGCGAGGCGACTACAACGCCCGTCCATTCACCTTGCTGCAGGAACGTGCGGACAACCTGCTCGTCGCCGAATGCATGCCGCAGCGCAGCCTCATCGAAACCTCCAGCGTCGAAGTCTTTGAATTCACCCGCAACCTGGCGGCCAGTTAGGCACGTGCGGCTTGAGGCAACTCGGCGACAATCAATGCGCCGATCAGGATCACGCTCCACGATGCATAGAGCCAGACCAGAAACACCGGAATTGCGGAGAAGGCGCCATAGACCACCGCATTCACCGTGAATCCGGTAGCGATATACAGCGTGAATAACTTCTGCAGACCGACAAAGCCCAGCGCAGCGGCCGCTCCGCCAAGACCCGCATGCCAGGCCACTACCCGCTTGTTCGGTACGCCCCAATAGAGCAGGCCGAACAGGGCGGTCATGAACGCGAAGGGCAGGAGACCGCGGATGACGAAGGCATTCACCCAGCGCGGCTCGTCGACCAGGCCAAGCGATACCCCAGCAACGAACGATATCGCGGCGATGCTGGCACCGAACACCAGCGGCCCGAGTACCAGCGCCAGGCCGTGCATGGCCAAGCGTCGCAACAACGGACGCCCGGACTTGACGCGCCAGATGTGGTTGAAAGCCCGTTCTATGGTCAGCATCTGCATGAGCGCAGTAGCTCCCAGCATCACAATCCCAAGCACGGTCACGCGGCCGGCACGAGACGCAAACTGCCCGATGTACTTGGCGATTATGGCGCCGGCCTTCTCAGGCAACAGGTTGGCCAGCAAAAACTTCTCCAGCGCGGAACCAAGTCCGACCCCAACCGGGAACACGGAGATCAGCGCAAACGCCGTTGCGATCATCGGCACCAGGCCGATCAGGGTGGCGAAGGAAAGTGCCGCCGCCGTCTGCACGCAATGCTCGTCGTGAAAACGACCTATTGTCCGCATGATCAGCCGGAAGGGTGCCAGGAGCCACATATAATCGGATTCTACTGGAGGCCGGTAAATGCAGAAGGCAAACGACACCCGCGAAATTCTCGTGCTCTATTACAGCCACCATGGCTCGGTACGCGACTTGGCGCGCCACATCGCGCGTGGCATAGAACAGATACCTGGCATTGCTGCGCGCCTGCGCACCGTACCCAGGGTATCCACAGTTTGCGAAGCAACCGCCGCGGCGATCCCGGATGAGGGAGCCCCCTATGCCGAAACCCGCGATCTCGAAGAATGCGTCGGTCTCGCGATGGGCAGTCCGACCCGCTTCGGCAACATGGCGGCGCCGTTGAAATACTTCCTCGATTCGACCAGCGGCCTTTGGCTCAAGGGCGCGTTGGCGGGTAAGCCGGCGGCCGTATTCACCTCGACTACGACCATGCACGGCGGCCAGGAGTCAACCTTGCTGTCGATGATGTTGCCGCTGCTGCATCACGGCATGCTGATCCTCGGCATACCCTATACCGAGGCGGCGCTTTCCACGACACGCGAAGGCGGTACACCCTATGGTGCGAGCCATGTCAGCGGAGGCAATGGCGATACGGCTGCCAGCGAACATGAAAAGCTGCTTGCCGTCGCGCTCGGACGCCGCCTGGCCGAAACGGCTAAAAAACTCACGCTATGAATCCCTGGTTCAACCGCCTGGCATCCGTCAGTCTGGTCGGCCTGCTGTTTCTCTGTCTGGCATGGGAACTGTGGCTGGCTCCGCTGCGTCCTGGCGGCTCGATGCTGGCGCTGAAAGCCCTGCCGCTGCTGCTGCCGCTGTTCGGCATCCTGCGCGGCAAGCGCTACACGCACCAATGGACCTCCATGCTGGCGCTGGCCTATGTCACCGAAGGTCTGGTGCGTGCGGCATCCGACCAGGGCGCAAGCCAAGAACTGGCAATGGCCGAAGCAGCCCTGGCAACCCTGCTTTTCGCCGGTTGCCTGGGCCATGCGCGTGCAGCCGCTCCCTCCAGAGCGATCAAAGCTGCGGATTGAGCTTTTCCTGCCCGGAACGCAGTTTATTCAGGGCGTTGATGTAGGCTTTGGCGGAAGCGACCACGATATCCGTATCCGCACCCTGACCATTCACAATTCGGCCGTCTTTCGACAGGCGAACCGTCACTTCGCCCTGGGCATCCGTGCCGGTAGTGATGGCATTCACCGAGTAGAGCAGCAGTTCGGTACCGCTCGTTGCAATGGCCTCGATCGCCTTGAAGGTTGCATCGACGGGACCGCTACCGCTGGCTTCGGCCTGCTGCTCGGCGCCGCCGGCAGAAAGCGTCAGCCGCGCCTGAGGCACCTCGCCGGTTTCAGAGTGGAACATCGAAGACACGAGTTTGTAGTGCTCGTCGTCGGTGAGGACCATTTCGTCGCTCATCAGCGCGTGCAGATCCTCATCGAAAATCTCGTGCTTCTTGTCGGCCAGTTCCTTGAAATGGGTGAAGGCGGCGTTCAGAACCTGTTCGCTCTCGACCTCGATGCCGAGTTCCTTGAGGCGCGCCTTGAAGGCGGTGCGACCGGAGTGCTTGCCGAGCACCAGCTTGTTGGCGTTCCAGCCTACATCTTCGGCACGCATGATCTCGTAGGTTTCACGGTGCTTGAGCACCCCGTCCTGGTGAATGCCGGACTCGTGAGCAAAGGCATTGGCACCGACGATCGCCTTGTTCGGCTGCACCGGAAATCCGGTGATGCTCGACACCATCTTGGATGCCGCGACAATTTGCGTCGTATCGATTCGGGTAATGCAGGGAAACACATCCTGCCGGGTGTGCACCGCCATCACGATCTCTTCCAGCGCGGCATTGCCTGCTCGCTCGCCCAGGCCGTTGATCGTGCATTCGACCTGACGCGCACCCGCCATCACCGCGGCAAGACTGTTGGCAACTGCCAAACCGAGGTCGTTATGACAATGCACCGACCAGATGACCTTGTCCGAATTGGGAATGCGTTCGCGCAGCTGGCGAATCCGTTCGGCATACTGTTCCGGAACGTTATAGCCGACGGTGTCCGGAATATTGATGGTGGACGCCCCTTCCTTGATCACCGCCTCGATGATGCGGCAGAGGAAATCCAGATCCGACCGCCCGGCATCCTCGCAGGAAAACTCCACGTCGTCGATTCCGTTGCGGGCGAAGCGCACCGCATGCTGGGCGGCGACAAGCACGTCATCGGGCGACATGCGCAGCTTCTTTTCCATATGGATCGGGCTGGTCGCGATGAAGGTATGGATGCGCCCCGAATTCGCCGCCTTGACCGCCTCGAGCGCCCGCGCAATGTCCTTGTCGAAAGCCCGGCACAAACCGGCCACCGTCGAGTCCTTGATGGTTTCGGCAACTGCCTTGACCGCCTCAAAGTCACCGTTGGACGCAGCGGGAAACCCTGCCTCGATAACATCGACACGCATGCGTTCAAGTTGCCGGGCAATCCGCAACTTTTCTTCCTTGGTCATTGAAGCGCCGGGACTCTGCTCGCCGTCGCGCAAGGTGGTGTCAAAAATGATCAACTGTTCCTTGGACATGTTTTTCTCCTGGGAAAATCAAGTTTCAGTCGAGGCTGACGCCGACGTATTCGCATTAAGCGCAGCGACCGCAACTAAAACCAAAAAATGGCTTATCCCGCCCCTCGTGGCGCGGGCACTGTCAACAACCGGATTGTGGGGGAGGTGTATTTAGCGCGCGCGGCGCAGCAGCGGAAGCAGCTTGGCGCGTAGCGGCAGGCGTGCAAGCAGCACGCCGGAGAGGGCAAGAAACAGTATGGAAAAAGTCAGCATCTCAAACATAGCTGCGACTATAAAGATATTGTGCTGATCGCGCAACAGATTTTGTCAGGGCCACAGCGCGTAACAGCGGCAAATCCGATGTCAGCTTTCGCCGGCATTGTGCTTTCGCCGACTACGTTTCCACAGCGCCATGACGTAACCCGACAGGGCATAGGCAAGAAACAGGGCGAACAGAATTCCCGGCGGATACGACGACACGAGCCCATAACCGAGAACGATGGCGGGAAGGACAATGAATGGCACGCTGCGGCGCAGATTGATATCCTTACCACTCCAGTAGGGCACGGTGCTGACCATGGTGATACCGGCAAACAGCGTCAAGGCAAACGCATACCAGCGTACTTCTTCGCCGGGAATATTCAGGTCGTTGATGATCCATACGAAACCGGCCACCAGCGCGGCCGCTGCCGGGCTGGGCAATCCCTGGAAATAGCGCTTATCCACAATTCCAATATTGGTATTGAAGCGGGCCAAGCGTAATGCTGCGCCGGCACAATAGACAAACGCAGCGATCCAGCCCCACTTGCCCATGCCCTTCATCGCCCACTCAAAGGCAATCAGTGCCGGGGCCGCACCAAAGGACACCATGTCGGAAAGTGAATCGTATTCCGCGCCGAAAGCACTCTGCGTTCGCGTCATGCGCGCCACACGTCCATCCAGGCCGTCGAATACCATGGCGATGAAAATTGCCACTGCCGCATGCTCGAAGCGTCCGGTCATTGCCTGAACTATGGCGTAAAAACCGGAAAACAGAGCTGCCGTCGTCAGCAGGTTGGGCAGCAGATAAATGCCGCGCCGACGCAGTTCGGAATTCATCAGCGCCTTGCGAGGTGGAATTGCCGGCATGGTTGAATTACAGAAGGGAACGTAGTCTATTCTAACGGCTCATGCTGGTTCGGCAACCAGCGCGCGTCTACTTGCTTGCGCGTCGAGCCCGTACGCGGCGCCCGCATAGCTCCAACCGCAGAAAACACAAAGGGCGCAGCACAGCTGCGCCCTTTGTGATGTGACGGCAGGAATCAATTCTTAGTTTGATCGACCAGCTTGTTTTTCTTGATCCACGGCATCATCGCGCGCAACTGCTCGCCGACCAGTTCGATCGGATGGGCGGCGATCAGACGCCGACGGGCGGTCATTTCCGGGTAATTGGTGCGGCCCTCGAGGATGAACTTCTTGGCATATTCCCCCTCTTGAATTGCCTTCAGGGCATCCTTCATGGCAGCACGGGCTTCAGCGCCGATTACCTTCGGTCCGGTCACATACTCGCCATATTCGGCGTTGTTCGAGATCGAGTAGTTCATGTTGGCTATGCCGCCCTCGAATATCAGATCGACGATCAGCTTGACCTCGTGCAGGCACTCGAAGTACGCCATCTCCGGCGCATAACCTGCGTCGGTCAGCGTCTCGTAACCGGCCTTGATCAATTCCACCAGACCGCCACAAAGCACCGCCTGTTCACCAAACAGGTCGGTCTCGGTTTCCTCACGGAAGTTGGTTTCGATCACGCCACCCTTGGTTCCGCCGTTCGCTGCAGCGTAAGACAGGGCAATATCCTTGGCCTTGCCCGACTTGTCCTGATGAATCGCGATCAGCGAGGGCACGCCGCCGCCCCGGACATACTCGGAGCGCACTGTGTGGCCAGGTCCCTTCGGAGCGATCATGATCACGTCCACGTCCGCGCGGGGAACCACCTGGTTGTAATGAACATTGAAGCCATGAGCGAATGCCAGCGCGGCACCCTTTTTCATGTTGCCCTCAACCTCGCTGTAATAGACCGCAGGAATGGTTTCGTCGGGCAGCAGCATCATGACGACGTCAGCATCTTTCACCGCCTTGGCAACTTCCTCGACCTTGAGTCCGGCCTTTTTCGCCTTGTCCCAGGAAGCCCCTCCCTTGCGCAAACCAACCGTTACCTTCACACCCGAATCCTTGAGATTCTGCGCGTGAGCGTGCCCTTGCGAGCCGTAGCCGACGATAGTGACCTTCTTGCCCTTGATCAGGGAAAGGTCGGCATCCTTGTCGTAGTAGACTTTCATTCGTTTTCCTTCGTTCCAGAGTTCATACTTTGAGGATTCGATCGCCGCGTCCGATGCCTGAAACGCCGGTGCGAACGGTTTCAAGTATCAGGGAGCGATCAATGGCTTCAAGAAAGGCGTCCAGCTTGGAGCCGTTGCCCGTCAGTTCGATCACGTAAGTCGAATCGGTGACGTCAATGATGCGACCGCGGAAAATATCCGCAATCCGCTTCATCTCCTCACGATCCTTGCCGGCGGCGCGCACCTTTACCAGCATCAGCTCGCGCTCTATATGCGCAGCTTCGGACAGATCCACCACCTTGACAACATCTATCAGCTTGTTGAGCTGTTTGGTGATCTGCTCGATGACATCGTCCGATCCGGTGCTGACAATGGTCATGCGGGAAAGCGAGGCGTCTTCGGTCGGCGCCACGGTCAGCGACTCGATGTTGAAAGCGCGGGCGGAGAACAAGCCGGAAACACGGGAAAGCGCGCCGGCCTCGTTTTCGATAAGAATGGAAATGATATGTCGCATGCTCACAGTTCCTCGGCCAGAATCATTTCCGACAAGCCTTTGCCGGCCGCCACCATCGGATAGACGTTGGCCGTCTGATCGGTGAGAAAATCCATGAACACCAGATCGTTCTTGTGCTTGGTGAATGCCTCACGCAGCGCCGGCTCCACGTCGGCCGGACGCTCTATCTTCATGCCTACATGGCCGTAGGACTCTGCCAGCTTGACGAAATCCGGCAAGGCATCGACATAGGACTCGGAGTAGCGATTACCGTGGAACATCTGCTGCCACTGGCGCACCATGCCCAAATAGCGATTGTTCAGGTTGATGATCTTGATCGGCAGACGAAACTGCTTGGCCGTAGACAATTCCTGGATGTTCATCTGAATCGAGGCTTCGCCGGTAATGCACGCCACAGTCGCCTTTGGATTGGCGAAGCGTACGCCCATCGCATAGGGCAAACCTACGCCCATGGTGCCGAGGCCACCAGAATTGATCCAGCGACGGGGTTTGTCGAACTTGTAGTACTGCGCCGCCCACATCTGGTGCTGCCCCACATCAGAGGTTATGAAGGCCTCGCCACCAGTCACTTCATAGAGCTTCTCCACCACATACTGGGGCATGATGATTTCCTTGCCCTGCTTGTACTTCAGCGACTTCTTGGCGCGCCACTCGTCGATCTGCTTCCACCAGGCGGCCAGTGCCTTCGGATCAGGCACTCCGGCAGAAGCTTCGAGAAGCTTCTGTAATTCGTCAAGCACATCAGGCAGATTACCGACAATGGGTACGTCGACCTTGACCCGCTTCGAAATCGAGGACGGATCGATGTCGATATGGATGATCTTGCGCGAAACCTCTGCAAAATGCGCCGGATTGCCAATCACGCGATCATCAAAGCGCGCACCGACGGCGATCAGCACATCACAATTCTGCATGGCCATGTTGGCCTCGTAGGTGCCATGCATGCCCAGCATGCCGAGCCATTGCTTGTCGGTAGCCGGATATCCCCCCAATCCCATCAGGGTATTGGTCACCGGATACCCGAGAGTCCGGGCAAGCTTGACCAGCCTTTCAGCCGCATCCGAAAGAATCACGCCGCCACCCGCGTAAATCATCGGCCGCTTGGCTTCCAGCAGCATCTGCACCGCCTTCTTGATCTGCCCGCTATGGCCCTTGACCACCGGGCTATAGGAGCGCATGGCGATGGCCTTGGGGTATTCGAATTCGCACTTCTGGTTGGTGATGTCCTTAGGAATATCCACCAGGACCGGACCGGGGCGGCCCGTCTTGGCTATGTAGAACGCCTTCTTCAGGGTTATCGCCAAGTCCCTGACATCCTTGACCAGAAAGTTGTGCTTGACGCAGGGTCGGGTAATGCCGACTGTGTCACATTCCTGGAAGGCATCCTGGCCGATGTAGGCCGTAGGTACCTGGCCGCTGATAATAACCATCGGCACCGAATCCATATGGGCCGTAGCGATCCCGGTTACCGCGTTGGTTACGCCCGGCCCCGAGGTGACCATGCAGACGCCTATCTTGTTGGATGAACGCGAATACGCATCCGCCGCGTGAACGGCCGCCTGCTCATGGCGAACCAGGACATGCTTGAACTTGTCCTGTTTGAAGAGTTCGTCATAGATATAAAGGACCGAGCCGCCGGGATAGCCGAACACGTACTCGACCTTTTCCTCCTGCAAGCACCTGATTACAATTTCTGCGCCGGTTAGCTGCATTGATTACACCTGTTACACTTTTCGAGTGAAACGTATAACCTTACTGACTCGTCCGCGAATGGTCAAGATTTATGTCTGCGGTGCTCGCACCGGAGACGGTATCCCTTGCGGATATAGTCGGCCTTTCGCAGTGAAAAACTGCTGAAAGGTGACAGGAGTCACTCCTGAGTTCCCGAACCGAACTATCCAATTTCCTTGCCAGCATAGAGCGACGCGCCTTCAAACAGGCCATGTTTGCCATCCGAAACGAGGAGACCGCACTGGACATTGTTCAGGATGCGATGATGCGTCTTGCGGAAAAATACGGCAACCGCCCAGGCGCGGAATGGCCGATGCTGTTTCAGAGAATCCTGCAAAATGCCATTCGCGACTGTTACCGGCGATCCAAGGTAAGGTCCTTGTGGACTACGCTGCTGTCATCCCTGTCGCCAAATGAAGATGACGATACCGATCCGCTTGAAACCTTTGCCGGGGAGAATGAGTCTGCCACCCTGGCTCCGCCGCACCAGCAGCTGGAGAGATCGCAACTCCTTGGTATTATTGAAAAAGAGATCGAAAAACTGCCGCCGCGTCAACGTGAAGCCTTCCTGATGCGTTACTGGGAGGAAATGAACATTGCCGAGACCGCGGCGGTAATGGGTTGCACGGAAGGCAGCGTTAAGACACACTGTTCGCGCGCCACGCATACCCTGGCCGCAGCGCTCAGGGCAAAAGGCATAGAGCTATGAATGAAAATACGGAATTTGGCTACAAGACAAGGCAGATCCTGAACGAGGGGGTAGATATTCTCGACAAGAAGGTGACTGCTCGTCTTTATGAAGCCCGCCAAGCCGCCCTGAATGGGCAACGCCCGACGGTAATGGGCTTGCGCATCGCAGGAATTGGCCACAGCGTGGAGCTTGCAATTTTTCCGCAAGTGCGGAACCTGCTTGCTGTTGTGGCTTTGAGTGTCGGTGCCATAGGAACCTACTACTGGGATGCCTATGAGCAGGCCCGTGAATTCGAGGAAATCGACAGCGCACTACTGGCCGACGAACTACCCCCTGCCGCCTATCTTGATCGAGGCTTCCACGCATGGCTCGAGTACGCTTCGGACTCATCCTCGCAGTAGCGTTCTGGCTGGCCTTCCCGCCCAGTCATGCAGCCATAGTTCCTCCGCTTTCGCAGCCGTCCTGGTCCGAGCTGACTTCGGAGCAGAAGCGCGTTCTCGCTCCACTTTCCAGCGAATGGGACAGCATGGAAGGCTTCCGACGAAAGAAGTGGCTGGGTATTGCTCAGCGCTACCAGTCCATGGCTCCCGGCGAACAGGCCCGCATGCAGCGACGCATGACCGATTGGGCCAAACTCACGCCCGACGAGCGCAAGCGGGCAAGAGACAAGTACAGATCGCTACAAAAAGCGCCCGCTGAAAAAAAGGAAGCGGTCAAGTTGAAGTGGCAGGAGTACAAGGAACTTCCGGAGAGCGAGAAAACCCGCCTCAAGACTGAGGCCGCGCGCAAGCCGACGCCGCGCCCTGCGCCCTCGAAGCCAGCCGTTGCGCCCAAACCATCGATCCCGTCGGGCGGACCGGCGCCTGTCGCCCCGGTCGCTCCCGCGACAACACGTTAGTCGGCAACGATGTCTGTCGCAGCGGCGCCCACCGCCGCCCAACTGCCGAGCCTGCGTCGCCGGGTTGCAAGCATGCTTTACGAGAGTCTGCTGCTGCTTGGGGTACTTTCCGTCAGTTTCATGCTGCCGCACCTTGCCCTGGGAATGGGATTCGACATCGTCTTACCGGGTTGGGTGCTGCTCGGCCACGTATTCATCGTGCTGGGCGCCTATTTTCTCTGGTACTGGATTCATGGTGGGCAGACCCTGGCGATGCAGACCTGGAATATCGGGCTAACCACGCCAAGTGGCGCTCAACCATCCCCGGCACGCCTCGCACTGCGTTATGTTCTGGCCTGGCCCAGCCTCCTCTATTTTGGTGCCGGAGTGCTCTGGGCTTTTTTCGATCGCGATCGCCAATTCCTCCATGATCGCCTGGCGGGGACCCGATTGGTGTTCAAGCGACAGCAAGGTTCCTCAGCGTCGATCAACCCACCATAGCATTCCGGCGGCGGCCATCAAGAACAGCACGCTTGGCGTTATCGCGGAGTAGAAGGGTGGCCAACTGTTGATTACGCCGAGACTTGAAAATAGACCATTCAACATGTGGAAACCGATGCCGAGCATGATGCCGGCAAATACGCGGATGGTCACCGCGCCCATTCGATCCTGCATGTAGGCAAACGGCAAGGCCAAAGACATCATCACCAGCGCCGCCAAGGGATAGAAGAGCTTCTTCCACATCGCAATTTCATAGCGATCTGTTTTTTGCTGATTGCCGCTCAAGTGGCGGATAAAGAGATATAGATTGACCAGCGACATGCGCTCCGGCACCACCAACAGCACGGCCAACAGGTCCGGATTGAGCGCTGATTTCCAGCTTAGCTCGCGATACCTTTCCACGTGTGCCATATCGCCGGAAAATACCGTGCGGACCACGCCATCCAGTGACCAGGTATTCGCACCGAGATAGTGACCTCCGTCGGCTTGGGTGATGGAAAGCAGCTGAAACCGGTCATCGAATTCAAACACGCGCACGTTGTGCAAAGTCGCGTCCGGAAGCACCTCGCGAACATTCACGAACGAGCGCTCGTCCCGGACCCACAGGCCGGAACGAAACTCCTGTGCCACCAGGGAGCCCATCGCCTCGAGCCTTAGTTTCTGGGCTGCCCGTTCCGACGGCGGAGCCACAAACTCACCGACCAGCAGGGTCAACGCGGAGAACACCAGTCCAATCTTGGCCAAGGTGAACAGCAGATCCTTCGTCGAGAGGCCGGCGGCGCGCAATACGGTAATCTCGGAATGACGCGCAAGAACGGTAAGGGCATACAGCGTTCCGATCAAAACGCCGATCGGGAACAACTCATAGAGCCGGCCGGGCAAGGTCAGAATCACATAGCCCAGCGCATGCTGAATCTGGTAACTGCCCTTGCCTATGCTTTCAAGTTGATGAATCAGGTCAAAGAACGCAAAGAGCATCAGGAATGCCAGCAATACCAAGCCGGTGGACGCGTAGATCTCACGGGCCAGGTGGCGTTCGTAGAGTTTCAGCGCCACCGCAGCTTCCCCCATGCCAGGGGATTCTGCCGTCGATAGAAAAGCACCACCAGCAGCACGAACATGCCGACGTGAACCGCCCAGACGCCAATCTCAAAACGCAGTTTGCCTTGCGCAACCCAGGCTTGACTGACGCTGAGCAGATTGCTGTAGATCATGTAAGTAAGTAGTGCGAATATCAGGTTATTGGTCCGTCCGGCACGCGGATTGACGAATGCCAGCGGTATCGCCAGTACGGCCAGATTCAATGCCGCAAGAGGCAAGCCGAGACGCCACAGAAGTTCAGCCAGATGGGCCGGCTGAGGATCTCGCACGAGTTCCCACACCGGCTTGGTGCGGGGCGAATCCTCAAATCCGCGGGCCTCCTTGGTTTCGATGCGCAAGGCATAGCGATCGAACTCCATCACCCGGTACTCCGGTGTTCCCGCGGTGCCCTCGTAGCGCCGTCCATGATCCAGAACGAGAAAACGGTCGCCGTTGGGAACGGTTTCTGTGTGGCCCTGCGCCGTCGCCATTACGCCCAACCGGCCCTGCTGGATGGAGCTGATGAATACGTTCTTTACCTTTCCATCCTCGCCGGCAACACTTTCCACGAAAAAAACTCGGTCGGCGCCACTCGACTCGTTGAATGCACCCGGAGACACGCGTGCCACGTCGTCTCGCTGATCCATGCTCTGGCGGTATGCCTCGCTCTTTTGTGTCGCCCATGGCGCCAGCAGCAGTGAAAGAACGGCTATCACGAGCACCGGCGGCCCAACGAACTTCAATACCGGCTTGACCCAGGCGGTGAGGGGGATCCCGGATGACAGCCAGACCACCATCTCCGAATCGCGGTACCAGCGCGACAGCGTCATCAACACCGCGACGAAGAGGGTCAGCGAAAGCAGTACCGGCAGGTAGCTGATTGCACGAAAACCCAACAGAGCAATTACCGCCTCGGATGCCAGCTTTCCGCCCGCCGCGTCCCCCAGCAGACGAATCAACTGGGTGGTCATCAGGATCGCGAAGAGGGCGACAAAAACCCCCACCGCCGTATGGGTGAACTCCCTAATTGCGGCGCGCTGGAAAATCATCGTGTAACAGAATATCTGCTTTGACTTTTGGTGAAAACTTGGGGAATAATCGCGGTATTGGCGGAAACCACTCGAAACAGAACAATTTCTCCGATTTTCCGCCACCTCCAAGGAGAGCATTTTGGAATTTAGCATAAAAAGCGGAAGCCCGGAAAAGCAACGCAGCGCGTGCGTTGTAGTCGGCGTCTTCGAACCGAGGAAGCTTTCCGCCGCGGCGGAGGTCATCGATAATGCCGCCCACCAGTTTCTCAGCGATATTTTGCGCCGCGGCGACATGGAGGGAAAGAGCGGCAGTTGCCTGTTGCTCCATGGTGTTCCCGGCGTCGAGGCGGATCGCATCCTGCTGGTCGGACTTGGCAAGGAAAGGGAATTCCGCGAAAAGGAATACCGCACCGCCGTGGCCGCCGCGGTGCGACAACTCAACGAAACCGGGGGCTTCGACGGCACGCTTTATCTGACCGAACTTGCGGTCAAGAAGCGCGATGTTGCCTGGAAAATTCGACAGGCCGCGCTGGTGGTGCAAGAAACGCTCTACCGCTTCGATCGCCTCAAATCAAAGAAAGAGGAAGTGCGTCGCCCGTTGCGCAAACTGACCTTCTGCGTCACCCGTCGCAACGAACTTGCCACCGCCGAAAACGCGCTGGCGGAAGGGCTGGCGATTGCGGCCGGGATGGATATGGCCAAGGATCTCGGCAATCTGCCAGGCAACATCTGCACTCCGAGCTACCTCGCCGACCAGGCCAGGCAGCTCGCAAAATCGCACGCGTTGGGCGTCGATATTCTCGATCGCGCCGATATGGAAAAGCTCGGCATGCACACCCTGCTTTCCGTCGCCCGCGGCTCGCATGAGCCGCCCAGGTTCATCGTCCTGCGGCATTCCGGAGGCGCTTCCGGGGCCAAACCGGTGGTGCTGGTGGGCAAGGGCATCACCTTCGATTCCGGTGGCATTTCGCTCAAACCCGGGGCGGAAATGGACGAGATGAAATATGACATGTGCGGCGCTGCCAGCGTGCTCGGCACGCTCAAGGCGGCTGCCATGATGAAACTGCCGCTCAATGTCGTCGGCGTCATTCCATCCACGGAAAACATGCCCGGCGGCGCGGCGACAAAGCCGGGCGACGTGATTACCTCGATGTCGGGACAGACCGTGGAAATCCTCAACACCGACGCCGAGGGCCGCCTGATCCTGTGCGACGCCCTCACTTACGTTGAGCGCTTCGATCCGGAATGCGTGGTCGATATCGCCACGCTGACGGGCGCCTGCGTGATTGCACTGGGGCATGTCGCCACCGGCCTGCTCGCCAATAACGAAGGCCTCGCCAGGGAACTACTCGACGCGGGCCAGGACGCCTACGATCGCGCCTGGCAAATGCCCCTGTGGGACGACTACCAGGAACAATTGAAGAGCAACTTCGCCGACATGGCGAATATCGGCGGCCGACCGGCCGGAACCATCACCGCGGCTTGCTTCCTTGCACGCTTCACCGACAAATACCATTGGGCGCATCTCGACATTGCCGGCACCGCCTGGCGCTCCGGCAAGGACAAGGGCGCCACCGGAAGACCGGTGCCCCTGCTCAGCCATTTCCTGATGGATCGCGCCAAAAGCGCCCCGAAACCGGTAGCCAAGCGCAAGCGGGCATGACCAAAATCACATTTCTTCATGGCGCGCACGACCGGCTCCAGGCGGTCGCCGCATGGCTGGCGCGCGCCAGCGGCGAAGGCCGACGAGTATTGGTGTACGTACCAGCCGGCGACCGCCGGGACCATCTCGACCGCCTGCTGTGGACTCAACCCGCCACCGGCTTCACGCCCCACTGCCGTGCCGAGAACGATCTGGCGGCAGAAACCCCTATCGTCTTCGCATCGGGGCTCGATAATCCGCTCCACGACGAATGCCTGCTGAATCTGTCGGACGAAGTCCCGTCGGGTTTCAGCCGCTTCGAGGAACTGATCGAAATCGTCAGCATCGAAGATGCCGACCGCTTGCCAGGTCGCGAACGCTTCCGCTTTTATCGCGAACGCGGTTACCCGTTGGAAAACCGTGACATCTCCGGAGGCTTCCGATAGATGGCTGACGAGGATACGGCTGATCTTCTGCGCCAGGCCGATGCGCTGATTCGACGCAACCGGACCTATGTTGCCGGCTCGGTCCCGGCAGCCCCTCAGGTCCCGCCACCCGACGACGATTTGCCTGTCCTTACCGACATCGTCACGGATCAGGAAGCCGCGCTGGCCACGGCCCCACCGCACATGCAGCAGCATCTCGACGCCTTGCGCGAGGAACTATCGCGCTGGCTGGAGCAGGAATTGCCACACGCCGTGCTGAAAGTCACAGATGGATTGGCGGATCAACTGATGGGGGAACTCACCCATCAGGCCGAAAAGAAGTTGCTACCGCGCCTGATTGCGAGACTCGACGGTACCGCCGAGCAAAACCCGGCCGAAGAATAAATCCAGGGACGGCGGACTTTCCCGGCAGTGCCCCGGGCCGAGTCGGGAATCAGCCCGGCGGTACGGTTTCCGCGAACGCAGGGCGCTGCATCAGTTTTTCATACAGCAGCGACAGATTGGCATAATCCTCGCGCCACCGAATGTCGCCGAGGCGAAAGGACACATAACCCAGCGCACAGCCGACGGCAATGTCCGCCAGCGAGAGGCTGTTGCCATGGCACCAGAGCTGCTCGCCCAGATCTTCCGACATGGCCTTCAGCGCCTGGGTAGTCTTGCCGCGCTGCCGTGCTATCCATGACGGACTACGCTCGCCAAGCGGACGCTGCGCCTCGAGAAACGCTGCCACGGCGGCATCCAGCACGCCGTCCGCAAGGGCCTCCCAACGCTTGACGCTGATGCGCTCGCGGCCGGAAGCCGGCAGCAGGCGACTGTTGGGTGCCACCATGTCCAGATACTCTGCGATTACCCGGGAATCGTAGAGCGTGCTGTTGTCGTCAAGCACCAGCACGGGAACCTTGCCCAACGGATTGAGCGCGACGACCTGGTTGCCCTCCGCCCACGGCGAATCGATGACCAGATCGTAGTCGATCTTCTTTTCCGCCAGCACGATGCGTATCTTGCGGACATAAGGGCTGGTAAGGGAACCGATCAGTTTCATTGGGATAAATCGCAAGGTTTCGGGCAAGGAAACTATAGCACGCCGTCCGTTGGAGGCCGCAGACCGGCGAGCGGAGGGCGACAGCCCGCATGTTAAAATCGTCCATGCCGTCGGGGCCTCCCGCGCATCGCCCTCTCCTCGCCAAAGACATGACACTCACCGCACTCACTGCCCTATCGCCGCTCGACGGTCGCTATGCCGCAAAGGTTGAAAACCTGCGCACTCATTTCTCGGAATACGGCCTCATCCGCAATCGCATTCGGGTCGAAATCGAATGGCTCAAGACGCTCGCCGCCGCAGGGGAAATCGCCGAATGTCCGGCGTTCTCGACTGCCACGATCAAACAGCTGGACTCGGTAATTGCCAATTTCTCGGTCGCGGATGCGGAGGCCGTCAAGACCATCGAGGCCCGCACCAATCACGATGTAAAGGCCATGGAATACTGGCTCAAGGACTGCCTGGCGAGCAATCCCGAGGTAATGCGCGTCAGCGAGTTCATCCATTTCGGCTGCACTTCGGAAGACATCAACAACACGTCCCATGCTTTGATGCTCAAGGATGCAATCGGCGGCAGCCTGTTGCCGGAACTCGACCGCCTGATCGCCCGCCTGCGCGACCTGGCCCATCAGTTGGCGGAGCTGCCGATGTTGGCTCGCACCCACGGCCAGCCGGCCACGCCGACCACGCTGGGCAAGGAAATGGCCAATATCGCGGCGCGCCTGATCCGCAGTCGCAAGCAGATTTCCGCGGTATCGCTCAGTGCCAAGTTCAACGGCGCCGTCGGCAACTACAACGCCCATCTCGCAGCCTATCCGGATATCGACTGGGAGCGCTTCAACCGCCGCTTCATCGAGTCCCTCGGCTTGGAATTCAATCCCTATACCATCCAGATCGAACCGCACGACGCGATGGCCGAATTGTTCGACGCGATGGCGCGCACCAACACCATACTGATCGATGCCGACCGCGACCTCTGGCAATACATTTCGCTGGGCTACTTCAAGCAGAAACTCAAGGAAGGCGAGATCGGCTCATCGACCATGCCGCACAAGGTCAATCCGATCGACTTTGAGAACTCCGAAGGCAACCTGGGACTGGCCAACGCCGTGCTGCGTCACCTGGCGGAAAAGCTGCCGATCTCGCGCCTGCAACGCGACCTCACCGACTCGACGGTGCTGCGCAACATGGGCGTGGCGTTCGGCTACACGCTGCTGGCCTTCGATTCGACCTTGCGCGGGCTCGCCAAGCTCGAAGCCAATCCGCAGCGCCTTGCCGAAGACCTCGACCAGGCCTGGGAAGTGCTGGCCGAGCCGGTGCAGACGGTGATGCGCCGCTTCGGCGTGCCCAACCCCTACGAGCAGCTCAAGGAACTCACGCGCGGCAAAGGCATCGAGCAACAGGCTCTGCGCGAGTTCATCGCCAAACTGCCGCTGCCCGAGGCAGACCGTCAGCGCCTACTGGACATGACACCCGCGTCATACATAGGCAAAGCGGCGGAACTGGCCAGGCGGATCTGACATGGCGTTTGCGGACAATCTCAAACAGCTGCCCCGCATCTCGCATCTGGCGGCAATCCAGTTGCTGGACAGCGAAGGTGCGGTTGCCGCGACGATAGAAAACAAGCCGGGCCAGACCGGCTCGCTTTCCGTCTACAACCATCTCGGACAGATATACGGAGCGATCACCGCCGAGGCGGCCAAAAAGGGGCTGGAACTGTACGCCGAGCATACCGACGATGCGCGGCAGAATCCCGGCAAGCATCCCAACATCGACCGACTGCTGGAACTGGCGACCGACGGCAAGCGCCTGCTGCGCGTCAAACACCTCTTCGCCACGGGAATCGATTAGCCGGCGCGATCCCCAGCATTTTGGGCGATACCCCGCGAGCTCCTGCGTCTGTAACCGAGGTCACTTGGCCGTTGACGGAAGCATGGAATAATTCCCGGACACTGATCGTATACCGGATGCCGGTACCTGCTGGCCTTCCTCTCGACAGAAAAAGGAGTTCAAATGAAATTCAACAAGTTCGTCGTCGCCACTCTCGCCATTGGTCTCTCCGGCGCACTCCTGGCCCAAACCATCGGCAAGGCCGAAGACCAGATCCGCTGGCGCCAGTCGGTGATGCAGACTCAGGTCTGGAGTATGGCCCGCATCAAGGCCAACATCGAAGGCAGCTACAACAAGGATCAGGTGATCCAGGCCGCGAACACCATTCAGGCGCTGGCCAACTCAGGATCAGGCGGGCTATTCCAGCCGGGAACCGACACCGGCAAGGGCTGGCGCGACACCAACGTGAAGCCGGAAATGTTCAAGAACGCCGCCAAATTGAAGGAAGTCGGCATGGCCTACAACAAGGAAGCCAATGAAATGGCCAAGGTCGCCGCCAGCGGCGACGCGGCTGCGGTCAAAGCCCAGTTCGGCAATCTGGGCAAGGCCTGCAAGGGCTGCCACGACGAATTCCGCAAGGAAGAAAAGAAGTAATTTCTCGCCTTCGAAAAAAAAGCCCCAGCGCCACGGCCGCCTTCGGGTGGCCGTTTCGTTTTACCAGCTCGGCGCCGCGGCAGGCGCCGCGGTAGGCTGGGGTGGCGCGATCCAGGCGCCGCTGGCGCCGTAGGCTGCGCCCAACGCAATCGCCAGCGCGAAGCAGAAGGCCATCGCTCCGCCGCCCTTCGCCGTCTCGCCAGCACCAACTTTCCAGCCCGTGATCATCGGCATGATCAGGGTTTCCTTGCGGAATCGGACGTAATAGACGATGGCGCCCAGATGTGCCAGCACCAAGAGGACGGTCAAGGGCTCGACCAGGCGATGGATGCCGGCCACCCGATCCGAGAATTCCTTGCCGACCAGGACGTACAGCGGCCCCTCGAAGGCGATGTCATCGTTGGCGAACAGTCCAGTCGCCACCAGCAGCAAGAGCGTGCCGAGCATGGCCAAGACCGACAGCGCGCCGAGCGGATTGTGTCCTTCGCCCTGCCACTGCCCGCGCATATAGTCTGTGATGGCGCGCGGCCCGCGTACGAACTGGCTGAAGCGCGCATGGGTCGAACCGACAAAACCCCAGACCAGGCGAAACGCCAGCAAAGCGACCACGGCCACGCCGATGCGGCCATGCCAGACCATGGCATTGCCGCCTAGCTTTACCGTCATGAAGGAGCCGACCACGCAGAGAGCCAAAGCCCAGTGGAACATCCGGGTCGGCAAATCCCAGACGCGGATGCGCTGCATCAGACCACGGCTTCCTGCTTTTCTACCTTGGGCTTGACGAACTGCTCGCGCGACACGCCCAGCCACATGACCAGGGGACTCGCCACCAGCACCGACGAATAGATGCCGAACAGGATGCCGATGGTCAGCGCCAGGGCGAAGTAGTGCAGCGCAGCGCCACCGAAAATCAGCATCGAGGTGACCATCATCTGCGTCGAACCATGGGTGATGATGGTGCGCGAGATGGTGCTGGTGATGGCGTGATCGAGCACCTGCGGCGTGGTCATGCCGCGCTTCTTCTTGAAGGTTTCGCGGACCCGGTCGAACACCACCACGGACTCGTTGACCGAGTAACCCAGCACCGCCAGCACGGCCGCCAGCACCGGCAGCGAGAACTCCCACTGAAAAAAGGAGAAAAAGCCGAGGATGATCACCACGTCATGCATGTTGGCGATGATGGCCGAAAGGGCGAAGCGCCATTCGAAGCGAAAGGCCAGATACAGCATGATGCCGATCACCACCAACAGCAGCGCCAGCGCGCCGTCTTCGGCGAGCTCCTTGCCGACCTGCGGCCCGACGAACTCGACCCGTTTTAGTTCGGGCACCAACGCCGACGCCGTACCGCCAGCGCCAACTTTCATCAGTGACGCCATGACCTGATCGCCAACCTTGGAGCTTTCGGCGCCCTTGGCCAGCGGGACGCGAATCAGCACGTCGCGCGAGGAACCGAAGTTCTGCACCTGTGGGTCGGTAAAGCCGTCGCCCTGCAGTTGCTCGCGGATCTGTCGCAAGTCGGGTGCCTGGGCATAGCTGACTTCCAGCAGCGTGCCGCCGGTGAACTCGACGGAAAAATGCAGCCCCTTGGTGCTCAGGAAGAACACCGCCAGCAAAAAGGTGATCAACGAGATGATGTTGAACACCAGGGCATGGCGCATGAAGGGAATATCTTTGCGTATGCGGAAAAATTCCATGTCAGACTCCCGGCTTCCAGACTTGTCCGATGCTCACCGCTTCCAGCTTGCGCCGGCGGCCGTAAATCCAGTTGATCAGCGCACGCGACACCACGACCGAACTGAAAATCGAGGTCAGGATACCCAGGCAATGCACCACGGCAAAGCCGCGCACCGGACCGGAGCCAAAAATCAGCAGCGCGATGCCAGCGATCAGCGTCGTGATGTTCGAGTCGAGAATGGTCGCCCAGGCGCGCTCGTAGCCAGCCGTGATCGCTGCCTGCGGCGAATTCCCGCCGCGCAGTTCCTCCCGCACCCGTTCGTTGATCAGCACGTTGGCGTCGATCGCCATGCCCAGGGTCAGGGCGATGGCCGCAATGCCGGGCAGGGTCAGCGTCGCCTGCAGCAGCGACAACAGCGCCACCAGGAACAACAGGTTGGCCGACAGCGCGAACACCGACACGACGCCGAACAGCAGGTAGTAGGCAATCATGAACACGGCGATGGCAATGAAGCCCCACATCGTGGAACTGAAGCCCTTTGCGATATTGTCGGCGCCGAGGCTCGGCCCGACGGTGCGCTCCTCGATGATTTCCATCGGCGCCGCCAGCGAGCCGGCGCGCAGCAGCAGGGCCACGTCCTGGGCCTCGACGGTACTCATGCGGCCCGATATCTGCACGCGCCCGCCGCCGATCTCGGTGCGGATCACCGGCGCCGTGACCACCTCGCCCTTGCCCTTTTCGATCAGCAAAATGGCCATGCGCTTGCCCACGCTCTCGCGCGTCACGTCCTTGAAGATGCGTGCGCCCGCGGAATCGAGCGACAGGTGCACCGCCGGCTCCTGGGTCTGGTTGTCGAATCCTGGCTGGGCGTCGGTCAGGCGCTCGCCGGTCAACACCACCTGCTTCTTCACCAGCAGGCCGCGGCCACCGCGCTCGACGTAATACTCGGTGCCGGGAGGCGGCTGGCCGCGGGCAGCCCGGTCCAGGATATCCGGGTTGGCGCTGGCCTCGTCATCGACCATGCGCACTTCCAGCGTTGCCGTGCGGCCGAGTATGTCTTTGGCCTTGGCGGTGTCCTGCACCCCCGGCAACTGCACCACGATCCGGTCTATGCCCTGCTGCTGGATCACCGGCTCGGCGACGCCGAGTTCGTTGATGCGGTTGTGCAGGGTGGTGATGTTCTGCTTGACGGCGAATTCCTGGATGCGCTTTTGCGCCACCGGCTTCAGCGTCGCCACCAGTTTGAAGTCAGTACCTTCCTGGGCGTCGACCAGTTCCAGGTCGGGCTGGCTCTCGGTCAGGATGCCGCGCGCCTTGTCGCGGGTTTCCGCCTCGCGGAAACGTATCGCCACGGTCTGTCCCTCACGGCTGATGCCGCCATGACGGATGTTCTTGTCGCGCATCAGGCTACGCAAATCGGCGCCGATCGAATCGAGGCGCTTGGTCAGCGCACCCTTCATATCGACCTGCAACAGGAAATGCACGCCGCCACGCAGATCGAGACCGAGATACATCGGCAGGGCGTTGATGCCGTTCAGCCAGTTGGGCGAGTCCGAAACCAGATTCAGCGCCACGCTGTAGGTCGCATCCGCCGCCACCGGGTTCAGGGCCCTCTCGATGGCGTCCCGCGCCTTGAGCTGGGTATCGGTGTCGGCCAGCCGCACGCGCACGCTGTTGAGATCGAGCACCATCCCTTGCGGGGCGATCGATGCCGTTCTGAGCGCCGCTTCCACCTGAGCCAGGAGTTTGGCGTCGACCTTGTGCGTCGATTTGACGCTCGCCACCTGGACAGCCGGCGCCTCGCCAAAAAAGTTGGGCAGGGTATAGAGCAGGCCAAGCACCAGGGCGATCAGCACCAGGGCGTTTTTCCAGAGGGGGTAGCGGTTCATGGCGTGGTGCCCGGCCTGCGCTTTGACGCGGCCGGCCCGAAAAATTACAGGTTCTTCAGCGTACCCTTGGGCAGCAGCGCGCCCACGGCGTTCTTCTGCACGGTGATCACCACCGGGCCGTCCTTGCCTTCGGCCACTTCGAGGCTCAGGTAGTTTTCACCCACCTTGGCAATGCGGCCGGTGATGCCGCCCTGGGTCACCACTTCGTCGCCCTTGGCCAGTTCGCTGACCATTTTCTGCTGTTCCTTGGCCTTCTTCATCTGCGGCCGGATCATGACGAACCAGAGCACGATGAACATCAAAAGAATGGGCAGCATGCCCATCAGGCCGCCCGTCGGGTCGGCGGCGGCGCCGCCGGCCGCCTGCGCGTAAGCATTTGAAATCAGCACTATGAATCTCCAAGAATGTCTGAAATGAAGCCGCGAATTATACCTGCTCGCCGGCCCGTCCCCGCTCGAAGCGGAGACGGAAGCCGGCGAAGTCGCCCTGCTCGATGGCGAGGCGCATTTCCGCCATCAGGGTCTGGTAATAGTAAAGATTGTGGATGGTGTTGAGCCGCGCCCCGAGTATCTCGCCGACGCGATGCAGATGATGCAGATAGGCGCGCGTGAAATTGCGGCAGGTGTAGCAGCCGCAGGTCTCGTCCAGCGGCCGAGTATCGTTCTTGTGGCTGGCGTTCTTGATCTTGACGTCGCCCCGGCGCGTGAATAGCCAGCCATTGCGCGCATTGCGCGTCGGCATCACGCAATCGAACATGTCGATGCCCTGCCCCACGGCATACACCAGGTCTTCCGGGGTGCCGACGCCCATCAGGTAGCGCGCCTTGTCGGCCGGCAGGCGCGGCGCGGTGTGGGCCAGGATGCGCGCCATTTCCTCCTTGGGTTCGCCGACCGAGAGACCGCCGATGGCAAAGCCGTCGAAACCGATGTCGACCAGCGCCGCCAGGGATTCGTCGCGCAGGCTTTCGTGCATGCCGCCCTGGACGATGCCGAACAGGGCATTGCTGTTCTGCAGCCGGTCGTGTTCGTCGCGCGAGCGCCGCGCCCAGCGCAGCGAGAGCCGCATTGATTGCGCCGCCGTGGGCAGGTCCGCCGGATAGGGCGTGCATTCGTCGAAAATCATCACCACGTCGGAATTCAGCACATGCTGGATACGCATTGATTCTTCCGGCGTCAGGAACAGCCGGTCGCCGTTGATCGGCGAAGCGAACCTGACGCCTTCCTCGCTGATCTTGCGCAGCTCACCCAGCGAGAACACCTGAAAGCCGCCCGAGTCGGTCAGGATGGGCCCGTTCCAGCCCATGAAGCGGTGCAGGCCGCCGTGCGCAGCAACCACCTCCAAGCCCGGACGCAGCCAGAGATGAAAGGTGTTGCCGAGTACGATGGAAGCGCCGATGTCGACCAGCTCGTCCGGCGACATCGCCTTGACCGTGCCATAGGTGCCCACCGGCATGAAAGTCGGGGTCGGTGCCGCGCCGTGCGCCAGCGTCAGCGTTCCACGTCGCGCCGCACCGTCGCTGGCAAGCAGTTCAAAGTTCATTGTTCCCGCCTTCGATGCAGCAACATGGCGTCGCCGTAGCTGAAAAAGCGATAGCGCTCCGCAATCGCATGCTGGTAGGCGGAGCGGATTTTCTCCATGCCGGCAAACGCCGCAACCAGCATCAGCAGGGTGGATTTGGGCAAGTGAAAATTGGTGACCAGCATGTCCGCCACCTTGAATTCAAAGCCGGGAGTGACGAACAGCGCCGTCTCGCCAGCGCCAACTTTCAAGCCTCCGTCCAACGCCGCGGATTCCAGGGTACGCAAGGACGTGGTGCCGACCGCGACGACGCGGCCGCCGCCGGCGCGGGTCGCTGCGATCGCCGCCGCGGTGGCGGGCGGCAAGTCGTAGCGCTCGGTATGCATGCGGTGTTCCGTCAGCTTGACGGCGCGTACCGGCTGAAAGGTTCCGGCGCCCACATGCAAGGTGACGTAGGCGATGCCGACTCCCATTTCGCGCAGTCGCGCCAGCATGTCCTGGTCGAAGTGCAGGCCGGCCGTAGGCGCCGCCACCGAACCCTTCTCGCGCGCATACACGGTCTGGTAGCGCAACTCGTCGGGGGCTTCGGCCTGGCGTTCTATATAGGGCGGCAAGGGCAGCCGGCCATGGCGCTCGATAAGTTCGGCGGCATCGTCGGCAAAGCGCAGGCGATAGAACTCGCCCTCGCGCCCCAGCACCTCGACATCGAGTTCAGCTTCGAGCCGCAGCCGGCTGCCGGCTTGCGGCGATTTGCTCGCCCGCACTTGTGCCAGCACGGTATTGTGATCGAGCAGACGTTCGACCAGGACTTCGACCTGCCCCCCGCTGTCTTTGCGTCCCAGCAAGCGGGCATGCAAGACCCGACTGTCGTTCATCACCAGCAGGTCGCCGGCGCGCAGCCATTGCGGCAGATCGACAAAGCGGCTGTCGCTGCGCTGGTCGCCATCGACGACCAGCAGTCGGCTTGCCGAGCGCTGCGCCAGGGGAGCCTGGGCAATCAGTTCCGGCGGCAGCGCGTAATCGAAATCGGCAAGTGTGAAAGGCATCGGGAAGCGGGGAAGGACTTGCGGCGTTGGCCGGCCTTGCGTCGGCCGGCGCGCATGTGGTAGCAGAGCGGCCGCTCTTCAGGCTCCGGGCGCGGCAGTATATGCGGTGTCGACGATCAATTCGCCACGTCCAGGTCGCCATGGCGCCTGAACGCCGCCAGGTCTACCAGGACCAACTGTCCGCCGCGTTCCAGGATCAGGCCCTGAGCCATGAGATCGCGCATCACCCGACTGACCATCTCGCGCGAAGCGCCGATCATCTTGGCGATGTCCTGCTTGCTCAACTTGTGCGTCACCACCTGGCGTCCATCGATGGTCTCTGCCGCCTCGAGCAGCAGGCGTGCGACGCGTCCATAGACATCCAGCAGCGCCAGGCTCTCGATGTTGCGGTCGGCCAGACGCAGGCGCTTGGTCAGGTTGCGCATGATGAACAGGGAAACATCGGGATTTTCCACCAGGCATTGCTTGAAATCCGCCTTGCCCATCACCACGACTTCACTTTGTTCGACGGCCAGCACCGTAGCCGAACGCGGATGGTCGTCGAGCACGCCCATTTCGCCGAACAACTCGCCCGGACCGAGCATCGACAGAATGACTTCGCGGCCTTCCTCGTCGCTGACCTGCACCTTCAAGGATCCTGAAAGCACGAAGTAGATGTTGTCGGTACTGTCGCCGGCATGCAGGGCGACGGTGTTTCGCGGAATCTGGCGCAGCATCGCGACACGGGTCAGCGGCTTCAGGCATTCGTCATCGAGCATCTCGAAGATCGGCAACGCCCGCAGGACGGTCATTGAAACTCCAGCATTCCGCGCAATCACTACGTCCCCTCCGTGAAAACCACTACATCGCACCGGGAGCCAAGTGTAATCGGAATATCGCCGATTTTCCTGCCGGCGTCCGTCTTGCCGGCCCGACTCGGTTTGCCAGACAAGTATTGTTGGTGCCGGGGGGGGAAGTCGAATCCCCATGCCTTGCGGCGGCGGTGTTTGAGACCGCTACGTCTACCGATTCCGTCACCCCGGCCCGGGATGTCGCAGCACTGTATGTACCACGCGAGGCGCGCATTATCCGACAAACCGGGGCGTCCCACAATCCACCTGAAGACGAAAAGCGGTGCATCGAGGCTCGACACCGCTGGTGCTCTCATTGATCGGGATGTCCGACTCGGTGCGGTAACTCATGATTTGTAATGCGCCTATAATCAATAAATGGTGCAGAGCAACAATGATTCTCTGAACAGCATGACGCCTCGCCTCGCCGCCGTTTCCATTGCGGCCATGGGCGTGGTCTACGGCGACATCGGCACCAGCCCGCTGTACACCATGAAGGAAGTATTCAACGGCCCCCATGCCGTCGCGGTATCTCCGGACAACCTGCTGGGCATTCTGTCGCTGATCTTCTGGGCGCTGACCATCACGGTGTCGCTCAAGTATGTGATGTTCATCACCCGCGCCGACAACCGCGGCGAAGGCGGCATCATGGCGCTGACCTCGCTCGCCCTGCGCACCCGCGGCGCCGGACCGCGGATGATGTGGCTGCTGTCGGGACTGGGCATCTTCGGCGCCGGCCTGTTCTACGGCGACGCGGTGATCACGCCAGCGATGTCGGTGCTGTCCGCCGTCGAAGGCCTGGAAGTCGCCACGCCGATGTTCAAACCTTATATCGTCCCGATCACCATACTGGTGCTCTGCGGCCTGTTCCTGTTTCAACCTCGCGGCACGGCCAGCGTCGGTGCCCTGTTCGGACCCGTGATGCTGTTCTGGTTCGGTACGCTGGGCGTGCTGGGCATCTGGAACATCCTCAAGCACCCTGCCGTCATCGCTGCGATCAACCCCTGGTATGCCCTGCACTTCTTCCTCGAAAACCGCTCCCACGCCTATCTCGCCCTGGGTGCGGTGGTGCTGGCGATCACCGGAGGCGAAGCGCTGTATGCGGACATGGGACATTTCGGCCGGCGCTCGATCAAGTGGGCGTGGCTGGGATACGTATTTCCCTGCCTTTACCTGAACTACCTCGGCCAGGGTGCGCTGATCCTCGACAATCCGACGGCCGTGAAGAATCCTTTCTTCATGCTGGTGCCCGACGAACTGCTGTATCCGATGGTCGGCCTGGCGACCGCCGCCACGGTCATTGCTTCGCAGGCCGTAATCTCCGGGGCATTTTCGCTGACCAGCCAGGCCATGCAACTGGGCTATTGTCCGCGGCTCCAGATCAAGTTCACCTCGGAGCGCGAAAAGGGCCAGATCTACATCCCCAACATCAACTGGCTGCTGCTGCTGGCCGTGATCATTCTGGTGCTCGGCTTCAAGTCCTCGTCGAACCTGGCCTCGGCCTATGGCATCGCCGTGACTCTGACCATGATGATCGACACCGTGCTGGCGTTTGTCGTGGTGCGCGCCCTGTGGAACTGGAACTGGCTGCAGGCCGGGTTGTTCCTGATCCTGTTCATCGTGGTCGACTTCGCGTTTTTCTCGGCCAACCTGATCAAGGTATTCGACGGCGGCTGGTTCCCCCTGGTGCTCGGGCTCGGCATATTCACGCTGTTCGCCACCTGGAAGCGCGGCCGCACGCTGCTCTACGAAAGGCTCCGGCAGGACTCGATACCGCTCGACGTCTTCCTCGCCAGTCTGCGGTATGGCGGGCCGCACCGCGTCGCCGGCACCGGCATATTCATGACCACCCGCCCCGACGGTGTTCCGCGCGCCATGCTGCACAACATGCTGCACAACAAGGTGCTGCACGAGCGGGTCATCCTGCTCAATGTCAATATGCAGGACATCCCCCATGTCGATGCCGACGAACGGATGCTGGTCGAAGTGCTCAGCGACGGCTTCTATCGCATCGTCCTGAACTACGGGTTCAAGGACGACCCCAACGTCCCGCTGTCGCTCGAACTATGCGCCAAGCACGGCATGGCTCCGGTCGAAATGATGGAAAGCTCGTTTTTCCTCGGCCATGAAACCATCGTCCCCAATCGCGTGCCGGCCATGACCTTGTGGCGGCAAATACTCTTCATGTGGATGTTCCGCAATGCCGGTACGGCGACCGATTACTTCAAGCTGCCGACCAATCGCGTAGTCGAACTTGGAACCCAGATCGAGCTCTGACAATTCGCCGCATCTGGTGCGTTGCAACAGACTGGCAGACGATGACGGAGGTGGTTTTATTCCATTGTTTGAGCGATTAGCCTAATTAATTTATTTCGATTTACCTCGCGCAATTTGTATGCAAAACTGAATCGCTCGGCAATCAATATGGCGCTTAATTTTCTATACATAAAGCGATAGATTTGCCCAGGAAATCGGCAGACATCTGATGACACGGAGGAGTACAAAGCAATGGAAATGAACGTTACACGGAGAACCGTGCTTCGCGGCGCAGGAAGCTTGGGTGCGCTTTCTGCGCTGATCATGGCCGGTGTGCTGAAGCCGACCGCGGCCTATGCCGCGGAATGGAACAAGGCCGCCTTTGAAGCCAAGGACACGGCCGGAGCGCTCAAGGGCATGGGCGCTGCAGCAACTGCCGATAGCAAGGACCTGATGCTGAAGGTACCTGACATTGCGGAAAACGGTGCCGTGGTGCCGGTGGACGTGGTCAGCAAGATTCCGAACACCAGTTCGATCGCGATCCTGGTCGAAAAAAATCCGCAGCCGCTTTGCGCCCAGTTCGACTTTGCCAACGGCGCCGTGGCGGAAGTTTCGGCGCGCCTGAAAATGGGCCAGACCTCGCTGGTCAAGGCGATAGCCAAAGCCGACGGCAAGTTCTATACGACTCAAAAAGAAGTCAAGGTCACTGTCGGCGGCTGCGGCGGCTGACCCAACCCAACGGATATAAGGAAGACACCATGGCAGATCCGATGAAAATTCGCGCCCAGATGAAAGGCGACGTCGCAGAAGTTCGCGTCCTGATGGGGCACGCGATGGAAACCGGCCAGCGCAAGGACGCAGCAGGCAAGGCTATCCCGGCCCACTTCATACAGTCGATGACAGTCGAGGTTGGCGGCAAGAAAGTGGTCGATGGTCAGATCGGCACCTCCGTGTCGCGTAACCCCGTCTTTGGCTTCAAGGTCAAGGGTGCCAAGGCGGGCGACAAGGTTGTCGTCAGTTGGGTCGACAACAAGGGCGACAAGAGAACCGACGAAGCCGCAATAGCCTGACCGCCTTATCCATGAGCGGCGCCGGGGATACCCTCCGGCGGCGCGCAGGGACAAAACACAAACCGCGGCGGGACATACCCGCCCCAGCCCTTAACAGGACAGGAGGAGAACATGAAACAAAACCTCATTGGCGCGCTCTGCGCCGTGGCGGTCATGGGTGGCGCGCTCGCCCAGACTCCGAAGAAGCCGGCGGCGAAGCCCGCAGCAAAAATGGCCCCGGCACCGGCGGTCGAAGTAAAAGATGCCGCGACCCTGGAGTTCGAGAAGTTCCGCGCCGAGATGGAGGAAAGCAACCCGGCCGAGCTGTTCGAAATGAAGGGCGAAGAGCAGTGGAAGACCAAGCGCGGCCCGAAGAACGTGTCACTCGCCGAAAGCTGCGACCTTGGCCAGGGCGTGGGCAAGGTCGAAGGCGCCTACGTGAAGATGCCGCGCTACTTTGCCGACGCCGACGCCGTGATGGACGCCGAACGCCGTATCGTCTGGTGCATGGTCGAGAAGCAAGGCTTCAAGTTTGCCGACATCGCGAAGAAGCCCTTCGCCAATGCCAATTTCACACCCGACATCACCAACCTGGTCACCTATGTCGCCGGCCATTCGCGCAACATGAGGATTGCCGTGCCGCTGAAGGACCCCAAGGTGCGCGCTGCCTATGAAACCGGCAAGGCGATGGCCGCCTACCGTGCCGGGCCCTATGATTTTTCCTGCAATACCTGCCATGGCTCGGACGGCAAGCGCATCCGCATGCAGAATCTGCCCAACCTCACCACCGCCGCCGGCGCCATGAAGGGCGTGCAGGGCTGGCCGGGCTATCGCATGACGGGCGGCGTAATGCTGACCCATCAATGGCGCATGGGCGACTGCTTCCGCCAGCAACGCTTTCCCGAGCCGAAATACGCCTCGGACGCGATCGCGTATCTGCTGACTTACATGATTGGCAACGCCAACGGCCAGGTCTACAAAGGCCCGGGCATCAAGCGCTAAGAGGGAGACAGACATGACCAAGAAGATTATCCTGGCCGTAAGCATGGCCGCCACCCTGATGATTGCCCTGCCCGCCGTCGCTGATGGCGACTATCGCGCCAAGGCCATCGCAACCTTCAACAAGGATTTCCAGGCGCGAGGCCAGGCATCCATCGACCGGCTGGCCGAAGATGGCCTGCAGATGATCTGCAACCGCACCGGTAACAAACCCCCGGAATACATTGCAAAGCGCCTGGAGGCCGACCAATTGGCCGAAGTCAAGTATCCAGCCGACGGCAAGCTGATGGGCGACTGGAAGGCCGGCGAAAAGACGGCCCAAAGCGGCAAGGGATTCACCTGGAAGGACAAGCCCGGTCTGCCGGTAGGCGGCAATTGCTACAACTGTCACCAGATCAGCCCGAACGAAACCTCGTTCGGCACGATCGGCCCAACGCTGTATCAGTTCGGCAAACTGCGCGGCAACACGCCGGATATTCAGAAGTACGTCTATTCCAAGATCTACAACGCCAAGGCCCACAACCTGTGTTCCGAAATGCCGCGATTTGGGCGAGTCGGTGCACTCGATGAGAAACAGATCAAGAATCTGGTCGCCTTGTTGCTCGACCCCGCGTCGCCGGTCAACAAGTAATCGCTCCCGAAAAGCCTGGCCGCGGCCAGGCTTTTCATGTCCGCGGCACCCTGCCGCGGACGGTACCCCCTGGTGGGACCAGTCTCCGCTGCAATCGTTACGGCATCCCCTGGTGGATCCGCCTAAGGAACCTGTCATGTCTTCGATGAATCGCCGTGAATTCCTGCAAATCCTGGCCGCCGCCTCCGCCGCCGGATTTGCTCTCGATGCCCGCTCGGTCTGGGCTGCCGGCAAGGGCGACAGCCTCTACGACCTGAAGAAATTCGGCAATGTCCATCTGCTGCATTTCACCGATTGCCACGCCCAGCTGATGCCGATTTATTTCCGCGAACCGAGCGTCAACCTGGGTATCGGCGGCGCGCTGGGCAAGGCGCCTCACCTGGTCGGCGAACACCTGCTCAAGGCCTTTGGCATCAAGCCCGGCGGCATCGAAGCCCATGCCTTCACTTACCTGGACTTCGAGAAGGCGGCCAGGACCTACGGCAAGATCGGCGGCTTCGCGCATCTGGCAACGCTGGTCAAGCGATTGCGTGCCGGCCGGCCGGGTGCGCTGCTGCTGGACGGCGGCGACACCTGGCAGGGCTCCGCCACGGCCTTGTGGAGCAAGGGCCAGGACATGGTCGATGCCTGCAAGCTGCTCGGTGTGGACATCATGGCCGGGCACTGGGAATTCACGCTGGGCGACAAACGGGTGCTGGAAATCGTCGAGAATGATTTCAAGGGCAAGATCGATTTCGTCGCGCAAAACATCAAGACCAGCGATTTTGGCGACAAGGTATTCGAGCCCTACAGCCTGCGCGAAATGAATGGGGTGAAGGTCGCCGTGATCGGCCAGGCCTTCCCCTACACGCCGATCGCCAATCCGCGCTGGATGGTGCCGGACTGGACCTTCGGCATCCAGGACGACAACATGCAGAAGACCGTTGACGAAGTCCGCGCCAAGGGCGCCCAGGTCGTCGTCGTGCTGTCACACAATGGCATGGACGTCGACCTCAAGATGGCCAGCCGCGTCACCGGCATCGACGCGATACTTGGCGGGCATACCCACGATGGCGTACCGCAACCGGTGATCGTCAAGAACAGCAGCGGCCAGACCCTGGTGACCAACGCCGGCTCGAACAGCAAGTTCCTCGGCGTGCTGGATTTCGACGTCAGGAACGGCAGGATTTCCGACTTCCGCTACAAGCTGCTGCCGATATTCTCCAATCTGCTGCCGGCGGACACCGAGATGGCGGCGCTGATCGACAAGGCGCGCGCGCCGCACAAGTCCAAGCTGGAAGAAAAGCTCGCCGTCTCAGAAGGCCTGCTTTACCGGCGCGGCAACTTCAACGGCAGCTGGGACCAGCTGATTCTCGATGCCATCATGGAAGTGCAAGGCGCCGACATCGGCTTCTCGCCAGGCTTCCGCTGGGGCACCACGATTCTGCCCGGTCAGGCAATCACTTTCGAACACCTGATGGACCAGACCGCAATCACCTATCCGCACGCGACGCTGACCGAAATGAGCGGCGAGCAGATCAAGACCATCCTCGAAGACGTCGGCGATAACCTGTTCAATCCCGACCCCTATTACCAGCAGGGCGGCGACATGGTGCGCGTCGGCGGCCTGCAATACACCTGCACGCCGAATGCGGGAATGGGCAAGCGCATCACCGACATGCGACTGCACGGCAAGCCCTTGGAGGCCGACAGGAAATACAAGGTTGCCGGCTGGGCGCCGGTGGCCGAAGGCGCCAAGGGCGAGCCGGTGTGGGACGTCGTCGCGCGCTATCTGCGCGACAAAAAAACCATCACGCCGCGCAAACTCAACCAGCCCAAACTGTTGGGCATGAAGGGCAATGCCGGATTCGTCGGCTGATGAGCCCGTCAAAACCCGGCACTGCGCTGGTCGGCGCAGTGCCGGGTCGGTGCGGCGCTCAACTCAGGGCTTGATGTAGGCGAAGCCGCCCCTGGCCTGCAGCTTGCCGATCTCGGCAACGCCCGAGGGCACGAACTTCGACTCGGGAATGAATTGCTTGCGGTCCAGTTTGCGGCTCTTGAGGGTGATTTCGCAGACGTCGAAGGTCACGCCGCGCTCGGTCAGCGTTTCGACCGGAATGTTGTAGGGATTGCCGTTCTTGTCGCGGGCCCCTTCCATCAGGAAATCCACCCCGAGGGCATGCGTGACGACGACGATCTGCGCCTGCGGATTGACGTCGAGGTGGTTGCCGATATTGCGCAGCGCCGCGGTGGCCGATGACGAATCGTTGATGTGATAGACCACCTTGTCCGGGTGCACGCTGGACGTCATGTCCGTCGCGCATGCGCCGAGGAGCAAAGCGCTCGCGGCCAGGATGCATGCCAGTCTGCTGGATTTTTTCATGGTTTCTCCTCGGTTAGTGAGGCGTGCCGGCCCCGTTTCATTTAAGTCTAAAACACTACTCGCATCAAATACCGATTACAAGGCCGCACCGTACCCATCTTATGCCGTACGCGAGGCCGGCCACGGCGACCACTGGGCTCGGCCGCCAACGGTAACATTTGCTTGCAAGGCGGCTTGCAGTGCTTATCTCGGTGTCGGCTAGAATCGCCGGATGAAAAAGCGTTCACTCATCATTTTTCTGCTCGCCCTTGCTGCCGTCGGCGGTGGCACTTATGCGGCCTGGCGCAGCTACGGCTCACCCGCCGATGCACCCAGGTTCAAGCTGGCGAAAGTCGAGTCCGGCCCGCTCACGGCGGCCGTCTCCGCCACCGGCACCTTGAACCCGGTGGTTTCGGTGCAGGTCGGATCGCAGGTCTCGGGGCAGATCAAGGAAATCCTGGTCGACTTCAACTCGCCGGTAAAGTCCGGCCAGTTGATCGCACGCCTGGACCCGGAGACCTATGAGCACCGTGTGCGCCAGGCCCAGGCCGACGTCGATGCGGCGCGCGCCGCCCAGGGTGTGCAGCAGGCCGAAGTGGCACGTGCCCGCGCCAATCTCGCCAACGCCCAACGCGACTATGAGCGCAAGAAGACCCTGGTGGAAAGGAACTTCATTTCCCCGGCCGAGCGCGATACGGCGCAGAACACCCTGGATGCGGCGCGCGCCTCCCTGGCCTCGGCCGAGGCCCAGGTGAAGAACGGCGAAGCCGTGGTGCGACAGCGCGAAGCCCAGCTGGCGGCGGCGCGCGTCGATCTGGAACGCACTTCGATCAAGGCGCCGGTGGACGGCATCGTGGTCAAGCGCAGCATCGAACCGGGACAGACCGTGGCCGCCAGCCTGCAGGCGCCGGAACTCTTCGTCATCGCCAAGAACCTGACCGACATGCAGGTGGAAACCTCGATCGACGAGGCCGACGTCGGCCGCGTGCGCCTCGGGCAGAAAGCCAGCTTTACCGTAGACGCCTTCGCCGGCCGGCATTTCGAGGGCGAGGTGCGGCAGGTGCGCAAGGCGGCGACAGTGGTTTCCAACGTCGTCACCTATACCGTGGTCATCTCGGCGGCAAACCCCGATCTCACCTTGCTGCCGGGTATGACCGCGAATGTGCGGATCGTCACCGCGCAGAAGGACAAGGCGCTCAAGGTGCCCAATGCGGCACTGCGCTACCGCCCCAGCGGTGCCGCGGATGAGAAAAAGTCGACCAGTACGACGGCAAGCGCCGTAGCGCCAGCGGCAACTCCTGCGGCAGCGGCTTCGAGCAGCGGCGGACTTGCCCAACTGCGCGACAGGCTGGTGGCCGATCTGAAGCTCGATGCCGATCAGCAGTCCAGGGTCGATGCGATCTTCGAGGGCATGCGCGACAAATTCAGGACCGCGCGCGAGCTGCCCGAAGCGGAGAAGAACAAGGCGCAGGAACGCAACCGCGCCGAGATGCGCGAGAAGATCGCGGCCATCCTCAGCCCCGAACAGAAGCAGCGCTATGCCGAAACGGCGGGCGAGGCCCAGTCCGCGCGCGCCAGCGGCGGTGGCGGCAGCGGCCGCATCTGGATCGTCGGCGCGGACGGCAAGGCCAAGCCTGTCGAGGTGCGCCTCGGCCTTACCGACGGCAGCATGACCGAGATCGTCTCCGGCGACATTCGGGTCGGCCAGGAAGTCATCGCCGGCCAGCAAGCCGCGGCGAAGGCGTCCGGCATGCCCGGCCCGCGCCTGTTCTAGGATTGCCGTGAGTGCACCACTGATCCGGGTCGAGGGACTGACCAAGGATTACGTCATGGGCAGCAACGTGGTGCCAGCCCTGCGCGGCGTCACGCTGGACATCGCGATCGGCGAGTTCGTTGCCGTCATGGGGCCCTCGGGTTCCGGCAAATCCACTTTCATGAACCTGCTCGGTTGCCTCGATCATCCGAGCGCCGGCAGCTACTGGCTGGGCGGCCAGGAAGTCTCGGCGCTCTCCGGCGACGAGCTGGCGGCGGTGCGCAATCGCAAGCTGGGTTTCGTCTTCCAGCACTTCAACCTGCTGGCGCGTACCTCGGCGCTGGACAACGTCGCGCTGCCGCTGCTGTATGGCAATGTGCCCGCGGCGGAACGCCACCCGCGGGCGGAACGCCGCCTGACCCAGATCGGCCTGGCAGAGCGTATGGACCATCATCCGGCGCAGCTTTCGGGCGGTCAGCAGCAGCGCGTCGCGATCGCCCGCGCCCTGGTCAACGACCCGCAACTGGTGCTCGCCGACGAGCCCACAGGTGCGCTGGATTCGCGCACCAGCGTCGAGATCATGGCGCTGCTGCAGCAACTCAACCGCGAGGGCATCACCATCGTGCTGGTGACCCACGAGCACGACATCGCCGACTTCGCCGGCCGCATCATTTCCTTCCGCGACGGCAAGGTGGTCGAAGACCGGACCAACGTGCCCAAGGACGCGGCGGCGGCACTATGAACTTCGCTGCCACCCTGCGCATCGCCCTGCTCGCCCTGCGCATCAACAAGCTGCGCTCAGCGCTGACCATGCTCGGCATCATCATCGGCGTCGCCGCGGTGATCGTCATGATCGCCGTCGGCAACGGCGCCCAGGCTCGCGTCGAAGACCAGATCAAGAGCCTCGGCTCCAACATCATCATGGTGCTCTCGGGTTCCATGACCTCGGGCGGCGCCCGCGGCGGCAGCGGTTCGCAGCCGACCATCACCGAGGACGACGCCTATGCGCTGAACCGCGAAATCGACGAAATCCAGGCTGCCGCGCCGTCGCTGCGCGGCAGCGGCCAAGTGGTGGCGGGCAATGCAAACTGGTCCACGGTGTTCTACGGCACCTCGCCGGAATACCTTCAGGTACGCGACTGGGCGGTGATCGAAGGCCGCGGCTTCGAGCAGGCGGAAATCAACGGCGCCGGCAAGGTGGCCCTGATCGGCCAGACCGTGGCGCTGAACCTGTTCGGCGAGACCAACCCGGTGGACCAGGTGGTGCGCGTCAACAAGGTGCCGCTGACGATCATCGGCGTGCTCGACCGCAAGGGCCAGAACATGATGGGCCAGGATCAGGACGACATCATCCTGATGCCGATCAGCACCGCCAGGAAGCGCGTGCTCGGCTCCAGCCGTTACGCCGCCGGCCGCAACGTCGGCTCGATCATGGTCAAGACCAAGGATGGCGCCAACATGGCGGAAGCGGAGGCCCGCATGCGCGAACTGCTGCGCCAGCGCCACCGGCTGCAGAATGGCCAGGACGACGATTTCTACGTGCGCAACCTGTCCGAAATCCTCCAGGCCCAGGAAGCCTCGTCGAAGGTGATGTCGCTGCTGCTGGCTGCCGTCGCCTCGGTCTCGCTGCTGGTGGGCGGCATCGGCATCATGAACATCATGCTGGTCTCGGTGACCGAGCGCACGCGCGAGATCGGGTTGCGCATGGCGGTCGGCGCCCGCGCCCGGGACATCCTGACCCAGTTCCTGGTCGAGGCAGTCACACTGTCGCTGATCGGCGGCGCCATCGGCATCCTGCTCGGCGTCGGCGGCGCGACGGCGATCGCCGAATTCGCCGGCTGGCGCACCGAGCTCTCGGGCAGCTCGATCGTGCTGGCGGCCGGCTTCGCCGGTGCGATCGGCATATTCTTCGGCTATTACCCGGCGCGCAAGGCTTCGCGCCTGCTGCCGATCGAGGCGCTGCGATACGAATAGGGCGCCCGCGGTGCCAAGCCGCCATCTTCATGCACGCTTCATGGATAATGCAGACTTTCCAGTCAGGACACCACCATGGCTGAAGAAGTCGAACTCAAGCTGGCGCTGGCAGAAGGTCATCATGGGCGCTTCCTGCGCCACCCGCTGCTGAAGCAGGCGATCGAGCGCCGGGTCGAGACGCTGGACAACATCTACTACGACACCACGGACCTCTCCCTGCGTCGCCGCGGCATCGCCCTGCGCCTGCGCCGCAAGGGGCGCGACTGGCTGCAGACGGTCAAGCTGGCGGGCGCTTCGGCGGCCGGCCTCTCCAGCCGGCCGGAGTGGGAATTTCCCTACGCCGGAAATTTCGATTTTTCCGACGTCGACCAATCCGCAGTACGCGAATGGCTGCAGCGGCCGAAGCTCTTGGCGCGCATCGTGCCGATTTGCGAAACTCGCTTCCGCCGCATCACCTGGACGCTGGTAGCCGCTCCCGGCACGGTGTTGCTGACCCTGGATCGCGGCTGGATCATCGCCAACGGCCGCCGCGAAGCCATCTCCGAAGTGGAACTGGAACTTGCCGGGGCGCCGGTGCATGCGATATTTGCGGTGGCCGCCCAGCTCGCCCAGCGCGTGGCGCTGACGCCATCGGTGCTGTCCAAGGCCGAGCGCGGCTATCGCCTGCACCTCGGCACGCCGCCGACGCCGTTCAAGGCCGAAGCCGTGGCGCTGTCGGCGACGATGCCACCATTCGAGGCCTTTCGCCGGATCGCCCTGTCCTGCCTCGAACACCTGCAGCAGAATCATCACGGCGCGCTCGCCAGCGACGACCCGGAATACATACATCAGATGCGCGTGGCCACGCGCCGTCTGCGTGCGGCACTGCGGCTGTTCGCCCCGGTGCTGCCGGAACGGCTGGCCGAGTCGCTGCGCATGCCGCTCGCCGCCCTGATGACGCATCTTGGCCGCGCGCGCGATCTCGACGTGCTGCTGAGCGAAATCGCCAACCCGGTGCTGGATGCGCTGCCCAACGAACCGCGCCTGCCGGCCTTGGCCAGCGACATCACCAACCGCCGCTATGCCGCTCGCGCAGAGGCGCTGGCCCTGCTCGCGGCGCCCGACTATGGGCGCACCCTGCTCGCCGCGCTCGAATCCCTGCACCCGAAGCCGGCAGCCGACACCGCCGCGATCCCGCTGCAAAGCTTCGCTGCGGAACGCCTGCGGCGCCTGCGCAGGAAACTGCGCCGCCTGGCCGTGGCGGCGCAACTGGAAGACCCGGCATCGCTGCATGCCCTGCGCATCGGCGTCAAGCGTCTGCGCTATGCGCTGGAATTCTTTGCGCCCCTGGCGCCGGACGGCACATTCGCTCGCGTGCTGCAACGTCTCGCCGTGGCCCAGGACACGCTGGGCCAGCTCAACGACCTGACCAATGCCGGCGCCCTGCTGATGGACTGCGCCGGCGATGATCCGCGCCTGCGCGAGGCAGTCACCCTGATTGGCGGCTGGCACGGCCCGCGCTACTCCCGGCTGCTGGCGGGCATCGCCAAGGAGCGCGCGCGCCTGATCCGGCTGCGCCTGCCGCGGCTCGACGCCGACGGCGCACGATAATACGCACGTAACGGCAATGATTCAGCATTGCTTCCTTTCACTGGAGATACTTGGATGGACCTGATACTTTGGCGTCATGCCGAAGCCGAAGACGGCGACGGCAGCCTCCCGGATCACAAGCGGCGCCTCAGCGCGCGCGGCGAAAAGCAGGCGAAGCAGGTCGCGCGCTGGCTGCACCGCCACCTGCCGCACAAGCGGAAAGTCCTGGTCAGCCCCGCCGAACGCACACAACAGACCGCCCACGCCCTGGAACTGCCCTATGAGGTGGAGCCCAAACTCGGTCTTGGCGCCTCGGCCGCCGACGTGCTTTCCGTCGCCGGCTGGCCCCACCACAGCGGTGCGGTGCTGATCATCGGCCATCAGCCGACCCTGGGACGCGTCGCCGCGCAGCTGCTGGGCGGGGCGGAGGCCGACTGGACCATCAAGAAAGGCGCCGTCTGGTGGTTTGCCCGCCGTGTGCGCGACGGCGAAAGACGAACCGTGCTGCGCGCCGTGCTCAATCCCGATTTCGCGTGAATCCGCAGGCGTCCCACGGGATTCTGGCTTCATATCAGTTGCGGAAATGAGCAGCTTTTGATATTTTAGGCGTCGATATATTAACTGCACTCCACCTGCGAGCGCCCAACCTACATGTCGAAGAAACCCGCCGCTGCCGCGTCTGACACCGAAACCCGCGCCACATCCGAACACGCCCCCGATCTCCGGCTGTGGCTGCGCACCCTGGCATGCACCAACCTGATCGAAAACCACATTCGCTCGCGCCTGCGCGCCGAGTTCGGCATTACCCTGCCGCGCTTCGACCTGATGGCCCAGCTCGAACGCTCGCCCCAGGGCCTCAAGATGGGCGAGCTGTCCAAGCGCATGATGGTGACCGGCGGCAATGTGACCGGGATCACCGACCAGTTGGTCGCCGAAGGCCTGGTGGTGCGCGAGGACAGCCCCAAGGACCGGCGCGCCTACATCGTCAAGCTCACCGGCGAAGGCCGCCGCAGCTTCCGCAAAATGGCCGAAGCGCATGAAACCTGGATAGTCGAGCTGTTCGCCGGCATGGACGAAAAGCAGCGCGGCCAGCTCTACGATTTGCTCGCGGCGCTGAAACTCAGCGCCTCCAAGGCCGCGGGAAAATAGCTGGGGTGCAACGCCAGACCCGGAGCGCCGCACCGCACCGGGGCCACCGCATGCTGACGCCCGAACAACTCGACCGCGAGTACAACGCTCGTGCCGCGATCCCCGACCATCCCCAGATCTTCGCCCGCTGGCGCGAGGAATCGCGCGCGGCGCGCGCCGAGTTGCGCTGTGAGCAGGATTACTGTTTTGGCCCTACACCCGCCGAAACGCTCGATCTTTACCCGACGGCCGCACGCAACGCGCCGCTGCTGGTGTTCATCCACGGTGGCTATTGGCGCTCGCTCGACAAGCAGGATTTTTCCTTTCTCGCGCCGGCCTTCGTGCGCGCCGGCGTGGCCGTGGCGATGCCGAACTACGGCCTGGCGCCCGCCACATCGATCGCGGACATGGTGCGGCAGATGCTGCGCGCGCTGGCCTGGCTGCATCGCAGCGCGCCGCAACTGGGCATCGACGCGCGCCGCATGGTGGTCGCCGGGCATTCCGCGGGCGCCCATCTGGCCGCGATGATGCTGGCTGCCGACTGGCCGCTGCTGGCGCCCGACCTGCCGCCGGACCTGCTGTGCGGCGCGGTCTGCGTTTCCGGCATCTACGACCTGCTGCCTCTGGTGCGCACGCCCTTCCTGCAACAGGACCTCGGGCTCGACGCAGCGACAGCGCGGCGGCTCAGCCCGATCGCCTACCGGCCGAAACTCGCGGCGCCGCTGCTGACCGCCGTCGGCGGCAAGGAAAGCGCCGAGTTCCGGCGCCAGAACCGGCTGATACGCGCAGCCTGGCCGCATTGCCTGGGCCACGACCTGCCCCTGCCCGGCCGCCATCACCTGGCCAGCGTCGAGGCGCTGGGCGCTGCCGACCAGCCGCTGTTCCATGCCACGCTGCGCCTGCTCGGAAAGGCGCCATGACAACGGCGCAGGCCGCGCCGCGACAGGCTTCAGCGTAGGCATCGCCGCCTGTAATACAATACACGCCATGCGCGCCCTGCCGGTTGGCGCCCAGTCCGGCATTCCGCCGCATTTCCCTCAAGCGCTTCGCCGCCTGAACCGGTTCCCCGCGAGGGGCAGGCCGATTCAGGAGTTCAATTGAACGCGACCACGCAAGGCATCACCCATTCCGTCGACGGCACCGAGGACAGCAGCGCCGCCGCCGTACCGCCAGCACCAACTTTCGATCAGCTCGGCCTGCTGCCCGAGTTGCTGCGCGCCATCAAGGACGCCGGCTACACCACGCCGACGCCGATCCAGATCCAGGCCATCCCGATCATCATGGCCGGCAAGGACGTCATGGGCGGCGCCCAGACCGGCACCGGCAAGACCGCCGGCTTCACCCTGCCGCTGCTGCAACGCCTGGCCAAGTACGCCAGTTCCTCGCCGTCGCCGGCGCGCCATCCGGTGCGCGCGCTGATCCTGGCGCCGACGCGCGAACTGGCGATGCAGGTGCATCAGAGCGTGGTCACCTACAGCAAGCACCTGCCACTGCGCTCGGTGTGCATCTACGGTGGTGTCGATATCCGGCCGCAGATCGCCGAACTGCGCGAGGGTCGCGAGATCGTCGTCGCCACGCCGGGCCGCCTGCTCGACCACGTGCAGCAGAAGAGCGTCAGCTTCAACGCCGTCGAAGTGCTGGTGCTCGACGAAGCCGACCGCATGCTGGACATGGGCTTCATCCCCGACATCAAGCGCATCCTCGCCATGCTGCCGAAAGAACGCCAGAGCCTGCTGTTCTCGGCCACCTTTTCCAACGAGATCAAGAACCTCGCCGACACCATGCTCAAGGCGCCGCAACTGATCGAGGTCGCGCGCCGCAACATGGTCACCGAAACAGTCACCCACCGCGTCTACCCGGTCGCCTCCGACCTCAAGCGCAGCCTGCTGGTGCACCTGTTGACGCACGACGAGGAAAATGCCAAGCAGGTGCTGGTGTTCGTCGGCACCAAGTTCGGCGCCAGCCGCCTGGCGGTCTATCTCGAACGCCAGGGCATAGCCGCCGACGCGATCCACGGCGACAAGAGCCAGCAACAGCGCACCGAGGCACTGGAAGGCTTCAAATCGGGCAAGATCCGCGTCCTGGTCGCCACCGACGTCGCCGCGCGCGGCCTCGACATCGACGATCTGCCGCACGTCATCAACTACGAACTGCCGCACACGGCCGAGGACTACATCCACCGCATCGGCCGCACGGGGCGCGCCGGCAAGCTTGGCAACGCCACTTCGCTGTTCGCGCCCGAGGAGACCCAGCGCCTGACCGACATCGAGAAGCTGATCAAGCGCAAGATCGAGCGCGTCGAGATCAGCGGCTTCGCCGAACTGGCGCCGGTGCACGAAGGCGCGCCACCGAGCAATCGCGGCCACCGGCGCGAGCACCTCGAACGGGCTCGCGAGAAGGCGCGCGAGCACGATCGGGCGCTGACGCTGGACGGCAGCCGTCCGGCCGGGCGTGCGCTGCCCAGCCCGGCCGCCCATGTGCCGCGCCTCGACCCGCGTCTGCCGCGGCTGGACTTCGACCCCAACAAGCCCTATGTCAGCAAGACTGTCGTAGTTGAAGCCGGCACCGAGAAACCGGCGCCGATTCGCCCGCAACGACCTGTCGCTGCACTGCTCGGCGGTCTGGGCAAGAAATAGCCGCACAAACGGCCATGCGCGACGATGCCGCATGGCAGCTCGATGTTCACCCGTCCGGCGATCCCGCCACACTGGTGATCGCGCTCGGCGGGCGCTGGCGCATCGACCAGCACCTGCCCGCGGCCGACACCCTGCAAGCCCGGCTGGCGGCACCGGTTCGCCGCCTGCGTTTCGATGCGAGCGAACTCGCCGACTGGGATTCCGGCCTGCTGACCTTTGTCGCAGGCATCAGCAAATCCTGTGCAAAGCGCGACATCGCGGTCGACGCCAGCGGTCTGCCGCCCGGCGCACAGCGCCTGCTGGCGATGGCGGCCGCGGTTCCCGAGCAGAAGCTGGCCGCGCGCGAGCCGGGCCCGCAGGGTGCGCTGGCCCAGGTCGGCACCGCGACCCTGGAGTTCGTTCATGGCGCGCCGCGGATGCTGAGCTTTCTCGGCGAACTCGTGCTGTCGCTGCTGCGCCTCGTCGCCGGCCGCGCCCGCTTTCGCGCCCGCGACCTGTGGCTGGAGATCGAGGAAGTCGGACCGCGTGCCTTGCCCATCGTTTCGGTGATCAGCTTCCTGGTCGGACTGATCCTCGCCTACCTCGGCGCCGATCAGCTGAAGCTGGTCGGGGCGCAGATATTCATCGCCGACCTGGTGGCGATCGGCATGGTGCGCGAAATCGGCGCCTTGATGACCGGCATCATCATCGCCGGCCGCACCGGTGCCGCCTTTGCCGCCCAGCTCGGCACCATGCAGGTCAATGAGGAAATCGACGCCTACCAGACGCTCGGCATCTCGGCCTTCGACTTCCTGGTGCTGCCGCGCGTGCTGGCGCTGATGCTGATGGTGCCGCTGTTGACGCTCTATTCGGCCTTCATCGGCATGCTCGCGGGATTGCTGGTGTCGCTGACCATCTTCGACATCGGCGTCTTCGAGTACTACACGGAAACCCTGCGCGCACTGGAATTCAAGCAGTTCGCCGTCGGCCTGTCCAAGGGCACGGTGTACGGCGCGATCGTCGCCTTCGCCGGCTGCCTGCGCGGCATGCAGTGCGGACGCAGCGCCGAGGCGGTCGGCCATGCGGCAACCTCCGCCGTGGTCACCGCGATCCTGCTGATCACGATCGCAGCCTCGATCATGACCGTCGTCTACTACCAACTCGGTATATGAAAGAGACAGCGCATATCGAAGTGCGCGATCTCGCCATGGCCTATGGCGATTTCATCGTGCAGCGCGGCCTCGACTTCACGGTGAACAAGGGCGACATCTTCGTCGTCATGGGCGGCAATGGCTGCGGCAAGACCACGCTGATGCGCGCCCTGGTCGGCCTGCAGCGGCCCGTGGCCGGCTCCGTGCTGTACAGCGGCGAGGATTTCTGGAATGCCGAAGCCGAGGCGCAGCAGCGGCTCAAGCGCCGCCTCGGCATCCTGTTCCAGGGCGGCGCGCTGTGGAGCTCGCTGACCCTGGCGGAGAACGTCGCGCTGCCGCTTGCCGAATATACGGGCCTGGCGCCGGCCCGCGTCGACGAGATCGTCGCCTTCAAGCTGGCGCTGGTCGGGCTGGCCGGCTTCGAGGACTTCTATCCGTCCGAATTGAGCGGCGGCATGAAGAAGCGCGCCGGACTGGCGCGCGCGATGGCGCTCGATCCCGACATCCTGGTCATCGACGAGCCCTCGTCGGGCCTTGATCCGCTGACGGCGCGGCGTCTCGACGAGCTGATCATGGAACTGCGCGACAGCCTGGGCACCACCATCGTCGTCGTCACGCACGAACTGGCCAGCATACTCAGCATCGGCAACAATTCGATTTATCTCGATTCCGAAAGCCACACCATGATCGCCACCGGACATCCGCAGGACGCGTTGAAGAACGGCCATCCCAAGGTGCGCCACTTCCTCACCAGGGGAGGAACGGCGTGAGTCGCAAAGCCAACCCCACGCTGATCGGCGCCTTCGTCCTCGGTGCGCTGACGCTGGCCGTCGTCACCACGCTGCTGCTGACCGGCGGCAGCTGGTTCGGCGAGCGGCGGCAGCACGTGATGTATTTCGAGGGGGCGGCGCAGGGCCTGCAGGTCGGCGCACCAGTGGTTTTCCTCGGCGTCAAGGTCGGCACCGTCACGCAGATCCAGCTCGGACTCGACCCGCAAAGCCATCGCTTCCTGGTACCGGTGACGATCGAACTGGAGCCCCAGGTGGTGCGCACGCGCGGCGGCGATCCGATCGACCTGCGCGACCGCGCGACGGTGCGGCAGTTGGTTGAGCGCGGCTTGCGCGCCCGGCTGCGGATGCAGAGCCTGCTCACCGGCCAGCTCTATGTCGATCTGGATTTCCACCCGGACAAGCCGGCGATCTTCGCCGCGCTCGATCCTGAACAAAGCGAAATCCCGACCATCCGCACTGCCGTGCAGGAACTGGCGACCAAGCTCGAAGGCTTCCCGATGGACAAGTTTCTCGCCGACGTGGCAGCCATCAGCGACGCGGTCAATCAGCTGATGTCGGCCAAGGCGACGCAACAGTTGCCCAAGCGTCTCGACGCCACGTTACGCCACCTCGAATCGCTCGCCGCGCGCTTCGACGCTCAGAGCGGCCCGCTGCTCAAAGACGTGCGCGGCAACCTGGCCGAAATGCAGAAGGCGCTGCTGGCGGCCCAGGCAGCGCTGGCCAGGCTCGACACGGCCGCCGATCGTGTGGCTGAACTGGCCAAGCCCGATTCGCGCCTGGTCGCCGGCATGACCCAGGCCAGCGAAGAACTGGCCAAGGCCGCCGGCGCGGTGCGCAGCCTGACCGAACAGGAATCGCCCACGGTGGACAACGTCAACGCCACGCTGAAGGAAATCGCCCGCGCCGCCGACGCCCTGCGCCTGCTGGCGGAAACCCTAGAACAGCAACCCGACGCGATCTGGCGCGGCAAGCGGCAGAAATCCGTACCCTGAAACCCAATAAAAAGGAGGCAGCATGAAACTCGTCCGCTTCGGCCCCAGGGGCCGCGAAAAACCCGGCCTGATCGACGCTGCCGGAACACTCCGCGATCTCTCTGCCCATGTCGCCGGCATCGGCTGGAACGAGCTTGCCGCGGCGGGGCAGAAGCGCCTGCGCGCACTGAATCCCGCCTCGCTGCCAAAAGTACGCGGCACGCCGCGGCTGGGCGTGCCCTTCACCGGCATTTCCAAGATCGTCGGCATCGGCCTCAACTACCGCGCCCACGCCCTCGAAGCCAAGATGCCGATTCCGGCCGAACCGGTGGTGTTCATGAAAGCCACCACCTGCATCAGCGGCCCCAACGACCCGATCCTGATGCCGATCGGCGGCAGCAAGCTGGACTGGGAAGTCGAACTGGGGCTGGTCATCGGCCGCGAAACGCGCAACGTGACCGAGGCCAGGGCGCTCGACCACATCGCCGGCTACTGCGTGTTCCACGACGTCTCCGAGCGCGCCTTCCAGCTCGAACGCGGTGGCCAGTGGGACAAGGGCAAGGGTTGCGACAGCTTCGGCCCGATCGGCCCCTGGCTGGTGACGCGGGACGAAGTGGCCGACCCGCAGCGGCTGCGCCTGTGGCTCGACGTCAATGGCGAACGCATGCAGGATTCGAGCACGGCCGACATGATCTTTTCCTGCGCCGAGATCGTCAGCTATGTCTCGCGCTTCATGACGCTCCTGCCCGGCGACGTGATCTGCACCGGCACGCCGCAGGGCGTCGGCCTGGGCCGCGGCCGCTTCCTGCAGCTCGGCGACCGACTCAGGCTCGGCGTCGAAGGCCTCGGCGAGCAGCAGCAGACCGTCATCGCGGCGGCATAGCAACGGCTCAAGAGTTGGCGCTGGCGGCACGGTGACAAAGCGGGTAGCGGTAGTATCCAAGGCTGCCATGAGTAAGGATTACCTCCTCGCCATCGACGCCGGCACGCAAAGCGTGCGTGCGCTGATATTCGACCGGCATGGGCACCTGGTGGACAAGGCCCAGGTCGATATCACCAGCTACCAGTCGCCCGAGCCGGGCTGGGTGGAGAACGACCCGGAACAGTTCTGGGCCGCGCTGTGCGCCGCATGCCAGCGGCTCTGGGCCAACACCCAGGTGCCGCGGACTTCTATCGCCGGCGTCTGCATCACCGCCCAGCGCGCCACGGTGATCAACCTCGACCGCCACGGCCAGCCGCTGCGCCCCGCCATCGTCTGGCTCGACCAGCGGCGCGCCGACGCCGAGCCGAAGCTGGCCTGGTGGTGGGAACTGGCTCTGCGCGCGATCGGCATGCGCGACACCATCCGCTTCTTCGCCCGCGAAGCCGAGGCCAACTGGATCGCCCAGCACCAGAGCGCGCTCTGGGCGCGCACCGACAAGTACCTGCTGCTCTCGGGCTATCTCAACTACCGCAGCACCGGCCGCTTCGTCGATTCGGTGGCGAGCCAGGTCGGCTACATCCCCTTCGACTACCGGCGCGGGCGCTGGGCCGCGGCCTGGGACTGGAAATGGCAATGCCTGCCGGTCAGGCGCGCAATGCTGCCCGAGCTGGTTCCGGCCGGCGCCCGGCTCGGCCTCATCAGCGCCGCCGCGGCCCGGGACACCGGCATTCCCGAGGGCCTGCCGGTGATCGCCGGCGCCGCCGACAAGGCCTGCGAAGTGCTCGGCGCCGGCTGCCTGACGCCCGAGATCGCCTGCCTCTCCTACGGCACCGCCGCCACGATCAACACCACCACGCCGAACTACCTCGAAGCCACGCCCTTCATCCCGCCCTACCAGGCCGCGGTGCCCGGCCGCTACAACACCGAGATCCAGATCACGCGCGGCTTCTGGATGGTCAATTGGTTCAAGGAACAGTTCGGTCTGCACGAGAAGATCGAAGCGCAGAGCCGCGGCGTGGCGCCCGAGAGCCTGTTCGACGAACTGGTCAATGCCGTGCCGCCCGGCGCCATGGGCCTCATGCTGCAGCCCTTCTGGAACCCCGGCATCAAGGTGCCCGGCCCCGAAGCCAAGGGCGCCGTGATCGGCTTCGGCGACGTGCATACCCGCGCCCATCTCTACCGCGCCATCCTCGAAGGCCTCGCCTACGCCCTGCGCGAAGGCAAGGAGCGCATCGAGCGGCGCGGCGGCACCCGCATCGAGCGCGTGCGCGTCTCCGGCGGCGGCTCGCAAAGCGATGCCGCGCTGCAGATCACCGCCAATATCTTCAATCTGCCCACCGAACGCCCACACCTCTTTGAAACCAGCGGCCTCGGCGCCGCCATCATCGCCGCCGTCGGCCTCGGCCTGCATCCCGACTTCGCCACCGCCGTGCGCGAAATGACCCGCGTCGGCCAGGTATTCCAGCCCGAACCGCAGCACGTGCGCATCTACGAACAGCTCTACCGCAAGGTCTATTGCCGCATGTACCGGCGCCTGCAGCCGCTGTATCGGGAGATACGCGAAATCACCGGCTATCCGGGACCCGAGCGATGAGCCTTGTAAGTAACGTTCATGGCATTCCTCCCGGGTAAAAGTGAATCGGGCTGTCAGGCCAGGCGCCCATCCCGAAAATCGTTCAGCGCCTGGTAAATCTCCTGGTCCGTGTTCATCACGAAGGGACCGTATTGGGCGATCGCTTCGTTCAGCGGTTGGCCGGCGATCAGCAATACTTTCGCCGCGCCGGCGGCTTCGATCACCACCCCGTCGGCCTCGGCTTCGTTGGCGAGTATCGCCATGCGCTGGGCCGGCAGCGTCTCGCCGCCGATCCGCACTTCGCCGCGATAGACATAGACAAAGGCGTTGTGCCCGGCCGGCAGCGGCTGCGCGAAAAGCGTGCCGGCGGGCAGATGCAGATCCAGGTACAGCGGCGCCGTCGCCTCGCGCGTCACCGCGCCGGCGACGCCATGGCTCTCGCCGGCGATCACGGTCACGGCGACCCCGCCATCGGTTTCGAAGCGCGGTAGGTCGGTCGCGGCGAAATCGCGATACCAGGGCTCGCTCATCTTGTCCTTGGCAGGCAGGTTCAACCAGAGCTGGAAGCCTTCCATGACACCCGCTTCCTGCTGCGGAATCTCGGAATGGATCACGCCGCGCCCGGCGGTCATCCACTGCACGCCGCCGTTTTCCAGCAGGCCTTCATGGCCGGCGCTGTCGCGATGCTGCATGCGGCCGGCGATCATGTAGGTGATCGTCTCGAAGCCGCGATGCGGGTGGTCGGGAAAACCGCCGATGTAGTCGTCGGGGTTGTCGCTGGCAAAGGCATCGAGCATCAGGAAGGGATCCAGCCGGCGCTGCAGCGGCTGCGTCAGCACCCGCGTCAGCTTGACGCCGGCGCCATCGGACGTGGGGCTGCCGACGACCAGGCGTTCGACGCCGCGCGACTGGCGGACCTGTTCGCTACCGTGGATTTTCTGGTTTGTCATGATGGCTCCTCGATCTGGTTGATGAATGCGTTGCGCGGACTCGGGTTCAGGCCAGTGCTGCGGCCAGGTCCGCCTCGGCCTGGGCGAAGCCCCGCTCGGCGGCTTCCGCGCCCATATTGAGACCTTCGGCGTAGATGAAATGCACGTCAGTCATGCCGAGAAAGCCGAGCACGGTCTTCAGGTAGGGCACCTGGCTGTCGGCCTCGGTGCCGCGATAGCTGCCACCGCGGGCCAGGGCGACATAGACCGTCTTGCCCTGGAGCAGGCCCTCGGGACCTTTTTCGGTGTAGCGGAAGGTCACACCGTTGCGGGCGATGGCATCGATCCAGTTCTTCAACTGCACCGGCACGCCGAAGTTGTACATCGGCACGCCGAGCACGATCGCGTCGGCGGCCTGGAGCTCGGCGATCAGCGCGTCATCGAGCGCGACCCGTGCCGCCTGTTCGGCCGTGCGCTTCTCGGCCGGGGTGAACAGCGCACCGAGCGCGGCTTCGTCCAGCACCGGATGCGGCGTGACGGCGAGGTCGCGCACCGTGAGCCTGGCCGCCGGCTTGGCCGACTGCAGGCGCGCCACGATGGAATTGGCGACACGGGTGGAATTGGATGCTTCGCGGCGGGCGCTGGCGTTGATTTGCAGTATGTTCATTGGGCTCTCCTTGAGTGGTTGATGATCTGGTGCCTACTTTATTGATAGCCAAGAAAGAACAGAAGCCCATGAATCGGATAACATTGTTCCACGAATGGAACAATACGTGCTCAACGACCTGCTGATCTTCGCCCGCGTCGCCGAGGCCGGCAGCTTCAGCCGGGCCGCGACGCGCATCGGCCTGCCCAAATCCACGGTGTCGCGGCGCATCGCCTTCCTTGAGGAACAACTCGGCGAACGCCTGATGCTGCGCACCACGCGCCGACTCACGCTGACCGAGTTCGGCCTGCAGTTGCTCGAGCACGCGCGCCAGGTGGCGGCCGAGGTCGATGCCGTCAAGGCGCTCAGCGAATACCGCCAGGCGCGCCCCAGCGGCCGCCTGCGCGTATCGATGCCCAGCGATTTCGCCACCCTGCTGCTGACCGACATGCTGGCGGCCTTCATCGCCCTGCACCCGGCGGTGTCGCTGGAGCTCGACCTCTCGCCGCGGCGCGTCGATCTGCTCGGGGAGAATTTCGATCTCGCGGTGCGCATGGGCGATCTGCCCGACGACACGCTGCTTGCCGCACGGCGCATCGCCGTATTTCCCAGCGGTCTCTACGCCGCCCCCAACTATCTGGCCGAGCGCGGCGAGCCGACATCCCCGGATGAGCTCAACTCGCACGATACCCTGAGGCTGCTGGGGCGGAACAGCGAAGCGGCAGGCTGGACCTTGACCTCGGGTGACCGGAGCTGGGAGGGCGCGCCGCCGGCGCGGGCGGTCGCCAATGCGCCGGAACTGTTGATCAACCTGGCGCGTGCCGGCGCTGGCATCGCCGCCGTGCCCGACTACTTTGCGGCGCCCAGCGTGCGTCGCAGCGAATTGCGCCGCGTGCTTTCCGCCTGGTGCATGCCCTCGCACACCGCCTGGGTCGTGTTCCCGGGGCGGCGCCTGATGCCGGCGAAGACGCGGGCATTCATCGACATGCTCGAAGCGGCGCTGAAAGGGGCGCCCGGAAACCCGGCCGAAGTATCAGGCGGCTTGCGCGATGCGGCGCGCACGTAGCTGGCCGCAGCCGCCGTCTATGTCCTGACCGGCCGACTGGCGTAGCTTGGCAAGGATGCCGTGGCGATACAGATGCAGCGACATCGCCATGCTGCGTTCTTGCGAAGGGCGGCGGTAAGCGCCCCCTTCCACTTCGTTGCAAGGGATGAAGTTCATCACCGCGTACTTGCCGGCGAGCAGGCGCACGATGCCGTCGAGTTCGTCGTCGCCATCATTGATGCCTTCGAGCAGCGTCCATTGGTACTGGATGGGATAGCCGGTGGCGCGCGCATAGGTTTCGGCCAGTGCCACCAGTTCGTCCGGATCGATACGCGGCGCCTTCGGCAGCAGTTGCGCGCGAAGTTCGGCGCGTGTCGAATGCAGCGAAAGCGCCAGCGCCGGCTTGACCCGCCCCTGCGGCAGCCGCTCGAACACGCGGCGGTCGCCGACGGTGGAGAACACCAGGTTCTTGTGCGCGATGTTGGCCGCGGTGCCGAGCAGGTCGATCGCTTCGAGCACGTTGTCCAGGTTGTGCGCCGGCTCGCCCATGCCCATGAACGCGACTTTCTTCACCCTGCGGCGGGCACGGGCCAGCACCACCTGGGCGACGATCTCGGCGCTGCCAAGCTGGCGCAGCAGGCCCTCGCGACCGGTCGTGCAGAAAGTGCAGCCCACCGCGCAGCCGACCTGGGTCGAGACGCAGACGCCGTCGCGCGGCAGCAGCACACTCTCCACGGCCTGGCCATCGCCAAGCTCCACCAACAGGCGCGCCGATCCGTCATCGCCGGCATGCTCGGTGCGCACTCGCGCCAGGCCGGCAAGTTGCGCTGCCAAGCCGGGCAAGGCGGTGCGGATGCTCAATGGGAAGAAATTCTCCGGCAGCACCGGCCCGCTGTCGAGCGGCAGCGCCCGCGTCCATGACCTGAGGATGCGCTCCTCGTGGCACGGCAGGGCGCCCTGCTCGCGCAGGCTGCGGCGGATGTGCTCGATGCGCATGGCCATCATCGAGCGGACGGAGTATCGCAGCCAACCAGGTCCGCGGCCGCGATCTGCGCGGCGATTTCCGCGGGTTCCAGCCGGGCGAAATCGGCTTCGTTCGCCAGCGGAAAGCCGCCGGCCATTTCGTACCAGGCCAGCGCTGACAGCCAGGGGGCACAGGCGATTTCGCCCTGCTTGCGCCGCGGCAGGCAGTAGAGCTTGCCCGCCGCAAGGATCAGGTTGTAGCCGATCGTGCGCTCGTGCAGCTCCGTGATGAATTCATACGCCGCCTGCTGCCGGTCGAAGCTCAGGCAGCGACAGGGATAGGGCTCGGCGCCGCCGTTATGGCTCCAGCGTGCATCTTCGACGGGCAGCGGCGCGGTGCGCAGGAAAGTCTGGAAGTGCAGGTGGTTCACCGAGGCATGGGCGCCATAGCTGTTGTAGCCGATGCCGAAGCCCGGCATGCGTTCGCCCAGTTCCCGCGCGAGCTTCCACAGCCAGGCAAAGTCCGCCGCCTCGAGAAACTGCGGCCGATGGGCGCTGATGTCCGGCACCAGCAGGCCGTGGTAATCGGCAAAGGGGAACTTGTTGTAGAGCAGCGTCGCGTCGCGGCCGCCCAGCGGGCCTTGCCAGATGATTTCCCGACGCAGGAAGGGCTTGTCGAAGTGAAAGCGCGTCGTCTCGAAGGGTGCGCGGATGCCCGTGACGCGAGCATTGCCGTGGCGTGCCGGACGAAAGGCCCGCAGCGGATTGAACTGCAGTTCCCACGGCCCGGCGCGGCGCAGTTCGGTCGAGCGCAGGGTGTCGAAGCCATGATCGAGAATCTGGCGCAGTGCCACCACGTCGTCCGGCGCGCCATGCAACAGACGTCCTTGCTGCGCCGCCGCGGCCTGCTCGACGGCGAGCCGCGCAAAGCAGAGCCGCAGTTCGCCGTGCAGGTGCGCCCAGATGCGCGGCTCGAAATTGGCGTTGGCCAGCACCAGGATGTCCTCGCCCAATTCGCCGCTGGCGCGCAACAGATTGACCAGCCCCAGTTCGAAGCGATCGCGAAAAATATCGGCCGACTGGAAGATATCGGGGTTCATGGGCATGGTCGGTCAGGTGAGCAAGGGCGGTACGGAGCTCAACTCAGATAGTCCAGCCGCAACCTCTGCTGCAGGGTGCGCGCCAGGCGAAAGGCTTCCTTGAGTATCTGCCGGTCGAGCTTGTGCAGTCGATCGGGATTGATCCGGTTGGTGGCGGCCGGAAACTCGCCAGAGACCTGGTTCTGCAGGCGCAGGCGCTGTATCTGGTAGAAGGCGGCGGCCATCGCCGCGACTTCCTCGACCGGCATGCCCAGCGCCGGACGCGCGCCGCGCAGGCGCTCAACGGTGTTGGTGGGTTCGATGCCGTGCGCCAGCGCATATATCCGCACCGCATCGACGAAGAGGCGTATGCCCTGGCCCTTGAGATCCAGCGTATGGGGATATTCCTTGCCGCCACCGAGGCGGAAGTCGCGCCACCAGGACAGCGGCGCTTCCTGCTCCAGCGCGGTACAGGCCATCGCCCGCAGGAAGGCGACGTTGCCCTTCAGGCGCTGCAGCAGCCAGACCTGCAGCTCGGTCACCAGTTCCTCGCGACCGTAGAGCGGCCGGAAATCGAAGAAGATGGTGGCATTGAGCAGGGCCTTGGGCTCGGGCACCACGATCCAGTCTTCGAAGCGGTGTTTCCATTCGTCGAGGGAAAGACACCAGGCCGGATTGCCGGCCATGATCTGCCCGGTGCACAGCGGAAAGCCGCAGGCGTCGAGCGCCTGGTTCACGGCCTGGGCGAAGGGCAGGAATTTCTGCCGCAGGTCCGCCGCCTCGGCCGCCGAGTCCGCCGCGAACACGATGCCGTTGTCCTGATCGGTGACCAGCGTCTGCTCCATCCTGCCCTCGGAACCGAAGACGATCCAGCACCAGGGCACGTAGGGCAATTCGAACTCGCCTTCGACCAGATCGATCGCCTGCAGCGCAACCAGGTCGTTGAGCGCAGAAATCCATTCGCACAATGCTTCCGGCCCGTCGCCCTCGGCCAGGCGCCGCGCGGCGAAGCGGCGCACGGCCATGGTCTGTTGCGCCAGTTCGGCAATGCTGCGGGTGGCCAGGATGGCATTGGTCAGGCTCGCCGAATCGGCCGCCTGCATGCCGTACAGATCGCCCTGGGAGACCACGTTGTACAGGCGCCCGTCGGCCCCGGTCAGGATCAACTGGCGCATGCCGCGGCGGAACATCAGCACCATGGCCTGATGCACCGTGGCGTCGGCAGGCAGGCTGGCCAGGCCGCCGGTCATCACGCCGGCGACCGGACCGGCCAGGTCGCAGTCGTCGTTGATGATCGAGCGCGTCAGCTCGCGCAGGCTGACGATGCCCAGCGGCACGGCCGTCGCCGGATCGACCACCACGGCCGCCTCGGCCTCCTGCCGGTCGATGGCGCGCAGTGCCTCGCGCACCGAGCACGCCGGATCGACCACTACCGGCGGCGCCAGCGGCAGCCGGCACAGCGCGGTGTTGAGATTCACCGATACTGCGTTGCAGGCGTCGATATCAGTAACGGATGCGGGCATGGTAGGTTTTCTCGCTGGCTTCGCGCGCCGCGCCGAGGGTGCGGATGCCGCGCTCGAACAGCAGCGGCAGCATTTTGAGGAAGACCTCGGCGGTGACGATGGCATCGCCGACCGCGGTGTGGCGTCCCAGCACCGATACGCCGAGGCGTTCGGCGATGGCTTCGAGGCGGTGTGTCTCCTGATTGGGAAACAGCACAGCCGACAGCAGGAAGGTGTCGAGCACAGGGCGATCGAAGCGGATGCCGGTGGCGGCTTCCTTCAGTTCCAGAAAGCGCATGTCGAAGGCCGCGTTGTGCGCCACCAGCACGGTATCGGCGACGAAGGCGCGGAAGATCGGCAGCACGCGCGCGATCGGCGGCTGGTCGGCGAGCATCGCGGCCGTGATGCCGTGGATCTTCACCGATTGCGCCGGCAGGCTGCGCTGCGGATCGATCAGCTGGTCGAATGCCTCGTGCCGCAGCAGGCGGCGATTGACGATGCGCACCGCGCCGATCTGGATGATCTCGTCGCCGGCCGAGGGTTCCAGACCGGTGGTTTCGGTGTCGAACACGGTGTAGGCAAGCTGCGCCAGGAGCCGGTCGTCCAGCGCCAGATCGGTCTCCTCGCCCTTGAACAGGTCGAAGTCGTAGAACTCGGGACGGCTGTCGACCATCGCCCCCGCCGCGCTGGGAACGCTGGCCTCCTGCGCGCTGACAGCCGGCAGCAGGAAGCGGAAGAAGGCGCGGTAGGAGGCGTGGTCGCGCTGGAACCAGACCTCGCCGCCATTGCGCTCGACCACGTCGCGCACCGTCAGCGGCGTGGCTTCCCCGGCCGCATTCATCGGATCGAGTTCCCACTGCATCACGGTCTCGGTGCTCATGAACACGCCCGACCAGATCAGGTCGATATGCGCCATGGCGCCATCGCGGCTCAGCCGCAGCTTGAGGTCGCGGATCCGGTATTCGTCATGCAGGCGCGCTGCGAGGTAGCTTATGGCCTGCAGCATCGAAAAACCGTCGACCTTGATCCATACCCCGGCATCGACGTCCTCCAGGCTCACCTGCAGCGGGCAGCGGTCGGCGATGCGGCGGCAGGCAGCGGTCAGCAGGTCGGCGCCGAGCATATCCTCCAGCGGCCAGCGTGCCTTGAGCACGGCAGCATAAGTCCGCGCCGCCGCTTCGATGCGTCCGGCAAGGCCTTCGGCCTCGTCGCGGACCACTGCCAGGAAACGCTGGTGATCCTCGGCGTCCATGTCGGCGTAGTCGTACAGCGTCTCGGCAGCGGCGCGCAGGTTCGCCACCGGGCCGCGGCTGCTCTCGGTCAGGTCCTGCAAAAGGCGGTCGCGCGTGGACTCGCTGTCGAAGGTCTCGGTCATGTCCTCGATCATCGTCATGTAACCGGAAATTCCCGTGCCGGCGCCGCCTTCGCTTGCCGCGCCAGCCTCGGGTATCGGCACCACCAGCACGCGCAGGAGGCGGCCGGACTCGGTCGCGGTGACGAAATGGCCGTGGCTGCGGCGCCGCGCGGCGATGTGCTCCAGCGCATAGGCGATCAGGTGCCGGTCGAAGATGCCGTAGATCGAGCGCCCCAGGCCCAGCGCCGCCATGCCGTGGCCCGAGGAGCCGGCGAACAGGGCGCGGGCGCGACGGTTGTAGAGCAGCACGCGGCCATCGAGGTTGCAGACGATGACGCCCTGGGCGAGTTCCGACATGAGCACGGCGAAACGGTTGCGGTCGGCCTCGGCCGCGGCATTGGCGGCGCGGATCTGCCCTTCGATGGCGGCCTCGCGCGCCTCGCGCTGGACGGCAACCCGGTTGACCGCGCCGATCAGCTCCTGCAGCTCGCGGCTGCCCTGCGGACTCAGGCGCACTGTCGGCCGCTCGAGCAAGGCGGCGGCTTCCTCGGCCGCGCGTGCCAGCGGCAGCAGCAGGAACTCGTAGGCCGCGCGCAGCATCAGGAACAGGAACACCCAGGCGGCAAACACGATCATCAGCAAGGCACCCACGCGGCGCTCGAGCAGGCCGGCCAGCAGCGTCTGTTCCGGCGCTTCGAGTCCCACGCCGATCACCAGCCACAGGGCCGCCAGGACGGCCACCAGGAAGCCGCAGGCGACGGCGACGGCGACGATCAGTTTGGCCGGGGAATTCACGACGGCATCGGCGATACGCGGGTTGCCCGGCGCTCAGGCCCGGTCGATCAGCGCCTTGACCTTGGCGACCAGTTCGCGGGTCGAAAACGGCTTGGTCATATAGACGTCGGCGCCCAACGCGAGGCCCTTGGAGACCTCGGTGTCGCGCCCCTTGGCTGTCAGCATCATGATGCGCAGATCCTTGAACTCCGGGTCCTGACGCAGGTCCTGGCAGACTTCGAAGCCGTTGCGCTGCGGCATCATGACGTCGAGTATCGCCATGTCGGGACGCTCGGCTCGCACCCGCACCAGGGCCTCGACGCCGTTGCGCGCGACGACCACTTCGTAGCCTTCGCGCTTGAGCAGGAATTCCAGTGAAATGACGATATTCGGCTCGTCGTCGGCGATCAGTATTTTCTTGGCCATGTCTCCCCTCTCCTCCTTTGTGTTCTTCTTGTTGTGCCCGAAAGAATACACTGCGCCGAAGCCGCGAACCATAGCCGCCCTGCCTGCGCGACGCCGGAAACGAAAAGCCCACCGCAAGGGTGGGCTCGTGCATCGCCGAATGGGGTGGATCAGGCGGCCGCTTGCGCCGGGATCTGCCGGCTATGGTGCGTGATGCGGTTCCTGGCATCGACGTACACCAGATCGGGCTCGAAGTGCTGCAATTCGATCTCGTTCATCATGGCGTAGGTGGCGATGATCAGCAGGTCGCCGGTGGCGGCCTTGCGTGCGGCGGCGCCGTTCACCGAAATGGTGCCGCTGCCGCGCTCGGCGCGAATCGCGTAGGTGGTGAAACGTTCGCCGTTATTCACGTTGTAGATGTCGATCTGCTGGTATTCCTTGATGTCGGCCGCTTCGAGCAGGGCTTCATCAATGGCACAGGAACCCTCGTAATGCAATTCGGCATGCGTCACCGTCACGCGGTGGAGTTTCGACTTGAGCATCGTGCGTTGCATTGTCAGACCTTTCTCATGCAAAGGCGGCAATAAACCGGGAGCCGTCCAAAAGGATCAAACTCCCGCCTCGTTCGCTTCTGGCACACCACCGGCATGAGCGCATCGCAGTGACCTAAACTTCCAGATTGTCGATGAGGCGCGTGCTTCCCAAACGCGCCGCTGCCAACACCACCAACCCGGAATCGTGAGCGGACGGCAATTGTAGATCAAGTTTTTTACGCAATGCAACATAATCCGGCACCCAACCATTGGCCCGTAATTCGGATATTGCCCCTTGTTCAATTAGGGTGAAGTCGCGTGCGCCACCACGTACGGCGTCTATGACTTTGGTTAATACCCTGGACAGGCGCGGCGCTTCGGCCCTTTCCACGGCCGACAGGTAGCCGTTGCGCGAGGACAGGGCGAGGCCGTCGGCGGCACGCACGGTCTCGCCACCGATGATTTCAATGGGCAAATCGAACTCGCGCACCATGTTGCGAATAACCATCAGTTGCTGGTAATCCTTCTTGCCGAACAGCGCGACATCGGGCTGGGCGATCTGGAACAACTTCATGACCACGGTGGCGACGCCGCGAAAGTGCCCGGGGCGGAACTCGCCGTCGAGGATGCCGGCCTGCTCGGGCGGCGGCTCAACGTGGTAGGTCTGCGGCTGCGGATACATTTCGGCTTCGTCAGGCGCAAACAAGTGCTCGACGCCGGCCGCCGCCAGCCTTTCGCAATCGTCGGCGAAGGTACGCGGATACTTCTCGAAGTCCTCGCCGGGGCGAAACTGCAGGCGATTGACGAAAATGGTGGCGATCACCTGATCGGCATGGTCCCGCGCCTGGGTCATCAGCGCGATGTGGCCCTCGTGCAGGTTGCCCATGGTCGGCACCAGCGCCAATCGTTTACCTGGGCCCGCCTTGGCGCGCGCCGCGCGCAAGCCGGCGATGGTTTCATGAATCTGCATGGCTCTAGGGCTTGTGAAGAAATCGTAGCGAGCGGGCCGCAGCGGGGTGCGGCCGGAGCGCAGCTAGCGGAATGTACGAGTCTGTACATGAGGATAGCGAGCACCGCTCAAGCCCCGATCCGGCACGCGCAGTAGATTTATTCATAAGCTCTCAATACGCGTGTTCGGGCGCCGGGTAGCTGCCGTCCTTGACGGCACTGACGTAGGCGATCACGGCGGCGTCGATGCTGGCGGCACCTTCCATGAAGTTGCGCACGAAACGCCCCTTCTTGCCCGGATAGACGCCGAGCATGTCGTGCAATACCAGCACCTGGCCGTCACAGTCCTTGCCGGCGCCGATGCCGATGGTGGCGCAGACCTTGAGCAGGGCGGTGATTTCGCCGGCCAGCTGGGCCGGCACCATTTCCAGCACCATCAGGGCGGCGCCGGCCTGCTCCAGCGCCAGGGCCTCGCGCTTCATGCGCGCCGCGCCCTCCTCGCCCCGCCCCTGCACGTGGTAGCCACCCAGGGCATGCACCGATTGCGGCGTCAGGCCGATGTGGGCGCAGACCGGAATGCCGCGCTCGACCAGGAAATGCACCGTCTCCGCCATCACTTCGCCACCTTCGAGCTTGACCATCTCGGCGCCGGCGGCGAGCAGGCGCACGGCATTCCTCAGTGCCTGTTCCTTCGATTCCTGGTAGCTGCCGAAGGGCATGTCGGCGACGCACATCGCGCGCTGCGCCATGTGGCCGACGCACTCGGTGTGATAGACCATCTGTTCCATGGTCACCGGCAGGGTCGAGGTCTTGCCCTGCAGCACGTTGCCCAGCGAATCGCCGACCAGGATCACATCCACGCCGCAGCGGTCTTCGAGCGCGGCGAAGCTGGCGTCGTAGCCGGTGAGCATGGCGATCTTCTGGCCGTCATGCTTCATGCGTCCGAGTTCCGGCAGCGTGATCGGCTTGTTGCTGGCGAGGTAGGTCATGGCGATCTGAATATGAAATAGACGGCGCCTAGGATACACAAACCCGCCCACAGAAAATCAAGCTTGAGCGGCTGCTTCATGTAGAACAAAGCAAACGGAACGAATACCGTGAGAGTGATTACTTCCTGCAGGATCTTGAGTTGCCCCAGCGACATCTCGTGATGGCCGATGCGGTTGGCCGGCACCTGCAGCAGGTACTCGAACAGCGCGATGCCCCATGATGCCAGCGCCGCAATCCACCACGGCCGGTCGTTGAGGTTCTTCAGGTGGGCGTACCAGGCGAAGGTCATGAACACGTTCGAGGCAGTCAGCAACAGCGTCGTCTGCCAGACCACCGGAATATGCGGCAGCGAGGACATGGCTCAGCCCGTCGGCGGCAGCTTTTCGATCTGCTGGTCGGCGCAGCGCAGCAGCAGATCGGCCACCGGACCGCGGCCAGGAATGACCAGCTGCGGCGCTATCTCGGCCAGTGGGGCGAGGACGAAGGCGCGCTCGTGCAGGCGCGGATGCGGCAGCGTGAGCTGCGGATCGTCGCTGAGTTCGTCGCCATAGAGCAGCAGGTCAAGATCCAGGGTACGCGGGGCATTTTTAACGCTGCGCTGGCGGCCGAAGCGTGCCTCGATCTCGAACAGCGCCTCCAGAAGAGTTGGCGCTGGCGACACGGCAACCAGTTCCACCACGGCGTTGATGAAGTCGGGCTGATGCTTGAGTCCGACCGGTGCCGTGCGATACAGCGAGGACGCGGCGATGAACTCGGTCTGCGGCAGTTGGCGCAGGGCCAGGATCGCCGCCTTCACCGTCGCCACCGGGTCTCCCAGGTTGGCGCCCAGCGCGATGAAACAAGGCCGGCCCACCTCAGGCTTCGCTGCTCGCCGGGCTGGCGGAATCTCCCTCGCCCGCCGACTTCTTGCCGCGCACGCGACGGCGGCGCTTCTTCGGCCCGCTGTCCGGCACCAGCAAGGCTTCACGGCCATCGCCGTCCGCATTCTGGAAGTCGCGCCACCAATCCGCCAGCTCCATGGCTATCTCGCCGCTCTCGGCGCGCAAGGCCAGGAAGTCATAGCCGGCGCGAAAACGCGGCAGTTCGATGAGGCGGTAGGGCGATTTTCCGGCACGCTTTTCGAAGCGCGGCTGCAGCGCCCAGATATCCTTGATGTCGCCGGCGATGCGGCGCGTGATCGCGAGTTTTTCGCCCTGCACGTTGAGCACGTCGTCCATGGCCTCATACAGCGCCGGAATCGGCACTTCGCCGCGCGCCTTGCGCGCTTCCCATTCGGCCAGCACTTCGTGCCAGAGCAGCGTGGCGAACAGGTAGCCGGGCGACAGCGACTTGCCGGCCTTGACCCGCTTGTCGGTGCTGGCGAGCGAGAGCATGACGAATTTCTCACCCAGCGGCTGCTCCAGGATCACATCGAGCAGCGGCAGCAGGCCGTGATGCAGGCCGTCGTCGCGCAGACGCTTGACGCATTCGACCGAATGCCCGGAAAACAGCAGCTTCAGCATCTCGTCGAACACGCGCGCCGCAGGCACGTTTTCCATCAACTGGGCCATCTCGCGAATCGGCGCGCGCACCGCAGGGTCGAGCGTCAGCCCGAGCTTGGCGGAAAGCCGCACGGCACGCAGCATGCGCACCGGATCCTCGCGGTAGCGCAGCTTCGGCTCGCCGATCATGCGCAAGGTCTTCTGCTGCAGGTCGGCCACGCCGTGGTGGTAGTCGATCACCGTCTCCGAGGACGGATCGTAATAGAGCGCATTGACCGTGAAGTCGCGCCGCGCGGCGTCTTCCGCGATCGAGCCGAAGACGTTGTCGCGCAGCACGCGGCCATGTTCGTCCTTGACCGTATTGGCGTCGTGCGCGGCGCGGAAGGTGGACACTTCGAGCGTCTCGCCGCCCTGCATCACATGCACGATCTGGAAGCGGCGGCCGATGATGCGCGCGCGACGGAACAGTGCGCGCACCTGCTCCGGCGTGGCATCGGTGGCGATGTCGTAATCCTTGGGGTCAATCCCGGCGATCAGGTCGCGCACCGCACCGCCCACGATATAGGCCTTGTGGCCCGCCTGTTGCAGGGTTTCGCAGGTGCGCCGGGCGCCCAGCGACACATGGTCGCGGCGTATGCCATGGCGCGCCACGGGTATCGTGGCCGGCGCATGGGTGGACGGAGAGTCGCCGCGACGAAACACGCGGCGCAACAACTTTCGAATCATGGAGAGTGAATAAAGACCATTGAGGCTGGCTCGGAGAGGCGGCAATGATAGCCCAAACCCCCGGCAACCGCAGATTTACAGCGGCCGCAGCAGCACCTTCCGCTAAAATTACCCCCTTTCAGCTTCTCGTAAGTCCTATGGATCTCGCCAAGAGCTTCGAACCCGCCGAAATCGAGCGGCGCTGGTACCCGATCTGGGAATCGCGCGGCTATTTCGCCGCCGGCCTCGACACCGCCAAGACGGATAATTTCTGCATCCTGCTGCCGCCGCCGAATGTCACTGGCACCCTGCATATGGGCCACGGCTTCAACCAGGCGATCATGGATTCGCTGACGCGCTATCACCGCATGCGTGGCGACAACACGCTGTGGCAACCGGGCACCGACCACGCCGGCATCGCGACGCAGATCGTGGTCGAGCGCCAGCTCGACGCACAAGGTATCTCGCGCCACGATCTCGGCCGCGAGAAGTTCCTGGAAAAGGTCTGGGAATGGAAGAAATACTCGGGCGACACCATCACACGCCAGATGCGCCGCTTGGGCACCTCGCCTGACTGGTCACGCGAGCGCTTCACCATGGATGCCGGCCTGTCGAAGATCGTCACCGAGACCTTCGTCCGCCTGCACAACGAAGGCCTGATCTACCGCGGCAAGCGTCTGGTGAACTGGGACCCGAAGCTGCTGACGGCCGTGTCCGACCTCGAAGTGGTGCAGGAGGAAGAAGACGGCTCGCTGTGGCACATCCGCTATCCGCTGGCCGATGGCTCCGGTTCTCTGACGGTAGCCACCACACGCCCGGAAACCATGCTCGGCGACGTCGCCCTGATGGTGCATCCCGAGGACGAACGCTATGCGCATCTGGTCGGCAAGCACGTCGTGCTGCCGCTGTGCGATCGCGAAATCCCGATCATCGCCGACGCCTATGTAGACAAGGAATTCGGCACCGGCGTGGTCAAGGTGACGCCGGCCCACGACTTCAACGACTGGCAGGTCGGCCATCGCCATGGCTTCGCGCCGATCGGCATCCTGACCCTGGACGCGCGCATCAACGAGCACGGCCCCGAGAAGTACCGAGGCATGGACCGCTTCGAGGCGCGCAAGGCCATCGTCGCCGATCTCGAAGCGCAAGGCCTGCTCGACGCTGTCCGCCCGCACAAGCTGATGGTGCCGCGTGGCGACCGCACCGGCGTCGTCATCGAACCGATGTTGACCGACCAGTGGTTCGTTGCCATGACCAAACCTGGCACCGATGGCACCAGCATCGCCGGCAAGGCGCTGGAATGCGTGGCCTCGGGCGAGATCAAGTTCGTCCCCGAAAACTGGGTCAATACCTACAACCAGTGGCTCAACAACATCCAGGACTGGTGCATTTCGCGGCAGCTCTGGTGGGGCCACCAGATTCCCGCCTGGTACTCGGACGACGGGCGCTTCTATGTCGCCCACGACGAAGCCGAGGCCTACGCACAAGCCAAGCGCGACGGCTACACGGGCGGCCTCGAACGCGACCCGGACGTGCTCGACACCTGGTACTCGTCGGCGCTGTGGCCGTTCTCGACGCTGGACTGGACCCCGGATTGGAACCCAAACTCGCCGGCCAAGTCGAACCCGGCGCTGGATCTCTATCTGCCCTCGACCGTGCTGGTCACGGGCTTCGACATCATCTTCTTCTGGGTGGCCCGCATGGTGATGATGACCAAGCACATCACCGGCAAGATTCCCTTCAAGGATGTTTACGTCCATGGCCTGATCCGCGACGCGGACGGCCAGAAGATGAGCAAGTCCAAGGGCAACGTGCTCGACCCGATCGACCTGATCGACGGCATCACGCTCGACGCGCTGGTAGCAAAGCGCACCACCGGCCTGATGAACCCGCGCGATGCGGCCAAGATCGAGAAGCGCACGCGCAAGGAATACCCGAACGGCATCCCCGGCTTCGGCACCGATGCACTGCGCTTCACCTTCCTCTCGCTGGCCTCGCCGGGACGCGACATCAAGTTCGACATGCAGCGCTGCGAGGGCTATCGCAACTTCTGCAACAAGCTGTGGAACGCCTCGCGCTTCGTGCTGATGAACTGCGAAGGCCAGGATTGCGGCCTGGCCGAGCATGGCTCCGACGCCTGCAATGCGACGTATCTCGATTTTTCCCAGGCCGACCGCTGGATCGTCAGCCGCCTGCAGAAGGTCGAGCAGGAAGTGTCTCAGCATTTCGCCGACTACCGCTTCGACCTGCTGGCCCGCGGCATCTATGAATTTGTCTGGGACGAATACTGCGACTGGTATCTGGAACTGGCCAAGGTGCAGCTAACCCCACCCTCACCCTCAATCCCTCTCCCTGAGGGCGAGGGAAGCAGCGAGCTGGCCGCTGGCCAGAAATCTCGGCTGGAAGCCCAGCAGCGCGCGACGCGGCGCACCCTGGTGCGCGTGCTGGAAACCGTGCTGCGCCTGGCGCACCCGCTGATTCCCTTCATCACCGAGGAACTCTGGCAGACGGTCGCTCCGCTGGCCGGACGGGCCGATGCGACCGACGATAGCCGGTCGCTGATGCTGCAGCCCTACCCGAAGGCCGACCTGTCGCGTTGCGACGCGGATGCCGAGGCCTGGGTGGCGCGACTCAAGGACATGATCAACGCCTGCCGCAGCCTGCGTGGCGAAATGAACATCTCGCCGGCCCAGCGCGTGCCCTTAGTTGGTGCTGGCGACACGGCGATTCTCAACGCCTATGCACCCTACCTCGCGGCGCTGGCCAAGCTCTCGGAAGTCACCACAGCGGAGACACTGCCCGATTCCGACGCGCCGGTTCAGATCGTCGGCGAATTCCGCCTGATGCTGAAGATCGAGATCGACATCGATGCGGAACGCGCACGCATCACCAAGGAGATCGCCCGCGTCGAAGGCGAGATCGTCAAGGCAACGGCCAAGCTCGGCAATGCTGGCTTCGTCGAGCGCGCCCCGGCCGCCGTCGTGGCGCAGGAACAGGATCGGCTGGAGAATTTCAATTCACTGGTGGAAAAGCTGCGCGCGCAATTGGGCCGGCTGTAGGCCGACATTACGACCGACACCGCGCCCCACCGGGCGCAAGACCGGGCTAAGCGGAAATCAGCCGACGCGCCTCGGCCAGGAAGTCCTGGGCCTTGGCCTCGTCTATGGTCAGTTTGGCCAGCTTGGCCGCGCTCTCGGCAGCGGCCAGCAAGTCGCCGCCGGTGTCGGCAGCCTTTTCCAGCTTGAGCACAACCGGGCCGGCGCGCTTGTCGAAGACCCGTTCGGCGAGGGCAACCAGCGCCAGCGCCGGGGAGGCGCCTGCCGGCAACGCAACCCCTCTCCCCGGCTGGCTCTGAACCGTTACCCGGTTCGACCCACTGCTGATCGGCGCCACCAAGCCATGCTCGATGAGGGGCAGCAGCACTTCCCCCATCTGCTCGGGCGCGCATCCGGCAATCTTGGCGAATGTGCCGATCGGACTCTTGCCGTCGATGACGATCAGCAGGTTGCGCTGCGCCCGCGTCAGCTCGAGCACGCGTGCCTTGATCTCTGCCGCGCCCGCCTCGGTTCTGGCGAATACCCCTTGCAGGTCAACCATGCCCAACATTCCTCAGGCGGAAAGTTCCCGGATGATGCCGTAAATGAGGCGGATGGTTACCAGAACATAGATCGCCCCGAAGAACAGGATCATGGAAACGATGATGCGCAGGGTTTCGACCGGCATTGTGGCAAGGAATGGCAGAATCATATATCCGGCGGCAAACAGCACCACCAGCAGAATCATCACGTTCCAGCTCTTGCCCACCACACCGCCGCTGATCTGGGATTTCAGGCGGATCACCTGGAACAGGTTGATCAGCATGATGAGAACCGCACCCAATCCTACGATAGTAATCACATCGAGTTGCATGGTCTTCTCCTGTGATGGACGCGCCAATCAGCGCGCGTCCTTCTTGCCGCCTGCGGTAAGGGCCAGGGCCTCACGGATGGCTTCGGGCGACTTCATGATGTTCATGAAGCTGTTGGCGCCCATCATCGACAGATCCGGGAAGCTGACGGCAATGCGGAAACGCGCGTACTGGGCGAATACCTTGTCGCCGGAAACCAGAATGTCATAGGGCAGGTGGGCCGCCGACTTGACGTCCTTGAAGTCGATTTCATTCATGATGTAGGCATCGTCCATCTGCTTGCTGTCGCCGGCACCTTTCATCGCCACGCCGAACAGCACTTCCTTCTTGCCGGCGACATCGACGCGATAGACCTTGGTCACGCCCTGCTTGCCCGCGGCCAAACCCGCCTCCACCGCCCTCAACGCGTCTTCGTGGCTACCGTACTTGACGAACTCGTTGGGTTCGTTGAAATACTCCATGCCAAAGGCGTAGTGGTACTTGCGCAGCTGCTCCGCCGTCAGGCCCTTGGCGCCGAATTCCTCGATCTTGCCCAACGCCGCCTGCAGTTTGGCGGAGGTGTCCTTCAACTCGCCGTTCATGCGGTAGGCGTTGGCCCAGTAAGGCGGATTGGTATAAGAAACCTGGACGTCGTTGCCCGCCTTGACCACCGCCACGCGCATCGCCGCGCCGAAACCGCCATGCTCCGACTTGGCGGCAGTGCTGCGCAGTTCGTCATTGGTGACGCCGATAACGGTGGTGTTGCCATAAGGCGAGTAGCTGCCGGCGACCGTGAAACCTGCCTTGGCCAGCGCGGCCTTGGTCGCCTCGACCTTCTGTGCGGCATCACCCGGCCCTTTCGAGGCCAGCACGAAAGGCTTCAATAGGGCATCCTGGGCAATCGCCGTAACGGCAGAAAGCGTAAGTAACAGCAAACCGATGCTTTTCCATATTGTGGACATGTTTCTCTCCTTGGAATAATGCGCTTTTGGAATTTTGAAGACGAGTTCAGCGTGCCAGCGCCGAGTTCATCGGCGCCAGGTGCAAACAGCGTGGCGAAAAGAACAAGGGCTGAAAGCGCTTCCGCTCTCAGCCCTTGTTGTCGAACTACCGCATGGCGGCTAGCCGTGGATCAGAACTTCAGGCCGTAGGCGATGCCGAGCGAGTCCTGATACATCTCGATCGTGTCGGTACCCGCAGTATTTCCGGTGAAATAGTTGAACAGACTCGGGCCGCTTACCGAATTCTTGGCCGCATGCATGTACGACATTGTCAGTTCGGAGTCCTTGCTCACGTTATAGGTGAAACCGAGCGTGTAATGGTCTTGCACCACGCCGGGAGCCAGCATGTTGAAAGTCACGTCACGCGACGAAATCGGATTCTCGGAACGGTTGTAGCCGACACGTAGCGTCAGATCTTTGTTGTACTGATACTCGGCTCCAAGCTTGATGACATCAATGTTTGACCAACCGAAACCGCGACACGAGGAACAACCCAGAGAACCCGGAATGCCGGCGCCCAAACCAGCCGGATCCGCTGGCATCACGCTGGAATTGCCAACGGACTTGACGTCACCGTAATTGATACGCTGGTAATCGGCCGCCACCTTCCATTGGTCGTTCGGCTTGAAGGCAATGCCGATATTCCAGTTTTCCGGAATATCGAAACCGCCCTCTTCGGCAAACAAGCCTTTATACAAATCAAATTTGCTCATCTTCATCTTGGATGAGTAAGCCGCTCCCATTGTCACTTTCTCAGTAAGCTGGCCCATCCAGCCAAAACGGAGGCCGTAGCCATTCGACTTGTCGCGCCCGAGGTTGCTCAAGTTTGTCGGAGTCGCCGAGAAACCGGCGAACGACTGAATGCCCTGCGCCTTGAATTGCTGGTGAGCGAGCAGCAATGAAACGCCAAAGGAATGCTGCTTGTTGACTTTCATCGCAAACGTGGGAGCGACGATCAACTGCATCAGATCGATGCCCAGACGGCCGTTCCCGCACAGGAGGTTCGCGCGCGCCCACGTAGCCCCAAAACCTGCACAAGTCCCCAGCGCACCCGGATTCTGATCGCCAGGATAGTCGGTGTTCATGCCACCGTTGCCGTACACCGTAACGCCCATCGACATGTCCCATCCAAGCATCTTGTTGTAGCCGAACTCGGGAACATAATGAAGGTTGCTGCCGCTATCTGCCGTGCCATTCAGCCCACCAAACGGTGCTGTCGCGCCGCTGCGCGAGATATTCCGCCTGGGAGCAAAGAAGTCGAGACCGATGTCCAGGCGATCCCCCGCCCAAACCATGCTGGCCGGGTTGTTCGCTCCACCAAACGAATCAGAGGCCATCGCGGTCGCTGCGCCGCCCATTCCTTTCGCCTTCATGCCGTAGCCGTGCGCAAAATAGCCGTTAGTCGCAAATGCCGAGCCGGATGCGGCGGCGATAGCGATGAGTGTTACGACTTTTTTAAGTTTCATTCTGATCTCTCCCTGAGGGTGTTGAATTGATTTCAATTAGTTACGAATCTAAACTAATGCGATTCTAGAAGTCCAGGCCTGCAGCTCGGACGTCTTGACTGCTGTTGTATTCCGGCTACATGAACAGGCTGACATCGGCCTTTTGTGCCACCGGCAGGAAGGTCGCAGCGCCGGCATAGTCGAGGCCACCGATGAAGTCGTCGTGGCTGAAACCGAACAGGTCGACGGTCATCTGGCAGGCGATGAACTTGACGTCGGCTTCCTGTGCCAGTCCACGCAGTTCTTCGATGGTGGCGACACCGTTGTTCTTGATCGTCTGCTGCATCAGCATCGTGGCGACGTTCTCGAAACCCGGCACACCAGCCTGGATCAGGTTCGGGATGTTCCAGTTGATACCCTTGAACCACTCTGGGCCGAAGGGCATTTTCATCGGCATGCCGGGATTCCCGAGCGGACTCACCTTGAGGTCGGAGACATCTTTCTTCAGCAGGTTCAAACCATAGAAAGTGAAGAAGATCGATACGTCCCAGCCCAGCGCAGCCGCGGTGGAACCAAGTATGAAAGGCGGATAGGCCCAGTCCAGCGTGCCGCGAGTGGCGATGATGGCCATCGACGGGGTTTTCGATTCTTCACGCTGGCGCAATGCTTCCTCGAGCTTTTGCGGCAGCAACTCTTCCAGGCGGCGATTGACGAGTTCGTCGATACTGGCTATTTCCGGGATGGCGCCCATGGGTTTCCTCCTGGTCGAGATGACCAACATGTTTGATGATTAAATAAATCGCACTGCAGCAACCAGACGATTTTTTCTATGCCCCTATAGCGAACGGTAATTCGTTGAGCATTGAAAAGTGCCGCAGGGACGCACAGCGTTGGCACGACCACTACGACGACATGCGCCCTGCTGCGACCGAGACAAAACAGCCCACCCTCGGCAGGCCTTCCTGCTCAAACGCCCCGGGCTACTTGCGCTTCATGAAGAATTCGAATTCCTTGTCCTTCTCGGCGCTGGCCAGCAGTTCATTGCCGGTCTGCTTGGCGAACGCGGCGAAATCCTTAACCGAGCCGGGATCGGTGGCGATGATGCGGAGCACCTGACCCGATTGCAGTTCCGCCAGCGACTTCTTGGCGCGCAGAATGGGGAGCGGGCAGTTCAGGCCGCGGGCATCGAGTTCCTTGTCGAAGTTCATGTTTTCTTCCTCTCTCTTGACTTGGTTATGGTGGTACGGATTTTGTACTTTAGCGATTGATAATATACATAAAGTCCCCTCGCGACAACAGGTCTTAAGCGATGGACTGGTAATACAGGTTCTGCGGGTGGTTGGCCTGGGCGAAGAAGAACCAGCGCTCGGCCAACAGGCCCAAGTACTGAACGACAAAGGCCGCCACCAGCAGTCCCAGGGTGCCTTGCATGCCGGACACCAGCAACAGCAGCGGCAATGGAAACACGGTGAGCATGAAGAACCACTTTATGCCGCGCAGCACGGCCACCGGCTGACCATGAAAGAACTCGCGCGTGTTGAAACTGCCGCCCATGAAACCCTGTGTCTTTTGCACGATCCGCGGATGCTTGATGCCGATCGCGGTCTGCAGCGTCGACTTCGGCTTCAACCGCGCATTGCGGTAAAGCGAGGCGCTGCGGCCGACCAGACCGAGCAGGGTGATGATCGCCGCCCAGCCCGCCAGGAAACTCACCAGTTCCGGCGCGGTGAAAGCGGCAAATGCTGCGGCCAGAGAAAAGCCCGAGGCGCCGCCGAGCAGAACGTAATTGATCACCGTCAGCGGCGAATGCCATTCGGCGAGAAACTTCAGGCAGGCATAAATCATGGCGGTGCAGAGGAACAGCGCAAACGCGAGTACCGTTCCCGCCACGCCGAGAATCGCCGTGGGATCAAGCGGGAGATCGCCGGGCAGGGTCATCAGCAGCGGATGCCAATCCAGCCAGTGCGCCAGGCCATACAGGAACACCACGCCCATGAAGGCCGGCAGCACGATCACTTCGCGCGACAGCCAGGAAGTGCGCCACTTGGTCGCGGTGCGCCAGGCACGCTCGGGATGGCCCAGATGGAAGAACGAGGCGACGAGGCCGGCAACCAGCAGCACCAGCGCCAGAAGGCTGCCCTGGCCGTAGAAGGCATGGGCATCCGGCTGCGGCAGCAGCTTGAAGGCGGCATAGGTCTGCGCGGTGAACAGCGCGAGAAACAGCCCCTGGGCGGCGCCGATCAGGGTGGTCAGGAATATGACTGAAAAAGCCGGATGCATTCTGTGTTCGCTTACCAGGTAGTGACGTCGTCGAGCGTCGGTTCGTCCATTGCCGGCCGCGGCAACTGGCGATCGACCTTGAGCGGATTGTCGGCGCGCTCGAGCTCGTCATCGTGGATCTTGATGCGGGTCTTGCGTCGCGGCAGATAGTGATTGGCGGGGTGCGTGCCCCACTCCGGCATCAGCGGATAGCCGCCGCTTTCGCGGATTGCGATCGACACCGCCGATTCGGGGTCGTGGATGTCGCCGAACAGCCGTGCCGAGGTCGGGCAGGCCTTGACGCAGGAGGGCTTGCGATCGGCCTCGACCATGGATGTGTCGTAGATGCGATCGACGCACAGGGTGCATTTCTTCATCACCCGCTGCTGTTCGTCGAGTTCGCGCGCACCGTAGGGGCAGGCCCAGGAGCAATACTTGCAGCCGATGCATTTATCGTAGTCGACGAGGACGATGCCATCCTCCTTGCGCTTGTAGGAAGCGCCGGTCGGACACACCGGCACGCAGGGCGGATCCTCGCAATGCAGGCAGGATTTGGGGAAATGCACCGTCTCGGTGTTGGGGAACTCGCCGACCTCGAAGGTCTGCACGCGATTGAAGAAGGTTCCCGTCGGATCGGCGCCGTAGGGATTCTGATCGACCATCGGCCCAGCGCTACCGGCGGTGTTCCATTCCTTGCACGATGTCACGCAGGCCTGACAGCCGACGCAGACGTTGAGATCGATTACCAACGCGAGCTGGGTCATCGCGAGTGTTCCTGGCTGGCCAACTGCGTCATTTCGGCTTGACTCCGAGGAACGCAAGGATGCTGCTGCGCGTCTTCATTCCCGGGTAGGGCTTCATGGCCGCGAACTGCGGCGAGGTTTGTTCGGGTTCGCCGGCCTCGGCCTTGCTGATTTTCACCCGCACGTCGTACCACGCCGCCTGTCCGGTGATCGGGTCGGAGTTCGAAATACGCGTGGAACCGCCACTCGGCAGTTCCTCGGAAATCAGATGATTGAGCAGAAACCCCTTCTGCGATTCGTTGGCATCGGGCGTCAGGTTCCAGGCCCCCGCCGCCTTGCCGATCGCATTCCAGGTCCACACGGTACCGGGCTCCACCGCTTCCGAGTGACGCGCCATGCAGCGCACCTTGCCCCACTGCGATTCGACCCAGATCCAGTCGCCGTCGGCGATACCCTGCTGGCGCGCGGTCAAGGTATTGACGTAGAGGTAGTTGTGGGTATGGATCTGCCGCAACCAGGCATTCTGCGAATCCCAGGAGTGATACATCGCCATCGGCCGTTGCGTCACGGCCGCGAGCGGGTACTTGTGCTTGTCGGTAACCTGCGCTTCGAGCGAGTCGTAGTAAAAGGGCAGAGGATCGAAATAGGTTTCTATGCGCTTCCTCAAATGCTCCGGCGGCTTGCGCGTCAACCCCTTGCCTTGGGCCGCAGTACGGAAGCGCTGCAGGACTTCCGAGTACAGGTGAATCAGGATCGGCTCGCCATAACGCGTGATGCGGTTGCGTTGCGACCATTCGAGGTAGCCCTTGTTCCAGTTGCGCATGTACTGGTAGGACTTGGGCAGTTCATAGTGGAAAACGCAGTTGTTCTTCTGGTACATCTCCCACTGGTTCGGGTTCGGCTCGCCGCGCAGGGACTTCTCGCCACCCTTGCCGCGCCAACCGGCAAGAAAGCCGATGCCGGAGCCCGGCTCGGTCTCGTAGTTGACGATGAAATCGGGGTAGTCGCGAAACTTGCGCTCTCCGCTCGGTGTGACGAAAGCCGGCAACTTCAGGCGCGTGCCCAGTTCGATCAGCACTTCCTGGAAGGGCTTGCAGTCCCCCGAAACCGGCACCACAGGAATCCGCACCGAATCGACCGGGCCGTCGAATTCGGAAATCGGCCGGTCGAGCATGGACATCACGTCATGGCGTTCGAGATAAGTGGTATCCGGCAGGATCAGGTCGGCATAGGCCGTCATCTCGGAGTGGAAGGCGTCGCAGACGACGAGGAAGGGAATCTTGAATTCCCCATTCTCATCCTTGTCATTGAGCATCTGCCTGACCTCGGCAGTGTTCATGGTCGAATTCCACGACATGTTGGCCATGAAAATCAGCAGCGTATCGATGCGGTAGGGATCGCCACGCCAGGCATTGGTGATGGCGTTGTGCATCAGGCCATGCACCGAGAGCGGATATTCCCAGGAAAAAGCCTTGTCGAGGCGCACCGGACTGCCGTCGTCATTGACGAACAGATCATCGGGATCGGAGGGCCAGCCCAAAGGCATGCCATCGAGCGGACGGTTGGGCTGTACGCCGCGCGGATCATTGGGCGTGCGCGCGCAGGGCGGAATCGGGCGTGGGAAGGGCGCCTTGTGGCGGAAGCCGCCGGGCCGGTCGATGGTGCCCAGCAGGGACATCAGGATCGCCAGCGCGCGTATGGTCTGGAAGCCGTTGCTGTGCGCCGCCAGGCCGCGCATGGCGTGGAAGGCCACCGGGTTGCCGGTCACCGTGTCGTGTTCGTTGCCCCAGGAATCGGTCCAGGCGATCGGCAGTTCTATCTTCTGGTCGCGCGCAGTGACGCCCATCTCGTGCGCCAACTGACGAATGACTTCGGCCGCAATGCCGGTGATCTGGCTTGCCCATTCCGGCGTGTAGTCCTTGACCCTTTCCTGCAGCAACTGGAAGGCCGGCTTCACCCGCGTGCCATCCTTCAAGGTGAACTCGCCGAGCAGGTAGGGATCGGCGTCCGCTTCGTGCGTCACCACCGCGCGGTTGGTGTTGCGGTCCCACCAGAGCTTGTCCTGCGGCTCGTAGCAGGCTTCCTCGGTGGGCACTTCGGTGCGCACAAAAAAGCCGAACTCGTCGTTGCTCTCGCTGACATTCACCAGTTGCCCGGCATTGCTGTACTTGACCAGGAAATCCCGGTCGTAGAGTCCGGTGGCAATGATCTCGTGAATGATTGCCAGCAGCAGTGCGCCATCCGTGCCGGGGCGGATCGGCACCCATTCATCGGCAATCGCCGAGTAGCCGGTGCGCACCGGGTTGATCGAAATGAAGCGGCCGCCATCGCGCTTGAATTTGGACAGCGCTATTTTCAGCGGATTCGAATGGTGGTCCTCGGCCGTGCCGATCATCACGAACAGCTTGGCGCGATCGAGGTCCGGCCCGCCGAATTCCCAGAACGAGCCGCCTATCGTGTAGATCATGCCGGCCGCCATGTTCACCGAACAGAAGCCGCCGTGCGCCGCATAGTTGGGCGTGCCGAACTGGCGCGCGAACATGCCGGTCAGGGCCTGCATCTGGTCGCGGCCGGTGAACAAGGCGAATTTCTTGGGATCGGTCGCGCGAATCTTGCCGAGGCGTTCGGCCAGTGTGGCAAAGGCCTCCTCCCACTCGATCTCCTCGAAATCGCCGGCACCGCGCTCGGCACCCACCTTGCGTTTCAGGGGCTTCAGCAGGCGCGCCGGGGAATACTGCTTCATGATGCCCGACGAGCCCTTGGCGCAGATCACGCCCTTGTTCAGCGGATGATCCGGATTGCCGTCGATGTAGCGCACCACGCCGTCGCGCAGATGCACGCGGATGCCGCAGCGGCAGGCGCACATATAGCAGGTGGTGGTCTTGACTTCCTGAAGCGGAGAAATCGATGCGTTGGCGTCTTGCATTAAGGGAAGTCGTCGCGAGTCCGGGAAAGCTACATTAGAAGGTCTCGATATTCTGACGATAAGGCCGGTTCGGGCACAAGGGGATAATTTCTATTTTTCGATAAGCAACAATGATTGCCCGGGCTCAGCCGCTCGCTGTAGAGTAGCCGGCCCGCGTTGATGCGTGCAGAACCCGCCCGAAGGCATTTAGCCATGAATATTCCAGACTTTACCGATAGCGAATTCCAGCTGGTCAATCAGATCCTGTTGGAACGTTACAGCCGCCTGGTTCCATTGCAGGCGGCCGACGTCGAGCTGCAGCTCGATCCGGCAAGCGAGACGCTGACGACCTGCCCCTCGCTTTACTGGAACGAGCTGGGTGCCGAATTCATCGTCAGCAAGCTGGCGGACCAGCGTTTCCGCTGCCAGTTCTTCTATTCGGCCGATGAACAGTTCGGCACCGGTCGCGACTTCTATGACAATCTTGGCGATTGCGTGACCAGTCTGCTGCAGATTCAGGCCGACCACCACGCCACGCGCTCGTCTTCCTTGACCGAAACGCTCGGCAACAAGACCCCGCCGCAGGACGAGGACTACCACGGCCCGGTCATCATATGACGCTGGAAAGAGCACGCCAGTTGCTCGGTACTCAGATCAGTTTCGGCGGCGGTTACAACCGCAACGGCGCACGCCTGATCCTGGCCGAGGTGGCCAGGGAGCACGGCCAGGAGGCCGCCGATGCGCTGATCCGCGAGCTGGGTCTCGAACAACTTTTCGGCTTTATGCCGGGCCAACCCCTATGAAAATCTGCATCCTCTCGGACAGCCACGACCGCGGTCCGATGATGGCGGCGGCAGTCGCCACAGCCAAGGCCGAAGGCGCAGAGGCAGTCATCCACTGCGGCGACATCATCGGCGGCAACACCCTGAAGGCATCGCTCAAGCACGGCCTGCCGATCCATGCCGTGCACGGCAACAATCTCGGCGACCCGGTATCCATCGCGCGCATCGCCTGTCATTCGGAAGGCCAGTTGCACTATCACGGACAGGATGCCGCCATCGAACTCGGCGGACGGCGCATCTTCCTGACCCATTACCCCCACATCGGTCATGGCATGGCCTGCACCGGCGACTACGATCTGGTTTGTTGCGGCCACAGCCACGAAACAGAAATCCGTCAGCAGGCCAATGTCAAGGGCGGCCTGACCTGGCTGGTCAATCCGGGTACGGTAGCGGGTCTCGGGGCACCGACCGCAACCTGGATATTCGGCGACCTGGCGACGCTCAAATTCGAGATTCGTGAACTGGCTCCGGGGTCCGCGACGAAGCAATAGATCGATCCCTGCCGGGGCCGCTGCCGCTGCAACTCGTCACATTCAGCTTTTCTATTGGAACATTGGAAGATTGCACAAGTCGAAGTCGCGACAGTCGATAAAATTCGCGGCACTCAAGTACATTAATCCCGGGAGCTCGATGTGACGGCTTCAATAGCAACCAACCAGACGATACTGGTCGTCGGCGGCGGCATCAGCGGCATGACGGCGGCCCTCGAGGCCGCGGAATGCGGCAAGCAGGTGATCCTGGTCGAAAAGGCCCCCGTTCTGGGCGGCCGCACGGCTCGGCTGTACCGCTACTTTCCCAAGATGTGCCATCCGACCTGCGGGCTGGAAATCAACCTGCGGCGCCTCAAGCAGAACCGCAACGTGCGCCTGATGACCATGACCGAGGTCACCGCCGTTTCCGGCAGCCGCGGCAACTACGAAGTGACGCTGAAGGTGGCGCCGCGCTTCGTCAATGAAAACTGCACCGCCTGCGGCAAGTGCGCCGACGCGGTCAGCGCCGAAGTGCCGAACCCGTGGAACTATGGCCTGGACAAGATGAAGGCGGCCTACCTGCCGCACAACATGGCCTATCCGCAACGCTACGTGATCGACCCTTCGATCGTCGGCACGCCCGAGGGCGAGAAAGCCAAGGCCGCCTGCCCGGTCGGCGCCGTCGACCTCGACATGAAGGAAGAGTCGGTCACGCTGCAGGTCGGCGCCGTGATCTGGGCCACCGGCTGGCGGCCCTACGACGCCAACAAGATTCAGCCTTATGGCTACGACCGCTTCCCCAACGTGATCACCAGTCTCGAGTTCGAGCGCCTGGCCGATCCGCAGGGCCCCACTGGCGGCAAGATACTGCGCCCGGGCGACGGCAAGGAGGCGAAGAACATTGCCTTCATCCAGTGTGCCGGATCGCGCGACGAGAACCACCTGCGCCACTGTTCGCGCATCTGCTGCATGGCCTCGCTCAAGCAGACCCAGTACGTGCGCGAAGCCTATGGCGACGCTGGCAAGTCGACCATCTACTACATCGACATCCGCGCCATCGACCGCTTCGAGGATTTCTACCAGATGGTACAGAAGGACGCGACCGTCAGCTTCGTCAAGAGCAAGGTGGCGAAGATCGTCGAGAACACGGACAACGGCAACCCGATCCTGCACGGCGTCGATACCGAGGGCTACCACCGCTATGCCACCGAGCATGACCTGGTGGTGCTGGCCGTGGGCATGGAACCCGAGATCACCGGGGTGAAATTGCCCGACGACATCATCCTCGATTCCTCGAACTTCATCGAGGGCAGCAAGGACGGCGGCATGTTCGGCGCCGGCTCGGCGGCCAGCCCGCTCGACGTCAATCGCTCGGTGCAAAGCGCCACGGCGGCATCGCTGCACGCGATCCAGATCATCAACAAAACAGCCAGGGCGGAGGCATAAATCATGGCTGACAACAAATACGCCGCATATATCTGCTCCGGCTGTGGCATCGGCGATGCCATGAAGGTACCGCAACTCGAAAATATCGCCAAGAAGGAAGGCAAGATGGCTGTGGTCAAGAGCCACTCTTTCCTGTGCAATACCGAAGGCGTGCAGATGATCAGGGACGACATCGCCAACGAGGCCGTCACTCACGTCTGCATCGCCGCCTGTTCGCGCCGCGCCAAGACCGAGGCCTTCCAGTTCGATGGCGTCGCGATGTCGCGCGCCAACCTGCGTGAGGGCGTGCTTTGGGTAGTCGCCGCCGGCAAGGAGCACGGCGAAGTGCGCCAGGAAATGGCAGCCGATTATGTGCGCATGGGTTGCGCCGAACTGAAGAAAATGACGCCGCCGGCAGGCAACGTCAAGGGAAGCTCCAGCAAGCGGATTCTCGTCGTCGGCGGCGGCATGTCGGGCATGACCGCTGCACTGGAAATCGCCGAGGCCGGCTATGAGGCCGTGATCGTCGAGAAGACCGGGGCGTTGGGCGGCATGGCCGCCAATCTTTGGAAGCGCCAGCCCTTCAAGTCGCCCTACTCGGCGGCGCAGGAAGTTGGCGTTGGCGACACGGCGGCGAAGATAGCCGCCAGCCCGCTGATCACGGTCCATCTGAATTCGACCATCGCAGAAACTTCCGGTGCCCCCGGCCGCTTTGCGATCAAGATCGCCCAGGAATCCGGGGCCGTAAGCGAGGAAACCGTCGGCGCCATCGTCCAGGCCACGGGCTTTACCACCTACGACATGGCCAAGCTGCCGGAACTCGGCGGCGGCCAACCCAACGTGGTCGACCAGGCCGGACTCGAAGCCTTGGCCATTACCGCCAAGGGTGGCGCAATAAAGCGCGCCGACGGCAAGGAAGTGAAATCGGTGGTCTTCGTCCAGTGCGCCGGCCAGCGCGACGACACCGGCACGCACCTGTCCTACTGCTCGGGCCACTGCTGCGGCACCAGCATCAAGCAGGCGACCTATTTCAAGGACCAGAATCCCGACATCGACACCGTGGTCATGTACCAGGACCTGCGCGTGCCGGGCATGGGCGAAGACTTCTACCGCAGCGCGCAGGAACGCGGCGTGATCTTCACCAAGGGCAAGGCCAGCAAGGTCAGCGGCGGCGACAGTTGCAACGTGACGTTCAAGGATCTGATCCTCGACGAAGAAAACACCATTGCCACCGACCTCGTGGTACTCGCAACGGGCCAGGTGCCGAATGCCGGCGTCGACCTCGAAGCCTGGAACCCGGTGGTTACCGCAGCCGAAGGGGGCAACGAGGAAGCCAAGGTCCAGCGCGACGCGATGCGCAGCACCTCGGTGCTCAAGCTCAACTACCGCCAGGGTCCGGACGTGCCGCAGTTCAAGCATGGCTTCGCCGACTCGCACTTCATCTGCTTCCCCTACGAAACGCGCCGCACCGGCATCTATGCCGCCGGCCCAGTGCGCCGTCCGATGGACATCCTGCAGGCCACCGACGACGCCACCGGCGCCGCGCTGAAGGCGATCCAGGCCGTCGAGAACGCCGCCGTCGGCCGTGCCGCGCATCCGCGCTCGGGCGACCTGTCCTTCCCCACGGCGCGCCTCGAAGGCTGCACCCAGTGCAAGCGCTGCACGGTGGAGTGTCCCTTCGGCGCCATCGACGAGGATGAAAAGCGCTTCCCGGTGTTCAACGAGGAGCGCTGCCGCCGTTGCGGCACCTGCATGGGCGCCTGTCCGGTGCGTGTGATCTCCTTCGAAAACTACTCCTGCGACACCGTCGGCAGCCAGGTCAAGGCGGTCGAGGTGCCCGACGAGGACGAAGAAAAGCCGCGCATCCTGGTACTGGCCTGCGAGAATGACGCCTACCCGGCGCTCGACATGGCCGGCATGGCACGTATCAACTACTCGGCCTTTGTCCGCGTCATCCCGGTACGCTGCCTCGGTTCGGTGAACACCATCTGGATCACCGACGCGCTCAACGCCGGCTACGACGGCGTGATGATGATGGGCTGCAAGAAGGGCGACGAATACCAGTGCCACTTCGTCAAGGGCTCGGAACTCGCCCACTACCGCATGAGCAAGATCGGCGACACGCTGACGCAGCTCGGCCTCGAACCCGAGCGGGTGCAGACGCAGGAAGTCGCGATCACCGACAACGCCCGCGTGGTCAAGCTGATCAACGACTACGTCGCCGAACTCGAAAAGCTCGGCCCCTCGCCCATGAAGGGCTTCGGCTGATTTCAAGATACTTCGGCTACGCCTACGATCATGAAAATCAGCCGCATTTGCAAGGCCCCCCACCCCCTGCCCCCGCCCCAGGGCGGGGGTCGAATTTGGAGACGCAATAGATGACAACAGCGAATACGCAGGCCATCGAGCGCTACCGCAACAACTTCCTCAGGGAAGTCGAGGCCAACGTCGAAGAAGGCCACATGGTCAAGATGTGCATGCAGTGCGGCGTCTGCGCCGGCTCCTGCCCCTTCGGCCCTGACTGGGAACATTCGCCGCAGAAAATCTTCATGATGATCCGCGCCGGCAAGCGCGACGAGGTGCTGGGTTCCGACTCGATGTTCATGTGCACCTCCTGCTACAACTGCATGGTGCGCTGCCCGCGCCAGTTGCCGATCACCCACATCATGCACGGCCTGGCCAACTACGCGCATCGCCTCGGCGTCGCGCCCAAGGGCCAGCCGACGCGTGAGTTCGCCACGCTGTTCTGGAACAACGCGATCAAGAAGGGGCGCGTCAATGAACTGACCCTGACGCTGCGCCACTACTTCAGGGGTGGCCTGGTGTCGGGCATAAAGGAAGCGCTGGGGATGCAGAGCATCGGCCTCGGCCTGTTCCTGGCCAAGCGCCTCAACCCGATGGAGATTTTCGGTGGTCACGCGGTCAAAGATCTCAAGGGATTCCACGCCATCATCGCCAAGGCAAAGGAAATCGAAGACCGCAAGAAGGGCTTTACGGCCTGACGCTGACGGAGAGAAAAATGGCAAAGAAAGAATACGCGTTCTACCCCGGCTGCTCCTCGCAGCTCAAGGCCTCGGCCTCGAACTACCTGGTCTCGACCAACGCCATGTGCAAGGCGCTCGACGTCAAGCTGACCGAAATTCCGGACTGGAATTGCTGCGGCGCCTCGGTCGGCTACTGCGAAGGCGGCGAACTGCCGCGCATCGCGATCAATGCACGCAATTTCGCCCAGGCCGAAACGCATCTGCCGGGACAGGACATCGTCGCCACCTGTGCCGCCTGCTGGCTCGGTGCGCGTGAAAGCAAGGAAAGACTCGACGGCTCGGCGCAGCTGATGAAGGAGACCAACGAGGCGCTGGCCGCCGCCGGTCTGCACTACAGCGGCGGTGCGAATGTGCGCCACATGGTCGAGGTGCTGATCGAGGACTTCGGCTACGACGGGCTCAAGCAGCCAATGAAGAAATCGCTGGAAGGTCTCAAGTTCGCCGGCTACGTCGGTTGCCAGACCAACCGCCCCTTCGGCATCGATGGCGAATCCTTCGAAAATCCGCTGTATCTCGACAAGATGGTCGAGACCTTCGGCGGCGAGGCGCTTACCACCTACGACCAGAAGGTCACCTGCTGCGGCGGCGCGCTGGCCTTTTCCGAGCCCGAGAAAAGCCAGAAGCAGATTCGCGACATCGTCGAATCCGCCTACGACCACGGCGCCGAGATGATCGTCACGCCCTGCCCGCTGTGCCAGGCTAATGTAGAGGTCTATCAGTCGGAAATCAACAAGAAGCAGGGCACCAAGTTCAACATGCCGGTGCTCTACTACTCGCAGCTGATGACCATCGCCTACGGCGGCAGCGCCAAGGACGCAGGCCTCAACGGCCAGCTGATCCGCGCCGAAAAACTCGAAAAGATCGCCGGCAAGTAAGCCACGAAGAGTTGGCGCTGACACCACGGCGACGAATCGCCGTGGTGTCAGCGCCAACTTTCATTTTGGCTCAGTCGAAGCCTTCGTCACCTTCGGCTTCGGCTTCCATGGCGCGCTTCTTGGCAGCCTCGCGCTCTTCGATCAGGCGCTTTTCCTGCACCTTGGCCAGGCGCTCCTGCGCTGCCTCCGTATTCAGCGCGATGCTCTCCTCGCCGAACATCACCTGGCGCAGGAAGCGAAAGGCGAACTGCAGCAAGGCGACATCGTCCTTCAACAGGACTTCCTTCTCCTCTTGTGGCAGATCGAACAGCGTTGCAAAGGATTCGGCGCTGACGAATTCGCGGAAGCGGTCGATGTCGTAGCAGGCCATGAAGAACAGTTGGCGGCTGCGCAGGCTCGGCTTGCCGATGGAGGGACCGGAGGACTTCTTCTTCAATACCAGTTGGCGCCAGCCGCGCGCCAGCTCGTCGTACTCTTCCAGGCCCTGTTCCTTGCGGTAGTCGGCGATGGTGATCGGGCGATTGACCTCGTGGCCCTTGCAATGGTCTTCCTTGACAATGGCGTAGGAATCACGATCGACGTATTCGTCCTGCTTGCGCATCGACAACAGGGCCACCGGGTAGTAGCGGCAGGCAGTCGGCCGGTCCGTATAGATGTCGCAGCCCTCGGGCTTCATGAAGCGGCAGGCGCTGCCGCCCTCGATCGGGCGGAACTTGATGCCGGCGATGCCGTCCTTTTCCATCTCGTAGGGCACCGTGTAGTCCTTGAGGAACTCAGTCGAGGTGATGCCCAGCCGCGTTTTCATGCGCAGCACATCATAGGGCGTCAGCGAAATGTCGATGTTGGAACAGCAGGCGTTCCAGCAGCCAATGCCCTTGTGGCAGGAAAACTCGATGACGTGAGTTTCGGCCACCATGGTGGGAACGACCGGACTGTTGGGAAAGGGAATATCGGGCTGGGACATGAGAAACCTCTTTACGACAATGGTTGGTGCCTGGCTATAACGCAAACAGGCCGGGAGCCTCGCGGCTTCCGGCCTGAATGTTACAGCTAGACCGTGCTTAGTGCGGCGCGGCGGCCTTGAACAGCTTGGACTTGTCGACCAGATCGACGTGCTTGCGCTTGAAGCAGGTCCACTTCTTCGAGTGCTTGTCGTAGATCGAGTTCACGAAGCAGTGCCAGTTCTTCTCGTCGACGAAGTTCTTGTCGGTGCGATAGTAGAAACCGGGGTAACGGCTCTCTTCGCGGAACTGGATGTGCTTCATATGGGCTTCGGCCGTCAGGATGCGATGGTAGTTCTCCCAGGCGCGCAGCAACTCGTGCAGATCCTTGGCACGCAGCTTGAGCGAGTCTTCCTTCAGCATTTCCAGCTTCTCTTCAGCAACGGCCAGCATCTTGTCGTTGGTGTTGTAGTAGGTGGCAACGCCGGCAACGTACTCGTCCATGATCTTCTGCAAGCGCATCTGCAGCATCTTGGGCGTGATGTAGTTGGGGTTGACGTCGATCGCGGTGCTGTAGTCCTTGTGCGTCAGGAAGGTCTTGACCGGCCTCCAGATCGTTTCGGCGATCTGTTCGTTGGTCTCGTCGAACTCAGGCGAGAAGTCGGCATTGTCCATGCAGTACTTGACCATCGACTTGGCGGCCAGACGGCCTTCGGTGTGCGAACCGGAGGAGAACTTGTGGCCGGAGGCGCCCACGCCGTCGCCGGCGGTGAACAGACCCTTGACCGTGGTCATCGAGCGGTAGCCCCAGTTCCAGCCCTTCGGCAGGTGCGCCGGAATGCCGTCGTACTCTTCCGTGGTCGGCGCGCCGACGTCGGTCGGGCCCGACACCCAGATGCCGCAGCAGCCGGAATGCGAACCCAGCAGGTAGGGCTCGGTCGGCATCAGTTCGGAGTTCTTCTCGCGCGGATCGATGTTCTCGCCGACCCAGATGCCGCACTGGCCGATACACATGTCGAGGAAGTCTTCCCAGGCTTCGGCTTCCAGATGCTTCACTTCCTTCGGCGTCAGGGTCTCGGCCAACTTGGCCAGGGCGGTGACGGTGTCCATGTAGATCGGGCCGCGACCGTCCTTCATTTCCTTCAGCATCAGGTGGTTGCGCAGGCACGAGGCCGGCACGGCAGCCTGCCCGTAGGGCGGGTAGTCATCCAGCATGGCCTTGTTCTTGACCATGTAGTCTTCGCCGTAGGCGTTGGTGGCCTTGGCCTTGAACAACAGGAACCAGGCACCGACCGGGCCGTAACCGTCCTTGAAGCGGGCCGGCACAAAGCGGTTTTCCATCATGGTCATCTCGGCGCCGGCTTCGGCAGCCATGGCGTAGGTCGAACCGGCATTCCACACCGGGTACCAGGCGCGGCCCGAGCCCTCGCCCACGGAACGCGGACGGAACAGGTTGACGCAACCGCCGGCAGCCAGCATCACAGCCTTGGCCTTGTAGATGTAGATCTTGTTCTCGCGCACCGAGAAACCGGCGGCGCCGGCGATGCGGGTCGGATCGTTCTTGTCGTTGATCAGGTGCACAATGAACACGCGCTCCTGGATGCGATCCAGGCCCAGCGCTTTCTTCGCGGCTTCGGCGACGATCCACTTGTAGGATTCGCCGTTGATCATGATCTGCCACTTGCCCGAACGCACCGGCTGGCCGCCGTCCTTCAGGGCCGGCAGGCCTTCTTTCTGCGCTTCGGCGCCGTCGTGACGCACGCCTTCGGCGTCGGTCTTCCAGATCGGCAGGCCCCACTCTTCGAACAAATGCACGGAGTCGTCAACGTTGCGACCCACGTCGTAGGCCAGGTCGTCGCGGGTGATGCCCATCAGGTCGTTGGAGACCATGCGCGCATAGTCGGCGGGATCCTGCTTGTCGCCGATGTAGGTGTTGATCGCCGACAGACCCTGGGCCACGGCGCCGGAGCGGTCCATGGCGGCCTTGTCGACCAGCTTGATCTTGAGTTCCTTGCCGGTCTCGGCCTTCAGGGCTTCTGCCCAGCGCATGATTTCATATGCCGTGCCGCAGCAGGCCATGCCGCCGCCGACAAGCAGAACGTCCAGCTCTTCGTAGACGACTTCCGGTGCTTCAAATGTTCCAGCCATTTTTGGTTCCTCGATTTGTCAATTACTTGCGGATCAGTTCAGCAGGGTTGCCGGCGCGGAAACCACCCATGACGGCGCGGGTGAACACGCCATCGACGGTGAGTTCGGACATCTTCGGCATCGGCTTGTTGCCGTAAGGATCGATCGAGCCTTCGGCCGTCGTCCGGATCGGGAACTTGAAACGCTTCAGCGTGCCGTTGCGGAACTTGATGGTCCACATGATGGAATCCGAGCCACGCAGCGGCTGCACGGAACCGCCCAGCGGCACGATGTCGGCGTAGTGACGGCATTCGATTGCGCCTTGCGGGCAAATCTTGACGCAGGAGTAGCACTCCCAGCACTGCTCCGGCTCCTGGTTGAAGGCTTTCATGGCATGGCCGGTTTCGGAACCGTCCTTGTCCAGCTTCATCAGATTGTGCGGGCAGATGTACATGCAGGCAGTCTTGTCCTGCCCCTTGCAGCCATCGCACTTCTCGGTACGAACAAAGGTTGGCATTTGGTTTCTACTCCTAGGTTACGGTGTTGATGATCAAAAAATGCACGTGGAAAAGCTGGGGTTCTGATTCTTCAGCGGGCCGAGTGTCCCGACAACTTGACCTCGACCTTCTCATGCTCGGCCAGGCTGGCGTAGTAGGCGCGCAGCACCTCCAGCACCTCGGGCCGTGAAAATTCGGCGGGCACATCGCCGCCTTCGGACAGCATCTTGCGCAACTTGGTGCCGGACAGCAGCAAGCGATCGGCCTCGCCATGCGGGCAGGTGCGCGCCGAAGCCATGCCGCCGCACTTGTAGCACCAGAAAGTCCAGTCGATCTTCAGCGGCTGGGTTTCCAGCGCATCCCTGGGAATTTCTTCGAAGATGTGATGGGCGTCGAAAGGCCCGTAATAGCTGCCGACGCCGGCATGGTCGCGGCCGACGATCAGGTGTGAACAGCCGTAGTTCTGGCGGAACAGCGCATGCAGCAACGCCTCGCGCGGACCGGCATAACGCATGTCGAGCGGATAGCCGGCCTGCAGCACGGTGTTTTTGACGAAATAGTGCTCGGCCAGCGTGGAAATCGCTTCGGAACGCACATCGGCGGGAATGTCGCCGGGCTTAAGGTTGCCCAGCAGCGAGTGGATCAGCACGCCGTCGCAGGTCTCGATGGCGATCTTGGCCAGGTACTCGTGCGAGCGGTGCATCGGGTTGCGCGTCTGGAAAGCTGCAACCTTGCTCCAGCCCATGGCCTCGAACTGCGCCCGGGTTTGCTTCGGCGACAGGAACAGGTCGCCGTACTTCTCGGGGAAATCGCCCTGCGATAGAACCTTGATCGGGCCGGCGAGGTTGACCTCGCCCTGCTCCATGACCATCTTGACCCCGGGATGCTCGATGTCGGTGGTCTTGTACACCGTGGCGCACTCGTGGGCCTTGTTGATCGAATACTTCTCGGTCACCTTCATGGTGGCGAGAATCGAATTGTCGTCCGGATCGATCAGCGCGATATCGCCCCCGGTATGGAAGCCTGCGGCAGTGGCCGTGTCAGTCGACAGCGTGATCGGGATCGGCCAGAACAGCCCATTGGCCATTTTCATGCCGTCGCAGACGCCCTGCCAGTCGGTATGGGTCATGAAGCCTTCGAGCGGCGTAAAGCCACCGATGCCCAGCATGATGATGTCGCCTTTTTCGCGCGAGCTGACCTTGACCTTCGGCAGCGACGAAGCGCGTGCCAGTTCGGCGATCAGCGCCTCGCCTTCGAGCAACAAAGGTCGCAGACTGCCGCCGCCGTGCGGATTGACCAACGCCATGCCAAGCCTCCTCGAATAATGGTTATCGTTTGATAGGCGGCAGGTTAACAATTTCCCCTCCGCGCGCCAATGCGATTATTTCTATTTGGCGATAAGGGGATTGTTTATGGGCCTTGCAGGCGGGACTATCGGCTGCTCTGGTAACATTTGCCGGGCTCAACACTGCCCAACCCACACGGCCCAACCAATCCATCCCGAAATGAAAGCAGTGATACTTGCCGGCGGACTGGGTACACGCTTGGCTGAAGAAACTGTGCTCCGACCAAAACCCATGGTCGAAATCGGCGGCAAGCCGATTCTCTGGCACATCATGAAAGGCTATGCGCACTTCGGCATTACCGATTTCGTGATTTGCCTCGGCTACAAAGGTTATATGGTGAAGGAGTATTTCGCCAACCTGGCATTGCACAACTCGGACGTGACCATCGATCTGGCGCAAAACCGCGTCGATCTGCATCAGAACCAGTCGGAGCCCTGGAACATCACCCTGGTCGATACCGGCGACAGGACGCAGACCGGTGGCCGCCTGCGCCAAGTGCGCCGCTTCGTCCGTGGCGAAGATTTCTGCATGACCTATGGCGATGGCGTCGCCGATGTCGACATCGGCGCCTTGCTTGCCTTTCACCGCGCTGAAGCTTGCCTGGCCACGGTCACCGCGGTACGTCCGCCGGCGCGCTTCGGCCGCCTCGACCTGGAGGGGCGGCGCGCCCGCGGATTTCAGGAAAAGCCGCGCGGCGATGGCGACTGGATCAACGGCGGCTTTTTCGTTCTGTCGCCGGCGGCTCTCGACCATATCGGCGGCGACGACACCCTGTGGGAGAAGGAGCCGATGCAACAACTTGCCGCCACCGGCCAGTTGGCCGCCTTCCGCCATGACGGCTTCTGGCAACCCATGGATACCCTGCGCGACAAGCATCACCTGGAGGATCTCTGGGCCAGCGGCAACGCCCCCTGGAAACTTTGGTCATGAACCCGGGCTTCTGGAAGGGCCGCCGGGTCTTCCTGACCGGACACACCGGGTTCAAGGGCGCCTGGCTGGCGCTGTGGCTGCAGAAAGTTGGCGCTGAGGTGACGGCGTTTTCGCTGGCGCCACCGACCCAGCCCAGTCTGTTCGAGTCCGCACGGGTGGCCCAGGGTCTTAGGTCCATCATCGGCGACATCCGCGACTACGACGCGCTCGCCGCGGCGCTGCGCGACAGCAAAGCCAGCATCGTTTTTCATCTCGCGGCCCAGGCCATCGTGGCCGAGGGCTATCGATCCGCCCGCGATACGTTTGCCAGCAACGTGACGGGCACCGTCAATCTGCTTGATGCCATGCGCGACTGCCCGACCGTCGAAGCCGCGGTGATCGTTACCAGCGACAAGTGCTACATGCCCTCCCAGGATGGCAAGCCTCTGCATGAAACCGATCCGCTGGGCGGCAAGGACCCTTACAGCGCCAGCAAGAGCTGTGCGGAAATCGCCACCGCCGCCTGGAGAGAGTCGTTCTTCCACACCAACGATTCACCGCGCATCGCCAGCGCGCGGGCTGGAAATGTGATCGGTGGCGGCGACTGGGCGGCGCACCGCCTGCTGCCCGACCTGGTGCGCGCATTTGCCGCCGACCAAACACTCAGGCTGCGCATGCCCGACGCGATTCGTCCGTGGCAGCATGTGCTTGAAGCGCTCTCCGGCTATCTGCTGCTGGCGCAGCACTTGTGCGATAGCGATGGGGCGCGCTTTGCCCGGAGTTGGAACTTCGGTCCGGCGGATGCGGATCATTTGACTGTGGGAGAAGTGGCCGCGCGCTGCGCCGGTCTCTGGGGTGTCGGCGCCCGTACCGAAGTCGCCGCAGGCAATTTCCAGAAGGAAACCTGGACCCTACGCCTCGACGCCTCTCAGGCACGTGAGGCGCTGGACTGGCATCCGCGCTGGAGCGTTGAGCAGACTTTGCGGAATACAATCGACTGGTACCGGGCTTGGCATTCCATCCAGAATGACAGTGCTCGAATTCGCGCCCTGACGTTGGCGCAAATAGATGAATATATGGCAATACCATGACCCTTGCAGAACAAAAGCGCCTGATTCTCGTACAGGTGCGCGAGTATGCCGCGCAGAAGGAGCAGCGCGCGCCTTTCGTCCCCGGCCAGACCGCGGTGCCGCCGGCCGGACGCGTGCTCGACGCCGAAGCCTACGTCGCAATGGCAGACGCCGTACTCGACGGATGGCTCACCACCGGCCACTTCAACGAAGAATTCGAGCGACTGATTGCAGAGCGAATCGGCGTGAAGCGGGCGCTCACAACCAATTCCGGTTCGTCGGCCAACCTGCTGGCGCTTTCCGCGCTGACGTCTCCGCTGCTCGGCGAACGCGCTTTGAAGCCCGGTGATGAAGTCATCACCGCTGCGGCCGGGTTCCCCACCACCATCAACCCGATTCTGCAGAACGGACTGGTGCCCGTTTTTGTCGATTCAGCACTGCCGACCTACAACCCCGACGCAGCATCCATCGCCGCCGCCATCGGCCCCCGCACCCGCGCCATCATGCTGGCCCACGCCCTCGGCAATCCCTTTGAAGCCGAAGCGCTACGCGCGCTGGCCGACCGACGCGGCCTGTGGCTGGTCGAGGACTGCTGCGACGCCTTCGGCTCGACACACCATGGCCGCAACGTAGGCACTTTCGGGCATATCGGAACACTCAGCTTCTATCCGGCTCATCACATCACCACCGGCGAAGGCGGCGCCGTATTCACCAGTGATCCACTGTTGGCGCGCGCCATTGAATCCTTTCGCGACTGGGGCCGCGACTGCTATTGCGCGCCGGGCAAGGACAATACCTGCGGCAAGCGTTTCGACTGGCAACTGGGCAAACTGCCCTGCGGCTACGACCACAAATACACCTATTCGCACGCCGGCTACAACCTCAAGATCACCGACATGCAGGCCGCGCTCGGCGTGGCTCAGATGGCCCGGCTGGATGAATTCATTGCCGCTCGCAAGCGCAATTTTGCGCATTTGAGTGCGCGGCTCGCGGCCTGCGAGGAATTTCTGATACTGCCCGAGGCGACTCCCGACAGCGATCCATCGTGGTTCGGCTTTCTACTGACCCTGCGCGAGAACGCGCCCTGCAGCCGGGTAGACCTGCTGCGCTACCTGGACCAGCACAAGATCGGCACGCGCCTGCTGTTCGCCGGCAATGTCACGCGCCAGCCCTACATGCGGGACCACTCCTATCGTATCGCCGGAACCTTGACCAACGCCGATATCATCACCGAACGTAGCTTCTGGATCGGCGTCTATCCGGGGCTCAGCTGTGAAATGCTCGACTACGCTGCAGACCGGATCAGCGAATTTCTCGGCGTCGGATTTGTATAGTGGCCAGCGTCCCAGTCGCCGACCTTGACCATATCCTGGCGCATGGCGACACGCTGTGGCACGACCTGGCCGGTAAGCGCCTGTTCATCACCGGTGGCACCGGATTCTTCGGTATCTGGCTACTCGAGGCCATCGCCGCGGCCAATGATCAACTAAGAGTTGCCGTTGGCGCCACGGTACTGAGCCGGGACCCGGCGGCCTTCCTGGCGCGCACGCCTCATCTGGCGCATCGGAGTGAATTCGACTGGCTAAAGGGGCACCCAGCCAGCTTTGACTTCCCGCAACGCCGACACGACTACCTCTTGCACCTTGCCACCGCCACCAGCGCACACAACGGTCGGACCGATCCGCTTGAGATGCTGGAAACCAAGTTTTCGAGCATTCGCCACGTCCTCGACTACGCCCGATATTCAGGCATACGTCGCATGCTGGTGACCAGTTCCGGCGCCGTCTATGGGCGGCAACCGCCTGAACTCTCCCATGTTCCGGAAACCTATGCCGGCGCACCAGACCCAACGGACCCGGCTTCGGCCTATGGCCAGGGCAAGCGACTGATCGAGCAGCTTTGCGCCATCGCGCCTGAAACCGACTGCGTCATCGCCCGCTGCTTTTCCTTTGTCGGTCCTCATCTGCCGCTGGATGCCCGCTTTGCCGCGGGCAACTTCCTGAGCGATGCGCTGACCGGCGGTCCGATAACAGTCGGCGGTGACGGCACGCCGTTGCGCAGTTACCTCTACGTCGGCGACCTGATCCCCTGGCTGCTGAGGCTGCTGACCAAGGGGCAGGCGCGGCGCGCCTACAACGTCGGCAGCGACCAGGCCGTAAGCATCGTGCAGCTGGCCCATGCCGTCGCCGTGGCAGCAGGCGGTTGTGAGGTCGTTATCAGCAAGGTTCCCGACGGCGCGCCCGTCCAGCGCTATGTACCTTCGATCGCACGCGCCCGCGACGAACTGGGACTGGACGTATGGACGCCGCTACCAGACGCATTGAGCCGTACGTTTGACTGGGCGCGCCGGCATGCTGCCGGTTAAAATGGCCGCATCCCGTCACAGAGGCCGACAAGCCAGGTGCAGACCATGAACGCCGCGCAACAAATCGCCGACTGGCTGGTCAGCCAGGGAATCGAACAGGTGTTTGCCGTGACCGGGGGCGGTTCAATGTTTCTCAATCATGCGCTGGCCAGCCACCCCGGCCTGCGTTGCACCTTCATGCACCACGAGCAGGCCTGCGCCATGGCGGCCGAGGGATACGCCCGAATTTCCGGCAAGCCGGCGGCGGTCAACGTCACCACCGGACCCGGCGGAATCAATGCACTTAACGGCGTCTACGGTGCATTTACGGATTCCGTTCCGATGCTGGTGCTCTCGGGCCAGGTCAAGCGTGAAACCTGCCTGGACTTCGTTGCGGTACCCGGCTTGCGCCAGCTTGGCGACCAGGAAGGACCGGCGATCCACATGGCGCGCCACGTCACGAAGTTCGCCGAAATAGCCCGCAGTGCAGAAGAACTCGCCTCGCTGCTGCCGCAAGCGCTCGCCGCTGCGTGCGGAGGGCGACCGGGGCCAGCGTGGATAGATATTCCGCTTGATGTGCAATCGGCGAAAGCCCCGCTCAGTTTCATCGAACTCCCCTCTGCCGCAACACAGGATGAGGATCTCGCGGTGCCATGCGCCCATATCCTCGATCGACTGGCCAAGGCTCACCGCCCGGTCATTCTCGCCGGCAGCGGCGTTCGCATTGGCGACGTCGCCACTGCCCTGCTTGCCTTCGCCGAAGCGCATGGCATTCCGGTTGCCACGGCATGGAGCCACGACCTGATTCCCAGTGACCATCATCTGTTTGCAGGCCGTCCCGGCACCATCGGCACGCGTGGCGGGAACTTCTGCCTGCAAGCAGCCGACGTCGTGCTGGTCGTCGGCTCGCGACTCAACATCCGCCAGGTCAGCTACAACTGGAAAAGCTTCGCCAAGAATGCATTCGTCGCTCAGGTCGACATCGATCCGGCGGAGCTGGCCAAGCCTTTCGTCCGGCCGCAACTGGCCGTGCGCGCCGATGCCAGGAATTTCCTCACCGAACTCACGGAGCGGGCCAGCAAGCGGACACTTCCCGACTACTCGCCCTGGGCGCGGTGGTGTCGTGCCATACGAACCCGCTATCCGGTATTGCAGGCAGCGCAGAGGCAGTCGCCCAAGCTCAATCCCTATTTCGTAGTCGACCATATCTTCGGCCAGTTGCGCGACAGCGACATCATCGTTTGCGGCAATGCCGCTGCCTGCATCGTGCCGTTCCAGACCGAGCGTTTGCGGGCCGGGCAGCGCATGTTCAGCAATTCCGGTGCCGCCTCGATGGGCCATGATCTTCCCGCTGCGCTGGGCGCCGCGATGGCAGACCGTACGCGACGGGTGATCTGCTTTGCCGGCGACGGCAGTCTGCAGATGAACGTGCAGGAACTGCAGACCCTGAAGACCAGCGCCGCCAATGTGATCGTCGTGGTCCTCGCCAACGACGGCTACCTGTCGATCCGACAGACCCACGAGAACTTTTTTGGCAGCATTGTCGGCGCCACTCCCGAATCCGGCGTCGACCTCCCCGACTACTCCGCGCTGGCTGCTGCCTATGGCATCCCGGCGACGCGAATGTGCGCTCGGCAGGACCTGTCGCGCCTCAACGAAATACTGGCGCTGGACGGCCCGGCGCTGGTGCACATCGACGTCGACCCGGCACAGAACTTCGAGCCGCGGCTGAAATCCCGGATTGCCGCTGACGGAAGCTTCCTGACTCCGGAACTGGATGACATGTTTCCCTTCTTGCCGGCCGAGGAATTGGCTGCGGTGCGAGCCGAAGCCGCCGCAATTCGCGCCGTCGTCCCGCAACTGGAACCCGCGTCGTGAGCGCCCTGTTCGACATCTCCGGCCAAGTTGCCCTGGTGACCGGCGGACGGCGCGGGCTCGGGCGTGCCATGGCGCTCGGAATGGCCGATGCCGGCGCAAAGATCGCGGTGGTCGCGGCAAGCTCCGAAGCCTCGGATCTGCAGCGGGAACTTGCCGGTCGCGGCGCCGATTTCCTCTACATTCAGGCGGACCTGACCAGGCGCAAGGAACGTGAGGGGCTGGTGAACCGGGTTGTCGAGCATTTCGGCCACCTCGACATCCTGGTCAACAATGCCGGCCTGCAGCAGAAGGGGTCGGCAGTCGACTACGCCACGGACGCCTGGGACGTCGATATCGAACTCCTGCTAACTGCCGTACTCGACCTCAGCCAGCAGGCGGCGCGCCACATGATTCCGCAAGGGCACGGAAAAATCGTGCAGATTGCCTCGATCAGCAGCTTTCAGGGGGCACGCAACATCATCGGCTACTCGACAGCCAAGCATGGACTTGTCGGCTTGACGAAATGCCTGGCCAATGAATGGGCTTCGCTCGGTATCAATGTCAACGCCATCGCTCCCGGCATATTCGAAACCGACATGGCGGCACAAACCCTTGCCGATCCGATCAAGACTGCGGAACTCAAGGGCCGCGTTCCTGCCGGCCGCTTCGGCGCGCCGGAGGATATCGTCGGCCCGCTGCTGTTCCTCGCCAGCAATGCCAGCAGGCACGTCCACGGGCACGTCCTGCTGGTGGACGGCGGCTGGATGGGACGCTAGACACGTCACGAAGGGAGATTGACTTGAAGCCCAGCACGGACATGAACGGCGGCCAGAGGATCGAAGCCAAGGATTTGCGCTGCAAGGACAGGCAGCCGCTGCAGGAAATTATCCCGCTGCCAACGCCGTTTGTCGTTTATATCGATCCGACCAACAAGTGCAACTTCCGTTGCGAGTTCTGTCCCACGGCTGACAAGGACCTGCTGCGAAAAGTCGGGCGGCCGGCTGCGACCATGAGCATGCAACTGTTTCGCAAGGCCGTCGATGACCTCAAGGCCTTCCCGCAGAAGCTCAAGCTGGCGAGCATCTACAAGGATGGCGAGCCGCTGATGAACAAGCATTTCCCCGACATGATCCGCTACCTGAAAGATGCCGATGTGGCGGAGCGCATCTGGACCAAGACCAATGGTTCAGCACTGTGCCCGGAACTCAACCAGCGCCTGATCGATTCAGGCCTTGATCTGATCTGCATTTCGGTGGAAGCCGTGTCGGCCAGCGGCTACCTGCGCGTGGCAAAGGCACGCATCGACTACGACAAGTTTCGCGAGAACATCGCCGATCTCTACCAACGCCGGGGCAATTGCCAGATCTACATCAAGATTGCGGACAGCGGTTTCTCCAAAGAGGAAATCGACAAGTTCTATGCCGACTTCCAGCCGATGAGCACGCAGATCGCTGTCGAGAAGCTGATGGGCTGGTCCTATTCCGACATCAAGGACTTCACGCTGGGCACCAAACCCGATACCTACGATGGGCTTCCGCTGATTGCAAAAAAGGTCTGTGCCTACCCCTTCTACGTCCTGGCCATCAATGCCGACGGCAGTGTGTCCCTCTGCGGCAACGACTGGGCCCACGGCACCGTGGTTGGCAACATCACGGAGCAGAGCCTGCGCGACATCTGGCACGGCACGGCGCTGTATGAGTTCCGCAAGACCATGCTCGAAGGCCGCCGCAAGGAAATCCCGGTATGCGCAGACTGCTACTACCTGCAAATCGTGCCGGACAACATCGACCCCCACAGCGCTGCGATCCTGAAGCAATTGAATGAGGTGCGCGAATGAAACTGATCAGCGTCGTCACCCAATGCTTCAACGAAGAAGAAAACGTCGAGGAGCTATACCGCCGCATCAAGGCCCAGTTCGAAAACAGGCCCGGCTACGAGTTCGAGCACATTTTCATCGACAACGCATCCACCGATCGAACCGTGGAGGTCATCAAGAATCTGGCGTCCCGGGACCTGCGCGTCAAACTGATCGTCAACGCCCGCAACTTCGGCCACATACGCTCACCGCTGCACGCCATCCTCCAGGCGCGGGGAGATGCCATCGTGTCGATGGCATCCGACCTGCAGGACCCTCCGGAACTGATCGATACCTTCATTGCCCGCTGGGAAGCCGGTTTCAAGATCGTCGTCGGCGTCAAGCCCTCGGCGCAGGAAACCTTTGCCATGTCGCTGATCCGCGGCCTCTATTACAGAACCATCGGCAGGATCTCGGAGATCCAGCTGATCCCGAATTTCACCGGTTTCGGCCTCTATGACCGCTCGGTGATCGAAATCATCCGCAAAATCGACGATCCCTACCCTTACTTCCGCGGCCTCATCGCCGAACTGGGCATCGAATACTCGACCGTCCCCTTCGAGCAGCCCAAGCGCGTGCGCGGGATCACCAAAAACAACTTTTATACGCTCTACGACATGGCGATGCTGGGCATCACCAGTCATTCCAAGCTGCCGGTGCGCCTGGCCACCATGGCCGGATTCGCCTTGTCGATTCTCAGCCTCCTGGTTTCGCTCGGCTACCTCGTCCTCAAGCTGGCATTCTGGGATCTGTTCGGCCTGGGCACGGCTCCCATCCTAATCGGGCTATTCTTCTTCGCCTCGGTACAACTGTTTTTCATCGGCATCATCGGCGAATACGTAGCCGCGATACACACCCAGGTCATGAAGCGTCCTCTCGTAATCGAGAAGGAACGCGTCAATTTCGAAGCGCAATAGCCGGCCTGCCCCAGCGTCCCTTCCGCAAACCCCAAGCCATTTCATCATGAACCAAATTTTCGAAAATCTCTTTGTCCTGGAACTTGCCAACAACCACTGGGGGCGCCTCGACCGCGGGTTGAAGATAATCAATGACTTTGCCCAAGTAGTGAAGTTCAACAACGTGCGCGCCGCCATCAAGCTCCAGTTTCGCGACGTAGACAGTTTCGTCCATGGCGATTACAAGGGTACGCAGACAAGCCGCTACATCAGCAAGACCGAGGCGACGCGCCTTTCAAGAGCGGACCTGCGCACGCTGGCCCTGCGCATCAAAGAGCAGGCCTGCATACCGATGGCGACGCCTTTCGACGAAGCGTCGGTCGATCTATGCGAAGAACTGGATCTGCCGATCATCAAGATTGCCAGTTCCGACCTGAATGACTGGTTCCTGATCGAGCGCATCGCGCTCACCAAACGGCCGGTCATCGTCTCGACCGGCGGATCCTCACTCAAGGATCTTGACGATCTGGTCAAGTTCTTCGCCAATCGCAACATTCCGCTAGCAATCAATCATTGTGTTTCGATCTACCCGAGCGAGGACGGCGAACTCGAGCTCAACCAGATCGACTATCTGCGGCAACGATTTCCGAACAATGTCATCGGGCTCTCGACCCACGAATATCACGACTGGCATTCATCGATGCTTCTGTCCTATGCGAAAGGCGCCCGCACCTGGGAGCGACACATCGACATCGAGGGTGATGGCATTCCGGTGTCGCCCTACTGCTCCCTACCGCACCAGGTCGACGCGTGGTTCAAGGCTTATCACAAAGCCGTCGAAATGTGCGGCGGTGAGGCAACGACCAAGCGCGTCCCCAAACCCAAAGAAGTACAGTACCTCGATGCGCTGGTTCGCGGGGTTTACGCCAAACGCGATCTGCCGATCGGCTACGAGATCCACCACCGCAACCTGAACCGCGACTTCTATCTGGCGATTCCATTGCTGAAAGGCCAGCTGTCCTGCCGTGAAATCCTCAACGGACAACAACTCGTTGGTCCGGTACAACAAGACAAGGCGTTGATGATCGATGACATCGACAGCCCCTATGCGCGCAACGGCACCCTGCGCGACTTGTTCTACGAACGCGGTCTGTGATCCGGAAATGAAATTGAGTTTTCCGGTAAGCGCTGCGCGCCTGTGTAAAGCGTAGTCTTGAACGAGAAAATCCGGTTTCTGGTTGTCGGCGCCTACAACACGGCATTTGGCTATGCCGCCTTCGCCGGACTCTATCTTTGGTTCAAGGAATCACTGCATTACTTGATCCTTGTCGCCGTAGCTCATCTCTTTGCAGTGGTCAACGCATTCCTGACGCAGAGGCGGATTGTATTCAACGACCGCAGCCCTATGCTGGCAGCGTTCCTGCGGTTCAATGTCGCTACGACCCTTTCCCTGCTGCTCAGCCTCACCGGCATGGCCTTGCTGGTCGATGGCATCGGCATCAATCCACTGATTGGCCAGGCAATTGTCACAATCCTTTCCGTAATCGGAATCTACGTCCTGCACCGCCACTACACATTTCGCCAGCGCTGACTCCACGCGCATTTCCAGGCTTGTTCTGAAAGAAAAAGAACGAAACAGCCAAAGTGCATATCAGCAGGGGCGTAACGATCGAACCCAGGGTCACATCAGCGTAAGTCGACTGCAGATTCGCGTCGAATCGGGTCAGGGAATCGAAATTCAACACGATAAAATTCTTTGGAACAAAAATTAGTCCAAAGACAATGGTATTGGCAGGACGGCCAAAGAACCGCCACTCGTCGTCGGTGAGAAGCAGTGGGAAAAGGCTCAATACCATTACCTTGTAGTCGTTCGACACTCGCGGAAAGAACAGGAAGATCAATGCCATGACCATGAACCGCGAAGCCTCCGTCGCAGGTCGCCGCCTGTGGATCATCGCCCACAACTGATACCCGAGAACCATGAGCAATGCTGCCCACAGAATGCTGGAAATGACATTAGCCGAGGCCAAATTAACACCGGTCAGCAATAGCAGCGCTTTTACCATGCCATAGAAAGAAGCCGATCGCACGAGTCCGTCGAGACCCTGTGCCCAGACGATGTCAAACTGCTGGTGCTGGCGAAGTAATCCTGCAAGATGACCAGACATGCTGCCCGGAAGCTGCAACACGCCAACTACACTGAGTGCCGCGATCAGTACCAGCACGCCGCCAAAAACAGCATACTTTCCCCGACATAAATACTCGGCAGCAAATATTCCTGGAATCCCCTTGAATGATGCCGCAAGGGAAATTAGTGCGACGGCACCCTTAGATCGGCCAGTACGTTCGAGAAATAGAAACCCGCCAACGAAGGTGACGATCAGTAATTCGACGTTGCCTCGATTGACCGCATAGAGAAAGGGGTAGCTGGTAACGTAGAACAGCAACCAGTAAGCCAGGGAGCGTGATCCAACCTTAAGCAACCGGGCGCTGATCAAAGTAAAAGAAATCAAATTGACCAGGACCAGAATTGCAAGCAAGTCGTCAAGTGAAAGGGTGTGTGGCGTAAAGCTGCAGAAGGGTGCAAAGAACCCCAGCGCCGATGGAAAATACAGCGTCCAGATACTATACGGATCACTGTGTGTAGAACGATGGCATGTCTCGTAGAAGTCGCTGAAGATTAAGTGTTCCAGCCCGAGAAAGGTCGAATATGGATACTGCGTGTAGCCCAGAAGCGGATAGGCGATAAAGTGAATGACGCAGGAAAACAACAATCCGGCCGAAGTGATCAAGGCAAGCAGAACGAAAAACTGCGCCTTGCTTTCTACGACTTCGTCCGTACCGTTCATTCGCGCGATCCGGCTACTGCGGTATTGGTCGTGACGGACGCGATGACCACAACGTTCCAGCACATCAGGCGTAGCGGCGGCAGAAACTTAAGCAACAGCATATCCAGCCGCTCGAGCGGACGATACAGGCGGCGCCAACTCCTTTCCTCCCGAACAACTGCTTTCCAAAAGCGCTCGCGGTTCGGATCACGGCGCTGGATCACCGCCATGATGACAAACAGCACCAAAGTAGTCAGCCAGAAGTAGCGAGCCTCGACATAGGGAAAGTAATGCCGGAAGCCACTGATATCTGCCCGGGTCAATGGGTGCTCGTCAGCCGTACGCACTCCTGTCGCCATGCGCCGATAGACGTTGATTACTGGATTGTACGCAAGCGGATCCCAACTCACGAACACGCCTTGCGGCGCTAGCCGGCAACTTAGCCGTTCCAGCGTCGCAGGTATATCGACGTGATGCAGAAGATTTCCGGCATAGATCACGTCAAAAACCTCGTCGACGGGGAGTTGCAGGCTCTCGGCCGCTGACAGATGCGTTCGAATTCGCACGCCATTGGCCGTGGCCAACCGCGAAGCGGCGTCGAGCATGCCAGGAGAGAGGTCGGTAGCAGTCACCTTGGCGCCCCGAATCGCAAAATAGACGCTGGCCTCACCCAGTCCGCAGCCCACATCGAGAAGGCGCTTGCCTCTGAGATCGCCAAGACGTTCGACGATATAGCGCATCTCTGGAGCGGTACAAGCCTCATTCATCTGCTGCACGTCAATTCCTTCAACATCTTCCTGGCTGGCCCACGCGTCGTGAAAATCCCTCTCTGCCCAACTCTGCGCACTGCCATCGCCGATATCGCCGAAGCCAGCCTGGCAGGCGACGCCAAACACGCAATGCGCAAAATAGGCTGCGTTCCGCAGGCGAAGTGGATCTTCCGCATAGCCGGACACTTCCGCCCTTCCGATCCAGACGAAATCCCCCACCGAAAATTTCGCTTCACCGGACACTTTCCCGCACCACATCACAGTCACAATGCCGTTTACATAGTTGAAACGGATGCCATCGACAAACTCATCCCAGGCTTGTCGAGTAGATTTCGGCAGGGAGCGGCCGGCATCGCGTGCCGCGACGAGAAATTGGTAACGAAAACTCTCGAACTTGACCTTCTTGGCCATATCAAATCCCTGTGCGCCCGGGACGGTTGCGCGGTTCGCTGCGGATCTTCGCCGCTAGCTCAAGCAAGCGTTCATAGTCCACCGGCCAGTCGTGTTTAGCCGGAGCGGCAAAAAACGTGCGCACCCGCTGGAATTTCGCCGCAAGGAAACGCATCGAAATCGTCATTTCCGGATAGCTGCCATACATGCAACCGTCACAGGCCGCGACGATCTCATGCACCTCGCGGCGCCAGCCGCGGTCACGGAACTGCCGCACAAAGACCTCTGAGAACACAGGCATCCCGCGTGGCATACGGTGGTCGCAGCAGGGAGCGAACTCACCATTGGGAAGGATGGCGAAATACAAGTTTGGACTGTCGCAAACCCCCTCGTTCCTATCTCGCCAGGAAACGGCTTGACCGCGAACGAAGCGCTTAATGTCGTCCAGATACTGATCGCTGTCATACAACAGAAATCCATCCTCGCGCAATTGCCGTACGCGCTCTACTGTCGCGTCAAGCCAGGGAATTTCTTCATCGCGAAAGGCCAGACCGGTGTCCAATGTGCGAAAACCACGAGGATCGTGTGCCTTACCGACATGGATCGGCACCACCGATGTGTACCAGCCGATGGCACTGCCGAAGCGAACGACATCTTCAATGTCACCGACGTTAACCGGTTGCATCACACAGCCCAGAGAAGCAAAGCTGTTTTCAGTCGGCAGGTGGCGGGTAAACAGGGCGATCGCCCGCAGTGCGCGTTCCCAGGATCTAGGAAAGCCGCCATTGATACGATCCTGCTTGGCAGGATCGAGGGTATCGAGGGAGATCGATATATCCCGGCCGCCGGCCTCGATCGCCCGAACAATCTGATCCTCGGTGGCCGCACCATTGGTCTGCATGCGGACATGGATGCCGCGCGACTCAAATGCCCGGATGATCTGCGGTAGATCCTTGCGCGCAAACGGTTCCCCACCGGTTAGCAGCACTATCGCAACGTTCAACAAAGCAAGGTTGTCTGCGATCCTTTCAACTTCTGAAATATCGCATTCGCGCACATCCGCATTGGCGAAAATGATGTTGCACTGCTCACAAGTTAGGTTGCAGCGCGCAGTGACATAGAACTGAACGTAGACCGGCACATCCTTGAAAAGGGCCGCGCGCGCCAACGTCATCCGGGAGAGTTTAGAAAACACGACGGAGTCCGTCGAACGAGAATAGCTCACCCATTGCGGGTTTCCGCAATTACATAAAGGGGGCGGTTCTTGGCCTCCTCGAAAATTCTAGCAACATACTCGCCAACCAGTCCGGTCAGCATCAATTGCGCCCCGCCAAATATAATGATGGTTAGCAGAATTGCCGTTACACCGGGAACCGGAATATCGGTGAAGAGCTTCAGATAGATCATGTAGCAGGCACCTGTAATGCCGATGGCGATCGTCGCGAGCCCCAGTCTGATTGCCAAGCCGAGCGGTTTTGCCGAGAACGACAGAATGGCATTTGCTGCAAACGCGATCATTCGTGCCAGCGGATATTTGGTCGTGCCAGCATGGCGTTCGTCTCGATCATAGGAATAGGGTGCTGATTTGTACCCCAGCCACGGCACCATTCCCCGCACGAATCGATGCCTTTCGCGCATCGATCGCAGCCCTTCTGCTACCCTGCGGGATATAACGCGGAAGTCTCCGGTATCTCGTGGAATGTCAATGTCGCACATCGCGCGAATCACTCGGTAGAACAAGGCGGCGCTCAGGCGCTTGAACGCGGTGTCCCCCGCGCGGCTGCGCCGCTGACCGAATACAACATCGTTACCGGCCTCGGCCAACCTGAGCATTGGCACAATCAACTCAGGAGGATCCTGAAGGTCGGCATCAATGATCGCCACGTAGTCCCCTTTCGCGTGATCAATTCCTGCCGTGACGGCGATCTGGTGACCGAAATTGCGACTGAGGAACACCGCACGGACTTTTGAATCTCGCAAGCTCAAATCGCGGATGATTTCACGCGAGCCATCGCTCGAGCCGTCATCGACAAACATAAATTCGACTTCCCCGTCGGCCGCAAGTTCCGCGCGAACCACCTCCAGGCGCCGGATGAGTTCCGGTAGACAGGCTTGCTCGTTAAATACCGGAATGACGATGCTTAGCAGGATGTCTTTTTGTAGCATGCTGTAATTACCCCTCTCTTGGCAGGCACAAGTGTTTCCAGCAACGAAAGTAACACTGCGGGCAGTGCATAGATTGCCAGCAACAGTGCGCTGGCGACGTCTGCCAGCAAGCGCGGCTCAATCGATTCGCGTTTCAAGCGGTAATAGGCGTAATTGTGGTCACCGCTCAAAAGGTTAAGGAAGCCCTGCAGGTGACCAAATACGATGTACTCGGTCGACATCACCGAGTCGCAGCGGCTCAGCCCGACGCGGGCTAATATAAGGTCGAGAGAACGTTGCGTAAATTGACATTGGTGGTTTGGCACGTCGTAGAACGCATACTCGCGACCATACAGCCACATTTGTAGTGAATCCGCATTGGGAACTGACAAGACAAGGCGCCCCCCCGAGCCGAGGTGCCCAACGATTCCCTCCAGCACTGCAGGCAGCTCGGCGCCAGGAACATGTTCGAGTGAATGCCAGGCTGTAATCACGTCGAACTGGCCCCGTGCCGCCTCCAACGACGGGTAAATCTCCAAGCCGAGAACGTCACGTGAGAATCTCGTAGCGTCCGGTGCGATCTCGATCCCGGCAACATGGTCGGCAAGTGATTGGCTGTGATGCAGAAACTTGCCCGAAGCCGAACCGAAGTCCAGCAACGCCCTGATCGAGCGATCCCCTATCCAGCGCAACAGAGTTCTTCGCTTGAACCGCTCCAGAAGATCGAAACGCATAACCGCCTCAACAGTCATGCGGTCATTGTTGATGAGGGTCTGACCGATGCTCGCGGCAAGTATCTCATGACCGCACGAGACGCATTTCAGGTAATCGAAACGACGGGTCAGGCGTTCGCAACCACATGCCTGGCAGTTCCCGGCGGAAATCCCGAAGGTCACCGCAAATTCTCCATCAAGTGCCGCCAAAACGCCACTGAAAGCTTCCGGGGCAACAGCCTGGACAGGGCAGCCATCAAGTGCGTACGCAGGGAAACCAGTTGCGTTGATCCCGCCGCATCCAATCCGTTGATGATCCGGTCAGCAACGTCCGTCGCCGACATCAGTTTCTCGCCCACGATAACCCGGACTCCAGCTGCCTTCTGGAAGCCGGTTTGCATACCACCGGGGCACACCGTAACAAGTTTCACGCCGTCGTTCGCCACTTCGGCCGCCCATGCTTCGCCAAGCGACAACAAAGCCGCATTCGAAGCTGCGTAGACGGCCATGTACGGCAATGGTTGAAACGCCGACGACGAAGAGATCAGCACCACGCGGCCGAACTGCGCTCGCGTCATCCCGCCGATCGCGGCATGCGCAAGCTGGAGCCTGGCGATAACATTCACCGCCATCATGTCCGACTGTGTCTGAACCGACAATTCGTGAACCTTTCCGCGCAAGCCGAATCCTGCACACGCGTAGAGTTCGGTGACAGGCAGGGACTTCCATTCCGTGGAGTTGATTACAGCGGCTATCGCTTTCGGATCAGCAAGATCGGCGGCGACCATCTGCAGTTTGGGAAAAATCCCATTAAGGCTCTCAAGGGCCGCCGCATCGCGGTCAATAAGCAGCAGGTGGGCGCGGACCTGCGCCAGTCTCTGCACCAATGCGCGCCCGAGACCGGACGCGGCGCCAGTGATAACCGTCAGGCCGCCGGGGTCGACGCGCCAGTCAACCCTGGCCTTCTCGCGGCTAATCACCGTATCGAGCGCCTTCCAGGCCCCGTGCCGAGGCGACCATCCGAGCGAGCGCAAGCGTGCATCGGAAGCAACCAGCGCAGGGAGCAGCAGTGCTCGCAATGAGAACGGAATGAGTGGAAGACTTCCGAGTGCGCTGGCCATCCGGCCCAACCGCAGCCGGTGATGGCCTGGGGCAGAGCGTTCAAAAAACTCGCCAATCGAAACCGGTTCGCCAGCGCAATAATAGATTTGCCCTTCCGCGTCCGGATGCGCGGCAGCAAGGATTAGTGCTTCCGCGAGATCATCCACGTGCAGCACTGAAAAGATCCCGGGCCAGGCGACGCGCGAAATGATCGCACTCTGCATCGCCCAGCGCGCGAACACGGCAAAATGACTCCCGTAGCGCATGTCCGGTCCAACTACCATGGTCGGACGCACGATCGAATAGCGAATCCCAGACTGCCTCAACATGTCCTCGGCATCGAGTTTCGACCGCCCATAGTCAGATGACGGATGGCATGGACTGGCTTCCGTCAATGGATCGTGACACCGATCGGACGACGATCTATCCGCCACTCCAAGTGTGGAGACGAATACGAATCTCTTGATCGAGACACTACTTCGTGTAAGGTCGACCAGATGGCGGGTCAGTTCCAGATTATCGCGTCGATAGGTTTTACCGTTCCCGAAAATCGCATTTCCGGCGCAGTGAATCACATAGTCGGCGCCATCGAATATCGACGCCAGCACACCACCATCCCAAAGGTCGCCTACCCATAGGTAGACGCCGGCATTGCGCAACGATGCATCGTCGTGCCGAGTGACGCCGCGCACCTCATGGCCCCCGCTACGGAGAGCCTGACACAAATGACGCCCGACAAATCCTGCGGCCCCAGTCACCACGAAAATTGCCATAGACTAACTTGTGCCAGGCTGGCGCAGCGTTGAAAACAGCAAGATCAACATCAGGATTGGATTGACCAACACCGAAATATGGGCTTCCGGCAGGGCCGAGAGCGAGAAATACGCCTTCGGCATGAAGAGCAGCGCATATAGCACGAGCTGAAAAACCTCGATTTCCTGCTGCACCATCTTGATCACAAGTGGAACGAACAGCACCAGCAACTTGTAGTCTCCTGCGGAGTATGGAAGCAGGATGGTCAACAACAAAAGGAGTTGCAACGAATTACTTGGAGAAAAGCGCCGAGTCAGCATAGCGACAACCACCAATGCGACAAGCGCGAGTACCACAAAGGTATACGTATCACGCAATGTCAGCACATCGCTGCCAAAGTTCATTGGCCAGAACGTCATAAGGAGATGCTTGCCGAGACCAAACAGGCTGCTACCAAACAAGATTCCTTCGGTACCATACCCGTAATAGTTTATGAAAGCATGCTGGTTGGCGAACAGGCGCTCCCACATCGCGCCCCAAAGTACGATATCAGTGGAATTGAGAAAATACCCGGTTGCAACCGCTGTAAACAAGATAGCAAGTACGGTGCCCATAGCCACCTGCAAGTATCGTTTCTCGCGAACGTACAACAGCAGCAGAATGACAGGGATACCCTTCATTGCAATTGCCATGGCCAAGGGTATCAGCGCAGCCTGCCAGCGCTGGCGGATGATCAATGCCGCGAATAGCGCAACCAGGCCGACGATCAAGAATTCCGGATTGCCGCGATCAAATGCAAAGGCAAACGGATATGAAACCAGGATAGAGGCGGAGATCAACAGCAGTTCACGAACCGACAAGCGCCGTCCAGCAGTTGCGCAATGTGCAAGGTACAGGAGGAAACCAAGGGCGAGCCCCGCCTGCACCAAATTCAGAAGATTTGCCGGAATGATAGAAAAACTCCTCCCGACGAGATAGGCAAAGGGATAGTAAACTCGGTGGGGGTTGACGGCTGTACCAAGATACGGATCGCCCTCCCTGCTGAAGGTTACGTAAAAATCAACGAGGTCCGAAAACATTGCTTCCGGGCGGAAGAGAAACGTGTTCGCCGGATAGTTCAGATTTCGCAGCGCGCCCCAGAATGGATCGACCAACAAATTCAGTACCGTACCGCCGAACATGATCAAGAGGAACATGCCCCACCGTTGTTCTGCCAGTGACCAGCGAAGTGAAGCACTCATGTCGTGGGTTGCAATGCGCCAGTTCGGGAAGCCAGCATATGCGGCCGATTATCGCACGCCCTCACTTCGCCCGTCGCCCACTTGAAGCTGCGCTTCATACGCATATGGCCACTGCAAAAGAGGCTTGAGCCTAATAAATTTCAGACAAGCAACATAACTGTGGTCCGGTGCGAATCGGTGCTTGGCCGTCACACGGTAGCGCTAACAAGCGAAGCTGCCATCAATATTGCACACTAAGCGCCATGAACCATTTCTCGGCAACAGTTCCATCGATTGGCGACACGACGAATGCCATTCGCCGCCTGATCTTCGTTCTTGGGGCCATGATTGCCTTGACGGCGGCCAACCTGCTATTTCATCAGTTGCACCTTGGCCCCGACTTGTTCAAGGGCCGTATATGTGAAGACGGGTATGGGTTCTTCCCGGGACCGCTGTTCCATTCCTGGGATCGATTCATGGACTACTTCAACATGCAACACTTTCAGCCCGCACGGGGGGAGATGTCGGCGCTACCGCCAACACTGATCCTGCTCTATCAAATTGCCGAGCGCTTGACGTCGGCAACAAGCCCGGCGACATCCGTCTTTATTTTTTCCCTGTTTCAGATCACGGTTTTCGCATCGTCAGTCTGCCGCCTGCTGTCTTCACCGGGTGGGGTTCCCGGCCTGGACTTTTCCACTCGATTGACTTTGGCGGTCGCCATCACCGTTTGCAGCTACCCGGTATATTTCGCCATCGATCGCGGCAATTTCGCGCTAACCCTGTGCGCACTGCTCAATTTTGCGATCGACGCCCATCTGCGCGACAAGCGGTGGCGCGCGGGAATCCTGATCGGCCTCGCCGCTGCCTTGCGCATTACTCCGCTGGTCTTTGCCGCGATCTACCTCAGCCGGCGCGACTTTCGCTATCTTCTGGCTGCGGTGGTTACCGCCATGCTTGCTTCCGCAGTATCAATCACCGTCACCGGGGTGCTGCTCGAAGGCTATACCCTCGAAAGCTGGCTCAACGGATTCGACGGCCACAGCTACATGTACACCACCTGGACCAATGGTCTCGGCTGGAGTTCGTCGCTCTACAACCTGGTGCGATTCATTCGCTATCTGGATGGAATTCCGCTCGATGCCATTCTAGACTCCGCCTATCGGGCGGAGAAAATCTATTCGGTGGTCTGCGCCGGTCTACTTGGTTTGATGGCATGGAAAATTCGCCGTACCAATGCAATTACTGGATTCACCCTTCTTTCGCTGGCATTCGTCGCCCTGCCCCACGTTACCGGGGACTACTACCTTGCGGCACTGATCGCGCCAATGGTGATGATTGCTGGCCAGAGCCGGATCGATTATCTGTCCTTGATCCTGCTGATCCTGCTGCTCGTACCCAAGGACTATTTCTATTTCTACGTCAAGATTCACAAACTCACGGACATCAAGGTCCACGATTTTGCGCATTACCGGGAGTTGCTTGGATCCGGCCAGAAGCCGTCAAGCATTCAGGCGCTGTTGATCAATCCTTTATTGTTGTTCTGGCTTGGTGTGAGAATGTTTTTGAGGCGGCCAGAAGGGCATCCGTGACAAGGTCGGCCCTAATATTGTGCAGCCCCATGCTGGTCGGAGATGAGACATACTCGCGCCGCCCGGTTGACGGGCTTGCGCTGGCAGCCTTAGCGTATCTTGGTTTGCCAGCGCTGATATTTCTTGGCGGCTGGTTGCGTTTGCCCTACGCCATTGCAGCGCTGGGGCTGGCCGGTGCGGCAATCTGGTCGGCCCTGCCAAGACACCGAATTACGTGGCAGATTCCATACCCGGGTACGGTGCTTGCGCTGATCGGGCTCACCGGTATCGCCTGGGCCGCGATGGGTGGTGGCAGCCACTTCGTCTATGCGAATACGGATTGGCGGATACGCGATGCGATTCTTGGCGACCTGACCGTTTCCAACTGGCCGCCATCTTACGGATATCGCGATGGCACTCACTACTTGCTACGCTCGGCAATCGGGTTTTTCTTGCCCATTGCTGCGCTCGGCAAACTGATCGGCATCGAGTGGCTGGAGAGATTGGTATTTGTCTGGACGGCGCTCGGCACCGTGCTGTTTCTGCTCTTGCTGCCACTTCCAACTCGTGCCGGAGGCCGACTGCTGGCCGCTCTGGCGATCATGGTTTTCTTCAGCGGCATGGACTTCCTCGGTATCGTCATAGTCCATGGACAACTGCCCATTTTCCCGGTACGTCTGGAATGGTGGACCCCGTTCAGCTACCCGTCGTTCACCGGCCAGCTACTCTGGGGGCCCAATCACGCGCTGGCACTGTGGATTGCCACGGCGCTGTTCTACCGACATTGGAAGCATCCGGACTTCATCCCCTATCTTTGCCTGCTGCTTCCGGTGATTCCGCTTGTTACGCCGTTTGCCCTGCCGGCGCTCGCCCCTTTTCTGGTGCTGATGCTGGTCGATCGTGTCAATTCGGGCAATGGGTTCGGCCGGCTGCCACTTGTCGCAATCCTGTCCGGCCTCCTGATCGGAGGCCTGATTGTGCGCCTGCTGACGCTCGATATCGATGCCATCCCCGGCCATAACGTCCTGCCAGCAGCGTTGGCGGAAATCGGCAAGGGGAAAACTGATCTGCTGGCGAACTACCTTGCGTTCGTACTGATGGAGTTCGGCATTCTCGCGCTCGTGCTGTTCCCCCTGCTTTCGCACTCGCGCGGCATCGCCACAATCTCGATCGGCGTTCTGATCCTGTTGCCCTTCGTTTCTTTCGGACCATCGAACGACCTGTTGCTGCGCGTGTCGACTCCGCCTCTGGTATTCCTGGCCATCCTCTGCATGCGGGTTCTCACCGATGATTCGCGGCGACTTTCGCTACGCCATGGAGTTATCGTCGCCGTCCTTCTGGTCGGCGCACACACGCCATTCAACGAGCTGTGGCGGTCGGCAACCTGGCGCCCCTGGCCGGCCGATTACACGCGGACCTTCATCGATAGCCAGAACGGTGAACTGCCCGCGCACTATGTGGGTCGCCTGAACCAAACCTGGCTGATCGAACTCTTGCGTCCACCTAGCCCTGTACCCAATCAATTGGAGCGAAAGCAGGCAGCACAGGGAAACTAGGCCCACAGGCAGTGCAATACAGTCACTACCAGCAACGCTATCGGTTTGGAATCTCAACCCGGTCCGCCGGTTCGACGAAGCGGAAGAAGGCACTCTCCAGCGATAAGGTCGGCTTGATTTCGATGATCTGGTGACCCGCCGCGCGCAATGAATCGAGGGCAATCCAGACGTCATCGCGGCTCACTTCGCCCACCCAGCGCCCACCACTTTCGGCCAGAAATCCCTGCACCGGCCGTTCGCCGAACGAGCGCACGGTGACATAAGCTTCGCCGGCCAAAACGTCATTCGGCGATTGGATCGCCAACAGCTTACCCAGGTTGATCAAGCCAAAACGGTCGGCCAGACGTTCGACATCATGCAGCACATGGGACGTGAAAAAGATCGTGCCGCCCTGCTGGCGATACTCGGACAGAATCTGGACGACATCGCGCCGGCCGATTGGATCGAGTCCGGACAAGGGTTCGTCGAGGATCAGCAGGCGCGGTTCGACCGCCATGGCGTGGGCCAGGGCGGTACGCTGTGCCATTCCCTTCGAGAATCCGCGCACGACCTTGTTGGCCACGTTGCCAAGGCTGAAGCGTTCCAGCCAGCGCAGGCAGTGTGCCTGCGGATTGGCCGGCTTGCCGGCATGAAGATCCAAGCCCATCGCAAGGATTTCCATGGGTGTCAGATAATCCGGCAGGCTGGGGTTTTCCGGCACATAGCCGAGTCCGCGGCGAGCTTCCGGGTGCGACACATCGATGCCGAACAACTTTGCCGTGCCCGCACCGGGCGACATAACCCCTGTGAGGATCTTGATCACCGTACTTTTTCCGGCACCGTTGGGCCCGATGAAACCAAACACTTCGCCCTGCTCTACCACCAGGGAAATGCCCTTGACGGCTTCGAACGGGGGTGATGCCCAGCTCCGTGGGTAAGTCTTGCGCAGATTAGCAACTGATATCGCGGCAGTCATTTTCTTGGAGGGGATGGCGGTGAGGTGCGCAACACGATGCGGCCCTGGCGGTCCAGAGCGAAACCGAAACCAAACGGATCCGCCGGCAATGCCGTGATGATGCCCGCATCAACGAGATCCTCCAAATCAAGCAGGGGGCGATCAGAACTCCGGCGATAGACCTCGGCGGCAGATCGCAAATCCTTCAGCGCACGCAAACGGGCGACGCGCTGTTCGAGATATCGCTGGAAATCCCGGCGCTTGGCCTGCTGGGCCATCGCCTCTACGACCCGGATCGCCAGGTCGACGTCCTGCGCCTTATCCAGCCAGATCGCCGCGAGATTCTGCATCTGCAGGCGTTCATCACCTTCCGGCAGATGTTCCGCCGCCTCGCGCAGCCACGCCGATGCCCCAACCGCATCACCCTTGAAATGCAACAGATTGAAGGCGTAATAAAACGCGGGCTGGTAATCGTAAAAACGCGCCTTGGTGGCACGCGCTAGAATCCGCTGGGTAGCCTCGACCTCGCCCTGCCAGGGCAGGATCGCTGTCGCCGTATAGTAATTATCCTCGTGGCCGGGATTGAGCCATGACACATCCTCCTGCAGTTTGGCCAGAATCGCGAACTCCTCGCCCCGCATCTTGAAGGTATTGACCACCAGCGCGCGAATCGCCGCAACATTGGCCGCCAGATAGCGATCCCCGGCCGCCATGAATACCTGCACGAACAGCGGCAGCACCACCTGCATTTCCACTTGCACGCTCTGACGTGGCATGGTTTTCAGACGCTGGGCAGTCGCAACGAAAACCGTCGCCGCCAGTAGCGCCGCAAAACCTATTTTCCAGTATTGGACGAGCCTCATCGCCGTATCGCCAGCGCCAACTCTTACTGGAATTCGCGGCGGGTGAAGGTGATTACTGCGAGCCCCACCAGTAACGCGGCATAACTTGTCGCCACCACGATGCCACCGAGCATTGCCGTCGAATCGGGCGCAAGGCCGTACATCGGCCAGGCGCGCCAGTCGAGCCGGGACAAATCGGGCAGCACCCATTGAATCGCATCCACAATCGGCGCCAGACGCATGATGTCCGCATCGCCCTCGGCGCCTTTCGACAGATATTCGGCGACCGCGCCCAGGCTCTTCCCCCCCGCTGCAAATGCGAGGCCGAGCGCCAGCGGCAGCATTGGAACGGTGGACAAACTGGCGATCCACAGGGCAAAGGCCGCCACCACGGCCGCATCGAACCACAGCCCGAAGATCGTCAGCCAATACGGCCCCCCCGGTGCCACCGCAAATCCCTGATTGTAGGATCCGCCGGAATTCAGCACCACCAACCACAACAACACGCCGAGCAGTAACGCGGCCAGCGCTAGCAAACCAAGAACACCGAGATAACGGCCGACTAGGTAATGGCCGCGCGGGATGGGATAGGTCAGTGCAAACAGGACCGTGCGCCGCTCGATCTCGCGTCCCACCAGATCCTGGACCCAGAACAGGGCAAACAGGATCAGGGAAAATCGAATTCCGGAAAGTCCGACATCGAGTGCAACGGTCTTGGGCTGCCGTGGCGAGAATGCGGCGGAAAGATAGGCCACACCGATCAGCAACAGTCCGAGCACGAGGACCGCCTGAATACTTCGGCTACGCAGACCAGCACGCCAAGCGGAAAGCAGGAACGAACGCATCAATCTTCTCCGGAGACTTAACCACAGCAACGCCCGTGCATTATGCAACAGGCGTGAATTTCCGGACCACAACCAATAACTGGAGAATTGGGGACTCATGCCTGCCGCTCCGTGATCTGAGTCTCGGCACTGCGGTTCAGCCCGTGCATTCGCCCCAAGCGTCACGTCGAAGGCAGAAACAGAACCAATGATTTGCACAGTTCACGAAGAGATTCATATTCACAACTCACGCTGCGAGTATCATTGTCTCGCGCTCGCGAACTCGTGCGGAGATGGTCACTTCTGGATCACTGGGGGCATGGTCCCTTGTCGAGCAAAGGCATCACCTATTGCGAACTTGCCACGGCATTGACCAGGATGTTCTTGGCATCAGCCTGTGCGCCTTTGTTTTCAGCCTTTTTTGTGTATTCGCTAAACTGCGGAATAGCAATCGCCGCCAGAATGCCGATGATCGCCACCACAATCATCAACTCGATCAGTGTGAAGCCAAGTGGTCTTGTATTCATGGCAGATGCCCGGAAATATGCAAAAAACGACTTAGAGCCAAAAAAGCGCGCCTGGGGCGCGCTTTTTTTGTTTCCCCGCTAAACCAATCAGGAACTACCCGATGCGGCTGCCAGCTTGGCAGTAGCGGCAGTAGCGGCTTCTGTGATCGTACACGTTGCCGCGGCGCAAGAGCCCGTCGATTCAACCGCACCACCATTGCTGTGACCACCGAAAATCTGGTTGCCCTTGGAGGAAGTGGCACCGACTCCCGCGGCATTTGTATCCTGCGTGAAATCAACCAGCGAATTTGCCGAGCACCGGGGCGTAAAGCCCGTCCGCACGAAATCCGTTGTGGAACTTGCAACTGCAGTAGCGGTTCCGGCCGAGCAGACCGTTGTTGCCATCGATGCGGACGAAGCCACGCCCAGACACACCGCGATAATCAGCTTTTTCATATGGAATACCTCTCTAAAATTAGGAAATCACAGCGGAGTTTAGGTCGTACCCGCAACGGCCTGGGTCAATACGTTCTTGGCGTCGGACTGCGCAGCCTTGTTCTCGGCCTTCTTCGTGTACTCACTGAACTGCGGAATCGCGATGGCGGCCAGAATGCCGATAATCGCCACGACGATCATCAACTCGATCAGGGTAAAACCCTTTTGCAACTGCTTTTTCATGCGGATTCTCCTTTAAGAAATGCAACGACATTTGTCGCTGGACAGATAAAAGCACAAGCCGTACCAGTTTAAGCTACCCTCTTGTTGCTGGATTCATCTCTGCCGCAACTGCTTTGTGTGACAAAAAACGGCACTATGGAACCGATTGCGTCAACAGTCCTCGGCTTTCAGCAAGAAAGCGACCCATTATTGCAGCCAATGGCGCCGTCTTGCCAGCGCCAACTCTCGCATGACCGCCTGGTTCAGTTTGCGGTCAGCAGGACCTGCTCATCCACCGCATCAATCTGCCCCGCATCGAGAAACTGCTCCGCATAGCGCCGATAAACCCCCTGCTTGACGAAAACATCGAACAGGTCGGGGTCGATATGGCCGCCCTTCTTGAAGTTGGCCATGATCCCCATGGCCTGGGACAGTTTCATGCCGTGCTTGTAGGGTCGGTCGCGGGCGGTCAGGGCCTCGAAGATGTCGGCGATGCCCATCATCCTGGCCTGGACGGACATCTGCTCGCGCGTCAGCCCCTTGGGATAGCCCTTGCCGTCCATGCGTTCGTGATGGCCGCCGGCGTACTCGGGTACCCGGGTCAAGTGCTTGGGCCACGGTAGCTGTTCCAGCATCTTGATGGTGGCGACGATGTGGTGGTTGATGACGTCGCGCTCCTTCAGCGTCAGCGTGCCGGCGCGGATGGTCAGGTTGACGACTTCGTCGGCGGTGAGGAACTCGGTTTCGATGGCATCGACGTTGCGCCACTTGCGGCCGCTGCCAATATCGCGCACGCGCTGCAGATCCTCGTCCTTCATGGCCTCGCCACCTACATTGGCCTTGCGCAGGAACTCCCGGTCCGCGTCGAGGGCGTGGACTTCGTCCTGATAGGCGTGCCAGATACGGTCTTCCGCCGCGGGATTCACGTTTTGGCGCAGCGCCAGCTGCTTGCGCAGCGCATCCAGTTCGGCGTCGCGCTTGAGCACTTCGAAGCGGGTGTCGATCAGTTGGATGCGATCGAACAGGGTTTGCAGCTTGGTGGCCTTGTCCACCACATGTACCGGCGTCGTCACCTTGCCGCAGTCGTGCAACAGGCCGGCGATCTTGAGTTCATAGCGATCGCGCTCGTCCATCTTGAACGAGGCCAGAGGACCTTCCTGCGTTGCGTCGGCCGCTTCGGCCAGCATCATGGTCAGGGCCGGCACGCGCTGGCAATGGCCGCCGGTGTAAGGCGACTTCTCGTCGATCGCCAGGTTGATCAGGCTGATGAAGGCCTCGAACAGTTCTTCGAGCTGGGTGATCAGCAGGCGGTTGGTCAGCGCGATGGCGGCCTGGGAGGCGAGCGACTCGGCCAGGCTCTGGTCGGCGGATGAAAAAGTCGTAACCTCGCGTGTATGCGGATCGAGCGTGTTGATCAGTTGCAGGACACCGATGATCTCGCCCTCATGGTTTTTCATCGGCACCGTGAGGAAAGACTGCGATCGATAGCCGGTGCGCGCGTCGAAGCTGCGTGTGCCTGAAAAGTCGAAACCCGCTTCGGTGTAGGCGTCGGCGATATTGACGGTCTTGTCGTGAATGGCGGCATAGGCGGCCACCATCGAATCATTCGACTCGCCCTTGTCGTTGATCAGCGGCAAATTCGGAAAGTTGATGGCATTGCCGGTGGTTCCGCCCATCGCGATGTGCAGCGAGTCGGTACGCAGGATCTCAAAACGCAGCGCGCGACCGTCTTCGGTTACGCGATAGAGCGTGCCACCATCGGCATGGGTAATCGTCTTGGCGGCAATCAGTATCGACTCAAGCAGCCGATTGATGTCGCGCTCCTTGGAGAGCGCGGCACCGATTGCATTCAGCTGTTCGAGACGGCGAAACAGATCCGAGGAACTATCCATGCCCGTTCCTTACTTGATGCAGACGGCCCGCACCTGCTTGAGATCGGTCACGCCCTGCAGCGCCTTTTCCAGGCCGTCCATCTTGAGGGTCAGCATGCCGTCCTCCAGCGCCTGGGCGAACAATTGCGCGACACGGGCGTGCTCCTGGATCAGCTTCTTCAGCGGTTCCGTGCCGATCATCAGTTCATGCAGGCCGACGCGTCCCTTGTAGCCGCTGCCGCCGCAGGTATCGCAGCCCTTGGCCCGGGTGAACACCAGATGTCCGTCCTTGCCGTAGTCCTTGATCAGGCGGGCCTCCGTCGCCGCATAAGCGGCCTCTTTGTCCTTGAGGAAGGGCCCGGTGTTGTCGAGTTCGCTGCAATACTCCTTCATGAACAACCTGACTTCGTCGGCATCCGGCGTGTAGCTTTCCTTGCACTTGCACAGCCGCTTGGCCAGGCGCTGGGCCAGAATGCCCAGCAGGGCATCGGAGAAGTTGAAGGGGTCCATGCCCATGTCGAGCAGGCGGATGATCGATTCCGGCGCGCTGTTGGTGTGCAGGGTGGCAAACACGAGGTGGCCCGTGAGGGACGCCTCGATGCCGATGCCGGTGGTTTCGGCGTCGCGCATTTCGCCGACCATGATGATGTCCGGGTCGGCCCGCAGGAAGGCCTTCATCACCGTGGCGAAATCCATCACCTTCTTGTTCACCTGCACCTGACGCAGGCCTTTTTGCGTGATTTCCACCGGATCTTCGGCGGTCCATATCTTGGTATCGACGGTGTTCAGATAACCCAGCACCGAGTGCAGCGTGGTCGTCTTGCCGGAACCGGTCGGGCCGCAGACGAAGAACAATCCGTAAGGCTTGGAAATCGTCGCCTTGAGCTTGGTCAGGTTGGTCGGCAATACGCCCAGCTTGTCCAGCGGGATCGGCTCGCCACCGGCCAGGATACGCATCACGACGTCCTCGACGCCGCCGGTGGAAGGAATCGTCGCCACCCGCAGTTCGATATCCAGCGGGCCGTATTTCTTGAACTTGATCTTGCCGTCCTGCGGCTTGCGACGTTCGGCGATATCGAGGTCGCACATGATCTTGAGCCGCGCCACCATCGCATTGCGGTAGCTGGCCGGCACTTCGATGTACTTCGCCAGCGAACCGTCGCGGCGGAAGCGGATCAACACCTTGTCCTTGCCCAGACCGGGTTCGATGTGGATGTCGGAGGCACCCTGCTGATAGGCATCGATGATGATCTTGTTGACCAGCTTGACCAGTTCGTTGTCGGCCGCCGCGGAGATATCGTCGGCGGAACCACCCTCGCCCTCGCCCTCGTCCTGATCGAGGGTCGATAGCAGGTCGCCCACCGAGCTGTCGTCAGTAAAGCCGGGAACGCCGCTGGCACCGAACAACTGATCGATGGTTTGCCCGAATTCGTGGTTGGTGATGACCCGATAGGTGACCTTGGCCCGCGGAAAAACGTTATTGACGACGCGCGAACCCTTGACCTGCTCGGGGTCCATACAGACCACCATGACACCCTCCGGCCCTTCTTCCACCGGAGCCCATTTGGCCTGTTCCAGAAAGTCCCGTTTCAGATTCTTGAGCAGATCGACGGGCTTGATGCGGTCGGCACGGAACGGCTCGTAGGGCACATTGAAGAACTTGCCCAGGGCAACACCCAGCGCCTGGTGCTTGACCTGGAATTCGTTGACCAGCACTTCCTCGATGTCTAGATTCTTGCGTCGCGCCGTGCGCTGCGCAAGCTCCAGTTCCTGCGCCGAAATGACCGCGTCGGAGACCAGGAAGTCGTATTTGGTCTTGACCGCCTGGGCCGGCTTGCTGCGCTGATTGAAGGCGATCGCCAGGGTCTCGCACAGTCCCTTGACGCCTTCCTGGGCGACTGCGGCGAATGGCGTACCCGCCTTGTTGTTGATGATCTGGACCACGCCCAGCAGTTCGGCGCTTTGCGCATCCACCACCGGTGCCACCAGCATCTGCTTGGTGCGATAACCGGTGCGCTTGTCGACTTCCTGCAGGAAGCGCAACGAGGGATTGATCGCCTTGAGCTCCGCATCATCATAGACGTCGCGGATATTCACGGTCTTCTTGGCCAGCGCAACATGACCGGCGATACTCTGGTCCGCAATCGGCAGACGCAAATCCTTGAAGGAATTCAGGCCGGTCTTTACCTTGGAAACGATGGATGCCTTGTCGTCGCCAACCGTATAAATCGTGAGTCGATCGGCATTGAACAGGCTGCAGATTTCACCCGACAGCTCCAGCATGATTTCATCGATATTGGATGTCGCATGAATCCTGTTGGTAACGACCTGAAGATTCTTGAAAAACGCAAGGCGGGAGTCCACATCGGAACCGGCGGCCTCAGGTGATGCAGCGGGAACGGCACTCATCGAACTGACTCCATGGCGCCAGCGAATGCCCTCATGCCGCCGTCGAGGAGGACAGCATTGAAGCCACGCTGGGAAAGCAAAAAAGCAGCGGCGGAACTGCGACGTCCGGTCTGGCAATAGACGATATATTCCTTAGCCATATCGAGCGCCGCCGACGCCTGACGGATGTCATCCAGCGGTATGTTGATCGCGCCGGGATAACCGTCGCTCCTGTATTCGGCAGGAAAGCGCACGTCGATCCAGGCCGCGCCTGCGGCAACCCGACTTTTAGCCTCGTCGCCGGCCACCTTCTGCAGCAATGGCGCACGCAGCAATTCGTTGAAGTCCTGCTTGGCCAGGCGCAACAACATCCCATCCGTCTCCATTATTACAGTCGCATTGCGTACGGTATCGGCCACCAGAGCCTCCTCGCCGAAGGCATTGCCTTCCTTGAGTTCTGCCAGTTGCATGCGGGAACCGGCGACCAGCCGGGAAACCTTGCAGCGTCCGCTTTCAATCAGATAGTAGTAGTCGCCGGGGTCGCCCTGTTTGACTATCGTCTCGCCGCGCGTGGCCGGAACGCGCACGAACTTGGCCAGCAAGGCCTGTATGTGGGCGGGAGGCAGTGACGCAAACGCACCGATCGTAAGATTATCCACCGCGAACATGCCGGACATCATGCGCCAGTCGGTGCTATCGCTTCCACCCTCGGTATCCGCCGTCGGCACGGCCAACTGGGTCCAGGTCAGGACGATATCCAGGGTATCTTCCTCCAGCGACAGCAGCATGACGTCGGTGATCGCCTTGCTCATGGCCGGCACTTTGCCGCCGCGCGCCAGGGGCGCAGCCGCCAGATCGAGGCCGCCGACCAGAACTCGCGACGTGCCGTCCGGCAGGGTCACCAGCAGTTGTCCCCGCACCAGATAGACTACCTGCCGATCCAGATCGGCGGCGTGGAACGGATCGCTGCCGCGTGCTGCGGTGAACGTGCGACAACGCGGCAACAACTCGCGCAATCCCTCGCTGCCGAGCGACATCAACGGTTGCAGGCGGGCCAGCAGCTCAATATTCACCGTATCGGTCATGTTCAGATTTCGAAAATCTGGTTGTTCTGCAGCATGCCGGGACGAAATTCACCAATGCAGTCTTCGATCTCCTGCATGGTCAGTTCGATTTGTCCCGGCTTCAGATGGGTGATGAAAACCTCGGCATCGCGCTGCAGATGGGTCAGCTCTTCTAGCAGCATGCTTGGACACAAATGCAAGGATGCGACGGCCAGACGCTTCTCGCTGTCCGAGAAGGCACACTCGATGATCAGGTAGCGCAGGTTGCGGATCAGGTTGACCTGATTCCACAGATCGGGGCAAGGCCCGGTGTCGCCGGTAAATACCAGACTGCCGTGCCCGGAATCGAGGTGATAGCCGACGGCCGGCACCGTGTGATTAGCCGGCAGGGGCATTATCTTGCGGCCATCGAGGTCCACCGCCTCCCCAACGCGTATCGTAGCAAAGCGCAGAAACGGCTTCTCCGGCGTCGGGATCACGCTGAAGTCGGGCCAGATCGCCCAGTTGAACACATGGGCGCGGATGATTTCCAAAGTCGCCTCGGTTGCATGCACCGTCACCGGGCGATTGCGCATGTCGCCCACCGTATCGACCATGAACGGCAGGCAGGCAAGGTGGTCCAGATGCGAATGGGTAATGAACACGTGATCGATTTGGGCGAGTTCGGCGATCGCCAGATCGCCTACCCCCGTTCCGGCATCGATCAGGATATCGTTATCGACCAGAAGCGAGGTGGTGCGCAAATGACGCCCGCCGATTCCGCCACTACATCCGAGGATTCGTACCTTCATGAGCCCTACTTGGTTTCGAAAATGGTGACGCCATCCCAGTTATCTCCGGGCGGCTCCTTGCGCAGGTGTCCAACGCGCTTGACGTACAGATCATAAAGGTAACGCGGCTTGATGCGTTGCAGATTCATCAGGGTCAGCTCCGCCTGATCCCAGTCCTGGGCCCGATAGGCGCGCAAGGCCTGGTTCCACAGCTTGATTTCTTCCATTTCCTCGGCCGCGACCTTGCCTTCCTCGCCGACCGGCTCGTAGATACCCACCGGATCTTCCTTGCCCTTGACCCGCACCCGATCCAGTTCGCGAAAAACGAATTCCTTCTTTAGCAATTCGCGCGTGCTTTCGCCGACAATGAAGCCAACCCCGTACTGCTTGGTGATACCCTCCAAACGCGACCCGAGATTGACCGCATCGCCCATTACCGTATAGGACTGGCGCACCGGCGAACCCATGTCGCCAACGGTCATCGGCCCGGTGTTTACACCGACGCCGATCTTGAGTTCGGGCCAGCCGCGCGCCACCAGATCCTTGTTCAGTTCATGTAGTGCGACATGCATCTCAAGCCCGGTAAGGACGGCATTCCTTGCGTGTTCCGGATCATCCACCGGTGCCCCCCAGAAGGCCATGATGGCGTCACCGATATACTTGTCGAGCGTACCGCGGTACTTGCGCACCACCAGGGTCATGGCACCCAGATACTGATTCATCAAGGTTGCGAGTTCGTTCGGTTCCAGGCCTTCGGAAATGGTCGTGAATCCGCGTATATCGGAAAACAGCACGGTGAGTTCGGCCTTGCGCCCGGCCATGCTGTAGTTCTCCGGATCGCGACTCATCTCCTCGACCAGTTCCGGTGGCACGTACTGCCCAAACAAACCGGTCAACTGGCGTTTGGTCCTGGATTCGACAAAGTAGCCCCAGGACATGTTCATCGCGTAAAGCAGCACAATCGCGATCATGCCGTTGGCCAGCGGCAGCACCACGTTGGAAACATGCCAGAAGCTGAAATTCACGCTGAGCAGCAGCAACAGTACAATGACGCCGACCACCGTGGCGCGCAATGGCGACAGCATGGGCAGCAGGAATACCATCACCGATCCGGCGATCAGCACCAGAAGCACGTCTGCGCCGAGAATGTAGGGAGGCTTGTGCTTGATCGCGCCGTCCAGCATGCCTGCAATCAGATTGGCGTGTATCTCAACCCCCGGATAGGCCGCCCCAACCGGCGTGGCGCGCAAGTCCATGAGACCCGGGGCCGTTGTGCCGACTACCGCGATCCGCCCGGCCAACTGTTCTTTGGGAACCTTGTCGTTGAGTACATCGGTAATCGAGATATAGGGGAAGCTCCCCTGGTAGCCGCGATAGGGAATCAAGGTCGCCGCATTCTCGTCCACCGGAATGCTCATCGCGCCGTTGGCACCTTTGAGTTCCAGCCACTCCATGGCCGCATAAGAGCTGGGCGCGCCTTCGGGATAGCCCGGCGCAATGGGCGGATTGCCCAGCAGATTGCGCACCATTGCCAGCGCGAGGGACTCGTAGTACTTCCCGTCGTACTCCACCAGCAGGGGTACCCGACGCGACGTCCCGTCGATATCCACCAGTGGATTGAAATGCCCAGCGCCGGCTGCGGCCTTCTGAAACTCGGGCAGGTTGCCGCCGAAACTTACCCACTGCGTAAAACCTATGCGGCGGCCGCTAAAAGTGCCGGCTGGAAACACCGGTTCCGGAGCGGTGCCGGAACTGACGCCGCCTTCCTTGCTGGAGAAGTAGTAACCAAGAATGACCGGACGATTCTTCAGCGAAGCCGCAAATCGGGCATCGTGGTCAAGCTGCGGACGCAATTCGCGCAGCGAGGCCTGAAAACCCGCCACATCCCTGAGTTCCTTTTTCGCCAAGGACTCGAGCGACTTGAGGCCGGAACTTTCGTCGGGCTCGGCAAAGACCACGTCGAAGCCCACCAGCCTAATCCCGTACTGGTCGAACAGCTTGTTCATCAAGGTCGCCAGCTTGTCGCGCCCCCATGGCCAGCGCCCCTGTTCGGCCAGCGATTTCTCGTCGATATCGAGTATCACCACGCGTTGATCCACGCCTTGCGGCATGGTCAGGCGCACCTTCGCGTCGTAGATCAGCGAATCCATGTGATTGATGAACGGAATCTGGTAAACCCGCGCCGAATGGCCGAGCAGGACCAGAAGTATCACGAGTCCGAGCGCGTAACGGGGCAGATACTGTTTCAAGAGATCTCCAGGGATTGCCGTTCTTTTGCTTCAGTTCTTCAGGAAGAATTCCATTTTTATGCCCGCCAGTTCGATCACGTCATGGTCCGCAAGTTGATGTGCCTGGGTGCCGATAGCCGCGCCATTGATCACCGGGAAGCTGGTGCCTTCGACATGCGTAATGAAGTAGCCGTGCGGGCGGCGTGCTATGACCGCCACCTGGACACCCGGCTTGCCCAGCGTCGTGAGCGTCTTGACCAGATCCATTTCCTTGCCGGCATTACCACCCGACAGCAACTGGATCACCCCCAGCGGCAGTGCCGGAGCGGCGGCGGCCGGGGCCGATGGCGGCTGCGCAGCCATGCCTGGCGATGTCGAGGTATGCGCAGCGGGTACAGAAGCCGGCGGCTCAGCGCCCGGAGTCGGCGCGGCTGCAGGCGGCATTGCCGCAGCGGGTGCCCCTGCGCCAGGTTTCGCGGCGCCGGGCCGCAGAATCATGGTTTTCTCGAAATCGGCAGCGGCTGTCTGCTGAGGAACCTCGGCCACATACTTCAGCCGGTACTTGCCCAGTTCGATGGTGTCACCGTTTTGCAGAAAGTGCTTCTTGACCGATTGACCGTTGACGAAGGTGCCGTTGGTGCTGCCCAGATCCTCAAGAAACGAATCATTGAGTATGGTGATTACTACCGCGTGCTCGCCTGAAATTGCCAGATTGTCGATCTGGATGTCGTTGTGCGGCTTGCGACCGATCGTGGTGCGCTCCTTGGTCAAGGGAACTTCCTTGAGCATTGTGGTTTCCATGCTGAGTATGAGCTTAGCCATTGTTTTCGTCCTTCGAGGTCACTGAGCGCTGCATCACTTGAACCAGGCCAGGAAACGGGACCACCATCCGCGTGCTGCCGGATATTCGCCCTTTACCTTGACCAGGATTACCGAAACATTGTCGCGGCCGCCGTTATCGTTGGCCATCTGGATCAACTGCATCGCGCACAACTCCAGATTCGCCGAAAGGGCGCCGAGAGTCATGGCAATTTCGTCATCTTCAACCATGTCGTTGAGGCCATCAGAACACAGTAGATAAACGTCGCCGGGTATTACCGCATGATCGTGGATCTCGGCCGCCACTTCGGGATCGATGCCCACGGCACGGGTAACCAAGTTCTTGTTCTGCGAATGGCGCGCCTGCTCCGGAGTGATCAGGCCAGCGTCGAGTTGCTCCTGCAGCAGCGAGTGATCGCGCGTGATCTGCTGAAAGTCCTCGCCGCGCAAACGATACATGCGGGAGTCGCCGATATGGCCAACGGTCACCTTGTTGTCATGGAATACCGCGACGACCAGCGTCGTTCCCATGCCGGCATATTGCGGCTGTGTTTGGGAGGACTGATAGATCGCGCTATTCACCAGGCCCATCTGCATTTCCAGGGTGACCTCGGCCCACGATCTGCCACCCACCATGCTGCTTGGTTCGCGTTCGAGAAAGGCTTTGGGAAGTTCCGAACCAAGCATGGTCGTCGCCATGCCACTGGCGACTTCTCCGGCGTTGTATCCACCCATCCCGTCCGCAAGCACGGCAAATCCGGACTCCGCGTTAGCCATGACTGCGTCTTCATTGTTGGAACGCACCATGCCCGGATTGCTGCTGGTGACAATTTCCAGAACCGTACTCATGTCCATGGATCGGCCCTCAGATGCTGATATCAACGCCCGAATCATCGGCGACGGCAGCGCCGCCGGTCATTGTCATGCAGGTACGGATGTCTCGTGCAAATTCGGCACCGGTCTGATAGCGCGCATCGGCATCCTTGGTCAGCGCCTTGTCGATGATCGCAATCAGGCAGTCCGGCAGCGCGGGATTGACGGTGCGAATATCCGGGTGCGGCTCGTTCGCAATGCGGAACATCAGCTGTGCCATCGAATCGCCCTCGAAGGGCAGCTTGCCGCAAGACATCTGGTACAGCATCACGCCCAGCGAGAACAGGTCGGAACGGCCGTCGATCTTCTTGCCCGCCAACTGTTCCGGCGACATATAGCTGGGCGTACCCAGCACCATGCCGGTCTTGGTCTTCGACGAATCGGTGATGCGCGCGATGCCGAAGTCGGTCACCTTGACCTGGTCGGATTCCGGTTCATACATGATGTTCGCCGGCTTGATGTCGCGATGCACGACGTTGTTCTCGTGCGCATAAGACAGCGCGTCGGCCACGCGCGCGACGATGCTCATGACACGCGGCAACGGCATCAGGTTGCCAGGCTTGGCATAGGGCACCAGATCCTTGCCCTTGAGAAATTCCATCGCGATGTAGGCCAGGTCGTGTTCCTCGCCGGCATCGAACATGGTGACGATGTTAGCGTGATTGAGGCGCCCGGCGGTCTCGGCCTCGCGGAAGAAGCGTTCCTTGACCTCGACCAGTTCGTCGGCCTCGAACTCCTGCGACAAGGCCATGGTCTTGATCGCCACCACGCGGTTGATCTTCGGATCGCGCCCCAGATAGACCACGCCCATCGCCCCCTTGCCGAGTTCCTTCTCGATTTCGTAGCGCCCCAGCATCGGCTTCTCGACATTGCCCGCAGTATCGATCAGGCTGGCATTGCTGCGCCCGCCGCCGCCGCCACCGAGAATCACGGTTTCCGACAGTTGTTTGGCGCGATTCACGCGGGTTTCGATGTCGCGGAACTTGGGGTTGAAATCGAATATGTAGCGGAAGACCGCCTCGGCCTTGTTGAATTGGCGCTTGCGTTCGAAATCCAGCGCGAGGTTGTACATGTTTTCCATCAACTGCTCGTCCATCGGGCACTTGCGGAACTTGTCGAAGGCCATGTCGAGCTGGCCCTGGCCCTGGAAAGCCAGACCCAGCATGCGATTGGACTCCGCCGAGTCGGCATCCGACTTCTCCTTGCCGCGTTCGGTGACGACAAAGCGCTTGACGGTCAGCAGCAAGTGACCGAACAGCAACAGAGTCGCCGGAATCATCAGCTGCAGCCACATCAACTGCGTCGTCATCAGCGCGAAGTGGGCAGCGATCAGCGTCACCAGGAGAACCGCGGTGATCCCCGCTGCCATGCCGGCCTTGATTCGCGGCAGCAGTGCAACCAGGTAAACCGCGACCAGCAGGAACACCAGTTTTTCGACCCAGAAGCCCCAGGTCGGGGCGACGAAGAAATGTTCGGAAAGCAGGCTGGATACCGCATGCGCCTGCATCAGCACGGCCGGCATGGACGGGCTGATCGGGGTCACGAAAACGCTGCCGACCGATGACGAGGTCGGCCCGATCAGGACGATCTTGTCGCGATACTTTTCGTAGGGAATCTTGCCGCTCTTGACGTCGAAAAAGGAATCGACCTGAAACGCCGGATTGCCGTCTGCGCGATCCTTGTAATAGAAAGTCAGCATCCGCGTATCAATGTCGGTGCCAATATTGAGCTTGCCCAGTTTGACCGAACTGCCCGCGACGACCCGAATGTCCGCCGGCGTCAGGTTGTGGCTCTTGGCCGCCACCAGCAGAGACAGGGAAGGATAGGCCTGGTCGAAGTGGGTCAGCACCAGCGGCTCGGTACGAATCGCACCATCGACGTCCGCGGTCACATTGAGGTGGCCGATGGCCGTCACCACCTTGCCCAGCGGCTCGATCACGCCGGCGTCGACGCCCAGCGTCGGATAGGGTGGAGCCTCATCCGCAGCGTACAGCTTGACGGCATTCTTCCTTACATAATCGGGCAGATCCTTGTCCGGCCGTCCGCGCGGCTCGCCCAGCACGAACAGCATCGGCAGCGCCACATTGCCCGCCTTGACGAAGGCATCCGCCAGCCGGCGATCGGTATTCAGCTTCTGGTCCGCCTCGATCAGTATCGACTCGATCTGCGCGCACGAGGACGGCACGATGACTGACTCGGTAGCCGGAGCCAGGGCCGAAGGCACCACAAGCTCGGCGGCGACCGGCACCGCCGCAGGCGCCGGCTCCGCAGTGGGCGCCGCTGCCGCCGGCATTGCGGAGCCGGCAACGACCGAAGGCAGCGTGACGCCGCAGGTCTCGATCAGCCTGTTGATATAGGCCAGACCCTGGTCGCGCTGCGGCTCCGAGTAGAACACCGTGGTGGCGATCACCTTGGCTTTGGCGGCAGCAAGCTTGTCCACCATGTCGGCCATGATCTCGCGCGACCATGGCCAACGGCCGATATTGTCGAGACTTGGCTTGTCGATCGCGATCACAGCGATCTTGTCGGAGGGAACGCGCGAGGTGGCCGCCACGCCCATGTCATAAGCCTTGCGTTCCAGGCCCTGCAGCAGGTCACCATTGCCCAGAATCAGCACGACAATGCTGACCGCAACGCCGAAGAACCAGTCACTCTTCCAGAAGCCAGCCTTCTTCATCTGTCGCTACCCTGTGTGAGAGCCCTCATTAAAACAGGACAATAAGCGCAATTCTTACAGTCCTGCATCAAGTCCGTCAATCAATTTAATGACGTTCGGCGTTGGGTAGCCGAGCACTGTCGCGATTCTATGCGCAAAAAAGCCGCCCCGGTTTGCGCCGGGGCGGCTTTCGCGAAGTCCATGCGCCGTATTGCCAGCGCCAACTTTCGGAATAAGACTTAAAGCAGCGCCTTGAGCAGCTTGGCCATTTCGGACGGGTTGCGCGTTACGGTAAAGCCGCACTCCTCCATGATCGCCAGCTTGGCATCGGCCGTGTCGGCGCCGCCGGAAATCAGCGCGCCGGCATGGCCCATGCGCTTGCCGGCCGGCGCGGTGACGCCGGCGATGAAACCGACGATCGGCTTCTTCATGTTGGCCTTGCACCAGACTGCCGCTTCGGCTTCGTCCGGACCGCCGATCTCGCCGATCATGATCACCGCATCGGTGTCGGGATCGTCGTTGAAGGCACGCATGATGTCGATGTGCTTGAGGCCGTTGATCGGATCGCCGCCGATGCCGACTGCGGACGACTGGCCGAGGCCGATTTCGGTGAGCTGGGCGACGGCTTCATAAGTCAGCGTGCCGGAGCGCGAAACCACGCCGATGCGGCCCTTGCGGTGGATGTGGCCGGGCATGATGCCGATCTTGATCTCGTCGGGGGTGATCAGGCCCGGGCAGTTGGGGCCCAGCAGCAGGGTCTTCTTGCCACCCTTGGCTTCCTTGGCCTTCATCTTGTTGCGCACCACCAGCATGTCGCGCACCGGGATGCCTTCGGTGATGCAGATCGCCAGATCGAGGTCGGCCTCGCAGGCTTCCCAGATCGCGTCGGCGGCGCCCGCGGGCGGCACGTAGATCACGGAAACGGTGGCGCCGGTGGCGGCCCTGGCGTCCTTGACCGAGGCGTAGATCGGCACGTCGAAGATCTTCTCGCCGGCCTTCTTCGGATTCACGCCGGCGACGAAGCAGTTCTTGCCGTTGGCGTACTCGATGCATTTCTCGGTATGGAACTGGCCGGTCTTGCCGGTGATGCCCTGGGTGATGACTTTGGTATCTTTATTGATGAGGATGGACATAGCGCTTCCTTATTTGACGGCGGCGACGATCTTGCTCGCGGCATCGGCCATGGTGTCGGCGGAAATGATCGGCAGGCCGGACTCCCTGAGGATCTGCTTGCCGAGATCTTCGTTGGTGCCCTTCATGCGCACCACCAGCGGCACGCTGAGGTGGGTTTCCTTGGCCGCGGCAACGACGCCGGCGGCGATCGTGTCGCACTTCATGATGCCGCCGAAAATGTTCACCAGGATGCCCTTGACCTTGGGATTCTTCAGCATGATCTTGAAGGCTTCGGTGACTTTCTCGGTGGTGGCGCCGCCGCCGACGTCGAGGAAGTTGGCCGGTTCGGCGCCGAACAGCTTGATCGTGTCCATGGTCGCCATGGCCAGACCGGCGCCATTCACCAGGCAACCGATGTTGCCGTCGAGCGAGATGTAGGCCAGATCGAATTTCGAGGCCTCGATTTCGTCGGCGTCCTCTTCATCCAGATCGCGGTAGGCGACGATCTCGGGGTGGCGATAGAGGGCGTTGGCGTCGAAATTGAACTTGGCGTCGAGCGCCTTGATGCCGCCGTTGCCTTCGAGAATCAGCGGATTGATTTCGGCCAGGCTGGCATCGGTTTCCATGTAGCAGGCGTAGAGCTTCTTGAAGGTATCCACGGCCTGTGCCATGGAGCCTTCCGGCACGCCGATGCCCTTGCCCAGTTCGAGAGCCTGTGCATCGGTCAAGCCGGCCGCCGGGTCGATGAAGACCTTGATGATCTTCTCCGGTGTCTTGTGCGCGACTTCCTCGATGTCCATGCCGCCCTCGGAGGACGCCATCATGGCGACCTTCTGTGTGGCGCGATCGGTCAGCGCCGCAACGTAGTATTCCTCCTTGATGTCGGCGCCTTCCTCGATCAGCAGGCGGCGTACCTTCTGGCCCTCGGGGCCGGTCTGGTGCGTCTTGAGCTGCATGCCGAGAATGGCCTTGGCGTAGATTCTTACTTCGTCGGGATTCTTGGCGACTTTCACGCCGCCGCCCTTGCCGCGTCCACCGGCATGGATCTGGGCCTTGACCACCCAAACCCGGCCACCGAGAGTTTCCGCTGCCTTGACCGCCTCGTCGACGGAAAAGCAGGGAATGCCGCGCGGGGTCGTCACGCCGAATTTCTTCAGGATTTCCTTGCCCTGATATTCGTGGATCTTCATGCGTCTTCCTTGATATATATGGTGCGTTGATCGGGAGCCAGCATTTGAATCGGGTTCGGGTGCCGGTCTTGTTGCCGCGGAATCAGCGCGTACCATACCGACGGTCTGATTCCGAAGTGGTCGTGCGCCGCCGCAAAGACGGGACTGTGGCGCGATTGTTGCGGCGCGAAATACTAACATAAGCGTACTTAATGGAAGCTTACAAGCGCCGCTCCCGCCTGCATACGGCCGCGCCGGGAGCCTGCATAATGGTTTTCCGTTCGAGCGCCCAAGGCTCACGCCCCGTCACCTGCAGGAGATTACGATGAACCGCCCCCGCTTTCTGCTGGCCCTGGATCAGGGCACGTCCAGTTCGCGCAGCATCGTGTTCGACACCCGGGCCCGCATCGTATCCGTCGCGCAAAGAGAGTTCCGCCAGATCTTTCCCCAGCCCGGCTGGGTTGAACACGACCCGCAGGAAATCTGGACCAGCCAGCTGACCACCGCGAGGGAAGCGCTGGCCAAGGCCGGCATCGGCGCCGCCGAGGTGGCCGCCATCGGCATCACCAACCAGCGCGAGACCACCCTGGTCTGGGATCGCCGCAGCGGCGAAGCCCTGGGCAATGCCATCGTCTGGCAGGACCGGCGCACCGAACCGGACTGCGCCGCGCTGCGCGAGCGCGGCTGCGAAACCATGGTGAGGGACAAGACCGGTCTGGTCATCGATGCCTATTTTTCCGGCACCAAACTGAAATGGATACTCGACAACGCCCCGGGTGCGCGCGCCGCGGCCCGTCGCGGCGAACTGGCCTTCGGCACCGTCGATACCTGGCTGGCCTGGCAACTGACGGGCGGCGCCGTCCACGCCACCGATGTCAGCAACGCCTCACGCACCCTGCTGTTCAACATTCATCGCAACGAATGGGACGACGAACTGCTGGAACTGTTCGATATTCCGCGCGAGGTCCTGCCCACGGTGCACGCCTCCAGCCATCTCTATGGCCAAACCCAGGCCGAGCTGTTCGGTGCGCCGATCATTATCGGCGGCATCGCCGGCGACCAGCAAAGCGCGCTGTTCGGCCAGGCCTGCTTCAGCGCCGGCCTGGCCAAGAATACATACGGTACCGGCTGCTTCATGCTCATGCACACCGGTGAACAATGCCTTTCCAGCCGCAACGGACTGATCGCCACCCGCGCCGCCCAGGCCTCCGCCACGCCGCAATTCGCGCTCGAAGGCGGCGTGTTCATCGGCGGCGCCGTGGTGCAGTGGTTGCGCGACGGGCTCAAGGCGATCGAAGGCAGCGCGGCCATCGAGAATCTGGCCGAAAGCGTGCCCGACAGCGGCGGCGTGATCTTCGTACCTGCCTTCACCGGGCTCGGCGCGCCTTACTGGAAGCCCGACGCGCGCGGCGCCATCCTCGGCCTGAGCCGCGGCACGACCGTGGCGCACATCGCCCGCGCGGCGCTGGAAAGCATCGCCTTCCAGAGCGCGGCGCTGTTGCAGGCCATGAGCCGTGACCTGGCGGACAGTGCCGGCGTGACGGAGTTGCGCGTCGATGGCGGCGCCTGCGTGAACAACCTGCTGATGCAGTTCCAGGCCGACCTGCTGGGTATTCCCGTGGTACGGCCGCAAGTCATCGAAACCACGGCGCTGGGTGCGGCCTATCTGGCGGGGCTTTCCTGCGGCATTTATGCCGGCGTCGACGAACTCGCGGCGCACTGGCAGGCGGAACGGACCTTCCATCCGACCATGCCGCGCGAGCGCGCCGACGCGCTGATGCAGCGCTGGGAACATGCCGTGGCGCAGACGGTGCTTTAGCCGCCGTAGCGCCAGCGCCAACTCTCGATCACTGGTGGCTAACCGCCGCGCCGGGTTTCCTGCAGAGTCTTCAGTTCGGGCAGCTTGAGCCGCCGGCGATCCGGCTCGACAGCGGTCAGGGCCTCGACCTCGCGCAGCGTGCCGTGGCAGCGCCTGACCAGATCGTGATAGACGCTCGTGCCTTCGATTTTCCAGGCCATCTCCAGTTCGGTCAGTTCGCGCATCAGCTTGGCCGGCACGCCGGCGGCCAGCATGCGCGACGGGATTTCCATGCCAGCCTTGACGAAACTCTGCGCCGCAACAATGGCCGATTCGCCGACCACGGCGTTGTCCATGACCACCGCATTCATGCCGACCATGCCGTTGCTGCGCACGATGCAGCCGTGCAGGATCGCGCCGTGGCCGATATGGCCGTTTTCCTCGACGATGGTGTCGCTGCCGGGAAAGCCGTGCATCACGCAGCAATCCTGCACGTTGGCGCCCGCGCCGATGAACAGGCGGCCGAAGTCGCCGCGCAGGCTGGCGCAGGGCCCGATATAGGCCCGCGGTCCGACCACCACGTCGCCTATCAGCACCGCCGACGGATGCACGAAGGCCGTCGGGTCAACCACCGGCACGATGCCGTCGATCTCGTAAACTTTCATTCCGTCGCTCTCCTTTCCTGACCCGTCACTGGACGCCGATCATACGTGGCGCCGGCTCTGCACCACGAAGAAGCGGCTGGCGACAAAGGCGCTGTCGGTAAGACAGGCGTTGGCCGCCGGATTGGCGCCGGTGGCGTGGAAGTCGGAGAAACCGGCCGACTGATTGACGAAGACACCGCCGGTGAGATTGATCGAAAGCGCCACACCGACGCGCAGGGCTGCCTCCTCGGCGTGCTCCACGATCAGCGGATTGGTCGAATACAAGGCAAAGGTGATCGCGCCCTGCTCGCGGATCACGCGCTCGGCTGTGGCCAGGCTTTGTGCCGTGGTTGCAGTTTCGACCACGAGCGTGATCGGGCCGAAGCGCTCTTCCATGTAGGCGCGCTCGTCGCTGGCCGCCACCCGGAGGATCAGCGGGCTGCGCACGCGGGCTTCCGGCCAGTGCGGGTGGGCAACCGCGCTCGACGCGCGCAGCACCTCGCCGAGTTCGTGGGCTGCTTCGAGGCGCGCCAGGGTGGCCGGCGACTGGATGGCGCCGAGAATCTCCACGGCACGCGCCGGGTTTTCGAGGAACTGCGAAACGGCATTGGCCAGATCTCGCCCGAACTGCTCGGCGGAGACCAGGCCTTCCGGCGCTTTCACGCCTTCGCGCGAAACGAATATCGTCTGCGGCGTGGTGCACATCTGCCCCGAATACAGGGACAGAGTGAAGGCGAGGTTCTTCAACATCGCCGGGTAGTCGTCGATGGAATCGACCACGATGCAATTCACGCCGGCCTTTTCCGTGTACACCATGGCATGCCGGCAGTGCTCTTCCAGCCAGTTGCCGAAGTCGGGGCCGCCGGTGTAGTCGATCAGGCGCACCTCGGGATTCATCGCGACGTCCTTGGCGACCGGCGCCGCCGCGTCGTCGACCAGCAGGCTCACCAGGTTCGGGTCGAAGCCGGCTTCTTTGAGCACCTGGCGCGCCACCGCGACGCTGATTGCGAGCGGCAGGATCACCGTCGGATGCGCCTTGACAATGACCGGGTTGCCGGTCACCAGGCTGGCAAAAATTCCGGGGTAGCCGTTCCAGGTCGGGAAGGTCGAACAGGCGATGACCAAGGCCACGCCGCGCGGCACGACGGTGAACTTCTTTTCCATTTTCAGCGGCGGATTCTTGCCCTGCGGTTTCTCCCAGAGCGCAGTGTCCGGCACCTGCTTCATTTCCCGCCAGCCGTAGGCCACGGCTTCGAGGCCGCGATCCTGGGCATGCGGTCCGGCGGCCTGGAAGGCCATCATCAGGGCCTGGCCCGTGGTGTGCATCACGGCGTGGGCCATCTCGAAACTGCGGGCATTCAGCCGCGCCAGGATTTCGGCGCAGACGCCGGCCCGGGTATCGGCGCCGGCCTTGATCCAGGCCGGCATGGCGGATTTGGCCGCCGCGATCAGCGCGTTGGAACTGCAGCGCGGATAAGAAATGTTGAGCGGCAGGCCGTAGGGCGAGACTTCCGCGCCGCCGCGGTCGATCACGCCCGGCTGGTCCAGATAGAACTGCGCGCCGCGATAGGCCTCGAAAGCCTGGCGCCCGTCCTCGATCGCCGTGTCGCCGTAAACCCGCGGATTCTCGGCATAAGGACTCCAGTAGCCGCGCGCTTCGATCGCCGCAACGGCCTGCTGCAGCAGGGACTGATGTTTCTCGAACATGGGATGGGACATTTTGGATCTCCGGGGGAAGGGCTACTTTTTTTATATTGGCTGCTACATGCATCAAGACCACATCGTGGCTCAGAGCATCGTGACCCATTCCTGGGCCCAGCTCAGCGCCTCTTCGTCGGGCAGCGGCTGGGTGCAGGCATCGATTTCGAGCCGCTCGCCGACCTTGCGCGCACCGCAGCGGGCGAACAGGGCATCCATGTCCTTGCCGGCCTGGCAGAAAGTCGCCTTGTAGGTCTGGTCGCCGAGCGCGATCACGCCATAGCGCAGATGGGAAAGATCGGGCGCCTCTGCGCGCAGGCGTTCGGCCAGCGGAATGATGTTGTCGGGCAGTTCGCCGTCGCCGTGGGTGGCGGTGCAGACCAGCACCACGTCGCAGCCGTCAAGTTCGGCGCTGCCGGCGTCGGCGTCGCCCGCCACCTCGACTTCGTGGCCGAGCGCTGGCAGATTGTCCGACAGATGGTCGGCACACATCTGGGCATTGCCCGATTCGGTGCCGACGATGATCAGTATCTTGGCCATGATGGCGTTTCCTCTATCCCCGTTGCGCGGGGATGGTGACGTGATACATTTTTATTGTACCTTACAGGCCTTAACTGTGTCATAATTAATTTGATACTATTTAAACATTTAATGTTTGTAATATTGTATCTCTTTACTGCGCGCCGCGAAATACTTCTATAGTCCGGACGCAGGGTAAGGACACACATCGTGGAGCGAGACATGCAGAAACAGGACAAGGACTTTCTCGAACGCATCGCCGCCGGCCACAAGATCGGCGCGCCCGAGGGCGACCTGCTGCGTTGCGCCGGGCAGCCGGTGCCTACCGGCTATCGCAGCGAGCTGATGCGTCTGGTGGTGGTCTTCGCCGATTCCGAACTGGCCGGCGCAGCCGGCTTCTGCCCCTTCATCAACCGCGGCCCCGGACTGCGCGAGCGCATCGTCGCGGCCAGGATCGTCACCGAAAAGTACGTGCACGCCGAGATGGCGCTCAAGCTGCTGGAACCCTTCGGCGTCAGCCCCATGCTCTATGTACGCTCCCACGCCTGGGATTCGCGCCTCGACCGCCATATCGATCTCGGCACGCGGCGCATCGGCGGCGACAAGCGCCTGAATGTGTTCCACTATCCGCTCGAAGGCTGGGAAGATGCAGTCGTCTTCAACATGCTGATGGGTGCCGCCACCGCAATCCAGCTGGCGGAAATGGCGCAAAGCTCCTACACGCCGCTGGCCGCCGCGATCACCCAAATCCTGCCGCGCGAACAGGAACATGCGCAACTGGGCGAATCCGGTGTCACGCAGGCGATCGAGCGCGGCGGCAACCGGGCCGCCGTGCAGGCCGCAGTCAACTATTGGCATCCGCGCGTCGCCGCCACCTTCGGCCGCGTCGATTCCGATCATGCCATGACCTACATCCGGTACGGCCTGCGCGGTCGCTCCAGCGCCGACATGCTCGCCGACTGGAAAGCCCGGTCTGCCGCCGCTCTCAAGCGCCTCGGCATGGCCATTCCAGACTGATCGCCACGGAGCCCCGCCGATGAACTACCAGCACATTCTTTTCTCGCTCGAAGGCGGCATTGCCCGCCTCACCCTGAATCGTCCCGACCGGCTCAACAGCTTCACCGCGGACATGCATCTGGAACTGCGCAATGCGCTGGCGCGGACGCGCGACGGCGGTGCCCGAGTGCTCCTGCTGACCGGGGCGGGCCGCGGCTTCTGCGCCGGGCAGGACCTGGCCGACCGCAATGTCTCGGCCGGCGCCGACCCGGTCGACCTCGGCTACACCATCGAGACCTACTACAAACCGCTGGTGCTCGCCCTGCGCGCACTGGAGATGCCGGTGATCTGCGCCGTCAATGGCGTCGCCGCCGGAGCCGGCGCCAGCATCGCGCTGGCCTCCGACATCGTGCTGGCGGCGCGTTCGGCCAGCTTCATCCAGGCCTTCTGCAAGCTCGGCCTGGTGCCCGACGCAGGCGGCACCTGGGCGCTGCCGCGCCTGGTCGGCACCGCCCGCGCCATGGGCCTGGCCATGCTCGGCGACAAGCTGTCCGCCGAGCAGGCCGCCGCCTGGGGCCTGATCTGGAAGTGCGTCGATGACGAGCAACTGATGGCCGAAGCCGACAAGCTCGCCGTGCACTTCAGCAGTGCGCCGACCAAGGGCCTGGCCCGCACCAAGCAGGCGCTCTACGCCAGCAGCGGCAACAGCCTCGAACTGCAGCTCGAACTGGAACGCGCCAGCCAGCAGGAACTCGGCTTCGGCCACGACTATCGCGAGGGCGTCGCCGCCTTCATGGAAAAACGCAGTCCCAACTTCACGGGCGAATGATGAGCATGACACCCCAGCAGATTGCCGAGCGCTGCACCGAGATCATGTGGCCGGACGACCACGCTGCGCGCGGTCTCGGCATCGTCATCACCAGCACCACGCCGGGCGGCGCCACGGTGAGCATGAAGGTGCGCCAGGACATGGTGAACGGCCATGGCATCTGCCACGGCGGCTTCATCTTCGCCGTGGCCGACACCAACTTCGCCTACGCCTGCAACAGCTTCAACCACCGCGCGGTGGCGGCCGGCGTCGACATCAACTTTGTCGCTCCCGCCCATCTCGGCGATACACTTACGGCCGTTGGACGCGCGCGCCATCAGGGCGGCCGCAGCGGCATTTACGACATCGAGGTCACGAACCAGGACGGCAAGACCATTGCCGTGTTTCGCGGCCGCTCCACCCGCATCAAGGGACACTTCTTCGACGAAAGCGAATCCGCATGAGCTTGCAAGCATTTATCTGTGACGCAGTCCGCACCCCGATCGGCCGTTACGGCGGCACATTGGCAACGATCCGCACCGACGACCTGGCGGCACTGCCGATCAAGGCCCTGATGGCGCGCAATGGCACGGTGAATTGGGAATTGGTGGAGGAGGTCATCTACGGCTGCGCCAACCAGGCCGGCGAGGACAACCGCAACGTGGCGCGCATGGCCTCACTGCTGGCCGGACTGCCGGTCGCCGTGGCCGGCGCCACCATCAATCGCCTCTGCGGCTCCGGCATGGATGCCGTGGGTACCGCGGCGCGCGCGATCAAGGCCGGCGAAACCTCGCTGATGATCGCCGGCGGCGTCGAGAGCATGAGCCGCGCCCCCTTCGTCATGCCCAAGGCCGACAGCGCCTTCTCGCGCAGTAACGCGGTGTATGACACTACGATCGGCTGGCGCTTCGTGAACAAGCTGATGAAGCAGCAATACGGCGTCGACTCAATGCCGGAAACCGCCGACAACGTTGCCGCCGAATTCAGGATCAACCGGGCCGACCAGGATGCCTTCGCCCTGCGTTCGCAGCAACGCTGGGGCGCCGCCAACGCTGCAGGCTTCTTCCAGAGCGAGATCGTGCCGGTGGAAATTCCGCAGAAAAAGGGCGATTCAAAAATCTTCGACACCGACGAACATCCGCGCCCCGATACCACGCTGGAACAACTGGCCAAGCTGAAGGGCATCAACGGCCCGGAACTGACCGTGACCGCGGGCAATGCCTCCGGCGTCAATGATGGCGCCTGCGCGCTGCTGATCGCCTCGGAGGCGGCGGCCAAGGCGCACGGCCTGATGCCGAAAGCACGCGTCGTCGGCATGGCCACAGCCGGCGTCGCGCCGCGCATCATGGGCTTCGGTCCCGCGCCGGCGGTGAAAAAACTGCTGGCCCAGACCGGGCTGCGGCTCGACCAGATGGACGTCATCGAACTCAACGAAGCCTTCGCCGCCCAGGGCCTGGCGGTCACCCGCGACCTCGGCCTGGCGGACGACGACGCCCGCGTGAACCCCTACGGCGGCGCCATCGCCATCGGCCACCCGCTGGGCATGAGCGGCGCGCGCCTGGTTACCACCGCGATGTACCAGTTGCACCGCACTGGCGGTCGTTATGCCTTGTGCACCATGTGCATCGGCGTCGGTCAGGGCATCGCGATGATCATCGAGCGGGTCTGACAGGCAGGCCGGGCACGGCTAGCGATGGCTGCCGACCACTTCTCGGGCCACGCCGCCGACTACGCGAAGGCCCGCCCCTCCTATCCGCCCGAGCTGTTCGCCTGGCTCGCACAGCAATGCGCCGGCCATGATCTGGCCTGGGATTGCGGCACCGGCAACGGCCAGGCGGCGCGGGCACTGGCCGGACATTTCCAGCGCGTCCACGCCACCGATCTTTCGGCAGAACAGGTGGCGCAGGCCGAGCCCCACCCGCGTATCGACTATTGCGCCGCAGCGGCCGAAGCCAGCGGACTGGCAGATCGCAGCTGCGACCTGGTGACGGTCGCCCAGGCCCTGCACTGGTTCTGCAACGAGACTTTCTATGCAGAGGTCAGGCGCGTGCTCAAGCCCGGCGGACTGTTCGCCGCCTGGACTTACACGCTGCTGCGGGGCGAACCGGATCTCAACGCCATCGTCGAGGATTTCTACCGCAACATGGTCGGCCCGTGGTGGCCGCCCGAGCGACGCTGGGTGGATCTGGCCTACCGCGACATGCCCTTTCCCTTTGCCGACATCGCCACGCCGGAACTCGAAATCCGCCTGGAATGGGCCCGCGACGACCTGCTCGCCTACCTGCGCACCTGGTCGGCCACCCAGCGCTACATCAAGGAACTCGGCAGCGATCCCTGCATCGAACTCGGTGAGCGACTGCGGGAAATCTGGCCGCAGGCCGAAGCCCGCAAGTCCATAATCTGGCCCATCGCGCTTCGCTGCGGGAGACTCGAATGAAGACTGAAACTGCCACGTCGGTTGCCACCTCAGTTGCCACCTCAGTTGCCACCCTCGGCGGCGGCTGTTTCTGGTGCCTCGAAGCCGCCTTCCTGCAACTTGCCGGAGTCGAATCGGTGGTCTCGGGCTATGCCGGCGGCGGCATGCCCAATCCGGACTACCGCAGCGTCTGTGGCGGCGACACCGGCCACGCTGAAGTCGTCGAAGTACGCTTCGATCCCGAGGTCATCGACTACGGCACCTTGCTGAAAGCCTTCTTCGCCATACACGACCCGACCACGCCCAACCGCCAGGGCAACGATGTCGGCAGCCAGTACCGCTCGGAGATCTACACCCACGGCGATCAACAGGAAAAAATCGCCAGGGAATTGATCGCGGAACTCGCGGCCGCGAAGATCTGGCCCGCGCCCATAGTCACCGCCGTGTCGCCAGCGCCAACTTTCTGGCCGGCCGAGGATTATCACCAGAACTACTACGCCAACAATCCGCAGCAGGGATATTGCCAGGCAGTCGTCGCACCCAAAGTGGCCAAGCTGCGCAAAGTGTTTGCCGGACGACTCAAGACCGGAATTCAGTAAGGATCGGGCTCATCCAAGCCGGTCGAAAGCCTCCCGGTCGACTTCGGTAAGTCGCTCCGAAATCTCGTCCCATGCCGGCCCGAATACTCCATTCCATTCCTGGCCGGCGATCCAACGTTCCGTGGCTCGCGCCCATTCATCGTTGGACAGCTTCATCAACTGGGCGGCCAATCGTTCCACTGCATTGCTCATAGCCTCAATTGAACCTTCCTTTGAGTTGTACCGGCACCATTCAATACCCCGGGAGCCATGGACGGCTCGGACACAGTTCCCCGATCGATTGGATTCAAAGACTGGACATTTTTTCCCTGGCCAGTTCGAATGACCAGGGCAGGCCTTCGTTCTTCCAGCCGCTGAGCATCCTCCGGCCGTCCTTGCCGAGATCTCCTTCAAAGCCATCGACGACGCTGTAGACACGAGTAAAGCCGGCTTTGACCAGCAGGTTGGCCGCCCCCGCACTGCGGTCTCCGGACCGGCACATCAGGATCACAACGTCGTCGATACCGAGGCCCTTGGCGGCAAGACGCGATTTGACGTCGCCGACAAAACCGCTGTTCAGTACCAGTTTGAAGGCGTTCCTGGCACCGTCCCATTCAGGCAGTTCAGGCAAGACCATGTAGGGCACGTTGGCGTCCGCGAGTTGCGGCATGCCGACGAACATCGCCTCCTGCGGAGTGCGCACGTCGACGAACAGCGTCTTGCCCGCCTCGCTTCCGCTCATCCGTTCGAGGACATGCTTCGGCTGCATGTAAAGCTTCAGGATAGTGGTCTTTTTCGGCGGCACCGAGTCCGACGAATCCGCCTGAGCCAAACCGCAAGCAAGAGAGAGAACAATCGCAGCACCCACCAGACGCATCAATTTTTCGAGAGACATTCGATCTACCTCCATACGGGTTGCAAGGAACATGGCACGCGGCGCATGAATTCTCGCCATGTCAAAAAAGGGGCGCTATCGGCGCCCCTAAAAGGAGGACAGTTGATGCACTACCGGATCGAAACCAGAGTACCGGGAGACTCGCGGCCGTTGTTCAATCGCGCCAGCACATATTTCGACACCCCGCAGCCATTGGAGGCGGCGAGCGACAGCCACTTGACGGCTTCGACACGGTTTCCCCTTATCTCGTTGCCATAAAGTGCCTCGCCTGTCAGGAGCATCAAGCCCAGGCTCCGTTGGGCTTGAACATTTCCTGCGGCGGCGGACAGCCTGAAATGGGAAAGCGCCGAAGCGTGTCGATAGTCGGCTGCGTCTCCCAGCGCCAGTTCCAGTTCCGGCTCGCCGGAGGCCATGGCCGGGATTGTCATCACGGTCGCGGCCAGTGCGATGAGAATTGCCAGCGTTTTCCCCAAACACCTTGTTGTCATTTCATTTCCCCCAGGAATTATTCAGCCACAGCTGCGCGAGCAGCATTGGCAGGCAGGATTGCGATTCGCCAAGTGCAAGATAGGGCAATCCACGGCCGTGCGCATCCCCTATATTGGGTAGGGTTATTCGGGTATTTAAGAAAGTAGCCGGGGAGAAAACGAACGCTGAGGGACCGCAATGGTGGCCGGCTCATCCGCAATGTTGAATCCCCCGCGGCAATGAACGCCCAGGCAGATTCAGGCTGGCGTGGTTTCAGCCACTCCGCATCCCGCAGGCGACGCCATGAAGATTCTGAATTCGGTACCACGTCCCTCGTGGCTGTGCAGGCTGACCGCCAGGCCCAGCGCATTGGCCAGGCTCTTGGTGCTGAACAGGCCGAGGCCGAAGCCGTCCGGGATCGACATCTCGGCGTCGAAGCGCTGAAATGCATCGAAGGCGCGCCGGGTCTGCTCATCGCTCATGCCGCGGCCGCTGTCCGCAATCACCAGGCGCAAGCCACCGCCGCGGCGGCAGCCGACCAGGACCCGGTCGCCTTGTTCGGTGTAGCGGATGGCGTTGGAAAGTACATTCCTGACGATGCGCTGGAAATAAGGCACGTGGGTGGTGAGCGACAAGCGCGACGACACATGGCGGATAGTGATGCGCTTGTACTCGGAGCGCCCGCGGTATTCCTCGATGATCGGCGCCAGCAGGTCGTCGAGTTTCACCGTCTCGAACACCGGGTGGTGCGACGCTTCATGCACGGCCGCCAGTTGCTGGATGCCGACCAAAAGTTCGTCGACCTCCTTCAACGCCATATTGAGCTTCAACGCGTGCTCCTCCCGCTCCTGCGGCGAGCGTGCCGACTTCAGCAGATCCGCAAACAGGCTGACACCCAGCAAGGGCTGCCGCAGATCATGATTGGTCGCCGCAAACAGCAGGCTGCGCTCGCGCATCAGTTCGGTAGCCTTCTCGCGCTGCATCCTGGCTTCCTGGCGTTCTGCCACCAGCACGCCTCGCAGGCGAATCAGGCGCTGGCTCATGGCCAGGCCAAACAGCACCGCGACGACCGAGGCCTGCAACAGGACCAGAGCGCTCGATGACCACAACAGGGGATTGCCGGCCACTCGCGTGACCAGAAAAACCGAGCCGGCGGCAAGATAGCCGGCCCAGGCGGCGGCGATGAATCCCGAGAACGGAATTCTGCGACGCGCGGCCAGCACGGAAATCAAGACCAGCAACAAGGCGACCGCTGTACCACCCCACACCAGCAGAACCCGGGCGGCGACCGGAAACGCCAGTGACAACAGGGGCGCCAACGCCAGCCAGAGCCAGCCAAGCAAGTGCAACAGAGTATCGGCCCGCGGCACCCATGCAGAACAATTCAGGTAGATGCGGGCATGCAGGCAGCCACAGCCCAGCAAGCTGGCATAGGCCGCGCAGCCCAGAGCACTGAGCGTGCTCTCCGGCAGCGCGGGAAGCAGTTCGCTGAGAAAACCGGACATCCACAGCGCACCCACCAGATCCGCAACAATCATGCCGATAAACAGGGGCACCGTTGCGTCATCGAGATATCGCCGCAGCGAGCCGATATAAATGACGACGAAGAGACAAAGCCCCAGCGCGATGCCGACTGCAAGGTGGAGCTTGCGTTCCCGTTCGGCGAAACTTACCGGGTGATAGGCAAACACCGGAAATCGAACGATGGCCGGCCCCTCGATCCGCAGCAACAAGTCGGTGGTCCGGTGCGGCGCCAGTTGCAGCGTCCAGACCGGGTACATGGTCCCGCCGCCGATACGCCCCGCTGCGGTGTCGGCAATTGACCTGACTTGCTGCCATGTGCCAGCGTTGCTGCGTTCGTAGAGACGCATACTGAACTGAGTGGTGCTCTCCACCGCGAGCAGGCGCAGCTGCTCGGACGCTTGCGGGTTGTGCAAGGAGAACAAGGCCCAGTAGGGGCGAATGCCACGCCCGACAATCCGGTTCGGACTGTCGATGGTTTTCCCCTCGCTGCCGGCCGCCAGTTCTGCCGCCTGATCGGGCGCCGACTGCGGATCGGCCGGCACCACGATCTGCAGCGCCTGCCACACAGGCACGCGCTCGGCATCGGCCGAGATTTCGACTGGCGTCGGCGGCGCGGCTTGCGCCACGACGGCAAGGCATCCGAAGCAGCACGCCGCCAGCAAGCCAAAGCACCGGAGCTTCATGCCGGCTGCTCGGGATGGCCGGCGTTGGCCTGGTTGATCATTCGGAGATAGCGGACTACGGCCTCGGTACGATTTCTGACCGCAAGCCGGCCGAGAATTTCCTTCATGTGGGAATTCACGGTTTCATCGCTGATGGCGAGCCGCGCGGCGATTTCCTTGTTGCTGCGACCCGCTGCCAATTCTGCGAGCACCAGGAGCTGCTTGGGCGTCAGCAGACGGCTCAGCGTGCCGCTGCGTTCCTGGGCAACGCGTTTTTTGCTTCGATGGCCGCCGATGACGGCCCGAATCGCATCGCGAAGAATCTGGATCGACGTATTCTTGATCAGGTAGCCGATCGCTCCCAATTCCTGTGCCTCGCTGCGCAGCTGCGGATCGCCCTGCGCCGTGAACACCAGCAAGGGGCTTTGCCGCGCCGCCGCGCGCAAACCCCTGACTGCTTCCGTGCCCTGCGTATCGGTCAGCGTCAGGTCGGTAACGATCAGCAGGGGCGCCGGCCGCTGCGCCAGAATGCGCAACCCGGCACGCAGCGATTCTGCGGTCTCCACCTCCAGACCGGCATCGCAGTCGCGGACACAGGCGAGCAGCGAATCGGCGACCAAGGGGTGATCCTCGACGATGAGGACGAACGGAGTGCGGCGGTGCTCCTGCATGTAGTACGGCTCCGTCCTTGCGTTAATGGTCGCAGCATACCCCATGCGAATGAAGCCGGGCCCTGGAACCCGGCAGGTCGGTGCCGCCGTGACGCCAGCGCCAACTCTTGCCTACTCCGCATCCGGCTGCAGCGCCGGCACGGACGCGGCGAAGGCCGGCAGCGTCAAGCAGTATTCGTGAATCCGCATCACCGTCGGCACATGATCGAGTTTCGCCTTGAAGCGCTGCGCATTGAATATCTGCGGCACCAGGCAGATGTCCGCCAGGGTCGGGGTATCGCCGTGGCAGCAGGTGCCGGTATGGGGGTTGCCCGCGAGCATGGCCTCGACCGTGGCCAGCCCGGTTTCCACCCAGTGGCAGTACCAGGCGTCGCGCTGCGCTTCGGTGACGCCTAGCGTCTTGCGCAGATACGCCAGCACGCGCAGATTGTTGAGCGGATGGATCTCGCAGGCAATCGCCAGCGCAAGCGCCCGCACCCGCGCCCGACCGACCGCATCGGGCGGCAGCAGCGCGGGCTGCGGCCTGGTCTCGTCGAGGTATTCGATGATGGCCAGCGACTGGGTGAGGACTGTGCCATCGTCGTCTTCGAGCACCGGCACCAGCGCCGCAGGGTTCATCGCCTTGAACGCCGCCGCGAACTGCTGTCCGCCGCCCTGCAGCAGATGGACCGACACATACTCGTAATCGAGCTGCTTCAGCGCCAGAGCGATGCGCACACGAAAGCTGGCGGAGCTGCGAAAGTAGTTATTAAGCTTCATGGCCATCCTGCAAAAAACGCAATTTAAGGGGTTTGCACTTGCCTGCTCGGGCAAAGCAAGTGTCAATCGCTGAGTCTAGAATGACAACACTATAGCGCCGCCCAATTCGATGCCCAAGTCCCTGGCCACCACCATTGCCCCTTGTCTCCCGCAAACCGGCCGGATTTGTGCCGCCCTGTCGCTGCTGTTCCTGCTGCCGGCAGCAATCGCGGCGGTACCCGAGCCGAGCCTGCGCCGCAGCGAACAGATCGACCTGCGCCGTCTGGGCAAGGTGTCGGAGGATGAGCGTTCGGTGCTGCGTATCGAATGGCGCGTCGGGCTGACCGGCGTCGACGAAGCGAACAGCGTGCAGGACATGCTCGACAATTTGCGGCGCATCGAGCAAACCATGGCCGCGGTCAGTCTCCTGGTGCGCAACATGCCGACCCACAAGCCGGTCGCAGCGCCTGTCGCGGCAGAGCCCGCGCCAGCGGATAACGGTGGCACGCGTCTGATGGTGGCCAATCTCGCGGCGGCAGGCCTGGTCGCCCTCTGGTGGTTCCGTCGGCGCAAGTCCGCCGCACCGACGGCGAAGGCAGGCGTGCGGGTGGGCCATCCTTCCGGCAAGGCTGCACCCGATGCAAGCTCACCGACCGAGGTGCAAGCGTCCCCTTTTGCACAGGCAATGCAGGGTCTGAAGACTGCGCCGCGGATCGAGCCCCGCGTGCCGAGCGAAGACGTGCAGGCAGCAGCCGTCGAGATTGCTGCTGCGCCGACACCGGCCGCAAACACAGCGGCCGCACCGCTACCGGAGGCCGTGCCGGTTGCGAGCGACTTCTCGCTGGAACACGCCGATCCCGAATCCGTGGCAAGGGAGACCGCCACACAGCCTGCAGCGGCCGCCCGCGCCGCCTCCGGCCCGCCGGAAACCGGTCTCGAACCCACGCTGCAACTGGCCGAGATCATGTTGTCCATGGGGCTCGAACAGGGAGCCGCGCAAGCCCTGGTCGAATACACCGAAGCCAACCCGCGCCATGCCCTCTACCACTGGCTGAAACTGCTCGGCATCTACCGCAAGCGCGGGCTCAACCGGGAGTTCGCGGAAACGGCCGAGCAGCTACGCAAGAACTTCAACATTCAGGCGGAATTCTCGGTCGGCACCGACACCGGCGAAGCGCCGACGCTGGAAAAATTCTCCCGCGTGGCGGAGCATGTGCAGACTATCTGGGCGCGGCCGCAGGAGTGCATCGATTATCTGCGGCGCCTGCTGGAAGACAATCGCGACGGTGCACGCGCGGGCTTCCCGCAATCGGTGGCGGAGGAAATCATCCTGCTGATCGAAATCCTCAAGGAAGAAACCTCCGACCCCGCTCAGGCAGCCGCGACGTAGCGCTCGACGATCTGGTCGATGGCGCCGAAGATGCTGGCGCCGTCGTCGCCCAGCATCTCGATCCTGACATGGTCGCCAAAGTGCAGGAAGGGCGTCTTCGGTTTTCCGGCTTCGATGGTCTCGTACATCCTGAGCTCGGCGATGCAGCAATAGCCGACACCGCCATTTTCCACCGAGGAACCGAACAGGCCGCCCTGCTTGTTCGACACCGTCCCCGAACCGATCACCGACCCGGCTTCGAGTTCGCGCGTCTTCGCCAGGTGCGCGATCAGCTGGGCAAAATCGAAGGTCATGTCCGCGCCGGCATTCGGTTTGCCGAAAGGTTCGCCGTTCAAGGCGACGGTCAGCGGCAAATGCAGCTTGTTGTCTTTCCATGCCGCCCCCAGTTCGTCGGGCGTGACGGCCACCGGCGAAAATGCCGAGGCCGGTTTCGACTGCAGAAAGCCGAAGCCCTTGGCCAGTTCGGCGGGGATCAGATTGCGCAGGCTGACATCATTCACCAGCATCAGCAGGCGGATTTGTTGCGCGCACTGGCGGGGCGAGGCGCCCAGCGGCACGTCGCCGGTCACCACCGCCACCTCGGCCTCGAAGTCGATGCCCCAGGCCTCGTCGCAGGCCAGCACCGGATCGCAGGGACCGACGAAGCTGTCGGAGCCGCCCTGGTACATCAGCGGATCGACCAGTAATTCCGGCGGCAGCTCGGCGCCGCGGGCCTTGCGCACCAGTTCGACGTGATTGATATAGGCCGAGCCGTCGGCCCACTGGTAGGCGCGCGGCAGCGGACTGTGGCATTGCGCCGGATCGAAGGGCACGGCATGGCGCGCGGCGCCATGATTGATGGCTTCGTACACCCCGGCAAGACGCGGCGCGACAATGTCCCATTCATCAAGTGCCACCTGCAGCGTCGGCGCAATGTCGGCCACGGTCTGGCAGCGCCCCAGGTCGCGGCTGACCACGACCAGGGTGCCGTCACGACCGCCCTGCTTGAGCGTGGCGAGTTTCATTGCTGCCCCCATGTCTTGTAGCTGCCGTCATGCATCCAGCGCGCGTGCTGCGGCGCCTTCTTCGTCACCGCCCACTCGTTGATCATGTCCCACTTCACTTCGTCGAGCCGGCGCAGCATTTCCGGGGTACCGGTATTGAAGGCGAGTTCGAGGCGGTGGCCGCTCGGATCGAAAAAGTATATCGACTGGAACAGGGCATGGTCGGTCGGCCCGACCACGTCGATGCCGTCGGCTTCGAGCCGCGCCTTGGCCGCCAGCAGTTCTTCCATGCTCGCCACTTCCAGCGCCAGGTGCTGGGTCCAGGCCGGCGTATGCGGATCGCGCCCCATCTCGGGACGATTCGGCAGTTCGAAGAAAGCCAGGATGTTGCCGGCGCCGGCGTCGAGAAACACATGCATGTAGGGGTCGGCTTCGCCCGTCGATGGCACGGCATCCTCGGCAATGGCGAGGATGAAGCCCATCTTCAGGTACTTGCCGTACCACTCGACGGTTTCCTTGGCGTCCTTGCAGCGATAGGCGACGTGATGCACTTTGCGGACCAGACTGGCGGACATGTTCAGACTCCTTCGCGTGCGATGTTCAGGGCTTCGCGCAGCGTCTCGATGTCGCCGACATGATTGGCGAGCAGCAGGATCAGCCTTGCGTTGAGCAGTTCGGATTGCTCGTCGGACAGGTCGCGGTGCGTGTTGATGAGCATTTCGTAGAAATCGTCGGCGGGCGTATAGGCGTTGAAGTAGCGCTTGCCGGCCTCGGAAAAGTTCGGATTCAGGTTGAGTCCCATGAGCTTGCCCCCTTCAGGCGTTGCAGGTCGCTTTGGCGACGGCTGATTTGACCTTCGCCACATTTAGCGTGCGCCAGCGCGCGGCAACATGCTGGTCGGGGCGCAGCAGATACACCGTACCCGGCTGCGCGTCGTAACGCCGGGCGGCAACGCCGCGCGCATCGACGAGATACGCGATGCCACCGCCGACACTGCCTTCCCGGCGCGAGATCACCAGCGGCTGCACCGCGATGCCATCCAACGAAAGGCTGGACAAGGCTTCGATGATGGCCGCGTCAAGCTGCTGAGGATCGTCGACAAAGTACAGGGCGGCGAACTGGTGGCCGACCTTGTTGTGCAGCCAGCCATCCTCACCGTTTTCCACAACCGGCGCATCGTCCATCGGCGCTCCGGGCACCATGCGGCCGGCAAAGCTGTCGCCCGCGCAGTCCGGCGTATTGAGGCTGGATGCGGTAAGAAAGGCCGGCACCGAAAGCCGCCCGGAATTGACCAGGGCGCGGCCGAAGGCGTGATCTTTCGCCAGACCCAGCACGGCATTGCGAAACGTCCGGCTGACCTTGCTCTTGGGCGTGATGAAATCCGTCGAGCGTGTCGAGTTCAGCAGGTTCTCGTCGGCAGCGTAGATGCGCTCCTCGGAATAGCTGTCGAGCAGCGCCGCGGGCGCGAGGCCAGAGATGACCAGCTTCAGCTTCCAGCCCAGGTTGTCGGCGTCCTGCAGGCCGGAGTTGGCGCCGCGGGCGCCGAAGGGCGAGACCTGATGCGCGGCATCGCCGATGAAGATTACATTGCCGTGGTTGAAGCGCCCCATGCGGCGGCACTGGAAGGTGTAGACGCTGACCCATTCCAGCTCGAACTCGCGTTCCTTCCCATCCAGCGCGCCGAGCATGGCCTTGATTCGCGGCAGCACGTTCTCCGGCTTCTTCGCCTCTTCCGGATCGGCGTCCCAGCCCAGCTGAAAGTCGATGCGATAGACGCTGTCGGTCTGCCGATGCAGCAGTACCGACTGCCCCGGATGAAAAGGCGGATCGAACCAGAACCAGCGCTCGGAAGGAAATTCGGCCTTCATCACGACGTCGGCGATGAGGAAGCGGTCCATGAAAATCTTGCCTTCGACTTCGAGACCGAGCATGCGGCGTATCGGACTGCGCGCACCGTCGGCGGCGATCAGCCAGTCGGTTTCGACAGTGTAGAAGCCGTCCTCGGTTTCCACCTTGAGCGTAACGGTCTTGCCGTCCTGCGCCACCGACACCACCTTGTTCTTCCAGCGCAGCTCGATCTCCGGCCGCGCGGCGGCACTCGCCGCCAGGTATTCTTCAAGGTAGTACTGCTGCAGGTTCACCATGCCCGGGCGATGGTGATCCGGCTCAGGCACCAGATTGAAGTTGTACACCTCCTCCTCACGGAAGAAGGTGCGCCCGACGTTCCACGACACGCCCTTGGCGCAGACCGCGTCGCCGACGCCGTAGCGGTCGAGGATTTCCAGCGCCCGCTTGGCGTAGCAGACGCCGCGCGAACCGATCGAGACGGTGTCGTCTTCGTCCAGCAGCAATACCGACTGGCCTTGTTGTTGCAAGTCGAGTGCCGCTGCCAGGCCGACCGGACCGGCGCCGACCACCACCACCGGCACTTTCAGTGTCTCGCCGCTGGCGATTTCAGGCGGTCGGCGGTACTCGAACTTCGGGTAGTTGTAGGTCTTCAGCATGGCACCATCCCATTCCGCCTTGTGGCCTCATACCGCCTGCAGCGCATGCCACATCTCCTGGTCGCGCTCGGCTGTCCAGATGCGCGGATCGCGTATGCCGGACGCCTCGTCGTGGGCGCGCGTCACATCGAAGGGCAGGCAATGCTCGTAGATGAACACGCTGGCGAATTTCGGGTCCATGTTCTTGCGCGTATGCGCCATGCAGGCAGCGAGATCCATGCCCTGGGCCACGGCTTCCTGGGCGCTGCGATACAGCGTGGAGACGAAATCGCGGGTGTAGGCCAGTCCCTGTTGCACGCGCTCGGGATTCATCAGCGCCGGGCCGCGCCCCGGAATCATCTTTTCCGGCTTCAACGCTGCCAGCACATCAAGTGTCGCCGGCCAGTCGGCCAGGTAGGCATCGCCCGTGTAGCAGGCGGCATCCGCCTCGACCAGGTCGCCCGAGAACAGGATCTTCTGCTGCGGCAGCCAGACCACCGTGTCGCCCTTGGTGTGGCCGCGACCGAGATGCATGATTTTGACTTCGAGGTCGCCCATCCACAGGGTCATCTCCTGGTCGAAGACCACGGTCGGCCAGGTCAGGCCGGGCACGCTCTCGACGGCATTGAACAGGCGCGGAAAGCGCCCGATTTCGGAATCCATGTCCTGCTGGCCGCGCTCGACGATCAGTTCGCGCGTCTGTCGCGAGGCGATGATGTCCTGCAGTCCTTCTTGCTTGTAGCCCGAGGCGCCCAGCACGCGCACGGCGTGGTAATGGGTCAGCGTGACGTACTTGATCGGCTTGTCGGTGATCTGGCGTACATGGCGGATCACGTCCTGGGCCATGACCGGCGTTGCCGTGGCGTCGATGATCATCACCGCATCGTCGCCGATAATCACGCCGGTATTGGGATCGCCTTCGGCGGTATAGGCCCAGGCGTTGTCCGAGAGTTGCTCGAAACTGACTTTTTTCTGTTCGAGGTCAGCGTGCGAGGCAAACTTTCTTTCACTCATGGAAGCTCCTTGGCAATGATCCGGGGGTTTACTTTTGCGTAATTCGATTCCTCTTATCGTAATCACAAATGCTTTAGTTGTCAAGTTTTCCAGCTCCGCCGCGCTCCCGGAACTCAGGGGATCGGCTGTGCATTCGCCGGTGCCCGAGCTGGGCTGCGCAGGATGGCCGAGGCCTGGCGATAGGCTTGCAGCGCCGCCTTGCGGCGACCGGCGCTTTCCAGTTCGCGGGCGCGGCGCAACCAGTCGTCGGCGCCCGCGCCGGATGCAGGCGCCGTGCCGCCAGCGCCAACTCCCTGGCCGGCACCGCCCGGGGCTTGAGCCGATTCGCCGGGGATCGCCGGCGTGACGTAGTTCAGCGCCGCCGACTGGGAGCCGGGTCTGTCACGACGCGCGGTAATGACCATTCCGCTCGCGGCGCGGGTCGACGCGGCAACGGGTTTTCTTGCCGCATCGGCCCGACGAATCACGGCCAGCGCCGCGCGGTAGAGTCGCAGCGCCTCGTCGCGCCGCCCGGCGGCCTCCATGCCGCGGGCCTGCGCCATCAGCGAGTCGGCGCGATCCGGCACGGCCTGCGAACGCACGGCGGCCCCCCAGGATGCGGTCGGCCGCGCCGCGACAGCGGGAAAACCCTCGGCGCCGGCGATTTCGCGGGCTATCGTCAGGTTGTTGTGGCGCATCGCCCAGCGCAGCGCATCGTCGCCCCACTCGTTGACGATATCGCGGCGGGCGCCGGCAGCCAGCAAGCGCTTCGCGATCGCCTCCTGTCCTTCGCGCGCCGCCATCATCAGCGGCGTCGAACCGTTGGTGGACAGCGCATTGATATCGGCACCCTGCTCCAGCAGATAGCTCACCACCTCCGCACGGCCGGCAAACACGGCGTAATGCAGAGCCGCCCATTCCTTGCCCTGGCGATTCACGCTGGCGCCATGTTCGACCAGCCAGCGCACGGCTGGCAGATGCCCCTTCCAGGCTGCGTGCTGCAGCGCCTGCTCGCCGATGGTATTGACCTGGTTGATGTCGGCGCCGCGCGAAACGAACAGTTCCATCATCGGGACATTGCCTTCCCAGGCCGCGATCATCAGCCCGCTGCCGATCACCCGGCCCTCGAAATCCGGCGCCAGGCCTGCATCCAGCCATTCGCGCGCGGCGGACAGGTCGCCGTTTTCAATGGCAACGGTGAATCGCGCCGCGTCGGGCAGGGTCGCGGCACGCAGGGAGGCGGCGGCGGTCAGCAGAATCAGCAGGAGGGAAAGAATTTTCATGGCGAGCAGTATAGAGAATGGGAATGACCGGCAAACCCCTAGAATCGTTCCAATGCCGCTCCATGTCGCCCTGCTGCTGAGTCTCGCGCTGCACGCCGCCGTGATCGTCGCACCGATCTGGATGGCGGTCAGGCCACCCTTGCCGCTGGCCAGCATCGAAGCGCGCCTGATCCCCGCGCCGACGCCGGCAGCCTTGGCGGAGGCAGTCAGCACCGAAGCCGCCGACAGCGCCGCAAAGCCGCAGCCGCCGCTGGCGCCCCGCACATTGCAGGGCAGTTCATTGCGCCGCGCGCAAACGGCGCTGTCCGCGCATCTGTTCTATCCGCCCGAAGCCATTGCGCAGGGCCTCGAAGGCGAAGTCGTCCTGCTGCTGGTCCTTGCCGACGGCGGCAAGTTGATCTCGGCAACAGTGGCGCGCAGTTCCGGCCACGGCCTGCTCGACCAGGCGGCACTCGACGCCGCACGCCGCATCGGCGCCCTGCCGGGCAACCCGCGGCAAACCCTGTTTCCGGTCAGATTCCGCCTGCAGTGATCATCCGTAGCGGGGCTTCATCATCCGTAGCGGCGAGGTGAGCGTCTTTTGCTGGCCCGCCTGCTACGCATCCACAGCGAAGCGGGCAGGGTCTTGTCCTGCCCCTTCCTGCTGTGCAGGGGTCTCATCAGGGGCTTCATCATCCGTAGCGGCGAGGTCAGCGTCTTTTGCTGGCCCGTCCGCTACGCAGGGGCTTCATCATCCGTAGCGGCGAGGTCAGCGTCTTTTGCTGGCCCGTCCGCTACGCAGGGGCTTCATCAGACCGGGTTGTCGATATCGACAAACTCACAATCGATGCCGAATTTTTCCGCCAGATGCGCACCCAGCGCCATCGCGCCGTAGCGCTCGGTCGCATGGTGGCCGGCGGCGATATAGGCCATGCCGGTTTCGCGCGCCAGATGGACGGTCTGCTCGGAGATCTCGCCCGAGATGAAGACGTCGGCGGCGGCGGCCAGTGCGGCCTCGAAATAGCCCTGGGCGCCTCCGCTGCACCAGGCAATGCGCGCCACCTTGCGCCCCGGATCGCCGATCAGCAGCGGTGCGCGACCCAGCGCCCGCTCGATCCGCCGCGCCAGCTCGCCGGCAAGAGTTGGCGCTGACGGCACGCCGATGAAGCCGATGTCCTGTTCGCCGAAGCGGCCGCTGACGGTCCAGCCCAGGCGCGCGGCCAATTGCGCGTTGTTGCCCAGCGTGGCGTGGGCATCGAGCGGCAAATGGTAGGCGAACAGGTTGATGTCGTGCACCAGCAGCCGCGCCATACGCTGCCGACGGAAGCCGGTGACGCGACCATCCTCGGCTTTCCAGAACCAGCCGTGATGCACCAGCAGCGTATCGGCGCCGCGTTCGATGGCCGCTTCGATCAGCGCCTGGCTGGCGGTAACGCCGCAGACGATGCGCCGCACCTGCTCGCAGCCTTCCACTTGCAGGCCGTTTGGGCAATAATCGCGAAAGTTCGCGGCATCCAGCAGACCATCCAGATAGGCGCGAAGATCCTCACGCAACACCGCATCACCCGGCATCATTCACCCCCACAAAACTAAATTATGCGCCGCCTCTGGCTGATTTTTGCCCAAACCATCACAGTTTGCGTAGCTATCCTGTTTGTCGTGAAGACGCTCAAGCCGGAGTGGCTCGCCCAATGGCCCGGCGAGGGCACGCGCGTCGCTGCAGTGGCGACGGTGCTCGAAGCGCCTGCCGGCAGTTCGGCGCTGCGCCAGGGTTCCTATGCCGACGCGGCGAAAAAGGCGATTCCGGCGGTGGTGCATATTTTCACCAGCCAGGAAGTCAAGGGTGCGCGCCATCCCTTCATCAACGATCCGATCTTCCGGCATTTCTTCGGCGACCGCTTCGGCGAAGAGTCGCAGCGCCGTTCCGGACTGGGCAGCGGCGTGGTGGTCTCGCCCGAAGGCTACATCCTGACCAATTTCCATGTGGTCGACGGCGCCGACGAAATCGAGGTTGCCCACAACGACGGGCGCAAATACAAGGCGCGCGTGGTCGGCTCCGACCCCGAATCCGATCTCGCCGTGCTGCGCATTCCCGCCGATCACCAGTTGCCGGTGATCGCCTTCGGCAGCAGCGACACGCTGCGCGTCGGCGATGTGGTGCTGGCAATCGGCAATCCCTTCGGTGTCGGGCAGACCGTCACCTCGGGCATAGTCTCCGCACTCGGTCGTTCGCACCTGGGCATCAACACCTTCGAGAACTTCATCCAGACCGACGCCGCGATCAATCCCGGCAATTCGGGCGGCGCACTGGTCGATTCCAATGGCCACCTGATCGGCATCAACACGGCGATCTATTCGCAAAGCGGCGGCTCGATGGGCATCGGCTTCGCCATTCCGGTCTCGCTGGCAAGAAGCGTGATGGAACAGATCATCAAGACCGGCGGCGTGACGCGCGGCTGGGTCGGCATCGAAGTGCAGGAGCTGACGCCGGAACTCGCCGAATCCTTCAAGTTGTCGGGCACCGACGGCACGCTGATCGCCGGCGTAATGCGCGGCAGCCCTGCCGACAAGGCCGGTATCAAGCCCGGCGACGTGCTGACGCAGGTCAACGGCAAGCTGGTGAAGGACGCTCAGGTGATGCTGGAGCTTATTGCCGCGCTGGTGCCGGGCACCAGCGCGCGCTTCGACCTGAAGCGCGAAGGGCGCGACGTCAAGCTCGAAGTCACCATCGGCAAGCGGCCGAAGCCGCCGAAGGAGGAATAGCCGCAGGCCGTTCGCGGCGCCCGCGGTTTGAAAAGCGGCTACCTGAGCGCGGCGTTGAGCGCTTCCAGGGCCTTGCTGCCGGGACAAAGGTAGGCGTCGCCGAGCTGGTTGAGCGGCTTCTCCACGGTATTCAGGTGGCGATGCAATTCCTCGGCGCTGCTGTCGACGTAAAGCAGGCCGGTGACGATCTCGCCCAGGGCGTGGCGTTCCTGCAGATGATTCATCGCCCCGACCCGATCCGAGGGATCGTAATCCGTGTCCAGCTTGCGCAGGTGCAGGATCGAGCCGTCATGCTGCACGATCCGGCGCAATTCGCCGGGAGCGTAGGAGGTATTGATCTGGTCGCGCGGCAGGATCACGTCCAGGCGATTCACGGCGTCGTTGTGTTCGCGCACGTAATCGTAGCTCTTGGTCGAGCCGGCATGGTTGTTGAACGTCACGCAGGGGCTGATGACGTCGATGAAAGCCGGGCCGCGGTGGCGCAACGCGCCCTTGATCAGCGGAATCAGCTGTTCCTTGTCTCCCGAGAAACTGCGCGCGACATAGCTGGCGCCGAGTTGCAGTGCCAGCGCGACCAGGTCGATCGGCGTGTCGTTGTTCACCACGCCGCGCTTGCTCTTCGAGCCCTTGTCGGCGGTGGCCGAAAACTGCCCCTTGGTCAGGCCGTAGACGCCGTTGTTTTCGACGATGTAAGTCATGTTCACGCCGCGCCGCATGGCATGGGCGAACTGGCCGATGCCGATCGAGGCAGAATCGCCGTCGCCGGAGACGCCCATGTAGATCAGGTCGCGGTTGGCCAGCGCGGCGCCGGTCAACACCGACGGCATGCGGCCGTGGGTGGTGTTGAAGCCGTGCGAGGCGCCGAGGAAATAATCCGGCGTCTTCGACGAGCAGCCGATGCCGGACAGTTTGGCTACCTTGTGCGGCTCGATATCGAGGTCGAAGCAAGCCTGCACCACGGCGGCGCTGATCGAATCGTGGCCGCAACCGGCACATAGCGTCGAGATGGCGCCTTCATAGTCGCGGCGGGTGTAGCCGAGCGTGTTGCGCGGCGCATCGGCGCGCAGCAGTTTGGGTTTGGCGAGATAGGTCATGAGGCCACCTGTTTGCGAATGGGGGTCACCTTGTGCTCGGACAGCGCGTCGGCGATCCTGCCGGATATGAAGCGGGCAGTGATCGGCGTACCGTCGTAGTGCAGCACGCGGATCAGGCGTTTCGGATCGACCTCGCCTTCATTGATCAGCAGCATGCGCAGTTGCCCGCTTTCGTTCTGCTCGACGACGAAGACGTGCTCATGTTCATCGATGAACTCGATCACCTCGTCGGCAAACGGGAAACCGCGCACCCGCATGATATCGACATGAACGCCCTGCGCTTCGAGCAAGGCGAAGGCCTCGGCCATGGCCGGACTGGTCGAACCGTAGTAGATCGCGCCGAAGCGGCTGGGCTGCGACGCGCGCTGCACCACCGGCGCCGGCACCAGTTTCTTGGCCGTCTCGAGCTTGTGCCGCAAGCGCTCCATGTTATAGATGTAGTCGGTTCCCGCCTCGCTGTACTTGGCGTAGGCATTGCGCGTGGTGCCGCGGCTGAAGAAGGCGCCCTTGGTCGGGTGCGTGCCGGGAATCGTGCGCCAGGGAATGCCGTCGCCATCGACATCGAGATAGCGGCCGAAGGTCTTGCCGGCATCCAGTTGCTCGGCGCTCATCACCTTGCCGCGATCGTAGCGGCGCTGGTCGTCCCACTCGAACGGCCGCGACAGGCGATCGTTCATGCCGATGTCGAGGTCAAGCATGACGAACACCGGAGTTTGCAAACGTTCCGCGAGATCGAAAGCCTGGGCGCCGAGCGTGAAGCACTCGTAGGGATCCTCGGGGAACAGCAGCACGTGCTTGGTGTCGCCGTGGGATGCGTAGGCGCAGGAAATCAGGTCGGATTGCTGGGTGCGGGTCGGCATGCCGGTGGAAGGCCCGCCGCGCTGTACGTCGAATACCACCACTGGAACCTCGGCGAAATAGGCCAGCCCGAAGAACTCCTGCATCAGGGAGATGCCGGGGCCCGAGGTCGCCGTAAATGCGCGCGAACCGTTCCAGGCCGCGCCGATCACCATGCCGATCGAGGCCAGCTCGTCCTCGGCCTGGACGATCGCGTAACGGGCCATGCCGTTGTCGGGATCGGTACGGTACTTGCGGCAGTAGTTGCCGAAGGACTCGATGACCGAGGTGGACGGCGTGATCGGGTACCAGGCGGCCACCGTGGCACCGCCATAGACGGCGCCCAGGCCGCAGGCGTCGTTGCCGTTGATGAAAATCTGGTCGCCGACGCCATTCGACCGCTCGACGCGCAGACCGATGGGGCAGGAAAGATTCGCCTGGGCGTGGTCGTAGCCCAGCTTGAGGGCGTTGACGTTGGCCCCGATCAGCTTGTCCTTGCCGCGGTACTGATCGGCAATCAACTTCTCGACCACTGCGAAGTCCATGCCCAGCAGCGCCGTGAGGGCGCCCACGTACATGATGTTCTTGAACAGCTGGCGCTGGCGCGGATCGCTGTACTCGCGGTTGCAGATCTCGGTCAGCGGGATGCCCAGCACCGTGATGTCCTCGCGAAAGCGCGAACGCGGCAGCGATTTCGTCGAGTCGTAAAACAGATAGCCGCCGGCCTCGATCTCGGCGATGTCGCGGTCCCAGGTCTGCGGATTCATCGCCACCATCAGGTCGCAACCGCCGCGACGGCCGAGCCAGCCGGCACCCGAGACGCGCATTTCGTACCAGGTCGGCATGCCCTGGATGTTCGACGGGAAAATATTGCGCGGCGCCACCGGCACGCCCATGCGCATGATGGCGCGCGCGAATAGTTCGTTGGCCGAGGCCGAACCGGAACCGTTAACGTTGGCGAACTTTATGACGAAGTCGTTGGAACTCCGGATAGCTTGCGTGGCACTCATGTCTTTCTGACCTCCGTTCCTGCTTCAGCGCATTGCAGGAAGAATTTCTGCATGTCCCAGGCGCCGGTCGGGCAGCGCTCGGCGCACATGCCGCAATGCAGGCAAATGTTCTCGTCCTTGACCATCACCCGACCCGTCTTCAGCGCATCCGAGACATACAGCGCCTGATCCGTGTTCTTTGCCGGTGCCTTGAGGCGGCCGCGCAAGTCGTTCTCTTCGCCGTCGCGGGTGAAAGTGATGCATTCGGTCGGACAGATATCGACGCAGGCATCGCATTCGATGCAGGTCTTGACCGTGAATACCGTTTCGATGTCGCAGTTGAGGCAGCGCTCGGCTTCGGCGCAGGCCATGAAGGGATCGAAACCCAATTCGAGTTCGAGCTTGATGTCCTTGAGGGTCTTTTCCAGCGCCTTGACCGGCACCTTCTTGCGCTCTTCCTCGGATACCTGGTTGTCGTAGCTCCACTCGTGTATGCCCATCTTCTGGCTGACCAGATTGACCATGGGCGGCGGGCGCTCCTGCAGCTTCTTGCCGCGACAGAACAGATCGATGGAAATCGCCGCCGCGTGGCCCTGTGCCGCGGCAGTAATGATGTTCTTCGGGCCCAGCGCTGCATCGCCGCCGAAAAACACTGTCGGCAGCGACGACTGCAGCGTCTCCGGATCCAGCACCGGCATGCCCCACTTGTCGAATTCGAGGCCGATGTCCTTCTCGATCCAGGGGAAGGCATTTTCCTGGCCGATGGCGACCAGGACCTCGTCGCACTCCATCAACTCGTCCGGCTCGCCGGTGGGAATCAGGCTGCGCCGGCCCTTGGCGTCGTACTCGGCGCGGACCTTTTCGAACAGCACGCCCTTCAGCTTGCCGTTGTCATGAACAAATTCCTTGGGCACCAGCATGTTGAGGATCGGAATACCCTCGTGCATCGCCTCTTCCTTCTCCCAGGGCGAGGCTTTCATCTCATCGAAGCCGCTGCGCACCACCACCTTGACGTCCTCGCCGCCCAGGCGCCGCGCCGAACGGCAACAGTCCATCGCGGTATTGCCGCCGCCGAGCACGATCACGCGCTTCGAGATGCTCGTGGTGTGGCCGAACGCGACGTTTGCCAGCCAGTCGATGCCGATCTGGATATGCGCCGCCGCTTCCTTGCGCCCGGGAATGTCGGCGTCGCGTCCGCGCGGTGCGCCGGTCCCGACGAAGACGGCGTCCCAGCCCTCGGCCAGCACCTCGCTCAGGCTGCTGACCCAGTGGTTGTAGTGCGTTTCGACACCAAGATCGATGATGTAACTACATTCCTCGTCGATGACGCTGTCGGGCAGGCGAAACTTCGGAATCTGGCTGCGCATCATGCCGCCCGGCGCTGCGCCGCTGTCGAATACCGTAACCTGATAACCGATCGCTACCAGGTCGCGCGCCACGGTCAGCGAAGCGGGACCGGCGCCGACGCAGGCGATACGCTTGCCGTTCTTCTTTTCCGGCGCCCGCGGCAGGCGGTCCTGGATGTCGTCCTTGAGGTCGGCGCAGACGCGCTTCAGGCGACAGATGGCGACCGGTTCCTTGTCCACCCGGCCGCGGCGGCAGGCCGGCTCGCAAGGCCTGTCGCAGACCCTTCCAAGAATCCCTGGGAAAACATTCGAGCGCCAGTTGATCATGTAGGCATCCGAGTAATGCCCTGCAGCAATCAGGCGAATGTACTCGGGAACGGGGGTGTGGGCCGGACAGGCCCACTGACAATCCACGACTTTATGGAAATAGTCGGGGGCGCCGATGTTCGTCGGTTTCACGTGCGCGCGGTCTCCAGTTACTGTGTGCTGCGTCAAGAGCATCAGCGAAACGCTTATGCTCATTCGTACACTTTATCATCGTCTGCCACCTTGAAAAACCGGCGCGACTCCTTGCCGGAAAAATATATGCGCGGGCAGGTTTTCTCTAAAGCGAAAAATCGGCTAGTCTTTATACTTTATGCCTTGTCTAAGGGTGACTCGTTATGGCTTTGCGCGCGCTCATTTTTGACGTCGACGGAACTCTTGCCAACACCGAGCGCGATGGTCATCGCCCGGCGTTCAATGCGGCTTTCGCCGAAGTCGGCCTGCCCTGGCACTGGGACGAAGCCTTCTACGGCACCCTGCTGGATGTCGCCGGCGGCCGCGAACGGATCCGCCACTACGCCGAAACGTACGATCCGGCAACGCGCGCGCGGCCCGATTTCGACGACCTGCTGCAACGCATCCACGACATCAAGACGCGAAATTACCAGCGCCTGCTGGCCGCCGGAGCGATTCCCCTGCGAGCCGACATCGGGCAACTGATCTGCGACGCGCGTACCGATGGCGTGCGGCTGGCGATCGCTTCGAGTTCCAAACTGGAAAATGTGGTGGGCCTGTTGCGGGCCAATCTCGGCCCGAATGCCGATACCTGGTTCGATGCGATCGCCTCCGGCAGCGTGGCGGCAGCCAAGAAGCCGTCGCCGGACATCTACCTGTGGACCCTGAAACAACTCAATCTCCCGCCGCGTGACTGCCTCGCCGTCGAGGACTCCTCCCATGGACTGGCGGCCTCGCTGGCGGCGGGAATCCCAACTGTCATCACAGTCAGCGACTACACCATCCATGAGAACTTCGAGGGTGCGCGCATGGTCTTACCGGAGGCGGATATGGTTACGCTCGACAAGCTGAGACTCTGGCACGCAACCGCAAGCACTTCCTGATCTCCGCCGTGTGGCATCCTTGCTGTGTCAACGCAGAGAGGCGGAAAAATATTCTCACCCAGGCAATATAATTTAGCCGTATGGAACTCCGGGAAATACCTGTCGACCAACTCGTTTTTGGGGCGTACATCTCCAAACTGGATCGACCTTGGACTGAAACCCCCTTCGTATTCCAGGGCTTTGTCCTGAAAAGCGACAAGCAGCTCGATGTCCTGAAAAAGTACTGCAAGCACGTCTACATCGACCCGGAGAAGGAGGAGCGGCGAGAGCTTGGCCGCGTCACCGCCGAGGATCTGGCGAAAGTCCGCGGCACTACCGTATACAAGGAAGTGGCGAGCGTCGAGGCCGAACTGCCCAAGGCGCAAAATGCCTACGCGAACACCACCGTGGTCGTACGGGAGCTTGCTCGCGCGGTCGAAATCGGCAATTCAATCGACAGTTCGCGGTCGCATGAGGCAGCTGCACAGATCACCGAAAGCGTGGTGCGCAATCCCGACGCGATGGCACTGCTGATCAAGCTGCAGGAGAAGGGCGGCGAAGCACTGAGTCGCGCCGTGGGGATCTCGGTCATGATGACCATTTTCGGGCGCTTCCTCCAGTTGCCGCCGGACCGCATACAAATGCTCGGCATGCTGGGGCTGTTGCAGGACGTCGGCAAACTGAAGCTGCCTGCCCAACTCGCCGCGCGCGGCCCGATGAATGCGGAAGAAGTCGAACTGTACAAGACGCACGTGAACCATTCCGTGCGTACGCTCAGCGACACGCCCGGCCTTCCCCCGGAACTGCCGGGACTTGCTTCCCTGCACCACGAGTGCTTCGACGGCAGCGGCTATCCGCGCGGACTGCGCGGGGATGCCATTGCCCTGTCTGGCTTGATCGCGGGCATCGTGGATAGCTTCGATACGCTCACGGCACCGCGACCCTTCGGGGAAAACCTGTCTCCGGCAAACGCGCTGAGCCTCATCTACAAGGAGCGCGGCAAGCGCTTCCACCCGGCGCTGGTCGAACAATTCATCCAGTGCATCGGGGTTTTCCCGGTCGGCAGCGTGGTCGAACTGAACAGCGGCGAAGTCGCCATCGTGATCGCCCAGAACATGGTGCGCCGCATGCAACCGCGCCTGATGGTGGTCAGGGACGCCAAGGGCGACCCGTTGGTGCCCTACAAGATGCTCGACCTGATGAAGGATCCCAAGGTCCGGCCCGGCGAGCCCTACCGGATTCAGCGTTCGCTGGAGTACGGCACCGTCAAGATCGATCCGCGAGAGCTGTTCCTGTGAGCGAGGAAGGCTCCACAGAGCCCCCAGCGGCGGATAACCACTCGGTTGCCGGGACCAGCGGAGTTCTGGAGGCGTTGCGCGGGATAGTCGGGAAAAGACAGTCTGACGGCGGGAATCTGGCGGTACTGGTCATCGATTGCGGCGTGATAAGCCGCATCGACGCGGTGTGGGGTTACCAGATCGGCGATGCCGTGCGCAATCGCGTCGCCGCCTCCCTGCGTATCGACGTGCTGCGACCGGACGATCTGGTTGGCGCATTGGGCCGGGACGATTTTGCCTGCGTCCTGTCGACCGTCGAGGGGCCTGCCGTGGCGCTACTGGCGGCGAAGAAACTTCTGCGCGCGCTGGATATGCCGTTCTGGATCGGTGAGGAGGAGATCTACGCCAGCCCGGCGATCGGGATCGCCATGTATCCGGAGCACGGAGACCAGGCGGAAGCCCTGTTGCAGAGGGCCAAGAGCGCCTGCACCCGCGCCCGGGAACTGCCGGGCCGCGTCGCTGACCACGCCGACGACAGCGACAACTCGGCCGCATCGCAGCTCCTTTATGAGAATCGCCTGCGCACGGCCGTTTCGGAAGACGCGCTCGAACTGGTATTTCAGCCCCAGTACGATCTGCGCCGGGGTCAGGTCATGGGTGCCGAAGGCCTGCTGCGCTGGTGCGATCCCACGCTGGGCATGATCGACTCAGGGCAGGCCTTCGCCGCGGCGGACGCGGCGGACAAGGTCGCCGATCTGGTCTCCTCGATCCTGAATCGTGCGCTGCGCAACGTCTCCGAGTTCCGCTACAGCGCAGGACTGGACTTGCGCATCGGCGTCAAGCTGCCAGCCCGTGCGCTGCGCCATACGGAACTGCTGGACGTGGTGCAGCGTGCGCTGGGCACCTGGAGCAGGCGGCCGGGTACGCTGATTCTGGGAATCGGGGAGACGTCGATACTAGGCGAAGAAGCGATTACGCGGGAGACGCTCGGTCGCCTCAAGGAACTCGGCGTGAAACTGTCGATCGACGATCCGGGCATGACCATAGCATCGCTGTTCGGACTCTCCAATATGCCGTTTCAGGAAATCAGGATCGACGTTTCGGCGGCACGCGACCTGGCCGGCGCACCGAAGTCCGAACACATCCTGCAGTCGATGATCGCCATGGCTCACCTCCTGCGGCTGGACGTGGTGGCCGTCGGTGTCGCCGACGAAGCGGCGGCGACCCGACTCAAGGAACTCGGCTGCGACTACATGCAGGCCGATTTCAAGGGACCCGCGCTCGAACCGCAGCAATTCGTCGAGCGTTTCGGATTCAACGAAGACTGAGGCCAGCCGGTCCCCAGCGCACCACGGTCGCACCCCAGACGTAACCGATCCCGGCGGCGATCGCGACCATCAGGTCGCCATCCTTCAGGCGCCCCTGACGCAGTCCCTCATGCAGGGAAACCATGAAGTCCACCTGCCCGGCATGGCCGTAGTCTTCCAGATACACCGACTGTTCGGGCGCAAGACCGAGGGTTTCCAGCAGGTCGCCATGCATCGAGCGCTTGAAGTGCAGCACATTCAGAAAATCAATGTCGGCGCGCGTCACCCCGCTCTTTTCCAGCGCGCGGTCGATGCAGGTCAGCCAGTTGGGCATGGAGACCGCATTGAGTCCCGCCTTCATGTGTTCGGGATCGAACACGCCGAGGCTGCGGTTGCCGCGAACGCGCAGCTGGTTCAGCGTTTCCTCCGGCAGCGACTCGATCGGCTGCACCGTGCCGCCGTAGCGCACGCCGGTGTCGCGCGAGAAGGAACCGTCGGTGATGATGTGGCTGCCGAGCACGGCGTTGCGGCCGAGGCCGCGCCGCAGGATCAGCGCGCCGCCGGCCGCCGCCAGGTCGTACATGAAGGAGACATCGCGATCCGTGTAGTCGATCAGGTCGCCGTTGCGATAGCCGCCGACGATCAGCACGGTGGCGATCTCCGGGTCGGCGAATATCATATCCCTGGCGATCTTGATCGCCGCCACCGTGGTGTTGCAGCGCTGCTGCAGGTCGATGCCCCAGGCGCGGCACGCGCCGATGCGTTCCTGGATGTGGATCGCCGAGGTGGTCAGCGGATACTCCTTCCACTCCTCGCCCATGCACAGGATCAAATCGATTTCCATGGGATCGAGATCGCAGCGCGCCAGCGCGTCGAGCGCCGCGCGCGCGCCCATCTCCTGGGTGCCGTCCTCGCTGCCGGGAATGGTCTTGCGCACGATGCCCAGCTTGTCGCGCACCGCCGCTGCCGACCAGCGACCCTCGGTCGCCGCAGCGATATCGGCCGCACTCATATGCTGCGCCGGCAGATACAGGCCGTAGCCGAGAATGCCGACGTCGTTCATGCGAATGCCTGCCCCGATTTGTCTTCCAGGTTGCGGACCAGCACCAGGGCCTCGCCGTCGCAGACCACGCGGCCGTCGGCGGTATTGACCCGGGTCACCAGATTGACCAGTTCCTTGTCCGCACGCAGGCGCGTGATCGTGGCCGTCGCCGTCAGCGCCTCCCCCGGATGGGCGACCGAGGGATAGCGCAGCTGCTGCTTCATCCAGCCGGTGCCGCGCCCGGGCAATTGCGTGCCGAGCAGATCGGAGAACATGCCGGCCAACAGCGGCCACGGCACGATGCGGGACTTGAAGCCGCGCATCTGCGCTTCGACGTCGTCGCGGAAGATCGGGTTGCGGTCGCCGCTCAGGTCGCCGTATTCGTCGAGGTCGGCGATGTCGAACGTGCGGGCGCTGCTGGCGCTCATGCCGAGACGCAGGCCATAGAGTTCTGCATCGCCTTGCTCCGCCCGATACTCCGTAGGAGCCAGCGCAGGCAAGGTGGCATCGGGTGCGACGACCCGGCAACGACCCGTGGCGGTCGCAAGCACCGTATCGTCAGCGCCAACTTTCGTGACTTCGGTAAGGATATCGAGCAGGCCTTGCCGTTCCACATCGACCTGCAGATCGATGTGAAGCCGGTCACCGACATAGGTCGGATTGGGAAACATCAGTGTCTGCTCCGTCTGCACCACGCCCGGACCAACCTGTTCCGTCAACGCCTTGCAGATGCAACTGTAGAGCAGCATGCCGTGGGCGACGGTCGCGCCGAAATGGCTTTTCGCAGCGAACGCCGGATCGCAGTGAATCGGGTTGTCGTCGCCGGTCAGCCTGGCGAAGTGGTCGAAATCGGCTTGCAGCAGGACACGCTGGTAGCTGCTCATCCGACGCTCATTGGGCAGCATCGCCGAATTGCCGGCGCAGCGTCGGCTTGTCCAGCTTGCCGGCGGCATTGCGCGCCACGGCGGGAACGAACACCACATGCTTGGGCACCTTGAAGCCGGCCAGCCTGGCCTTGCAATGCGCGATCACCTGCTCGGCCGTCACCGCCATGCCTGGCTTCAGGGCGACGATGGCCTTGCCCACTTCGCCCCACTTGTCGTCATGGACGCCGATCACCGCCGCATCGGCGACGCCGTCCATCTGGAAGATGACGTTTTCCACCTCGGCCGGATAGACGTTCTCGCCGCCGGAGATGTACATGTCCTTGGAGCGATCGACGATGTAGTAATCGCCCTCCTCGTCGAAATAGGCGATATCGCCGGTGCATAGCCAGCCGTCGGCGTAGGCCTTGGCCGTTGCCTCCGGATTGCGCCAGTAGCCGGGGGTCAGGCCGGGGCCGCGCAACAGCAGCTCGCCGCGCTGGTTGGCGCCCAGAGGCTGGCGTGTGGTCGAATCCACCACCCGGCCCTCGACGTACATCACCGGCTTGCCCACCGTGCCGACCTTCCTGCGCGCCGTTTCCTCGTCGGTGAGGAACACGGTCGGCCCGGTCTCGGTCATGCCGAAGCCGAAGCAGATGGTGACGCCCTTGGCCAGGTACTGCTCGAGCAGGGTGCGCGGAATCGGCGCGCCGCCGCAGGCCCAGTTGCGCACCCGCGAAAAGTTGGCGCTGGCGAAGCGGCGATGCTGGCTCAGGAACAGGTAGATCGCGGGCACGCCGAACATGATCGTGGCGTCGCTCTCCAGCAGTTCCATGGTCTGGTCCACGTCGAACTGGCGCATGATCAGCGTGGTGCCGCCGACCATGATCATCGGGTTCATGTAGAGGTTCAGCCCACCGGTGTGGAAGTAGGGCAGCACCGAGAGCAACTTGTCCTCACGCCGCAGGCCGACCGCGAGCATGCCGTTGACGGCGTTGGTGAAGGCCATGCCCCAGGTTTGCAGCACGCCCTTGGGCTTGCCCGTGGTGCCGGCCGTGTACAGCAGGTACCAGACGTCTTCGTGCTTGCGCCAGGGCATCTCGATGCCGGCGCCCGACATCTCCGCCAGCGCGGCCTCGTAGCCGGCGACATTGCCGCGCGGCGCGCCGGTGACCATGCGCCGCGAAAGTCCGCAGGCATCTGCCAGCGCGGCACCGGTGGGCTCGAACTCCTCGCCCCAGACGATCGCCACCGGCTCGGCGTCGGCCACGATGCCGGAGAGTTCGGGCAGCGCCAGACGCCAGTTGAGGCAGACCATGATAGCGCCGAGCTTGCCGCAGCCGTAGAGCATCTCGACGTAATCCGAAGAACTGTGCGCCAGCACCGCGACCCGGTCGCCGGGCTTTATCTGCCAGCGCTCGCGCATGAACTCGGCGAAGCGGCTGGCGCGTTCATTGAGCTGAGCGTAGGTGACCGAGCGCTTGCTGTGCAGATCGACCAGCGCGACCTGCTGCGGAAACTGCGCGGCATGTTTTGCCGGCCAGTCGGGTATCAACATTTGGCGTCCTCCAAATCCGGGGCATCGGGGTAGCCGACGAAGTCGCGCAGGAAGGCATCGACGCCGGCCAGGGCTTCCGGTGCGGCAATCAGTTCGACGAAGCGGGCGCGCTCGGCTTCGAGGTCGGCGGCGAGTTGTGCGCGGTCGCCCCACAGCAAGCCTTTTGCCGCGCGCATGGTGCCGGCGGGATAGGCCGCGATCTTGCGCGCCGCGGCTGCCGCAGCCTCCTGCAAGGCTTCGGCCGCCACGATCTCGTTGGCCAGACCCCAGGCCACCGCCTCCTCGGCGCGGATGCTGCGGTTCAGCAGCAGCGCTGCCGCCGCCCGACGGCGTCCGGCGAGGCGGCCGACCAGCGCGGTCCAGCCGCCATCCGGACCAAAGCCGGCAGTTGCGTAATGCGCCTTGAACACCGCCTGCGGCGCCAGCATGACCAGGTCGGCGGCCAGCACCAGGCCAATCGAACCGCCGGTGACGAGGCCATGCACGGCAGCCACCACCGGCTGCGGCAGGTCGATCAGCGCCAGGATCGTCTGGTTCAACTGCCCGACCAGGGCATCACCGTAGGCGCGCAGATCGCCGCGCTCGCGTTCGCGCCGGAAGCGGCGCATGTCGCCGCCGATCGAAAAAGCCGGGCCGTCGGCCGCCAGCACGACGGCGCGACAGGAAGCATCATCCTTCAACCCGGCCAGCGCGGCCAGCAGTTCCGCCAGCAGTTCCGGCACCAGGGCATTTTGCATCCCCACCCGACACAGCACCACGCGCGCCACCGCATCGGCACGTTCGACCCGCACCAGGCTCATCGCGGTCTCCGCAAGGCCGCCTTTGTCCGCAAGCGGCCGACGATGCCGGTGGGAAAGAAATACACCGAGAGCACGAACAGCACGCCCAGCCACAGCAGCCAGCGATCGGGATGGAACAGATTGGCCAGCAGCGGCACGCCGCCCATAGCGCCGGAGGCTTCCTTCATCAGCACCTGCAGGTAGTTCTGCATCAGGATGAACAGCGCCGAACCGATCACCGCGCCATAGACGGTGCCCATGCCGCCGATCACCACGATCAGCAGGATGTCGGTCATGACTTCGAAGGAGAGCATGGTCTTGGGCCCGACATAGCGCAGCCAGAGTGCCATCAGCACGCCGGCCAAAGTCGCGATCAGCGCGCCGAGGCAGTTGGCCAGGGTGCGATAGATGACGGTGCGGTAACCGAGCGCCTCGGTACGGAAATCGTTTTCGCGGATCGCCTGCAACACGCGGCCGAAGGGCGAATTGACGATGCGCAGCATGAACAGGAACAGCACCAGGGCTGCGCAGAACACCAGGTAGTAGGTGATCAGCTTGCCGTCGATGGCGCGGCCGAGAATCTCGCCGTCGAACAAGTGGAAGCCCGGCTGCAGCAGTTCCGGCACTTTGAAGGTGCGGCCATCCTCGCCGCCGGTGAGGTCCGACAGCTGCGAGGCCAGCACCGCGAAGGCCGAGGCCACGGCGAGCGTGATCATGGCGTAGAAGATCGCCCGCACTCGCAAGGAAAACAGGCCGATGACCAGCGCCAGCACCAGCGACAGCGCGAGCGCGCCCGCCGTGCCAACGAAGATCGCCCACCAGCTCGGCCCCATGGCATGCAGGGCGAGGCCGACGCCATAGGCGCCGATGCCGTAGAACATGGTATGGGCGAAAGAAACGATGCCGGTGTATCCCAGCAGCAGATCGTAGGAGGCGACCAGCACGATGAAGACGCAGATGGTGGCCGCGACGTTCAGCGAGCGCGCGCCGGGAAACAGGAAGGGCGCGAAGGCAAGGCCGAACAGCACCACCAGTAGCAGCGCCGACAGCAGACGGCTGCGCGGCAGGTCACCGGAGAGCAGGGTTCTGATCATGATCTCAGCGCTTTGCCACGGGATACAGGCCCTGCGGCCGCCACAACAGCACCGTGACCATCACCAGGATGTCGGACACCAGCGCCACCTTGGGCGCGAGGAAGCCGGCATAGTTCGCCACCAATGCCACCAGCATGGCGCCGATGAAGCAGCCGCCGACCGAGCCGAGACCGCCGATGATGATGACGATGAACACCAGCACCGTGATCTCGCCGCCGATCGCCGCCGTCAGCGTCTCCTTGTAGAGGCCCCACATCACGCCGCCGAGTCCGGCGAGCGCCGAACCGGCCATGAAGACGCCGACGAACAGGCGGCGAATGCGGTAGCCCAGCGCCTCGACCATCTCGCCGTTTTCGACGCCGGCGCGGATCAGCAGGCCGACCTTGGTCCGGTTGAGCACCAGGAACATGGTGACGAACACCGTGAGTCCAACCGCGACGGCGATCAGGCGGTATTTTTCCAGCGCCGCATCGCCGATGATGAAGGCACCGCGAAAGGTCGTCGGCAGTTGCAGCGGAATCTGCTCGGCACCCCAGATGACGTGGATCAGTTGCTCGGCGACGATCATGCCGCCCATGGTGATCAGGATCTGTTTGAGGTGCAGGCCATACACGGGCCGAATTATGATGCGCTCGAAAGCCCAGCCCAGTATCCCGGTGACCAGCATCGCCAGCACGATGGCGAGACCGACCACCGACAGGTTCAGCAGGATCGAATCGGCCTCGACCCAGCCCTTCATCGGCAGCAGCACCAGCGTCGCGGTGAAGGCGCCGACCGAGACGAAGGCGCCGTGGCCGAAGTTGAGCACGTCCATCAGGCCGAAGATCAGCGTCAGGCCGCTGGCCATCATGAACACCATCATGCCCATGGCGAGCCCTGCCACGGTCAGCGTCACCCAGGTCGGGAAGCTGCCCACCAGCGGCAGCATCAACAGCGCCAGCAGCGGCACCAGCAGCAGCGGCAGCAGGTCCACCCGGACCTTGGGCAGGGCCGTGTCCTGCGCTGCGACGTTGGCTATCGTCGTCATATGTCCGCTCCTATTGATGAGTGTCCAGCGACAGGCCGAGCAGCTGGTGCTGCAAGTCACGGTCTTCCGCCAGTTCGGCCATCGATCCCGAATGCACGATGCGCCCGCCGTCCATCACCGCCACCGAGTCGCCCAGCGCACTGACGAAGCTGAAGTTCTGTTCCACCAGCAAAATGGTTTCGGTCTGCTTGAGTTCGCGGAAGGCGGCAATCATGCCCTGAATGATGGCCGGCGCCAGACCCTTGGTCGGCTCGTCGATCAATAGGAGCTTCCTCGGCTCGACGATGGCACGGGCGATCGCCACCATCTGCTTCTGGCCGCCGGACAGGGTGCCCGCGGGCTGGTTCCAGAATTTCTTCAGGGCGCCGAAGAAACCAAAAATCCATTCCAGCCGCGCTTCGTCCATCTGGTCCGCGCGCTTGACGCCGCGCGCCGCAAGGAAAAGATTTTCGCGCACCGTCAAATCGGAAAAGATGCTCATGCTCTCTGGCACATAGGCAATGCCGGCGCAGGCAATCTCGGGCGTCGGGTTCTGCGTGATGTCATCACCCGCGAAACGCACGCTGCCGCGCGAGGCATGCCAGAGGCCCATGATGGTGCGCAGCGTGGTGGTCTTGCCGGCACCGTTGCGCCCCAGCAGCACGGTGATGCCGCCCTTGGGCACCGCCAGATCGACACCCTGCAGGATGTGATACTGGCCAATGTGGGTATGCACTCCGGCGAGTTCGAGCAGGATGTCAGACATGGTCAGCCATTCCCGTTCCGAGATAGGCTTCCTGCACGATGGGCGAGGCCATAACTTCGGCCGGATCGCCGTCGGCCACCAGATAGCCGTTGTGCAGCACGATGATGCGGTCGGCCAGCGAGCGCACCACGTCCATCTTGTGCTCCACCAGCAGTATCGTCTTGTCGCCCTGGGCCTTGATGTGGTGGATCAGGTCGAGCACCACGGGCACTTCGTCCACGCTCATGCCGGCCGTGGGTTCGTCGAACATGAAGATGTCGGGCTCCAGGGCCAGCAGGATCGCGATTTCGAGCTTGCGCTTGTCGCCGTGGGACAGGGCGGAGGCCAATTCATGGCGTCGCTCGGTCAGCGCGGTGACATGCAGGAAATGCTCGGCCTTCTCGATCAGTTCGACATGGCCGGCCCACATCGAGATCATGTTCAGGCCGAGCCCGGCGCGGCTTTGTACCGCCAGGCGCACGTTTTCGAGCACGGTCAGATTGGGAAACAGGTTGGTCAGCTGGAAGGCGCGGCCGATACCGCGCTTGGTCCGCTGCGGCGCGCCCAGATGGGTGACGTCTTCGCCATACAGGAGCACCGAGCCCGAGGTCGGCGGCAACTGCCCCGACATCAGGTTGAAGTAGGTCGTCTTGCCGGCACCGTTGGGCCCGACGATCGCGGTCAGGGTTCCCGGCCGGAATTCGCAGCTCACATTGTTGACCGCAACATGGCCGCCGAAGCGGATGCTGAGGCCGTGCGTGGAGAGAACGGGGTGTTCGCCGGGCATGAACGAAGGCTCAGTCAATTTTCCGCAGATGACGCAGATTTACACAGACGACATCCATGAATTCAATTTGCGTCATCTGCGAAATCTGCGGATCAACTGTGCCTTTTAGCGGTCTTGTCCCTGCCTTCAGCGCTTATTCTTGACCGGAACCGGCAGTTCCGACGCCGGAAACTCGCGCACCAGTTCCAGCAGGTCCCATTCGTTGGCCTGAGCCTTCTTGATGCGGAAGTGGAACATCGGCTGCATCGCCTGATGGTCTTCCTTGCGGAAAGTCATCCTGCCCTTGGGCGTATCGAAGGACAGACCCTCCATGGCGGCGATCAGCTTCTCGGTGTCGCTCGAACCGGCCTTGGTCAATGCCGTGACCACCGCGCTCGCCGCGGCGAAACCGCCGGCCGTGAAGAAATCCGGCGGCTGCTTGAAGCGCTTCTGGTTTTCGGCAACCAGCCAGTCGTTCATGGCGTTCTTCGGGAAAGCGTAGTAATAGTAAATGCTGCCTTCCATGCCGGCCAGATTCTTCCAGCCCTTCATGACCGGCAGGATGTTACCGCCGGCGGACAGTTCGATGCCATAGCGCTCGGGCTTCATGTCGGCGATTTTGGTCAGCGGATTGGGGCCGGCCCAGTAGATGGACAGGATCTTGCGGCCTGGCTTGTCTTTCAGCGCATCGAAAATGCGTTGCGCCGAGGCGGTGAAATCTGTGGCGTTCTGCGGCGCGTATTCCTCATGCACCACCTTGGCCTTGCTCTTCACGGCCGCCAGCGATTCCTTGAAGGCCTTGATGCCGTCGCGGCCGAAGGCATAGTCCTGCGCCAGGAAAGCGACATTGACTTCGCCCATCAGGGTTGCGGCGGCAGCCAGGCCGTCCTGGGTGGAATTGCGGCCAGTGCGGAAGATGTAGCGATTCCACTTGTCGCCGGTGATCGCGTCGGCCACGGCCGGTTCGACGATCAGAACCTTCTTGTACTCCTCGGCCACCGGCAGCATCGCCAGCGCCGCGCCCGACGAGGTGGTGCCGACGGCGATGTCGACCTTGTCGTCGCCGTAAGCTTCGGCCAGAGCAGTCTTGGCCAGATCCGGCTTGCTCTGGTCGTCCTTGACGATGACCTTGATCTTGCGCCCGTTGAGCGTCATGGTGCCCTTGGTCAGATACTCGAGGCCCATCATGAAACCGGCTTCAGTTTCCTTGGCATAGGCTTCCAGGGCGCCGGTCTTGCCGGCGATGAGGGCAATCTTGAGTTCCTGGGCGCTGACCGGAGCGGTCAGCGTGACCGCCATGCTCGCCAGGGATGCAAAAGCCAATGTCTTCAATTTCATGTCTGGTCCTCCTTGGATGAAATGATGCCCGTACGAACGGGTTCGGCTTTAGCTTATGCAGGAGATGTGCCAGCCCCCGGAAACACAGGCAAGTCATATATATGACTAATATCCAGGCAGCTTGATTAGGCATTTACTGTCCTGACACCCGGACACAAAAATCAATGAACTGACTTAATCCATTGAAATTACGTATTTTTAAAAAGTGTCCGGAAAACAGGACAAACACTCAGGTGTCGGCTTCTTGGGACAGGATGCCAAGGATCGCAAGCTTCTCATAAAGCTGCGCGCGGCTGATTCCCAGCAACTTCGCGGCATGCAGCTTGACCCCACCCGTGGCTTCCAGCGCCCGCAAAATTTCCTGGCGCTCGGCCATGGCGACCGCCTCACGCAAGGGACGCACACGTGGCTCCGGTGAATTCACCACAGTCCCCGCCGGGTCGAGCGCAAGCATCGGCTGAATACCCGGCAGCATCGGAAAGTCGGCGCTGGCGAGACGGCGACTGTCGGACTGCGCCATCGCCTGTTCGAGCACGTTGCGCAGTTCGCGCACGTTGCCCGGCCAGTCATAGGCTATCAGCCGCGCCAGACCATCGGCGGCCAGCGTGCAGGATACTTCGCCGCCCTGCTCGGCAATCTGCTCCAGCAGCGTTTCGCACAGCATCGAGATGTCTTCGGGTCGTTCCCGCAGCGGCGGCAGGCGAATCGGCAACACGTTCAGCCGGTAGTACAAGTCGGCGCGAAAACTCCCGGCATCCACCATGGCCTTGAGATCGCGGCTGGTGGCGGCGATCACGCGGACATTGACCGCGCGCAACTGGTTGCCGCCCAGGGGTTCCACTTCGCCTTCCTGCAGGACCCGCAGCAACTTTGGCTGCAAGGCCAGCGGCATGTCGCCGACTTCATCGAGAAACAGCGTGCCGCCGTCGGCCAGCTGGAACTTGCCGCTGCGCGACTTGGCCCCCGCACCGGTATAGGCGCCCGGCTCGACGCCGAAAAGCTCCGCCTCCAGTAGGGCTTCGGGAATCGCCGCGGCATTGAGGCTGACCAGCGGCCCCTCGGCGCGCCGGCTAGCGGCATGAATGGCATGGGCCAGGAGTTCCTTGCCGGTGCCGGTCTCACCCAGCAACAGCACCGCGCCTTCGCGCTCCGCGGCGCGGCGCGCCAGTTCCTTGGTGTCCACCGCGAGGCGGCTGGCGCCGATGAACTGGCTGAAGCGATACTTGGCCTGGCGCCCATCCGCCAGTTGCTTGCGCACCGTGGCGAGGTCTGTCTGCATCTGCTGGAATTTGGAGACGATCGGCTTGAGCGCCTGCAGCCGGTCGTAGAGGATCACGCCCAGCGCGCCGATCACGTTGCCGGCTTCGCCATGCAGCGGGATGCGCGACACCACCATCTGGCGCCGTCCGAGAGTCAGGACATCGAGCAGGTCCGCCTGCCCGGTCTCCATCACCTGGCGCAAACGGCTGTTGGGCAGCACTTCCTCGATGGCACGGCCTTCGATCGGCTCGCTGCCGTTCCAGCCTATCAGCGCCTTGTACTTGTCGTTGATCCAGGTGATGCGGCCGTCCTGATCGATGACCACGGCGCCTTCGTAGAGGCTGTCGAACAGCTTGACCAGGGATGAGGCGGCAAGCGCCCGAACCTCGGCATCACTGGAAAGCCGCGCCGGAACCTGCCTCGCCACGGGTCAGCGCTCAGGTCTGCTGGTCGCGCGCCTGCTGCTCTGCGCGATCAAGCTCCTGATTCATTTCCGCGTCGGAAGGCGGTCGATAATTCGACTCGCCTGCTGCAACCGCGGCCGGACGCACGATGAGGTTCGCCAGAACGATGCCGAGCTCATAAAGCAGCCACAGCGGCACCGCCATCATGAATTGCGAAATCACGTCGGGCGGCGTGAACACCGCGCCGACGACGAAAGCGCCGACGATCACGTAGGGCCGCCACTCGCGCAGCTTGGCCACATCGACCACGCCGATCTTGACCAGCACGATGACGATCACCGGCACCTCGAAGGTGACGCCGAAAGCGAGGAACATGGTGAGGACGAAGGAAAAGTACTTCTCGATGTCGGTCATCCAGGCCACGCCTTCCGGCGCGAACTGCGCCATGAAGCCGAACACCATGGGGAAAAATGCGAAATAGGCGAAGGCCATGCCGACGAAAAACAGTATTACCGACGCCGCCAAAAGCGGCATCGCCAGTTTCTTCTCATGGGTGTAAAGGCCCGGCGCAACAAAGGCCCAAACCTGATACAGCACGTAAGGCAGAACCACCAGGAAAGCGACAGCCAAGGCGACCTTCATCGGCACCAGGAAAACGCCAACCACATCGGTTGCGATCATCTGCCCGCCGGCGGGCAAGGTTGCCAGCAGGGGTGCAGCCAACACCGAGTACAGTTCGCGGGCAAAGAAGGCCAGGGGCACGAAAGCCACGCCGACCGCGATGACGATACGGATCAGACGGTCGCGCAACTCGACCAGATGCGAGAAAAATGTTTCCTGTTCTTCGGCCATCAGGATTTCGTCGTTTCGGCGATGACTACTGGCGCAGGTTCGGCGGCCGGTGCCGCCCCTGACTCGACCGCTACCTCAGGAGTTGGCGCTGACGGGACGGCGGCATCCGTGACCGGGGGCTCGATCGCCTTATTAACCGAGGATTCGACTTCGCGCATTTCGTGAGTCACCGAGGCCTCGAGGCCTTTCACCTGATCGGTCATCTGCTGCTGCATCTTCTTCAGTTCATCGAGCTGCATCTCGCGATTGATATCGGCTTTGACATCGCTTACATAACGCTGCAAACGCCCAAGGAGATGTCCGGCCGTGCGTGCAACCTTGGGCAGGCGTTCCGGTCCGATGACGACCAGCGCCACCACCGCAATGATCATCAACTCGGTTAGGCCGATGTCGAACATGGCTTCGCTTTAATTTCTAGAATGACGACACGGTGCGGGATCAAGCGCTACCGCCGACTAGCTGCCATGGGCAGAAGTCGGCAGGACACAAACGCACTGAATCAGGATTTGGTCTGCTCCCGCCGCGATTCGACGTCGATCGTCTGGCCGCTGACCTGCTGCGGCTCGGCTGGCCTGTCGGCAGATTTGTCGGCAGCGGCTTCCTTCATGCCGTCCTTGAAACCCTTTACCGCGCCGCCGAGGTCAGACCCCATGTTGCGCAGCTTCTTGGTGCCGAACACCAGCATGACGATTACCAGGACGATCAGCCAGTGCCAGATACTGAATGAACCCATTATGTTTTCTCCTCGCGCTCAGTGAATTCTCAAGGCGCTTTACGCTTAAGCATGGATCCCAGGGGCTCGGGGCCGCCCAGGATATGGACGTGGAGATGATACACCTCCTGATGTCCGATCCGCCCGGTGTTGATGATGGTGCGAAAGCCTTCGGTCAGCCCCTGGCTCCTGGCCAGTTCGTTAGCCTTCGCCAAAATGCGGCCGAGCACCATCTGGTGACTCATATCGGCCTCCATCAACGAGGCGATATGCAGTTTGGGCACGATCATGAAATGCACCGGCGCAATCGGATTGATGTCGTGGAAGGCGAAGATCTCCTCGTCTTCGTAGATCTTCTTCGCCGGAATCTCGCCACTCGCAATCCTGCAGAAAATGCAGTCGCTCATTATTCGGGGCTCCGGCTGTTCTTCTCGTCGATGCCGGAGATGCCCTCGCGGCGGCGAAGCTCGACCAACACGTCATCGACACCAATGCCGAACTGGCACAGCAGGATCATGCTGTGGAACCAGAGGTCGGTCACCTCACGGACCAGGTGCAGGCGGTCGCCGTCCTTGGCCGCCATGATGGTCTCGGCGGCTTCCTCGGCCACTTTCTTGCAGATCGCGTCGGTGCCCTTGGCGTACAGGCTGGCGACGTAGGAAGAATCCGGCGCGGCGCCCTTGCGTTCGAGCAGCGTCGCCTGAACGCGGTGCAAGACTTCGAGATCAATCATTTGTATATCTCCTTCGGGTCCTTGAGGACGGGCTCTACATCCTGCCAGCCCGAGGTTTCAAGCCGGTTGAAAAAGCAGCTGCGCCGACCGGTGTGGCAGGCGATGCCGCCAATTTGCTCGATTTTCATCAACACCACATCTTTGTCGCAATCGACGCGCAACTCCAGCACCCTCTGCGTGTGGCCCGACTCCTCGCCCTTGTGCCACAGGCGCCCGCGCGAACGCGACCAATACACCGCGTGGCCGGTTTCTGCGGTCAAAGCCAGCGCCTGGCGATTCATCCATGCGAACATCAGCACCTCGCCGGTCGCTGCATCCTGGGCGATCGCCGGAACCAGGCCCTGCGCGTCCCACAGTACCTCGTCCAGCCATTGGCTGCGGTGCGGAGCGCTCACAGCCTGACCTCAATGCCGCGGCTCTTCATGTATTCCTTGGCTTGGCGCACGGTGTATTCGCCGTAATGAAAAATGCTCGCCGCCAGCACCGCATCGGCCTTACCGAGCGTCACTCCGTCCGCCAGATGCTGCAGCGTACCGACGCCACCGCTGGCGATAACCGGAATGCCCACCGCTTCGGCGATCGCACGGGTAAGCGGCAGATCGAAACCGGCCTTGGTGCCGTCGCGGTCCATGCTGGTCAGCAGGATTTCCCCGGCTCCCAGGTTCTCGACCTTGCGTGCCCACTCGACGGCATCGAGCCCGGTGTTCTTGCGCCCGCCATGGGTGAACACCTCCCAGAGCCCAGGCGAGGTCTGCTTGGCATCGATGGCCACCACGATGCACTGCGCGCCGACCCTGGCCGAGGCGTCGGCCACCAGTTGCGGGTTACACACGGCGGCGGTATTCATGCTGACCTTGTCGGCACCGGCATTCAGCAGCCGGCGCACGTCCTCGACCTGGCGCACGCCACCGCCCACGGTCAGCGGAATGAAGACCTGCGAAGCGACAGCCTCGATGATGTGCAGGATGATGTCGCGGTCATCGGAACTGGCGGTAATGTCGAGGAAGGTGATTTCGTCGGCGCCCTGCTCGTCGTAGCGACGTGCGATCTCGACCGGATCGCCGGCATCGCGCAGTTCGACGAAGTTAACGCCCTTGACCACACGGCCGGCGTTGACGTCAAGACAAGGGATGATGCGTTTGGCGAGCATTGGGTGTTAAAGCATTTGAAGAAATCGTAGTGAGCGGGCCGCAGCGGGGTGCGGCCGGAGCGCAGCTACCGGAATGTACGTCGCTGTACATGAGGATAGCGAGCACCGCCCAAGCCCCGATCCGGCACGCGCAGTAGATTTATTCATATGCTTTCAGCGGCCGGAGAGCTTGTCCGCCTCCGCCTGCGCCTTGCTGAAATCCAGGGTGCCTTCATAGATCGCCCGACCGGTGATGGCGCCCGTGATGCCTTCGCCCTGCACCGCGCAAAGCGCCTTGACATCCTTCATGCTGGCAATCCCACCGCTGGCGATCACCGGGATGCGCAGCGCCTGCGCCAGTTTCACCGTGGCCTCGATGTTGACCCCGGAGAGCATGCCGTCGCGGCCGATGTCGGTGTAGATCACGGCCTCGACGCCATAGTCCTCAAATTTTTTCGCCAGGTCGACCACGTCGTGGCCGGTCATCTTCGACCAGCCGTCGACCGCCACCTTGCCGTCCCTGGCATCGAGGCCGACGATGATGTGGCCGGGAAAGGCCCCGCAGGCATCGTGCAGAAAGCCCGGGTTCTTCACCGCGGCGGTGCCGATGATGACGTAGGTGAGGCCGTCGTCGAGACAGCGCTCGATGGTGTCGAGGTCGCGAATTCCGCCGCCCAGTTGTACGGGAATTTCTTCGCCGACTTCCTGGAGAATGGCCTTGATCGCAGCTTCGTTCTTCGGCTTGCCGGCAAAGGCGCCATTCAGGTCGACCAGATGCAGGCGGCGCGCGCCCTGGTCTATCCAATGCCGGGCCATAGCCGCCGGGTCTTCGGAAAATACGGTGGCATCGTCCATTGCGCCCTGCTTCAAGCGAACGCAATGGCCATCCTTGAGATCAATCGCGGGTATCAGCAGCATAGGAAGATGTGGAGATATGAAAAAACCGGAGGCCTTGGATCAGGGATTCCAGCGCATGAAATTGGCGAGCAGTCGCAGCCCGGCCTGGGCGCTTTTTTCCGGGTGGAATTGAACAGCGAAGATGTTAGCGTGGGCAATCGCGCTGGTAAAGGGGATGCCGTAGTTGGTCGAGCCGGCAATCACCTCGGGGGTCTGCGGCTCGACGTAATAGCTATGCACGAAATAGAAGCGTGCGTTGTCCTCGATGCCGTCCCACAGCGCGTGGGCCTCGGCCTGCTGGACCTGGTTCCAGCCCATGTGCGGCACCTTGAGCCGCGTGCCGTCGGGCGCCACCATGGCGGCGAGGGGGAAGTGCGGCACGCGGCCGGGCAGGATCTCCAGCCCCATGACGTCGCCTTCTTCGGCATGGCCGAAGAGCATCTGCAGACCGACGCAAATGCCGAGAAAGGGCTTTTCCGCGGCAGCGCGAATCACCGACTCGCGCAAGCCGCGCGCCGACAATTCGCGCATGCAGTCCGGCATCGCCCCCTGACCGGGAACGACGACGCGGTCTGCCGCTGCGATCTCGGCGGCATCGGAGCTGACGCGGACATCGGCCTCGGGGGCCACGTGCTCGATGGCCTTGGCCACGGAGCGCAGGTTACCCATGCCGTAATCGACTACCACTACCTTCATGGACATTCCCCCCATCCCCCCTTCCGGGAAAGGGGGTGACAGGGGTTCGCCGCTTCGCGGCTCCATGTCGTTGACTGCGCCATCCTTGGGACGGCCCGGCGGATGGCGCTCATGGAAGAATCAGAGCGAACCTTTGGTCGAAGGAATGGCGCCGGCGGCACGCGGATCGGTTTCCACCGCCATGCGCAAGGCGCGGGCAAAAGCCTTGAACACGGTCTCGGCCTGATGGTGGGAGTTGTCGCCGCGCAAGGCGTCGATGTGCAGCGTGATCCCGGCATGATTGACCAGGCCCTGGAAGAACTCACGAACCAGGTCGACATCGAATTCGCCGATGGTTGCGCGCGTGAAGGGCACGTTGAAGACCAGGCCCGGCCGCCCGGACAGATCCACCACCACGCGCGACAAGGCTTCGTCGAGCGGCACATAGGCATGGCCGTAACGGCGCAGGCCCTTCTTGTCGCCCAGCGCCTTGGCGAGCGCCTGGCCGATGGTGATGCCGACATCCTCGATGGTGTGATGCGCGTCGATGTGCAGATCGCCCTGCGCCTCGACGTTCAGGTCGATCATGCCGTGGCGCGCGATCTGGTCCAGCATATGGTCGAAGAAACCGATGCCGGTGGCGAGTTTGGAGACGCCGGTGCCGTCGAGATCGAGGGCGACGCGGATTTTTGTTTCCAGGGTATTGCGCGATATTTCGGCTTGCCGCATGGCGGTGATGATCAGGCAAAGGGTCGAGGGCTGCATGATACCATCGGCCTAGCCGGCTGCACGCCGCAGCCGAACCTCGATCTCCACCACCCACTGCCATTCCGCCTAGCCATGAGCCGCTTCTGGAGCGATATCGTCAAGGGGCTCAAGCCCTACGTGCCGGGCGAGCAACCCAAGCTCGCCAACCTGGTGAAACTCAACACCAATGAGAACCCGTACGGGCCCTCGCCGCGCGCGCTCGACGCGATCCGCGCCGCGACCGGGGAATCGCTGAAGCTCTATCCCGATCCGAACGCCGAGCAGCTCAAGCTCGCCATCGCAAAATATCACGCCGTCGATTCAGGCAATGTCTTTGTCGGCAACGGCTCGGACGAAGTCCTGGCCCATGTCTTTCTCGGCTTGTTGAAGCAGGCGCGGCCTATCCTGTTTCCCGACATCAGCTACAGTTTTTATCCGGTGTATTGCGGGCTGTACCAGGTGGACTTCGAAACCATTCCGCTGGCCGAGGATTTTTCGATTCAGGTCGGTGCCTACGCCCGGCCGAACGGCGGGATCATCTTCCCCAATCCGAATGCGCCGACCGGCTGCCTGGTACTGCTGGCCGATATCGAGCGCCTGTTGCAGTCGAACCGGGATTCGGTGGTGGTGATCGACGAAGCCTATGTCGATTTCGGCGGCGAGAGCGCGATCCCGCTGACCGTCAGCTACCCGAACCTGCTGGTGGTGCAGACCCTGTCCAAGTCGCGCTCCCTGGCCGGATTGCGGGTCGGCTTCGCCGTCGGCCACGTCGATCTGATCGAGGCGCTGGAGCGGGTCAAGAACAGCTTCAATTCCTATCCGCTGGACCGCCTGGCGATTGCCGGCGCCGTGGCGGCCTTTGAAGACCGCGCATACTTCGCGCAGACCTGCCAGGCGGTGATCGCCACACGCGAAAAACTCGGCGGTGAATTGAAAGCGTTCGGCTTCGAGGTGCTGCCGTCGAAGGCCAACTTCATTTTCGTCCGCCATCCGCGGCGCGACGCGCAAGAGTTGGCGCTGGCGCTACGGCAACGCAGCATCATCGTGCGCCATTTCAAGCTGCCGCGCATCGAGCAGTTCCTGCGGATTACGGTCGGCACCGATGAACAGTGCGCGGCGCTGGTCGCTGCACTGAAGGAAATTGTCAGCGCTTGATGCGCAGCTCCGCGGCGCGGGCATGGGCCGTCAGCCCTTCGCCATGTGCCAGCGTCGCCGCAATCGGCCCCAGGGTTTGCGCGCCGGCCTGAGATACCTCGATCAGGCTCGACCGCTTCTGGAAATCATAGACCCCGAGCGGCGAGGAAAAGCGCGCGCTGCGCGAGGTGGGCAGGACATGGTTGGGGCCGGCGCAGTAGTCGCCGAGCGACTCCGAGGTGTAATGGCCGACAAAGATCGCACCGGCATGGCGGATTTTTTCGACCAGCGCCGAAGGATCGCTGACCGCCAGTTCCAGGTGTTCCGGAGCGATGCGGTTGGCCAGCGTGCAGGCTTCATCCAGATCGGCAACATGGATCAGCGCGCCGCGGCCCTTGAGCGAAGCGGCGATCACCTCGCGGCGCGGCATGGTCGGCAGCAGCCGGTCTATGCTGGCCGCGACGCGATCGATGAATCCGGCATCGGGACTCAGCAGAATGGACTGCGCCAGCTCGTCGTGTTCGGCCTGGGCGAACAGGTCGATCGCGACCCAGTCGGGATTTGCCGAAGCATCGGCGATGATCAGCACTTCCGAGGGCCCGGCCACCATGTCGATGCCGACCGTGCCGAAGACACGGCGCTTGGCCGCCGCGACATAGGCGTTGCCGGGACCGACGATCTTGTCCACCTGCGGGATGGTCTGCGTGCCATAGGCCAGCGCCGCCACGGCCTGGGCGCCGCCCAGCGTGAAGACGCGATCGACGCCGGCAAGGCAGGCGGCGGCCAGCACCAGCGCATTCTTCTCGCCGCGCGGCGTGGGTACCACCATGATCAGCTCATTGACGCCCGCCACCTTGGCCGGCAGCGCATTCATCAGCACCGAGCTCGGATAGGCCGCCTTGCCGCCCGGCACGTAAAGGCCGACCCGGTCCAGCGCCGTGATCTTCTGCCCCAGGCGCGTGCCGTCGGCTTCGGTGAAGCTCCACGATTCGAGCTTCTGCCGCTCGTGGTAGGAAGTGACCCGCTGCGCCGCTGCTTCGAGCGCGGAACGCTGGGCGGCGGGAAGGCGATCGAGCGCCTGGCGCAACTGGCTGCGCGGCAGTTCGAGTTCGGCCATGGTGGCGACATCGAGCTGATCGAAGCGGCGCGTGTAGTCGAGCACCGCCGCATCACCTTCGCTGCGCACGCGCCTGAGGATTTCGCCGACGGTCTGCTCGATGGCATCGTCGGTCGAATGGTCGAAATGCAGCAGCGCGTCGAGCGTGGCGAGAAAGCCCGTATCCAGAGTCGACAAGCGGCGCATCATCGGATTGCCCCTTCGATGGCGGCGATGACGGGCTGCAATAACTCCCGCTTGACCTTGAGCGCGGCCTGGTTGACCACGAGACGCGAGGAAATGCTCATGATCTGCTCGACCTCGACCAGATTGTTGGCCTTCAGCGTAGCGCCGCTGGAAACCAGATCGACGATCGCTTCGGCCAATCCCGCCAGCGGCGCCAGTTCCATCGAGCCGTAGAGCTTGATCAGATCGACATGCACGCCCTTGGCGGCAAAATGCTCGCGCGCCACGGCGATGTATTTGGTGGCGATGCGCAGGCGCGCACCGCGGCGCACCGCGGCGGCGTAATCGAAGCCCGCCGGTGCCGCGACGCACATGCGGCATTTGGCGATGTTGAGGTCCAGCGGCTGGTACAGCCCGACTCCGCCATGCTCCAGCAGCACGTCCTTGCCCGCGATGCCGAGGTCGGCCGCGCCGTACTGCACATAGGTCGGCACGTCCGAAGCGCGCACGATGACCACGCGCACGTCAGCGCGATTGGTGCCGATGATCAGCTTGCGCGACTTCTCAGGATCTTCGGCCGGCACGATGCCGGCCGCCGCCAGCAGAGGCAGGGTTTCCTCGAAGATACGGCCCTTGGAGAGGGCAATGGTTATTCCGCTCATGCGGCTATTTTACCCGGCGAATGTTGGCGCCCAAAGCGGCCAGTTTCTGCTCCAGACCTTCGTAGCCGCGGTCGAGGTGGTAAATGCGCTCGATCAGGGTTTCGCCCTGCGCCACCAGGCCGGCGATGACCAGGCTGGCCGAGGCGCGCAGGTCGGTGGCCATCACCGTCGCGCCATCGAGTTTGTGAACCCCTTTGACGAATGCGGTGTTGCCGTCGATCTTGATGTCGGCGCCGAGCCGGATCAGTTCCACCGCATGCATGAAGCGGTTCTCGAATATCGTTTCGCGCATCACGGCGGTGCCTTCGGCCACGGCGTTGATGGCCATGAACTGGGCCTGCATGTCGGTCGGGAAGGCCGGATAGGGCGCCGTGCGGACGCTGACGGCGGTCAGGCGCCGCGGCGCCTTGATGCGGATCGCATCGCGCTCGGCGACGATCTCGCAGCCGGTATCCATCAGCTTGTCGATCACCGCGTCGAGCGAAGTGGCCGAGGCGCCGGTCAGGCGTATCTCGCCGCCCGTCGCGGCGGCTGCGCACAGATAAGTGCCGGTCTCGATGCGGTCGGGCATGATGCGATGCGTCGCCCCGTGCAAGGCATCGACGCCCTGGATGCGGATCACGTCGCCGCCGGCGCCTGAAATCCGCGCGCCCATGGCGACCAGGCAATTCGCCAAGTCCACCACTTCCGGTTCGCGCGCCGCGTTCTCGATCACGGTCTCTCCCTCGGCAAGGCAGGCGGCCATCATCAGGTTCTCGGTGCCGGTCACGGTGACCATGTCGGTGAACAGCCGGGCACCCTTCAGCCGGGTGGCGCGCGCATGGACATAGCCGTGTTCCACCGCGATCTCGGCGCCCATCGCGGTGAGGCCCTTGATGTGCTGATCCACCGGCCGCGCACCGATCGCGCAGCCGCCGGGCAGCGAAACCTTGGCCTCGCCCGTGCGCGCGACCAGAGGCCCCAGCACCAGGATCGAAGCGCGCATGGTTTTCACCATTTCGTAGGGCGCGACGGCGTTGTCGAGGCCCGAAGCATCCAGCGTCACCGTATCGCCAGCGCCAACTCTTGCCGCTTCGCGCGCAACCTTGACGCCCATCTGCTCCAGCAGCTTCAACATCGTGCCGATATCGTTCAGGTGCGGCACGTTGGTGAAGGTCACCGGCTCCCTGGTCAGCAGCGCCGCGCACAGCAGCGGCAAGGCGGCATTTTTCGCGCCGGAAATCGCCACCTCGCCCGAGAGCGGAACGCCTCCCGCGATCAGCAGCTTATCCATTGGCTTTCCACTCTTCCGGGGTCAGGGTCTGCATCGACAGCGCGTGCAGTTCACCCGAGTCGAAACGCGCCTTGAGAATCGCGTTGATGCGCTGCTGGCGCTTGACGCGGTTCAAGCCGGCAAACTCGCCGCTGACGATGACGGCAGCGAAATGATGACCGTCGCCGTCGACGGAGAGATGTTCGCAGGGCAGGCCGGCAGCGATCCAGGTTTCGATTTGTTTGGGGTCAAGCATGGAAATAACTCCTCAATTTCGCAGCTTATAGCCGCGCTTCAGCAGATTCAGGGTAAATGCGGTCAGCACCGCCAGGCAGCTGCCAACCACGGCCAGGCTCAACCACGGCGAAGTGTCGGAGACGCCGAAGAAGCCGTGGCGAAAGCCGTCGATCATGTAGAACACCGGGTTCCAGTGCGATACCTGCTGCCAGAAAGGCGGCAGCGAGTGAACAGAGTAAAACACACCGGACAGAAAGGTGAGCGGCATGATCAGAAAGTTCTGGAAGGCGGCGAGCTGATCGAATTTGTCGGCCCAGATGCCGGCGATCACGCCGAGGCTGCCGAGAATCGCGCCACCCATCAGGGCAAAGACGAGAATCCACCACGGTTCGGCAAAGTCCAGCGGGGCGAACCAGAAGGTGGCCAGCAGGACGCCCGCACCGACTACCAGACCCCGCACCACGGAAGCCAGCACATAGGCCAGATAGAACTCCAGATAGGAGATCGGCGGCAACAGGACGAAAACAATGTTGCCCGTGACCTTGGACTGAATCAGCGACGACGAGGAATTGGCGAAGGCGTTCTGCAGCACCGACATCATCACCAGCCCGGGAATCAGGAAGGCGGTATAGACGACGCCATGCACCTGCACATGCCCCGCCAGCACATGGGAAAAAATCAGCAGATAGAGCAGCGCCGTAAGTACCGGCGCCCCGACGGTTTGCGAGGCGACTTTCCAGAAACGCAGCACCTCCTTGTAGAACAGGGTCGAAAAGCCGTGGCCCATCTCAGCTCACCTGACCTTCGTGCTGCCCCTGCATGACGCGAACGAAGACTTCTTCGAGATCAGGCTTGCCGATTTCGAGGTCGTCTATCCTGCAGCCCGCCGCGCGAATCTTCGCCAGCATCGGCTCGACCTGATCGAATGCGTCGAAGGGCAAGGACCACCAGCCGCCATTTTGTGCCGCGTCCCGGGCGAGTCCGGCCGGCATCGCGCCGTCCGTGCGCAGGCGCAGGCAATGTGTGGAAAAGCGGCGCAACAGCTGCGCCGTGGTGTCGAGCGCGACGACGCGACCGGCCTTCAGCATGGCGATGCGATTGCACAGGTTTTCGGCCTCTTCGAGATAATGCGTGGTCAGGACAATGGTATGGCCGGCCTCGTTCAGCCGCCTGATGAACGCCCACAAGGTCTGTCGCAGTTCGACGTCGACGCCCGCCGTCGGCTCGTCCAGCACGATGACCGGTGGCCGATGCACCAAAGCCTGGGCAACCAGCACACGCCGCTTCATGCCGCCGGACAGCATGCGCATATTGGCATTGGCCTTGGACGTCAGGCCGAGATTTTCGAGTATCTCTTCGATCCAGTTGTCGTTGCCGCGAATGCCAAAGTACCCGGACTGGATTTTCAGCGACTCCCGTACCGTAAAAAACGGATCGAAGACCAGTTCCTGAGGCACCACCCCCAGCAGGCGTCGAGCAGCGCGGTAGTCCAGTTGCACGTCGTGACCCATCACGTTCAGGCTGCCGCTATCGGCACGTACCAGCCCCGCCAGCGCCGAGATCAGCGTGGTCTTGCCCGCGCCATTGGGGCCCAGCAGGCCAAAAAACTCTCCCCGCTGAACCTCAAGGTCGACGCGGTCAAGCGCCCGGACGCTGCCAAAGCACTTGGAGACCTGTGTGATGCGGATTGCGGCGGACATTACGCGAGACCAAGCCGAAGGCTAAGGTCAGAGCTCTCAGTGCTGCGGTAGAAGGTCGGCAACGTCGTAGACGGCAGCGAGACTCAGCAGGCTCTGGGGCGGATTCAGAAGACTCAAGGACTTTCCGGCGGCTTTGGCGGCACGCATCCAGGCAAACACAACCGCCAGGCAGGACGAATCCATTTCCGTGACCGCGGCGAGATCGAACACCGAAGCGTCGGACGCGATTGCCGCTTCGCCTTCGGCAAGCAAGGCAGTGGCGCCAGGCAGGGTCATGGGACCCGACACTTCGACGCGATCACCGGAAATGCGGATCATGGCCTGCCGCCGAGCAGCCCCAAGGCAGGCCCGTCAGTAACCTGCAAGCGAAGCGGGCCAAAGTCACCCAATTGCTCGGAAAAGGGAAATGAAGAAAAGTCGTTCATTTCTTTACGGACGTCGCCTCGCCCGACTTGTTCTTGGCCTGCAGGGACTTGATCAGGCCGTCGATGCCGGTCTTGCCCACTTCGGTGGCAAAGGACTCGCGGTAATTGGTGACCAGGCTGACACCCCCGACTTCGATGTCGTAGACCTTCCAGCCGTTGCCTTGTTTTTCAAGAAAGTAATCCAGTTCGATGTTCTTGCCCGCGCCGGCCTGCTTGATTTCCGTGCGCACGCGGACGTCGGTCTCGCCGGGCTTGAGCACGAAAGGCTTGTACTTGATGGTCTGGTTCTTGTATTCGGTCAGGGCCTTGGAGTAAGTCCGCACCATCAACATGCGGAACTCATTGGTCAGAACCTGTTGCTGCGCCGAGTTCGCCTGGCGCCAGTTACGGGCCACGGCAAGCTGCGTCATGCGCGTGAAACTGAAATGCGGCAGTACCTTGGCTTCCACCAGATCGATTGCCTTCCTGGTGTTGCCGGACTGGATGTCCTTGTCCTTGCGCACGATGTCGAGCACCTCTTCCGACACCGACTTGATCAGGACATCGGGAGCAGTATCCTGAGCCATAGCGGTCGCTGCGATCAACACGCCGCTGAAGAATGCAAATAGGGATTTCATTGGAATTTCCTGTGATTGTCTGGGACCGGGGCGACAAGCCCTGCGGTCACTGTTTCGCTTCTGACGTGTCCGTGCGCGCAGCCAATACCGCCGGCACCGGAGTTCCCACTTGCGCCGTCAGCGGAAGGTCCGCTGCATCCGCGCTCGCCTCGCGCTCGCGTGGCGGGTTGCCGTCATGGATCAGGTTGCGGCGACGCTGCAGATAGGCATCGCGCATGTAGGAATACTTGTCCAGCGCCGCTTCTTCGACGACCTTGTCGGCCGGCAGCAGGTTGGCCCGGTCATTCACCAGACGCAAAACCAGTGCCAGATCGCGGACTCGTGCCGGTTCGTGATTCGCCACCGGATCGGCTGCCACGTCGAGCACCAGACCCACGGTGTCACGCGCGGTGCGCGGTCCGAATACCGGAATCACCACATAGGCGCCATTGCCGACGCCCCAACGGCCGAAAGTCTGACCGAAGTCCTCGTCGTGCTTTTCCAGGCCCGCATCGGACGCAAAATCGATCACCCCAAGCAAGCCGATCGTGGTGTTGATCACGACCCGGCCCAGATCGCTAACCGCCTCCGGCACCTTGCCTTGTAGCAGGTTATTCACACCGATGAAGACGTCTTCGATATTGCTGAAAAAATTGGTGACGCCCGTCCGCACCGGGGAGGGCAACACGGCCTCGTAACCGGTAGCGACTGGTTTGATGATGGCCGAATCGAGCCCCTCGTTGAAGGCGAACATGGCGCGATTGAAGCCCTCGATCGGATCCTTCGGATTTCCCGAACTCGCGCAGCCGGACAACAGAGCGGCTGCGACCAGGGCCACGGCGACGGATTTGATGCCGACAGGCTGCGTTGTTTTCATTTTTTCAGTCACCTGTGTACTACTTGTTGTTGCCGCCGTCCTCGGCAGCCTTGTTGAACATGAACTGGCTGATCAGTTTCTCCAGTACCACGGCCGACTGGGTCTTTTTGATCGTGTCGCCCGCCTTCAGCATCGCCGTATCGCCGCCCACTTCGAATCCGATGTACTGCTCGCCGAGCAAACCCGAGGTATTGATCGTCGCGAAGGTATCGCGCGGAAACTTGTAGCGGGAGTCCACATTGATCGTCACCACCGCAAGATAGGCCTCGGGATCGAAGCGAATCTCCGTCACGCGCCCCACCACGACGCCTGCGCTCTTCACCGCGCCGCGTACCTTCAGGCCACCGATGTTATCAAATTTGGCATGGATTGCATAAGTATCGCCGCTATTGGACGACGCCATATTGCCCACCTTAAGGGCAAGGAACAGCAATGCCCCCAATCCGACGGCAACGAAAAATCCGACCCAGAGGTCAAGTGTAGTACGGCTCATGTCATGTCCCTGTAAACATGAAGGCGGTGAGAATGAAGTCGGCGGCCAGAATGGCCAGCGAGGATGTTACAACGGTCCGCGTGGTCGCCCCGGATACGCCTTCGGCGGTTGGCTCGGCATCGTAGCCCTCGAATACGGCAACCCAACTGACGATGATGCCGAAGACAAAGCTCTTGATCACGCCATTGAGGATATCTTCGCGGAAATCCACCGATGCTTGCATTTGCGACCAGAACGAGCCTTCATCGACGCCGATCAGTTGCACGCCGACCAGATAACCACCAAAGATGCCCATCGCTGAAAACAACGCAGCCAGTAGTGGCATTGAAATGACGCCACCCCAGAAACGCGGCGCGACGACGCGGGCGATCGGGTCCACCGCCATCATCTCCATCGCGGACAGCTGCTCGGTGGCCTTCATCATGCCGATTTCGGCCGTGATTGCCGAGCCGGCACGGCTGGCAAACAGCAGCGCCGCCACCACCGGCCCCAATTCGCGCACCAGGGACAACGACACCAGAACGCCGAGCGCCTCGGTCGAACCATAGCGCTGAAGCGTGTCGTAGCCCTGCAAGCCGAGCACCATGCCGACAAACAGGCCCGAGACCAGGATGATGATCAGGCTCAATACGCCGGTGAAGTAGATTTCCCGAATTGTCAGATGCAGTCGCCGCAGCGCGGTACCCGAATGCAGCAGGATGGCCAGAAAGAAACGGCTGGCATAGCCGAGCCGCCAGATGCGCGAAGTCACCCGCTGACCCAGTCCGCGCAACATCTGCGCAATGCCGTTAGCCACGGCGCACCGCGCTTTCCAGCAGTTCTTCGCCATAAGGCCGGGCCGGGTACTGGAAAGGTACCGGACCGTCAGCCTCGCCCCAGACAAACTGGTGCACATAGGGAACCGTCGAGTGCTTCATCTCCTCGGCGGTACCTTCGGCAACGATCTTGCCTGCGGAAACAAAATAAACGTAGTCGACAATCTTCAAGGACTCCTGTACGTCATGGGTCACGACGATGGAACTGGCACCCAGGGCATCATTCAGTTTGCGGATCAATTCGCCCACGATAGACAGCGAAATCGGATCGAGGCCGGCGAAGGGCTCGTCGTACATGATCAGCATCGGATCCAGCGCTATCGCACGCGCCAGGGCAACCCGGCGCGCCATGCCGCCGGACAGCTCGGCCGGCATCAGACCGTGGGCGCCGCGCAATCCCACCGCATGCAGCTTCATCAATACCAGATCACGAATCAGCGCTTCAGGCAGATCGGTGTGCTCACGCATCTGGAAGGCAATATTGTCGTAAACCGACATGTCGGTAAACAGGGCACCGAACTGGAACAGCATACCCATGCGCCGACGCAGACCGTACAAACCCGCGGCGTCGAGTTCGTGCACCACCTGCCCGCCGACTTTCACGGTGCCGGAGGTCGGCTTCAACTGGCCGCCGATCAGACGCAGCGTCGTGGTTTTGCCACAGCCCGAACTTCCCATGACAGCAACCACCTTGCCACGCGGAATCGTCATGTTGATTCCGGTGAGCACCGGCCGTTCGTCGTACGTGAAATTCAGATCGCGGATCTCGACTAGGGATTCCTGAGACATATTCACACCGGGAACCCCGGTCATTTTCACAGCCGGCGATTCTAGCAGAATTGATTGATCCCTAAATCGACCGCAGCCGGCGAGGAGCGGGGTAAACCCTATCCAGAACCGGAATTGGCCACCCCTGGTTTCCGCTATGATGTTGAAATCGAATCGACCCTGTTCCCCTCTTGACTGCGTCCAACGGCAAAACCGAGCTGCTGATTGTCGACGATGATCCCTTGATCGCCGACGCGTTGGGCTATTTCCTGGGCCGCGACTATCTGGTAAGTACTGCCTCGACACGCGCTGAAGCGGTCGCTATGTTGCGCTCCCGGAAAAATTCCCCGGCCCTGGCATTGATCGATCTTGGCCTGCCGCCGACGCCGCATCAGCCGGACGAAGGATTTGCCCTGATTGCGGACATCCTGGCCCACGCACCGGACACTCGCATCGTGGTCCTTTCCGGACAGAGCGATGAGCTCAATGCGCGCCATGCGCGCGCGCTGGGTGCGACTGAATTTGTGGGCAAGCCGGCCGATCCGGAATATCTGCGCAAACTCATACGCCGGGTGTTGTCATTTAGAGACACATCGGCAAAGGTGGATGACGGTCTGATCGGTGAAAGTACGCCGCTGCAGAAATTGCGCGCCCAACTCAGACAGTTCGCACATTCGCCATTTCCGGTCCTGATCGAAGGCGAATCGGGCAGCGGCAAGGAATTGGCCGCCGCGGCATTGCACCGGTTGTCCGAGCGTGCCGCAAAACCCTATCTGGCGCTCAACTGCGCCGCCATTTCGCCAAACCTGGTCGAGGCGACCCTGTTCGGTCACGGCAAAGGGGCATTTACCGGTGCCAACGGGCCGCGCGCTGGCTATTTCGAGGATGCGTCCGACGGCACGCTATTTCTCGATGAAATAGGCGAATTGCCGCTCGATCTGCAGCCGAAACTCCTGCGTGTGCTGGAAAACGGCGAGTTCCAGCGCATTGGCGAGACCGCTGCACGACATTCGTCAGCGCGCATTGTCACCGCTACCAATCGCGACCTCAAGAAGGAAGTCCGCGAGGGGCGCTTCCGTGCCGACCTCTACCACCGGCTTTCGGTGTTCACGGTGACCATCCCGCCGCTGCGCGACCTAGGCGACGACGCCGTGCGCCTGCTGGACCATTTTCGCGCGGTCTACACGGCACAGGCGGATTTGCCGCCGTTCCGGCTTACCGAAGCGGCGAAGAAGCGCCTGTTGAATTACCCCTTCCCCGGCAACGTCCGCGAACTGCGCAACATCGCGATTCGCCTGACGACCAAATGTGCCGGCAAGCAGGTCGACGTCAGTGACCTCGAAGCCGAACTCGATCTGGGCAATCACCCGCCGCCCCCCAGCGTGCCACTGGCACCGACTCCGGCAAGCCTGGCGGAACTGGTGTCGATTGCCCTCAATGACATTCAGAGCCGTCATGACTTCAATCTCGATGCGACACTTCATCTCTGGGAGCAGGCTTACATAGAAGCAGCGCAGCAGCTCGCCCATGACAACATGAGCCAGGCCGCCCGACTGCTCGGCGTAAATCGCACCACGCTCTACAATCGCATCGACACGCTGGCCCGCGAAAAGCGCGCCACCTCGCAATAAGCCAAGGGATCGCCTGACCGACACGATGTATCTCGACCATTTCGGACTCAACGAACCGCCTTTCCGCATTACGCCCCATACCGATTTCTTTTTCGACGGGGCCAATCGCGGTGCGACACTGGATGCACTGATCTACGCCATCACCCACGACGAAGGCATCGTCAAGGTCAGTGGCGAAGTCGGCAGCGGCAAGACCATGCTATGCCGCGTGTTGATGGAACGCCTGCCGGAAAACGTCACCATCATCTACCTGGCCAATCCGTCGCTCGCGCGCGACGACATTCTCTATGCCATCGCCGACGAGCTGCGTCTCGAAGTGCCCGACAACGCCCGCTCGTCGGTGGTCATGCGTGCCTTGCAGGGTCACCTGATCCAGTCCTTTGGCGAGGGGCGGCAGGTTGTGGTGCTGATCGACGAAGCCCACGCCATGCCGGTAGAAACCCTCGAGGAAATCCGCCTGCTCTCGAATCTCGAGACCAACCGCAGCAAACTGCTGCAACTGGTGCTATTCGGCCAGCCTGAACTGAACGACGTGCTGGCCCGTTCGGACATGCGCCAACTGAAGGAGCGCATCACCCACAACTTCGGCCTCGAACCGCTGGTGCGTGACGACATCACCGACTACCTGGATTTCCGCATGCGTGCCGCAGGCTATCGCGGGCCCAGCGTATTCTCGCCGGCAGCGCTGAAACTGATTACCCAGAACTCGCTCGGGCTTACCCGCCGTATCAACATACTCGCCGACAAGGCCCTGCTCGCAGCCTTCTCCTCGGGCAGCCACCAGATCGGGTCGAAAGAAGTCAACGCCGCCATTCGCGACTGCGAGTTCAGCGATGCGACCTATGGCGGCAGGATGGCGCGCAAAACCAACACCTACGCGATCGCTGCCGCGCTGATCATTGCGGTGCTGGCAAGCAGCCTCTGGCTAGCGCTAATACCCCACGACGACACTCCGCAGACTTCGATCGCCGCCCCTGCGCCCACCCTCGGCAGTCCAATCGCTGTAGCCACCCAGCCAGCCGAACCGGTCGCAGTCCAGCCGGCTGCAGCCGCTGCGCCAACTGGCTCGCCGCCGGCCGCCGTGGTGTCACCCGCACCTCCTGTCGCAGCCAGCGCAGGTCCTGTTGCCCCCCCCCCGGCAGTCGCCGCATCACCCGATGCAAACAGCTCGCCTCCTGTCGCCGCCGAGAGACCGGCAGCACAGCCGCTGCCATCAGGCATCGGACCGCTGACCCGTGACCGGCTCGACGCGGGACGTGTCTGGCTGCAACAGCAGCCGGACGATCGCTGGTTCATTCAGATTTTTGACACGGCCGCCAGCCAGCATGGCGACGTCGAAACCCTGTTGCGACGGCTCGCACCCGACAGCACCGAAATGAGTAATATCCATGTCTATTACTCCGACCTCAGCGGCACACCGCGCTATGGAGTCACCTACGGAGACTATTCAACTTGGGCTGCGGCCGTCGCCGCAATGCGCGGTCTACCCAAACTCCTGCGGGCCGGCAAGCCCTACCCGCGGCAGGTCGTACGTTTGCGCTAGGGCGCTGGGCGATGGCAGGAACTGATGGATTCAGGCCAATTAAATCATTGAGTTGCGTCACAAATATAACGTGTTATGCTAAGTCGCAGTTACATTGACATATCTGATCGGGGATTCGTTTGCGTCCACTCGTGATTCCGCCGCTCCCTGTTGCGCTGGCCGCCGGACTGATGCTTTCGGCATGCAGCAGCATTCAGCCACAGCCACCGTCCAACGGACACATAAGCGCTGAAGCCCGGGTATCGCCAAATCCGGACATTCCGCTACCGGTGAGTTCAACGGTCATGCTGGCCCGTCCCAAGGCGGCCGCAAAGGCAGAGTCCTACTCGGTTTCCGTGCGAAACATCGCCGTCCAGGATTTGCTCTTCGCCCTCGCCCGCGACGCCAAGATCAATGTCGATATCCATCCCGGCATCAACGGCATCGTCACCATCAATGCCATCGACCAGACGCTGCAACAAATCCTGACGCGCATAGCCAAGCAAGTCGATATGCGCTGGGAACTGGATGGTCCCAACCTTGTGGTGATGCAGGATTCACCCTTTTTGCGCAATTACAAGGTCGATTACGTCAACATGTCGCGCGACGTGAGCGGCACGGTTTCGATCAACACGCAAATCGCGTCGACCAGCACCAGCGCTTCCGGCGGTGCCGCGAGCAGCGGTGGCGGAAACAATTCGAGCACTTCCGTCAAGAGTTCCGCGCAGAACAATTTCTGGCAGTCGCTGGAAAAGAACCTGAAGGACATATTGCGCGAAAGCGACAAAATCCTGCCGGAAGGATCGAGCGAAACCGTTATCGAGCGCTCCGATCAGCAAGCCACCACCGGCACCGGTGCTGCCGGCGGGGCAAGCTCCTCCCGGGCGGGCAACCAGACCACCAGCCTGGCCGCCAGCCCCAATCCGGCGAGTCTGCAACAGCAAGGCACCACCGTGGTCAAACGCACCACTTTCCGCGAGGCCGCCTCGATTATCGTCAATCCCGAAGCCGGCGTCGTGGTCGTGCGCGCAACGGCCAGACAGCATGAGAAAGTTCAGGAGTATCTCGATCTGGTGCTGATGAATGCGCGGCGCCAGGTCATCATCGAAGCCACCATCGCCGAGGTCAACCTGAGCGATCGCTATCAGCAGGGGATCAACTGGCAGAGCTTGCGTTCCTTGCGTCCGGGCGCTCCGCAAGCCGGTTTCTCGATCGCCCAAAACCAGACTGGCCTGCCTGTGCCGGACCCGTTCGCCGCCGCGGCTGGCTCATTCACGGCGCCCACGCCATTCTCCTTCCTGCTCAATTACGTTGCCCCCGGCATGGGCATCTCCTCGACACTGAGTTTGCTGGAGACTTTTGGCAAGGTCAAAGTCCTGTCCAGCCCGAAGATCAGCGTGCTGAACAACCAGACTGCGATGCTCAAGGTCGTCAATAACGTGGTCTATTTTCTGATCAAGAACGACTCGACCACCACCACGACCGGCACCACCAACAACTTCACCTCCACACCCCAGTCGGTGTCGGTGGGACTGGTCATGAGCGTCACGCCGCAGATCAGCGAAAACGGCAGCATTCTGCTCAACGTGCGACCGACCATTTCGAGCCTCCAGGGTGCAGGAAAGACCGACCCGACCCCGGGTCTGGCCGTTCCGAATGTCGTTCCCGAAATCCAGACGCGCGAAATGGAATCCATGCTGCGCCTGTCTGACGGGGAAGTCGCCGTGATGGGCGGACTCATGGAAGACCGCGTCAACTACACGTCCAACGAGATACCCGGCCTGGGTGGCCTTCCCGGCATAGGCAATTTCTTCCGCAATCGCGACGACACCAGCACCAAGACCGAATTGGTCATCTTCCTCAAACCTACCATCATTCGCGACCCGAGCATCAACGGCGACTATCGCAGCTTTGCCAACCAGCTGCCGGGCAAGGAATTCTTCGCCAACAAGCCCGGGACCACCGAAACGCCGGGAGCAAACTCCCGATGAGCCTGTTGATGGACGCCCTGAAGAAGGCCGAACTGGCGAAGCGCCAGGGGCAGGGCGACGACGCGGGTGATTCGACGCAAGCAGAGCCGCCCGGAGAACTCGCGCTGCAACCCATCTACGACTCGAATCTGATCGAACCGGCGGCAAGCAATCCAGCCGCCGAGGATGCGCCTTCGGCAAACCAGCTGCCCCCTCTGGGCACCGACCTTGAAGAACTCGATGCGCGCTTCCTGGCCGAGGCTCAGCAGGCCGCGGCAGCCCGACTGCGCACAACACCGCCGGCCATGCCGGCCAAGACGGAAACGCCGACGCAGCCCGCAGGAGCAGAAGCACCACCCCGCGCGGCTGCCGCCGCGGACCCGCGTCGCCGACAGCCGGAGACGGGTGCCCCGCAAGGCAAGGCGGCCGCGCAGAACCTGTTCGCCGCCAAACAGGCCGACAAGCCCCCGGCGCGAAAATCCTTTGCGATCGCCATTGGCGTGCTCACGGTCTTGTCCGTTTCCGCCATCGGCGGATACTTCTGGTGGCAATTGCAGCCGAAGAATACTTTGTTCGCCAACCGTACCCCACCGTCTCCTGCCGCGGCCATTTCGGCGCCAGCCGCCGTGTCGCCAGCGCCAACTCTCGCCACTGCACCGGTCGGCGTACCGGGGACCGCCCAGCCCGCGACGGCGACGTCCGACGAAGACGACGACGAGGCGGCTCCGGTCGCGGCGCCCAAGGCACCGCCGACCAAGACCCGGCGTGCCGCCGCTGCAGCAGTACCGCGCGAGGCCGAGGCCGAGGGTCCGGTACGCGTGACCAAGGCACCGCTGCAAGTCAATCCGGCGCTGCTGCGCGGCTTCGATGCATTCAACCGAGGGGAACTCGCCCTGGCGCAGCTCGAATACGAACGCGCGCAGAAAGCTGACCCGCGCAATACCGATGCCATGCATGGCCTGGCTGCCATTGCCGTGCGCCAGGGCCGCCCCGACCAGGCCGAGTTCCTCTATCACCGCATCACCGAGGCCGACCCGCAGGACACGGTGGCGCAGGCAGCGCTGATCAACCTGCGCGGACAGATCGATCCCAGTGCCGCCGAGAGCCGCTTGAAGTCGCTCGCGGCGGCGCAGCCCGACCTCGCGGCGCCGCATTTTTCCCTGGGTAACCTGTATGCCCGCCATGGCCGCTGGAACGATGCGCAACAAGCCTATTTCCGTGCCTACAGCGCCGAATCTGACAATCCCGACATCCTCTACAACCTTGCGATCAGCCTCGAACATCTGCGCCAGAACAAACTTGCCGCGCAGTACTACAACCTGGCACTGGCCGCCGCGCAAAACCGGTCGGCCGGATTCGACAAGGCCCAGGCCGCCGCAAGACTGCGCTTCCTCCAGCCCTGAACGGCTTTCGCGCGCCACGGGACTTGCCCTCGCAGGCAGATGCAGGATAATGATGCTCGTATGAATTCCCCAACTACCCGCCGACCCATAGGCCAGATTCTTATCACGCAGGGCGTGATCAGCGAAGATCAACTTCGCATCGCCCTGCTGGAGCAGATGAAGTCCAATCAGCCGGTCGGCAAGCTGCTGGTTTCCCTGGGTTTCGTCTCCGAGGCCACGCTGCGCGATGCGCTCGGCGAGTCGCTCGGCCACAAGGCCGTCGATCTGGCCAACTCGATCGTCGATCCCGACGCGCTGCGCATGGTGCCGCGCGAACTGGCGAAACGCCACCTGTTTCTCGCGCTCAGCTATTCGCAGCGCGAACAACGGCTCAAGATCGCCACCGCCGATCCCAATGACATTGTCGCACTGGACAAGCTGCGGACGCTGATTCACCCGGAACTGGTCATTGAAACCCTGCTCGCCGGCGAATCGGAAATTGCCCGCGCCATCGACCAGTATTACGGTCATGAGCTGTCGATCGACGGCATCCTGCACGAAATCGAAACCGGCGAAATCGACTACCGCAGCCTGTCGGCGTCGCTCGACGAATACAGCCAGCCGGTGGTGCGCCTGGTCGACGCCCTGCTCACCGACGCCGTCAAGCATGATGCGTCCGACGTGCACTTCGAGCCGGAAGCCAGTTTCCTGCGCATCCGCTACCGCATCGACGGCATCCTGCGCCAGATTCGCGCCCTGCATAAGACTTACTGGGCGGCGATGGCGGTGCGCATCAAGGTGATCAGCGGCATGAACATCGCCGAGACTCGCGCGCCGCAGGACGGCCGCATCTCGATCAACATCAGCGGCCGTGCCGTGGATTTCCGCGTCGCCTCGCAACCGACCATCCACGGCGAGAACATCGTCCTGCGCATCCTCGACCGGCAGAAAGGCATCGTGCCGCTCGACAAGCTGGGCCTCGACGACCATCAGATGGGCCTCATGAAGCTGATGGTGGCGCGCCCGGAGGGCATCATCCTGGTCACCGGCCCCACCGGCAGCGGCAAGACCACCACGCTCTATTCGGTGCTCAACCACATCAACGAAGAGGGCGTGAACATCATGACCCTCGAAGACCCGGTCGAGTACCCGATGGCCATGATCCGCCAGACCTCGGTGGCGGAATCGGCCAAGCTCGACTTTGCCAACGGCATACGCTCGATGATGCGACAGGATCCGGACATCATCCTGGTCGGCGAGATCCGCGACGCGGACACCGCGGAAATGGCCTTTCGCGCCGCCATGACCGGACACCAGGTGTACTCGACGCTGCACACCAACTCGGCGCTGGGTGCCATCCCGCGCCTGCTCGATATCGGCGTGCTGCCCGACATCATGGCCGGCAACATCATCGGCATCATCGCGCAACGCCTGGTGCGCCGCCTGTGCTCCCATTGCCGCAAACCCTACCCCGCCGAAGCCCACGAATGCAAGCTGATCGGCGTTGTCAGCGGCCAGCCGGCACCGATTTTGTACCGTGCCGCCGGCTGCGACCACTGCGAATACCAGGGCTACCGGGGGCGCATTGCGATCATGGAAATGCTCCGCCTCGACCACGACATCGATGATCTCATCGCCCGCCGTGCGACCCAGCGCGAGATTCGCAACCTGGCGCTCGACAAGGGCTTCCGCCTTCTGTCGGATGACGGCTTGCGGCGCGTGCTTGACGGCACCACATCGATCGAGGAAGTCGGACGCGTGATCGACCTGACGGAGCGGATGTAGCCGCACCGCATCGCGCCTACAGACCCGATCGACCATGGCCCTCTATGCCTACAAGGCAATGAACATCCACGGCAGGACGGTGCTGGGACGCCTGGAAGCCATCAACCTGATCGACCTCGAAATGCGCCTCAAGCGCATGGATCTCGATTTCATCAATGGCGACACGGTCAAGCAAGGCGGACTGATGAACCGCGCCGGCATCAGCCGCCCGGAACTGATCAACTTCTGTTTCCACCTGGAGCAGCTCGCGCGCGCCGGCGTGCCGCTGATCGAAAGCCTCACCGACCTGCGCGACACCATCGAAAATCCGCGCTTTCGCGAGATCATCGCCGGCATGGTGGAAAGCATCGAGGGCGGCAAGACGCTGTCGCAGGCGCTGGCCGAACATCCGCAGACCTTCGACGAAGTCATGGTCAGCCTGATTCGTGCCGGTGAGGAGACCGGAGCCTTGCCGCAGGTGCTCAACAATCTGCTCGAATCGCTCAAGTGGCAGGACGAGCTCGCGGCCCACACCAAGAAGCTGATCATGTATCCGGCCTTCCTCGGTACGGTGGTGGTCGCCATCACGCTGTTCATGATGATCTACCTGGTGCCGAAGATGGCCGGCTTCATCCGCAACATGGGCCAGGAAATGCCGATGCAGACCAGGATCCTGATCGCCACCTCGGACTTCTTCGTCAACTACTGGTATGTCGTACTCGGTCTGCCGCTGATCCTTGCCGTTGTCGTCGTATTTCTGGTCAGGACCAGCCATGCGGCGCGCTACCGCTTCGATGACGTCAAGCTGCGCCTGCCCTATATCGGCAGCATCCTGCGCAAGATCATCCTGTCGCGCTTTGCGTCGGTGTTCGCCATGATGTATTCGTCGGGCATCACCATCCTCGACTCGATCAAGGCCACCGAGGACGTGGTCGGCAACCTGGTGATCAGGGAAGGCCTGGAAAAGGTCGGCGGCCTGATTGCCGAAGGCCAGAACGTGACCGTGGCCTTCCAGAATGCCGGAATCTTCCCGCCGCTGGTGTTGCGCATGCTGCGTGTCGGCGAGAACACCGGAGCGCTGGATACCGCGCTGACGAATGTCAGCTACTTCTACAATCGCGATGTACGCGAGTCGATCGAGAAGGTCCAGTCCATGATCGAACCGGTCATGACCGTGACCATCGGCCTGATTCTCGGCTGGATCATGATGGCCGTACTGGGTCCGATCTACGACATCATCACCAAGATGAAGACCTGATGGCGGCCAAGCGCATTCTCCTGCTGGATGGCCCTGTGCTCACGGCACACTACTGGAGCGCCGGTCGCATCAAGGTCGAGGGCGAATTCAGCCACGAACCGGTGGGTCTCGAAGCGCTCGCCACCTATCTGAAGAAGCATCGTTCCAGCCTTTTCTACCTGCTGGCCGATATCGCCGAGGAAGGCTTCCAGCTGGAGGATCTGCCCTATGTCCAGGGCGGCGACCGCAACGCGCTGTTGCAGCGGCGGCTCAGTCAGTATTACTACAACACCCCCTTGTCCACTGCCATCTCGCTGGGCCGCGCAACGACCGGCCGACGTGATGAAAAGCTGTTGTTCGCCGCCCTCACCCGCATCGACACCTTCGCGCCCTGGCTCGACACGCTGCGGGAAGCAGAGGCCATCCTTGCCGGGGTGTATTCGATGCCGCTGGTGCTGGCCGGATGCGGTCCGCAAATGGTGGGCGAAAATGGCCCGGTGCTGTTCATCAGCGTGACCACTGGCGGCGTGCGGCAAACCTTTTTCGATCAGGGCAAGCTGCATTTTTCGCGGCTATCGCAACTCGCCACCCGCAACCTCGACGAAATCGGCCGCACCTGCGCCAACGACTCGGCCAAGATATTCCAGTACCTCGTCGCCCAGCGTCAGGTTCCGCGCGGCGTCGCCTTGCGTACCGTGGTTCTCGCCAGCCCCGCCCAGACGCCGGTGCTGCAGGATTTCTGCCGCAACAGCGGCGAGCTGAATTTCGAATTCGTCGACATCGCCGCCATGGCGCGCCAGTTGGGACTCAAGGAAGTCCCGGTCGACAGCAATGCCGACCAGTTGTTCATGCATTGCCTGGCCACCAAGACGCCCGTCCAGCAATTCGCTCCGGCAAACGAAAGGCGCTTCTACAATCTGTGGCGAATCCGCTCGGCACTTACTAGCGCAGGATGGATAGTGCTTGCCGGCTGCCTGCTGTTTTCCGGCAAGACCGGCCTGAACATTTACGAACTGCGCGAACAGACCGCGGCCACCCAGGCCGTTGCGGCTACCGACGTCCAGCGCTACAACGTGATTCTCGAAGGGCTGCCGAAGATCGACCTGACGCCGGACAAGCTGCGCGCACTGATCGGGCGCCTCGAGGCGCTGCAGAAGCGCACGCCGGCTCTGGAACCGCTGCTGACGGATTTGAGCCTGGCACTGAACGACAGCCCGCGCATCGAACTGACCCGCCTTACCTGGAAGATCGTCGATCAGCTCGATACCGGCGGCAAATCGGCGGCGGAACCGAAGCCGGCAGGCGTCGCGGCGCCAGCCGCAACAGGAGGCTGGGTGATGCTCGAGATCCAGGCTCAGCTTCCGCTCGGTCTGGTCACCGATCAACGGGCCCAGATCGACCTGATCGAAGACTTCGCCGCGCGCCTGCGCGGTCCCCAGACCGATGTCAGAATCATCAGCCGGCCCTTCGATATCGAATCCGACAAACCGCTCAAAAGCGCCGGCGAGATTGGCGAACTGCAGGCGGCGGATGTGCCGAAATTCGCGCTGCGCATCGCGCGACTGATGTGAGCCGCTCGGTGACGAACAGGATGAATGCGGCATGAAGCTCGACACCAAGGATTTCAAGCGCCTGCAATGGGCCATCGCCTTCCTGATCGCCATGGCCCTGATCGGCGGCGCTGCGGTATGGACCACCCAGCAGTTGAAGAAAGGCAGCGAAAGGGATTTCAGGCAAGCCTCGGCCGCGCGCGTCGACATCCAGGGCAAGCTCGCACGGGCACGAGAGGAACAGGCGGAGTTGCGCGACAAGATCGGGCGCTTCCAGGCGCTCCAGCGCCGCGGCTATATTGGCCCGGAACAACGCCTGGACTGGATTGAAGCGATCGCCCGAATCAAGGCCGCACGCCGCATATTCACGCTGGATTTCGATTTCGCACCGCAACGGCCCGTGGATGCCGGCATACTGCCCGGCGGGGCAGCAGCGGGTGGCTACGAAATCATGTCCAGCCAGATGCGCCTGCAGATTCAGTTGCTGCACGAGGGTGAATTACTGGACTTTCTTGCGGAACTGCGCGGCGCGGTAAGGGCTCTAATAAATATTCGGAGCTGCACCATGGAGCGGATTGCACCAGGCAGTGCCGGGCGCGGCAGCAATGCCCAGCTCAGGGCCGAGTGCACACTCGAATGGATTACCTTCAGGGAAGGCAAATGAGATTCTCATCGCGCCGAGGCTTGTGCGGTCTGCTTCTGCTGGCGGCGGCCCATGGCGTCGGAGCCCAGGAGTTGGGTCGCCTGTTCTTCACGCCCGAGCGGCGCGCCGCACTGGAGCGTCAGCGCACCTTCAACATCCAGGAAGCGCAAACCCTGCAGGGCACCACGATGAGCCTGGACGGTGTGGTCTATCGCTCCAGCGGCAAGAACACCGTCTGGATCAACCGCACGGCGCAGACCGAAGGTGACAGTGCGCGCACCGGCGTCAGCGCCGTGGTGTCGCCCAAGACACCGGGCAGCGCCCTGCTGGCACCGGGTGACGAAACGCCGACGCAGCTCAATGTCGGCGAAGCCATCAACCGGGCCACCGGCGAGCGCAATACGCGGCTCGGCGGCGGCGTGGTGCGCACGCCAGCCAAGCGCGGGCGCTGAACCCGATCATGCGCAGCTCGCGCCTTTCCCTGCCGCGCCGCGCCGGCGCGCAAGGATTTGCGCTGATGGCCTTGCTGATCATGCTGACCATGGGCGGCCTGTACTTCTTCATCAGCAACCTGACGCCGGGCGCGGTCGAGGCGCGGCGCAATGAGCAAACCGACGATGCGCTGATCCAGGCCCGCGACGCCATGCTCGGCTATGTCCTGCGCTACCGCGAGGCCAACCCCGACAGCAGCACCAAGGAATTCAAAGAGGTTTACGGCTACCTGCCGATGCCGGATCTGGGTACTTCGCGCAACAACAATACCGATCCGAACTGCAAGGACGCCAGCAACAATGCTCTTGAAGGCTGCGAGGCGGCCAACTTTTCCGGCAACGCCGTCGCCGTTACCGCCATCGGCCGCTTTCCCTGGCGCTCGCTGGGAGTCTCCGCACTGCGCGACGGCCATGGCGAATGTCTGTGGTACGTCGTTTCGGGCGGACACCAGCGCATCCAGCAGACCAGCCCAATGAACTGGGACACGCTGGCGCACCTCGACCTGCAGATTGCCAACGGTAGCGCCGCGCTGGCGGCCGTGCTCACCGACGCGCAGGCGCATGAGCGCCCGGTCGCCATCATATTTTCTCCCGGCCCGGCTCTCTCCGGACAGGACCGCGGGAAATCCGCCGACGACAATGTGGACACCTGCGGCGGCAACTACTCGGCCAAGAATTATCTCGACCCATCCGTCGCCACCACGCTGGGCACGGTGAACAATTACTTCGACGGGGCAACCAACCAGGCCAGCCAGGCGACCTCGTCCGAGGCGCCCAAGGCGATGCTCGCCGTGCAAGTCCAGAAGCGCAGCGACAGCACGTTGTGGCCGGGAAAAAACTGCCCGACGTCCGACTCGACGAATTGCGAAACCGTGGTGAATGACCAGGGTTTGAGCGTCACCAGCGATCTGATCTTCTCCCGCCTGCGCAAGCGCGCGGCATTTCGCGGCGACATCAACGCCATGCTGGACCGGATGGTGCCTTGCCTGCGCGACCAGATTGCAGCGGGAACGCTGACCGCCCTGGCCGCGCCGGCATACTCCAGCGGCGGCAACAGTTCCGGACGAATTCCTGGCTCCGATAGCGACTCGTGCTACGGCGAAGACACGGATCCCAAAGGCTACTATCCGCACTACAAAAATCAGGTATTCGTAGCGGCTTGCGCCAGCGCCAATTGCTTCAACGTCACGGCCGACAACGCCCTCAGCACCTGTAGCGGCGTATTGATGTTTTCGGGGCAAAGACGAAATTCACCCCAACAAAACCGGGCCGCCACAGCAGAACAAGCCGATCCATCGAACTACCTGGAAGATGCCAATTACACCGGCTACATCGATCCGGTTAGCAACGCCAGCTTCTCCGGCCCCAGCCGCTTCGATGCAGTCTCCGCCAGCCAGGCCGCGCATCAGGACATCGTGCGCTGCATTCCCGCCTCGGCCAGTTTCACCACCGTCTCTTCTCCGGTACTGACCAGCCTGGGCTACAACCAGCTCGCCAGCTACGACGCCGCAAACCGTACCCTGACGCTGGGCGCCCTCGGCGTGCGCTCCAATCTGTTCGTGAATCCGGCACCCGCCTACGCCCTGTTCGGCTGCGCCTGGACTCCCGAAAACCGGACCACCGGCAGCGGCCTGCGCAGCTATTTTCGCGCAAAGGTCGATGACCGCGGCGATGGCTTCGTCTTCGCCATGATCGACGGCGACCGCAACTCGGCCAGCGTTTGCGGAGCGGCAAGACAGCATCTGGGCTACTCCGGCAACAATGATCCCGACCAGATCACCAACGGCAACGAAACAACTGCCGTCGCCGAACCCAAGATCGGCATCGAATTCGATCGCACGCGCAGCAGCGGTTTCAGTACTTCGGGCAACCCGCTCTCCACTGCCCGCAACGATCCCGACTACACGCCGCCCAATGCAAATGACGCCCACACCGGCATCGCCTATTGGGGTACCGAATCCGCTATTCCCGCCACCGATACCTTTGGCACACCAACGGCCTGCAACGGCTCGGGCGAATGTCCCTGGACCGGCTCCTGCGGCTTCCTGGCCAGCGGCTTCCCGAACGGCAACTGTCCGGCAATGCGCTACTGCGCGGTGAACAATTTCTGCTATCTGGCACCGGAATTCGACGACAATTCCCACGCCCGACCCGCGACCGCCGATCCGACGGCGCCCACCAATCCGGCGGCCGTTTCACCTTTCCCGTCGCCACCACCCTACCCGCCCTACGCCCTGGCGCCGCTTGCCCGCCTCGGCAGTACCACCACCAGCGATCGCGATTTCCACGTCCGCGTCGAACTGGCGCGTGCGCGCACGCCGGAAATCCGCGAAGTCCGCGTCATTGCCACCGACGACAGCCTTGCCTTGAGCGGCCTGCCGACGATTGACGGCGTCACCGTGGCGGCGGGCGACCGCATCCTCGTCGCCCGCAGCGGCAAGCCCTGGCTCAACGGCGTGTATTCCGCGGCGGCCGGCGAGTGGACCCGCCATGCACTGGAAGACGAGGCGCGCGAACTATTCACCGGCAACATGTGGATCGTGCGCCAGGAGTTCAAGGACGACGGCATCACCGCCTATCCCTACCGCAACACCGTATGGCGCGTGAGTTCGAGCTTTACCGCCGACGGCGAACTGGCGCTCTCTCCCGCGCGCCTGGGCGAGGCGGTGCGCGCGGTCGCCAGCAGCAACATTCCGCTCGCCAACCTGCCGGTCATCGACGGCGTGACCCTGGTCAATGGCGACCGCGTACTGGTCGCCGGCCAGAACGACAGTGCAAAGAACGGCGTGTATGTCGCAGGCAGCGGCGCCTGGGAGCGGGCATCCGCCGAAAGCGCCATGTCCGGCCTCGGACACGGCGTGGCCTGGAAGGTGAGCGCGGGATCGAGCAACATGGATTCGCTGTGGGTCGCGCTGAATGATCCCGGCCTGACGCTGGGCACCGCCGCGCTGGTGTTCAGGCGCATGGATGTCGCCATCGCCAAATTGCACGATCCGGTGCAGGCCGTCGCCACCGGCAACATCACGCTGTCCGGGCTGCAGACCGTCGATGGCGTGGCGCTCGCCATCAACGACCGCGTGCTGGTCACCGCCCAGAGCGACGCGGCGCGCAACGGCATCTATGCCGCAGGTCTTTTGTCCTGGTCGCGCACGGCAGCCGAAGGCAGCGCTTCCGGCCTTGCTGCCGCCACCCCCTGGGTAGTCAATAACGGAACCGCCCACAAGAATTCGGTCTGGATACTCTCTGCCAGCGACGAAATCACGCCCGACGTCAGCCCGCTCACGTTCAAGCTGGACAGTTCGCCGTATGGTCTGCTGTCGGTCGTGACCACCCGTGCCTGGGTGATCCCGGAAGGGGCCAGCGATGCGAACTGGCTGCTGCAGTTGAAAGCCATCAGTCGCTCCATGTCCAGCCAGACCGATGCCGCCGTGGTCCGCCTCGATCTGTGCGGCGCGGGCGATACCTGCACCACCGGCACCTGCGGCGGCACCGAGGCCGACGGCAACAAGTACTGCTACACCGGCATCAAGCAGCTGCCGACCAACACCGTCACGGTGCTGCACGACACCGCCGTGATCCACGACCTTCCCCAGGGCGCATGCACGGCAAACAAGTGCAGCGGGCCGCCCCTGCTCAAGCACAGCAGTTGCGGCAGCGGCAGCAGCTGCCCCAGCGGGCAGGTCTGCGGCGCCGACAACTCCTGCTACGATGCGCTCTACAACTGCGGTTCGGACAATATCTGCTACGGCGAGTCCCTGCGCACCATGCGCCTGGGCTTCACCAATGGACAGGGAACCCAGGATCAGGTCGTCAACATTACGGATTTCGCCAGCACATGGCTGCCATGATTCCCGCCGTCGCGCCAGCGCCAACTTTCGCCCAGCGCGGCTTCACGCTGATCGAGCTGGCGATCGTGCTGTTCATCGTCGCGCTGCTGCTCGGCGGCATGCTCTTGCCGCTGTCGGCGCAGCAGGACATCCGGGCGCGCCAGGAAACGGACAAGCTGCTCGCCGAAACGCGCGATGCGCTGCTCGGCTATGTCGTGGTAAACGGAAGCCTGCCCTGCCCCGATACCAATTTCGACGGTGCTGCGGATGGTTCGTCGGGCGCCTGCACCGCGCAGGAAGGCGACTTCCCCTACCAGACCGTCGGCACCACGCAATCCGACGGCTGGGGTTACCGCCTGCGCTATCGCGTCTCGTCCGCCTTCTCCGGCACCATTGCCCTGACCAGTGCCAGTGATATCTCGAACTTGATCTCGATCATCACCCGCGGCGACGATCCGACCACCGGCGGCAGCACCGAAGCGAAAAAGGAAAACGCGCTCGCCACCGCGCCGGCCGTGATTCTTTCCGTCGGCAAGAACGGCTACGGCGGCACGCCGCGCGGCGGCGGCACGGTCAGCTCACCCACCGCGGGGACGGATGAAGCGCTGAACAACAGCGGCGCCACGAAAGTCTCCCGTTCGCCGATGCCGATCACATCGGGTTGCGCCGACAACGAAGTCGAAGGAACGCCGCTTTGCGAATTCGACGATCAGTTGGTCTGGCTCTCCGCCAACACGATCTTCAATCGCCTGGTTGCCGCCGGCAAGCTCTGAAAGTTGGCGCTGGCGCCACGGCGAGTCTAATCAGGCAAAGCCCTGCGAATTCCGGCTTTGCCAGTTCCACGAATCGCGGCACATGTCTTCCAGCGTCCGTTGCGCGGTCCAGCCCAGGCGCTGCCAGGCCAGGGATGGATCGTCCCCACGGGGCGCCACGCCGCCACCCATTCATGCAACTTCAAGATTGAACTTTGAAATTGCATGACTTATAGTGCTTTCATGTTCCCCCGCCTGATCGCCCAACACCTCGTCGCGCTGGCTGCCCAGTATCCCGTGATTACGGTGACCGGCCCTCGCCAGAGCGGCAAGACGACGCTGCTGCGGCAGACTTTTCCCGACAAGCCCTACGTCAACCTGGAGGCGCCGGATACCCGCGCCGACCTTTTGGCCGATCCGCGGGGGTTTCTGGCGCGCTACCCGGACGGGGCGATTTTCGATGAATTCCAGCGCGCGCCGGACCTCCCCTCCTGGCTACAGGTCCTGGTCGACGCGGCGCCGACGCCGGGCCGTTACCTCCTCACCGGCAGCCAGCAACTGGAAGTGATGAGCCGCGTCAGCCAGTCGCTGGCCGGGCGCACTGCCTTGCTCAAACTTCTGCCGCTGTCGATCGAGGAACTCGCCATGGCCGGGATCGCCGCCGCACCCGAGCGTCTGCTGCATGCCGGCGGCTACCCGCGCATACACGCCCTGAAGCTCGATCCGGCACAAATGCTGGCCGACTATTTTGAAACCTTTGTCCAGCGCGACCTGCGCCAACTGGCGCAGGTCCGCGATCTCGCCCTGTTCGAGCGCTTCGTTCGCCTTTGCGCCGGACGCATTGGCCAGTTGCTGAACCTGAACAACCTCGCCGCGGATACCGGAGTCTCGCAACCCACGGCACGCGCCTGGCTGACCCTGCTCGAAGCGAATTACATCGTCTTCCAGCTCCAGCCCCGTCACGCGAACCTGCGCAAACGCCTGACCCGCTCGCCCAAGCTGTATTTTCACGACGTCGGGCTGGCCAGCTTTCTGCTCGGCATCAACCAGCAGTCGCAACTGGCGACGCATCCCCTGCGCGGCCCACTGTTCGAGAATCTGGTGATTTCCGAGGCGATGAAATGGCACTTCAATCGCGGCCGGCGCCCGCAATTGAGCTTCTACCGCGACTCGGGCGGACTGGAGGTGGATTTGCTGATTGAACGCCCCGTCCATTCACTGGCCATCGAGATCAAGTCCGGCGCCACGGTTTCCGGCGACATGCTGTCCTCGCTCCACCGCCTGGCAGCGCTGGATCCAGGCGCCACCGGGATCCGCATGCTGGTGCACGGCGGATCGCTCAACGCGACAAGGGAGGGCGTGTGGCTGGTGTCGCTGTCTGATTTTCCGGCGGCCCTCACGCACGGGGAACTGCCAGCAGGCGCCCGCTGAAAGTTGGCGCTGGCGACCCGGTAACACGCTTCAGCCAAAGCCCTGCGGATTCCGGCTTTGCCAGTTCCACGAATCGCGGCACATGTCTTCCAGCGTCCGTTGCGCGGTCCAGCCCAGGCGCTGACGGGCCAATGAAGGATCGCCCCAGTAAGCGGCAACGTCGCCGGCACGACGCGCCACGATGCGGTAGGGAATCGCCCGTCCGCTAACCTGCTCGAAACTCCGCACCACGTCCAGCACGCTGTAGCCCTGGCCGGTGCCGAGATTCGCCGTCAGCACTTCGCGCGGATCGCGCAGAACCCAGTCGAGCGCCGCCCGGTGGCCATCCGCCAGATCCATGACATGAATGTAGTCGCGCACGCCCGAGCCGTCCTGCGTCGGGTAGTCGCCGCCGAAGACCTGGAGTTCCGCGCGGCGGCCGACCGCGACTTGCGTGACGAAGGGCATCAGGTTGTTGGGAATGCCGTTCGGATCTTCGCCGATCAGGCCGGACGGATGCGCGCCGACCGGATTGAAATAACGCAGCAAGGCGACCGACCAGTCGGGCGCGGCGAGCTGCAGGTCGCGCAGGATTTCCTCGACCATCAGCTTGGTGCGGCCGTAAGTGTTGGCCGGGCGCAGCGCGGCCGATTCGGCAATCGGGCTGGCATCCGGCTCGCCGTAGACGCAGGCCGACGAACTGAAGACGATGCGCCTGACTTCCGCCCGCTGCATCGCTTCGAACAGGACCAGGCTGCCGCTGACGTTGTTGTCGTAGTAGCGCAGCGGCTCGGCCGCCGATTCGCCGACCGCCTTCAGTCCGGCGAAGTGGATCACGGCATCGATCGAGTACTGGTCGAACAGGCCGTCCAGGTCGGTGCGTGAACGGACATCACCTTTCACGCAGGGCACCGGCCGGCCGACGATCGCCGCCAGCCGCTCTACCGCCAGCGGCTTGCTGTTGCAGAAGTTGTCGAACAGCACCACCTCGTGGCCCGTCTCGATCAGCACCGCGGCGGTGTGCAGCGCGATGTAACCGGCGCCGCCTGTCAGCAGAATCATCTATGCATTCCCGTTGATGGATGGCCGGGATTCTAGCCGCGCTTATGGCCGCCATCACAAATCCTGAATCCGCCGCGCCGCGCCGCCGGTAGAATTAATGCATCCACTTTCGGGAGTACGCCGTGTCCAAGACGTTCAGGATCGCCCCCAGCATTCTTTCCGCCAACTTCGCCAAACTCGGCGAGGAAGTCGACAACGTGCTCGCCGCGGGCGCCGACATCGTGCATTTCGACGTCATGGACAACCATTACGTGCCGAACCTGACGATCGGCCCGCTGGTCTGCGAAGCGCTGAAGAAGCACGGCGTCACGGCGCCGATCGACGTGCACCTGATGGTCAAGCCGGTCGACCGCATCATCCCCGACTTCGCCAAGGCCGGCGCCACCTACATCACCTTTCACCCGGAAGCTTCGGAACACATCGACCGCACCATCGGCCTGATCCGCGAATGCGGCTGCAAGCCGGGCCTGGTGTTCAACCCGGCGACGCCGCTCGACGTGCTCGAATACACGCTGGACAAGCTCGACATGGTGCTGCTGATGTCGGTCAACCCCGGCTTCGGCGGCCAGAAATTCATACCCTACGTGCTCGACAAGGCGAAGAAGGTACGCCAGATGATCGACGCGCGCGGCTTGAACGTCAGCCTGGAAATCGACGGCGGCGTCGGCCCGGCCAACATCCTGGAAGTGGCAAAAGCCGGCGTCGATACCTTCGTCGCCGGCTCCGCCGTATTCGGCGCCGGCCGCGATACCGACCCGCACCGCTACGACACCGTGATCGCCGCGCTGCGCGCCGAACTGGAAAAGGTCTGAAGCGGGCTGCAAGCGCTCAGAGCTTGTGAAGAAATCGTAGCGAGCGGGCCGCAGCGGGGTGCGGCCGGAGCGCAGCTACCGGAATGTACGTTTCTGTACATGAGGATAGCGAGCACCGCCCAAGCCCCGATCCGGCACGCGCAGTAGATTTATTCACAAGCTCTCAGAACACGCCTTCCAGTTTCAGCAAGAACTCCTTGCTCTCGATACCGCCGGCGTAGCCGGCCATGCTGCCGTCGGCGCCGATCACGCGATGGCAGGGCACGACGATGCCGATCGGGTTCCTGCCGTTTGCCGCGCCGACCGCCCGCGCCGCGTTCGGTCGACCGATCGCGCAAGCTTGCTGGCGATAGCTGCGCGTTTCGCCGAACGGAATCGCGGCGAGAAATGCCCAGGCCTGCTTCTGGAATGCCGTGCCCTGCGCCGCCAGCGCAACGCCGAAGCGGTGCAGGCGGCCGGCGAAATACGCATCCAGCTCGCGCCGCAACTGGTTCAGCACCGCGTCCTGCGGCCCGTGCACCCAATCGGGCTGATTTTCCGGCAAGTATTTTCCGGCGCGCAGATGTACATCGGTGATCGCCTTGCCGCTGCCCGCCAGCAAGAGTTCGCCCAAGGGCGATTGATGCCATTGATAGTATTTTGTCATCGCTGCTCCTTCGCTTCGTCGACCGTTTCCAGCTTGCGCCAGGCATGCAGCACGGCATAGCTGCGCCACGGGCGCCACGCCTCTGCCATCGCGTCGGCCGCGCGCTGGCCTGGCGCGGTGTTCGGCAGCTGCAGGGCGCCCAGCAAGGCCACGTCCTGCGGCGGCCAGGCATCAGGCCACGCCAGCGCGCGCATGGCAATGTAATGGGCGGTCCACGGGCCGATGCCGCGGATGCGGCGCAAGCTTTCGATCGTCTCTTCCGCTGCGCAGGCGTGGCCCAGCATCAGCGTGCCGGCAAGCATCGCGCGGGCAAGCGCGATCATCGCGTCGGCGCGCTGGCCGACGATGCCGAGACGGGCGATCTCGTCGCGCTGCAATGCCGCCACGCGTGACGGCAACGGAAAAGCCCGCGTCAGATCCGCAAACGGCGTTGCCACCGGTTCGCCGTAGGCCTCGACAAAACGGCTCGCCAACGTGCGTGCCGCCTTCACGCTCACCTGCTGGCCGAGGATCGCCCGCAGTGCGAGTTCGAACGCATCGAATGCTCCGGGCAGGCGCAATCCCTCGGCGCCCTGCGCCAGTGGACCGAGCACGGCGGCGATTTCCTGCGGATCGGCACCGACATCGAAGGCCTGGCGGGTAAGCGACAGCAATTCCTGGCTCGCGGCGGCGAGCGTCGCGGAAAAGCGCAACTGCAATGCGTGCCGCTGCGGAACCTGGCTCACTTCGAGCCAGCCGATCGTCGTCGGATTCGACGCGACCCGGACCACGCGGCGATACGCAGCTGCGTCGACCGACTCGACGCCCGGCATCGCGCGCATGCCGAAGAACGCCAGCAGCCGCGGGAAATCGTAAGGCGGCCGGTACGGCAGGATGAAACTCAGCGCATGTTCATCGACGGCCGCACCATGCTGCCCGCCTTCCTTGCGCAGCCGTGTCGGGCTGAACCCGTAACGTTGCGTGAACAGCGCATTCATGCGCCGGACGCTGGAAAAACCGCTGGCAAACGCGACATCGACAACCGGCAGCGGCGTATCGGTCAGCAAGCGCTTTGCCAGCAGCAGACGATGCGTCTGCGCATACTGGATCGGCGCTACGCCGAATTCCGCCGCGAATATCCTGCGCAAATGCCGATCGCTGACACCGATACGCCGCGCGACGAACGCGAGATCGACAGCCGTCGCGACGCCGTCTTCGATCATCCGGGCGGCAGTTCGCGCGAGCTTCGCGCTCGCTTCGGTCGCCGCGAAGCCCGGAGCGAGTTCGGGCCGGCAACGCAGGCAAGGGCGAAATCCGGCCGCTTCCGCCGCGGCGGCGCTCGGATGGAAAGAACAATTTTCGGGTTTCGGCAAACGAACGCGGCAAATCGGACGGCAATACACGCCGGTGGTCGACACGCCGACGAAAAAATGCCCATCGAAGCGCGCATCGTGCGCCTTCATCGCCTGATAGCAGGCCCTGGGGTCGAGCTGTGTGAATTGCATGGCTGCAGTTTAGCCACGATAAGCGCGGCAACTCGCCGTTTTCGGACTTCATGATCGGGGCGAGCCGCGGACGGCGCCCGGCTGGTTCAGGCAGCTTTGTCGACCTTCTTGCCGCTGCGGCGTTTCGCCGCCAGGGATTTCTTGAGCTGGCTGCGGACCTCGCTCAGCTCGCCGAGCATGGCCTCGATGTGGCGCCGCCGTGTGTCGAGTTCCGCCATCGCCGCATCGATGCGGCCGACCAGGTATTCAAGCTGCTGTGCATGCCCCTCGCCGTGGTCGCCGTAGAGCGACAGGATGTGCTCGATCTCGGCCAGTGACATGCCGACCGCCTTGCCGCGCAGGATCAATCCCAACCGCACCCGGTCGCGCCGCGTATACGCGCGGCCGCCGTTGATGCGGCGCGGCGCCAGCAGACCCTTGTCCTCGTAGAAGCGGATCGCGCGCAGCGAGATGCCGAACTCCTGCGCCAGTTCGGTGATGCCGTACAGCTCACTCTCGGCCGGCGCCACGGGAAGAACCTTGCGGGTTGCGGTCGTTTTCATTGCTGCCATCCTAGCAAGCCGCGCTGCCGCTTTCAAGACTTATATGCTTTCGCAGGCAGGCTGTTGACGTTAACGTAAGCACTCGGTAGCATGCTCCGTAAAACCAGCCGGCGAGGAGATCAGCGCATGAACAGTTCCCGGACCACCGAAGCAGAAGCCTTTTCCCGCTACGCCAGCGTGCTGTGCCCGGGCCTGTTCGCCGGCGAAGTGCATTGGGTCACCGGCGGCGGCAGCGGCATCGGCCGCTGCGTCGCCCACGAGCTGGCCTCGCTCGGCGCTACCGTGATCCTCACCGGCCGCAGCGTCGACAAACTGCAACGGGTGGCTACCGAGATCGCCGAAGACGGCGGCCGCGCCGAAACGGCCGCCTTCGACATCCGCGACGAGGATGCGGTGAAGAGCGCGGTGCACGCCGCAGTGGCGGCGCACGGCCGCATCCACGGTCTGGTCAACAACGCCGGCGGCCAGTTCCCCTCGCCACTGATGGCGATCGGCAAGAAGGGCTTCGAGACCGTACTGGCCAACAACCTGACCGGCGGCTTCCTGATGATGCGCGAGCTCTACCTGCAATCGATGCAGGCGCATGGAGGCGCCATCGTGAACATGACCGCGGACATGTGGAACGGGATGCCCGGCATGGGCCATTCGGGCGCTGCACGCGCCGGCATGGCGAACCTGACCAAGACCGCCGCGGTCGAATGGGCCGCCAGCGGCGTGCGGGTCAATGCCGTGGCGCCGGGCTGGATCGCCTCCGCAGGGCTCGATACTTACAAAGGTCCGGTGCGCGAAATGATTCCGCGGCTGAAGCAGCATGTGCCGCTGCGCCGGCTCGGCACCGAATCCGAAGTCAGCGCGACGATATGCTTTCTGCTGTCGAAAGGCGCTTCCTTCATCACTGGGGTCACGCTCGCGATCGACGGCGGCGCGCCGCTCGACACGCCGCTGTTCCTGATTCCCGATCACCGACGTGCCGAAGCATTCGACGGCTTTCATCGCAGCGTGATGCCCGACGTGCTGAAGGAAACCTGATGCCACTGCTGAAATCGGCCATCGATACCGGTTCGGCGGCCTTCGCCGCCAACGTCGCGCGGATGACCGAGCGCCTGGCCGAGGTGCGCGCTCTCGAACAGAAAGTTCGCGACGAATCCGCTTCCAAGCGCGACAAGTTCGAGAAGCGCGGCCAACTGCTGCCGCGCGAGCGCGTCGCACGCCTGATCGACCGCGGCAGCGACTTCATCGAGTTCACGACGCTGGCCGGACTCGGCATGCACGACGACGACGGCGACAAGGCTGTGCTCGGCGGCGGCTCCATCATCGGCATCGGCATGGTGGCTGGCAAGCGCTGCGTGGTAATGGCCAGCGACAGCGCGATCAAGGGCGGCACGATACCGCCGATGGGCCTCAAGAAAAGCCTGCGCGCGCAGGAGATCGCCCGCGACAACCGCCTGCCGCTGATTTACCTCGTGGAGAGCGGCGGCGCCAACCTGATCTACCAATCGGAAATCTTCATCGAAGGCGGCCGCAGTTTCGCCAACCAGGCGCGCCTGTCGGCCGCCGGCATTCCCCAGATCGCCATCGTGCACGGCGCCTCCACGGCCGGCGGCGCCTACCTGCCGGGGCTTTCGGACTACGTGATCCTGGTGCGCGGCCGATCGAGCATTTATCTCGCCGGCCCGCCATTGGTCAAGGCCGCGATCGGCGAGGAGGTCGACGAGGAAGCACTGGGCGGCGCGGAGACCCATGCCGGCGTCACCGGCCTCGGTGAGTACCTGTGCGAGAACGACGCCCATGCGATCGCCACGGCGCGCGAAGTCATGGACAAGCTGAACTGGAACGCCGCACCGCCAGCGCCAACTCTTGTACCGCCGCGATACCCGAGCGAGGATTTGATGGGCCTCGTGCCCGCCGACGAGCGCGAACCTTACGACGTGCGCGAAGTCATCGCGCGCCTGGTCGACGCTTCCGACTTCCTGGAATTCAAGGCCGCCTACGGCAGCGACACGATCTGCGGCCACGCCCGCCTGCACGGCCACACCGTCGGCATCTTCGGCAACAACGGGCCGATCCAGCCCAATGGCTCGACCAAGGCCGCGCAGTTCATCCAGCTCTGCGACCAGAGCGGCACGCCGCTGATCTTTTTGCAGAACACCACGGGCTACATGGTCGGCTCGGTCGCCGAACGTGCCGGCGCGATCAAGCATGGCTCGAAGATGATCCAGGCCGTGGCCAACGCCCGCGTGCCCAAGCTGACCATCGTGCTCGGCGGCTCCTACGGCGCCGGCAATTACGGCATGTGCGGGCGCGGCTTCGACCCGCGCTTCATCTTCGCCTGGCCTTCGGCGCGCACCGCCGTGATGGGCGCGGCGCAGGCCGCCAAGGTCATGGCAATCGTCGGCCGCGCCAAGCTCGAACGCGCCGGCCAGCCCGCCAACGAAGCGGCGCTGGCGGCCATGAGCGATGGCCTGCGGCTACGCCTGGAACAGGAATCGACCGCGCTGTTCGGCACCGCGCGGATGTGGGACGACGGCATCATCGACCCGCGCGACACGCGCCGTATTCTCGGCCTCTGCCTCGACATCGCCGCCGAAGGCGCGGCGCGCACGCTGCGGCCGAACACCTTCGGCGTCGCCAGGCTGTAAGGAGAACGGCTTTACCACAGAGACACAGAGGCACAGAGAACTTCATAGAGAGATTTCTTTCTCGCTTTTCCTCTGTGTCTCTGTGGTTCAAGGTTTTTTCGCTTCAGGAGATTCCAATGCAATTCACCCCCGAACACCGCCAGCTCGCCGACACCGTCAGCCGCTTCGTCCGCGAACAGCTCAATCCGCATGTCGCCAAGTGGGAAGAGGCCGAACAGTTTCCCTCGCACGAGGTGTTCAAGCAGCTGGGCGACCTCGGCCTGCTCGGTCTCAAGTACCCGGCCGAATACGGCGGCCAGGAACTCGACTTCTCCTATTCGATGGTCATGGCCGAGGCGCTTGGCGATTGCGCCTGTGGTGGTGTGCCGATGGCCATCGGCGTGCAGACCGACATGTGCACCCCGGCCCTGGCGCGCTTTGGCTCGGAGGCGTTGAAGCGCGAGTTCCTCGCCCCGGCGATTGCCGGCGACATGGTCGGCTGCATCGGCGTTTCCGAACCCGGCGGCGGCTCCGACGTCGCCGCGCTGAAAACCACGGCGCGCAAGGACGGCAGCGATTACGTGATCAACGGCAGCAAGATGTGGATCACCAACGGCATGCAGGCCGACTGGTGCTGCCTGCTGGCCAACACCTCGGAAGGCGCGCCGCACAAGAACAAGTCGCTGATCATGGTGCCGATGAACACGCCCGGCATCAGCCGGCAGAAGATCATCAAGATCGGCATGGACGCCTCGGACACCGCGCAGATATTCTTCGACGACGTGCGCGTGCCCCAGGCCAATGTCATCGGCCAGGAAGGCATGGGCTTCACTTACCAGATGCTGCAGTTCCAGGAGGAGCGTCTGTGGGGCGCGGCGAGCAGTCTGCGCATGATGGACAACATGATCGACCAGACCATCGCCTACACGCGCGAACGCCAGGCCTTCGGCAAATCCATCCTCGACAATCAGGTGGTGCATTTTCGGCTGGCCGAACTGCGCACCGAGGTCGAGGCCCTGCGCGCTCTGACTTACCGTGCGGTCGAGGAATACGTCGCCGGCCGCGACGTGACGCGGCTGGCCTCGATGGCCAAGCTCAAGTGCGGCCGCCTCGATCGCGAGGTGGCCGATGCCTGCCTGCAGTACTGGGGCGGCATGGGCTACACCTGGGACAACCCGGTCTCGCGCGCCTGGCGCGATGGGCGGCTGGTGTCGATCGGCGGCGGCGCCGACGAGGTGATGCTCGGCATCATCTGCAAGCTCGAAGGCACGCTGCCGCGATGAAAACAAGCGGAACCACAGAGACACAGAGGCACAGAGGAAAAGCAATGGAGAAATCATCTTTCTGGTTTCTCTGTGCCTCTGTGTCTCTGTGGTGAGATTTTCATGACTTTCCGCAAGATCCTGATCGCCAACCGCGGCGACATCGCCTGCCGCGTGATGCGCTCGGCGCGCACGCTGGGCTATCGCACGGTCGCGGTGTATTCAGATGCCGATGCGACGGCGCCGCATGTTGCGCTGGCCGACGAGGCGGTGCGCATCGGCCCCGCGCCGGCGGCCGAGTCCTACCTGAAGGTCGACGCCATTCTCGATGCCGCCAGACTCACCGGCGCACAAGCGGTGCATCCCGGTTACGGCTTCCTCAGCGAAAACGCCGGTTTCGCCCGCGCCTGCATCGAAGCGGGGCTGGTCTTCATCGGCCCGCCGCCGGAAGCCATCGCCGCGATGGGTGACAAGGCCGGCGCCAAGCGGCGCATGGCCGCCGCCGGCGTGCCGACCGCGCCCGGCTATCTCGGCGAGGACCAGAGCGACGCACGGCTGACGAGCGAGGCCGAAAAGCTCGGCTACCCCTTGCTGGTCAAGGCCGTCGCCGGCGGCGGTGGGCGCGGCATGCGCCACGCGCACAGTGCGGCGGATCTGCCCGAGGCGCTGGCCGGCGCGCGGCGCGAAGCGCTGGCCGCCTTCGGCGACGCCACGCTGATGCTGGAACGCCTGATCCCAGGGGGCCGGCACATCGAGATCCAGGTTTTCGCTGACGACCGCGGCCATGCCGTGCATCTGGGCGAGCGCGACTGCACGACGCAAAGGCGGCGACAGAAAGTCATCGAGGAAGCGCCCTCGCCCATTGTCACGCCCGCGATGCGCGAAGCCATGGGGCGCGATGCGGTCGCCGCCGCGCTGGCGGTCGGCTATCGCGGCGCCGGCACCGTCGAGTTCATCGTCGACCAGGAACTGCGCCACTACTTCCTCGAAATGAACACGCGGCTGCAGGTCGAGCATCCGGTCACCGAAATGATCACCGGACTGGACCTCGTCGAATGGCAGTTGCGCGTCGCCGCCGGTGAGCCGCTGCCGCTGGCGCAGGACGAAATCATGTTCAGCGGCCACGCCATCGAGGCGCGGCTGTATGCCGAGGACCCTTATTTGCCCGGGGCCAACTTCGCGCCGCAAACAGGAACGGTGCTGCATTTCCGCCCCGACGACGCGCTGCGTCCCGGCGTCCGCATCGATTCCGGCATCGCCGAAGGCGGAATGGTGACGCCCTTCTACGATCCGCTGCTGGCGAAAGTGATCGCCCACGGCCGCAACCGCAATGACGCGATCCGCCGCCTGATGGCGGCGCTAGAAGACGCACCGCTGCTGGGCCTGGCCACCAACGGCCGCATGCTGCGCGACCTGGTCGACCACGAAAGTTTCCACGCCGCGCAAATGCACACGACGCTGCTCGACGAATGGGCGACCGACGGAGTAGACATCCTGCAGCGCCCGCAACCGTCCGGGGCCGACTGGCAGCTTGCCGCCGCGATCTTTGCCGGGGAAGCGGGCTGGCGTGCAAACAGCGTCGCCGGCTTCGATCTGACGCTCATGTGCGGCGATGAAACACGCAACTCAAGAGTTGGTGCTGGCGAGACGGTGGTTCACACGCAACTGCACGTCAATGAGAATGGCCGGCTGCGCTACGCGCAGGACGGCGTCACGCGCCACGCCAGCGTCCACCGCGAGGGCGACCTACTTCACCTGGCGCACGATGCCGCCGTCTTCGTCTTCCGCGAAGCGTCACCCTTCCCCGCCACGGAAACCCGCCACGATCCGCTCACGGCGCGCGCCGCGGTTGCCGGCACCATCGCCCGCCTTGAAGTCGCCGCCGGCGATGCGGTCGCGGCCGGACAGACGCTGGCCGTGATCGAAGCCATGAAAATGGAAATGCGCGTGACGGCGAATGCCGCCGGCACGGTCGCCGCGATCCGCGTCCTGCTCGGCCAGCAGGTCGAGGCCGGCGCCATACTGATCGAACTCAGCATCGAGGAAAACCCATGCCTACCCACGACAAAGCCATCCTCACCTGCGCCCTGACCGGCGTACTGACCGATCCAAAACAGCATCCGGTGCCGGTCACGCCGGCGCAGATGGCCGCCTCCGCGCGCGAAGCCTATGACGCGGGTGCATCCATCATGCATGTGCATCTGCGCCAGCAGGGACCCGGCAAAGGCCACCTGCCCTCCTGGGACCCCGACGTCGCGGCCGAGATTGTCGACGCGATCCGCGCCGCCTGTCCCAGCGTCATCATCAACCTGACCACCGGCGTGATCGGCGCCGACATCGCCGGCCCCGCCGCCTGCATCCGCCGCGTCAAGCCCGAGATCGCCGCCTGCAATGCCGGCACGCTGAACTACCTCAAGCTGCGCGAGGACGGCCGCTGGGCCTGGCCGCCGATGGTGTTCGACAACCCGGTGGAAAAGGTGCAGGCCTTCCTCGACGTGATGCAGGAGACCGGCACCCGGCCCGAGTTCGAATGTTTCGATGTCGGCATCGTGCGTTCGGTCGGCATGTATCACAAGGCCGGCATGATGGATCAGGCCGAATACAACTTCGTCATGGGTGTGGCCTCGGGCATGCCGGTCGACGCCGACCTGCTGCAACTGCTGCTGCGCTGGATGGAACCCGGCGCGCCGTGGCAGGCGACGCTGATCGGCCGTGCCGAAATCTGGCCGCTGCACCAGCGCGTCGCCGAACTCGGCGGCATGCTGCGCAGCGGCCTCGAAGACAGCTTCTACCTGCCTGACGGCAGCCGCGCCGCCGGTAACGGCGCGCTGATCGAAGCGCTCGCAGCCTGCGCGCGCCATGCCGGGCGCGAGGTTGCCAGCCCCGCCGAAGCGCGCTCCGCCCTGGGCCTGGCGCCCGCCTAGCCAATTCCGCCGCGCAGCGCCGTCGCGCCAGCGCCGACTCTGCCGGCCCGCTCCGCCGCCTTACCCACGACCTGCTCGTGGTTGTCCGCCAGCGCACGGCGGGCTATGCTTTCCTGACTATCCGGTACCGTGGAGGCAAGGGCGATGGAAGATTCGATTCCCACCATGACGCGCTTGTTCGATCAGTTGGGATTGGACTCGGCGCCGCAGGCCATCCAGTCCTTCATCGCCGCGCACAAACCCCTCGCGGCGAGCACCGCGCTCGCCGATGCACCCTTCTGGAGCGCATCCCAGGCCCAGTTCCTGCGCGGTGAAATGGAAGAAGACGCCGACTGGACCATCGTCATCGAGCGCCTCAACGCGGCCTTGCGCGCCGCATCCTAGATCAGGCGAGCGGAGGGTTTGGGGCTTTTCCAGCCGTTGGATATAACAGGATCAACTTCCGTGTTCGGCCAGGTCCGGTCAGTCGAGGCCAGGAAAACCATGCATCTGCGAGGTCCGGAAACACCACCTTGCGGACATAGACGCCGAGTTGTCATATCGATAGTTCGTCCAAGCAGGAGCCACGCTGCATACGGCCCGTCTGTCTTGCACTGTTGCCACTCCGAGAATAGGATTCAGCGCTTTGCATCTCAGTGTTCCAGGAGATTGAACGACCTCTGCCGAAAAGCCACTTATCTCCAACCGTTCCTGAGGAACCCCATGCACCACGTACCGAAGCTCCACACGCGCAAGTCGCGCCCTAGTCTGATCGCGATCTTCCGTGTGGTCTGTGCTGCGTTCTGGCTTGCTGTGCCGCAGACGGCTTGGTCGCAAGCGGGTGGCCCAACGAGTCAGGCCAAGGCGAGCACTGAAGGGGATCGTTTGACGAATGCGGGCATCAAGGCCTACCGCCAAGGGCAAATCCCGGAAGCGTTCCAACTCTTGGAACAGGCCAAGACGATCTATACGCAAGAACTGGGCGAGGATCACCCCAACACGCTTTCCTCGATGAACAACCTGGCCAACACCTACGGTGCCCTCGGCCAGCATGAGAAGGCGCTGGCGCTGCAGGAACAAACCCTGAAACTCATGCGTGCCAAACTGGACGAGGATCATCCCTACACACTCAGCTCGATGGGCAACCTGGCCAACACCTACGGCGCCCTCGGCCAGCATGAGAAGTCGCTGGCGCTCAAGGAACAAACCCTGAAACTCATGCGCGCCAAGCTGGGCGAAGATCACCCCGACACGCTCCGCTTGATGGGCAGCCTTGCCCTCACCTACCGCGACATCGGCCAGTACGACAAGGCGCTGGCGCTGCAGGAACAAACCCTGAAACTCATGCGTGCGAAACTGGGCGAGGATCACCCCTACACACTCAGCTCGATGGGCAACTTGGCCAACATCTACCGCGACCTCGGCCAGCACAACAAGACGCTGGTGCTCAACGAACAAGCCCTAAAGCTCAGGCGCGCCAAGTTGGGCGAGGATCACCCCCACACTCTCACTTCGATGAGCAACCTGGCCGCCACCTATATCGACCTCGGCCAGCACGAAAAGGTGCTGGCACTCCAGGAACAAACCTTGAAGCTCAGGCGCACCAAGCTGGGCGAGGATCACCCGGACACGCTCAGCTCCATGAACAACCTAGCCCTCACCTACCGCGCCCTCGACCGGCATGACAAGGCGCTGGAAGTCCAGGAGCAAACCCTGAAGCTCATGCGGGCCAAGCTGGGCGAAGATCACCCCAATACGCTCGGCTCGATGAGCAACCTAGCCAACGCCTACCGCACCCTCGGCCAGCACGAAAAGGCCCTGGCACTCCATGAACAAACCTTGAAGCTCACGCGCGCCAAGCTGGGCGAGGATCACCCCGACACGCTCAGCTCGATGAACAACCTGGCCCTCACCTACCGCGCCCTCGGCCAGCATGAGAAGGCGCTGGCGCTGATACCCGCAATCGTCGCCGGCACCGAAAAACTCCGCGTTTTGCCAGGGCTGGCGACCGAGCAACGCCAAAGTCTCTTCGCGAATTATTCTGATCGCTATCTGCAGTACGCTACGTGGTACGCTGGCGCCAAAAGTTTTGGGGACGCATTCAATCTAGGCGACATCTCCAAGGCGCGCACGCTGACGGATAGCATCAAAGCACAGGTTGCCCTACGTTCCTTGCCGGCGGCCGAGCAGCTGAAACTGCAAGCCAGCGGAACTCGCGCCCAGGCTCTGCGGTTGCAGATCGACAAGCTCAGCGCCCAGGGCACGCGCGACAGCGGCGCGTTGCTGGCCCTTCAAAAGCAACTGGACGCGCATGGCACCGATCATGTCCAACTGGTGGCCAGCCTGAACAACCGCTACCCGAAATACGCCCAGCTGATTTCCCTCAAACCGGCCACGGCCAGCCAGGCAAAACAGCTCATCGGCGACGGCGAGGTTTTCGTGAGCTACCTCATTCATACCAGTGGCATGGCCCAGGCCTTTCTCCTCGACGCCAGCGGCGAAGCCAAATGGGTAGATCTGGGTCAGATCAAGAACCACGCCAGGACCGTAGCCGCGTACCGTGAACTGGTTTCACCCAGTACGAAGGGCGGCCCGAAAGGCCAGTTGGTAGCGCTCAAAGACGGTGGCTATCAGTGGCTACAGCCTGCCCACGCAGTGCCCTCAGGAGCCAGCAAGGTAACCGAGCCCCTTAAGGTACTCAACCGCTATTGGCACGACGCCCTGATCAAGCCCATCCTGCCGGTGGCTGGCCCTTACGCGCGCTGGGTCATCAGTCCGGACAAGGATCTGGCGCTCCTGCCCTTCGATACACTGGTCGAGGTATTAGAGTCTTTCGGAAATCCTGTGCAAACGCTGGTACAGACGCGCAACATAACCTTGGTGCAAAGCTTTTCCGTATTCATGCTGCTCAAACAGCGTGAAGCTGAGTACGACATGCTGCAGCGGCCGAAGGATCTGTTGGCCATGGGCAATGCGGTATATGACAGCGGCTGGGTTGAGAATCAGGGCATGCAGCGCGGCAGCACGCGCGGGTATGCAACGCGCAGCGGTGCCGCTGCGGATCGGGGGTACGCGCTACCGCCCATGCGGGCAAGTGCCGAACAAACCATCATGAACGAATTGGTCTGGAAAAACCTTCCAGGTACCGCACATGAAATTCAGGAGATAAGCGCCGTGTTTAGCGGAAAGACGGCGGGAGGCGGCGCCAACGTCGATACCTATTTGGGGCTAGATGCCAGTGAAGGGAAACTACTGCAACTCAACGAGGCCGGCAAGCTGAAAGACTATCGCTACTTGTTGTTCAGCGCGCACGGCTATCTGGCACAAAACTCGGCACTGTCTAGCCTAGTGCTGAGTCGGCAAGGCAATCCGGCAGGTATTGATGGCTACGTGACTGCCGGCGAATGGCCACTTTACGACATGAAGAGTGACCTAACCGTGCTCAGCGCCTGCGACACCGGGGTGGGCAAAACGCTGGCAGGTGAAAGCGTGATGGGTCTGCCGTATGCACTGTTCGTCGCCGGCAACAGGAATACACTGCTGAGCCTGTGGCCGGTGGATGACAACGCCACAGCCGAGTTCATGCGTCGTTTTTTTACCAAACTCAAGGCCGGTACGTCACAACTCGTTGCTCTACGCCAGACCAAACAGGAATTCAGGCAACACCCGAAATGGAGCGATCCGAGGTACTGGGCTGCTTTTGTTTTGTATGGGGTGTGAAACGAAATAGGTATTCGACTTGAAATTGTGATGGCCGCTTGGTGGCGGGAACCGCCATTGACCATGCCCAAGCCATCAGGCCGCAATGGGCACTTATGCAAAGTCCTCGATTATGGAAAGTAGCGGTGGTAGCTGGCGTTAATAGGTAGGTGGGAGTGGGTTTGGCTGCGGTTGATGCTGCCAAACGCTCGACATAATTTCGGCGGTCGTCTGAAGTGGCGGTTTCAC